>NZ_NEFY01000009.1 GCF_002258215.1 Marinobacter vinifirmus
GGGTATACGGATTTAATGGTTGATGGGGCACCTTCACCCCATCAATCTGATACCACCCTCAGATGGTTGATAGATCGACTCCGTAGTTGAGTTCCTCTGCGAAGTCCGGCAGTCCGTAACCGATGGTTTTCTTGTAGAAAGGAGAGACCTTCGCAGTCGGTGCCTTTTTCTTGTGCTTCGTGGTGTAGAGCATTCGTGCCCGCATCACCTCGAAGGAGTAACCGCGCCCTTCACGGTTCTTGTCCTTGGCCAGTCGGTTGATGGACTCCGTGTAAGCGTTGGTGACGGGCATGTCCGTCTCGAAGTAGGTCATGGTCTCTTCGCGCCAGTTTCCCACTGCCCTGACCAGATCGCTCCAGACTTCCTTTTGGCCCTTCGGGATGGTGGCTATCCACTCGTCCAGGGCGGCTTCTGCCTGGAGCCGTGTGGTGGCGTCCCAAGAGCTTTTTGCCAATAATGAGCATTATTTAACCCTTCAACGCCAAAATGCGTCTGGCACCGTTAAGTACAATGCCCCCCGCGATGGTGCCGATAATCAGATCCGGATAATTGGAACCGGTCCACGCGACCAGGGCGCCGGCGGTGATGACCCCCAGGTTGATCACCACGTCGTTGGCCGAGAATATCCAGCTTGCCTTCATGTGCGCCCCGCCTTCCCGATGTTTGGATATGAGCAGCAGACAACTGGTATTGGCAATCAATGCGACGAATGCGATAGCCATCATCACCAGCGATTCAGGCTCACTACCGAATACAAAGCGTCTCACCACCTCTACGAGCACGCCCACAGCCAAGATCAGTTGCAGTACACCAGCAAGATGCGCGGCACGTACCTGCATTTTCACGCTATGTCCAACCGCATAAAGGGCAAGCCCGTACACCGCCGCATCGGCAAAATTGTCCAGGGATTCTCCAATCAGGCCGGTGGACTGGGCGATCAGACCGGCAGTCATTTCCACCACGAACAGAAGTGCATTGATGCCGAGCAACCAGCGCAGGGTCCCGGATTCTTGCTTAGCAGAAGCTGCCGAAAACTCGGCGGCCTTGATGGTCTCCGGATTTGCAGCGACGGTTTCCTGAAGCGAGGCGCCTAGCCCCAAGGTCTTCAGTTTCGAGGTGACGGGCTCGACCTCGCCGTCATGCACGACCTTCAGCCGGCGGTTCGACAAGTCGAAGGACAGCGCCCGAATCTCCTCAAAGCCGTTCAGGGCTAGGCGAATCATTCGTTCTTCTGATGGACAGTCCATCTTCGGCACGGCATAAACACTGACCCATCTCCCTGGCGCCTCGGAGGAGGCCTGTATATCGGTATCCGCTGCGGACGTTGCATCACCGCCACAGGCGCCACCACAGGATTTGCTCATGATACGACTCCACTTGAACAATGTTGTGGTACCATTTAAAACTATAAAGCTACTATAAGGTCAATAGAGTAAAGAATCCGTTGGGGAGGAGGCTGATGCGCATTGGTCAGTTGGCGCAGTTGGTAGGGGTCGAAACACAGACGATCCGCTTCTATGAACAGCAGGGCTTGTTGCCGCCGCCTGATCGGCAGGACAACGGTTACCGTGTCTATACCGAGAAGCATGGTGAGGGGCTGGCCTTCATCCGTCGCTGCAGAATCCTGGGCCTGTCACTGGCTGAGATTCACGAACTACAGAGCTATCAGGACGACCCTCATCAGCCTTGTACCGCCGTCAACGCCTTGCTCGATGATCACATCTCTCATGTGCGGTCGCAGATAACCGCTCTGCAAGCGCTTGAGAAACAACTCGTTTCACTGAGAGCGAGTTGCAACGATGACCGGGAAGTTGAGGCGTGTGGGGTTCTTGCTGGAATTAGCGAAGGAAACATGCACCAGCAGTAGGTGAAGCATCAACCAGATAATCCGATGAGATGCCGGTCTGTCTCACTCTCATGCAAAGGTAAGATCAACCATTTAATCCGCTTACCCGAAAATTGGTGACAACAAAAATGAATATGTTGATTTCGACGACCTGGAAATCAAAAACTACGTAAGCTATGAGCTCGGCAATAACATGAAAGCCTTTGGCCGTCTGGATCTTGACTTTAAAGATCACGCCAATGGTAATGAAGAAGAAATTGCCGGTGACAATTACGCGTCAACAGATGAGCCGATTGAAGAGGCATATGTTGGTATCCAGTACGGCGTAACCTCTTTCTCCTTCGGTAAGCAGAACTTCGCTTCTGACGAATTCGGCATCGAAGAAGCCTATGAAGCACCGCTGGACGAAGATCAGTTTGATGCGGTAGACACAGACGGCGATGACACCTTCCGCGTAGACGTAGAACTGGATCAGGTATACCTGGTTGCAAGCTACGAGCTGGAAGCCGAAGACAAAGATGGCATCACCGGTGAATTCTTCGATCTGTTCGCTGCTACCGAAATCGCTGGTCTGGAACTGGCTGCCGCTTTCCAGCAGCACACTCCGATTGGTGGTGATTCCCTGGACACCTGGGGTCTGAGCGCCGGTTACGACTTTGGCATGTTTGGCCTGGCCGCTGACTACAGTGTCACCGACGACAGCAACACAGATCGCGAAACCACCCTGTATAACGTTGCTGCTACCATCGACGTCACCAGCACTACCGGCGTTGCAATCGGTATGCAGAACCAGGAAGAGGACAACGAAGAAGACGTAACTGGCTGGTACGCTAACGTGACTTATAAGTTCCCGGAAGCCAAGAACGTAAGCGTGTTTGCTGAAATTGCTGACACTGATGAAGACGACACCGACATGGGCTTCCTGGCCGGCATGCGCGTGAAGTTCTAAGCACTACCTCCAAAGCACCAACCACAGTCATACCCACGGTTGGCGCATGGAAAAACAAAGGCCGGGCAGCAATGCCCGGCCTTTGTGCATCTCACACCGCCACATCCAGTGGCGGCACCTGCTGGTGTAAAAACCATTTCTCTGTCACCACCTTCCGTGTAAACCAGTGTGAGCGCATCAGCGTGCTGGCAATGGGTTGCTTGAGCCATTCCGGCAAGTCAAAACCATGTTCCTGCTCAGACGCCCGATTGCCAAAGCGGGCCGCGATCTGTTCGCCGTAGGGCTGCAGGGAAACCGCAGAATAATCCGGGGCTTCCTGTATCACTTTCGCAGCCATCAGGGCCGATTCGATGGCCGGGCGGATGCCTTCGCCGCTCTGGGTGTAGGCCAGCCCTGCGGCATCACCGATCAGCAACACGCCATCGTCCAGCAGCGGGCGGTCGGCGTGGGCATACAGCAGGTAGGCGTGACCCTTGAACCGGCCGGGCAGGTCGGCGGGAATGCGCCCGGCTTGTTTCATATCTTCTACAAAGGCTTCCAGGTGATCCGTCAGTCGGTGATTGTCTTCCCGGCCCAGGCCGATGTTCAGGTAGCTGCCTTTGCGGAATACCCAGGCATAGCCCTTGAGATCGCGGCAGAACCAGAGCTCCGGCGTGTCGCCCCGGGCTTCGCAGGCGCGGGCCTGTTCCGGTGTCATCTCGAACTCTACTTCCTTGGCCGCAACCACGGTTTCATGCTTGCCGGGGCCGTTGCCCAGCTGCCGGGCCACAGGGCAGAAGTGACCGCCGGCGCCCACCAGTAACGGCGCCTGCCATTGTTCGTTGATCACCCAGTTGCCGCTGTCACGGGTGATGGATTTTACCGGCGTACCCAGCTGTTTGGTGCAGGACACCCGGCCAAGCAGGTAGTCATCAAACTCGCAGCGGCGGATGCCGTAACTGACCACTTCACCGTGGTTGTTCTCCACCGCGTCCTGGCCCATCATGCCGATGCGGAAGCGGCGAATGGGTTGCAGGGTGCGGCCATTGCCATACTCGTTGGCATCAATATCCAAGCTTGCCAGTACCGCGGGGGTTACCCAGCCTGCGCAGGTTTTATCCCGGGGGAATTCGGCCTTGTCGATAATCAGCACCTGCTTGCCCGCGCCCTCCAGCGCCCGGGCCAGGGTAGCGCCGGCGGGGCCGGCGCCGACAATGATCACATCGTAGTAATCCATCAAATGCCCTCCGGTGTGGCTGGGAAGGTATAAAGATCCTGCCGGCTCCGGGGCAGCTGATTGTTATCGCCGTGGGTGAATACCACCTGGAACAGCTGCAATGAGCCGGCCCGGAAGGCGGCAATGGAGCCGGCCAGGTACAGCCGCCATGCCCGGGTGAAGTGCTCGTCGTACATCTCCGTTACCTTGTCCTGGTTGGCGGTGAAATTGTCCATCCAGTGGCTCAGGGTCTGGGCGTAGTGCAGGCGCAGGTTCTCCACATCCAGCACCGAGAAATCGCCGTGTTCGCAGAGTTCCATAAACTCGCCAATGCTGGGCGGGTAGGCGCCCGGGAAAATCCGTTTCTCGATCCAGGCGTTCATCAGCATCGGCCGGTTACGCCCGATACTGTGCAGCAGGGCAATGCCATCGGGTTTGAGGGAGCGTTTGATCAGTTCCGACAGGGCCGGGTAGTTGTCCTTGCCCACATGCTCCAGCATGCCGATGGAGACGAAGGCATCGTACTGGCCCTCAATGTTGCGGTAGTCGTCTTCCACATAGGTGACCAGGTTATCCAGGCCCTGCCGCTCTGCCTCGGCCCGGGCATAGGCCAGTTGCTCCCGGGAAATGTTGTAGGCATGCACGGTTACCCCGTAATTGCGGGCCATATAACGGGCAAGGCCGCCCCAGCCGCAACCGGCTTCCACCACGGTCATGCCCGGTTTCAGGCGCAGTTTGCGGCACACATGTTCCAGCTTGGCCAGTTGGGCCTGTTCCAGGGTATTGTCTGCCTGCTCGTAATAGGCGCAGGTGTACTGCATTTCTGCCTTATCCAGCCAGAGCCGGTAGAACTCGTTGCCCAGATCGTAGTGGTGGTGGATGTTTTCCCTGGCTTCGGAAATCCCGGTAGGCCGGGGGTTGTGGTTGCGCCAAAGTGCATCCAGCCATTTCGGCCACTTCTGCCGCGCCGCATGAACCGCCCGGTACATGGCCTCCATAAGATCCGGCAGGTCGCCGTCTACTTCCAGTCGGCCGGCGCTGTACAGGTCTCCGAACGCCAGGTTGGGATTGGCCACCAGTGAATACAGGGCTTTGGGATCGGCCAGGCTCAGGGTGAACCGGGCGGGTTGCTGTTCCGGTTCGATGGTCTCGCCGTTCCACAGGCGGAAGCGCACCGGTGGCGAACCGGCCATACGCATCAGCTTGGCCACCAGCCAGCGCTCGTAGCTGTGGGGTTCCCGGTCGGTCTGGCTGTTTTCGAGGGGCAGGGTCAGTACATGGCCCTGGCCTCTTGGGTCGCTTCCGGAATATTCCGGTTTGCGGGCGGTGTTCTGTGTCACGGCAGGCTCTCCCTTTGTTCTCTGTACTCCTGTGCGGTCCCGAAATCAGGCTGAGAGTCGCGTTTCTGATTCAGTATAGAAAATGATCAGGATTTGTCAGGTATTGGCGAAAACGGAGGGTAAACCGGGGCGAAAACCGGGATCGGGCGGGTGCCCGATCCCGGAAGGTACAAGTCTTAGTAAGTAGCGCTCATGCCAAACCATTCGGGGAATATGATGATCATCGCCAGCACCAGGATCTGGAGCAGGATGAACGGCAGTATGCCCTTGTAGATATCGGTGGTTTTGACGTTTGGTGGCGCCACCCCTTTCAGGTAGAACAGGGCGAAGCCGAACGGTGGCGTCAGGAAGCTGGTTTGCAGGTTCATGGCCACCAGGATGGCGAACCAGAGCATGTTGATGCCCAGGGCTTCGGCCACCGGCGCCAGGATCGGCACGATGATGAACGAAATCTCCACGAAGTCGATAAAGAAGCCCAGAACCAGGATCACCAGCATGGCCAGGATGATGAAGCCCCACTGTTCGCCCGGCAGCATCAGCAGCCATTCTTCCAGAAGGTAGTCGCCGCCGGTGTAGCTGAACACCATGGAGAAGGCGGTGGCACCGATCAGGATGGCGAACACCATGGCGGTTACGCTGACGGTATCCCTGGCCGCATCCCACACCATCTTGAACGAGAACTGGCGATAGATGATGGCCAGGACCACCGCACCCACACCACCCAGTGCGGACGATTCGGTGGGGGTGGCAATGCCGGTAAAGATCGAGCCAAGCACCACCACAATCAGTGCCAGCGGCGGGATAATCGCGAGCAACGCATCGCGTATTTCCTTGCCACGGCTGATGCTGTCATCCGGCGGCATGGCCGGCGCTGTCTGGGGCTTGAGGCGGGTGATCACCAGGATGTAGATAATGTACAGGCCGATCAGAACGATGCCGGGCATCACTGCGGCCTTGAACAGGTCGCCCACCGGCAGGCCCAGCACATCCCCCAGAATGATCAGGATAATGGACGGCGGCACAATCTGGCCCAGGGTGCCAGACGCACAGATAGTACCGGTGGCCAGGCGCTTGTCGTAGTTATGGGCCAGCATCACCGGCAGGGAGATCAGGCCCATGGCCACCACACTGGCGCCGACCACACCGGTGGACGCAGCCAGCAATGCGCCCACCAGGATGGTGGAGATAGCCAGGCCGCCCGGCAGGCCGCCAAACAGCCGGCCCATGGACGTGAGCAGCTGCTCGGCCAGCCTGGTGCGCTGCAGCACCACGCCCATGAAGATAAACAGGGGTACGGCCATCAAGACGGTGTTCTGCATCACACTCATGATGCGGTAGGGCATGAACGCGAACAGATCCATGCCTTCAGCGAAGATGCCAAAGAACAGCGCCACGCCACCGAAGGTGAAAGCCACCGGGAAACCCAGCATCAGCATGACCAGTGCCACGCCGAACATAATCATGCCGATCATGCCAGACCTCCCGCACTGTGCTCGCCTTCGTATTCTTTATCACCTGCCATCACCCTCAGGGCGTAGGTGGCCATGTTCAGGCCGGCGGTCGCCATAAACACGGCAGAGAAAGGAATCACGGCCTTGATAATCCAGCGGTGTGGCAAGCCGCCCGGGTCGCCGCTGCCTTCACCCATCTGGTAGGCGTCCTGGGCAAAGCTGTAACCGTAGAAGCCGATCAGGTAGGCGAAGGGCACAACAAAGATCAGGGCGCCAATCAGGTTCACCCAGGCTTTGCGCTTCTGGCTCCAGTTGGTGTAGAACACGTCTACCCGAACGTGGCTGTCTGTGCGCAGGGCATAGGGAATGCCCAGCAGGAACACCACCGAATACAGGTGCCATTCCATTTCCTGCATGGCGATGGAGACGTCGTTAAACACATACCTTGTGAGCACGTCGTAGAACACGTTGGCGGCCATCAGGATCATGGCAATGCACGCCACCCAGCCACACACTTTCGAGACCCAGGCCAGGCCCTCGTCCAGTTTTATTATCCAGCGCATCTGTACATCGTCCTCCGCAGAGCGGATTTTCTGTTCTGATTAGAAAGCAAAAAGCCGGGACCTCTCCAAGAGCGATCCCGGCTCTGTTGCTGCATGGCGCCCAGTTTACTCGACTTCCGCCATGGTGTTGAGATAGGCCCTTTCGGAAATATCCGTGTAAGCCCGGCTCTGCTCCTGGTAGCTCAGCTGGGAATCAATGATCTTCTTGGCGATTGCACTGTCTTCCGCCGCTTCTGTCAGCAGTTTTTTGTTGGCATCGTACATGGCCTGGAAGATGTCTTCCGGGAACTGTTTGATCTGTACGTTCGGGTAGTCTTGCTTGATGTTGGCCCAGGCCTTGGCGTTTTCATGCTGGGAATGTACCAGCATGTCGTAGGAAGCGGTGCGCATGGCTACCCGCATGATTTCCTGCAGGTCTGCCGGCAGGCGTTCCCATACACGCTTGTTGACCAGGAACTGCAGCTCGGTGGCCGGCTCGTGCCAACCGGTGTAGTAGTAATCGGCGATCTGCTGGAAGCCAAGACGCAGATCCAGGGCCGGACCTACCCACTCAACGGCATCAATGGTGTTGCGCTCAAGGGCTGTGTACAGCTCGCCCGGGGCGATGTTGGTGGGGTTAACACCCACCTCGGCGAAGACTTCGCCGGCAAAGCCCGGGATGCGCATTTTCAGACCTTGCAGGTCTTCCAGCGACTTGATTTCCTTGCGGAACCAGCCGCCCATCTGCACACCGGTGTTGCCGCCGGGGAACGACAGCATGTTGTGGGGCTCATACACTTCCTGCATCAGCTCCATGCCGCCGCCGTGGTAGAACCAGGCGTACTGTTCCATGGCGTTCATGCCGAACGGCATGCTGGTGAAGAACAGGGTTTCCGGAACCTTGCCTTTCCAGTAGTAGGAGGCAGAGTGGCCCATGTCGTACTGGCCTGCCTTGACCATATCGAACACGCCCAGCGGCGCTTTGTGCTTGTTGGCGGAGTCGATGCGGATGGTCAGCCGGCCGTCAGACATTTTCTCGACGGTTTCGGCAAAACGCTTGGTTGTGTCACCGAAAATGGGAAAGTTGGGGCCCCAGGTTTCGGCCAGTTTCAGGGTGAATTTGTCTTGTGCCAGCGCCTGTGTGGCGGCAAATGTCGTTGCCACAGCCAGTACAGCCGCGGATAGAACAGAACGGATCTTCATTGCTCTTCTAACCTCTGATGTTGTTGTAATTGTCTTTGGCTCAGAGCCAGCCGCTTTTTGGGTGACCGGCTTGTTCTTGCAGTCTAGTTCACAAACACAATGGTTGTGCTATGCAGTTGCTCGAATTAAGACATATGTCTAAGGCCTCGGAGCTATACGAACGGTTTTCACAAATCGTTCATCCGGCCGATCTGGCTGGCCAGGCGCATGGCTTCATGTTCTTCCAGCGATTTCAGGTCTTCCAGCAGAGACTTGGCTTCGGGGATCTCTGCCTTGCCGATCAGGCTGTCGTAGAGTGCCATGACCTGGTCATGAAAATCAAAGATCTCCCGGGCAATGCCGGCGAAGTCCAGCGCTGAGTAATCGGTGCTGCAGGTCCGGTTTTTTTCGATGGGTTTGTGCACCCCGTAATCGTAAAGCCGGGTTTGCATGGCTTTCGGATCGGCCTGGTTTTCATATTCGGCCACCGCCTTTTCCAGCAGGGTCTCGTGGCTGCTGATGTAATCCAGCAGGGCACTGGCCCGCTCGTCTTTATGCTGGCCGGCCGATTCGTGCAGGCAACGCGCCAGGTGGGCGTGCAGTTGCCGGGTCCAGTCGATCAGGTCTGCGAAGGTTTTGATTTCCATACGGCATATCTCCGGTCAGAATGGCTGTTGAAATGTCGGTTTGTCTGTAAGTCTAGACAATATTCTCTGCCTGCCATGCCCTTTGCCTGTTGATCGGGATCATAAGCCTGATGAGTCGTAGCAATCCCTTCCGTTTCTTCCTGGTTCGCCGGGCCTGACCTGTGCCCGGGTAGGGTATATGATGATAAGAAACCTTGGTCAGGGAGCGAGTGAGATGACGGTAGAGCTGGGTATTATCGAAGGATTTTATGGCCCGGTGTGGAGCTGGGGCGAGCGGCGCCAGCTGGTTAACGCCCTGACCACCCATGGCTATGGTTTCTACCTGTACGCGCCCAAGGCCGATCCATACTTGCGCCGGCGCTGGCAGGAGCCGCATCCGCCGGAACAGGCCGAGGCGTTGGCGGATTTTGCCGGATTCTGCCGGCGCGAAGGGGTGCGTTTCGGCGTAGGGCTGAGCCCGTTCGAGGTTTTCAACAACTTCGATGACGCCGCCCGGGATGCCCTGGCGAAAAAGCTGAAAATGCTGGATCGCCTGGGTATTCAGGAGCTGGCCATCCTGTTCGACGATATGCACCCGGATACCCCGGAGCTGGCCCGAACCCAGGCCGGAATTATCCGGTGGGTGCAGGAGCACACCGCGGCTGCGAAGATCAGTGTGTGCCCCACCTACTATTCCGATGACCCGGTGCTGGACCGTGTGTTTGGCCAGCGGCCGGCAGATTACCTGGAAACCCTGGGTGCGGAGCTGGACCGCGATGTGCGGATTTTCTGGACCGGGGAGGAAGTCTGCTCCCGTGAGATTTCACCGGGGCATCTCAAGCGTATCAGCAAGTTGCTGGGCCGTAAGCCTCTGCTCTGGGATAACTATCCGGTCAACGACGGCGACCGCATGTCCCGGCATTTACACCTGCGCGGATTTACCGGCCGCCCTGCGGGCAACGCCGCCTATCTTTCAGGCCACGCCATCAACCCTGCGCTGCAACCGGTGCTCACCAGTATTCCGGCCATTACCCTGGCGGAATCCTATCGTCAGGGGCCGGACTACCAGTATGGCCAGGCGTTTTTGCACGCGGCAAGGGAGGTGTTGGGGCTGGAGCTGGCGGAGCAGCTGCACAAAGACTTGCTGGTGCTGCAGGACACCGGGCTGGCGCGCATCAGCGATGAGAAAAAACAGGCGCTGATGCACACCTACGATGCCTTTGATCACCCGGCTGCCCACGAAATTCTGCGTTGGCTGGCCGGGGATTACCAGGTTACCGACGAAATGGTGGCCACCCAGTAACCCGGTTACTCCAGGTAGTAGTCGAAGGTAGAGACTACACGCACGGTTTTTAACGGCTGCTGTTGTTCCGAAACCCCCGGGGCCTGGTCCCGGGCGAGGATCTGGAAAATCCCCTGATTGGCCCGTCGCAAGCCGCCGAGCTCCGCATCGGCATCCCGGGCAAATTGCTGGGCGGATTCCCGGGCGGCAACGGTGGCTTCGGCGATCATTTGCGGCTTGATATCGTTCAGGCCACTGAACAAATAGGTGGGGCCGCCGGGGCCGTAGTCCGACGACAGCACCACACCGGAATCCACCAGTTCGCTCACGTTCTGTGCCGCCTGGCGGATACGGTCTATGTCGGTGCTGCGCACCATCAGGGTCTGGTTGATGATGTACTGCTGCTCGTTGTTGTTGCCGGAGTATGGATTGGCGCGAGTATCGGTAACATCCAGCCACTGCAGTTCAACCGACGACTCCTCAATCGCCTGCAGTTTCAGAAAGGCCATGATGGCTTCGCGACTGCTGCGGGTTTTGTTCTGGGCTTCGTCCAGCGTGCTGCCGGTGGCGACAAAGCGGATTGGCCACAATGCAAGGTCTGCCTGCACCTCCCGTTCCGCCACGCCCTTGACCGTCACGTAGCGGTCGGCCGTGCGCAGCCCCATCAGTCCTTCGCTGAGCAGAGACGCGGCAAAAATGGCACACAGGCCGATGATCAGGGCAGAGACAACTTTCATGCTTACTCCTTGTGATTAATCACAGTTGGTCGTGGTGCGCTGGCCGAACCGGGCCTGCATGGCCTCTCGCTCCCGTTCCGGGTCTCGGAATTCCCGGGGCATGGGCTGGATAAAGTACAGATAGTCGCCTTTGTGGCGGTGCTTTGCCAGCGGCATGTCTGCTTCGTTGGCCGGCCATTCGACAGGCGAGATTACCGTGATATCCAGTTCCGGTGCACGTTGTTCCAGCACCGCCACGGTACCAAGGCGCTGCTCGCTGTGGAAGGTGCCGGTGGTATGCACCAGTTGATGCCCGGGCCGGTTGCGGAGCGCTTCCACCATCCGGTGCGCCATGGTGTTATCCCGGAGCAGTTGGGCCTGGTAGGTGTTGAGCATGCGCCCGGAGAGTTCAGCCTGTTCCGTACCATGGCTGCCGCTGATGGCGTCTATGAACTTGTCCCGATATTCCGGGGTGTCCAGGAAGGCCTGCTGCGGCAGGGCTGAGCGCTGCGCTTCCGGCAACCTGTCCAGGTAAGCCTTACCCTCCCGGCCGACACAGCGAACCGTATCCGCCGGTGCGTTGGCGGCGATCACCGGTAGCTGATGCTGGCGCGCAAATTCCACCAGCGGCCGGTAGGAGGCCTTGTAGTTGTCCCAGGCGTTGGCGTCTTCCAGCATTTCGGTTTCGCCGGTTGTGCCGGCCAGGTAGGCATCCACGGCAGCCTGGTGGTCCAGGTTGAACTGTTCCATGCTCAGGATCTGGGCGGGGTTTTGCCGGTACAGGGCTTGTTGCAGCCGGGCCTGGAGCAGGTGGGAAGCGTGGTGGCCGTGGTACTCGCCGATCACTACGATATCGGTGTCGGCCAGCTGGCGGGCCAGCTCTTCAACGGTAACCGGAGTGTCGTTCTTCGCTGCCACAACCACCGCATCGTACTGGCTGCCGGGCCGTGCCGGAATGTTGTCCGCCGGCACAGCGGCGCACCCGGTGACGGTGGCGAGTGTTAACAGGAGGCTGGCGAATAAAGGTTTCATAGGGGCTTATACGCTTTGCCGGTCAGTCGGTTTTCTGGCGGGAGTCTTCGCGCCAGTCCGGGCCCAGCCGGGCTTCCACATATTCCCGGATAAACTGCCGGACCTTCTGGGACGGCGTTACATCTTCCTCTTTGCACAGGGCTTCAAAGACCTTTTTCTTTTCCGGGTCAATCAGCAGGGTGAGGCGTGCGGTTCGGTTTTCCTTGGGCATAGGTATCAACGCTCATGCTATGTTAATCAGGTTAACATTGAATGTAATCGTAATGAGCATATAATGATAACGTCTCGTTCGCAACCAGGAGCCGCCAGCGATGTCCCACCGTGCTCATCTTTTTTCGCTCAGATTCGCCCACGCTGTCCGTGAGGCCTGTATTGACGAGCGCTACACCGGTGGCCGTTTCCTGAAAGATGCGATGGCCGGCATCACGGTCGGCATCATCGCCATTCCGCTGGCCATGGCGCTGGCCATTGCCAGTGGCGTTGCGCCCCAGTACGGGCTGTACACGGCCTTTATTGCCGGCTTTGTGATCGCCCTGTTCGGCGGCAGCCGGTTCAGTATCTCCGGCCCGACCGCGGCCTTTGTGGTTATTCTCTACCCGATTGCACAGAGCCATGGCCTGGGTGGCTTGTTGTTGGCCACCCTGATGTCCGGGGTGTTGCTGGTGATTATGGCGCTGATGCGTCTCGGGCGCTTTATCGAGTATATACCCGAGTCCGTCACTTTGGGCTTTACCGCGGGTATTGCCGTGGTGATTGCCACCCTGCAGGTGAAGGACTTTTTCGGTTTGCCAGTCGAGACCATGCCGGAGCATTACTGGGACAAACTGGCGGTGCTGGGCCAGCAATTACCGGCGCTGGATGCCATGAGCACCCTGGTGGCTCTGGCTACGCTGGCGGTCATGCTGCTCTGGCCCCGCCTGAAAACCCCGGTGCCGCCGCACCTGCCGGCGGTGGTGGTGGGTAGCCTGCTGGCGTTGTGGATGAACAGCCAGGGGGCTGCCGTTGAAACCATCGGCTCCCGTTTCAGTTACCTGCTGCCGGATGGCAGCACCGGTGCCGGTATTCCGCCGTTCCTGCCGGAATTCGCCTGGCCCTGGCAGCAGGCGGGGGCAGCCGGTGAACCGATAGGGCTGAGCTGGGAACTGTTCCGGGAGCTGATCCCGGCGGCCTTTGCCATTGCTATGCTGGGCGCCATCGAATCCCTGCTGTGCGCAGTGGTGCTTGATGGCATGACCGGCAAGCGCCACAGCGCTAACAGCGAATTAATGGGGCAGGGCATCGGTAACATTCTGGTGCCGTTCTTTGGCGGTATTACCGCCACCGCTGCCATTGCCCGTTCCGCTGCCAACTACCGGGCCGGGGCGGAATCGCCGGTGTCGGCGATGATCCATGCCCTGGTGGTGTTGCTGGCGCTGGTGTCGCTGGCCGGCATCCTGGCCTACCTGCCCATGCCCGCCATGGCTGCGTTGCTGGTGATGGTGGCCTGGAACATGAGTGAAGCACCGAAGGCGGTTCACCTTCTGAAAACCGCGCCCCGCAGCGATATCCTGGTGTTCCTGACCTGCTTTGGCCTGACCGTGGCGCTGGATATGGTGATTGCTATCACGACCGGCGTTTTGCTGGCGGCGGTGCTGTTCATGCGGGAGATGGCGCAGATGACCAAGGTGACCGATATTACCGGTAACAAGCGCATCGTACAGGCGGAGCTGCCCGAGGGCTGGCAGGTATTCAAGATCAACGGCCCGCTGTTCTTTGCGGCGGCAGACCGGGTGTTTGGCGAGCTGGCAGGCCTGTCCCGGCAGGCCAGGGGCCTGGTGCTGTATATGGACGGTGTCACCATACTGGATGCGGGCGGTTTGTCGGCCCTGAACAAGCTGATTTCCAGCTGCCGGAATACCGGCACGGAAATAGTGATTGCGGACTTGCAGTTCCAGCCTTTGCGCACGCTGGCGAGGGCTGGCGTAAAGCCGGAGCCCGGTATCAGCCGCTTTTATCCCACACTGGAAGCGGCCCTGAATGGCGTTGTTTCTGGCGAAGCCTGAAAACTGCGATAAACTGCCCCGCATAGTTGATGCAAGGGGCAGGCATGCTTCCGTTCCGGATTGTTGATCGAATCAAGTTTGTTGTTGAGCGCCAGCTGGTCAAAGGTGCCGGCTTCCAGTTACTGGTGGTGGGCGGTTTTATTGGCCTGATTTCGCTGATTGGCGGCCTGCTGGTGGTGTTGCCGCCGGCCGGTGAGTTCAAGGATGCCGGCTCCGCTATCTGGTGGGCCTTCCTTCGCCTGACCGACCCCGGCTACCTGGGGGACGATGTCGGCACCTGGCAGCGCATTGTGTCTACCCTGCTGACCATCTCCGGCTATGTGGTGTTTATGGGCACCCTGGTGGCCATCCTCACCCGCTGGCTGATTGCCAAGATGGAAGACCTGGAGCGGGGCCTGACCCCGGTTACCCTGAAAAACCATGTGGTGGTGCTGGGCTGGACAGCCCAGACCCCGCCGCTGGTGGCCGAGTTGTTTGGTTCATCCGGCCGGATGCAGCGCTTTCTGGAAAAGCACGATACCCAGAAACTTCGGCTGGTGGTGCTGGCGGAAGAAGCCAGTGCCGAACAGCTGCATGAGCTGATCAACGAGCCGGGCGTGGGCCGCCGGGCCAGGGAAGTGATCCTGCGAAGCGGTTCGGCTATTCAGCCCGAAGCCCTGCACCGGGTCGCCTGCCTGGACGCTGCGGCAGTGATTGTGCCCAGCCAGGGCCATGATGCCGGCAGCCTGGTGACCTCCGATATCGAAACCGTCAAAGCCCTGTTGTCTATCGCCGCCCAGGCCCGCCATTTCAGTTCTCCGTTGCCGTTTGTGGTGGCAGAAATCCAGGACATGCGAAAGCTCCCGGTGGTCGAGCGGGCCTATCCCGGCTCGGTCGAGGTGGTGGCCGGTGATGCCACCATTAGCCGCCTGATGGTGCAGAACGTGCTGCACCCGAACCTGTCCGAGGTTTACAACGAATTGCTGACCGCCGGTGAAGGCAACGAGATCTTTGTGCGGGGTGGCGAAACCGCCGAGGGCCTGACCCTGAGCGAGCTGGCAACGCAGCGGCCCCATGCCGTCGTGCTGGGCTTGTTGCAGCCGGCAGCCAAAGGCTGGCAGGTTAACCTGCTGGCGCCGTCAGACACGGTGATCCGTAACGAAGACCGGGTAGTGCTGATGGCCAGCGACTATGAACACACGGGGCCGGATACCAAGGTGGACCCCCTGGCTGCAGTGGAACGCATCAGCGGCTCTGTGCAGCCGAGCCGCCAGCAGGGGCCTCACCGGGTGCTGGTTCTCGGCTGGAACCGACGGGTGCCGAGCCTGGCGGCGGAGTTTGGCAGCTACGCGGGGCGACAGTTCCAGCTGGACATGGTATCGGCAACCCCGCTGGAAGAGCGTCAGCGTGAGATGTCCCGCTATGGCGTGGACCTTGAACGGATCAATGGCCGCCTGCTGGAAGCCGATTACATGGTGGAAGAAGACCTGCGCAAGCTGGCGCCGGCCAGTTACGACACCGTGATGTTGCTGAGCAGCGACCGGATAGGCTCCGGGGAAGAGGCCGATGCCCGTGCCATGGTGGGTTACCTGCAGCTGGAAGATATTCTGTCGGAATCCACCCGCCGGCCCCAGGTTATTATGGAGCTGAGTGATCCGGACAACCGCCACCTGTTGTATGGCCATCAAAGTGAAATGCTGATCAGCCCGATGATTCTGAGCCACGTCCTGGCCCAGGTGGCTTTACGAAGGGAATTGCGGGTGGTGCTCGACGAGCTGTTCACGGCCGGCGGCGCCGAGATCCAGTTCCGTGATCCCCACGACTACCCGCTGCCGGCCAGCGCGACCTTCCAGTTACTGGAGAAAACAGTCGCGGCCCGGGGCGAGATTGCGCTGGGTGTATTCAGGGCCCGGGCCGATGAGCGGGGGCGCCACCTGGTCATGAACCCGCCCCGTAAACAGTACCTGGACCTGCAGGAGGGAGACCAGTTGCTGGTGATGTGCCAGACCTGAGGCTGGCCCGGTTCAGTCGATGGTATCGAGCAGGGCATCCATGATGTCGTCCATCACCACAAAGCCGCACATTTCGTTGTCTTTCAGTACCAGCAGTCGCTTGACCCGATACTCGGACATCAGGGTGGCGGCATGCTTCAAGGCGAGGTTTTCGCCCACGCTGATCACCGGCTTGGCGCAGACATCGTAGACATTCAGCAGGTCGATATCGCCATCCTCTGCAATCACCGATTTGAGCACGTTGGTATAGGTGATCAGCCCCCAGGCATCGTGTTCGCTCTGGCGCTCGACCACCAGGGATTTCACGTTGTGGCGCTTCATCAGCGTCAGTGCCTCCCGCAGGGTTGCGAAGGGCGAGATCTTGATGATGTCGGTGACCATCACATCTTTGACCAGTTTCATGAGCGCTCTCCGATCAGATTGAGTCTTTCAGGTGTTGTTCGAATTTTTCCACCTGGGCCATGTCGATGCCACCCAGGTGCTCCAGCGGAACGGTAAAGATCAGGCCCTGGGAGTCTGCCGGGTCCGGCATGATCACCTTCTGCAGGGCTTTGAGAATCTCCAGCGACAGGCCTTTTTCCAGCACCATCAGGAGCACGCTCTGGCTGCCGTCGTAGGTCAGGCCGAAGAACGTCTTCTTGGCGGTGTTGCTGATGCCGCGGCCGGTCATGACGGTAATGCCGCCGGCGCCGAGTTCGCGGGCTGCATCGATGCAGTCCTGTTCCAGGTCTTCAGGGACAATTGCTACCAGTGCAGAGAACTTCATTGGGTTTCCTTCCTGCGTTCAGATCGGTATTGGGATACGATGGCATAGGTCATCACAGTAACGATCGGGAAGATCGAGGCAAAGGCAATCAGGCCAAAACCGTCGATCAGGACATTACGGCCTTCTATGCTGCTGGCCAGTCCAATCCCCAGGGCCGTTACCAGCGGTACCGTGACTTCCGAGGTGGTCACGCCGCCAAGGTCATAGGCCAGTGCCACGATGTATCGGGGGGCGAGCAGGGTGAGCAGAATCACCAGGATATAGCCGCCCATAATGTAATAGTGAATGGAATCTCCGGTGATGATCCGGTGCACACCAATGGTGATGCCAACGGCCACCCCCACAGCTACCAACAGGCGAATGGCATTGCCGTTGAGGGCACCCGCGGCGGCTTCTTCCGCCTGCTTGCCGATGGCGATCAGTGCCGGTTCTGCCATGGTTGTGGCAAACCCGATCATCAGGGCGAAAAGGTACACGGGCGCATAGCTGTCCATGGCCATCAGTTGCTCGGCCATGCTGGTGCCGATGGGGAACAAGCCCAGTTTCAGGCCGACAACAAAGGCATACAGGCCGAGGATCACCAGCGCAAAGCCGAAGGCAATCTTCTTCGGATTGCTCAGCTTCCGGCGTAACACCAGGTACTGGAAGAACAGAACGGTGATGATGATCGGCAGCACATCCCTCAACATGCCGGCCAGGTCGAGCAGGGCCGCAATTATGCCGGACTTCGCCGGGGCTTGCGCAACCTGCGCTGTGATGGCCTCCATGGCTGCGGCCCCGGTGCCGCCGGAGTAAGCCACCATGCCGTACACCTGCACGGTGATCATGGGCACCATGACGGACAGTGCCACCAGGCCAAAGCCGTCAATCAACGGGTTCCGGCCCCGGATCGAGGCCGCCAGGCCGATGCCGAGAGCGGCGATCAGGGGCACCGTCACCACATTGGTTGTCACCCCGCCGGAGTCATAGGCCAGCCCGACAATTTCCTCCGGTGCAAACCAGGTAACAATCACCACGATGACGTAGCCGGTGATCATGAACCAGTGCAGCGGGTAGCCGAAAATGGTGCGGAAAACACCCAGGGCAACGACGAAGCCCACAGAGACCGCTACCAGTATCCTCAGGGTGAGGCCGTCAATTCGCCCCTCACTGATGGTCTGGGCCTGCTCTGCCACTGCAATCAGCGCGGGCTCGGCAATAACCGCGGAGAATCCCATGGCAAAGCCGAACGACAGCAGTATGGCCAGGGAGCCCTTGCGGGCGAACTGGTTCGACAGGCTTTTGCCCACCGGGAAAATGCTCAGCTCCAGTCCCTGTAAGAACAATGCCACGCCCACGGCAACAATTAACAGGCCGATGGCCATGCTGCCGAGGTCATCCGACACCTGCTGCAGAATAACCAGCTGGAAGAAACCGACCACCACGACGATGGGTAACAGATTTTTCAGGGCGTGTAACAACGAATGCAAAAAGGACCGGATATAAAACACGGAGAGCCCTTGTAGGTGCCAGGTGGACGCTGTGGCTGATCCAGGTCAGTCCGGTTAATCCTAGCATGGGATATGCTGGGGGTAATCAAAGAGTTCAGCCCGCGTGCAGGGGGTATTTTTCAGGCATTTAGACCTGCTGATTGGTATTCACAGAAAAAATGCCGAAAATACACCATATAAATTTCAATTATAAATTCGAAAGCACTAAAGTTACGCCCAACGTCACCACCTGCCGGGTTTGTCAGACAGGTGGTTGGCCTCGGAAGCTGCTGGCCGCAGCGTTCCGAACCTTTTGAACATAAACGTAGAAAGGATAGAGATCATGCCCTACGCACAAGACGTCGACCAAATCGCTTCCATCCTGAAGCAGAACCCGACCTGGAACGCCATCAACCCGAAGCACGCTGCCCGCATGCGCGCCCAGAACAAATTCAAGACTGGTCTGGACATCGCCAAGTACACCGCCAAGATCATGCGTGAAGACATGGCTGCGTACGATGCTGACTCTTCCCAGTACACCCAGTCTCTGGGTTGCTGGCACGGTTTCATCGGCCAGCAGAAGATGATCTCCATCAAGAAGCACTTCGGTACCACCAAGCGTCGTTACCTGTACCTGTCTGGCTGGATGGTTGCTGCCCTGCGCTCCGAGTTCGGTCCGCTGCCTGACCAGTCCATGCACGAGAAGACTGCTGTTTCCGGCCTGATCGAAGAGCTGTACACCTTCCTGCGCCAGGCTGACGCATGGGAACTGAACCACCTGTTCCGCGCCCTGGACGAAGCTGAAGAAGCTGGCGACAGCGCCAAGGCTGCTGAGCTGATCAAGCAGATCGACAACCACGAAACCCACGTTGTGCCGATCATTGCCGACATCGACGCTGGTTTCGGTAACGCCGAAGCGACCTACCTGCTGGCCAAGCAGATGATCGAAGCCGGTGCTTGCTGTATCCAGATCGAGAACCAGGTATCTGACGAGAAGCAGTGTGGCCACCAGGACGGTAAAGTAACTGTTCCGCACGCCGACTTCCTGTCCAAGATCAACGCGGTTCGCCTGGCGTTCCTGGAGCTGGGTGTAGACGACGGTGTTATCGTTGCCCGTACTGACTCCCTGGGTGCTGGCCTGACCAAGCAGATCGCTGTAACCAACGAGCCGGGTGACCTGGGCGACCAGTACAACAGCTTCCTGGACGGTGAGTACATCGACGACGCTTCCCAGATCGAGAACGGCGACGTTGTGATCAAGTCCAACGGCAAGCTGCTGAAGCCGAAGCGCCTGGCCTCTGGCCTGTTCCAGTTCAAAGCTGGCTCTGGCGAAGACCGTGTTGTTCTGGACTGTATCACCAGCCTGCAGAACGGCGCAGACATGCTGTGGATCGAAACCGAGAAGCCGCACGTTGGCCAGATCGCTGCCATGGTTAACCGCATCAAGGAAGTGGTACCCGACGCCAAGCTGGTTTACAACAACAGCCCGTCCTTCAACTGGACCCTGAACTTCCGTCAGCAGGTGTTCGATGCCATGCAGGAAGAAGGCAAAGACGTATCTGCCTACGACCGTGCCAAGCTGATGAGCGCCGAGTACGACAACACCGAGCTGGGTCAGCTGGCTGACGAGTGGTGCCGTAACTTCCAGCGTGATGCGTCCCGTGAAGCAGGTGTATTCCACCACCTGATCACTCTGCCGACGTACCACACTGCGGCTCTGTCTACCGACAACCTGGCCAAGGGCTACTTCGGTGACGAAGGCATGCTGGCCTACGTTGCTGGTGTACAGCGTCAGGAAATCCGTCAGGGCATCGCTACTGTGAAGCACCAGGACATGGCCGGTTCCAACATCGGTGATGACCACAAAGAGTTCTTCGCTGGTGAAGCGGCTCTGAAGGCCGGTGGTAAAGACAACACCATGAACCAGTTCGGTTAATCGACCGGTCCATGATGTTCCGGTGAGGGCGCAGCCCTCACCGACCACAGAAAACCCCGCATGGCTTGCGCCCTGCGGGGTTTTTGTTTTTTGACACCGGCGTTTCGGGCTATGTGACTGATTTCTGGTGCCAAGAGACTTTCTGCAGTGGTACAGAGGCGACAGGCTGTTTCAGCACTGCAACAGGTTGGAGGTCGGCTGGAAATCCGGGGATTGTACTGAGTGTCGAAAGTGGCTTTTTATTCAGTATGTTATGGGACTTGACCTGGAGTTGGCACGGTAATCGCTCTTACCGTTGTACGGATCTGGACCTTGGCTTACCCGACTACCTGAGGGACTGGGGCGGATCCCGTTAAGCCAATCCCATCAAAAGGACATGACATCATGAAAACTAAAAAAACTCTGCTGGCAGCTGCTATCGCTCTGGGCCTGGGTCTTTCCGCAGGCGCATACGCCGACCTCGGTGGTAATGGTAGCCCGAACGTGAATGCTGATGAGGGATCCGGAAACACCAATTCCGGTAACGACAACTCAACCACCAATACAACCACAACCACTGACAACACCGATAATTCAGACAACAGCAGCAGTCTGAATGATGCCTTCAAGATTTCCGACGCGGGTAACAACATGTCGGACAACTCGGATAACTCCGATAACAGCGATAATTCCGATAACAGCGACAATAGCGACAACAGCTCCAGTGTTGCTGACTCGTTCAAGATTGCCGATACCGGCAACAACATGTCGGATAATTCCGATAACAGTGATAACTCCGATAATTCGGACAACTCGGATAACTCCGACAACAGTTCCAGTGTCTCCGATTCGTTCAAGATCGCGGACACCGGCAACAACATGTCAGACAACTCCGATAATTCTGACAACTCTGATAACTCAGACAACTCGGATAACTCCGATAACTCCGATAACTCCGACAACAGCACCAGCGTGAACGACTCGTTCAAGGTTGCTGACAGCGGCAACTCGGACAATTCGGATAATTCCGATAACTCAGACAATTCGGATAACTCTGATAACTCAGACAACTCCGATAGTTCCGACAACAGCACCAGCGTGAACGATTCGTTCAAGATAGCCAGTGACAGTTCGGACAACTCCACCACCAACACTGACTCCAACAACAGCGACAGCAGTGACAACTCTGACAACAGCACTACTACGCTGAACCTGTCGATGGAAGTGTTCATGAACGACGCCGAGCTGAGTGGTTCGGTCACCGGCAGCAACGTCACCTATGGCGATGCCAATGGTGGTGGCTCCTACGTTGACACCCGGACCTCCAACGAGATCTCCGGTGGATCTGCCAACTTCACCGGTGTGGGCGCCATTGCCCAGAACGCCGGCGTTGGCAGCGTGACCCAGGCCAACGTGAGCGTGATGTCTAATCTGAGCGCAGGTGGCAACTAAGGCCATGTGGGCTGCCCATTGCGGGCAGCCCATACATGACAGGAGATGTGTCATGGCCAGAATGATCAACAGGGTACTGGTGCTTGTGCTGGCAGGATTGCCGTCACTGGCCGTTGCCCAGGACTGGGCAGGCTTTGAACCCATGGATTCGGGACAGCTCGAAGCGGCCAGCGGCCGGCAGGGCATCCCCATCCAGTGGCAGCTGAACGAGACTGAGCAGAATGCCATGGTCAGCGACAACGTATTGTCGGGAAATATTCTGACCGGTGATAACCGGATTTCTGACCAGGCGTTCCAGAACATGAGCGGTGTGGCCACGGTTATCCAGAACACCGGTAACCAGGTGGTGATCCAGGACAGCACCCAGATCAACATTCTTCTTAACCAGTAATCCGGAGGTGGGCTATGGCGATTCAGGCAAAGGTGCTGGCTGGTGCCTTGGGCTGTGCGCTCTGGTCCACCGTTTTTGCCGGTACGATTCTGGTACCCGGAACCGGTGGTGATATTCCCGTATCGGTCAGCAGTTTTCAGGACCGGCGTTTCACTGACGTGATGCGGCAGCAATACGATTTCAGTTGTGGCTCGGCGGCGCTGGCGTCTTTACTGTCGTTCCACTACGACCGCCCGGTTACCGAGCAGGAAGTGTTTGCCGATATGCTGGCCCTGGCGGATCAGGACAAGGTGCGCCAGCAAGGCTTCTCGATGCTGGATATGAAGCGTTACCTGGAGGCTGAGGGCTATCAGGCCGATGGCTTCAGAATGCCGCTGGCGGGTATCCGCGAGCAGGTACGGGTTCCGGTGATTGCGTTGGTGACCCTGGGCGGTTACCGGCACTTTGTGGTGATCAAGGGCATCAGTGATACAGAGGTGTTGGTGGGCGACCCGGCCCGGGGCCTGAAAGCCTACAGCGTGGCGGAGTTCGAGCAACATTGGGATGGCTCGGCGTTTGTAATCCGCAGCCACCTGGATCAGGGGCGGGCGGGCTTCCTGGCAAAAAATGACTGGCCGGGGCTGGCCCGGGCGCCGTTGTTCAAGGGGCTGGGAAGCCCGGCTTTGGGTCATACCCTGCCGTACTGGCCCAGTACACAGGATTGGTGAGGCTATGAAACGCAAAGCGTGCTTTCTGGTTGCCTTCTTGATGCTTGCCGGCACGGCAGGGGCGGAGCTGAAGCTGCCCGTGCAAGCCCTGCCGGATTCCGAGCTGGCGATGCTGCGTGGCGGTTTCGTGCTGGATGGCCTGGAGATTGCTATCGGCCTGGAACAGCTGGTGGCTGTGAACGGTGAAACCCTGGTGGTGAACCGGCTGAATATTCCGGACCTGAACCAGGCCATGAACAGCGACCGGTTAACCCAACAGATGCAACAGATGGAAACCGTTATGAACGTTCAGGCCACGGGTGCTGCCGGGATGTCGCTGACTTCGGCCCCGGTGGGTAATGGCGGCTGGATGACGGTACTCCAGAACAGCCTGGACAGCACCACCATCCAGCACATCCGCACCCTCAATATCGAGCTGAACAATCTGGGCGGGGCTTACCGGTTCCCGAGGGATTCCGGCTTGCCCCTGTTGCCCTGAGGCTGTCTTACAGGTTGATCGGCAGTTTCAGGGTGATTTCACTGTTCGGCGCGCTGTCTGTTACCCCCACAGCGACGGTCAGGCTCAGGGTTGTGGAGTCTGATACCCGGTGGGACAGTCCGAAGGCCAGTGAGCCCACCTGGATGCGGTCAAAGTTGGCGGCAAACAGGTCGTTGCCGAACTCCAGGGTGGTCTTGCGGATCACTGAGTGGTCATAGCCCAGGCTGAACGAGGTGCGTTCGTTGAACGCGAAGCCCATGCCGAAACCGAAGCGCACCACATCGCCGGGGTCGACCGTGCCGCCGTTCTCGAAGCCCTGGTCTTCCTCGATGGTCCACACGTAGCTCAGGTTGCCGAACAGCACGGCAGGGTCTGACGGGTAGATGAAGGATATTCCGGGTTCTACGGACCAGAAGCCGGAGCCGGTTGGGCGCTCAGCCAGTTCGAAACCAATCGGGTTGCCTTTGTTGTCGGTGAGGACTTTCTGCTCGACATCATAAGGGCCGTCCCCGGTTGGGGCCTTGGCCCGGAAGGTGCCGATCAGGTAGGGCCAGCCATCCAGGCCATCGTTCAGCTGGTAACGCAGGGAAAGCTCGACATCTCCAAGTCCGTCACCGGAGGATTCGCGGACAAAATCGACCGGTGTTCCGTCGAAAACCTCCCGCTCCCGCAAGTCTTCGTTGATGCTCAGGTATGGCACCCGAAAACCTGCCTCGAACCGGCTGGTAAAACCGTACTTCAGGGAGACCGCTCCCACGAAGATATCCCGCTGCACTTCCGAGATGTTGATCAGACCGATCAACAAGGCGGGAATCACGGTATAGCCTTCAATGGCGACCCGGGTTGCGTTGCTGTGGGCGTGGGAAAATGACGGCTCGATGGTAAACCGCCCCGGCCGGGTGACAATGCCCCGGTCTGCGGTGATTGAGGCGATATCCGTAGCTGCATCCTGGGCGCGGGCTTCTGCCTCGGCTTTAACGGTTGTTCCAACCGGTTGCTGCGGGCTGGTTCGGCTGCTGATTCCACCGGAGGTAAATTCCGGCGTTGGTGGTTCTGCGTGAGCAAGGGGTATCAGTGCGGCGGCGAGTGCCAGAGCGGACAGTTTTGTGTTCATGATCCTTCTCCGTTACCCCGGTCAGGGTTTTGGTGGGAGCTGTGGTTGGACAGATGCTGAAGTTGGTGTTTCTCCAGCAACCGGTACAGGGACACCCGTGAAATCTTCAGCAGCCGGGCGGCCGCCGAGATGTTCTGGTGCGTCAGGGAAAGACTGGTGCTGATGGCTTCCTGGTCGGCCTTGGCGCGGTAGGCCTCCAGCGAGAGCCGGTCGGGATGGCTGGTCAGCGGTGCGCCCAGCAGGCCCAGGTCTTCGGGCTCCAAACGCAGGCTCTTTGCCAGTAACATCGCCTGGCTAAGGCGGTTCTGAAGTTCTCGCAGGTTTCCAGGCCAGCTGTGCCGAGCCATGGCAATCAGCGTGGCATTGCCGATCCGGTAGTTTTTCCCGCCCCCGGTTTCCAGTATTCGGTCCACCAGGTAGGGCAGGTCTTCCAGCCGTTGCCGTAAAGGTGGCAGGGTGACGGTCAGGTTGCCCAGCCGGTAGAACACGTCTTCCCGGAACTGGTGTTGCCGGACCAGCTGGTCAAGCGGCGTATTGCAGATGGCAATAACCCGTGTGTCAACGGTGATCACCCGGTTAGAACCTACGGGTTCAATCTGGCCTTCCTGGAGAAAACGGAGAATGGCGGACTGCTGTTCCGGGGTCAGTTCGTCGGCACCGGCCAGTACCAGGGTGCCACCATCGGCGGCTTCAATCCGGCCTTTGCGGGCTTTTAGGGCGTGGGTGAAAGCGCCACGCTCATGGCCGAACAGTTCACTCTGGGTCAGCGACGGCGGGAGTGCCGCGCAGTTAACCTTGACCAGCGGCTGGTGCTGGCGGCCTGAATGCCGGTGAACAAATTCCGCTGCGGCTTCTTTGCCGGTTCCGCTTTCGCCGTAGATCAGC
Organism: Marinobacter vinifirmus; assembly: GCF_002258215.1. GTDB lineage: Bacteria > Pseudomonadota > Gammaproteobacteria > Pseudomonadales > Oleiphilaceae > Marinobacter > Marinobacter vinifirmus. The sequence continues at coordinate 25,372 of NZ_NEFY01000009.1, forward strand.
ACCGGCTCACCGGTGGCGGCAAACCGGCGCAGCAGGCTTCGTGTGCGCCGGATGGTTTCAGACGGGCCTTCCAGCACAACGTCCTGGTAGCCGAGGTGTCCGGCGCTGTTGTCGGCCTGGTTCAGCCTGCTCATACCCCACATATGGCCCAGGCTGTTGTTCAGGCGCGGCCAGTCGGCGGGCAGGGTGTGGTAGTCCTGGCAATAATCCCTGATCAGCCGCTGTATCTCGGGTTGCTCCTTCTGGGAGGGCTGAACCAGCGCCAGCCAGCAGCGTACCGGCAACAGCTCCAGCCAGTGCCGCACACCCTCTGCCTGTTCCGGTGACAGCCCGGCCAGGTTACATACGCCGACAGGCTTGCCAACCCACCCGGGGTGCAGGGCAACCGGCGGGCTGGCGGCGTTCACAAAGGTGGCCTGCCAGTGTTTTTCGACAGGCAGGCCGGTTGTATCCTGACGGGAATCCGCTGACAGCCAGACAAGCGGTCGCTTCTGCTCCATGGTCTTTGCTCCGGCAAAGTGGCTGAACAATCGACGGCTTTTATGATCAGGGGATCTTTCGGGTACTGCTGCGGGAACTGCTATAGTCGTCCACGGCCCTGTGGCCTGCCCGGGTTCAGGGCGGCTGAATCCTCGAGCAGGTTACAAGCAGGTTTCGAACCAGTTCTGGAACCTTCCCGTGTTTCAGAGGCTTGCCGGTATGGCCCCTTAACCTGCCCGTCCGGTTTGTAAATATTGTCGACACGGACATCGAAGTGGAGCAGTGATTTGATGTTGTCTGACCAATGGATTGTGTTTCTGGTGCTCGGCATCACCCTCGGGCTGTTTGTCTGGAACCGGCTGCGCTTTGATGTGGTGTCCATGCTGGCCTTGCTGGCAGTGGCTATGGCCGGGCTGGTGCCGTCTGACCAGTTGTTCGCAGGCTTCGGTCACCCGGCGGTGATTACCGTGGCGGCGGTGCTGGTCATCAGTCAGGGGCTGGTCAATGGCGGGGTGGTCGATGCCGTGGCACGGCTGCTCGGCAAGGTAGGCCGTAACGCCGTGTTGCAGGTGATTACCCTGACGTTGGTGGTGGCCCTGTGCTCTGCGTTTATCAACAACGTAGGGGCCCTTGCGCTGTTGATGCCGGTGGCTATCTGGATGTCCCGTAAATCCGGCCGGTCGCCCTCCTTGCTGCTTATGCCCCTGGCGTTCGGCTCACTGCTGGGTGGCACCATCACCCTGATCGGTACACCGCCGAACATCATCATTGCCAGCTACCGGGAGGCAGGTTCGTTCGGCCTGGTGGATTTCGCCCCGGTGGGCCTGGCCATCACTGTGGCCGGTATCCTGTTTATCGGACTGATAGGCTGGCGCCTGACGCCGAAGCGGGACGATCCTGCTGCCGGCGACAAGCTGTTCAGTGTGGGGGACTACGTGACCGAACTGCGGGTGCCTGAGGGTTCCGACTATGCCGGTAGTACCTTGCACAACCTGCTGACAGCCGGAGAGGGCGACAAGAGTGTGGTGGTGCTGGCCCTGATCCGGGGTGACAAAACCTCTCCGGCACCGTCCACCTACAGCGTGTTGCGGGAAGGGGATCTGCTGCTGGTTGAGGCGGATACGGAAAGCCTGCAGGAGTTTGTGGATTTCACCGGGCTCGCCCTCGCCAATGTGGTCGGGGAAGAGGAAAGCGAAGATTCGGACGAACAGGCGGCGGAAGACCCTGGCAAGGCGAGACCTGCCGGCGAGTCCGCGGAAACGCAGATTGCTACCGGTGACGTTCGCCTGACCGAGGCCATTATCACGCCTTCGTCGCAGCTGGTGGGCCGCACCACCAACCGGCTGAACCTGCGGGAGCGGTACGGTTTGAACGTGGTGGCGGTTGCCCGGCAGGGGCATCGCCTGAAAAAACGCCTGGCCGATATCCGTTTTCGTTCCGGGGACATCCTGCTGGTTCAGGGCTACCAAGACACCCTGATGGGCACCCTGCAGCAGCTGGGTTGCCTGCCACTGGCGGAAAGGGAGTTGAGTCTGGGGCGGCAGAGCAATCTCTGGCTGGCTGGCGGGCTGTTCCTGGCAGCGATTGCCGTCATCCTGTCCGGCTGGCTGACACCACCGGTGGCCCTGGTGGCCTGTGCCGTGGCCATGGTGCTTACCCGCTTGCTGGACACCTCAGAAGCCTACCGGGCCATCGACTGGTCGGTGATTGTGTTGCTGGCGGCAATGATCCCGGTGGGGCAGGCCCTGGAAAGCACCGGAGGTGCCGCGCTCATTGCCGGCCAGATCCTGGATGTGGCCGCCGGGCAGGCACCCTGGGTGGCACTCACGATTATCCTGGTGGGTTCCATGCTGCTGTCTAACGTGGTTAACAATGCGGCGGCAGCGGTGTTGGTGGCGCCCATTGCCCTCGGTATCTCGGCCCAGCTTGGTTTGTCGCCGGATGCTGCCCTGATGGCAGTGGCGGTGGGTACCTCCTGTGCCTTCCTGACGCCTATCGGGCATCAGTCCAATGCCCTGGTCATGGAGCCGGGTGGTTACCGTTTCGGGGATTACTGGCGGCTGGGTTTGCCACTCTCTGCGGTGGTGACGGTCACCGCAGTGCCGATGATTCTGTGGGTATGGAACTGATCAGTCCTGTAACAGGCCTTTGAAAAAGCTATCGACCAGCACCGGAGCGATTTCGGCCAGGCGCCAGCGTTCCGGTGTCGCCAGCCAGTCAAAGAACAGGCCCAGCATCTGGGTGTGGAGCAGGTAGGCCGCCTGCTCGGGGGTGAGGCCCGGGCGCAGTTGTTTGCGGATTTCCGGGATAATGAAAATGCTGCTGACAAAGGCAAGACCTTCATCCGCCAGTTCCCGGTGCTTGTTCAGGGCCTGGTCGGATTCATTCCGGTGGAACAGAATGTAATACACCCGGAAGTACCGGGCATCTTCCGCCAGTTTGCGCAGGGCCACGACACACAGTTCTTTCAGGTTCTCCAGGCTGTGCCCGCCCCGGCTGGCGTCGTCTATCATTTCACCCAGTGGTGCCCGTACCCGCTCGAGCATGGCATGAAGGATGTCCTGCTTGTTGCGGAAGTGCCAGTAAACGGCGCCCCGGGTAACGCCGGCTGCCCGGGCGATTTCTTCCAGTGAGGCGCGGGCTACGCCTTTGTCCATGAACACCTGCTCGGCGCAGTCCATGATGGCTTCCCGGGTGGCTTCCGCTTCTGCTTTTGTTTTTCGTGCCATGGTTCTCGTGTGGTGGTCTGTGTGTTTGGCAAAGGAGTATAAACGAGAACAGTTTACATACATACACGAATGAATGTATGTTATCGCGCTCTTAATTTTTCCGATCCGGTGTTCAGGAGAACGCACATGCCCTTCGAAAGCTCTCATCGACCGTTGGCCCGTAACGGGCTGATCCTTGCAGGTTTGTCTGCCCTGTTAGTGCTGGCGGGCTGCAGTAACGACGATCAGCCGGCACAGCAGGGTGGGGGCGGCATGCCACCGGCAGCCGTGGTGGTGGAAACCGCTGAACTGACAGACGCCAGTGTGCGCCAGGACTACGCTGGCCGTGCCCGTGGTGCCCGGGAAGTGGAAGTGCGCGCCCGGATCAGCGGTATTCTGGAGCAGCGCCTTTACGACGAAGGGCAGATGGTGAGTGAGGGCGATGCCCTGTTCCGGATTGATCGCAAGCCGGCCGAGGCGGCGCTTCAGCGTGCCCGAGCCCAGCGCCAGGTAGCGGAAGCCAACCTGCGCCAGGCCGAGCGGGAGTGGAACCGGATTTCCTCGCTTTACGAGCGCAATGCGGTTAGTGAGCGTGACCGTGACTCGGCGCAGTCTGCCCTGGAACTGGCCCAGGCCAATATGGCCGTGGCGAATGCCGGCATGACCCAGGCCGAGCTGGACGTGGGCTATACCGAGGTGACCGCACCGATCAGCGGGGTTACCAGCCTGGAAGACTTCCCGGAAGGCAGCCTGATTGATACCGGCACCCTGCTGACCACCATCGTGCAGCTGGACCCGATTCATGTGCGCTTCGCGCTGCCGGAAAATGACGCCACCATCCGCCGGGTTGCCCGTGAAGGCATGGCCAGTGCCGGTGAAGAGCAGAACGTGAACGCCCGCCTGGTGCTGTCGGACGGCAGCGAATACCCGCTGGATGGCCGCATCGACTTCACCGCCTCGACCCTCGACCCGCGCACCGGTTCGGTGTCGGCCCGGGCCGTGTTCCCGAACCCGGAGCAGATGGTTGTGCCTGGTCAGTTTGTCCGGGTAAGGGTGGAGTTGCAGTCGTTTGACGACATCATCACCGTGCCGGAAAAAGCGGTCGCCCAGGGCCCGCAAGGCCCGGTGGTGTATGTGGTGGACGACGAAGGCAAGGCCCGCGCAAAGGCGGTTGAGCTTGGCCCGGTTTCCCAGGGCCGGCAGATTTTGCTTGAAGGGCTGGAAGCCGGTGACCGCTTTGTTGTCAGTGGCCTGACCAACCTCCGCGACGGCGCACAGGTGAATGTGACCAATGCCGAAGACGGGGAGGGTACTGACTGATGCTACGCACCTTCATAGACCGCCCGATTTTCGCGACGGTCGTCTCCATTATTATTACCCTGGGTGGTGCCCTGGCACTGCTTGGCCTGCCGGTGGAACAGTACCCCAACGTGGTGCCACCCCAGGTGGTGGTCGACGGCCGCTTTCCCGGCGCCAGTGCCGATGTTATCGCCGATTCCGTGGTGGCCCCACTGGAGCAGGAGATCAACGGCGTGGACGACATGATCTACCTGGAATCCAGCGCCACCGACTCCGGCAGCTTCCGGGTAACCGTGTCGTTTGAAATCGGCACCGACCCGGACCAGGCCACCATCAACGTCAACAACCGGGTACAGCAGGCTCTGGCGCGACTGCCGCAGTCGGTGCGGGACCAGGGCCTGAAGGTGGAGGCCCGTTCCACCTCCATCCTGCAGGTGATCACCCTGTCCTCTCCGGACAACTCCATGGATGTGGTGGAAATCTCCAACTATGCCCTGCTGAACGTGCTGGACGAGCTGGTGCGCCTGCCGGGTATTGGTGATGCCTCGTTGTTTGGTGCCCAGGACTATTCCATGCGGATCTGGCTGCGGCCCGACAAGCTGGCCCAGTACGAACTGACCCCCGGTGATGTGGCCAACTCCCTGCGCGGCCAGAACGCCCAGTTTGCCGCCGGCCGTATCGGTGCCGAACCGGCCCCGGAAGGCCAGGCTTTCACCTTCAGTGTGTCTGCGCCCGGCCGGCTGGCCAGCCCGGAAGAATTCGGAGAAGTGATCCTGCGCAGTGACGAGCAGGGTGCCTCCCTGCGCCTGAAGGATGTTGCCCGCATTGAGCTGGGTGCCCAGAACTACGACTTTGCTGCGGTCTATAACGGTGGCGCTACCGTACCCATGGGGGTTTACCTGCAGCCCGGTGCCAACGCCCTGGACGCCGCCGAGGCGGTCGACGAAGCGATGAAGGAAATTGCTGGCCGTTTCCCGGCGGGGCTGGAATACAACGTTCCCTACGACACCACCCGCTTTATCGACATTTCCATCCAGGAGGTGATCAATACCTTCATTGTGGCGGTGTTGCTGGTGGTGCTGGTGACCTTCCTGTTCCTGCAGCATATCAACGCGACCCTGATCCCGCTGGTTGCCATTCCGGTCTCCCTGATCGGCACCTTTGCGGGCATGCAGGCGCTGGGCTTCTCGGTCAACCTGCTGACCCTGTTCGGGTTGATACTGGCCATCGGGGTGGTGGTGGATAACGCCATCATCATCATGGAAAACGCCGAGCGCCTGATGAAGGAAGAGGGCATGTCGGCCTACAACGCCGCCGTGGCTACCATCGGCCAGGTTTCCGGGGCGGTAGTGTCGTCAACCCTGGTGCTGGTGGCGGTATTCGCGCCGGTGGCCTTCCTGGGTGGCCTGAGTGGCGAGCTGTACCGGCAGTTTGCGATAACGATTGCGGTGTCGGTAGTGATCTCGGGTATCGTGGCGCTGACCCTGACTCCGGCTATGTGTGCCCTGTTGCTGGGCCATGAGGGCAAGCAGCTGACGGTGTTCCGCTGGTTTGATGCCGGCTTCGACAAGCTCACCGCCGGCTTCTCTGCCGTGGTGGACTGGCTGTTAAGGCACGCGGTTGTCGGCGTACTGCTGTTTGCCGCCATGCTGGGCGGTACGGTCTTCCTGATGAAGGCGATGCCCTCCGGGCTGGTGCCCCAGGAAGACCAAGGCTTTGTGCTGACCGCCTATTCATTGCCGCCCACGTCCTCCCTGAGCCGGACCGAGCAGACCCGGGACGAGCTGGTGCAGAAGATGATAGCCATGCCGGAAGTGAAAGACGTGGTCGCCTTCGCCGGTTTTGACATCATCTCCAGCGCCCTGCGCACCAACAGCGGTGTGGCGTTTGTGACCCTGGAAGACTGGGCGGAACGGGAAGGCGAAGGCCAGGCGGCGGCTGACATTGCCAAGAAGGTGATGGGCATCGGCTTCGGCATGCCGGAAGCCTTCGTGATTGCCTTTACCCCGCCACCCATTCAGGGCTTGTCTACCACCGGTGGTGTGGAAGGTTACATCCAGGCCCGTGGCGGCCGCACCCCGGCTGAAATCAAGGCCATGGCGGACAGCTTCACCCAGGCCGCCAATGCCCGGCCGGAGCTGACCAACGTGCGGGTCACCCTGGATACCGGGATCCCCCGGTTCAAGGCCAACGTGGACAGGGAAAAAGCCCAGGCCGCGGGTGTGCCCATCGACCAGATCTTCACTACCATGCAGAGTACCTTCGGCGGCCTGTACGTGAACGACTTTACCCTGCAGGGCCGTAACTGGCAGGTTAACCTGCAGTCCGAAGGTGAGTTCCGGAGCCACCCGGATGACCTGCGCAAGGTGTTCGTGCGTTCCAACTATGGCGAGATGATTCCGCTGAGTTCGCTGGTGGAGCTGGAACGCACCAGTGGCCCGGATATCCTCAACCGGTTCAACGTGTACCCGGCGGCCAAGTTGCTGGCAGACCCGACCCCGGGCCACACCACCGGTGAAGCGCTGACGGCATTGCAGGAAGTGGCGGCGGAGCAATTTGACCGCAACACCCTGCTGGGCTGGACCGGCGAGGCCTACCAGCTGCAGGATTCTGCCGATTCCGGCACCCTGGCCTTCGGCATGGGCTTGTTGCTGGTGTTCCTGATCCTGGCGGCCCAGTACGAGCGCTGGGGCCTGCCGGTGGCGGTGGCCACCGCTGTTCCCTTTGGTGTGTTCGGCGCCGCACTGGCCTCGTTGTGGCGCGGTTTCCCGAACGACATCTACTTCCAGGTGGGCCTGCTGGTGCTGATCGGCCTGGCGGCCAAGAACGCGATCCTGATCGTGGAATTCGCGGCCCAGAACCGCAAAACCGGCATGAGTTCGTTTGAGGCAGCCAGCGCGGCAGCCCGTCAGCGTTTCCGGGCGATCATGATGACGGCGCTGACGTTCATCGTGGGCTCCCTGCCACTGGCGTTCAGCTCCGGTGCGGGTGCGGTTTCCCGCCAGGAAATCGGTACGGTAGTGGTCGGCGGCATGCTGGCGGCCAGTACCCTGGCGCTGTTCTTCGTGCCCTTGTTCTACAAGCTTATCGAGGATCTGGCAGACTGGCGGCGTAAGCGCAAAGCCGCATGATTGCCGCGTTAGCCTGTTCGTTGCGGCTTTGAGTGAGCTGAACCGGGGCAGGCTATCGTAGTTATAATCTGAAAACCGCCGTCGGTGACTACCGGCGGCGGTTTTTTGTTTGGTACTCTCGTTGATTCATGGCGTATGAAGAGCGAGTTCGGAGAGGCTTTCCAAAAATTTGTGGAGCCAGGGATGGCGGAACAGAAGCGACACATGGATGTGCCGCCAGGAGCGGTTTTTGGAAAGCCTCTCCGAACTTGCTCCTGCACCGAGGTTTCAGGCTAGGGGATATTAGGTCTAAACATGAACAAGAAAGCGCTTCTGGCTGAACTTGAGCTGGCTCGCAGCCGGACAGAACAGCTGATTGTTACTTTGCCTGAAGATAAACTGGATGTGCCTTACCACCCGGGTGTGAACCCACCGCTCTGGGAAATGGGCCACTCAGCGTTCTTCTACGAGGTCTTTGTCTTTAACCTGCTGGACGGCACGCCCAGCTATGATCCTTCCATGGATGACCTGTGGGACTCTTTCCATGTCGATCACAAAGACCGTTGGAGTCGGGATCTGTTTCCGGGCCGGGAAGAAACTCTCAAGTATTTCAACACCATCTACGACCGGGTTGCCGAACGCATCAAGGGTCGGGAACTGACCGATAAAGAGCTGTATCTCTACCGCTACGCCATTTATCACCAGAACATGCACATCGAGTCGCTGATCTGGTGCCGGCAGACGGTGGGTTATCCGGCGCCGGTGGATTACAAGGGCGATCGGCCGGCTCCGGGCGAGCCGGTGAGCGGTGATGCGCAGATTCCGGCCGGGCGTTGGGTGATCGGGATGCCGGGTGAGTCTGAACAGTATGCGACCGAAGACTTTGCGTTTGATGCCGAGAAGCCACGTTTTGAGGTGGAGCTGCCGGCGTTTGCGATCAGTCGTACCCTGGTGAGTAACCGGGAGTTTCAGGCGTTTGTTGAGGACGATGGCTACAAGCGCCCGGAGCTTTGGTCGTTCGGGGGCCGGAAGTGGCTGGATACGGAGGTGGATGTGGCGTTGGTGCACGGGGTTACGGAACCCCGGATGGCGGTGCCACGGCATCCGCTGTATTGGCGCTGGCATGAAGGGCACTGGCAGGAGCGGGTGTTTGACCAGTGGCTGCCGCTGGAGCCGGATGCGCCGGTCACCCATGTGACGTATTGGGAAGCGGAGGCGTTCTGTACATGGGCCGGGCGGCGGTTGCCGACGGAGTATGAGTGGGAGGTGGCGGCGCTGGGTAACAAGCCCGGTGAGCCTTTCCGTCGGTATCCCTGGGGCAACGAGCTGCCAGGTGCATCGCGGGCGGATATGGACGGCCGGGCCGTGGCCCGTAATCCGGTGTCGGATTATCCGTCAGGAGACAGTCCGTTCGGCTGCCGGCAGATGATTGGCTCGGTCTGGGAGTGGACCAGCAACGAGTTTCTGCCTTATGACGGCTTCAAGGTGGATATGTATCCGTTCATGTCGACCCTGCAGTTTGCCACTCACAAGGTGACCAAGGGGGGTAGCTGTGCCACGTCATCCAACCTGGTTCGTGGCACTTACCGGCAGGCGTACCTGCCGTTCCGCGGTGATGTTTATACCGGGTTCCGCACCTGCGCGGTCTGAAGCCCTGATTTGTCCATGAGGTGGCTGGCGAGGGCTACGCCGGTCTCGCTCATGGTGAGGTAGGCTTCGTCTGCGCCGGCGATGCGGATTTTCTCGGCTTCGTCGGCGTACATGGTGTGGGCCACGATATAGCCTTCAAAACCGAGCTTGCGCAGCATCCGGGCGGCGATGAGCTTGCCTTCAATATCATTCATCGCCAGCACCACCGACTGCAGCGCAGGCATATGCAGGCCCTGCCAGAAGGTGTTGTCTTCGGCATCGGCAAAGACCACGTTCCGGCCTTCCTGCTGGTGCTTTTCCATTTTCGCCGGGTCGGAGTCCAGGCCCATGATTTTGGGTTCGTGGGGTTGAAGCCAGTCGTACGTGGCGGTGCCGGTGCGGCCCATACCCATCACCAGTACGCGGGTATCGCCCAGGGAAATCGGCTGTTCGTCCGGGTGTCGTTTCTTGCTCTCGAAGCGGACGATGCGTGGTGCCAGCTTTTCGAACAGGCTGTGGGCAAACCGGTTCAGGGGTGCGGAGATCACGAAGGACAGCGACACGGTAATGGCCAGCGGAATCAGCCATTCAGGCAGGGCGATGCTGGCGACAATCAGGCCGAATTCGCTGTAGTTGGTCAGCGACAGGGAGGTCAGGAAACTGCTGCGGGCACGCAGGCGGAAGCCCAGCAGCAGGAAGTAAAACAGTATGCCTTTGAGTGGCAGCAGCAGGGCAGCGACGACGGCAAAGATCAGTGCCTGCTGGTCTGGCAGGCCGCCAATGCCGATCTGCAGGAAGAAGCCCACCAGGAAGATTTCCTTCACGCTCCACAGCGACTTGGCCAGTTCCTGGGAACGGGGATGGTTGGCCAGCATGGCACCGAACACCAGGGCGCCCAGTTCCGAACTCAGGCCCACCGCCTCGAAGCCCAGGCCACCGACCACCAGGGCCAGCAGTAATCCCAGCAGCACCAGCAGTTCGTCATGGCCGCTGGCATCCAGCAGTTTGTAGAGCAGGGGCCGTAGCAGGGGCAGGCCAAAGACAATCAGCGCCCACTCGGAAGGGGTTTTGCCGGCGGCCAGGCTCATCACCACCAGGGCGATCAGGTCCTGCATGATCAATATGCCGATGGCTACTCTACCGTGGAACGCCCGCAGTTCCCGCTTGCTTTCCAGTACCTTGGCCGCCAGCACGGTGCTGGAGAAGGACAGTGCGATGGCGAGCATCAGGGCGGTGGTCCAGTCCAGGTCGAACAGCAGGTACAGGCCGGGGGCAAACACCACGCAGGTAATGGCAAAGTGCAGCAGGCTGCCGCCGATCACTTCAGGGCTGATGATGGAGCGCAGCTTGAGTTTCAGGCCAACGGTAAACAACAGCAGCAGAACACCCAGGTGGGCGATGTGAGCCAACACATCGGTGGGCTCAGCGGTAATGCTGGTGTTGGCGGCCAGGCCGCTGAGCACAAAGCCCGCGGCCAGGTAACCGACGAGTGGCGGCAGGCCGATGCCTTTAACAAGCAGGCCGATAACAAAGGCGAAACTGATCCAGATGGCTTCAGGCATGGCGCGTTCTTTTGACGGGAAAACAGGCCCGAAACCTTACCGTTTTTTTAACCGTAAATGTAGTGGCCGTTGGTGTCAGGGCTGCTGCTCTGCAAGAAACCGCCGGAACAGTTCTGCAGACCGCTCCGGGGCCTCCACCATCGGAGCGTGGCCGATGTCATCCAGAATGGCTTTGCGGGCATCGGGGATGGCCTCAACGAAGACGTCGGCGTTGCGGTAGTCGATCACCCGGTCCAGCTTGCCCCACACCACCAGGACCGGCGCCTGGATGTTGGTGATGGCATTACGGAAATCCGGCTCAAAGCCGGTGTCGCGGATGGCGGCAAAGATGACTTCGTTGACTTCCCGGTTGGCGATGGCCTTTTCTTCCATTACGTCGAAAATCGGCCAGGGAACGAACGGGCGCTTCTCCAGGGCGAAATCCAGCAGCTTGTCGAAGTCCCCTTCCTGCTTGGGGATCAGCGGGTTGTCGCCTTCCAGGACCAGGTCGACCAGTTCGCTCTCGAATTCGAAGATGCCTGCCGGGTCAAACAGCACCGCCGTTTGTACCTGGTCGGGATGGGTTGCGGAATAGAGCGCGGTGATGGCGCCGCCCATGGAGTTGCCCATCATGTGGAACCGCTCCACGCCCAGCTTCGCCAGCGCCTGGTTCAGGTAGCCCACCTGGTCTTCAAAGCGGTAGCCGATGTCCATGGGTTTGCTGCTGTCGCCATGGCCGGGCAGGTCGAAGGCGTAGATGTTGAACTCGCCTTCGAATTCCTTCGCCAGCCGGGTCCAGTTGTCTTTATTGGCACCGAAGCCGTGAATCAGAACCAGTGTGTCGCCGTCCACCGGCTCTTTGCTGCGCAGATAGGTGATATCCAGTTCCCCGACCGCGACCTGTTCGGTTTCAAGCCCGGCGCTGGAGCGCTCCCAGCCAATGGCACTGTCGTAGATGCCCTGTTTCGAGCAGGCGCTGATCAGAAGGGTGGTGGCGAGCAACAGAACAAGGTTGAGTGCGTTACGGGGCACAGTGAACTCCTTTTCATGGTTTCGGGGTTGATGGCCTAACACTAACCCATAAAAAAGCCCGGTCAATGACCGGGCTGACAGCTTTAACGGGCAGAGCCTGAAACTCAGCCTTGCTCCCGGGCAATGGCCCGGTAGGCAATGTCGTTACGGTAGAACATGCCGTTCCAGCTGATTTTCTTCGCCAGCTCATAGGCCCGTTGCTGGGCTTCGGTCACGCTGTTGCCCAAAGCGGTGGCACAGAGTACGCGGCCGCCGGCGGTGACAACGTCGTCGCCGTTAAGCTTGGTGCCGGCGTGGAACACTTTCTCGCCTTCGGTTTCACTTTCCGGCAGGCCAGAGATGACGTCACCCTTGCTGTAGTCGGCAGGGTAGCCGCCGGCAGCCAGCACGATGCCCACAGAGGCGCGGTCGTCCCACTCGGAGTCGCACTGGTCCAGCTTGCCGTCCACGGCCGCCTGGCACAGCTCAACCATGTCAGACTTCATGCGCAGCATGATCGGCTGGGTTTCCGGGTCGCCGAAGCGGCAGTTGAACTCGATCACCTTCGGTGCACCGTTGGCATCGATCATCAGGCCGGCATACAGGAAGCCCTTGTAGGGGTGACCTTCAGCCGCCATGCCGTTGACGGTGGGGTAGATCACCTCGTCCATGATGCGCTGGTGCACATCAGGCGTGACTACCGGGGCCGGAGAATAGGCACCCATGCCGCCGGTGTTGGGGCCGGTGTCGCCGTCGCCTACCCGCTTGTGGTCCTGGGAGGTAGCCATGGCCAGCACGTTCTTGCCGTCGACCATCACGATGAACGAGGCTTCTTCGCCGTCCAGGAATTCTTCCACCACCACGCGGCTGCCGGCATCACCGAAGGCATTGCCCGCGAGCATGTCGCGGATGGCGTCTTCGGCTTCTTCCAGGGTCATGGCCACGATCACGCCTTTACCGGCGGCCAGGCCGTCGGCCTTGACCACGATCGGCGCACCCTTTTCACGCACGTAGGCGAGGGCTTCGTCTACATCGGTGAAGTTGGCGTAGTCGGCGGTCGGGATCTTCTGGCGGGCCAGGAAGTCCTTGGTGAAGGCCTTGGAGCCTTCCAGCTGGGCTGCACCGGCGCTGGGGCCGAAGATGCGCAGGCCGCGGGCCTCGAACTTGTCCACCACGCCTGCCACCAGAGGGGCTTCCGGGCCGACGATGGTCAGGCCGACGTTGTTCTGCTCGGCAAAGTTGGCCAGGCCGTCCAGGTCCATCACGTCCAGGTCGACGTTCTCCAGGTTCGGCTCCCGGGCCGTACCGGCGTTACCCGGTGCCACGAAGACTTTTTCTGCCTGCGGAGACTGGGCTGCTTTCCACGCCAGGGCGTGTTCGCGCCCGCCACTGCCAATAACCAGAATGTTCATGTGCTGCTCCTGAATACGTTGATCAGTGACGGAAATGGCGCATGCCGGTGAAGACCATGGCAATGCCATGCTCGTTGGCGGCGTCGATCACTTCCTGGTCGCGCATGGAACCGCCCGGCTGGATCACTGCGGTGATACCGGCAGCGGCAGCCGCATCGATGCCGTCGCGGAACGGGAAGAAAGCATCGGAGGCCATCACCGAACCCTTCACTTCCAGGTTTTCATCGGCGGCTTTGATACCGGCAATCTTCGCACTGTAGACGCGGCTCATCTGGCCTGCGCCCACACCGATGGTGCGGCCCGCCCTGGCGTAGACGATGGCGTTGGATTTCACGTACTTGGCTACTTCCCAGGCGAACAGCAGGTCGTTCAGCTCTTCTTCGGTGGGCTGGCGCTCGGTAACCACTTTCACGTCTTCCATAGCGACCATGCCCAGGTCACGGTCCTGCACCAGCAGGCCGCCGGTTACGCGCTTGTAGTCCATGGTCTGGGCGCGCTCGCCGCCAAATTCGCCGCAGGCCAGAAGGCGTACGTTCTTCTTGGCAGCAACAATCTCGACCGCTTCCGGAGCCACGCTCGGGGCAATAATGACTTCCACAAACTGGCGATCCACGATGGCCTTGGCGGTAGTGGCATCCAGTTCCCGGTTAAAGGCGATGATGCCGCCAAAGGCGGACGTGGGGTCGGTGGCAAAGGCCAGGTCGTAGGCCTGCAGGATGTCGGCACCGATGGCTACACCACAGGGGTTGGCGTGCTTGACGATGACACAGGCCGGGTCTGCGAACGGTTTGACGCACTCCAGCGCAGCATCGGTGTCGGCCACGTTGTTGTAGCTCAGTTCCTTGCCCTGCAACTGCTTGGCGGTGGCCACGCAGGCTTCTTTCGGGTTGCGCTCGGCGTAGAAGGCAGCGCGCTGGTGCGGGTTCTCACCGTAACGCATGTCCTGAACCTTCACGAACTGGGCGTTGAAGGTGCGGGGGAAGTCGGCGTTGTCGTTGTCCGGGGTGCGGCCGCCCAGGTAGTTGGCAATGGCACCGTCGTAACCGGCGGTGTGCTCGAAGGCTTTTACTGCCAGGTCGAAGCGGGTGCTGTAGGTGAGCTGGCCGTCGTTACTGTCCAGTTCTTTCAGAACCCGGCTGTAGTCGGAAGCGTTCACCACGATGGCGACATCGTTGTGGTTCTTGGCGGCGGCGCGAACCATGGTTGGGCCGCCGATGTCGATGTTTTCGATGGCAGTGGCCAGGTCGCAGTCCGGGTTGGCAACGGTCTCTTCGAACGGATACAGGTTCACCACCACCATGTCGATGGGGTTGATGCCGTGTTCGCCCATGATGGCATCATCAGTGCCGCGACGGCCCAGAATGCCACCGTGAATCTTCGGGTGCAGGGTTTTTACCCGGCCATCCATCATCTCGGGAAAACCGGTGTAGTCGGACACTTCGGTGACCGGTACGTTGTTTTCCTGAAGCAGGCGGAAGGTACCGCCGGTGGACAGCAGTTCAACGCCGCGTTCAGTCAGGGCTCGGCCGAAATCGACGATGCCGGTTTTATCACTTACGCTGATCAGGGCGCGACGGACGGGGGTGTTTGCCTGGTTTGCCATGGTGACTGCCTTCCTTTATCAGATTAAAGCAGACCGTACTGCTTGAGTTTCTTGCGCAGGGTGCCGCGGTTCAGGCCAAGCATGGTGGAGGCCTTGGTCTGGTTGTTGCGGGTGTACTTCATTACCTGCTCCAGCAGGGGCGCTTCCACTTCTGACAGCACCAGCTGGTACACGTCAGAAACCGGTGCGCCGTCCAGCTGCGTGAAGTAGTTTTTCAGGGCCACTTCCACGCTGTCACGCAGGGTGACACTGTTGCCGCTATTATTTACCGTGTGCAACTGATGGACATCATCGTTGGCCGGGGTGCCCAGGTTGTCGTTTGCCAAAGTCTCAGCGGTCATGCTGCGAATACCTCTCCATTTCGTAAGCCTGCAAAGTACTGTTCGATGCTGTCTTTCTGCTCCAGCGCATCTTCGATGCCGTTGAAGCGTGTTCGGAACTGTTTGTTCTCGTCGTGGGACTGCAGATACCAGCCCACATGCTTTCTGGCGATACGCACACCCATTTTCTCGCCGTAGAAGCTGTGCAGTTCGGCCAGGTGCTCCGACAGAATCTGCTCGACTTCATCCAGCGGTGGCTCAGCCAGGTGTGTGCCGGTTTCCAGGTAGTGCAGAATCTCCCGGAAGATCCATGGCCGGCCCTGTGCCCCACGGCCAATCAGCAGGCCGTCTGCGCCGGTGTGCGCGAGCACCTGCCGGGCTTTTTCCGGCGTGGTGATGTCGCCGTTGGCGAACACCGGAATACCCACGCTGGCTTTTACCGCAGCGATGGTGTCGTATTCGGCGTTTCCGTTGTATTTGTCTGCCCGGGTGCGGCCGTGCACTGCCAGTGCCTGGATGCCGGCGTCTTCGGCCATGCGGGCGATCACCGGTGCGTTGCGGTTGTCCCGGTCCCAGCCGGTGCGCATTTTCAGGGTGACCGGTATATCCACGGCGGCCACAACGGCCTCGAGGATTGCCCGCACCAGTTTTTCATCTTTCATCAGGGCAGAACCGGCGGCCTTGTTACAGACCTTCTTGGCCGGGCAGCCCATGTTGATGTCGATGATCTGGGCACCAAACTCGGCATTTTGCCGGGCGGCATCCGCCAGCATCTCAGGGTCGCCGCCGGCGATCTGTACCGAGCGGGGTTCCGGTTCACCCTGATGGTTCAGGCGGGTGCGCGATTTGCGCGTATGCCAGAGCTTGCTGTCTGCTATGACCATTTCCGATACCGCCAGACCAGCTCCCATTCGGCGGCAAAGCTGCCGGAAAGGGCGATCCGTTACGCCGGCCATGGGCGCAACAATAAGCGGGTTGGGCAGGGTGTACGGCCCGATTTTTGCCGTTGGCAGCATGATCTGAGTCCGTGTCACAGCGGGTTAAGCAAGGTTCGGTGGAGCGGTTGGTTAATTTCTGACCGCTCCGGTCTCCGAAGGGCGGTAATGATACCGCCGGGGGCACATCGATTGAAGGGGCGAAAGCAGGAAAAAATTGATTATTTTTCGTGCTTTCTGGTTGACTTTTGCGCTGTCAACTGTGCGTCGGCATGGCGGTTGTCCGGCGCTGTCAGGGGGATGCCGGCCGGAAACCCAGATTGTAGTTAACCGCGTCGCGGCCCGGGTCGCGAATGCTGATGGCGATGCGAACCGGAGTTTCTACCGGCATGGCATCCAGCCCGGTGGCTTCGCCGGCCAGGTATTCATCGGGGGAAAACACACTCTGGGCCACCACGTCGCCGTTAAGGTTCGAGAAGGTCAGGGCGATGGCCGGGAACGGCTGTTCAAAGCCTGCCCGGTTGAGGATAACCGCATCGACAATCAGCTGGGTACGGTTTTCCGGATCGGTGCGTACCACCAGCTTCCGGCTCTGGATGGCGTCGACATCCACCAGGGGCTTGAGCTGGCAGCCGGCAAGTTCACAGCCTTTCTCGTAGAACGGGCGCAACTGGGGGATGGCAGACAGCCGGTCAAACTGGAACCAGGTAACCTGGGCCACCAGAACGCCAATCAGCACCAGCACCACCAATGCCCAGAGGGCTGTGCGCAGGCCGCCACGGCCACCATCCACGGATACCGGATCGCGGCGCAGGTCCTGGTAAAGGTTGTCCGGCTGGAACGGTTTGGCGGGGCGGCTGGTGGCAGGATCGCCCACCCGGTCGTCATCGGCGGTCAGGGGCGGTTCGTCATCGGCCCGGGGTTGCGCCGGTTCGGGCTCCGGCTCAACTTTCAGAAGTTCAGGTTCAGGTTCAGGTTCAGGTTCAGGTTCAGGCTCCGGTTCGGTTTCAGGCTTGCCTTCCTGCCCGGGCTCCACCTCTTCAAGCATGGCTTCTGCCCAGCTTTCGTCTACCTGGTGGTTGTCGTGATCGTCTGAGTCGTCCCGGAAGCCCGGGGCATCGGGTTCATCCACATCCCGGAAGCTGTCGCTGAGCTCGTCCTCATCGAAGGTGAGCTTGCTGCCGGCGTAGCGGCCTTCAGTGGCGTCTTCTTCGGGGTTGTCGGCAAACACAAACTCGTCTTCGCCAAAACCGACATCTGCGGGTTCTTGCGGCTTTTCCTCGGGGGGCGTCGCAATCGTCCCGCTTTCAGTCACCCGGTGTTCCAGGGCGTTGAACACGTTCATGCAGCTGCCGCAACGGACCTTGCCCCCGGCTACGCCGAGCTGTTCGTCGGTTACCCGGAAACGGGTTTCGCATTGGGGGCACTGGGTCTGCAGGCTGCTCTGGGTCATGCTTCGGTCCTGAAAGCGGGATCGCTAGGTCATTGCATTTGGGTCAGTACGAGTCAGGCAGTTTAGTCATAAACGCCTGGGCCGTCATCTGTCCCTGCGCCGTCCTGTGAGGCGTATCCAGTCTTCTTTCTGTTCCGGCTCGTCCATGATGAACCAGGGCTCGTAGGCGTCCATCACTTCCCGGGCCTGGTTGAACAGAATGCCGGACAGTACCAGGTGGCCACCGGGCCTGGTCAGCTCTGCCAGCCTTGGCGCCAGGCCAATCAGCGGCTGGGCCAGGATGTTGGCCAGCATTACGTCCGCCTGGGTGTCGGGATCCTGTCCGGGCAGGTAGAGGTCCAGGCGGTTGTCTTCCACGCCGTTACGGCGGGCGTTGTCGCGGCTGGCTTCCAGGGCTTGCGGGTCTGTATCCACGCCAATCACATGGTCCGCACCCAGCAGCAGGGCGGCCAGGCCCAGGATGCCGGAGCCACAGCCGTAGTCGGTTACCTGTTTGCCGGCAACATCCTGGCCGTCGAGCCATTCCAGGCACAGGGCGGTGGTGGGGTGGGTGCCGGTGCCGAAGGCCAGGCCCGGGTCCAGCAGCAGGTTGGCGGCATCGGGGTCTGGCGCCTCGTGCCAGCTGGGCACAATCCACAGGCGTTCACCGAACTGCAGCGGGTGGAAATCATCCATCCAGGCCCGTTCCCAGTCCTTGTCTTCCACCAGAGTGACTTCAATCTCGGCCAGGGACTGCTGGGTTTGCTGGTGCCAGGCGTCGCGGATATCCGCTAACAGCTGTTCGATGTTGCGATCAGACTGGAACAGGCCGGTAACGGTGGTCTGGCTCCAGAGGGGAGTGGTGCCCGGATCGGGCTCGTACAGGGGCTGGTCGGCTGCGTCTTCCATGGAAACGGCGTCTGCGCCCATTTCCATTAACAGATCCTCCAGCTGATCCGCAGTATCCGGATCAGCTGGAATCTGGAGTTGTATCCAGGGCATGGTTAATCCCGCATCAGTTTCTCGAGGTAGTGGATGGTGAAGTCTACCTGTTTAAAGCCACCATCGCGTACCAGTTTTCGATGCAGGGGTTGATTGGTCTTGATGCCCTCGACCAGCATTTCGTCCAGCGCGTTCTTCATGCGCCGGCGGGCGATTTCCCGGTCGTCGCCCCAGGTGATCAGCTTGGCCACCAGGGAATCGTAGTACGGCGGTACGGTGTAGCCGCTGTACAGGTGCGAATCCACACGGATGCCGTTGCCACCGGGAGCGTGGAAGTGTTTCACCTTGCCCGGGCTGGGCACGAAGGTTTGCGGGTCTTCGGCGTTGATCCGGCACTCGATGGCGTGGCCGGAAATATGGATTTCGTCCTGGCTGTACTGCAGCGGCAGGCCGCTGGCAATGCGCAGCTGCTCACGCACGATGTCCACGCCGGTGACCATCTCGGAAACCGGATGCTCAACCTGTACCCGGGTGTTCATTTCAATGAAATAGAACTCGCCGTCCTGGTACAGGAACTCGAAGGTGCCGGCGCCCACGTAACCGATTTCCTTACAGGCATCCACGCAGGCCTTGAGGGTGCGCTCCCGGGATTCCGGGTTGATGTTCGGAGCCGGTGCTTCCTCGATCACCTTCTGGTTGCGGCGCTGCATGGAGCAGTCCCGGTCGCCCAGATGGATGACGTTACCGTGCATATCGGCCAGCACCTGGACTTCCACGTGGCGTGGAGTTTCCAGGAACTTCTCCAGATAGACGGTGGGATCGCCGAACGCGTTCTTGGCTTCGGTTTGGGTAATCTGCACCGCTTTCAGCAGGGCGGCTTCAGAGTGCACTACCTGCATACCACGACCACCGCCGCCGGAAGCGGCCTTGATCATCACCGGGTAGCCGATCTGCTTCGCCAGCTTGAGGGTACGCTCGTCGTCGTCCGTCAGCGGGCCGTCGGAGCCGGGTACGGTCGGTACGCCTGCCTTTTTCATGGCTTCGATGGCGGAGACCTTGTTACCCATCAGGCGAATGGTTTCTGCCCGGGGGCCGATGAAGCGGAAGCCGCTTTTCTCGACCTGCTCGGCAAAGTCGGCGTTCTCTGCCAAAAAGCCGTAGCCCGGGTGGATGCCCACGGAATCGGTCACCTCAGCAGCGCTGATGATGGTGGGGATGTTCAGGTAGCTTTCTGTGGGGCTGTTCGGGCCAATGCAGACAGATTCGTCTGCAAGGCGCACGTGCATCAGGTCGCGGTCGACCTGCGAGTGCACGGCAACCGTCTTGATGCCCAGCTCCTTGCACGCGCGGAGAATGCGCAGGGCAATTTCACCGCGGTTTGCGATCAGAACTTTTTCTAACATGGCCATGGTTAGCAATCACCGAATTCAGGAAATGACGACCAGGGGCTGGTCAAACTCAACCGGCTGGCCATTTTCGACCAGGATTTCGGTAATGGTACCGGCCTTGTCGGCTTCGATCTGGTTCATCATCTTCATGGCTTCTACGATGCAGATCACGTCGCCAGCATTCACGGTCTGGCCCACTTCAACGAATGCAGCAGCTGTGGGTGAGGGTGAACGATAGAAGGTGCCAACCATCGGAGACTTCACGGTATGGCCTCTCGGTGCAGCCGGGGCAGCAGCTTCTGCAGCCGGTGCTGATTCAGCCACGGGCGCCGGTGCCTGGGGCGCCTGCGGTGCGGCGTAGTGTCCTACATAATGGCCACCGGCAGCTGCCTGCTCGCGACGGCGGGAAATGCGTACCGAGTCGTCGCCTTCGTGAATCTCCAGCTCTTCGACATCAGACTCTTCGAGCAGCTCGATCAGTTTCTTGATTTTGCGAATATCCATAACTGTTTCAGTCCCGTTTTACTGGTCTATCGGTGAATTCGTTGCAGGGCAGCCTGCAGTGCCAGGTCATAGCCCTGGCTGCCCAGCCCGCAGATAACGCCTACGGCGATATCCGAAAAGTACGAGTGATGGCGGAAAGGCTCCCGCGCATGCACGTTGGAAAGATGCACTTCAATAAACGGAATCCCGGATGCCAGCATGGCGTCACGCAGCGCCACGCTGGTGTGGGTGAAGGCGGCCGGATTGATAATGATGAAATCCACGCCTTCGGCCCGGGCTTCGTGCACCCGCTCGATCAGCTCATATTCCGCGTTCGATTGCAGGTGCAGGAGATGATGGCCTTTGTCTGCCGCTTTCTCGCGCAACCGGTCATCGATATCGGCCAGGGTCTCATAGCCATATACCTCGGGCTCACGGGTGCCGAGCATGTTGAGGTTGGGGCCATGGAGCACAAGTATGGTCGACATGGTAATTTTGCCTTGGTGTTATTTGAACAGGATCGCCGAAGATAACGGCACGTTACCGGAATGGTGCGTGCTTGTTAGCCTCGGATCAACACTTTTTGACAATCTTCCTGCTGCCGGATTGATCCTGAAAAAAGCTTACACAGCAATGACCGGCGGTGCGATGACATTTCGTTGATGGCCTCAATTGTCGGCCATGGTTGCCAAAGCGGCTATTCGACATTGGTTTCATGGGCCGGGCAGGGCGCCCGGCCCGGAAGTTCAGAGGCTGGAGCGATTCTCCAGCCTGGAGGGAGGGCTCAGGACGCCAGGCTGATCTGGTTGCGGCCGTGTTCTTTCGAGCGATACAGGGCCTTGTCGGCCCGTTCGCACAGTGTCTGGGCACTGTCGCCCTGCCAGTCGGCAACGCCGCAGCTGAACGACACCCGGAACTCCTGTTCGCCGGCCTGCTGCTGCAGCTCGGAGAAGCGCTGGCGGATTTCGTCGAGCACGTTCTGCGCATCCCGGGCGGAGGTGTTGGGCAGGATCACCGCAAACTCCTCACCGCCGTAGCGGCCGATGTGGTCGGTTTTGCGCAGGCGCTGTTTCAGGAACATGGACAGGCTGCGCAGTATGCGGTCGCCGATGGGGTGGCCGTAGGTGTCGTTGACCTTCTTGAACTCGTCAATATCGATCATGGCAAAGGCCAGCGGCTGGTCTTTTTGTCTCGCCCTGACAATTTCCTGTTCCAGCAGGTACAGGGTGTGGGTGTGGTTGTACAGGCCGGTCAGGCTGTCGCGAATCATCAGTGCCAGCAGCGAACGGGCCCGGCGACCCCGGTTGTGGATGGTCGCCACCAGGTGTTTGGGGTCGATCGGCTTGGTCAGGAAGTCGTCGCCGCCCAGGCTCATGGCCTGCAGCTGCTTGTTCACGTCTTCCTCTGCCGACAGGTAGATAATCGGTACGCTGTGGAATTTGTCCTGCTGGCGGATAACCCGGGCGATCTCGGTGCCGGTGCAACCGGGCATGTACATGTCGAGGATGATGATTTCCGGAGAGAACTCGTCCAGGGCGTTGATGATCTGCATCGGGTCGGTGATGACGTAGGCGTTCATGCCGGCCCGCTTGAGCACCGTCTCCATGAATTTCGCCTGGGCCCGGGAGTCGTCCAGTACCAGCACCTTGTAGGGCTCGCTGGAATTGCCGTTGCAGTAGGTTTCGATTTTCTCGATCAGCTGGCCCGGGTCTACGGCCGGGTAAAAGAATTCCTCGCCGCCGCAGCGTGAAGCCCGCAACCGGGTTTCAATGGTGCCATCGTCTTCGCTGACGAAGATAATCGGGATGGGAGTCTCGTGCCGGGCCTGTAACTGCTCTACGGTGCTGATACCCGCCAGGGCGGATCCGCCGAAGTTCACATCCATCAGGATGGTTTCCGGCTTGCTCTGGTTGCAGGCCTCGACCAGCTCCCGGGCGGTGGCGAAGGCGGCGGCCCGGAACCCGAAAAATTCCAGCTGGCGGATCAGCCGGTTGGCGGTTTCCCTGTTTTCCAGGGCAATGTAGACCGGGGTGCGCCGGTATTGCTGCGGTGCCTGGCCGGTGGCCTGGTCGGAGCGGCGCTGGGTGCTCTGGCACAGGCTGCCGGTGGCTTCCTGTAATTGCGCGGCAAGGTTGTCATCCAGGGCTGTGCCCGGTGCCCAGCTTGCCAGCAGTTGCAGGATGCGCTTGCCGGCAACGGCGTGGTCATTCATCTCGAAGCGCAGGGCGTAGCGCACCAGTTTGTCGGTGTCTGCGGCAAACAGCTCGCGGAGGCTTTCGGCCTGGCCCCGGTTCTCGCTGATCTTCTGCCAGGTATCCAGCACCACCCGGGCCTGGGTGGTTACACGGCGGGCGAAGTGTTGCCTGAGTTTTTCTTTCTGGCTCTCGTCGTTCATGGGGCTCCGGCCTGTGTCCTTTTTATGAAGATGCACCCGATCCGCGGGGGTAACTTTCTAACCTTAGTCGGTTTCCAGAGTCTATAGTGTTTAATGTTGTCGGCGTAGATTGCACACTGTAAATGTTTGTCAACTCTGCGGCACCGGTCACGGGCCGCTGATCATGGAAATCGTTCAGGCCAGCATGGCCGGGGCCGGGAAATCATGGCAAGGAAGCACACAAACACGTTCGCAGCCCAGCAGGGTGAAATCTCCCTCAGCAGCCTGCTGATTCTGTTCACCAGCGGTCTGTTGGTGATCATTCTTGCCGCCGCGTTTATCACCAGTTTCGGGCACTTCCGGGACTACGTGGCGGACCAGCTCACAGACCACGCCCTTGACGGAGCGACTGCTACCGGGCTTTCCCTCTCCAACGCGATTGACGGCTCAGACCCTGTGGCCTCGGCATCGCTGGTGGATGCGGTTTTTGACAGCGGCCGTTACCTGTCGGTGGAATACATCGGCCATGACGGCCAGGAGATTGCGGGCCGGCGTATGGAGCTAAAGGGTGCGGCCGCCCCCGGCTGGTTTATTCGCCTGGCGGAGCTGCCGTTGCCGCAAGCGGAGGCGGAAGTGGTACGGGGCTGGTCGCGCCTGGGCAAGGTCAGGGTGGTCAGTCATCCGGGCCGCGCCTACGACGACCTGTGGCGCATATCCCTGGGCTTGCTGGTTAGCGTGCTGGTGATCGGCGGTGCGGGCCTGGTGGCCCTGTTCCTGTTGGTGCGCCGGTTACTGCGGCCACTGTCGACACTGGAGCAGCAGGCCCGGGCCTGGGGCCAGCGGGATTTCCGGAACCGGGTGCGCACCCGTTCTACCCGTGAGCTGAACCGTGTAACCGAAGCCATGAACCAGATGGCGGACGACCTGGAGCGTTTGTTTGTCGGTCAGGGCCGGCTTATCCAGCATTTGCGCAAAGTGAATAGTGAAGACCCGGTAACCGGGCTGGCCAGCCGCAGTTCCTTTGACCAGCGCCTGAAAGCGGAAATCATGTCGGAAGAAAAGTCGGCTCCCGGTGTGTTGGCCATGATCCGCCTGGCGGGCTTTGCCGATTACAACATGGCCTATGGCCGTGAAGAGGGCGACCAGTTGCTGCGCCAGGTGGCCGGAAGCCTGGCCGGGTTTACTGCCCGCCACCCGCAATCCTTTGCCGGCCGGCGCACCGGCGCGGAGTTTGTGGTGTTTCTGCCAGGAGCGCCGGCAGCCGACGCCCGGAACTGGCTTGAGCGGTTAATCCAGGAACTGGACAGTATCTATTGCGACCTGGCCTCGCCCATGGACACGGCCGTGCACGGAGGGCTGGCGGTGGCTTTGCCCGGGGCCGGGGTCCGTGACCTGCTGGCGGCGGCGGATGAAGGCTTGCGGGCGGCCCAGGAGAAATGCGAATCCGGTTGCTGCCTGGAGCAGGCCGGGGCGGACAGCCATCTCACCATGGAATCCTGGCGCGACCTGCTGGCCGGTGCCATTGAATCCGGGAACCTGTCATTGTGGCTGCAGCCAATGGTGACCTGTGAAGACGGTGCCCTGGCCCATTATCAGGCCTTTTCGCGCATTCCCTCGCCGGAGGGCGACCTCAAGGCCGGGGCATTTCTGCCCGTGGCCGAACGCCTGGGCCTGAT
Source organism: Marinobacter vinifirmus (assembly GCF_002258215.1). Lineage (GTDB taxonomy): Bacteria > Pseudomonadota > Gammaproteobacteria > Pseudomonadales > Oleiphilaceae > Marinobacter > Marinobacter vinifirmus. The sequence continues at coordinate 49,715 of NZ_NEFY01000009.1, forward strand.
TGCCGGCATTGACCGGTTGTTGCTGGCCCGGGTGCTGGCGATGCTGGAACAGACGCCGGACCAAACCCTGGCCATATCGCTTGGGGTTTCCTCCGTTGGTGATGACCGCTTCTGTGAAGACCTGCTGGAAGCGCTGACCCGGGCCGGGAACCGGGTGGCCAGGCTGTGGGTAGGCATTCCCGAACTTGCGCTGAACCATCATCGCAAAAAGGCTGGCTGGCTGGTTCGGGCGCTGGTGAAAATTGGTGTTCCGGTGATGGTGGATCGTTTCGGCGTCGGCGGGGTGCCGTTCAGCTATCTGAGAAATCTGCCTTTCCGGGGCATTCGTATCGACAACAGTTTTATCCACGACCTGGACAGCCACAGCGAGAACCGGTTCTGGGTGGAGTCGGTGATCGGCATCGCGCACAGCCGCGGCGTGCGGGTGTTCGCCACCGGAGTGGAAACCGAAGCGGAATACTCGGTAGTCTGTAAGCTGGGTATTGATGGCGCCATGGGATACCATCTGGGCAGGCCCTTCGGGGCAGACGAATAAGCAACGGGAGAACGGGAGACTTATGTCGGGCAAGATCAGACAGTACTTCAGGGACAAAAAGGAAGACGTACAGGATTACACCGGAGGCAGTGGTGTAATCGGTAAATTTGTACTGGCGGTGCTGGTGGTATACCTGCTGGTTACGATTGTGCTCGGCATGTACTGGAGCAGCGAGCCGGATACCTTCTCTGTGCGTGACCATACCCGAACCCTGGCCAACACCATGGAGCGGGAGCCGGTAACCGGGTTTGCCACCACCGCCACCATGATCCGGATTGCCGAAACCCTGCTGGACAAGCCGGGCGGATACATCTCTAACGACATCTTCCCCCCGGGATTGTGGCTGGACAACATGCCCAACTGGGAGTACGGCGCGCTGGTGCAGCTGCGGGACCTGTCCCGGGCCATGCGTAAAGACATCAGCCGTTCCCAGAGCCAATCGGCTGAAGACCCGGACCTGACCATTGCCGAGCCCCAGTTGCACTTCGACAGCGAGAGCTGGGCGATACCCTCCACCGAGGCTGAGTACCGTCGCGGTATCAATGCCCTCAAGCGCTATCTGAACCGGTTGTCGGACCCCGCCCAGGCCGATGCCCAGTTCTTTGCCCGCGCGGACAACCTGGGCAACTGGCTGGCAGACCTGGAAACCCGTCTGGGCAGCCTGTCCCGCACCCTGAGCGAGAGTGTGGGCAAGGCCTCGGTGTCCGATGCGGTTGCCAACCTTGATCCGGACGATCCACTGTCTGAAGACATCGGCGGCGAGGATGTGAAAACCGACTGGACCAGGATTGACGATGTGTTCTACGAAGCTCGCGGCAGTGCCTGGGCCCTGCTGCACATCTTCCGGGCCATTGAAGTGGACTTCCGCAAGGTGATTGTGGACAAGAACGCCATGGCCAGTGTGAAGCAGATCATTATCGAGCTGGAAGGCACCCAGGAATCCATGTGGAGCCCGGTGATCCTGAATGGCAGTGGCTTTGGCCTGCTGGCTAACCACTCCCTGACCATGGCCGCTTACCTGTCACGGGCCAATGCAGCAATCAGTGACATGCGGGACCTGTTGTCACGGGGGTAACAACGGATATGCGTTACCCGGGAGGGTAACGCAGACACAAAAAAACCGGGGAGCTGTTATGGCTGCCCGGTTTTTTTATGCCTGATACGTGATCAGCCTTTGTAGGCGTTCACGGCATCAACAATGGCTTGCTTGGCAGCGGCGGCGTTGTCCCAGCCCTGCACCTTTACCCACTTGCCCGGCTCGAGAGTCTTGTAGTTCTCGAAGAAGTGACGGATCTGGTCGCGCAGCAGCTCGGGCAGGTCGTCGATTTCTTTAACGTCGTGGTAAGTGGTGGTCAGCTTGTCGTGGGGAACCGCAACCAGCTTGGCGTCGCCACCGGCTTCGTCTTCCATGTTCAGTACACCCACCGGACGGCAGCGAATAACGGAACCTGCCTGGATCGGGTACGGGGTTACTACCAGCACGTCCAGCGGGTCGCCGTCGTCAGCCAGGGTGTGCGGGATGAAACCGTAGTTGGCCGGGTAGAACATGGGGGTAGCCATGAAACGGTCAACCAGCAGGGCGCCCATGTCTTTGTCCAGTTCGTACTTGACCGGGGAGCTGTTAGCCGGGATTTCGATGGCTACGTAGATGTCTTCCGGCGGGTTCTTGCCAGCGGGGATGTTGTCGAATTGCATGTGCGATCCTTCCTGCTACGTTAGTGTTCGTTTAACTGCGGTGGAAAATTGGGCGCAATTATACGGAAGTCTCCTGCCATTCGAAACTAAACCTTGGTCACAGCCGGATCTGTTTGGCAATCAGCTCCTTCATGATTTCCGTGGTGCCGCCGCCGATCGACAGGATCTTGGCATCCCGGTACAGGCGCTCCACCACCGATTCCCGCATGAAGCCCATGCCGCCGAACAGTTGCACCGCCTCGCGGGTGACTTTTTCGCACACGTCGACGGAGAAGTTCTTGGCCATGGCCACCTGTTTGATCGGGTTTTTGCCGGCCTGCATCAGCGCCGCGCAGCGGTAGGTGTATTCCCGGGCGATGTCGATCTGGGTGGCCATGTCCACCAGCTTGTGGCGGGTTACCTGGAAGCCTGAAACCGGGCGGCCGAAGGCCTTGCGTTCCTTGACGTAATGCATCGCGGCTTCATAGGCCAGCTGGGCGGTCATGTAGGCCATGATGGACAGGCTCAGGCGTTCGGCCAGGAAGTTGCTCATGATGGCAATGAAGCCGGCGTTTTCGGCGCCGATCAGGCGGTCGGCCGGTACCCTGCAGTCTTCGAAGAAGAGTTCGGCGGTGTCGCTGGCCCACCAGCCCATCTTGCGGAGCCTGGTGCCGGTGCTGAAGCCGGGCATGTCATGGTCGATCAGCAGCAGGCTGATGCCGCCATGGCCCTCGCCGCCGGTGCGCACAGCCACGGTGTAGTGGTCGGCACGGGTGCCACTGGTGATGAAGGTTTTGCTGCCGTTGACGATGTAATGGTCGCCGTCTTTCACGGCTCGGGTTTTCAGGCTGGCGACGTCAGAGCCGCCGCCGGGTTCGGTGACCGCCAGGGCGGCAATTTTTTCGCCCCGGAGCACCGGCGGTACGATCTGATCGCGTATCTCTTTCTTCGCCCACTTGGCCACCGGTGGCAGGCCGATATCCAGGGAACCGATGCTGGCGACAAAGCCGCCGGAGGTGGAGCGCATCAGCTCTTCGGACGCCGCCACTTTCATGAAGATATCGCCTTCACCAACGCCACCAAGCGCTTCCGGGAAGCCAATGCCCAGCAGCCCTGCGTCGCCTGCCTTCTGGTAGATTTCCCGGGGGAATTCGCCGGCTTCTTCCCAGTTGTCGATATGGGGCAGTACGTGGGTTTCGATAAATTTACGGGCGGTCAGGCGAACCTGTTCGTGGGTTTCGTTGAAGTAGTCAGACACAATCGGGCTTCCCGCGTTCTTGTTGGTGTTATCCGGAGTGTCTCTTAAATTTCTTTACCAAGCAAGCGCTTGGTTTGTGCGTGTGGGCCAGAAAAAGCCGGCGCTGCTGGCCGGCTTGGTCGTTTGCTGCTTCTGGCTCATGCGCCGGGGCGGGCAATGCTCTTCACGCCTTCGCTGGTGCCCAGCAGCAGCAAGTCGGCCGGGCGTCGCGCGAACAGGCCGTTGGTAACCACGCCGACAATGTTGTTGAGCCGCTCTTCCACCTGGATCGGGCGGGAGATGTCCATGTTGTGGATGTCGATGATGATGTTGCCGTTGTCAGTGACAAAACCGTCCCGGTAAACCGGGTCGCCACCGAGTTTGACGATTTCCCGGCCCACATGGCTGCGAGCCATGGGAATCACTTCCACCGGCAGCGGGAATTCACCCAGAATGCCCACCATCTTGGACTCGTCGGCAATACAGATAAACGTCTTGGCGACGGCGGCCACAATCTTTTCCCGGGTCAGGGCACCGCCACCGCCCTTGATCAGTTCCAGGCTCTCGTTGGTTTCGTCGGCACCGTCGACGTAAAACTCGATTTCGTTAACGGCGTTGAGGTCGTATACCGGGATGCCGTGCTTTTTCAGTCGTTCGGCGGTTGCCTCGGAGCTTGCGACGGCGCCGTCGAAGTCGTTGCGGTATTCCGCCAGGTAGTCGATGAAAAAGTTGGCGGTGCTGCCGGTGCCCACCCCGACAATGCTGCTCGGTTCCAGGTGAGGGGCGATGTGATCCACTGCAGCTTTGGCAACGGCTTGTTTCAGTTCGTCCTGGGTCATGGGGGGGGCTCCCGGAGGTTTGCGTTGAATTTGGGCGCTATTATACGCCTGCAGCAACTCTGCTTATAGACGGCAAGCGTGCAAACTTTCTACACTGTGGGTTTTTCCTGATCACTCACCAGCAACCGGAACCATCATGCCGCAACGCTATATCAAGAAGATACTCGATGCGCGGGTTTACGACATCGCCATCGAAACACCGCTGACTGAAGCCCGCAGCCTGTCCAAGCGCTTTGGCAACAATATTATGCTCAAGCGTGAAGACCTTCAGCCGGTGTTCTCCTTCAAGATTCGTGGCGCATACAACCGGATTGCCCAGCTCTCCGAAGAGCAGAAAGCCAAGGGCGTGATCTGTGCCTCCGCCGGCAACCATGCCCAGGGCGTGGCGTTGTCGGCCAGGCAACTGGGCATCAAGGCCGTGATCGTGATGCCCCAGACCACGCCTGACATCAAGGTGAAGTCGGTGCGGGACCGGGGCGCCCGGGTAGTACTCAAAGGCGACGCCTTCGACGAAGCTGCCGCCCATGCCCAGGAGTTGATCAAAAAACACGGCTACACCTACATCCCGCCCTACGACGACCCGGACGTCATCGCCGGGCAGGGCACCGTAGCCATGGAAATGATGTGGCAATTTTCCCAGCCCCTGCACGCGGTATTCATCCCCGTGGGCGGCGGCGGCCTGATCGCCGGCATGGCGGCGTACATCAAATACCTGCGCCCGGACATCAAGGTTATCGGAGTGGAACCGGAAGACTCCAACTGCCTGCAAGCCGCCATGGCTGCCGGTGAGCGGGTGATACTGGACGAAGTAGGCATCTTTGCAGACGGTGTGGCGGTTAAACAGATCGGGGAAGAACCCTGGAACATCTGTAAAGACGCCGTCGATGAAGTCATCACCGTTTCGACTGACGAAATCTGCGCTGCCATCAAAGACGTATTCGAAGACACCCGCTCCATCGCAGAACCGGCAGGCGCACTGTCGGTGGCCGGCATGAAAAAGTACATCGAGCGGGAACAGCTTGAAGGCGAAAACCTGGCCGGCGTGCTCAGCGGCGCCAACATGAACTTCGACCGCTTGCGCTACATCTCCGAACGCACCGAAATCGGCGAAAAACGCGAAGCCATCCTGGCCGTCACCATCCCGGAAAAACCGGGCGCGTTCAAAACCTTCATCAACGCCCTGCACAAACGCAGCATCACCGAATTCAACTACCGCTACGCCGATGCCAGCGAAGCCGTCATCTTCGTTGGCATCCAGATCCAGGCCGGCGGCCTGGGCCGTGAAGAACTGGTGCAGGAACTGCGCGAAACCGGCTACTCCGTCATCGACCTCACCGACAGCGACCTGGCCAAGCAACACATCCGCCACATGGTCGGCGGCCACGCCCCGTCGGTCAGCAACGAAGTCATCTACCAGTTCGAATTCCCCGAACGCCCGGGCGCTTTGCTGAAATTCCTCATGTCCCTCGGCACCCGCTGGAACATCTCCCTGTTCCACTACCGCAACCACGGCGCAGCCTACAGCCGCGTTTTGCTGGGTGCCCAGGTTAACGAAGCGGAAATTCCGGATTTCGAGAAGATGCTGGAGAAAGTGGGCTTCCGCTACGAAAACATGACCGATAACGAGGCCTACCGGTTGTTCCTGGGCGCGGGTAACGGAAACCAGAAGTAGACCCGGTCAGAAGCAGAAGCAGAAGCAGAAGCAGAAGTAGAAGCAGTTGTGGGGCACCTTTCCGGGAATTTCGAAGGCCATGGATGGCCGGAGAGAAGCGCACATGGATGTGCTCGTAGCGGTTCCCGGAAAGGTGCCCCACAACTGATTCGGCCGTCTTGCTCCGGTGCAGGTCGCCCGGTTTCGGCCGGCATACCCTTACGTAATCGTAATCCGTCAATAATTGTAAAATTGAAGTTACGTGTTAGTCTTTCGTCTAATTCTCTAAGTCGAGAATAGCCATCTGATTTTCCAGCCAATTAGAACCAAGAAAAAACGGGACCACGTGAAATGAGAGGCAAGCCAGACATCATCCGCACCATCGTACTGATCTTTGCGGTCGGCCTTGTCATTACCGGGTTTACGTCACTTCAGGCTTCAGAAGACAAACGCTCTGCCAGAGACGTTCCTGTGACCAGCTTCGTGCAGCCAGCCAGTCAGGGCTTGAACCGGTAACAACGCTTATCCGTTACCACACCGTGTAAAGGCACATCCCAGGGCTCAACCGGCAACTGTTCCACGCGCTGAAAATCGTGGGCCAGGCCAACCAGTTTTGGTGCCATGCAGGGCCTGATCCGGCTGAACGCGAAGGTTCGGTCGTAGAAGCCGCCGCCCATACCCAGTCGCCCTCCGGTTTCGTCAAACCCCACCAATGGAAACAGCACCGCATCCAGTGCCCAGGCCGGCTTGCGTCTTGAACGCGGGAACGGGGGTTCTGGAATGCCGAAGCGGTTTGCCGTCAGTTGCACTCCATCATAATAGGGGCTGAAAACCAGCTTGCCCGGGTAGATCGGGTGCAGAATGGGCAGGTAGAACCGGATGCCTTTTTTGCGAGCCAGATCAATGTACAGGGACGGGTCAATTTCGCCGTCGTTGGCGAGGTAGATGCCAATGTGGCGTGCCCGGTGCAGGTCGGGGTGCCTCAGCAGGTTAAGGGCGAGACGTTCGGAAGCTTGCCGCTGTTCTTCAAACGACAGACTTCTCCGTTTCTGGCGAAGAGTTTGGCGGAGCTGGCGGCGTGAGGCCCGATCATTGCCGGAGTCAAACGTCCTTGCTTGATGATGCGGATTCAAGATGGCGATTACCTGCTGCTGCGTCGTGAATTCGGCCTATGTTGTATCACATCAATAACGCCCCGTTAAAATTCTGCTAGTCTGCAGTCCGTTGTTTTTTCAGAGGCTGTATTCTGCCATGGATTTCCCCCGATACGCTCGCCTGTTGCTTCCTGCGGTTTTGATTGTTGCTTTGTCTGGTTGCGCGACCGGATCCCCCGAGGTTTACCAGGTGGGTGTTCGTGCGTTGGCTTCTGCTGAATATTCCGGTGCCCGCCACCATCTCCAGAGTTACCTTGACGGTGAGACCGAGAGTTATGAAAGCAGTCGGGCGCGCTATGAACTGGCTCGCTTGACGTATCTTGGCCTGGGCGGGCCAGCGGATGAGCGGGCAGCTGCCGAGTTGCTGGAGCGAGAGCTTCAGAAACCGTTTTCGGTCTACGAGCGCGAAGCGCGGCATTTGTTGGCCGAGATCTATCGGCGAGGGCAGGCAGAGAACCGTGATGTGTCCAGGTCGTTAGTGCTTCTCCGTGCGGCGGACTATCCGCGAGCCTTGATTGATCTCGCGATGATCTATTGGTCCGGGGAGCTGGTCGAGCAGGATCGCAAACAGGCGGTGGCACTGATCCCCGAAATCGGTGAGCTAGATAATGCTTCGAATCTGTTTCATCACCGGGCTCTGGCTGAATACTGCGGCCCCGACACCCGGGACAGGGTACCTGCCTGGGCCTGTCTGGATGAGGAAGGCGAGTTTATTCTCCAGAGTGCAGACGAGGTATGGCGCGCAAGTCGTCCGGACACCGATGCAGGCACCATGCGCTACCTGGCTACATTGTATCCGGCCCTGGTGGATCCCAGTGCGCAACGCCGGGTAGCGTGGTACCGGTATGCCGGAGATAAAGGCAGCGCCCGCGCCCAGTACATGATAGCCCAAATATACGGAGCGCCAGATTCACCTTGGTTTAACCCTGCCGAAGCAGAGCAATGGCTGCAACGGTCTGCCGATCAGAACTACCCGAAAGCACTGCTGGCCCGAGGTGTGGCGCTGGCTCGCGGAAAGCAGCGTTCCGAGGCTGATTATCTTGAGGCGCTCGATCAGCTGGAGCGTGCGGCCGACCGGGGCGAGAAAGAGGCGAATCTCTGGTTGGCTCACCTGTATCTGAATCCCGAAGACGGGCGCTCGATGCAGGTGGGTCTGGCCGTTGCGCGTCTCGAACAGATAGAACGGGAGGACGATCGGGCCAAGCACTTGCTGGCCGATATCTATCTCTCGAGCCTGCCGGGTATGGCCGAAGAACAGCATCGCCGAGCCTTGGATCTGTTGGAAAGCATGGCTTACCGGGATGCGGAGGCGGCCTACAAACTTGGTGCGATCTACAGTCAGGGGCTGGCCAGTATTCCGCCCAGTCTGGTGGATGCTGTAGGTTGGTTGAGGCGCGCCGCTAATAAGGGCCACCTGCCCGCACAGCTGCTTTTGGCGCGAGAGTTGCAGCAGGATGGCCGGGATGAGAGCGCTGCGAAAGCTCGCGAGCGGTTTGTATTTATGCCGATTGCCGATGTGCCGGATAATCTGCGTCAAGCTGTCTCAAATGCGCGCTATAGACAGGCAATGTATTACGCCGGTCAGGCTGAGGTTCATGCAGAAGAAGTTCGACAGCTTCTGGAGAGGGCGGCGGAGGAGGAGAACATGGCCGCCCTGGCGTACCTCGGGCTGATGTACTACCGGGGTGAGCAGGTGGCCCCGGATGATGAGCTGGCCTATCAGTACCTGGAACGCTGGGATTCGCTGTATCAGCAACGAAAGGATCAGGCCAGGTCGGACGACTCAGTGTGGTCTGGACTGTTGTTCGATGAGCGGTTCGGTAACCAGGAGGTTCAGGACGCTTTGCTGCACTTGAGATTCAGGAAGTCGCAATCGGAGTAACGGTGAAAAGCTTCCCGGGCTGCCGTTATCGGATGTAGCCCTTGAACCCAAAGTTCAAGGTCGGTGGCCGCTGTGACATATCAGGCTTTCCCCCGTGGGGGACATGCTCACAATGCCCTGAAGTAGCCACCTGGGTAGTGCGCATCGGCTCGAGGACGTACCCGACCAGCGAACAGCCCAGGAAGTTGGTTCCATTATACGGGCAGGGCCGGGGCTGATTGCAACCCCGTTTCCGGATTCTTTCCGGATCAGTTGCCCGAAGGCTCTCCCAATGCCTCATCAAGCCGGTTGTCCATGGCACGCAGGATGCTGCTGGTGGCATCAGACATGGTGTCGCGCTCCAGCAGTTCATGGGTGATGTTCAGGGCGGCCATCACGGCAATGCGTTCGGTACCGAACACCTTGCCGCTGGAGCGGATTTCGCGCATTTTGGTGTCCAGATGCCGGGCCGCACGCAACAGGGCTTCCTGCTCTTCCTGCGGACAGGCCACCAGGTATTCCTTGTCGAGAATCCTGACTTCCACGGTGGTTGAGGTCTGTGACATCAGTGGTGCTCCAGTGCCCGAAGACGGCCGATCATGGCTTCAATCTTGTTCTTGGCAAGATCGTTCTTGTGCATCAGCTGGGCCCGTTCCCGGTTCCAGTCGTCCTGCAGCTCGCGCAGCAGGGCGTTATCCTTCTCGAGCTTTTTGCAGCGTTCAATCAGTGTGTCCAGCTTGTCCGCTAATGCCTGTACTTCGGACTGTTCCATGACGTGCCCAATATGAGTAATTTGGATGTCGGTAACTATAAGTGCCCGCACCATAACGGTCAATTTACCGCATTGTCATGGCGCCGGGGCCGTGAAGCCTGTCACTTTCAGCGGCAGGTCAGCCGCCGGATCCGGCAAATCCCAGCTTGCGGCTCTTTTGCCAGCTGCGCAAGGCCGGGAGTAACGAAACCACGAATGCCGCCACCGGTACCAAGCCCAGCAGGAGCCATTCTGCCCGGTTCAGGCCGCGAAGTCCGATCTGTATGCCGTACTGCTCCAGCAGCCAGGGGCCCAGGCCGGCAATGGCACCGGCGCCCAGCAGCAGCGCCAGGGCGCTGGCCGCCAGGGCCAGTACCACGCACTCAAAGCTGTACAGCGAGGCAATCAGGATGGGCGGGGCACCGGTAGCCCGCAACACCGCCACCTCCTGCTGGCGCTGGGCCTGAATGGTCAGCAGCACCGCAACCAGGCCGGTCAGGCTGGTAATGACCACAAACGCGCTGATGCCCAGCAAGGCTTTCTCAAACTGGCCCATCATGCGCCACAGTTCGCTCAGGGCAACGCCCGGCAGAATGGCGGACAAGGGCTCCTCGCGATACTGGTTCAGCTCCCGTTGCAGCTGGAAGGTGAGTATCGGCTTGTCCAGCCCGATAAACGCTGCGGTAATGGCGTCTGGCTCGAAGGAGCGGGTCTTTGCCTTCTCTTCTGTCAGGGTTCGGCCGGGCAGGGCAATGCCGGATTCCCAGCCCACGTGGATGGCTTCCATGGCTTCCAGGCTAATGTAAACCGCCTGGTCTACCGGTGTGCCGGTAGGCGCCAGAATGCCGGACACCGTAAACGGCAGGTCGGTATGGTTGGCAAAGCTGGTGCGCCCACCCCCGTGGGACAGCACAACACGGTCGCCAGCCTGGTGGTTGAGCTGGCGGGCCACGCCGGCGCCCAGCACCACATCGAACAGGCCAGTAAACCAGTGGCCGGTTGTCAGCTCCAGGGGCTGGTCATTGCCATATCGGAAGCGCTCGATGAACTGTGCGTTAGTGCTTACTACCCGGTAGCCCCGGTAGCTGTCGCCCAGTGAGACCGGAACCACCCAGTCGATACGCTTGTCCTGTGCCAGTTTCTGGTAAGTGGACCAGCGGATGTTGTTGGTGGCATCGCCAATATGGAAGACCGAATACAGCAGCAGGTTCAGCTGGCCGCTGCGGGCACCAACAATCAGGTCTGTTCCGCTGATGGTGCTGGTAAATGACTGCCGGACTTCAGTGCGCAGATACTGGATTCCGAGCAGTAGCGTGACGCTCAGGGCAAGGGTGAGGCAAACCAGTGCCAGTACCTTGCGCCGGTACCACAGGCTGGCGGTTGCCAGGGAGAGTGCCAGTCGGACCTTGCTCACGGCGTACCTCCCAGGGCCAGTTGATGGTGGAAGTGGCTGGCCAGGCTTCTGTCGTGGCTGACAAACACCACCGAGCATTGCCGTTCCCTGGCCAGCGTCAGCAGAAGATCCAGGAAGCGGTCGCGGTTGTCGGTGTCCAGGGCGGAGGTTGGCTCGTCGGCCAGAATGATTTCCGGCGCGCCGATCAGCGCCCGCGCGGCGGCGACTCGCTGCTGCTGGCCGATGGACAGCTCGGTAACTCCGTGGTGCCAGTGGCTCTCGGGGATGCCAAGTTCCTTCAGCAGTTCGCTGGCAGCGGTATCCGGGTGACGGTCGGCGCGGGCCCGGCGCAGCGCCGATAACCGGCAGGGCAGGGTCACATTGGCCAGCGCACTCAGGTAAGGCACAAGGTTGAACTGCTGGAAGATGACGCCCATATGGTCAGCCCGGAAGCGATCCCGGGCGCCGGCCCTCATGGCACTGGTTTGCTGCCCCAGCAGGCTGATCGAACCGGTTTGCGGCGTCTGCATCCCGGCCAGCAGGCCCAGCAAGGTACTTTTGCCGGTGCCACTGGGGCCGTGCAGAAACAGGTGTTCGCCTGCGGCCAGGGAAATGTCAGGAAAAACGAGCGGCTGTTCCCGGCCTGGCCAGCGAAACATCAGGTCTCGGGTCTCTATGGCCGGGCAGGCCGATCTGGCGGTTGCTGTACTGCTGTTCATATCGGTCTGGTCGGTTGCGTTGTATGATGTGGGCCGTGTTGTGAATCACCCCGATTGGAGATGCCGTCCATGCCAGTGTATCCGAAGTCCCGGGCATTGTTTGCCTGCCTTTTGCCGCTGATGTTGCTGCTGTCATTATCAGCCCGGGCCGAGCTCCGGGAAATCGACTGGCTGGAACTGATGCCGGCCGAAGACCTAGCATTGCTGGAAAGCATGCCTGAGGTGGAGCACGAAGGCGATGGCCCGGTTTTGTTGCCCGACGAGATCATGACGGGCCGGGTTGTGCCGGAAATGGGCGATGTCGAAGGCCGTATTCCGGGCTTTGTGGTACCCCTGAAAACCACCAGTGACATGCGCATCCTCGAGTTCTTCCTGGTGCCTTACTACGGCGCCTGTATCCACGTACCGCCACCACCGCCGAACCAGATTATCCATGTGAAATACCGCGAAGGCTTCACCCTGGAAGCCCTGTACGACCCGGTCTGGATTGAGGGCAAGCTGGTGATTGAGCGTACCGAAAACGACCTGGGTACTTCGTCTTATTCCATGGTGGCGGAGTCTGTAGAGCGTTATACCGAGTAAGTTTACTGCCCCGGCCGGAAACGGTTGTCGGACCGGGTCAGCCGGGTGCCACCCTGGCCCTGCGCAGATACCCATTGCACATCCAGGAGCTCCAGGGCCGGGTAGGCGTCCAGTATGGGTGCGGTGAAGGCGGAAGCATCTGGCAAGGCGTCGCATCGCATGCTCTGGGTGATTTCCAGGTCGGAATGGTTTGCGTGGGCGTCCTGGTCATGGCCGTGGTCATGCCCTTGGTCATCGTGAGCTTCGTGCCCTTCCCAGCCGGTATGCAGTTCCGAAGTGGTCACCCGGCAGTTGCCTCCTTCGGTGTTGATCAGGGCATTCGTGGCCACCCATTCGCGCAAACCGTCCAGTTTCTGCCGCTGTTCCTTTGTGCGGGGCTGGTGCTCGAAGCCCAGCAGGTTCCAGGCGGGCGACTCCAGCAACAGGTCAATCTGTTCGCCGGCAAAGGCAACCTGGAGTTCTGCATGGCCATGCTGGTGAGCGGCCGGGTTGTCCTGTGCCATGGCGGGTGCCGTAATGGTTGCCAGGCCAAGGGCCAGGATCAGTCTGGGGGAAGCGGACAAGGGCAGGCGCTTTCGCATCGGGGGATCTCCGGTGTTTTGATATGTTATAACATTTTTATCCTTTGGCCCGGTAAAAGCAAGTGCCGATCTGGCCGGCCCGTGCCAGCACAGCGCCGTAATGCTAGGATAGACACCTCAAACAGACGGAGCGGCCGGGCAATGGCCCCGGCAGTCTCCCCCGACACAGGAACCGGTTTTTTCATGTCTGAAAGCGATACTTCAGGTGCCGCCCGCGCTGCCGAATTCGAACGTTGGGCTAACGTCTTCACGGCCCACAAGGCCTTCAGCCACCCCTCCGAACTGCACGGTGTGCTTTGTGGTCGGCTGGCGGCCGGCACCCGTATTGAAGAACAGCAGTGGCTGGCCATGGTGTGCGAGCACATGGGGCTGGCGGACCAGGCCATGGAAGAATCAGATGACCTGGCGCCGTTTATGTACGGTGCCTACGAGAAAACCCTGGCGCAGCTGCAGTCCAGTGAGATGACCTTTCAGCCCCTGTTGCCGGATGACGACTATGCCATTGAGCAGCGCCTGGAAGCCCTGATCGCCTGGGTGCGAGGTTTCCTCGAGGGCATGGCCCTGGCGGCCGGCGCTTCGCTGGGGCAGGCTCCGGATGAAATCCGTGAACTGATTGAAGACATGGTTGCCATCAGCCAGCTGTCGGAAGACGAAGAGTCCGACGACGAAAGCGAGCAGCAGCTGCTGGAAATTACCGAATACGTCCGCTTGGGTGCCCTGGCGGTGTTTACCGAATTCAATGAGCCGGAGAAGCCGGCTGGCGCAACGCCCACCCTGCACTGATCAGGAGACAGCATGGCCTCAATGATTCCGATGAAAGAATTTGCCGACCGCCGCCGAAAGCTGATGGACCGGATGGCTCCGGACAGCATCGCCATTCTGCCGGCAGCGCCGGAGCGTGTGCGTAACCGGGATGTTCTGCATCCGTTCCGCCAGGACAGCGACTTTCAGTACCTGACCGGGTTTGGCGAGCCGGAAGCGGTACTGGTATTGATTCCGGGCCGGGAACACGGCGAGACCGTGCTGTTTTGCAAGGAGCGTAATCCGGAGAAAGAACTCTGGGACGGTTTCCTGGTGGGGCCCGAGGGGGCCATCGAGCGCTATGGCCTGGACGATGCCTTCCCGATCGGCGATATCGACGACATCCTGCCCGGCATGATTGAAGGCCGCAGCCGGGTGTATTACCCGCTTGGCAAAGACCCGGTCTTCGATAACCGGGTGATGGACTGGGTGAAGGTCATCCGGAGTAAAGTGCGGGCCGGAGCCCATCCGCCGGGTGAGCTGGTGGCCCTTGAACACCTGCTGCACGACATGCGTCTGTACAAGAGCGCGGCCGAAGTGAAAGTGATGGCCGGGGCCGGGAAAATCAGCGCCGAGGCCCATTGCCGGGCTATGAAGCGGGCCCGCAAGGGTGGCTATGAGTACAACCTGGAGGCCGAGCTGATCCACACTTTCATGGAACACGGTGCCCGCTCCACGGCCTATCCTTCCATCGTGGGTGGTGGCGCCAACGGCTGCATCCTGCACTACATCGAGAACAGCGCGCCGCTGAAAGAGGGCGACCTGGTGCTGATCGATGCCGGTTGTGAGCTGGACTGCTATGCCTCCGACATTACCCGCACCTTCCCGGTCAGCGGCAAGTTCAGCCCGGAACAGAAAGCCCTGTATAACGTGGTTCTGGATGCCCAGTACGCCGCCATTGATGCGGTCCGCCCCGGTAACCACTGGAACCACCCCCACGAGGCGGCCCTGAAGGTGCTGACCCAGGGGTTGATAGATCTGGGTCTGCTGTCCGGCAGCCTGGACGATGCCATTGCCAGTGAGGCCTACAAACCGTTTTTTATGCATCGCACCGGCCACTGGCTGGGGCTGGATGTGCACGATGTGGGCGACTACAAGGTAGGCGATGCCTGGCGGCAGCTGGAACCGGGTATGGCGTTGACCGTAGAACCCGGCCTGTACATTGCGCCGGATAACGAGAACGTAGAGGAAAAATGGCGCGGTATCGGCATTCGCATCGAAGACGATGTAGTGGTAACCAAAGACGGCTGCCGCGTGCTGACCGACGCGGTGCCGAAAACCGTGGCCGATATTGAAGCCCTGATGGCGGACTGAGCCTGTGACCGAACCCCGGATGGATACCGACCTGATTATTGCCGGTGGCGGCCTTGCCGGCGCCACACTGGCGCTGGCCCTGGCCCGAGTGGTACCGGAATTGCGGGTGACCGTGGTGGAAAGTTTTCCGCTCTCGCCCGATGCCCTGCCGGACGACTACCAGCCCAGCTATGACGCCCGTTCCACGGCGCTGGCCTGGGGCTCCCGGCTGATCTTCGAAGAGCTGGGTTTGTGGGCAGCGCTATCTGAACACGCGACGCCCATCCGGAATATTCATGTATCTGACCGGGGCCGGTTCGGCGCCACCCGGCTGGATGCTGCCGATCATGGCCAGCCGGCCCTGGGTTATGTGGCGGACAATCGCTGGATGGGGCTTTGCCTCATGCGGTCGCTGCTGGAAACCCCGGTAAGCTGGCAGGCGCCGGCAGAAGTGGTTGGCATGACGCCGATTGTCGGTGGTGTGAAGGTCAGCATCCGTAAAGAGGGTGAAGAACAAACCCTGACCGGCCAGTGCCTGGTGGTGGCCGATGGCGGCCGTTCCGGACTTCGGGAACAGTTGGGCTTTGTGACCCGAACCGAGGACTATGGCCAGAATGCATTGATTGCCAACGTGTCGACCAGTGATTCGCACGGGTACACCGCGTTCGAGCGTTTTACTGATTCCGGCCCCATGGCCCTGTTGCCCCATGGTTCGCCGGTGCGGGCCGAGAACCAGTCTGCGCTGGTGTGGACGCTGACTGACAGCGCGCTGGAACACATACTGTCGCTGTCTGACGATGAAAAATGCCGGCAGCTGCAGGAGCGGTTCGGCTGGCGTCTCGGGCGCTTTACCCGCATCGGGCAGTGCAATCATTATCCGCTGAAGCTGGTGACTGTAGACGAAGCCGTGCGCCCCGGCGTGGCCCTGGTGGGCAACGCCGCCCATGCCCTGCATCCGGTGGCCGGGCAAGGCTTCAACCTGGCCCTGCGTGGGCTGGTGACGCTGGTGGAACAGTTCCGCAAGGCGGTGGATGCCGGTGTGTCGATCGGTGACCTGTCTGTACTGGGTGAATACCAGCGCCTGCATCGCCAGGACTGGCAGCAGACAGTGCAGTTCTCCGATTCCCTGATCCGTGTTTTCGGGCAATCCCTGCCACCGCTGGCTGCTGCCCGGGATGCCGGCCTGGTCGGGCTGGACCTGGTGCCCGGAGCCAAGCGCTGGTTTGCCCGCAAGGCGATGGGTACCGGTGGCCGCAAGCCGGTGATTTCAGCCGCTGAGTCTTTGCAGGAGTCCGAACACCATGACCGCTGATGCCCCAACACAGCAATTCGATATCCTGATCGTCGGTGGCGGCATGATCGGCTCCGCACTGGCCCTGGGCTTGTCCCGACAGGGCTGGCAGGTGGGCCTGATTGAAGGTGCCCCGGCCGCAAGCCTGATGGCCCCGGCCGAACCCGCGAACTCGGTTGACGACTTTGAGCCCCGTGTCAGCGCGATTTCCCTGGCCAGCCAGCGCTTGCTGGAAGAGCTGGGAGCCTGGCCGAAGGTACAGGCCAGCCGCCACTGTGGTTATCGGGAAATGACCGTGTGGGACGGTGACGGCACTGGCCGTATTCATTTCGATGCGGCCGAACTGCACGCCCGCAGCCTTGGCACCATCGTCGAGAACCGGAACATCGTTCGCGCCCTGTTCGAAAGCCTTTCAGACAGCTCGGTACAGTTGCTGGATGGCGTGCGGGTGAAAGCCTGGAGCCGGGAGCAGGGTGTAGAGCTGGAAGACGGCCGGCGCCTGGTTGCCAGGCTGGTGGTGGGCGCAGATGGCGCGCTTTCGCGCTTACGCCAGTGGAGCGGCCTGGCAACCCGGGAATGGGATTACGACCAGCAGGCCATCGTGTGTACCGTCCGCACCAGCCAGAACCATCGCTACACGGCGTGGCAGCGGTTTTCTCCGACCGGGCCACTGGCCTTCCTGCCGTTACTGAATGAAGCCGGGGATGAACACTTCTGCTCCATTGTCTGGTCCCAGGACACCTTGGAAGCCCGCCGCCTGATGGCGCTGGAGACCGAGAGTTTCCGGAAGGAGCTGGAAGCTGCCATCGAGCGGGAGCTGGGTGAGGTGCTGGCGGTTTCCCGGCGCTTTGCCTTTCCCCTGCGCCAGCGCCACGCCAAGGATTACATCGCCGATGGCCTGGCCCTGGTGGGCGACGCCGCCCATACCATCCACCCGCTGGCCGGGCAGGGTGCAAACCTGGGCTATGGCGACGTGCGTGCGTTGCTGGAGGAGCTTGGGCGAGCCAGGGCACTTGGCCTTGCTCCGGATGATGCCTCCGTGCTGGCCCGTTATCAGCGCCGGCGTAAGGGTGAGAACCTGACCATGATGGCGGCGATGGAAGGCTTCAAGCAGTTGTTCGCCCGGGATGAACTACCCGTGCGCTGGCTTCGGAACACCGGCATGCGCTGGCTTAACCAGCTGGCGCCGCTGAAAAACCGCATTGCCGCAGAGGCGATGGGCATTGATGCCTGACGTGTCCGGTTCTGGGTACCCGGAACTGTTTTACAGCTCCGGGTTTTCGTAAACTTCGGTCTTTCCCTTCTTGTCGAATTAACAAAGGAACTGTTTATGGCCGGCTCCAGCCTGCTCGTTTTAATCGATGACATTGCGACCGTCCTGGACGATGTCGCGGTCATGACCAAGGCCGCCACCAAGAAGACCGCAGGTGTGCTCGGGGACGACCTGGCCCTGAACGCCCAGCAGGTAACCGGCGTAAAGCCGGCCCGTGAAATACCTGTGGTTTGGGCGGTGGCCAAGGGTTCGTTTATCAACAAGGCGATCCTGGTGCCGGCGGCACTGGCCATCAGCTTCTTCGTGCCCTGGCTGATCACCCCGTTACTGATGCTTGGCGGCGCTTTTCTGTGCTATGAAGGCTTTGAAAAGCTGGTGCATAAATTCCTGCACAGGGAAGAAGAACAGAGGCACCGGGAAGAACTCCGGGAAGCGCTGAAGAAGCCGGAAGTGGACCTGAAAACAGTCGAGAAAGACAAGATCAAAGGCGCTGTTCGTACCGACTTTATCCTCTCCGCAGAGATCATCGCCATCACGCTTGGCACCGTGGCGGGCAAGGGGTTCGGAATGCAGTTTGCGGTGCTGACGGTGGTGGCGCTGATGGTCACCGTTGGAGTTTATGGCCTGGTGGCGGGTATTGTGAAACTGGACGATGCCGGTCTCTACCTGAGCCAGAAAGCGAGCGCCATGGCGCAGAAAGTGGGGCACGGCATACTCTGGCTGGCGCCCTGGATGATGAAAACCCTGTCGGTACTGGGCACCATTGCCATGTTCCTGGTGGGTGGCGGTATTCTGACCCACGGCATTCCGGCGGTGTACGACGCCATTCACCATGTGGCCGGCATGGTCTCATCGGTGCCGGAGGTGCTGGTCACCACGTTGGGGGATGGCCTGTTCGGGTTGCTGGCGGGGGCTGTTCTGGTCCTGGTTATTACACCGCTTTCGAAGCTTTGGCAGCGCAAGGCGGCGTAACCTTCTCACGCCTGCCAGTTCACAGGCAGGCGTCAAACAACCGGCTGACCAGCACCGGTACAGCGGTTTCTACCCGCAGGATACGGGGGCCGAGGTGCACGCTCTGGCAGCCGGCTTCTTCCAGTTTACCCACTTCGTAATCGGTGAAGCCGCCTTCCGGGCCGATGCACAGGGCGGCGGATTCGTTCAGGTGTGTGGGGCAGGGAGCTGCCATACCGGGGTGGGCGACCAGTGCCCGTTTTCCTTCCAGCAATGCCGGTAATTCGTCTTCCACGAAGGGTTTGAACAGTTTGCGGATATGCACCTGTGGCATCACCGTGTCCTTTGACTGTTCCAGGCCCAGTGTGAGGTTTTCCCTCAGGTTGTCGTCTGACAACCAGGGCGTTTGCCAGAAGCTCTTTTCCACCTTGTAGCTGTTGATCAGCCAGATATCTTTCACGCCCAGAGAGGCGCAGGTTTGCAGTACCCGGCGGAACATCTTGGGGCGTGGCATGGCAAGGATCAGGGTCAGCGGCAGGGCGGCCGGTGGCGGGGTCTCCAGCGTTAGCTGCAGTTCCGCTTCGGAGTCGTTCAGCTTGAGGACTTCACCGTACCCCATCAGGCCGTTGACCCGGCCCACCGGAATGCGGTCGCCGGCACTGGCCTTGAGTACGGTTTTCAGGTGTTGCAGCCGGCGGCCCTGAAGCCGGGCACGGTCCGGGCTGACGAAGTCTTCGTCCAGCAGCAGGGCCAGGTTCATCAGGCTTCCGGTTCGTCTTCGGCGGCCTGTTCACGCTCGCGATAGGCCAGGCGGCCAAAGATGATGCCAAACTCGAACAGAATCCACATAGGCACCGCCAGCAGAGTCTGGGAAATGATGTCTGGCGGGGTCAGCAGCATGCCGATGATGAAGCAGCCGACGACCACGTAGGGACGCTTGGCCGCGAGATCCTGCGGCGTGGTGGCGCCGGTGAGGATCAACAGTACGGTAGCAATGGGAATCTCGAACGCCACACCAAAGGCGAAAAACATCTTCAGCACGAAGTTCAGGTAGCTGGTGATGTCCGGCAGTTCCACGATGCCTTCCGGGCCGATGGCGGTAAAGAAACCGAACACCAGCGGAAACACCACGAAGTAGGCGAAGGCGGCACCGGCATAGAACAGGATGACCGAGGTGAACAGCAGCGGGAATGCCAGCCGCTTTTCATGGGCGTACAGGCCCGGCGCCACAAAACTCCAGAGCTGGTACAGGATGACCGGGATGGCGGCAAACACTGCCAGCACCAGGGCCAGTTTCAGGGGCGCAAAGAACGGCGAGGTGATGTCGGTGGCGATCATCATCTGGCCCACCGGCAACAACTCCCTCAGGGGCTGGGACAACAGCAGGTAGAGATCGTTGGCAAACGGGTAGATAACGGCGAAGCAGATAATCACTGCCAGCACCATTTTCAGTAATCGGTTACGCAGCTCGAGCAAATGCTCGATCAGGGGCATCTCCTGTTGTTCAGAAGATGCTTGATTGCCGTCTGGCTTGGCATTCATGAACGATGATCCGGTGAACTCTCAGTCGATGGGCAGGGCTCGGCGTCGGCGCTGGATGTGGTGTTTCCCTGATCCGCCGGGGCTGTTGCCGAATCCGGGCTGCTTTCCTCCGGCTTGTTAACCCGGCGGGTAGCGGGAGCCGGGCGGGTTTTCCTGGAGCCGTCGTCCAGGATCATGTGCTCGTACTTCTTGGCCTCATCCAGGGCGCCTTTGACCGTCTTCTGCACATCATCCAGGCCAACATCGCCAGCCTTTTTCAGTTCCTTGCGCAATTCTTCGGCTTTCAGCTCGCGGTCCAGTTCAGAGGTGAACTGACCAACCATACGCCGGGCGCCGCCAATCCAGCGGCCAGCCGCCCGTGCAGCGCCGGGCAGCCGTTCAGGGCCCAGCACCAGCAGGGCAATAATGCCGCAGATCAGCAGCTCAATGAAGCCGATATCGAACATTCAGTGGTTGCTCAGCTCTGCTTTTCCTTGGGCTTTTCTTCGGCCTGGGCCTGTTCGGCTTGCTGGCCCTCCAGGTTATCCTGGTCAGCCTGCTTCTTTTCTTCTTCGTCGCTCATGGATTTCTTGAAGCCACGAATAGCACCGCCGAGATCGGAGCCGATATTGCGCAGTTTCTTGGTTCCGAACAACAGGATAACGATGCCGAGTACGATAAGAAGTTGCCAGATACTGATACCCATGAGGGTTCCTCGTTCAATTGTTTCTGTTACGTGACATTGTACGCCAACGATTACCTCAGGCGGAAATCCCCGTTAGGGGTACTCCCTCAGGATTGCCGTGACGCTTTTTCTTCCAGGCCGGAGAGGTCGAAACGGTTGGCCAGCTCATCCAGGATATCCTGCGGGCCCAGGCCCAGGCTCGACAGCATGACCATGCTGTGGAACCACAGGTCTGCTGTCTCGTATACCACATCCCGGGTTTGTCCGGAATGTTCGGCATCCTTGGCGGCCAGCAGGGTTTCCGTGCACTCCTCGCCAACCTTTTCCAGAATCTTGTTCAGGCCCTTGGCATGTAGGCTGGCCACATAGGAGGTGTTCGGGTCTGCCTCTTTTCGGGCTTCCAGTACATGCGCCAGGCGCTCCAGTACATCGCTCACGGTGTCTGCTCCTCAGTTGCTGCCGTAGATGGCGTTCGGGTCTTTCAGTACCGGTTCGGCACTCACCCACTGGCCATCTTTCAGTGTCCGGTAAAAACAGCTACGCCGGCCAGTATGGCAGGCAATGCCACCTTTTTGTTCCACTTTCAGCAGGATTACATCGGCATCGCAGTCCAGGCGGATATCCCTGAGCACCTGCTGGTGCCCGGAGCTTTCGCCTTTGCGCCAGAGTTTGCCGCGGGAACGGGACCAGTACACCGCCTGGCCTTCCTGAACGGTCAATGCCAGGGACTCCCGGTTCATCCAGGCCATCATCAGGATGTCGCCGTTGTCGGCGTCCTGGGCGATGGCCGGTATCAGGCCGTCGTCTGTCCATTTGATGTCGTCCAGCCAGTCAGGCTGTACGACGTTATCGGGGGAATCTTGCATTTGTGTGAATCCTGAAAATCTTTGTGTTCACCGGCTACCCCGGAGCATGACGCCTGCGGCTGCGGCAAGCAATGCCCAGCTCCACACCGGCATGTCGGTCACCAGTTGCTGTGCTTGCGGATGGCTGCTGCCCACGGCAATAACGGCCAGTACGGCGGCGATAAAGCCCCGGCGCCAGCGCCGTTCACTACGCAGCTGCTGCTGTTTCATCAGCTCCAGTGTCGCCCGGTTCTGCTCTTCGGTCGGGCCGCTGCCGCGCAGCTGTAACAGCGCATCGTGTACCAGTTGCGGCATCTCCGGAGATTGCTCCAGCCAGGACGGCAGGTGCGTTTGCAGCGACTTGACCAGGCCGGCCGGGCCGATGCGCTTGCGCATCCAGTCCTCAAGGAACGGCTGGGCAGTGCTCCACAGATCCAACTCGGGATACAGCTGGCGGCCCAGGCCTTCCACGTTCAGCAGGGTTTTCTGCAGCAGCACCAGCTGCGGCTGCACTTCCATATTGAAGCGGCGGGCGGTTTGGAACAGGCGCAACAGGAAGTGGCCGAAGGAGATGTCTTTCAGCGGCCGCTCGAAAATAGGCTCGCACACAGTACGGATGGCGGCTTCGAATTCGTTCACCCGGGTATCCGGCGGTACCCAGCCGGACTGGATGTGCAGCTGAGCCACCTGGCGGTAATCCCGGCGGAAGAACGCCAGCAGGTTGCGGGCCAGGTAGCTTTGATCGTCCGGGGCCAGGGTGCCGACAATGCCGAAATCGATAGCAATGTATTTCGGGTCTGCCGGGTTGGAGATGTCCACAAAGATATTGCCCGGGTGCATGTCGGCGTGAAAGAAGCTGTCCCGGAACACCTGGGTGAAAAAGATCTCGACGCCTTTCTCAGCCAGTACCTTCATGTTCACGCCGGCGTTTCTCAGGGTATCCACATCGGAAATGGGAATGCCGTGGATGCGCTCCATCACCAGTACGGACTTGCTGGTGTAATCCCAGTCGATGAAAGGGATGTAAATCAGCTTGGAGTTTTCGAAGTTGCGGCGCAGCTGGCTGGCGTTGGCGGCTTCGCGCTGCAGGTCCAGTTCGTCGTGGATGGTGGCATCGTAGTCGGCCACCACATCCACCGGGTGCAGGCGCTTGCCTTCAGACCAATATTTCTCCAGCAGCCCGGCCATCAGGTACATCAGGCCCAGGTCCTGGCGGATAACCCTTTCGATGCCGGGGCGCAGCACTTTTACCACCACTTTCTGGTCATTGGGCAGGGTGGCGGCGTGTACCTGGGCTACCGAGGCCGAGGCCATCGGGTCCGGGCTGAATTCCGCAAACAGTTCTGACACCGGTGCGCCCAGGGATTTCTCAATAATGCCCCGGGCCTGGTCGCTGGGGAAGGGCGGCACCCGGTCCTGAAGCTGTTTCAGGGATTCGGCCATGTCATCGGGCAGCAGGTCCCGGCGGGTGGAGAGAATCTGGCCGAACTTGACGAATACCGGCCCCAGCTCTTCCAGTGCCAGGCGCAGGCGGTCGCCGCGGCTCAGCTTCGGTTGCGGGAAGAGATGCCAGGGCGCCAGCAGGAAAAAGACCTTCAGGGGCGTGGGCAGTTCCGACAGGGGCAGAAACGTGTCCAGCCGGTAGCGGCAGAATACCCAGGCAATTCGGAACAGGCGTTGCAGGCGGGTCACAGGGTCTCCGTATCGTTAATGCTTCCGGGTGCTGCCAGTTGGTTCAGGCGAGCTTCCAGCCGCTCGGTGCGCAGGTTCAGCTCGTCGATGTCCTGAAAGGTGGCTTCCAGTTCACGCCGGCCGGGCAGGGTGCGGCTTTCTTCGTGGATGTATTCCTCCACGTTGGCGTTCATGGTGCTGACCGCCTGCCGGCTCCATTTCGCGGCATTCCGGATACGCTGGCCCAGAAAGTGCGCGGGCACATCGCCGATGTGCCGGGCCATGGCGGCTTCCCAGTCGGGCTGCAGCTGGTTCAGGGCCCGCTGGAACTGGTGGGCCAGGGCAGTGTCGCCCTGTACTTGCAGGCGCTCGTCGGCAAAGACCCGGTCATCACCCAGCGCCAGGGCGGCGAAGGCAACCGGCCGGCCGCTGATCTCCAGTGCAGGGTCGTCTGCCGGCTGGCTGCGTACCTGTACCCTGTCGGCCACGGGTTCCAGTGTCCAGCTCATAACCACCGGCGCGGTCAGGCTGAACTGAACCGGCCCAGCCAGTGCCTGCATCAGGGCTTTGTGGCCGGCAGGATCCAGCTCCAGGGCCCGGTTCAGCGCGGCTTCAATAATGGCGCTGATGGCAGACAGCAGGGTAGGGCCGGGAAACATCAGGGCTTGATTCCCACGTGCAGGGCCACGATGCCGCCGGTCATGTTGTAGTACTTGCAGTTCACCAGGCCGGCGTTTTCCATCATGCCCTTCAGGGTGTCCTGGTCCGGGTGCATGCGGATGGACTCGGCCAGATACTTGTAGCTCTCGCTGTCACCGGCAATCAGCTGGCCCATCAGGGGCAGGGCGGTGAAGGAGTAGGTGTCGTAGGCCTTGCTCAGCAGCGGGTTGGTGGGCTTGGAGAATTCCAGCACCATCAGCTTGCCGCCGGGCTTCAGTACCCGGGCCATGTCACGCAGGGCCTGGTCTTTGTCGGTGACGTTACGCAGGCCGAAGGCAATGGAAACGGCCTGGAAGCTGTTGTCCGGGAACGGCAGGTGTTCGGCATCGGCCTGGACGTATTCGATGTTGCCGGCATAGCCCCGGTCGGTCAGGCGACTGCGGCCTACCTGCAGCATAGAGGCGTTGATATCGGCCAGCACTACTTTGCCGGACGGGCCTACCAGGTCTGAGAATTTCATGGTCAGGTCGCCGGTGCCACCGGCAATGTCGAGCACCTGGTGGCCGGGGCGAACACCGCTGAGCTCGATGGTGAAGCGCTTCCACAGGCGGTGGATGCCCATCGACATCAGGTCGTTCATGAGGTCGTATTTGCCGGCCACACTGTGGAAAACCTGGGCTACCTGGCTGGCTTTCTGGCTCTTCGGTACATCGCGGAACCCGAAATGGGTGACGTCGTCCTGGCCGTTGCCGGGAGTGCCCGGTGCTTGCTGCTCGCTCATGGGTGTTCGTCCTGTCAGAATCTAAGGTTGGTATTCTAACCTTTGAGGGGTTGGCTACAAGTTTATTGCCGGCTTACACTGTAAAACCGTTTCCAAATCACCGAGAAAACTGATTCATGTCTGTTATCGATATCCATCGCGCCCATTCCCTGGACAAGGCCCACGCCCGAGAGGCCGCCGAAACCCTGGCCAAGGACTTGTCCCGGCAGTTCGACGTTAACTATCAGTGGGAAGGCGACCTGCTTAAATTCAAGCGCAGCGGCGTGAAAGGCCAGCTGGAAATTGCCGAGAGCGACCTGCATATCCGCCTTGAACTGGGCATGATGCTGCGACCGTTCAAATCCCGCATCGAGCAGGAAATTCATTCCCAGCTGGACCAGATCATCCAGGCCTGACCGCTACAGGTCACCCGGCAGCGTAAACGGCTCCGGGTGGCCTTTTAGTATGTTCTCCATTACCTGCCTTTCCCGGCTGATCAGCCGTTCAATCAACAGATCCACCTTGTCCATTTTCCGGAAAGCGCTGTAACCCCGGTGCAAAAAGCTGTGCAAATCGCCCAGTTCCGCCATTTCCGCCGGCCCCCGGGTCATCGACAGCAGCCAGCCCAGTGTGCGGTTGCGTACATAGCGGTCCAGCTGTTGGCCGGTATCGGAAACCAGTTCCAGTTGCCGGTGCCGTGCCGGAAGTTGCCCGCTGGCCCGGTAGCCTTCGCACCAGCTTGCTGGGGTGATCGAGCCGGTATCCATGCCTTGCCGGTCAAACCATTCGGCGAGTTCCAGGTCCAGGCTCTGGGTCAGCAGGTTCAATTCGACCAGGCCGGCAAAGGTGGCCAGCAGGTGGTCGGGCAGCCACTTCACCATTTTCGGGAATACACGGTCGATGTTGTCATCGCGGCGGGTCATGCCGGCCGGGGCGTAGAGGTCGGTCAGCAGGAATTCCAGGCCGGTGTGATAGCCGGGGTGGCGGTACAGGTCCTGGTGGGTAGTTTTCAGGCGCTCGGCCTGCCAGTCGGCAATCCGGCGGGTGTCGTCCAGCAGCGGGCTGGCAGCTTTGAGTTGCCGGAAGTCGTGGTACTCAAGCAGCAGGTGCTTGAGCCTGTGGGCGTTTTCTGACTGCACTTCCGTTGCGACCAGGCGCTCACGATACATGCCGGGACTCCATCACACTGAACCTGAAACCGCGCAGTTTAACGGAGCCCCGCAGCCGGTGCACCCGGAATCGGGGCCAGGAATTCAGCCTTGTGCGGCGGCAGGCAGGGTTTCAAAGCCCGGTACCCATTCCTTGCTGTCCAGGGTGATGAAGTGGCTGGGTGCCCCGGTTTCAACAATCCGCATGGTGGTGGGGCTGGTGCGGGCGCTGGCCAGCATGGCGGTGCGGTCCAGAATGCGGTCGGTGCCGGGAATCAGGAAGGTGCCATGGCGTACGTGCTGGTACACGGAGCTGTCTGTTCGGGCCATCCACTCCATGATGTTCTCGATGTTGCGAACAATGGTGAGGTGATCCTTGGTGGCGTAGAACAGTTTGCCCAGAAGCTGGCGCTTGCGCGGGTTCATCTTGCCGAAGAAGGTCTGGCCATAGGCCGACTGCGGGGCACTGTTGATCAGGCGGATCAACCAGGGCCACATACCGTGGCTGACCGGTTCCAGAAGCGTGGTGACCAAGGCGTGCAGTTTACCCTGGGGCAGTACCGGGGCTTCCAGCACGACTTCCGCGTCTTCATAGAGTTCCGGCCACTGGCGGATGGCTTCCAGAATAACCGCGCCACCCCGGGAATGGCCGTGCACCCGGATGTTGCGGGTGGTGGGCAGGTTCTGCAAGGCCTGGTTCAGGATGCAGGCATCGTATTCGATGGTGCCTTCAAGGTGTTTGATGGGCACTTCCCAGTCCGGAGTTTCAGGCGTTACGCCATTCACCGGTATGTGGTAGTTGCTGCAAGTGAGCAGGATCAGTTCGGTTGTGGGGGCGTCGTAGGCCTGGGTGAAGTAGCAGTGGTTTTCCAGAAAGCCGTGTACGCCGATCACGGTCTGTTCTGCCGCGCCGCTGTGGTTCCGCACAGACACAGCGCCCTTGCCAACCCGGAATACCCGGCCGGAAAACATTTCCGAATAGGCGTTTTCGATGGGTTTGATCAGCTTGCGAACATGACTAGCTTTCATTGTTCATCTCCCCCCGGCACAGCTTCAGGCTTTTTTTGGAATTGGATAGCCGGTTTAGCTTTTGTACCCCGATCGGCGTGCGGGTGTAGTGGCACCAGTGCCCGGATTTTTGGTGATTCGGGGCCAATCAGGCTTTGCGTCGTTCAGTTTATAACCATTGCATCAAGCAATATAGCGAGTATAGAAGCGAACAGTTAATCGCGTGTAACTTTTTGTAAGCCTGTGCGCGGTATCCACACGATGGAGCCGGATGAACGACTCTGGCACAATGCCGGATTGGCTTTTCACCAGTTTACTGACCGGGGACCTTCAGGTTTGAACCAAGAGCACTCGCATCTCATGCTGCCTTCGGATTCGGCCTGGCTGGCTTTGGAACGGCCGGACAACCCCATGACCATCACCATCATGCTCCGGGTGGACGGGCTGACCGCCGGCCGTTTCCGGGAGTTTCTTGAGGTTTACTGGTCGGCCTGGGAACGCTTTGGTTGCCGCCCGGTGTGGAAAGCCCCGGCCTGGTACTGGCAGCCGGACGCTACCTTTAATGTGGCGCACCACCTGGATGTGGCGCTGGACCGGTTTGACCAGCACCAGCTGCAGGACTGGGTGTCTGCCCGCCTGAACGAACCCCTGCCACTTTATCGCCCGGCCTGGAAATTCTGGCTGGCCCCTAACGCCGAAGGCGGCGCTGCCCTGCTGCTGCGATTGCACCATTGCTATGCCGATGGTTTGTCGCTTTTGAGTATTTTCGACCAGTTGTGCCCGGCCTCGCCCCGGCAATACCCGGCGGTATACGGCGCCCCGGAGCAGCCCCGGGTAGGGCGGTGGCTGGAAACCGCCCAGCAATGGCTGGGCTCACAGCTTGCCCGTTACGGTGCCACCACACAGACGGATTCAGAAAAGCGGGAGACCGGCCTGGAGCAAACCCTTGCGGCCCGCACCGTACAGAACGGGGCGCGACTGGTGCATGAGCTGAGCGAATTCCTGGCCGAGGAAGAAGATTCCCCCTCTGATCTCAAGCGGCCGCTGGCCGGCCAGCGCAATTGCCGGTGGTCGGCTCCGGTGCCGCTGGAGCGCTTTCGCGCCATTGCCCACCAAACCCGCACCACCATCAACGATGTGCTGCTGGCCTGCGTGGCTGCAGCGGTACGCCCGCGGCTGGGCATGACACCGGAACAGCTGGACGATGCGGTGATGCACGCCGCCGTGCCGGTAGACATCCGCACCCGCTTGCCCGAAGGCATCAAGCCCGAAGCCGGCGAGCCCGGCAACTGCTTCGGTACCGTGTTTGTGCCACTGCCGGTGGATGGCGAAAGCGCCCTGGAGCGGTTGTTCCGTATCAAACATGAAACCCGCAAACTCAAGAAGAGCTGGCAACCAGGCCTGGCCTGGGGCCTGACTGCCTGCGCCTCCCTGTTGCCCGACATCGGCCGCAAACCCCTGGCCGACCTGTTCTTTCGCAAGGCCTCGGCCGTGGTCTCCAATGTACCGGGCACCCCGGAAACCCGTTACCTGGCCGGTTGCCCCATTACCGAGCAGATGTTCTGGGTGCCCCAGGCCGGGAATATCGGCCTGGGTGTGAGCATTGTCAGCTATGCCGGGCAGGTGCAGTTTGGCGTTGTGGCGGATGAGGCGGTGATGGCGGATCCTGCGGCGTTTCTGGAGGATTGCCTGGCGGAACTTGGGCAGTTCCCGGACGAGTCGTAATTCCAAAGTTCCATTCCTGGTGCCTCCCAAATGAGCAGGCAATCTGCTCTCACGAACAATACTCCCCGACTTTTGATTCCCCGACCATGGTACTCAGGCGTGATCTAGCGCCCGGGGTTGCTGGCCATTGCTGCTGCCCCTGATCCCAGATTTCAAATAACAACCGGGGGAAGTATGAACAACAACAAAGTAACAAAGTCAGGGCTGGCTCTTGCCGTGGCTGCATCTATGTTGGCCGGCTCAGGGGCACAGGCTGCGGTTGAAGTCTATAACCAGGACGGCACCAGCTTTTCGGTGGACGGTTATTTCAACGCTTTCTACGTGAACCGTGATGACAAGGTGGCGGATGTCCGTAATTCCGACATCAAGATGGGTTTTCTGCCCAACACGATTGGCTTCAATTTCAGCAAGGACATGGGTGACCTTACGCTTGGTGGTCGGTCTTCATTTTGGACCACCATCAACGACAGCTTGCAGTCTCCCACCGATACCAGCATTGATGTGCGGCAGCTGTATGCCACTGTAGATGGCGACTTTGGCCAGGTGCTGATCGGTAAGGATTTCGGGCTGTATGCCCGTTCTAATATTTTCCTGGATGAACTGTTGATGGGTTTTGGTTCTCCGGGCGCCGCGACTGGCGTGTCCTTTGGCAATATCCGCGCCGGTTATCCTTACCCGAACCCCTCTGCACAGATTACGTACCGATCTCCGGATATGGCTGGCCTGAAGGTGGCGGCGGGTATACTCGAGCCAGCAAACACCACACCGGGTGCGGGTTCTGAGCAGTCTGCGCCTCGATTTGAAGCGGAACTGACCTACAGTGCAGATCTGAAGGGCTTGTCGCTGACCGGTTGGCTCAATGGCCGCCACCAGAGTTCCGAGAACGCGACAACCAAGGTGGACAGTCAGGGTATCGGTTATGGCCTGAAGGCCTCTGTTGCGGGTTTGTCTGTAACGGCTTCCGGGTTTACCTCGGAAGGTGATGTGCCCGTGCTGATCAGTGATGAACTTCTTGCTTCGGAAGAGGATGCCGACGGCTACCTGCTTCAGGGCTCCTATACTCAGGGAGCCAACCGGTTTGTGCTGTCTTACGGCGAAACCGATTCCGATCAGGGTGGCTTTGAAACCGAAAATACCTCGTTCGCGGTGTTCCACGACGTTAACAGCAATTTCAAGCTGGTGGCGGAATACAACATGTTTGAGGAGCAAGCCAAGTCTAACGGCGCAACCACTATGGACGCGAACACCCTGGCCGTGGGTGCGATCGTAACCTTCTGATCCTGATATTGCTGGTCAGATGCCGTTAGTGCGTTGCGGTATCTGACTGAGCTATCTCAGACTAAAGTGCTGGTTTGTGTGTGCCAAAACCTGGCTGGGCCACTGGTCATTGATTCAGGGAGTTTATAATCAATGGGTTATCACCGTTTTGGCGCACCGATAAAAAGCACCGAAGTCGAATTTTCCTCCGTTGGCATCGGCGTAGAATCAGAGCCACTGTGTACTCTGACAAGAGCCGTTGCCATGCCATCACACAATCCAGAGCCACCGGTGAAAACAGCCAGCACCAGTGTCCGTGATCCGGAACTGGCGGCTGTGGCGCTGGCCAGGCAGTTGCGCCATGAGCATCTGGGCTGCGTGCTTTTTTTCTGTTCTGTGGAGTACGACCTTACCCGCCTCGGGCCAGCGCTCAAGATGGCATTTCCTGGCATCCGGGTGGTTGGTTGTACATCTGCTGGTGAAATTACCAGCGAAGGCTATGGGCGGGGCTGTATCAGCGCACTGGGCTTTGATGCCCGCTACTTCGCCATCGACTGCGCACTGATCAGCGAGCTTGAACGCTTTACCCTTCAGGACGCGCAGCAGGTTATTGACGGGCTGTTGAGCACCTGTCGCGATGCACGGCTGGCACCGGTTAAAGGTAATACCTTTGCAATCACCCTTCTGGATGGTCTTTCGAGCCGGGAAGAGCTGGTACTGGCCACCCTGAATGCGGCCTTGGGTACTATTCCCCAGTTTGGCGGCTCGGCCGGTGATGATGAACGGCTTGCCGACACCCACGTTTTTTTCGACGGGCATTTTCACAGCGCGGCGGCCACCGTCGTACTGGTGAACACACCGCTGGATTTTCGCGTGTTTTCAACCCATCACATGCGGGATCAGGCAGACAAGCTCGTTGTTACCCGTGCCTGCCCCGAAAGCCGGACGGTGTTTGAGCTGAATGCGGAGCCGGCGGCCGATGTCTATGCCCGCAGCGTAGGTGTTCCGGTCGAGCAGCTTGACCGGCGAGTGTTTGCCTTACAACCGCTGGGCGTGCGGGTGGGGGGGAACTATTTTGTTCGATCCATTCAGCGGGTGAACCCAGACGGCAGCCTGACATTCTATTGTGCCGTCGAGACCGGCATTGTGATGACCGTCATGGAGCCAGGCTCATTGCTGGATAGTGTTCGGGCACAAATCGAAGCGTCGGAGCGGGTTGTGGGCAAACCACTGGTGACCCTGGCGTGCGATTGTTTCTTGCGGCGCCTTGAGGCGGAACTGACCGGCCAGCTTGACGATGTCACTGGCTTCTTGCGTCAGCACAAAGTGGTCGGGTTCAACACATACGGTGAACAGTTTAACGGCATGCACATCAATCAGACGTTTACGGGGGTGGTCATTGGCCAGCCTGAATTCAGTACCTAGTGCCCCATCGCCTGGCCCTGATTATGATCTTTCGCTCCGGATCTCTGAACTGGAGCTGGAAAACCAGCGCCTGCGCAGCATCCGCGACGCCCTGATTGTCCGGGTGGAATCTGGCACAGAGCACAAGCCTGCTCCCTATGCGGCATTCGAACACTCGGTCATCCTTGCCGAGCAGGTACGGGAGCGGACCGAAGCCCTGAACCTGGCCATGGAAGAGCTCAAAGCCAGCAACAAGGCTCTGAGTCGTGCCCGGGAAGAAGCTGAGACCTCGCGGCAGCGATTGAGTGATGCCATTGAAAGCATTGCCGACGGATTTGTGCTGTTTGACCGCGACCACTGCCTCATCCAGACCAATAGCCGGTTCCGGAGCTACTGGCGCCACGCGGGGGTGCCGGTACCCCAAGCAGGCACGCCCATTGAAGCTGTGAAAGCCCTGGCCCTGAGTTCCGGCCTGGTGGTTGAAGAGCACAGTCACGAAGACGCCGAAGGAACAGTGTTCCTGCTCTCTAACGGCCGCTGGGTACAAATGACCGAGCGTACCACCCGTGAGGGTGGTCAGGTGGTGCTCTACTCCGATATTACCGACGTCAAGAACAGTGAAATGGCCCGTCGCATCAAGGCGCTGGAAGAAAGCGAGCGCTGGATCCGGGTCGTCACCGACCATGTGCCGGCGTTGATTGCCTATGTAGGGGCAGACCTCACCGTCCAGTTCTGCAACAAGGTTTATCAGGCCTGGTATGGCCGTAATGGTGTGTCGCCACTGGGCAAGCGTCTGGAGCAAGTGCATTCCGATGAGTTCTACCAGCGTCTGCTGCCCCAGATACTGGAAGTACTGGACGGGCACAGTGTGAACTTCGAGTTCGAGGAAACCGGCGAGCATGGTGAACAGCGGTACATGTTGCGTTCCTATGTGCCCAACAGGGATGAAACTGGCGAGGTGACCGGCTTTTTTGTTCTGATCCGAGACATCACCGAAAGGCGCAAGACCGCGATTGCGCTGGAGCAGGCCTACGACGACCTGGAGCACCGGGTGCGAGAGCGCACCGCCGCCTTGACAGGCCTGAACCAGCAACTCCGGCAGGAAATTTCGGAACGTTCTGCAGTGGAAGCCCGTCTCCGGGAAGCGAAGCAGGAGGCTGAACAGGCCAACCTGTCCAAAACCAAGTTCCTGGCTGCTGTTAGTCACGATCTGCTGCAGCCGCTTAATGCCGCACGCTTGTTCACCAGTGCATTACTTGAGCAGAGCTTCGGGCCCAAGGCCGAGAGCCTTGTGCGTTCGGTCAGTACTTCGTTGGATGATGTAGAGAATCTGCTGGGCACACTGGTGGATATTTCCAAGCTGGATGCCGGAGTGATCACTCCGGACGTGACCGCCTTTGACCTCCGGGATCTGCTCAATAACATCGCCCGGGAGTTCCGGCAGATGGCCCTGGCTGAAGGGCAGCGGCTGGATTTCGTGCCCTGCTCTGCAGTGGTTCAGTCGGATTCACAGTTGCTGGCGCGGATACTGCGAAACTTCCTGACCAATGCCATTCGTTATACCGGCCAGGGCCGGATTCTGCTTGGTTGCCGTCGCGAGCATGACCACGTGTTGCTGCAGGTCTGGGACACCGGGCCAGGTATTCCGGCAGACAAGCTCACCGAAATCTTTCAGGAGTTTAAACGGATTCGCCCCAAGGGTGCCCAGGCAGACAAAGGGCTGGGCCTGGGCCTGGCTATCGTTGACAAGATTGCCCGGATGTTGGGCCATGAGATCTCGGTATCATCTGTTGAGGGAAAAGGCTCCGTGTTCAGCGTCCGGGTGCCCCTCGGAGAACTTCAGTCAGCCCAACCGGCACCCCGAGGGCCTCACCTGCCGATGCTCGATAGTGGTTTGAAAGGCGCCCGGGTGTGGGTGATCGATAATGATCTGGCTATCTGCCAGGGGATGAAGACCTTGCTGGAAGGCTGGGGTTGCCGGGTCACCACAGCCGTTTCTGCCGAGGGCCTGGCAGGGCAGGTAGATGTGGCAAGGGCTCCGGTAGATCTGATACTGGCGGATTATCACCTGGATAATGATGAAAATGGCGTCGACGCGGTGGCAGTGATCAATGCTCAGCGCTCACAGCCAGCGCCGGTCCTGATGATCACCGCCAACTACACCAATGAACTGAAACAGCATATCCGGGAGCTTGGTTACCTGTTGATGAACAAACCGGTCAAACCGCTTAAGCTCAGGAGTGTACTCAATCACGTGATGCGTTGCTGAGTGCTGATGCCGGCTGCGTTCAGCGTTTGAGATATTGACTGAAGTCCACATCCCCAGCCGATAGGATAGCCTGTACCCGGTTGTGAACGCCGAGCTTTCTCAGGATCGCGGAGACGTGGGCCTTGACCGTGGTTTCTGCGATGTTGAGGTTGTAGGCAATTTGCTTGTTGGATTCACCCTTGGCCATACGTTCCAGCACCAACAACTGGCGCCGGGTGAGAGAGTTCAGTAGTTCCGGCGAAATCAGGTTCTCATCGCTTCGAGTACGCCGGTGGGAGCTTTCTTTACTGGTGCGGATAATGTCTGATGGCAGGTAAACATTGCCGTTCAGTATCTGCTGGATGGCCTCAGTCATCTGGGCCCGGGGTGAGGACTTGGTGATAAACCCTACCGCGCCATAGGTGATCGCCTGCAGCACTATCTGTTTGTCTTCCTCGGCAGAGACAATCACTACGGGAATGGTGGGTGCTTCGTTACGCAGGGTAATCAGGCCGTTGAGCCCGTGCATGCCGGGCATATTCAGGTCCAGCAGGATCAGGTCCAGGTCGTCATTCTCGCGGGTGATTTCCAGAGCGCTGTCCAGGTCATCGGTTTCGATGATTTCACTGCCTTCGAAGCCGGAGGCGATAACGCTGCTGATGGCTTCCCGGAACAGCGGGTGGTCGTCGGCAATCAGAATCTTATACGCCGGTTCCATGGTTGCTTCTACCTGCTTGTTTTCATTGTCGGGGATGGCTTCCGAGTCATGATAGCGGTTTTCGGAAGACAGTGCGGCATCGAGCTCGTTCAGCATGGCGGCCTCCTGTGCAGAGAATCGCCGGAGTCGGTTCCGATCCTCTGTTTATTATTGTGATGGTTTCATTACACGCCATCTTGGTCTCGGGTTGAATGCGACCATCGCACCAAAAAACAGGCACCAAAGTACTATTCTTGCCGGGCTGCGGGCTTCGTATCGTGTATTAATGAGCCTACAACCAACAATAACGACCGTCTCCGCATTCTCTCTTGCTGATCCATGGATCAAACAGGCAATGGCCGCACTGCTATGTTTTCTTTTGAGTCTTGCTGGCGGTGTCCATGCCCGGGAAGAAGCATCTGACCTGCCCATGCTGTCTGTCAGCGTGTTGCAGTTTGGAACCGCCCACTGGGAGCTCGATCATCTCCTGCATCGGGAGCTGGACCGGGAATATGGCTATCGGCTGGAGTTGAAACCGGTTGCCAACCTGCCTGCCTCCAGGCTGGCGGTCACCAGCGGTTCGGTGCACGGCGCTGTAGCCGATCTGCTGTGGGCACAGTCACGATTCGAGGCCGGCACGCCCTACCTGTACGTGCCGTTCTCCTCCCAGATTGGCGATATCGTCGTCGCTGACAACTCTCCGATTCGCTCGGTGGCGGATCTGGCCGGCAAACGCATCGGCGTTGCGGGCGGGCCGGACAGCAAGGGCTGGATACTGCTCAAGAAAGTCGCACAGCGCCAGGGAATCAATCTGGAAGAATCTGACGGAGTTCAGTTCGCAGCCCCGCCCTTGTTGAGCCAGGCGCTAAAACGCGGGCAGGTGGATGTCATCGTTACCTACTGGCATTTTGCGGCCCGCCTGAGGGGCGAGGGCGGCTGGCGATCGGCGTTTGGTATGGCTGACCTGCTCACTGAGCTGGACCTGGATCGCAACCTGCCGGTGCTTGGTTATGTCTTTCCAGAGCGCTGGGCGCGAGACAATGGCCTGCTGATGGATCGGTTTGCAGCTTCCCTGCAACAGGCCAAAGCCGAGCTGGCGGACAGTAAGTCCTTCTGGCAGCGTTTGCGTCCTCTCATGGGTAATCCGGACGACAATGTCTTCGCAGCCTTGCGAGAGGGCTTTGTCGCCGGGACGCCAGCGCCGCAAACAGACCAGCGAATCGCTGACCTGCAACGTTTGATGACCCTCACCGGCGCCGGCCCGGACAACCTGATGCCGGCTTCTCTGTTTTACCGGAGCCAGCCGTGAAAGGCCAAGCCGGCCGGCCGCCGCTGTGGAGCTACTGGGTAGTCCTGCCGTCGTTTGTCCTGCTCTGGGGGCTCATTGCCTGGCTGCTTCAGTCGCCCCTCTTGCCGACGCCTCTGAACGTGCTCGACACCCTGATTCGTGAATCGGCGACCGGCGAGCTCTGGCATCATCTGGGCGCGACCCTCGGGCGTGTGGTGGTCGCCTTTATTCTGGCCATGATCATCGGTACAGCCATCGGCATCGTCATGGGCCGTTCGCCAACCACCAATGCCCTGTTCGATCCCTTGCTGGTGCTTTTGCTGAACCTGCCGGCCCTGGTCACCATCATCCTCATGTATGTCTGGTTCGGCCTGGTGGAAGTGGCTGCGGTGATGGCAGTTGTGATCAACAAAGTGCCCAACGTGGCGGTTACTGTCCGGGAAGGTGCCCGTAGCCTGGACTATAGGCTCGAGGAAATGGCCACCGTTTACGAGTTCACCCGATGGCAACGATTGCGGGAAGTCTGGGTACCCCAGCTGTTTCCCTATCTCATGGCGGCTACAAGAGGCGGCCTGGCCCTGATCTGGAAAATTGTCCTTGTGGTAGAGCTGCTCGGCCGTTCCAGCGGCGTTGGCTTCCAATTACATATGGCGTTTCAGGTTTTCGACGTGGCCGCCATTCTTGCCTACAGCCTGGCGTTTATTGCCGTCGTCCAGCTGATTGAACTGGCCATCCTCCAGCCCCTTGAGCGCCGCTCCAGTCGCTGGCGACAGCCGGAGGCGGCCCATGCTTGAGCTAAGAATCGCAGGCCGCGATTTCGGCCAGCCTGTGCTCGGAGAGGTCTTCGCAACCATAGAGCGAGGCGACCGCATCTGCCTTCTGGGCCCATCGGGTATCGGCAAGACTACTCTGCTGAACGCGATTGCCGGTCTCGATAAATCGGTGCCAGATGAGGCGGTTATCGGGCGTGACAAACTCCGGGTGGGTTACCTGTTTCAGGAGCATCGCCTGCTGCCTTGGCGCAGTCTGGATGCGAATCTGAAACTGGTGGGTGCCAGTGATCAGGAGGCTGAAAGCTTATTGGAACAGGTGGGATTGTCCGGTTATGGCCATTACCTGCCGGACCAGCTGTCCCTGGGAATGGCCAGAAGGGCGGCCTTGGCCCGTTGTCTGGCCGTAAAGCCGGACTTGCTGTTGTTGGATGAACCCTTCGCCTCACTGGACCCTGTAATGGCTGGTGAGCTCAAGACGCTGATTGCCGGGATTCTGGATTCGTGTCCGAAGATGGCGATGATCTGTGTTACCCATGATGGTGGGGATGCAGAGATATTGGCGAACCGTCTTTGGTATCTCGACGGCAAGCCTGCGCGACTGCAGTGGGACGATGCATTGGCAGAACCGGGGTTGGTCGATGGGCTTCTTGGGAGGCTTCGTGATCTGGCTTTGCCCGGCTCCTGAATCAGCGCCCCGACCATTATGCGGGCTTTCCGCCCAATATTTTCGTGCGTTGCGGGCGAAAGCCGGCTGTCGCAAATGACACAAGGAAAACAGTCACACCTGCTGTAATCCCGTAAGCCATCGGATTCCATTCCAGATACAGTGAGAAGCGGATTGCTTCCACGGCGTGGGTAAACGGATTGAACTGGCAGATCCAGTAGAGCCAGGGACTGGCTTCGTTCATGCGCCAGAGCGGATAGAGCGCCGAGGACATGAAGAACATCGGGAAGATTACGAAGTTCATCACCCCTGCAAAGTTCTCCAACTGTTTGATCCATGTGGCGATCAGCAGCCCCAAAGCTCCCAGCATCAGGCTGGTAAGAATCAACGCTGGCAATACGGCCAGGTAACCCCAGAGCGGTGGCTCTACATCCATCAGCAGTGCCAGCAGCAGGAACACATACACCTGGCCGATGGACACCACACCCATGGCCAGCAGTTTGGTCACCAGCAGGAAGGGCCGGGGCAGGGGACTCATCAGCAACACACGCATACTGCCCAACTCCCGGTCGTAGACCATGGACAGGGCGCCCTGCATGCTGTTGAACAGGATGATCATGCCGCACAGCCCGGGGGCAATGTAGGTCTCGTAGGTGATGTAGGTCTGATAGGGCGGGATGATGGAAATGCCCAGTACCGCCCGGAACCCGGCAGCGAATACCACCAGCCAGAGCAGTGGCCGGACCAGGGCGCTGGCGAAGCGGGTGCGCTGCTGCCAGAACCGCAACCATTCTCGTGTCTGGATGCCTACGAAACAATGCCAGTAGTGAGCTGCTTTCATATCAGCCGGCTCCGGTCAGGGAATGGAAGGTTTCGGCCAGGTCCCGGGTGCCGGCGGTTTCGCAGATGGCCTGGCCTTTACCGTCAGCCAGCAACTGGCCCTGGTGCAGGATCAGGACCCGGTCTTCCGCACGGACTTCCTCAATCAGGTGGGTAGCCCAGAGCACGGTCAGGTCGTCTTCCTTGCATAGGGTTCTTACGTGTTCGTTGAGCGCTTTTCGGCTGGCCACGTCAAGGCCCACAGTGGGTTCGTCGAGCAACAACAGCGAGGGTTCATGCAGCAAGGCGCGGGCAATTTCCACCCGCCGTCGGTGGCCGCCGTTGAGCTGGCGGACGGCATCGTTGGCCCGGTCCAGCAGGCTGAAGCGTTCCAGCTCCCGGTCACCCCGAGCCCTGGCTTCCTTGCGGGAAAGGCCATGCAGCGCGGCGTGGTACTGCAGGTTCTGGCGGACGGTCAGATCCAGGTCCAGGGCGTTCTGCTGGAACACCACGCCGATCTGGCGCATGGCATCGGCAGGCTGCTTTTTCAGAGACTGCCCGGCCATGAAGATATCGCCCTGCTGCAGGGCTAGTAGCCGTGTGAGCAGCCCGAACAGGGTTGATTTGCCGGCACCGTTGGGTCCGAGCAAGGCGTGGAAGCGGCCAGAGGTCAGCGCAAAGCTGACCTCCCGGAGCACCGGCTTGTCGCCGTAACGAAAGCTGAGGTTGCTCGCTTCGATGGTCATGAAGTCGGGTCGATGACCACACCCCAGGGGTAGCGGCCTACCTTGATGGACTTGATCACCTTCAGGTCTTCCACATCAATCACGGACACGTCACCGGAGACCCCGTTGGTGGTGTAAAGGTGCTTTTCGTCTTTATCCAGGTCCAACTGCCAAACGCGGCTACCTACCAGAAGATAGTCCAGGACTTCGTAGGACTGGGCGTCTACGACCGCCACATGGTTTGAGGGGCCCAGGGCCACGAAGGCATATTTGCCATCAGAGGTCAGCTCGATACCCACCGGCTGGACCCGATCCGGGCTAACGCCGGGTACCTTGAATGACATCTCGTGGACCTGCTCCAGGTTGTCTACATCAATGATGTGGACGGTACCGCCGATTTCAGCAGAGGCCCAGGCGA
The DNA here is from genome assembly GCF_002258215.1 of Marinobacter vinifirmus. Taxonomy (GTDB): domain Bacteria; phylum Pseudomonadota; class Gammaproteobacteria; order Pseudomonadales; family Oleiphilaceae; genus Marinobacter; species Marinobacter vinifirmus. The sequence continues at coordinate 88,617 of NZ_NEFY01000009.1, forward strand.
TTTTACTGTCCTTGCTGAACTCGACATGGCGCGGGCGCTGGCCAACAACGATGTTTTTCTCGATCTCGAAGGTTTCGGTGTTGATCCAGTGCAGCATGCTGGTGGTTTCGGAGGTGTTTACTGCCCACTTACCATCCGGGCTCACCGCCATGCCTTCGGGTTCGATACCCACATCAATCTGGGCCAGGACCTCCTTGGTCTCAACATCTACCACGGTCACGATCGCATCATCTTCGTTGGCGATGTACAGATGTTTGTTGTTAGGGTGCAGGGAAAACTGCTCCGGATCCTCCCCTGAGGGCAAAGTGTCAACAATCTTGCGGGTGGCCAGGTCAAAAACCTGTACGGTATCGTCATCGCTGGCGCAGATGTAGAGCTTGGTGTAGTCCTTGGACAGCAGAATGCCCCGGGGGCGCTGGCCAACATCGATGGTTTCGACCACTTCCTGGGTTTCGGTATCAATGATGGAAAGCGTGTTGTCCTTCTCATTGGAGACATAGGCCAGGCTGGCCAGTGCGGGCGTGGAAAGGCCAATCATGGCAGCCAGTGCCGTTTGCTTGAACAGGGTTCTCATGGGTAACTCCTTCTTGTTTTGAGTACTGCCGCCTCGGCGGTCAGTTGTTGATCCGGCATTTACTTTCAGGCTTGTCGTAACCGAGAGTGTCCATCTCGCTTTCGGGATGCAGGAAGCCTTCAAACGGTGCCTGGGCAACCAGGCCTCTGGGATGCACCAGCGGAATCGGCTGACGGAGTTGGCCATTCCAGTCCCGGAAGGTGAGCTTCCGGCCCTTGAAGCCAGCAAGGTCAAATTTGTCGCTGAACAGGAAGTCCCTGATGGCAGGCGCATCGGCTTTACTGATGGCCGTCACAGCGGTGCCGATGGCTCGCACTGCAGCCCAGGCTGCGTAGTCTTCGCTGTTCATGTTTCGGCCTGACAGCTCCCGGAACCGGTTCTGAAGCTGGGCAGCGCCCCAGCTTTCGACCACCCGGTGCCAGGCAACCGGTGTCATGCCCTGCGTTCCCAGTACCGGGCGCGGCAGCCAGGTGTTGAACGGCACGTATTCACCAAAATCACCCCGGGTGTCGGCGACGACTACCGCATCGTAGTCGTCGCCCTGGGTAAACAGGGGCAGTTCCTTTGAAGCGGTCCGGCGCAGATCCGCATCGAAGGTCCAGGGCTTATCTTCAACGATGTCTAATCCAAAACGCTTGCTGGTGCGGCGGAAGGCCTCGGCCCAGGCTTTGTCTTCTGGTGTCTGGCCGGTTATCAGAAACAACTCCTGCCAGCGGCGTTGCTTCAGCCACTGCCCCAGGGCATCCGTCAGCATGGCGTGGCTGGGTATGGTGTGTAACAGGTTAGCGTGGCAGCTGGCGGTCCTCAGGGCATTGTCCCGGGCACCGGCATTAAACAGCAGTGTTTTGTCGTCGGCACTTTCGACAACCTTGCGGAGGGTTTGGCCGGGAATCCGGGTAATGATCAGGTCGATACCGGCGTCCTGCAGTTCGGTAAAGGCGGCCAGGGCAGTCTCTTCAGAATCCGTCACACGGGTTTCCAGAAGATAGTTCTGCCCCAGAAACTTGCCGGAGGTGTTGTTGTCTGCCAGGGCAAGCTCAGTACCTCTCAAGCCGGCATCTTCCGGTTCCGGGATGACATTGGAAAGTACCGGCCCCTGATCGGGTACGAACTGCAGGTAACCGATACGAATATCCAGGGCAAACGCGGGTGTGGCTGTTGCTAAGGCGCCGATCAGCGTGCATCGGGTAACGGCTGTCATCAGGGTCTGTCTGATGGAGAGGGTCATGGCATTCTCCGGGTTTTTATTGTCCTTTCAGCTTATGGAAGGGAAATCCTCCCGGAAATATTCAGAAAGTAGGAATGTGCCGGTACTAAAGAACTATTCCTGCAAAAAATGGCCGCCGTAGCATGTAGGTAAGGCTTCTAAATACCGCCAGATGGATAACGACGTGACTGCCTACCGGAAACTTTCCCTGCTGATGCTGGCCGTTTTCCTGCTTGTATATGCAGTGGGCGGGGTGTTCTACACCCTTCAGGCGAGGGGAGATATTGAGCGGGAACTTGGGTCAGTGATGGAGCTGGCCGCGAGTCTTCCAGCACCAACGCAGCTGGCGCCGGAGCTGGTACCGGAAATGCGGCATCTCAGACCGTTTTCCGTTGGTGAGTCGGTTTCGGGTACCACACGGGAAATGCCGGATTGGTTTTATCGCCTGATGGCAGATGGCATTCCCGCTCAGGCGGTGAACGGCTGGCAGCTGGATCCTGCAGACGAAATCGAAGAAATCTGGGAGAGCTTTGTGCTGATCTCCGCGGCCTTTTTGCTTGGCATGACGCTTTGCTTTGTGGCCCTTGGTTGGGCTATCCGGCAGGGATTGCGGCCCCTGGCGGAGCTTGGCGAGGCTATGGCGAGTGTTGAGCGGGGCCAGCTGGCATCGAGGCTGGGTGCACAGAATCTGCAGGAGGTGAACGACCTGGTGGCGCGCTTCAATACCATGGCGGCTGCCCTGGAGCAAGAGCAGAAAACGGTGCGCGAGCTGATGACGGAACTTTTACGGGTCCAGGATCGGGAGCGTGAGCACATAGCCCGGGTTCTGCATGACGACCTGGGTCAGTATCTGACCGGTATTCGCGCCCAGGCGAGGGCATGGCTGTACGACCCGGCGCTGAACAGTGAACAGAAAAAACAGGCCAGTGAACTTGCGCATCATTGCGAAACTGTGCAAAAGCACTTCCGGCACCTGTTGCAGGACTTGCATCCGTTGGTGATGGAGCAGCTGGGGCTGAACTCGGCCATAAGCCACCTGGCCGAGCAGTGGCAACAACTCAGTGGCCTTAGCTGCCAGTTAGAGCTGGATGAGTGCTTGCCGGAACTGACCGGTGAGCAGCAAACACACCTTTACCGTTTCTTGCAGGAAGCATTAAACAACATTTCCCGACATGCCCAGGCTACACGGGCATCACTGACAGTTGCCCAGTCAAGCGGTGCGCTGGAGGTGGTGGTTTGCGATAACGGTCGTGGTACCGGGGATCTGTCGGGCTGTCGCGGTTTGGGGTTGCGTTCGATGCGCGAACGGGCCCGTTGTCTGGGTGGCCGGATGGAACTGTTCAGCCATCTGGGAGAGGGCACCCGGGTATTGCTGGCGATGCCGGCGGCGGGAGCGGGTTCGCCTTCGGCCGGTTCAGGAGGTTAACGAATGAAACTGATGATTGTGGATGATCACCTGGTTGTCCGGCAGGGTATCGCCAACCTGCTGCGCAATCTGTTGCCGGCAGTCGCGATTACCGAGCTGGACAACGGGCAGGATGCCGTTGCCCGATATGGCAGTATTCAACCCGATGTGCTGATGCTCGACATGGGCCTGCCGGATATTTCCGGTCTTGAAGTGGCTCGGCGTATCCGCCAGCGCTGGCGGACTGCGGCCATTCTGTTTTTTACCATGCACGACGAACTACCCATGGTCCGGCAGGCGCTTGATGTGGGCGCGATGGGGTTTGTGTCGAAGAACTGTGCTCCGGAAGAACTGGCTGATGCCGTTCGAAGGGTAGGCGCCGGCCAGCCCTACATTGAACATCCGATTGCGACCCGGCTTGCCTTGAACCGGGAACGCCCTGTGGACCGTCGTCTGCGGGATATGACCCAGCGCGAAATGGAAGTGTTGCTGATGTTTGCCCGTGGTGATGCCGTGGCCAGAATTGCGGAACGCCTGTGCGTTAGCAGCAAAACCGTTTCCAACCATCTGGCGTTACTGAAAAGCAAGTTGCAGGTGGAATCGTCCATCGAACTGGTGCACCTGGCCGTTGATGCCGGGCTGGTGCGTTTCGGGCAGGGGCTTGATGCTGGCAATGCCTGAGCCGGACCCCGCCCCCTCCGGGTGCGCTTACCAGTCAAAGGGGCAGTCTGTGCAGCCTTCCATAAACGTGCCTTCAAAGGTGGCAAAGTGAATCCTTGCCCCGGATAACTGGGCCTTGGCAAGGTTGGCGTGCCCGAACTTGGCTTCCTGGAGGTCTGCTCCGGTCAGGTCTGCTCCTTGCAGGTTTGCTTTGGGCAACCAGGCAATTTCAAAGCTGCTGAACGGTGCCCGGGTATCGGCCAGTGTTGCTCCTGAAAAGCGGGAAAAGGCGAAGTTGGCGCCGGAAATATCCGTTCCGGTGAAGTCCGCTCCCTGGGCAAACAGGTATTCGCCTTGAAGGCCTGGCAGGGTGGCATTACGAACCTTGGCGCCGCGCAGGGATGCCCGGTAGAGCTGTAGCCGGTAGCCTGTGGCATTGTCCAGTTTTGCACCATTGAGGTTGGCACCCCGAAGGTTTGTGTGGTTTAGGGTGGCGCCAGTCAGGTTTGATCCCCGCAAATCTGCGCCGCGAAGGTTCAGGTTTGACAGGTCTGCGGCTCCCAAGTCAGCGCCCGGGCAAGCGGTTTCTGCCTCCAGTTTGCAACCGTTGATCACCGGAACAGTGTCTAGGTGGGCCATGTCATCGTTGGCCATGGCCGGAAAAACAGCCGAGGTCAGGAGGGTTGCTGTGATCCATGATTTCATGTCTGGCTCTCTTTTTTATGGACATTCTTTGGCATGAAAAGGCCCGGCAATGCCGGGCCTGGCAGGTCAGCGCTCAGCGTGAAGCCTGTGCCCATGACGGCAGTTTGAACACCCAGAATGATCCGCCCTGGGAAATCGGTTTGGTCAGCTCAGCCATGTCGCCGCCCCAAAGGGGTACAGCGCCGCCATAGCCGGAGGTGACACCGATGTACTGCTCGCCATCCATTTCCCAGGTGATGGGTGGGGAAATGATTCCGGAGCCGGTCTGGAACTTCCAGAGCTCCTCCCCGGTTTCGGCGTCAAAGGCTTTGAGAAAACCGTCGCCAGTCCCGGTGAATACAAGCCCACCCTTGGTCGTGAGCACACCGGCCCATAACGGCATCTTCTCTTTATGCTCCCACTCGATCTCGCCAGTGAGCGGGTTCATCGCTCTCAACACGCCTACGTGGTCATCGTACATGCGTTTGATGCGGAAGCCCTGGCCCAGATAAGCAGCCCCTTTCTTGTAGGTGACTTCTTCAGTCCAGTAGTCTTCTTTCCAGTGGTTGGCGGGAATGTAGAACAGGCCAGTATCCTGGCTGTAAGCCATTGGGTTCCAGTTCTTGCCGCCCAGGAAGGGCGGTGATACTTCAATGGCTTCGCCCCGGGTTTCACCTTCCGGAACAGGGGGTGGCCGCTGGCCTTTGACTTCAATAGGGCGACCGTTCTTGTCGATACCCTTTGCCCAGGTGATGTTGTCCACAAACGGAAAGCCTTTCCGAAATTCGCCGTTGGTGCGGTCCACCACATAGAAAAAGCCGTTGCGGTCGGCGTGGGCAGTGGCTTTGACCTGCTCTCCGCCTTCGGTGTACTCAAACAGTACCAACTCGTTGTTACCGGAGAAGTCCCAGGCATCGTTGGGGGTATGCTGGTAGAACCATTTCACCTCGCCGGTGGTTGGGTCTACGCCAACCTGTCCTGATGTGTATAGGTTGTCGTAATCGGCCGGATCTCCACCGGGCGCTGTTCTGGCCCAGGTATTCCAGGGGGCCGGGTTGCCGGCACCGATGATGATGGTATTGGTTTCCGGGTCAAAACTGGCGCTTTGCCAGGGCGCTCCGCCGCCGTGGCTCCAGGCTTCTACCTTGCCGGTCGGGCTGTTGGGGTCATCCGGCCAGCTGGGAGCCCTGGGGTCGCCGGTGGGGGTGCTTTTCTCGCCGTTGAGGCGCCCGTAATGGCCTTCAACGAAGGGACGCATCCAGACTTCCTCACCGGTGTCCGGATCCCGGGCGAAGAGTTTGCCCACCACACCGAACTCGTCTCCGGAAGAGCCGTGGATCAGCAGAACCTTTCCGGTTTTCTGGTCTTTCACCAGCGTCGGGGCGCCGGTCATGGTGTAGCCTTCTTCGTGGTCAGCGAACTTCTTGCGCCAGGCGATTTTCCCGGTGTCTTTATTCAGGGCCACAATGCCCGCATCCAGAGTGCCGAAGAAAACCTTGTCGCCAAAAATGGCAGCGCCGCGGTTCACCACATCACAGCAGGGCCGAATGCCTTCCGGCAGACGATGGTTGTATTCCCATAGCCGTTCCCCGGTTTTTGCATCGAGCGCATACAGTCGGGAGTAGGAGCCGGTAACGTAGATCACGCCGTCGTGTACCAGCGCCTGAGACTCCTGGCCCCGTTGTTTTTCATCCCCGAACGAGAATGACCAGGCGGGAACCAGCCTCTCGATATTGTCCTTGTTGATGGTTGTCATCGGGCTGTAGCGCTGGGCCTTGGGGCCGATACCATAGCCCAGAACATCCTGGGTGGTTTCGGCGTCGTTTACGATGTCTTCCCAGCTCACTTCTTTTGCCTGAGTGGTCATGCTCAAGGCGCCCGCAGTCCCCATCGCCAGGGCCAGGCTGATGCCCTTGATCAGTGGATGTTGTCGACGATTCATATTCCTTCCCCTTGATTGTTGTTGTGAACAGCGCGTTAAGAACGCTGACGTTCCGAGTATTGGCAAATGCCCGGTAGTCCGGCGACGGAAAATGACAGGTGATGTTCGGGAAAATGTCAGAAATTATCGGGAAAATTTCCCGGATGATGGGTTTCTTGCTGAAAAATGGCTGGATTTTCGTTTTCAGGATGCTGCCTTGTGCTTTCGCCTTCGCCCGGATCGTGTACTACCAAGGAACTAAGCCGGAAACCCCAAAGTGGCATTCGGAACAGCGGTACAGGTTCTTAGACTGTCTGGCAGTGAGTTGGCAACCGACAAATCCAATAGCCAACACTGGGGCAACCACAAAGAGGTAGCAACAATGACAATGCCTATTTCAATCAGACCGCTTATTGCCATCGTGCTGGCAGGTGCTGCCGGTTTGGCCATGGCTCATGGCAACGTGACACCACAGCCGGTAAACACCGGTAACCTGCCTTCTCTTGGCGACGAAGTGCGTATGGAGAATCCATTCCGTGAAGGAAATGAGTTGAGTGAGTACCACAGTGAAGCCGTGAAAGTGGGCGAGAGCGCCTATGCCGGCAACTGTGCCAGTTGCCATGGTATTCGTGCCATGTCGGGCGGGCTGACGCCGGACCTGCGGGAGCTGACGGAGTGGGATGACGAGTACTTTATTACCCGGGTGCGTAACGGTACCGACCGGGGTATGCCGTCCTGGAAGAAAAGCCTGGATCAGAACGCAATGTGGGCCATCCGGACCTATGTTGAGTCTCTGCCCAAGCCTGAATAACGCCATGATTGTCCAGATGCTCTGAACATAGCCGGCCCTGTGCCGGCTCGCTGTCGTTGGGGGAACCAATAATGAAAACAATTCTATCCTTTCTGATCTCTGTGCTCTTGTCGCTGCCCGTGGTGGCCCAGGGGGTTAACGATGGTGACGAGCTGCTGAACCGGCCGGCGGATCGCACTTACGATATCGTTCTGGATTCCGGTTACCTGAAAGTGGGGGTATATCGGGACTTTCCTCCCTACTCCTATGAGGTGGATGGGCAGCCCCGGGGTATTGATGTGGAACTAGGGAAGCTGATTGCACAGGAAATGGGTGTGGAGTTCCGAGTGCACTGGATCATCCCGGACGAAGAGCTGGGAGATGACCTGCGCAACAACGTGTGGAAAGGCCACTACCTGGACAAGCAGCGGCTGGCGGACGTGATGATGCGGGTGCCTTACGACAAGCAGTACGCCTACATGCAGGATTCCACCGGTGAATACATCAATGAGCAGGTGGTGCTGTTCGGCCCCTACCAGCAGGAAACCTGGCAAATTGCCTATAACCCGGAAAAGCTCGATACCGTCGATACCGTGGCGGTGTTCCAGTACCACCCCATCGGTGTTGAGATTGATACCTTGCCGGATTTCTATCTGAGTTCCGCGTTGCAGGGGCGAATGCGCAACCAGGTGCGCCACTACCCCAACGTCAGGGCAGCGTTTGAAGCCATGCGCAATGGCGAGGTCAGTGCCGTTATGGGGATGCGAGCAGAAATCCACCATGAGCTGGCAAAGCCTGAGAATGAGGCCTTTATGCAGGCCCAGAATGGTTTCCCGGGGTTGATGAAGCAGGTCTGGGATGTGGGAATGGCGGTCAAGCATACCCACCGTCAGCTGGGTTATGCCATTGAGGGAACTGTTAATCGACTGGTTACCGAGGGAACCCTTAGTGAGGCTTTCACCGGAATGGAGCTTGCTTACAGCGTGCCGGGCTATTACCGGGATTTCCTGAGTGAGGAAGCCATTGCGCAGGCAGAAGGCCAGAAATAGGGCGGGTCTTACTACCAAGTGATGAGAAAACCTGTCCGTGGGGGCAATTGTTGAGTTTGCGAGGTTTGCGAAAAATCAACGCAGGGTCGGGAAAACTTCCCGGTTCGGCTCGAAACTGACAACAAGAGACTTGGAGAGCGCAACCATGAGATCGAACAAATTCGGGATTCGCATTGCCGCCAGTGCACTGGCACTGGCCGTATCCTGCGGGGCCCATGCGGTAACCGATGAAGATATTCTGAAAGACGCCGAAACCACCGACGACATCGTTAGCTATGGCATGGGCCTCCAGGGCCAGCGCTTCAGCCCGCTGACGGACCTGAATACCGACAATGTAAAACACCTGCAGCCGGTGTGGGGCTTTGCCTTTGGTGGTGAGAAAATGAGGGGGCAGGAATCCCAGCCCATGATCAAGGACGGCGTGATGTATGTAACGGCTTCCTATTCCCGTGTCTATGCCATTGATGTGAAGGCCGGTGAGGAAATCTGGCAGTACGATGCCCGGCTGCCGGATGGCATCATGCCTTGCTGCGACGTGGTTAACCGGGGTGTGGCGCTGTATAACGACAAGGTGATCTTCGGCACCCTGGACGCAAAGCTGGTGGCGCTGAATAAAGACACCGGCAAGCCCATGTGGATCAAGAAAGTAGCTGATTACCAGGCAGGTTATGCCATCACAGCTGCACCACTGATTGTTAAGGGCAAAGTGATCACCGGCGTATCCGGCGGTGAATTCGGTATTGTGGGTAAGGTAGAGGCCTACGACGCTAACACTGGTGACCTGATGTGGACCCGTCCGACCGTTGAAGGCCACATGGGGTACGTCTACAAAGACGGCAAGAAAATCGAGAGCGGTATTTCTGGTGGTAAAGCCGGACAGACCTGGCCGGGCGATATGTGGAAAAATGGTGGTGCTGCAACCTGGCTGGGCGGCACCTACGATGAAGAGACCGACTCTCTGTTCTTTGGCACAGGCAACCCGGCTCCCTGGAACTCTCATCTGCGCCCGGGCGACAATCTGTTCTCGTCTTCACGCCTGGCCATTGATCCTGATGATGGCAGCATCAAGTGGCACTTCCAGACCACGCCCCATGACGGCTGGGATTACGATGGCGTAAACGAGTTGATCTCGTTTGATCTTAAGGAAAACGGCAAGACCATCAAAGCGGCGGCTACTGCTGACCGTAACGGCTTCTTCTACGTGCTTAACCGCGAGAACGGTGATTTCATTCGCGGCTTCCCGTTTGTCGACAAGATCACCTGGGCCGAAGGCCTGGATCCGGAAACTGGCCGGCCGATCTTTGCCGAAAACGGTCGCCCTGGTGACCCCTCGAACTCTGAGGCAGGCAAGGGTGAAACGGTTGTGGCCCAACCGGCCTTCCTGGGAGGCAAGAACTGGATGCCCATGGCCTACAGCCCGGAAACCGAGCTCTTCTACGTACCGTCGAACGAGTGGTCGATGGACATCTGGAACGAGCCAGTTTCCTATAAGAAGGGCGCGGCTTTCCTGGGTGCTGGCTTCACCATCAAGCCCGCGAATGAAGACTATATCGGCGTGCTCCGGGCCATGGATCCGAAAACTGGTGAGGAAGTCTGGCGCTACGAGAACCCGGCCCCTCTTTGGGGTGGCGTAATGACCACTGCGGGAGACCTGGTGTTCACAGGAACCCCGGAAGGCTACCTGAAAGCCTTTGATGCGAAGACCGGCGAAGAACTCTACAAGTTCAATACCGGTTCAGGCGTGGTTGGTACACCGGTCACCTGGACCATGGATGGCGAACAGTACGTGTCTGTCCTCTCTGGCTGGGGTGGTGCTGTACCCCTTTGGGGCGGGGAAGTGGCCAAGGTGGTCAAGGATTTCAACCAAGGTGGTATGGTCTGGACGTTCAAGCTGCCCAAGGATCGTGTTGCCGCTAAATAAGCTGAGTTGAGTGTCTCTTCGGGCTGCCTGCGGGTGGCCCTTTTTTATCTTTGCGATTGCCGGCACCCCGGCATCTACTACCAAGGTACCAGTGGTTCCCCTCCAACGAATCATTCACGAATCAGCGTGTGGCGACTACATTGAATACGTAAACGCGAAAGGCCGCGTTGCCAAGCGACAAACACAACAAAGAGGTCAACGTCATGATCTACGCACAACCAGGTAAGGAAGGCTCCGTTGTTTCATTCAAATCCCGCTACGAGAACTACATTGGCGGTGAATGGGTAGCGCCGGTAAAAGGCCAGTATTTCGAGAACATCACGCCGGTAACCGGCGAAGTTTTCTGTGAAATTCCGCGTTCCAGCGCTGAAGACATCGAGCTGGCGCTCGACGCCGCCCACAAGGCCGCGCCGGCCTGGGGCAAAACATCACCTACAGAGCGTTCCAACATCCTGCTTAAAATTGCTGATCGTATCGAGGCCAATCTCGAAAAGCTGGCGGTGGCGGAGACCTGGGACAACGGCAAGGCCGTTCGTGAAACCCTGAATGCCGACATCCCGCTGGCGGCCGACCACTTCCGTTACTTCGCAGGCTGCCTGCGTGCCCAGGAAGGTCACATGGGTGAGATCGACCACAACACCGTAGCTTATCATTTCCATGAACCGCTGGGCGTGGTTGGCCAGATTATCCCCTGGAACTTCCCGCTGCTGATGGCGGCCTGGAAGCTGGGCCCATGCCTGGCCGCCGGTAACTGCACCGTGCTGAAACCCGCCGAGCAGACCCCGGCCAGCATCCTGGTGCTGATGGAAATCATTGGCGACTTGCTGCCGCCGGGCGTGCTCAACATTGTCAACGGCTACGGCATCGAAGCCGGCCAGGCCCTGGCCACCAGCAAGCGTATTGCCAAGATCGCCTTCACTGGCTCCACCCCGGTTGGCTCGCACATCCTCAAGTGTGCAGCCGAAAACATTATTCCGTCCACGGTTGAGCTGGGTGGCAAGTCCCCGAACATCTATTTCTCTGATGTGATGAAGGCAGAGCCGGAGTTCATCGACAAGTGCGTGGAAGGCCTGGTGCTGGCGTTCTTCAACCAGGGCGAAGTCTGCACCTGCCCGTCACGGGCGCTGGTTCAGGAAGATATGTTCGAAGAGTTCATGCAGAAAGTGGTTGAGCGCACCAAGGCCATCAAGCGTGGCAACCCGTTGGATACCGACGTTCAGGTTGGTGCTCAGGCGTCCAAGGAACAGTTCGACAAAATCATGTCGTACATGGAAATTGGTCGTCAGGAAGGCGCGGTTGTGCTGACCGGTGGTGACCGCGAGCACCTGGAAGGCGAGTTCAACAACGGTTTCTACATCCAGCCGACCCTGTTCAAGGGCGACAACAAGATGCGGGTGTTCCAGGAAGAAATCTTTGGCCCGGTGGTGGGTGTCACCACCTTCAAAACCGAGGAAGAAGCCCTGGCCATCGCCAACGACACCGAGTTTGGTCTGGGTGCCGGCGTGTGGACCCGCGACACCAATCTTGCGTACCGCATGGGCCGCAATATCCAGGCCGGTCGGGTCTGGATGAACTGCTACCACGCATACCCTGCCCACGCGGCCTTCGGTGGTTACAAGAAGTCCGGTGTTGGCCGCGAGACCCACAAGATGGCGCTGGAACACTATCAGCAGACCAAGTGTATGTTGACCAGCTACGACACCAACCCTCTCGGGTTCTTCTGATCTGCAAGCGGCAGTTGGGGCCCGCCCGCCTGGGCCCCGTTTCGTGTGAAAGCACAGGGACTGTGCATTTGTTGGGCCCGGCACCTGCCGGGCTGCTCTCCGGAGCACGGGATAGATCTACCAACCTCTTCAGGCCCCTCCCAGGGCCTTTTTTTGTTCTCTGTTGTTAAAACGGTATACGCTACAGTGAGAATGGATCCACAAACTGTTTGTGTCTGGGGTTCGCCATCGTAAATCTGGCGTGTTCCTCGATAACTGATCTCTGGAGGGCAGATGTTCAAAGGTATTCTGATTGAAGGCAGTCGGGGCGATCAGCAGGTTTCTCTCAAATCCATTGATGAAGCACGGTTGCCGGAAGGCGATGTGACAGTGGATGTTGCGTACAGCACCCTGAACTACAAGGACGGCTTGGCTATCACCGGCCGTGCGCCCATCGCCAAGACCTATCCGATGGTTCCGGGTATTGACCTTGCTGGTGTGGTGACTGAATCGTCCAACCCCGACTTCAAGGCCGGAGACGAAGTGGTGCTCAATGGCTGGGGAGTGGGTGAGAAACACTGGGGCGGCCTGGCCCAGAAAGCCCGGCTTTCGGGTGACTGGCTGATCCCGCTGCAGGCGCCGTTCACGGCCCGCCAGGCCATGGCCATCGGCACCGCGGGTTACACCGCCATGCTGTGTGTCATCGCTCTGGAGAAACACGGCGTTAAGCCAGAATCCGGCGACATCCTGGTAACCGGTGCTACAGGTGGTGTTGGCAGCGTGGCGGTGGCCATTCTGGCCAAGCTGGGCTACTCGGTGACTGCGGTAACGGGCAGGCCGGAAGAGGAAGCTTACCTGAAATCCCTGGGCGCCAAACAGATTCTGGACCGGGCCGAATTGAGTGAGCCGGGCAAACCGCTGGCCCGGGAAACCTGGGCAGGTGCTGTGGATGTGGCCGGCGGCCAGGTACTGGCCAATGTTTGTGCGGGCATGAAGTATCACGGGGTAGTGGCCGCGTGTGGCCTGGCAGCCGGCATGGATCTTCCGGCAACCGTGGCTCCGTTCATCCTGCGTGGCGTGACCCTGTGTGGCATCGACAGTGTGATGGCCCCGAAAGCGGACCGGGTGTATGCCTGGAAGCGCCTGGCCGAGGATCTGTCTCCGGAACTGCTGGACAGCATGATCACCGAAGTGGCCTTTGATGATGCCATCGACGCCGCTGGCCGGCTGATGGATGGCAAGATTCGTGGTCGTATCGTAATCCCCGTGGCGGGCTGAATCAGGCCCCGACCGCATCCGTGGCCAGGATCCGTGCCTGTTTTTGCCGTTGTTTGTTGCGAACAATGGCATCCACGCACTGGTTCTGGTCACGCAATATCACCACACATTCCAGGCACTGGATGCACTCGTCATAGTCCACCCGACCATCCTTGCGAATGGCGTTAATGCCACACTCGTTCTTGCAGTGCTGGCAGGGCTGCCCGCAGCGTTTGACCCGTTCCAGCCAGCTGAACAGACGGAAGCGCCCCAGTACCGCCAGCCCTGCACCCAGCGGGCACAGGTAGCGGCAGTAGAACTTGTGGATGAACATGCCGATGGCCAGCAGCGCCAGGGCATAGACCACGAACGGCCAGTAACGCACAAAGTACAGGGTGATGCTGGTTTTGAATGGCTCAACCTCCGCTAACTGCTCCGCTAGCGTTAACGAATGGAAAGCGGTGCCAACCAGAATCAGCAGAATCGGGTATTTCAGTAATATCAGCCGGCGGTGCCACTGTTCCGGGACTCTGACCTGGCGCAACCCGAGCTTCTGGCCCAGCCAGGACAGCATTTCCTGTAGCGCCCCGAACGGACACAGCCAGCCGCAGAACAGCCCCCGCCCCCAGATAAAGAGAGTGACGAAGGTGTACGTCCAGAGAATGAAAATAATCGGATCCAGCAGGAACACGTTCAGGGAAAAACCGTCCCAAAGCGCCAGAAACAGCGTGTAGATGTTCACCACGGAAAGCTGGCCCTGGGCATAGAAGCCAATAAAGAACAGGGTGAAGAACAAAAAGCCCCACCGAAACCGGTGTACCAGTTTCGGGTAACGGGTCAGGGTTTTCTGGCGGGCAAAGAACACGGTTAATAAGGCCAGGCTTGTTACCAGCAGACTGATTTGCCACCAGCGCTCTTTCCACAGCCCTACCCAGACCGGCTCCCGGCCTTGTTGCGGGTCGGGTTCCAGCTCCACGGTTTCAAACAGCTCGCCGGCAAAGGTGACGGGCATGGTGAAGCGGGCGTTGTCGGATACCAGGTGGTTGCGCGGCAGCGACACATCCAGGTGAAAACCTGACTCAGCACCCGGGTTGAACCCGGCATTGCCGCCTATCCGGAACAGGTTCATGGCATCCATGGCTGGCGCCCCCTGCGCCGCAATGGTTTGCCCCGGCTCCAGCCAGTTCAGGTCGCGCATCTCGATGGCTAGCTGGCCCTGATTCAGGCCAATCCGGCTGGGAGTGCTGCCGGGTACAAAGTCCGGACTGATGTGGGGGTATACCCCGCGCGACAACACCAACATTACCTTGCCCTGATCGGCCAGTCGTTGCCTGAAGGCCTTGTAGGCCTGGTCGCCCAGCAGGTTTCTGCCCACCATGGGGGAATTCATGTAGGCGTAGTAAACCTCTGAAAAGGGTTCTCCGGGTACAGGTTCAAGATCCATCGGGTAGTCAGATAGAGACCGCCCGACTTCGGCCTCTACCGCCTCGGCAGACAGCGTGGCTTTGTGGATATAGCCGCGATCCAGCATCTGCTGCCAGGTCAGTGGCTCATAGAAATCCTGCCGGGCCCTGGTTGGCGTGGCCTGTGCAAAGCCTTCCAGTTTTTTGCGTGCCACCTGCAGTGCAGATGACAGAACACTGTCGTTGATGATCAGTACGGAGACAGTCGCCTTGCTGACACCATCGAAATACACCTGATTGCCGCTGTTGTTGCGGGCAGAACGGCTCGAGGCCTGGACAATGATCTGCTCGGTCAGGGAGCGTCCTTCGTACTGGTCGACAAACTCGGTTAGCGGCCCTTCCCCAAGGCCATGGAGGAAGACAGGCTCGTGATGGTGGAGTACTTTTACTCCGGTGAACCGGCCTTTGGTGTCCAGCCCGATCATCATGGTGATGGGTTTACCGGCGAAGCCCTGAAGTTTCACGAAATCGGTGGAAACGTAGGCGTAGCCTAGAAGTTCCTGTAGTTGATACACCGGGTATACCGGAAAATCGGGCAGTTTGTCCTCAATCACCGTGGCGGAGGGGAACAGGTCCTGGATGACGGCTCGGGTTTCTTCCGGCGGCTCTGTGGCGTGGCTGTGGGAAGACAACACCAGCAGGATCATAAGCAACACGCGCCCGACCATGAGACTTCTCCTGACATTATTATTGTATCTGTCACATGTTAGGAGCCTGCCGGATAGCCTCAATAGAACCTCCGGGCCAAAGCGCTGCTACTTTAAGGCGGGCGAAAACAGTTCCAAAGTACCATATGGTTGCCCGACCTCTGTCATTAGCATGAAACCGTACCCCTGGCTTTTGCACGGGTGCCGATACATGCAACGCACTAATAATCATGACAAGAGGTGAACATCATGTGGACCAAGCCAGCTTATGAAGACCTTCGCATCGGTTTCGAAGTAACCATGTACTTTGCCAACCGCTGAGAGCACAGACAGCCAGCTCCGTGCTGGCTGTCTGATTTCTGCCCAGGAGGTCTCCCATGCAGATTCGAATTCTGGGTTCCGGGGCGGGCGGCGGTTTTCCCCAGTGGAACTGTAATTGCCGGAATTGTTCCGGTTTCCGCAACGGCACTCTCAACGCCCGCGCCCGTACCCAGTCATCCATTGCCATCAGTGAAGACGGCGAGTACTGGATTCTGTTCAACGCATCGCCGGACATCCGTGCACAGCTGGCAGACTTTCCCGCCATGCAGCCGGCCCGGGCACTCCGGGACACCGGTATCTCTGCCATTGTTCTGATGGATAGCCAGGTGGACCACACCACCGGCCTGCTATCCCTCCGCGAGGGGCTGCCACTGGACATCTGGTGCACAGCCCAGGTGCGCGATGACCTGAGCAGCGGTTTTCCCTTGTTCAAGATGCTCCAGCACTGGAATGGTGGGTTGAACTGGTGCGAAATTAACCCGTCCGAACAGCAACCGTTCAGTATTCCATGTGCTCCGTCGATCGAACTGACGGCCATTCCACTGCTCAGCAATGCGCCGCCTTACTCACCAAGGCGTGATAATCCGCATCCGGGGGACAACATCGGGCTGTTCATCCGAGACCGGGTGCGCAACCAGTCCCTGTTGTACGCTCCGGGCCTTGGCCAGCCGGATGAGCGTATCCGGGCCTGGATGCAGCGGGCGGATGTTTTGCTCGTAGATGGCACCGTGTGGCACGACGATGAAATGATCCGGCAGGAGGTGGGAACCCGTACCGGCCAGCAAATGGGACACCTGGCCCAGGCCGGCGAAGGCGGTATGATCGAGCTGCTCGACAGTCTGCCAGCCAGCCGCAAGATACTTATTCACATCAACAATACCAATCCGATCCTGGACGAAGACTCACCCGAGCGTGCCTATCTGGCTGCCCACGGTATCGAAGTGTCCTGGGATGGTATGCACATTGATCTGTGAGGTTGCCATGAACGCCAGAGCCAATACTCCGCTAAACCGCACAGACTTTGAGCAGGCGTTGCGGGCAAAAGGGGCTTACTACCACATCCATCATCCCTTTCACCGGGCCATGTACGGTGGTGATTGCTCGCCAGAACAAATCCGTGGCTGGGTCGCCAATCGTTATTACTACCAGATTAAGATTCCCCAGAAAGACGCCGCCATTATGGCGAACTGCCCGGATGCCTCGGTGCGCCGGCTGTGGTTGCAGCGGATTCTGGACCATGATGGCCACAGTGATGACGCCGGCGGCATCGAGGCCTGGTTGTTGCTGGCGGAAGCCGTAGGCCTCAGCCGTGAGGAAGTCGTTGACCAGCGCCATGTGCTGCCGGGCGTGCGGTTTGCGGTGGATGCCTATCTCAACTTTGCCCGCCGTGCCAGCTGGCAGGAGGCCGCGTGTTCGTCACTGACCGAACTGTTTGCGCCGGAGATCCACCAGTCCCGGCTGGACAGCTGGCCGGATCACTACCCGTGGATTGAGGCGGATGGATATCGCTACTTCCGCAAACGCCTGTCGGAAGCTCGTCGTGACGTGGAACACGGGCTCTCGATTACCCTTGATCATTTTGTTACCGAGACGCAGCAACACCGGGCCCTGGAAATCCTGCAATTCAAACTGGATATTCTGTGGACCATGCTGGATGCCATGTCGATGGCCTATGTACACAATACGCCCCCATACCACACAGTCACCGGTGAGCAGGTCTGGCACCGGGGCTTGTAAGGAGAGTGCCATGGAAACCATTCCAAGATTGCGCCGTGGCTTCCGGTTCCAGTGGGAGCCTGCCCAGCAGAGCCATGTGTTGTTGTATCCGGAAGGCATGGTCAAGCTCAATGACAGTGCCGGTGCGATTCTGGCCGAGGTGGATGGTGTGAAATCCCGGGCCGATATTGTGGCTGCGCTGGAAGCACGGTTCCCCGATGCGGGGGCTTTGTCGGACGACGTCTTCGCCTTCCTGGATGAGGCGAGCCGCCAACACTGGATCGAGTGGCTATGACAACTTCCCATACTGACCATAAGATCGGCCCGCCCCTGTGGCTGCTGGCGGAACTGACCTACCGTTGCCCGCTGCAATGTCCCTATTGCTCAAACCCTCTGGATTATGCCAGTCAGGAGCAGGAACTCTCCACCCAGCAGTGGCTGGATGTCTTGCAGCAAGGGCGTGCCCTGGGGGCGGCCCAGCTCGGTTTTTCCGGCGGTGAGCCGCTGGTTCGCCAGGATTTGCCGGAGCTTATTGGCGGCGCCCGGGAGCTTGGTTACTACACTAACCTGATCACTTCTGGCCTCGGATTGACCGAAACCAAGGTGAAGGCGTTCGCCGATGCCGGGCTGGATCATATCCAGGTCAGCTTCCAGGCCTCCGACCCGGAACTGAACAACGCAGTAGCAGGTTCCCGTAAAGCCTTCCAACAGAAGCTGGCCATGGCCCGTGCCGTCAAGGAAGCCGGTTATCCGATGGTGCTGAACTTTGTGATCCACCGGCACAATATCCACCAGATGACGGATATTCTGGCCCTGTGCGAGAACCTCGGGGCAGACTATGTGGAACTTGCCACTTGCCAGTATTACGGCTGGGCATTTGCTAACCGGGAGGGGTTGATGCCATCCCGGGCTCAGCTGGCGGAAGCAGAAACCCGGGTAAACCGTTACCGGGCAGAGTTGGTCGAGCGGGACCACCCCATGAAAGTGATCTTCGTGACGCCGGATTATTATGAGGAGCGCCCCAAGGCCTGCATGAACGGCTGGGGTAGCCTGTTTCTCACGGTGGCTCCGGACGGTACAGCCTTGCCCTGCCATAGCGCCCGTTTGCTGCCCATTGAGTTTCCGAATGTAACGCAGGCCTCGCTGGAAGATATCTGGTACCGAAGCCCGGGGTTTAACCACTACCGTGGTGACGGCTGGATGCCCGAGCCCTGCCGTTCCTGTGACGAGAAAGACAAGGACTTTGGTGGCTGCCGCTGCCAGGCTTACCTGCTCACCGGCAACGCGGATAATGCTGACCCGGTTTGCGCCAAGTCGCCTCAACATGACCGGATCCTGGCCGCCCGCACCGCGGCCGACCATGCCACTGCAGGGCTGGAAGATCTCACCTACCGAAATGCCCGCAATTCCCGTGTGTTCTGCCGAAGCTGAACCGTTGTCCGCCCAGGAAGCCTGCCGGGCACTTCAGCAGTGCGCGGAACTTCAGGTGTCTGGAGGTTCTGTGTTCTGGCTGGCCTCCGAGCCTGAAGCCGGTGGCACGGCGCTCTGGTGTTATAGCCGGCAGGGTAGCC
This sequence comes from Marinobacter vinifirmus, assembly GCF_002258215.1. GTDB lineage: Bacteria > Pseudomonadota > Gammaproteobacteria > Pseudomonadales > Oleiphilaceae > Marinobacter > Marinobacter vinifirmus. The sequence continues at coordinate 107,506 of NZ_NEFY01000009.1, forward strand.
GAAGGCTCGACACCGGAGGTAGTGTTCGCAGCCGCCTGAATAGCTATGGCGGTGGCGCCTACGCGGTGATGGACGGCGTCGTATGCTGGATATCCGAGGACCAGCATCTCTGGGTTATGGATCTGGATAACGGCCATAGACGCAAGCTTGTGGGCACTCGAGGAGCTGTCTGGGGTGGAGTGGTGGCAGATTCACTGCGCAACCGCTGGCTCGCTGTTCGTGAGTGCCACGGCCGGCAGGCATTGGTGGCGATCGATCCCGATGGAAGGTTATCGGTGCTGCATGACCATTTTGACTTCTACGGTGCGCCGGCGGTTTCCTGCGATGGCCGTGAGCTGGCGTGGGTCAGCTGGATGCTGCCAGATATGCCCTGGGATCAGTCCTTTCTGTGCACCGCCGTTGTTGGGGGCCATGGGGACCTGCCCCGCGTTGTCAGCGCAGCACCTCCCGGTGGCGGGTCTGTCCAGCAACCTCAGTATGCGGGTAATCAGCTTTGGGTGATCTCTGATCACCGGGGGTGGTGGCAGCCGTTTTGTATCGGGCAGGCAAACGGGCAGTTTTTTTGGCAGCCTGGCAGTTTGGCAGAGGCAGACCATGCGAATGCTCCCTGGCAGCTGGGTGAGCGCCATACCTGCCGGCTACCGTCAGGCTGGGCCAGGGTTCGGTACCGGAACGGAATCGGTGAACTCTGGCTGGAACGTGAGGGTGGCCAGCAACGGGTTGCCGGGAGTTTCAGTGACCTCCGTTCACTGGACAGGCTGGAAAACGACCTTCTGTGCATTGCCCGCAGCCCGGACCGTACCGACAGCATACTGCGGATTTGTCCGGAAACCGGGCATTTCGAGGTTTTGTTTGGCGGCCAGCCGCCATGGACAGAGATAGTCCCTGTGTCGCCGGAAAGCATCGTGGTGCCCGCTGGCCAGGACAGCCGGTATGCATTGCAGGGCTTTTTCTATCCACCCTCCGGCGCGTCCCTGAACCGAAACGGGGGCAAACCACCTTTGATCCTGATCGCCCATGGTGGGCCCACCTCAGCAGCCTATGCCATTTTCAATCCACAGATTCAGTACTGGTGCCAGCGAGGTTTTGCGGTAGCCGAAGTGAACTACACCGGCAGTACCGGATTTGGCCGGGCTTTTCGCCAGGCCCTTGCTGGTCAGTGGGGCCTGGCAGACGTGGCGGACATGTTCCGGATGGCGGATTACCTGGTTGACCGGGGGCGGGCAGATCCGCAGCGCTTGTTTATTCAGGGGCGCAGCTCCGGTGGTTATACTGCGTTGATGGCTGCCATGGCGCCCGGGAGCAGGCTCAGCGGCCTGGCCAGCCTTTACGGGGTAACCGATCCGTTGCGGTTGCGGGAATCTACCCACCGGTTTGAATCCGGCTATCTGGACTGGCTGCTTGGGCCGGCGGGAGAGGATGGTGCGTATTGGAAGCAGAAAACGCCCCTGCGGATGGCTGAGCGGATTTCATGCCCAGCCATCTTCTTTCAGGGCGGGCAGGATCCTGTTGTGGTGCCGGAACAAACCCGGAGCATGGTAAACGCCATGCGAAAGATCGGGAAGCCGGCGCAGCTGGTATGGTTTGAGCATGAAGCCCATGGCTTCCGGTGTTCAGGTAACCAGGCGCAGATGCTTGACCGGCTTTGGTGTTTCTACTCTAAACCAAATGCTCAATGAAGCACCTCGAAACTTGAGTTAGTATGTCAGCAACTCCTATAACAACAAGCTGGTTGCATCAGACGCCTTATGAGCTACGACATATCTGCACTGCGTAAATTTGTCTCTCCGGAAATCGTTTTCGGCGCCGGTTCCCGCCGTTCGGTGGCTAATTTCGCGAGTAACTTCGGTGCCCGCCATGTCTTTCTTGTGTCGGACCCCGGTGTGTCGGAAGCTGGCTGGGTAGGAGAGATTGAAACACTGCTGCTGGATGCAGGCCTGCGCTGCACCACCTTCACGGATATTTCTCCTAACCCCAAGGTTGACGAAGTTATGGCCGGCGCCGAGCTGTACCGGTCCAGCGAGTGCGATGTCATTGTGGCTATTGGTGGCGGCAGTCCGATGGACTGTGCCAAGGGCATCGGCATTGTGGCCACTCACGGCCGGCATATTCTGGAATTTGAAGGGGTGGACACCATTACCAATCCCCCTCCACCGATGATTCTGATTCCCACCACTGCGGGCACATCGGCAGACGTTTCACAGTTTGCGATCATTTCTGACCCTGGCCGGCGCTTCAAATTTTCTATTATCAGCAAGGCGGTGGTACCTGATGTTTCGTTGATTGACCCGGAAGTCACTGAAACCATGGGGGCCTATCTTACCGCCTGCACCGGTGTCGATGCCCTGGTGCACGCTATCGAGGCCTTTGTATCCACCGGCAGCGGGCCGCTCACCGATACCCACGCTCTGGAGGCCATCCGGCTGATTAACCGTAACCTGGAGCCTTTGGTGGCCAATCCGGCAGACCCGGTGTTGCGGGAACAGATTATGCTGGCTTCGATGCAGGCCGGGCTGGCTTTCTCGAACGCCATTCTCGGGGCTGTGCATGCCATGTCCCACAGCCTGGGCGGCTTCCTGGATTTGCCCCATGGCCTTTGCAATGCCTTGTTGCTGGAGCATGTGGTGGCCTACAACTTCCCGTCGACTGAGGATCGTTTCCGCCGTGTTGCAGAGGCTATGGATGTTGATACCCGTGGAATGAGTAATGCCCAGGTGAAAAAACGCTTGATGGAGAGGATTGTCCTACTCAAGCGGAAAGTGGGACTGGAGGCCAGGCTAAAGGAATTGGGCGTAACCATCTCAGACATCCCCTACCTGTCTGGTTATGCCCTGAAGGACCCGTGCATTCTGACCAACCCCCGAAAATCTTCTCTGCGGGACGTTCAGGTGGTTTATGAAGAAGCCCTCTGACCCCGGCGAAAACGGGTATGGTATTGGCGACCTGCTTGGGCTGGGCAGTCAGTCTGTACGTAAGAACTATTACCCGGCACTGCAGGATCGGATAGAAGAGCTGGAACAGGAACGTAACCGTTACAAGTGGCTGTTTGAAAACGCGCTGCATGGGATTTTCCAGGCCGACCTCAGAGGTGGTTTTGTGGCGTGCAACCCGGCCATGGCTCGTATCTGCGGCTATGACAGCCCAGAGCAGCTCAGGGCCCGGGTAATCCGGCTTCGGGAACAGCTGTTTTGCAGCTCCTCAGAGTTTGATGCAATTCGCCAGGCCTTGCTCGATGAAGGAAGTTTGAATGCCCGTGAAACCCGGTTCCAGCGCTCAGACCAGACTCCCGTGCATGTGGCGGTTACCTTGCTGCGCCGGCCGGATCTGGGGCCGGAGGTAGTTGAAGCCTTTGTTGCCGACATTACCGACCGCGTGCAGGCTCGGCAGAAGCTTGAACAGTTGAATGCGGAACTTGAGCGCAGGGTTGAAGAGCGCACCGAAGAGCTTCAGAACGCCAATCGCAGCAAAGACAAGTATCTTGCCGCAGCCAGCCATGACCTGTTACAGCCGCTGAATGCAGCTCGGCTGATGATTTCGGCCCTGCAGGACAGCCATTTGCCTGATAAAGAAGGGCGGATGGTGGAACAGGTTCACCGTGCGCTGGAAGGGGCGGAGGATCTGCTGGCAGATCTGCTGGACATTTCAAAGCTTGACCAGCAAGCCATGAAGCCGGACTTGGTGTATACCGATATGGATGCGCTGGTGAGAGGGCTCGGGGCCGAGTTTGAAGCCGTTGCCGAGAACGCCGGACTGGATTTTCGGGTGCGTTCATTACCTGCCATGGTACAGACTGACCAGCGTATGTTGACCCGAATCATCCGGAATCTTCTCAGCAATGCGTTCCGATACACCCGGACGGGCGGCGTGCTGTTGGCCCTGCGCCGCCGTGCAGATACCCTGAAGGTAGAGGTATGGGATACCGGCGTCGGAATAGAACCGGTCAAGCTGCGGGATATTTTCAGAGAGTTTCACCAGATCGTTCCTCACGGTTCCGGTGGCCGGCAGGGTGTAGGGCTTGGGCTTGCCATTGTGGAACGTATGGTAAGGGTCCTGGACTACCGCATTGATGTGGCATCGAGGCCAGATACCGGTTCGCGCTTCACCCTGACACTTCCCCTCGCTTCAGCTCCTAGCCTGCAGGCCTGGTTTCGGCCGGTCATACCGGAGCCTCCCGGTAATGGTTTTGACGGAGTGTCTGTGCTTGTTATAGACAATGAGCCTGCGGTCCTCGAGAGCATGCAGGCGCTGCTGGAACGCTGGGGATGCAGGGTAATGACGGCCACCAGCCGGGTTCAGGCGTTGGAACGGCTTGCGCAGGATGGTGGTCGCCCGGACGCACTTCTGGTCGATTACCACCTTGATCATGATTTGACCGGATTCGACGCAATTTACGGGGTTCGCAAGTATCTGAAAGCCGATATCCCTGCCGCAGTGATAACTGCAGACCGGAGTGACGAAGTCCGCTCGTTGCTTAGGGCCCAGTATCTTCCCGCACTGAATAAACCTGTCAAACCCAACCGGTTACGGGCTCTGCTAACCAGCCTTCTCGCAACGGGTACTGTCTGACAGGCGACAATATTTGAGTTACCGTTGCAGGAGCAAACGGAATACCTACAGGAGAAACCGGTGACCGACTACAGAACCGAACAGGACAGTCTGGGCGAAGTGGCAGTACCCGCAGAGGCCCTCTGGGGCGCCCAGACCCAAAGGGCCATCGACAACTTTCCGGTCAGCGGCCAGCCCATGCCGGCCGAATTCATCAAGGCGGTGGTACTGGTGAAGTGGTCTGCCGCCCAGGCTAATGCTTCCCTGGGCTTGCTGGATGCGCCCTATCGGGACGCCATTGTGCAGGCCTGCGGTCGGCTGAGCATGGGCGAGTTTGCGGACCAGTTTCCGGTTGACCGCTACCAGACCGGGTCCGGCACCAGTACCAATATGAACGTGAACGAGGTGGTGGCCGCTATCGCCCGCCAGCAGGGCGTGGATGTGCATCCCAATGATCACGTGAACATGAGCCAGAGCTCGAACGATGTGATCCCCACGGCCATTCACATCAGCTCGGTGCTGGCGGTAAAGAACAAGTTGTTGCCAGCCATCTCGCACCTTCGCGGGGTGATTTACCAGCGCGAGGGTGAGCTGGCAGGGCAGGTGAAAACCGGGAGAACCCACCTGATGGATGCCATGCCCGTTACCCTTGGCCAGGAACTGAAAACCTGGCGGGAACAGCTGGCAGCAGTCGAAAAGCGGCTTGAAGCGGCGATGGACGAGCTGGCAGACCTGCCCCAGGGGGGCACGGCGGTCGGCACCGGTGTAAATGCCGCTTCCGAGTTTGCCGGGCAGTTCATCAAGTTTCTGAAGATAAACAGTGGCTACAGTTTTCGATCCCTCAACCACAAGTTCGTAGCCCAGAGTGCGGTGGATGCGCCGGTGGCGCTGTCGGCCCAGCTCAGGGGGCTTGCGGTGGTACTGACCAAGATCGCCAACGATCTGCGCTGGATGAATAGCGGCCCTATACATGGCCTATCAGAGATCAGCTTGCCTGCGCTGCAGCCGGGCAGCAGCATCATGCCTGGCAAGGTGAATCCGGTCATTCCGGAATCGGTGGCCATGGTTGGAGCCCAGGTGATGGGGCTGGATAACGCCGTGGCCATGGCGGGCCAGTCCGGCAATTTCCAGCTGAACGTGATGCTGCCGCTGGTGGGCGCCAACCTGCTGGATATGATCGGTTTGCTGGCCAATGCCACAACCATGCTGGCCGACAAGGCCATTCAGGGCTTTACGGTCAATGCCGATAACCTGAATGCCGGGGTGGGGCGCAACCCGGTGCTGGTGACGGCCCTGAACCCGGAGATCGGCTATGCCCTGGCGGCGGACATTGCCAAGGAAGCCTACCGCACCGGCCGGCCGGTGATTGATGTGGCGGAAGAACGCAGTGGCCTGAGCCGTCAGCGTTTGGAAGAGCTGATGGATCCGCTCAAGCTGACCCGTGGAGGGCTCGCCTGAGCCAGTCCCGCCGGAGGTAGCCCGTGCTGTTGTCGCTGGAGTTGTTTGTCATGCTGGTTCTGGCCAACGGGTCTCCGGTGGTGGTGGCCCGGCTGTTGCACAATCGCTGGGACTGGCCGGTAGATGGTGACCGGCTATGGCGTGACGGCCGGCCGGTGTTTGGTCACAGCAAAACCTGGCGCGGGCTGGCTTCCGGTGTGCTGTCCTGTCTGTTATTCGCGGCCTGGCTGGGGCTGGGCTGGATTTTCGGGGCGCTGTTCGGCTTGCTGGCGTTGCTGGGGGATTTGCTCAGCAGTTTCATCAAGCGCCGCGCAGGGCTGGTGTCCAGTTCCCGCGCCCTGTGGCTGGATCAGCTGCCGGAAGCCCTGTTGCCCATGCTGATGGCCTGGTACTGGTTGCCGCTGGCGTTATGGCAGGCGGTTTCGGTGGCTGTGCTGTTTGCCATTGCCAACGTGGTGGTGTCGCCGCTGCTGTTCCGGCTGGGTATCCGCAAGCAGCCTCACTGAGGGCCTCAGGCCGGGCCCCGGGTGAGGGTATGCAAGGTCACTTCCGGCGGGCAGTTCAGGCGCACATTCAGCACCGAGGTTCCCGCCCCCGGCGAGGTATACCCCTGCATACCGTTCACCTGCCAGAAGCCTTTGCCGAGTCTGCGGGGGCAGTCGGAGTCGAGGGTGACCGGGATGCCGCCGGGCAGGCAGATCTGGCCGCCATGGGTGTGGCCGCATAAAAACATGTCATAGCCGGCGTGGGCCGCTTCGCGCCAGATTTCAGGCGTGTGGCTGAGCAGCAGGCTGATACCGCCTGCGGGAATGTCGTCGCCGGCCCGGTGCAGGTTGTGCACTTTGTAGTAATGGGCGTCGTCTACTCCGGCCAGGTAGATCCTGGCCTGTTCCCGTTCCAGTGGCACCATTTCATTCATCAGCAACCGGTAGCCCATGTCTTCCAGTGCCGGAACCATGCGCACGCTGTCGTGGTTGCCCAGCACCGCGTAGGTGTCTCCCCGGATCGCCTCCCGGAGCTTTTCCATGCCCGCCAGGGCGGCATCTACCGGGCCCCAGGTGCGCTGGCGGTAATCGCCGGTCAGCACGCACAGGTCGTAGTCGAGCGGTTCAATCTGGCGGATGACGGCTTGCAGGTTCTGCTCGTCCATATCCACGTGCAGGTCGGTCAGGTGCAGTATCCTGAAACCTTCAAAGGCCTCGGGCAGGTCTGGCAGCACGAAGCTGTTGTGGGCGGTTTGCAGCTTGCGGCTGTTGCGCTGGGCCCGGTTGAACAGCCCTACCGCCTGCAGGCAAAAGCGGATAAAACCCGGCGCGTTGGTGATGTTCTCAAGGTGGAAGGAGCGCCTGTCGCGGCCCAGGATCAGGGCCTCCGATTCCTGCTCGATGCCCAGGCGCTGGCGGGCGTGTACCGGCCCCAGCCGAAGGCTTAGGCGGTAATGGAGAAGCTCGTCCTGATCTTCCGGTTCGCGGACTTTTGCTGTCATGCTGTTTCCCTGATGCCGAGCGGGGTCTTATCGCTGGCCCCTGTTTTCATTATGGTGGCTGACAGGGCATGTGCAACCGCCCTGACATAATTTCATGTTGCGGTTGTGTCTGTTTATCATCGGTGGTCGTATACACGGGTATAACCTGTGCAACCAGAAACTGGAGACAAACTATGACCGAAAGCTGCAATATTCCGGATCTGAATGTGCCGCGCAGCCGGTTCCCGACCCCGGAACAGGAACTGCCTGAAACCGGCAGCGAAGCCCATGTGGTGCTGGCCGGTGGTTGCTTCTGGTGCGTGGAAGCGGTGTTCCTGGCTATCGACGGAGTTACCCGGGTTGAATCCGGCTATGCCGGCGGTTCGGCTGACACGGCAAATTATGAGGCGGTCTGTTCCGGCAGCACCGGCCATGCTGAAGTGGTAGATGTGCACTACAACCCGGAAAAGGTCGGTTTCGGCGAACTGCTGCGGGTGTTTTTCTCGGTGGCCCACGACCCGACCCAGCTGAACCGGCAGGGCAACGACATCGGCAGCCAGTATCGGTCTGCCGTATTCTATGAAAACGATGCCCAGAAGCAGCTGGTGCAGGCCTACATCCGGCAACTGGATGAGTCCGGCGTTTACCCGGCACCGGTGGTTACCACCCTGGAGCCGCTGACGGCGTTTTACCCGGCCGAGGCACACCACCAGAACTTTGCGGCCCGTAATCCGTACCAGCCCTATATCATGGCCGTAGCCGCCCCGAAGATGGAAAAGCTGGCCAGCGCATGGCCGGACCGACTGAAACCCGAATTCAGCCAGGACGACCAGGACCTGGCCTGAGGAGAATGCAATGAGTGTATCGGCATCAGGCTATGACCTGACCCCGCTGAGCGAAGCGGACATTGAAGACAAGGCCAGCGCACTGAGCGCAGAAGAGCGACGGGTATTGCTGGACCACGGCACCGAGCACCCGTTCTGCGGCACCCTGCTGGACAACAAGAAGACCGGGGTATACCACTGCCGGCTGTGTGACCTGCCGTTGTTCAGCTCCGATGCCAAGTTTGATTCCGGCACCGGCTGGCCGAGCTTCTTCCAGCCGTTTGACCCGGAACATATCCGCTACATTGAGGACACCAGCTTTGGCATGGTGCGGACGGAGATCCGCTGTGCCCGCTGCGACAGCCACCAGGGCCACGTATTCCCGGATGGTCCGCCACCCACCGGGCAGCGGTATTGCCTGAACTCGGTGTCTCTGGTGTTCCGGGAGACAGAGCATTCAGCATGAAACGACTGAACTTGAGCCCGTTAACTGAATCGGCAACCCTGCTGCGGCGCGCGGCTGTGGTGCTGGGGTCTGTGGGGCTGACGGCGCTTTATTCGTTACTGGTGTTGTTACGGGCGTTGTTCGGCAAACTGGACCGTCGGATTGTCGACAAGTACTGCCGGGAGTGGTCTACCGCGTTGCTGAAACTGGTACGAACCAGCCTGACCGTTTGCGGGGAGGTTCCGGACTTCAACGATGGCCGGCGGTATATCATCATGAGCACCCATGCCAGTCACTACGATATTCCGGTCAGCTTTGTTTCGCTGCCCGGCTCCATTCGTATGCTCGCCAAGAAAGAACTGTTCAAGATCCCTTTGTTAGGCCAGGCCATGGCGGCCGCCGAGTTTCCGTCCATAGACCGTTCCAACCGGCAAAATGCCGTGCGTGACCTGGATCGGGCACGGGCGATGATGGAGAGCGGGATAGTGCTGTGGGCGGCGCCTGAAGGTACCCGGTCACCGGATGGTAACTTGCTGCCCTTCAAGAAGGGGTGTTTCCACCTGGCGCTGGACACCGAAGCGGTGATTGTTCCTGTGGCCATCCGGGGTATTCACCGGGTGCTGCCCGCCCGGAGCATGCAGATTAACCTGGGGCAGCCAGTCGATGTTCGGGTAGGAACGCCCATCGATACGGCAGGGAAGTCCAAGGAAGACCTGGCCGGGGTCATGGAAGAAGTGCGCCAGCGGCTGGAAGAGTTACTAGGGGATGGCGAGGCTGGCTGATGTGCCAGCCTCGCGGACGGCAAGTGGTTTAGCTTGCTGCCATGGTGGAGAACAAATAACCGGTGTAACCAACGTACACCAGCAGCAATAAGGCACCATCTACCCTTGATATCAGCTTGCGCCAGCCGGTCAGGCCGAAGCCCATCACCAGCAAGGCCAGTGTCAGCCCGAACATCAGGGTCCAGTCCCGGTAGAGTACTTCCGGGGCGACCGACAGCGGCTCAATAGCCGCGGCAAGGCCCACCACGGCCAGGGTGTTGAAAATCCCGGAACCCAGAATGTTGCCAAGGATCAGGTCGTGCTCGTTCTTCTTTACTGCGGCCAGTGCCGATGCCAGTTCCGGCAAGGAGGTACCGATCGCGACGATGGTCAACCCGATAATCAGGTCGCTGATGCCCAGGCTCTGGGCGATGGTTACCGCGCCCCAGACCAGAATCCGGGAGCTGACAATCAACAGAACCAGCCCGACCACCAGCCAGATGATGGCGCTTTTCAGGGGCATGGGGTGAGCGATCATCTCGGTTTCGGTATCCCCGGCCAGAGGATCTTCCTTGCCCTGGTAACCCTGGTAGATAGACCAGCCCATAACGGCCGCAAAAACCCCCAGCAGCACCCAGCCATCAAGCCGTGACAGTTCGCCGTCCAGCAGCTGTGCACCGGCAATCAGGGTCAGTACCAGCAGCAGCGGCAGCTCCTTGCGGATAACCTGGGAATGCACGGCAATGGGCGCGATGATGGCGGTCAGGCCGACAATCAGGGCAATGTTGGTAATGTTCGAACCGTAGCCGTTACCCAGGGCGAGCCCCGGGTTACCATCTGAAGCCGCCATAGCGGAGACCGCCAGTTCTGGTGCCGAGGTGCCGAAGCCGATAATCACCATGCCAATCAGCAGGGTAGGCATGCCCAGATGCTTGGCCGTGGCGGCCGCACCTTCCACAAATTTGTCTGCGCTCCAGACCAGTAACACCAGCCCGGCAATAATGGCACCTATAGCCATCAACATAGGAAGACCTCGTTAGTTCAGGTTGTCGCCGCAGGTTACGCAGGCGAGGTCACAGTTGGCGCACAAAGATACAGTAAGTGGGCGTTTCAGGTCAGCCCCCGGGCTATCGGAAATACCGCTATACGGGGTGATCCGCATTGGCCCCTCGCTGGTATCAGACTAAAGTGGCGCTGATATTGTTAACAAAACAGGCGAGAATGGTCGCAAACAACATAGTTTGCCCGACACACGTCGATTGACAATCGCAATTTATTATTCCGATAAAAATCGGGATAATCGCGCTCAATCTCATACCGGAAGCATACGGCAGCGCCGTCTACCTCGCGCCCGACCGGCTTCCGACAGGCCGCTTTGCTGATCGTGGAGTGGCATCAGGCTTCAACACTAAGCTAGGGTGAAAACCAATGGCCGTAAGACAGGCAGACGTAGTGCTGGTCGGAGGGGGCGTCATGAGCGCTACTCTCGGCATGATGCTCAGGCAGCTGGATCCGTCTCTGGACATCGTCATGGTGGAGCGTCTTGACCACGTTGCCCATGAAAGCACCGATGGATGGAATAATGCAGGCACCGGCCACGCCGGCTACTGCGAACTGAACTACACCCCCGAAACCGAAAACGGTGATGTTGAAATTGCCCGGGCTTTGCAGATCAACGCACAGTTCGAGGTTTCACTGCAGTTCTGGTCTTACCTGGTAGAGCAGGGCATTCTGCCCGAGCCGTCCACCTTTATTAACCGCACGCCGCACCAGAGTTTTGTCTGGGGTGAGAAAGACGTTGCCTTCCTCAAGCGCCGCTTCCAGAAGCTGAAAGCCCACCACCTGTTCCGGGAAATGGAATACACCGAAAACCCGGAAGACCTGGCTGAGTGGATGCCACTGGTTGTCAGCAATCGGAACCCGATGCAGAAAGTTGCCGCTACCCGCATCAAGCACGGTTCCGATGTGGATTTCGGCTCCCTGACCCGCAGCATGATGAAGTGGCTGGAAACCCAGCCCAATTTCGAACTGATGCTCAGCTGCCCGGTGCACTACATCGACCAGCGTGACAACGGCCGCTGGAAAGTCCGGGTGAAGAACCAGAAAACCGGTGAGCTGACCAAGCTGGAAGCCGGCTTTGTATTCCTGGGTGCCGGTGGTGGTGCGCTGCCGCTGCTGCAGAAATCCGGCATTGACGAAGCCCGCGGTTACGGTGGTTTCCCGGTGAGTGGTCAGTGGCTGGTGTGTCAAAAGCCGGAAATCGTGAAAGAACATCACTCCAAGGTGTACGGCAAGGCGCCCATCGGCGCGCCGCCAATGTCGGTTCCGCACCTGGACACCCGGATCATCAACGGCGAGCCGGCGCTGCTGTTCGGGCCGTTTGCCGGTTTCACCACCCGCTTCCTGAAGCAGGGCTCGTTGTTTGATCTGTTCGGTTCGGTACGGGCGACCAACCTGCGGCCAATGCTGTCGGTGAGCAAGAGCAACATGGACCTGACCCGGTACCTGATCGGCGAAGTGTTCCAGTCCCACACTGACCGTGTGGAATCCCTGCGCAACTTCTTCCCGGATGCCCAGGAAGATGACTGGGCCCTGCAGATGGCGGGCCAGCGGGTGCAGATCATCAAGCAGACCGCCGAAGGCGGTGGCAAGCTGGAATTCGGTACCGAGATTGTGGCCGCGAAAGATGGTTCGCTGGCGGCGCTGCTGGGTGCTTCCCCGGGCGCGTCTACCGCAGCCAATGCCATGCTGAATGTATTGGAGCGCTGCTTCCCCGAGAAGATGCAGTCTGCTGATTGGCAGGAGCGTATGAAAGAGCTGGTGCCGTCATACGGCCAGACCCTGGTGGAAGACGAGCAGCTGTTGAATAAAGTGCGTGAGCGCACACTTTCAACCCTGAAGCTGGGCTGATACCGCAATAAAAACCGGGTGGCTGCGCACGCAAACCACCCGGTTTCCATCTTCCAGAATTTTCTCTCCCTGAAATCAGAGCTTGCTGAATGCTGCGTCGAAATCCTTTGCGGCAGCATCGGTAAATTCAAAGTTCTTGCGAATGTAGGCCAGTGTGGCCTTTTCGGTATCGGTTACGCCGGGGCCATCCTGGGCGGACTCGAATAAATCGGCAACCTCATCCTTCGATAACTTGCCTTCACCACGCCCGGTTGTGTGCTTGCGGGCCAGATCGAGCAGTTCTTTTTCGTATTTTTGTCCGTCTATTGTTTCGTAAGCCATAACAACACCAACTCCGTTTTCAAGGATTCGATACCCGGGCAGCCTGTGGGGTTGCGCCGGATATGCGTGGGCGAAAGGCTGTGCCATCCAACTGGCCTATCGGTTTTATCCAAGCACAGGGTTCGGCGTTGTGCAAATATTGGGCAGGTTGTTTTGGTGGGGCTGAAACGAAAAAAGACTGCGTACGCGTAAATTCGTTTCGAGGCATTGGGAACTTTGCCTATTTAGCAACTACCTAGAAATCCTCGGTGGTTTCCGGTTTCGTATGTATGCGTCTAATCCGTGATCGAACTTTCCGGAAATGCCGGATGGTTCCAGTTCTTCTGGTCTTGGCAGTATGTGCAAAATTTGCAACAACTGAACTGCTAAGATTTCTTTAGCAGTTCAGTGTTGGAGCCAAGTGAAACAGACGAAGGAGATTGCATCCGGTGGCGCATCTATTTGCTGGCCCATAGAAAGTCGCCGTTGCGTTGACGCTTGGTGGACACCTAAAAGGTCTTATAAACGGTATCTCTACGGGCAACTGTGATCACGGTGACAACCACTTTCCCGTCGTCCACATGATAGACAAGGCGAAAGCCTTGGGATCGCAGTTTGATTTTGTAGAAGTCCGAAGATCCCTTTAGTTTATGCTTAGGGATCCTCGGGTTCTCCAGGCGGCGTTCCAGAATTTTCAGAAACTCTGCCTGGACGGTAGGGCTAAGCTTGCTCCATTCCTTGAGCGCTTTTCTCTTGAATTCCAGTTCGTAGCTCATTGATGCTCACCGGTATTGATTCATCATCCATGCGTTTGCGAGCTTCCTGGAGTAACCGGTAATCTTCAAGCTGCTCTTGCATCTGCTCGAATGTCTCGACAGGCACCATATAGGCTCTGGGTTTGTTATGACTCAGAATCACAACAGGTTCGCCATTAGCCTGATTGAGCACCTCATTCGGATTAGCCTTGAGCTCCGAAATGGTGGCCGCAAGTCTCGCAAATAGGCTTCTCATGTATTGCTTCCTCCGCGCCGTACTCATTCGTTGTAGCCCGTTCAACATCGTTAGTCTTCACATGCGATTATTCAGGGCACCTCATCATTTCCGTGGCACGGTTCCATGGTATCAAAATTCGATCGAAAAAAAGATCTAAATAAGGGGCTTTTTTAAATGCTTTGGCTTGCACAGGACGAAAATGTGAGGGCTGAAACGAAAAAAGCCCCGGAAGTCCGGGGCTTTTTTCTGGAAGGTGGTGGAGACGGCGTCCAATATTGTTGCGACTGTAACCGGCTGAAAATTAAAGATTATTGCCGATTGTATTTTTCTATGTACCCCCAGAAATACCCCCGTTCTGGAAGTGATACCCCTTGATCTCGTCACACCTTAACCGCTCTAAAAGCTGTCTGCCTTTCAGGAGCGAATGAATATATTATTTTTTGTTATCACGCACTGATATCTGCAAAGGCGCGGATTATCACTAGATAAAACAGCGCTCGGCGGTGGGCTTGGTTGCCCCCAGCTACAGGCCCGTGCAGTGATACTGGGCAAGCTCTAAAGGTGTTTTGACAGGTACTTTTGAGCTAAGCCAACCAACATACCACTAAATACAACAGTCTCAATACGCCTGATCTGTTCGTCTTTTAGGAAATGGTAATGATCCGGTGTCAAAAGATGATAGAACCACGAGACCAGGCAAAGCAAAACCCCGACCGCTGCAACCGCTATCGTGAGCATAGCTACCCAATTGAGCAAGCCTTTAATTCTTTCTGATCGCTCAAGGTCTTTGCCGTTGGCAAAGTAGCTGGCTTCTTTCTCCGCCTTCGGATCGTTGCCGGACGGATCACCATTGAAATCAGCGTGGTCAGGTATTCGTCTAGGGGGAGTGTTAGTCATCCTTGGCTTATCTGCCGCCGCCAGCGCTTTACGCTGGCGACGTTTCCTGCGGTTTCGATTTTTCGTAGAGCGAGGCATAGTGGGCCTCTATCACGTCATTGGAAATCACGGCATTCTTTCCGAAACTCCTCCATGTTTTGTCCCATGGAGTGTTTGGCTGGTGCGTGATAGAAGAAAGCATTATTCCGTTTTTGTCCCCGTAGATCGTTAGAACCTGATCCACAATATCCGCCTCTTCAGGGTCTAGGTGAGCCGGAGTAGCCGTATCTATCCGGGACACGGGGGAATCTCGGTAGTGCTTTACCGCGTGATAAACGGCGGGAATAACTGGCCCATATCTCCAAGCCTCTACATCGTCGTCGACTAGGGGCCTACTTAACAGGCCAAGCGTCCATCCATGCGCTATGTACACTAGCTTAAGCAGCTGCATTGGCGTCAGATAGATATTTCTATCCCTTGCTTTTTCAAGCATTGCCGCAGCCACTGAAAGCGCTTTGTGTGTCATGTTTTGCCCTCCTCCGTAAAAGGCCGTAGTAGTTCAGTGTAACACAGAGGCGCGATATCCACACTCTGACGCCAAGCCTGCCAGCACCAGCCCGGACTGGGGTAGATACCCCCAGCGCTGGCGGATCGTTACCAGGAACAGCGGCGTTCAGAAGCTGGCAGCGGCTGCCGTGAGCTGGCTCCCCGGTGGTGTGATCTGGAAGCGGCAGCAGGCCGGCAGGGTGCAGCCGTGGGGGTATCTGCCAGGGTGGCAGGTGAGCACCAGGAACCGGGGCGCTCGGTTAGTGGTGGTGAGGTCTGGCAGCTGGCGGAAGGAATGAGGCAACCATAAGCCGGCTGCCTCATCGGGGGTTATTGTTGGTAGGGGTTGCTGTTGTTTATCACATAAACAACTTCGAACGTGGCTAGAACAATCATCTCTTTCTGACCTTCTGCCGGGAAATCCAGCGTTGAACCTGTATAGCTGATACCTTTGCACAGCCCGCCTAATGTGTGGTCCGTGGTCAGTGCATCATCTAAAAGGCGGGACAACATGTCGTTCCCCTGAATGCTTGAGTTTACCGAGAAGTCACGGGCCGCCAGCTCGGCAACTTGAACCGTCACGGTGCAATCATACTTCCCGTATTTGTTTTTCTCCGTGGTTTCGGTTGGGTCCCAAAGCGCCCTTACGGGCAAGTCAGATTCGCTATCGATCCGGTCAGCACGGGCCGCCCCGATCCTGTCTGCAAACGCCTGAACAACTTGTTCTCTAATACTTTCTGGCATCAGTAGCCCCTCAGGATGTCATCTAGTTTTTTGTTGAACTGCTCTACCTGGTATTCAGCAAGTGATTCAGATAATTCATCTTTAACGTCAGTGAACACCTGGGAAAGTGAAGGGCCGTAAAGCTTCAGTTTGCCGTCTTTTCTTTTCGCCAGGGCTGGGAGGTTTGAGTTTTTCAGCTTCGGAATAATGAACCACTCCGGGCCAAGCTTTAGCGGGGGGGCATTCGGCTTAATCTTTACCTTTAGGGGCTGATCAAGATTCGCCACAGAGAAATACCCCTTTTTGTACTTCAGCAGGGAGCCATAAGAGGCCCGGCCTGTATCTGGGTTTACTGCATTTACCCCGTATAGGTAATAACTCAATAGCAGGCCACGGGAGGGGGTAATAATCCTTGCCGTCATATTTCGAACGGTAGCCTTTCTAATCTCTAGCTTGTCCCGGATATAGGCCGCCGACAGATTCACTTGCTGCCGTATGGCTTTGCTTGATTCTGTTTTGCCTTTGGCGGCGGTGGCGTTCAGTGACCGTGACAACGCTTTGGGCGTGCCTGTTGTAAGGCCGGCCATTAGCATTTTCACTTTATCAACGCTGGCTTTATCAACTTCTACTTTCATGGCGCAGTGCCTCGTTGCTGGGTTTTCGTTGGTGCCCGGTTTGCCTATGTATTTTTTGGAAGCGTCCCGAAAGACAACGGGATCAGGCTAATAAAGTGCAGGGCGCAGGACACGGCAGGAACTTTGCTTGGTTTCTTGTCTTGAAATCGCGGGGAGGGTGGTGTAGCTGGCGGCATCCGGAAGGCCCGGCGGCATGGCTGGCGGTGAAGTTCAAGGCCGGAGGCCGGCAGGGGCTGCCGTGGGCTGGTTCCCCGGTAGTGTGATCCGGCAGCGGCAGCAGGGCCGCCGGCAGGGGCACGGTCTGAGGGTATCTGCCAGGGTGGCAGATCATCACCAGGAACCGGGGCGTTCGGCTGGTGGGGTGATTTGGCAGCGGCGGGGCCGTGAGCTGTGGCGGTATCTGCCAGGTCAGCACCGGGAGACCAACAGCGGCACAGGGTCAAAGCCGTTGAAGCGGGGCGGTGCCTCTATGCCTACTGACATAACTGACAAAAGCCCTTTCCGTCAGTTTTGTCAGTTGCATATCCGGGGGTTCTCCAAAATACGGGGCGTTCGGTCTGGCGGTGGTGTGATCCGGCAGGGGCACGGTCTTGGGGGTATCTGCCAGGGTGGCAGGTGAGCACCAGGAACAGGGGCGTTCGGCTGGTGGTGATGAGGTCTGGCAGCTGGCGGCATCCGGAAGGCCCGGCGGCATGGCTGGCGGTGAAGTTCAAGGCCGGAGGCCGGCAGGGGCTGCCGTGGGCTGGTTCCCCGGTGGTGTGATCCGGCAGCGGCAGCAGGGCCGCCAGCGGGGGCACGGTCTGGGGGGTATCTGCCAGGGTGGCAGGTCATCACCAGGAACAGCAGTGTTCGGGTTGGTGCTGGGGTGGTCTGGCAGCAGGCGGCAGCCGGAAGGCCCGGAGCTGGGTTTGGTTCGGTGGTATGGCTGGCGGTCAGGTTCAGGGCCGGCAGCGGCAGCAGGCCGCCAGCCGTGGGGGTATGTCGTTTGGGGGTATCTGCCGGGCGGCAGGTGAGCACCAGGAACAGCAGCGTTCGGCTGGTGGGGTGATTTGGCAGCGGCGGGGCCGTGAGCTGTGGCGGTAT
>NZ_NEFY01000010.1 GCF_002258215.1 Marinobacter vinifirmus
GAGTTATTGTCAAATCTGGTGTATGAGCATCAGGCGGCGTCTCTGCCGGATTGATCATCCACCCGTTCTCCATCCCGAAACTGAACGTTATTCACGACCAGCTTCAGTTGGTTAAACCCCTTGATCCGCTTCCAGCGTTTCTGGGCGGATTGGAGCAATTTAAATACCATCGATAACGTAGTGTCGCGGTTGCCACAGGACCGGCTTCGCTTGGTCCTCAGCCTGACTGTGGCGAAGGTGGACTCAATGGGATTCGTGGTCCTCAAGTGAATCCAGTGCGCTGCCGGGAAATCGTAAAAGGCCAGCAGTTCATCCCGGTCTTTTTCGAGGTTTTCCATGGCCTTCGGGTACTTGTCCCGGAATCGCCTTAACGTGCTGTCAAAGGCTTTGTGAGCGCCATCACGGGTCTCCGCCAGATAGATCTCATGCAGGTCTGACTTCACCTTCGGCTGTACGGACTTGGGCAGCTTGTCCAGCACGTTGGCAGTCTTGTGAACCCAGCACCTCTGGTGCCGGGTATCCGGAAACACCTTGCTCAGCGCTTTCCAGAAGCCCAAAGCCCCGTCGCCTACGGCCAGCTTGGGCGCATTGTCCAGGCCACGTTCACGCAAGCCGGTGAGCAGCTCTCGCCAGCTGGCTTCGGACTCGCGGTGGCCATCTTCCACCGCGACCAGCTCCTTGTGGCCATGCTCTGTGACCCCGATAATCACCAGCAGGCAAAGTCGATCATCCAGACGAACATTGCTGTAGACACCGTCTGCCCACCAGTAGACGTAGCGCTTCTGGCCCAGGTCACGGCGACGCCAATCCTCGTGCTCCTTCAGCCACCGTGCCTTGAGCCGTGACACCGTGTTGGCGGACAGGCCCTTGGCCTGCTCGCCGACCAAGGCACTCAGGGCCTCCTGAAAATTGCCAGAGGAGACACCGCGCAGGTAGAGCCAGGGGATGAGTTCATCCAGACTCTGGGCCCGCTTCAAATACGGTGGCAGGAGCTGACTGTTGAAGCGAATGCCGGAGCCGCTGCGGTCCCGGACCTTGGGCACCTGAACGTCAACATCTCCAACGCCTGTCTGAATGGTTCGCTTTGGTAAATGACCGTTTCGGACTACCGCCTTGCGACCATCGGGTGTCAATACATCGGCATACTGATCCAGTAGCCCCTGAAGCTCAGACTCGACAGCCCGCGCAATCAGGTCACGGGCACCCTGTCGGATCAGATCGTGCAAGGGATCGTTCGTGGTCGCCTCTGGTTGTGAAAGAGCATGCAGGTTAGACTTGGACATGGCGTATCCATCCTCTGTTGGTTGTGATCTTGGTGGTGATCAACCAACAGGATACGCCATCCTTTCAGCCTGCTTCCATACACCAGAAATCACCATAACTCTACGTTGGTCGCACCGCTTGAGGTTGCTTCCTGGTAGGGAATCTCCTCACCGGACTTGATTGACGCAGTCTGGCGGTCCGCAGTCACAACCCGCGGCTGGGAAACCACCTCTGCACGGCCATCGCTTTCGAGGGCTGACAGTTCCAGATCTACCAGGAAGTCATCACTGCCCCAGCCGATTGCGAAGGAGGATGCGCCGTCACCGGAGACGCCAAGATCAACACCCAAGGCACCCGGGAAGGAAATGGTATTGCTACCACCGCTTGCTGCGTCACGAGCTTCCTGCAGGGTGCCCAGCGAGCCGCCGATGGTTACAACATCATCACCGTCGACGTTGTAAGCCGCACCACCCCAGCGAACACCGATGTCTTCGGCCACACTGGTTTGGGCCCGAACAATACGCGCTTCGATAGAAACCTGGCGCACGGGCACGTCCCAAGTCGTTACTAAGCGACGGATTTCTTCCAGCTTGTCAGCGGTTTCTCGAATGGTAATTGTGTTAGTACGCTTGTCAGACGAAACAAAGCCTCTGGAAGAAATCAACTCCGCGTCTGCTCGAATAAGCTCAACGACTTCATCTGCCTTGGCGTAGTTCACCTGGATAATATCCAGACGAACCGGGGCCAGCTCAGCGATCTGCTTGGTGGTTTCCAGCTCAAGTTTTTCACGGGCGGCAATTTCGTCTGCCGGCGCTACCAGAAGAACGTTGCCAATCTGGCGCTTGTCCAGGCCCTTGGTTTTAAGAATCAGATCCAGCGCCTGATCCCAGGGTACATTCTGCAAGCGCAGGGTAATGCTGCCACCCACAGTGTCACTGGCCACCAGGTTCAGGCCGGTGAAATCGGCAATCAGCTGAAGTACAGAGCGCACTTCAATATCCTGGAAGTTCAGGGACAGTTTCTCACCGGTGTACGGGAACTTCTCTTCACGGCGGATTTCTGCTTCTTCCTGGGAAAGCTCTTCAACACTGACCGTAAACTCCCGGCCAGACTGGTAGGCAATGTAGTCATAATCGCCTTCCGGACGGATTTCGATCACCGCATTGCCATCTTCAACAAAGGTATCGATTCGGGTTACCGGAGTGGCGAAGTCGGAAACATCCAGGCGACGGCGCAGGTTGGCAGGCACCTCCAGGTCCGGCATGGTCAGCCGGATACGGCCACCAAGCTCAGTCAGGTTTACAGCGGCCTTGGTGCTGCCGAGATCCACAATCACCCGGCCTTCACCGTCTTTGCCCCGGCGGAAATCCACATCTGCCAGCGCATTGGAAGATGAGGTTGAGGCAACTGGCGCTGACTGGGGCTGTGCCGAGCGGGAGCTCGCCACAGGCGCTGAACCGCCTCCACCAATGGTCATCACCAGCGAGTTATTGTTGCGAACCGTTTCATGAGGCACCAGCTCCACCAGGTTGAAGATCAACCGGGTGCGGTCCTTGGTTTCCACGACCGTCAGGCTCTGGGCATTTCCGCTACCCAGCGGAATGCTGCGCTGATTGAGGCCGCTGGTGGTATCCGACAGGTCTACGGCGATCCGTGCAGGACGCTCGATGGTATAACCCTTAGGTTCGGGCGGGGCACCATCGAACTTCATGGTCACCTCGAGGCCTTCCCCCGGCAGCGACGTAAACGATACGCCTTCCAGCGTGACCGCTCCGGCCAGGCTACTCCATAACCCGATGGCAATCACGCCGACACAGACATTGAGTTTTTTGAACATCGCTAGCCTCGATCCCACAACTTTTTGTTCGTGCATGTTTCTGTCATTCATGTTTTTGCCGCTCCCCTGCCTCATCCTTCATCCAGGGACAGGGAGCGCGGGCGCTCGACCCAACCACCCCGGCCGTTCGGAACGATTTCCACCAGCTCGATCCGGGTGTCGCTCACGCCAACCACCCGGCCATAATTCTGGCCCATGTAGTTACCGGTGCGGACCCGGTGAATCCCACCTTCGTTGTCCCGTATTAACGCGAACAGGTTGCCATCCACGCCTTGCAGAGTACCGACCATTCCAAGTGATTTAAGGTCAAAGTTCTCAAGTACTTCTTTCGGTCGATCGAGGTCCGGCTCTACGTCACTCACCGGTTCTTCATCGGCCATGGTCAGCTGTACATCGATGGGCGGCTCGAACGGCGCTCTCCGATCGGCTGCCGAATAACTGAATGCCTCGTAGGCCTTGAATTCCGGCAGGGGCTCAACGTGGCCCCGGGGCTTGGCCCGGGTATCCGCCATAAACTTGTCCAGATCAGAGAAACCGTTTCCCTGGGAACAAGCCGTCAGCAAAGAGGCCAGACACACACCCAGCCAGGCTTTTCCCGCATGCTTTCCTGTCATGCTCACTCTCCAGCCCGGTAGCGGTAGGTACGGGCAACAACCTGCATATCAAGCTGGTCACCCTCTCCGCTGATTGGTTTGATGGTTAAATCGTGCAATGTAACGATCCGCGGCAGGCTGGCCACACTGCTGACGAAAGAGGCAAGCTCGTGGTAGGCGCCCGAAACCCGGATGTTAATCGGCAGCTCCGAGTAGAAGTCCCGGCGCTGTTCCGGCTGCAGCTTCACTTCCTGCAGCGCCAGGCCATTACCCAACGCCGTATTGGTGATGTCCTCAAGCAGGCCCGGAACTTCCGTTTCACTGGGTAGCTGACGCACCAGCGCTCCGAAGGTTTCCTCCATCTCGGCCATCTGGGCCTTGAACACGTCCAGGTTCGCCACCTGATAGGCTTTTTGCTCGTACTGCTGCTTGAGCTCCTGCTCCTGCTTTTCGACGCGGTCAAGCTGGGCATACTGATCCTTGATAAAGAACCAGTAGCCACCACCAAGAATCAGGCCGAAGACTATCAGCGCAACAATCGCCTTGACCGGCGCAGGCCAGATACCCGCGTTATTGATATCAAGGTCATTGATATCGAATTCATTCAGGCTTTTAAGTGAGTCCGCGAGGCTCATTATTTATCCTCCCCTTCGGGCTCTGGAGTTTTTTGCTGCACAGAGAGGTTGAACTGGCTGTATCCGGCACGGCGATCGTCTGCCACAGCCACGTTGGACAGGTTCGGACTGGTAAACCAGTCAGACTCGTCAAAGCGGCGCATCAGGTTCGAAATGCGACTGTTGGACTCGGCCATGCCAACGATATCGATCCGATCCCCCGACCGCTTCAGGTCCGTAAAGAACAGGCCATCGGGCAACGTGCGCACCAGCTCGTCAAATACCCGGACAATAACAGGGCGCTTGCCCTGCAGATCCTGGATGACCTGCATACGAGCCAGCAGCTCGTCGCGTTGCCGCTTGAGGTTTTCAATCTCTTTGATCTGCTTATCCAGTTCCTTACCGGCAGTTTCGATGTAGGCATTACGGGACTGCTGGTAGGCAATCCGGTTATCCATGTCGCTCTTCCAGAGGAATGCCAGGCCTGCGGCGATAATCGCTGCGCCCAGAATCATCACCACGAACTGTTTCTGTTTTTCAGCCCGCAGTTCTTCCCGCCAGGGCCTGAGGTTAATTTTTGCCATCAGTCGAAACTCCTCATTGCCAGACCACAGGCAATCATCAACGACGGGGCATCATTGCTCAGGGCTGAGGCGTTTACCCGGGAGCCGATCGACATATCGGCGAAGGGGTTGGCCACCAGGGTCCGGGTACCGGTTTTTTCTTCAACCATTTCAACCAGCCCCTGTATAGAAGCGGTTCCACCTGCCAGCACCACATAATCCACCGAGTTGTACTGGCTGGCACCGAAGAAGAATTGCAGTGCGCGGGCAGCCTGCTGAACCACGGCTTCCCGGAAGGGGCCAAGTACTTCTTCTTCGTAGTCGTCCGGCAGCCCGCCCTTTTTCTTGGCCAGGCCGGCTTCCTCGAACGACACGCCATAGCGGCGCTGGATTTCTTCCGTCAGCTGGCGGCCACCGAAGATTTGTTCACGGGTATAAACCGTCGTGCCGCCGGCGAGAACGCTAAGCGTGGTCATGGTGGCACCCAGGTCGACAATGGCAACGACCATTTCCTCGCCCTGCCCATCGAGCTGTTGTTCGATCAGGGTGTAAGCGCGCTCAAGGGCATTGGCTTCAACGTCGACGATCTTGGATTTCAGGCCGGCGATTTCAAGCACATCTTCCCGGACATCCACGTTCTCTTTCCGACAAGCCGCCAGGAGCACTTCTACTTTGTCCGGGTTAGATTCGGAAGGCCCCTGAACCTCAAAATCCAGGGCCACTTCATCCAGCGGATAAGGAATGTACTGATCTGCTTCGAGGCCGATCTGGTCTTCCATCTCGAACTCGTTAAGGCCACTGTCCATTTCGATGATCTTGGTGATGACCGCCGAACCGGACACCGCGACAGCAGCTTGTTTGACGCTGGTGTGGGACTTGGACGCCACCCGCTTGAGCACTTCGCCCACAGCTTCGACGTTGGTGATATTTTTCTCGACTACCGCATCAGCCGGCAACGGCTCTACGGCATAGCTTTCGACCCGATAACGACTGCCATGTTTCGACAGCTCGAGCAGCTTCACTGAACTGGAGCTGATATCCACGCCCAGCACAGCACTGGATTTTTTTCCTGGTAATCCGAACACGCGCTCACCCTATACCTGGTTGAATACACCCGGCTGTGCAACCCTGGAGCTCCTGAGTTCCGGTAGCTGTCCCAGAATTGCGCTATCTGTTTTTTATGTAAGAGAATTTCTTTTTTTTTGCGTCTACAATGCACTCTCTTATTTATTCAGGAGCGATTGCAGGTTGGAAAGGCCACCCAAGCCTTCCTAAAGCAATTTCTCAAATAATAGACCTATATCCAACTGTTGTCAGAAAAAAATGTCTAATCTGCTGCGTACATCTCGTGTTTTAGCCTGGTTCATTCTCACCGGCCTGAGTGTCGCTGTTATTGTTGCCTCCAGCTTCTACCTTTACCTTCGCCCCAACCTGCCGGATGTTGACCAGCTGCTGGACGTAAAGCTGCAGACGCCGCTGAGGGTGTATAGCAAAGACAACAGATTAATAGCAGAATTCGGCGAAAAGAGAAGGGCACCGGTCACAATAGAACAGATCCCTACAATTCAGTTACAAGCCTTTATGGCCGCTGAAGACTCCCGCTTTTACGACCACTTCGGGGTAGACATCAAAGGCCTGGTGCGGGCTGCCATCGAACTGATCTCCACCGGCGAAATCCAGTCTGGCGGAAGCACCATCACCATGCAGGTTGCAAAAAATTACTTTTTGTCACGGGACCGCACCTTCATCCGCAAGTTCAACGAGATACTGCTGGCACTTCAGATTGAACGTGAACTGAACAAAGAACAGATCTTCGAGCTGTACCTGAACAAGATTTATCTGGGTAACCGGGCCTATGGTATCGCAGCGGCAGCGCAGGTGTATTACGACAAACCGGTTAACGAACTCTCGCTTGCCCAGATGGCCATGCTGGCAGGCCTGCCCAAGGCACCTTCTGCCTATAACCCGCTAGCAAACCCAGAGCGGGCGTTGATTCGCCGGGACTGGATTCTTGGCCGGATGAAAGATCTGGGATACATCAGCGAAGAAGCCTGGGCCCTTGCCAAAGACGCACCTATTACAGCCAGCTACAACACCAGGGAAACCGAAGTTAACGCCGACTACCTGGCCGAGATGGCCCGCGCCGAAATGGTTCGCAGATTTGGTGAGGAAACCTACACCGACGGCTACAGCGTAACCCTCACCGTGGATAGTGAGAAGCAGCAGGCTGCCACCGAAGCCCTGCAGGCGGGCCTGGAAGACTATGACCGCCGCCACGGGTTCCGTGGCGCGATCGGCCAGATTGATGTGAGCGACCTGTCAGGCGACGAAATTTCCCGACAACTGCTCAACTATCCGCAAGTGGAGTCACTGGTGCCCGCCGTGGTTACCCGCATCGACGATGAGGCCGGTGAAGTGCATGCCCAGCTGCGAAGACTGGGCACCGGTATCATAGGCTTCGACACCATGACCTGGGCCAAGCGGTACCGCACCGAAAACCTGACCGGCCCGGAACCGAAAAAGCCGTCAGACGTGGTGAGCGTCGGTGACGTGATTTACACGAAGATCCTGGAGCTGCCGCAGGTCACCGAACTGCCAGAGGCCAATGACGATCAGCCGGATCCCGAAGACGCGGGTGCCGGCACCCTGAAAGCGGCCCTTGCCCAGGCACCAAAAGTGGAAGGCGCCCTGATCTCACTGACCGCAAAAACCGGTGCCATCGAAGCCCTGGCCGGCGGCTACAGCTTCAGCCAGAGCAAATACAACCGTGCCACCCAGGCCCAGCGCCAGCCGGGCTCTACGTTCAAGCCGTTCCTGTACCTGGCGGCCCTGGAAAACGGCCGCACACCGGCCACCCTTTATAATGACGCGCCGATTGTTTTCGATGACTCGGAACTGGAAGACACCTGGCGCCCCCAGAATTCATCAGGGCAATTCTACGGCCCCACCACCTTGCGTGAGGGCCTCTATCGCTCACGGAACCTGGTATCTATTCGCCTGCTTCGGGACCTGGGCATTCAGACGACCCTGGATTACCTGCGCCAGCTGAAGGTACCGACCAACAACATGCCATCCAACCTGTCACTGTCTCTGGGCAGTGGCTTGCTGACTCCGATGGAACTGGCCAGGGCCTTCGCGGTTATCGCCAACGGGGGCTACGATGTACAACCGTACCTGATCGAACGCATCGAGGAATCTGACGGCACCGTGGTATACGAAGCACCGGAAACCATACTGTGCGACAGTAACTGCGATCAGCTGGCGGAAAACGAGAACGCCACAGACATCCAGACCGACGAGCTTCCCGATACCGAAGGCATGGCACTGCCCGCCTCTGCAGACGAACCCGAAGGGCCACGGGTAATGCGCCGGCTGGCCGATGAGCGGTCCGTGTACATCCTGCATTCGATCATGCAGGACGTCATCCGCCGGGGTACCGGTCGCCGCGCACTGGCCCTTGAGCGCAGTGACCTGGCGGGCAAAACCGGTACAACCAACGAGCAGAAAGACACCTGGTTTGCCGGCTTCAACCACGACATGGCAACAACCGTATGGGTCGGCTTTGATCAGCCAGCCCCGCTTGGTCGCGCCGAATATGGTGCCAGCACCGCCCTGCCGGTGTGGCTGGATTACATGAAAGTCGCGCTGAAGGATGCGCCTGCCGCCACTATGGACCGGCCAAACGGCCTTGCCAGCATCCGCATTAATCCGCAGACCGGTGAGCGGGCACGGCCGGGAGAAGACGGAGTGTTCGAGCTGTTCAAGGAAGAAGACGTGCCGGCCCCGCTTTCTGCAGACGACAACGGCTCCGGACTGAACGGAGAATCTGAAGGCTTGTCACGGCAGATTTTCTAACCGAAAAGCGAAGATACAGACACAAAAAAACCGGCGGGATCTCCGCCGGTTTTTTTATGAAGCCAGACTACATCGCAATCAGATGATGTCGTCCATGGACTTCAGCGGGTAGTGGGCCGGGTAAGGCAGACCAGCTACACCGGAGTCTACCGCAGCACGGGCCACAGCAGCAGGAACCACTTCCAGCAGACGAACATCCATCGGCTTGGGAATGATGTATTCCTTGCCAAACTCCAGGCTATCTACACCGTAAGCGGCACAGATTTCCTGGGGTACCGGCTCCTTGGCCAGCTCACGGATGGCGTGAACAGCGGCCACTTTCATTTCCTCGTTGATGGCGGTTGCACGAACGTCCAGCGCGCCACGGAAAATGAACGGGAAGCCCAGTACGTTGTTTACCTGGTTCGGATAGTCAGAGCGACCGGTCGCCATGATCAGGTCATCACGGGTAGCCATGGCCACTGCCGGGCTGATTTCCGGATCCGGGTTGGAGCAGGCAAACACGATCGGGTTCGGAGCCATCTTGGCCAGCTGCTCGGCACCCAACAGGTCCGGGCCGGAGAGACCCAGGAATACATCAGCACCGTCGATAGCGTCGTCCAGGGTGCGCTTGTCCGTCTCGTTCGCGAACATCGCCTTATACTGGTTCAGATCGTCACGACCAGAGTGGATCACACCCTTACGGTCGAGCATGTAGATGTTTTCAGAGCGGATACCGCAGCTGACCAACAGCTTCATACAGGCGATTGCGGCCGCACCGGCGCCCAGACAAACCACCTTGGCTTCTTCGATTTTCTTGCCCTGCAGCTCAAGGGCATTGATCATGCCGGCTGCAGTTACGATGGCAGTACCGTGCTGGTCATCGTGGAAGATGGGCACATTGCACTTTTCGATCAGAGCGCGCTCGATCTCGAAGCACTCGGGTGCCTTGATGTCTTCCAGGTTGATGCCGCCGAAGGTATCTGCGATACGCTCAACAGTTTCAATAAACGCTTGCGGGCTTTCGGAATTGACTTCGATATCGAATACGTCGATTCCGGCAAAGCGCTTGAACAGTACGCCCTTGCCTTCCATTACCGGCTTGCTCGCCAGGGGGCCGAGATTACCCAGACCCAGGATGGCAGTACCGTCAGAAATAACGGCTACCAGGTTACCCTTGGCTGTGTATTTGTATGCATTCTCGGGGTCCTTCGCGATCTCGCGGACCGGTTCGGCAACCCCGGGGCTGTACGCCAGGGAAAGATCGCGGGCAGTTTCGGTTGGCTTGGTGATTTCAACACTCAGCTTACCCGGCCGCGGTTTGGCGTGATATTCAAGGGCTGCTTCTTTCAGATCTTGAGACATTGCCACTGTTCCGTTTGTCACGTTTAAAGGTAAATACCGCCGGACCTAGCCAGCGGAGCGCGCCATTATGGCGCGCCCGACCCGAAACGACAAGCCGAAATCGAACATTTTACAATCAGTCAATAGGGCATTTTGCGTATGCAGCAGCAAAGGGGCCTGATCTGCAGGCACAAAAAAAGCGCCCGAAGGCGCTTTTTTCAGCATTGCGGCAATGATCAGTCTTTCTTGCCGCCGATCCGGCTGCCGAAACGCTTCTGGAAGCGATCGATACGACCACCGGTATCCATAACCTTCTGCTTGCCAGTGTAGAACGGGTGGCACTGGGAGCAAACGTCCAGCTGCAGGTCGTGACCAACAGTAGAACGGGTCTTGATCACGTTACCGCAGGAACAGGTAGCGGTGATATCTTCGTACTTCGGGTGAATACCTTCTTTCATGGCGAACCTCTTTCGGTCATGCCGCTACCTGATCACCCGCCGTAAAGGGCGGATTTAGCCAGGCACCGCATGTTTGAATCAATTGAAAAGACCGTGCACAATCAAGCCCGGCCAGAAACAGACCGCAAATCTTACTGACAAACCCGACCACAGGCAAGTATCTTGGCCATCCGGAACAGTCCGGATACCATGCAACCAGCCTACTTTTGCCCGCTTTCAGGATACGCAGTTACCGTGACACGGCCCTCAACCGCTCGCATCGCCCTGAATCGTCCGCTCCGGCGACTCTTTGATTACCGAATCCCGGAGACCATGACAGTCTCACCCGGGCAACGCGTGAAAGTACCCTTTGGCAGGCAAACCCTGACCGGCCTTGTGGTGGAAACCGGCGTGACACCACCAGACGGCATTACCCTCAAGCCGATCCTGGAAGTGCTGGAGCCGTGGCTCGCCTTACCCACAGCCACCTTCCAACTCCTTAGCTGGGCCAGCGACTACTATCAGCACCCCTTGGGTGAGTGCCTGTTCACCGCTCTGCCTCCCGCATTACGCCGAGGCCGGCCGTCACAGCAGAAACAGGATGAACACTGGCAAGGCACCCAAAACATCGCCCCACTGCCGGCCAACGCCCATCGACAGAAAGCCTTGCTGGAAGCCATCCAGCGCGCCCCCGGCATATCGACCGGCGAACTGGTTAAAGCCGGCTTCAACCGCCCTCAGATCAAAAGCCTTCACGATAAAGGCCTTATCGAACTGAGCGATCCACAGCATCCGACTTCCAGCGAAAGCATCGCCACAGTAGACGGCCCCAGACTCTCACCCGCGCAACTGGCAGCGGCCAAAGAATTACCACAGGTTACAGATCGCTTCAGTGCCACACTTCTTTATGGCATCACCGGGAGCGGCAAGACCGAGCTCTATCTTCATTACCTGACACAAAAACTGCGGGACGACCAACAGGCTCTGGTACTGGTTCCCGAAATCAACCTCACGCCCCAGACCCTCGAGCGCTTCCGGCGTTACTTCGGCAACCGGATTGTGGCCTGGCACTCGGCCCTGAACGACAGCGAACGCCTGGCTACCTGGCTGAGAATCCGACATGGGGAACCGGTTATTCTGATCGGCACCCGCTCCGCCGTCTTGCTGCCGTTCACGAACCTTCGCGCCATTGTTGTGGACGAAGAACATGACAACTCCTACAAGCAGGGCGAAGGGTTTCGCTACTCGGGGCGGGACGTTGCTGTCTATCGGGCTCACCTGAATCAATGCCCCGTCATCCTGGGCTCAGCAACGCCTTCGCTGGAATCCTGGCACAACGCCAAGCAAGGCAAATACCACCTTATCCGCCTGGAACAACGGGCTGGCAATGCCTCACCTCCGGAAGTGGAGCTGCTCGACATCCGCAGCCGCCCTCTGGAAGCCGGCCTCTCGCGCCCCACCCTGAACGCTATAAAGGAAACGCTGGCACGAGGTGAGCAGGCACTGGTATTTGTGAACCGGCGGGGATTCGCCCCCATCATGATGTGCTTCGATTGTGGCCACATGGAGGAATGCCCGCGCTGCGATACCCGACTGACATACCATCGCCGGGACAGAGCCATGCGTTGCCATCACTGCGACTTCCAGATGGCCGCAAGCCACAGCTGCCCCAAATGCCGGAGTGAAAATTTCAAACCCGTAGGCCAGGGCACAGAGCGCACCGAAGAAACCCTGGCCGAACAGTTTCCGGACACCCCCATTGTACGGGTAGACAGGGACAGCACCCAGCGCAAAGGGAGTATCCAGAATATACTGGCTCAGGTTAACAGCGGTGCGCCCTGCATACTGGTGGGCACCCAGATGCTCGCCAAGGGCCATGACTTTCCCAACGTGACCCTGGTTGCCGTCGTCAACGCCGATGGTGGCCTGTTCAGTGTCGATTTTCGGGCGCCGGAACAGATGGTGCAGACACTTTTGCAAGTGAGCGGCCGCGCTGGCCGGGGCGAAAAACCCGGCAAAGTGCTTATCCAGACCTGCCACAGCGACCACCCGCTGTTGAAATCGCTCTGCCAGGGTAATTATGCCGCTCTGGCAGACCAACTTCTGACTGAACGCCAAACCGGCGCCCTGCCACCATTCCGCGCCATGGCCATACTCCGCGCGGAAGCCGACACCATGCAGGCAAGCCTGCAACTGTTAGACAGCATTAAACCAATGACGGCCGCGAACGGCATAGAAACCTGGGGGCCGCTACCGGCGGTAATTGCACGCAAAGCCGACCGACACCGGGCGCAGCTGATCCTGTGCAGTAACCACCGGCGCCAACTCAACCATCTGCTTACTCACATTTGCCAGTACCTGGACCAATGCAAGCTGCCAGCGAGCACCAAATGGATTGTTGATGTTGACCCTCAGGAGACTGGCTGAAGATCATCATCCCGAATCGTGACACAGTCCATATTCTGCAATTCGTTACAATCTTTTTCAGAATTCACCATTCATACTCATTCAGTTTGAACTGACTGTGCTATGATTTTCAGCACTATAACCACTACTCTTGGATCAAAACCTGAGGTTGCGGTTCTCGTGCGGGAATGCGCAGGTTTATGGCTTTTGCTGTCGATGAAAACTGGAGAAATAAAATGGCATGGAAATTCCTTGCGCGTATGTCGGCATTATCGCTGGCTTTAATCTTGACCGCCTGTGGTGGGGACGATAGCTCAACGCCGCTGGCATCTGGCCCCAATCAAGGTGACTCCACATCAGGGGACGGCAGCACAGGTGGTGACAACAATCAAACGATCTCGTTAGAGCTAGGAACGGGCAGTGGTTCGAGCTTTCAAGCGGGACAAATGACACTATCCGCGACAAACCTTTCCGCCGGCGGCACCACTAGACTTGAGTTCAATGTTGTTGACGCTAACAATAGTAACGCAATCTACAATGCCGAACCGACTACTGTCACACTGTCATCTTTGTGCTCCAGCGCCTCCTTTGATCCCCAAGTAACGTCCGCCTCGGGAACGTTTGCAACAACGTACGAAGCGGGCTGCGCTGGCCAAGATACGATTACCGCTAGGCTGCAAAATGGCGCAACTGCCAACGCAACCATAACGGTAGCACCTCCAGTAATAGGAGGACTCGAGTTCGTTAGCGTTGAGCCAGACTCCATCGCTCTTGCAGGAAACTCAAACAGCAGCAGACCAAGCGTATCCGAAGTAACCTTCAGACTTAATGACAATAACGGCCAACCTATTACAACTGGCGAAACCGTAACCTTTGAGCTGTCAACAACTGTCGGGGGAATAACACTCTCCCAGTCGTCAACTGAAACTGATGAGAACGGGTTAGCGACCACTCGTGTAAATGCCGGCACTGTCCCAGCGGTAGTTAGCGTAACAGCCACATACAGCCCCGATGCGGGCTCTTCAATTCAAACCACTTCTGCTCCGATATCGATCAGCGCGACAATTCCAGACCAAGACAGTTTTTCAATTTCAATTGAAGAAAACTTTCTTCCCAATGCTCGCAACTACGATGGCGTTCCGGTCGGCATCACCATTCGTGCGGCCGACCGCAATAACAATCGAATTACCGACGCTGTCGTAAACTTCCTTACGAACGCTGGCTCCGTGCAAAGCGAGTGCACACTGTCCGACGGAGCTTGTTCAATTGAATGGATAAGCCAAAACCCTAGAAGCAATGACGGGGTCGTATTAATTCTTGCTAGAACTGTGGGAGAAGAAAGCTATCGAGACGTGGACAGCGATGGCATTTACACATCAGGTACCGATAGTTTCAATGTTGCAGAAGATGACCTAGGGGAAGCCTACCTAGACAGAAATCGAAATAACGTTTACGACAGTGGCGAAGAGTACTTCGACTACAACGATAACGGACAGTACGACGTTGCGAACGGGATATACAACGGAACCGCCTGCATCAATCAAGCAAATTGCACAAGCTCGCTTTTAGAAATTACTCAAACAGCAAAGCTGTTCATGGCAAGCGACAACATCTCCATCAACTTTACCACCCCTGTGGCGCCCGGCAGTGTTTGTGCGGAAATAGCGGGCATGTTCTCAGACTCGCAAGGAAACCCTGTTGCAGGCCCACCTCCGGGCGGAACTGACGTGGCGTTCACTACAACCAATGGCACGATTGTTAATCCGAGCAGCTTTACAACCACAAGAAGCTATAGAACGGGTCCAGTCACCCAGTGCGTTACAGTTGAAGCCGACGACACACCTAGCACAGGAACATTCACTGTCGAGGTGACTCCACCTGCCCCATACGGCGGGGATGCATTCACATTACAGACAACCATTTCCGACTAATCGCTCGACGAAGTAAAAAGCCCGGCGTCAGCGCCGGGCTTTTTGCTTACACACCAACTTTCCGCGATAATACGCACCTTCTGTTTTCAACGGGCGCCCTGCCCTGACAACCATTCTTCTGCAAACCGAGTCATTCGACAGCATGAAAGAGACCGTATCCGAGCTTCTCCAGTCTGCACTGGCGACCCTGCAGTCTGACGGCACACTGCCGGCAGACCAGAGCTTCACCCCTCAGGTGGGCAACACCAAAGACAAGTCCCACGGGGACTATGCCTGTAACATTGCCCTGGTGGCCTCCAAAGCCGCCGGCTGCCCGCCTCGCAAGCTGGCCGAAGCCCTGGTGGAGGCATTGCCAGAGAGCTCCGCCGTGGAGAAAGTGGAGATTGCCGGGCCGGGGTTTATCAATTTTTTCATGAGCACCGCCAGCGCCTTCGGCATTGTGAACACTATCCTGAACGAAGCACAGCAGTTCGGCCGCAACAAC
Organism: Marinobacter vinifirmus; assembly: GCF_002258215.1. Classification (GTDB taxonomy): domain Bacteria; phylum Pseudomonadota; class Gammaproteobacteria; order Pseudomonadales; family Oleiphilaceae; genus Marinobacter; species Marinobacter vinifirmus. The sequence goes on from NZ_NEFY01000010.1 coordinate 15,307, forward strand.
TCTGGTAACGGCGAAAAGGTTCAGGTCGAGTTTGTGTCCGCCAACCCCACTGGCCCTCTGCACGTGGGTCACGGACGGGGCGCCGCCATTGGCGATTGCCTGTGCCGCTTGCTGGAAGCCAACGGTTACAACGTTACCCGGGAGTTTTACTACAACGACGCCGGAGCCCAGATCAACAATCTGGCCCTTTCGGTGCAGTCTCGCGTTAAGGGCCTGACGCCGGAAGATGAAAGCTGGCCGGAAGATGGTTACCGGGGCGACTATATTGTCGACGTGGCCAACGCCTATATGGCCGGCGAAACCGTAATTGCCGACGACCGGGAAGTAACCGCCAAGGCCGACCCGGACGACCAGGATGCCATCCGCGAATTCGCCGTGGCCTACCTGCGCCGCGAGCAGGACCTGGACCTTAAAGCCTTCGGCGTTCAGTTCGATGTGTATTTCCTGGAATCGTCCCTGTACGAAGACGGCAAGGTAGAAGCCACTGTTGAGCGCCTGAAAGCCAACGGCTACACCTACGAGCAAGACGGCGCCATGTGGCTGAAAACCACCGAGTTCGGCGACGACAAAGACCGCGTAATGCGCAAGAAAGACGGTGGCTACACCTACTTCCTGCCGGATGTGGCCTACCACCTGGATAAATGGCAGCGCGGTTTTACCACCGTGATCAACGAACAGGGCGCGGACCACCATTCCACGGTAACCCGCGTGCGCGCCGGCCTGCAGGCCCTGAAAGCCGACATCCCCCAGGGCTGGCCGGACTATGTTCTGCACCAGATGGTAATGGTGACCCGCTCCGGCCAGGAAGTGAAAATCTCCAAGCGTGCCGGCAGCTACGTCACCATTCGGGACCTGATCGACGAAGTGGGCCGCGATGCTACCCGTTTCTTCCTGGCCGCGCGCCGTGTCGATTCCCAGTTGACCTTCGATATCGATCTGGCCCGCTCCCAGACCAATGAAAACCCGGTGTATTACATCCAGTATGCCCATGCCCGGATTTGCAGCGTACTGCGCAAACTGGCGGCCGAAGGCGTACAGCGGGGCATGAACGAATGTGTGGGCGATTTGAGCCTGCTGACCCTGGACGAAGAGAAAGAACTGGCCAACCAGCTGGCCAAGTACCCGGAGCTGATTGCCAATTCCGCCGCCCAGCGCGAGCCGCACCACCTCACCCACTACCTGCGTGAGCTGGCCGGCCAGTTCCACACCTACTACAACGCCCACAAGGTGTTGATTGAAGACACAGCCCTGCGGGACGCCCGTGTGAGCCTTTACCTGGCAGTACGCCAGGTGATTGCCAACGGCCTGGACTTGCTGGGCGTGAGCGCACCGGAAGAGATGTAAGCCGGCCATGGCCAGAGACTACGCCAAAAAGGATCGCCCCGCGGGCAAAGGCGCCGCTGCCCCCAGGCAGAAAGCCGCCACCCGCAAGGCGCCAAAACCCAAGCGCAGCGCCCCTGCGCACAGGCAGCACGGGAGTTTGTCCTTGAAGTGGGTTCTGTCTCTGGCCGCCGTCGGTGGCTTTATCGGTTTTATTGTTTACCTGAACACCCTGCCTGCAGGCCCGGAAGCGCCGAAACAGGCAGCGCCGGCCCAGCAACAAGCAAGCCCTGCAGCCACCAAGGCCAGGCAGGACGCTGCCCGGCAAAAAGAGCAGAATTTCCGCTTCTATGAAATGCTGCCGGAATCTGAGGTGGTGCCTCCGAAAGTACAGGAGTACACCCCGGGCCCGGCCAAAACGGCGTTCGACTACATCCTCCAGTCCGGTTCCTTCCGCAGCAAGGAAGACGCTGAGCGCCAGCGTGCCCAGATTGCCTTCCAGGGCCTTCGCGCCCACGTTCAGCAGATCACACAGGATAATGGCGGCATTTGGTACCGGGTGAATGTCGGCCCGTTCACTTCCCGCAGCCAGATGAATTCGGCTGTGGACAAGCTGGTGTCCATCAATATCCAGCCCTTGGTGCGTAAGGTTCCCAAAGAAGGCTAAGCTCGGGTGCATGGGGCAGGTTTGGGGGAGGCTTTCCAAAAACCGCTCCTTGCGGCACATATATGTAGACCTCTTGTTGCGCAAGCCTCCCAAGCTCTCGGTGGTGTAAAAAGTTAACTGGGTAAAACTGCGCACGTATATCCGGCCTTTATGATGAGTCACTCCGGTGACTCTGGCCTCAATGAAAACCGCGCCCTTGCCGCTTATCGTCCGTACGGAGTTGGTGCTCCGTGTGCTCGCCAGCATTCACAAGGGCCGGTTTAACCCTGTTAACTCATTGCTCACCGCATTTGCGTGGGGTGCCTTTGCTCCTTGAGTGCTGCTTTACGCCGCCCGGTACTCCGTTTGGTGGTAGAGCATTGCCCATAGAATTCTTGCCAACTTGTTGGCCACGGCAATCACCGCTTTGTGTTTGCCTCTGCGCTCAATAACCCCGGCCGCCCAGCGTGATAGCCGGTCGGTGGCTTTATCCGTGTATCGGATGACCGACCAGGCACCCTGAACCAACAATCGGCGCAGATAGTTATTCCCTCGACGGGTGATGCTTCCGAGCTTTTGCTTGCCGCCACTGGAGTGTTCGTTCGGAACCAATCCCAGATTGGCTGCAAAGTGTCGCCCGCTCTTAAAGGCCTTACCGTCACCGGCATAGGCCACCACCGCGGTTGCCGTTTTCTCCGCAACCCCTTTCACGCCCATCAGGCGCCGTGCCGGCTCCAGCTGTTTGGCTGTTTGGCTGTTTGCTTCAGTTTCGCCTCATGCATCTGTATCTGGCGATTGGCCTCTCTCCACTCTTCCAACAGACTCTGTAAGGCCTCTCTGGCAGCACAGGTCAGTGGGTTCTCCGCGTCCTCCAGCAACTCTGGTAACGCCTTGAGTAATCGTTCCTTGCCTGGCGCAACGATGACGCCGTACTCGTTCAGAAAGCCCCGGATCTGATTGATCAACGCGGTCCGGGCCTGGACCTTCCGATTGATCAGCTTATGCAGCACCAGTATGTCTGTTTGCTCCAGCGATCTCGGTTCCACAAACCGCATCCTTGGTCGCCGGGCAGCTTCTGTAATCGCAAAGGCATCGTTCCGATCGTTCTTGTTGCCCTTCACAAACGGCTTCACATGCTGGGGCGGAATCAATAACACCTCAAAGCCCAGCTTCTTTAGCTCCCGACCCCAGTAGTTCGAACCACTGCAGGCCTCCATGGCAATCGTCGCTTCCGGATACTGCAGCAACTTCTCAATCAGCCTATTCCTGCGCACTTGATGATTGAACGCCGGGTTGCCGCTTCGGTTCACACCACAAACCTGAAAGACAGTTTTTGCCAAGTCGATTCCGATTAGGGTAACGTTCATCTGAACACCTCTTGTTGTTGACCTATTGATTTCGCACATCTAATAGTGGCGCTTTGACGCCGATCTCAACAAGAGGTGTTCATCCCATCATCCATGTGGCGCTTCTGCTCCGCCATCCATGGCTCCGCACATTTTTGGAAAGCCTCCCCCAAACCTGCCCGCAAACTCTTGCGCGACCTTCGGCTCAAACAAACCGCTCCCAAGCCCGCTCTCCGGCAAACGCCACTTGAATTACCGCGAAACGTCTCCATAAAACCAAAATGAAAATTTGATACAGGCAACTGGAGCCATAATGACTACGATCGTATCCGTCCGTCGTGACGATGAAGTCGCCATGGGAGGTGACGGCCAGGTTTCTCTGGGCAACACCGTCATGAAAGGGAACGCCCGCAAAGTGCGCCGTTTGTACAACGGCCAGGTTATTGCCGGGTTTGCCGGTGGCACTGCAGACGCCTTCACCCTTTTTGAACGCTTTGAAGCCCAGCTGGAGAAACACCAGGGCAACCTCACCCGCGCGGCGGTGGAGCTGGCCAAAGACTGGCGTAGTGACAGGGCCCTGCGCAAGCTGGAAGCCTTGCTGGCCGTCGCCGACAAGACTGCGTCGCTGATTATTACCGGTAACGGTGATGTCATCGAGCCGGAACAGGGCCTGATTGCCATTGGTTCCGGCGGGGCCTTTGCCCAGGCGGCGGCGCGGGCACTGCTTGAGAACACTGATATGAGCGCCCACGAGATTGCAGAGAAGGCGCTGGAGATTGCTGGCGACATCTGCATCTACACCAACCAGAACCGCACTCTGGAAGTGCTGCCCATCAAAGACTGACCGGAGCGACCATGTCTGCAATGACTCCCCGTGAAATCGTTCACGAACTTAACAAACACATCGTGGGCCAGCAGGAAGCCAAGCGTGCCGTGGCCATTGCCCTGCGTAACCGCTGGCGCCGGATGCAGCTGGACAGCAGCCTGCGTGACGAGATTACCCCCAAGAATATCCTGATGATCGGCCCCACCGGCGTGGGTAAAACCGAGATTGCCCGCCGCCTGGCGAAGCTGGCCGACGCGCCCTTCCTGAAGGTAGAAGCCACCAAGTTTACCGAAGTGGGCTATGTCGGCCGGGATGTGGAGTCCATTATCCGGGACCTGGCGGATATGGCCGTGAAGATGCTCCGTGAGAAGGAGATGAAACGGCACGAAAACCGTGCCCTGGACGCGGCCGAAGACCGCATTCTGGATGCCCTGCTGCCGCCGGCGCGGGATTTCAACGAAGACAGCCAGCGTACCAGCAACGATTCCGCCACTCGCCAGATGTTCCGCAAGAAACTGCGCGAAGGTGAGCTGGACGACAAGGAAATCGAGATCGACCTGCGCAGCAGCGGCGCCGGCGTTGAGATTATGGCGCCTCCCGGCATGGAGGAGATGACCAACCAGCTGCAGAGCATGTTCTCTAACCTGTCGTCCGATAAGCGTAAGACCCGGAAGATGAAGGTGGCAGATGCCCTGAAACTGGCCAAGGACGAGGAAGCCGCCAAGCTGGTGAACGAGGAAGAGATCAAGCAGAAAGCGCTGTTGGCCGTTGAGCAGAACGGCATTGTGTTTCTCGACGAGATCGACAAGGTGGCCAAGCGTTCCGAGAACACCTCGTCTGACGTCTCCCGTGAAGGCGTACAGCGTGACTTGCTGCCGCTGATCGAGGGCAGCACCGTAAGCACCAAGTATGGTGCCGTGCGTACCGATCACATCCTGTTCATCGCCTCCGGTGCGTTCCACCTGTCCAAGCCGTCTGACCTGATTCCGGAACTGCAAGGCCGCCTGCCGATCCGGGTAGAGCTGCAAGCTCTGACACCGGACGACTTCAAACGCATCCTGACCGAGCCAGACGCGTCGCTGGTGCAGCAATATGAAGCCCTGATGGGCACCGAAGGCGTGAAACTGACGTTCGCAGACGATGCGATTGCCCGCATTGCGGAAGTGGCCTACAAGGTGAACGAAACCACCGAAAACATCGGCGCCCGCCGCCTGCATACGGTGCTGGAACGCTTGCTGGAAAGCCTGTCGTACGATGCCGGCGACAAGGTAACCGACGTGTTCGAAGTCACCGCCGCCTATGTCGACGAAAAACTGGGCGAGCTGGCCGAAGACGAAGACCTGAGCCGGTATATCCTGTAAGCCGACAGCCAGGTAAGCAAAAGGCCGGAGGGAGTTATCCCGTCCGGCCTTTTTTGTGCCCGAACGCTGACCCGGCCCTACTGGGCCCGGGAAAACAGATGGGTAACGTTACTCAGCCCGCTCGCCAGCTTGCCCTTCTCGGCTTGTTTCTTGCGGCCCTTGGCCACGTACAGCGGTAACAGTTCGCCATACAGGCTGGTGGAGATGGTGCGCTGTTCGTCTTCCAGGCGGTCCCGACGCAGTTTGATGCCGTATTTCGCCAGTTTTGGCTCCAGTTCATCGGCCCGGCTGAGCAGGTCCCGCCTGGTCATCTGGTAGGCGTGTTCGCACACCATGCGGCGGCTCTGGAAGCTGAATACGTTGGAGAAGAACAGCTTGGCATCGTCCCGGGTAGGTTCGAACAGCAGGATGTCTTTGTCCGGGTAATCCCGGGCGTATTGGGCAATGCCCGACTGCATTCTCGAATAGACCATGGTGCGGAACATCTGGGACAACAGGTTGGGCATGCCCGAGCGGGTGAGGTCCCCCGGCTGCATGGTGCCGGCCCGCACGGCAGCGCTGGCATCGATGGGCACTTGCGGATTAACCGCCAGCACCAGGTCCGCACCATCCTCGAAAGCGACGGATGCATGCAGACCTTTTCTCAGGGTGCCGTCTACATAGTAACGGCCGTCTACGTCTACCGGCACATACAAGCCTGGAGACGCCGTGCTGGCCTGTACCGCCCTGGAAATGGGCACGTGGTCGAAACCCGGCGCTCCGAAACACACGGCTTCGGTGCTTTCTACATCTGCAGCCACCACGTACAGCCGGTGCTTCAGTTGCCGGAAGTCGTTAGTGCGCCCCAGCATGGTGAACGCCCGGCGCAGGTAATCATGAAGACCTTCGTTGTCGAACAGCCCCGCCGGGGCCGCCTGGGCCAGGATGGTCATGGCTTCCAGCAGGCTCTGGTCGTAGGGATTGTTGACGAAACGGTTGATAGCGGTGGAAATCAGCTTCGGCACGGCCAGCAAGCGGTTACCGTACTCCCGGAGCGCCGGGCGGTAGAACACTTCCGGATGGAAGGGATGCACCTCGGCTTCGCTGCGCACAAAGATCCGGCACAGCTGGGCGGTGGTCACCTGGTTGGCCAGGTTGGCGGCCACAAAGGAGCCGGAGTTCACACCTACGTACACGTCCACATTGTTGAAGTCGAGGCCGTCCAGCGCTTCATCCAGCGCCCGCAGGGCACCGATTTCATAAATACCGCCCAACGGACCGCCGCCACCAAGGGCGAGGCCTATGCGTGGTGCGGATTTAAGCTCGGTCGACTGCTTCATCGGCTGTCCTTCACGGTTACTGCAGCGAATTTACCCTACTAACCTAACAACGGTTTTTAGAGTGCGCACCCTATAACCACCGGAAAATCAGGAAACGGCCTGTTCCGCCAGCGCAACGGGGGAGGACTTCACCGGCCGCAGGTAGCGGCCGAAACCAGCATTTCGGATGGCCAGGTCAACGCAGCTCTTGATCACATGGGGAGAATCCAGCAGCAATACATCTTCCAGCAACTGGATCGCCCATTCCCGGTCGATACTGCGAATAACCGATTTCACCTTGGGCAGGCTGGCTGCGTTCATAGATAGCGAATCGTAACCCATGGCCATCAGCAACAAGGCACCGCCCGGATCACCGGCCAGCTCGCCACAGATTCCCACCGGCTTGCCAACGGAGTGGGCGTCTTGCGCAATCCGCACCAGGGCCTGCAGCACAGCCGGGTGATAGGAGTGGTAAAGCTGGGCCACCCGGGGGTTGTTGCGATCCACCGCCAGCAGGTACTGGGTAAGGTCGTTCGAGCCTACCGACAGGAAATCGACGCGCTCGGCCAGTTCGCGAATCTGGTACACCGCAGCCGGCACTTCCACCATCACGCCCACCTTGGGCATGTGAATGTCGTAACCTTCTTCCCGAACCTCGTGATAGACCCGGTAAATCAGGTGCAGAGACTCCTCCACCTCGGAGATATTGCTGATCATAGGCAGCATGATCTGCAGATTGTTCAGGCCCTCGCTGGCCTTGAGCATGGCCCGCACCTGCACCAGGAAGATTTCCGGGTGGTCCAGGGTAACCCGGATGCCACGCCAGCCCAGGAACGGGTTTTCTTCCTGGATGGGGAAATAGGTCAGGGCCTTGTCGCCGCCAATGTCCAGGGTACGCATGGTAACCGGGTTGGGCGCGAATGCCTCCAACTGCTCCCGATAGTATTCCCGCTGCTCCTGCTCGGAGGGGAAGCGATCCTTGATCATAAACGGCACTTCGGTGCGGTACAGGCCAATACCCTCGGCGCCATGGGAAAGCGACCGCAATACATCGGTCATCAGGCCGGTATTTACAAGCAACGCGACCCGGTGGCCGTCGGTGGTTTCACAGGGTTTGTCCCGCAGGGCTTCCAGGCCGCGAATCAGCTCGTTTTCTTCATCGCAAATAGCCTGATAGAAGGCCCGCAGATCCGCCGAGGGCGAGGCGAAAATCTGCCCTTCGAAACCGTCGACAATCAGTTCCCTGCCATCCAGCTGGTTCACCGGGATGTCCACCAGGCCCATCACCGTGGGTACGCCCATGGCCCGGGCCAGGATGGCCACGTGGGAGTTACTGGAGCCCTTTACAGATACCAGCCCCACAAGCTGGCCTTTGGGCACTTCCCCGAGCATGGCCGGAGTGATTTCGTCACTGACCAGTATCGTATGCTCGGGATATTCCAGATGCTTCTGCTCACCTTCCTGCAAATGTGACAGCAGGCGGCGGCCGAGATCCCGGATATCCACCACCCGCTCCTGCAGGTAGTGGTCGTCCATCATCTCGAAATGCCGGATGTACTGCTGAACCACCTGCTTAAGGGCGCCCTGAGCCCAGATGCCTTCGCGGATCTTGTTGACCACCTCGCCGGGCAGCGCTTCATCGCTGAGCATGCGCAGATACACGTCGAACAGTGCCTGCTCTTCCGGGCGCAGCTGGGACGCGAGCCGGTTCGCTACCCGTTCGATGTCTTCCCGTACTGCCTGCACGGCGGACTGGAACAGCGCCAGTTCCTGCTCGATCTCCTCGGTGGGCTTCTCGGGCACCAGGTCCAGGTCTGCCGCCGGATACACAACTACGCCAGTGCCAATGGCCACACCCGGAGCGCCGGGCACGCCGTTGAAGCTGACGTCCTGGGTTTCTTCACCGGTAAGCGACAAGCCACTGATCGCGCCCGTGGCTTCACTGTGGGCGATCACCCCGGCCAGTTGGGCTGATACGGTGACCAGGAATGCCTCTTCCCCTTCATCAAAGCACCGGGAGCTTTCCCGCTGCTGGACGACCAGCACTCCAAGTACGCGGCGGTGGTGGATAATGGGCACACCGAGGAAGGAACGGAATCGTTCCTCACCGGTTTCAGGAAAGTAGCGGTAGCGCGGATGGGAAGGGGCGTCTTCCAGGTTGATGGGTTCTTCGCGGGAACCCACCAGGCCAACAAGACCCTCGGAATAGGCCAGGCTGACCTTGCCCACAGAATCCTTGTACAGGCCTTCTGTGGCCATCAGGATGTAACGGTTGGAGGCCGGGTCCAGCAGGTAAACGGAGCAGACCTCGGTGTTCATGGCTTTCTGCACCCGCGATACGATGATCTCCAGCGCCTCGTTCAGATCGCGGGCGCTGTTCACCTCTTGTACTAGACTTCGCAGGATGCTCAGCATGGAGTCAGTCCGTCATTTCTGATGTTCCTTCAACGCCGGTTCTGCTCACTCCGATGCCACTGTTCCATGTTATGGAACAGTCTGGGAGCCAGTTCTCTCAGCGCACGTCTGTATACTTCTCTCTTGAATGAGACCACCTGCCCCAACGGATACCAGTAGCTTACCCACTGCCAGCCGTCGAACTCCGGTGAATCCGTGCCATCCACGCGTACATGCGCGTCTGGCGATAACATCCTCAGCAGGAACCATTTCTGTTTTTGCCCCACACAAACGGGGTGCGAGTTGTGGCGTACCATCCTTCGCGGAAGACGGTATCGCAGCCAGCCCCGGGTGCAGCTGATGATTTCCACATCGCTGGCACTGAGGCCGATTTCCTCTCCAAGCTCCCGATACAGCGCGTCTTCCGGTGATTCATTGTGCTTGATACCACCCTGCGGAAACTGCCAGGAGTCCTGCCCTATTCGCCTTGCCCAGAGAACTTCGCCCCTGTGGTTGGCCAGAATGATTCCGACGTTGGGTCTGAAACCGTCTGAGTCGATCACGGCACAGTCCTCGTTAAAGTCGGCTGCCGGTTAATTTGTAACCGGCGGAAATTGTCCAAGTTGCTCTCATTCTTACAGAATCCCAAGGGTTCGGCAAACGGAGCCGTTGGCGGCAGGTCATGCTAGACTGTGCGCCTTGCTACGAAGCCTGTAACGATGGGAGGAAACGGCTTGACGCTCGCAATTTTTGATCTGGACAACACCCTGCTCAATGGTGACAGCGACCACGCATGGGGTGAGTTTCTGGTGGAAGAAGGCATGGTGGATGCCGAAGAGTACAAGCGGGCCAATGACCGCTTCTATGAGGAATACCTGAACGGCGAGCTGGACGTTTTCCACTATCAGCGCTTTGTACTGGCTCCGTTAACCCGGCACAGCATGGATGAGCTGGAAAGCTGGCGCGAAGCCTTTATGGCCAAGAAAGTTCAGCCGATGATGCAAGACAAGGCCGCGAAACTGCTGGCAGATCACCGCGAGCAGGGTCATACGCTGATGATCATCACCGCCACTAACCGATTTATTACCGAACCGATTGCCGAGTTACTGGGCGTAGACCACCTGATTGCCACGGAACCGGAGCTGGTAAACGGCAAGTTCACCGGCGAAGTGGCAGGTACGCCGAGCTTCCAGGAAGGCAAGGTGGTGCGGCTGAATGACTGGCTGGCCGCCCATAACGAGAGCCTGGACGGTGCATGGTTCTACAGCGATTCCCACAATGATTTGCCGCTGCTAAAACAGGTGGCGAATGCGGTGGCCGTAGACCCGGACCCGACGCTGGAGAAGACGGCTATTGCGAATGGCTGGCAGGTTATGTCGCTGCGGGGGTAAGGCTTGGTGCACCAACCCTGACGGATACAAAGGGGTCTGACCCTACGGGTCAGACCCCACCCTTCTCTACCGCCATTCTCCCCTGGCGGCGATCACAAAAACCCGGTAAGAGAGCGCACAAAGCACGACTTGATATAGTCGGTCTCCGGAATCCCCGGCACGATCGGATGATCAGGCGCCTGGTGGCCCTGCTCCAGCAGCTGCACAAACCGGTCGATCTTGCGGCCGCTGCCCCGGATAATGTCGATCAGCTTTTCCTGGGACAAATGCATGGAGCAAGATGCGGATACCAGCAGTCCATCACGCTCCAGCAGCCTGAGCCCCAATTGATTCAGGCGAGCATAGGCCTGCTCGCCGGCTTTCTGGTCACGGCGGCGGGGAATTAGTGCGGGCGGGTCCAGTACTACGATGTCGAACTTTTCTTTCTCGTCTGCGAGGGCTTTCAGGGCGTCGAAGGCATCGCCTTCAATCGTGTCTACATTCTCCAGCCCGTTCAGTTTGGCATTGTGATGCACCGCATCCACGGCCGATGAAGACGCGTCTACACAGGTCACCTGGGATGCACCCGCACAAGCCGCTTGAATACCCCAACCACCCACGTAGCTGAACACATCCAGCACTTTCTTGCCGGGCGCATAGGCCTGAAGGCGCTGGCGGTTCATGCGGTGGTCGTAGAACCAGCCGGTTTTCTGGCCGCCAGCCAATGGCACTTCAAAGCGGGCGCCGTTTTCTTCTACCAGAACGGTGTCGGCTTCCGGGCCATGAGCAAATTCCACGTAGGTATCCAGGCCTTCCACCTTGCGCATCTTGCCATCGTTTTTCAGCACGATAATGCGGGCATGGGCCAGGCGCTGAACGGCTCGTACGATGGCGTCTTTCATTTGCTCCATGCCGGCGGTGGAGATTTGCACCACGACTACGTCGTCAAAGCGGTCAACCACCAGGCCAGACAGGCCATCGCTGTCGCCAAAGACCCAGCGGTAGAACGGTTTGTGAAACAATCTTTCCCGCAGACTCAGTGCTGCCTCCATGCGGTCGGTTAAGCGCTTCGGCGTCATGCCATGGTCCGCATCCCGGCTGATCAGCCGGCCGCAAATCAACGCATGAGGATTCACAAAGGCGATACCCATGGGCTTGTCATTCGAAGCACGCACCTGCACCTGCGAGCCGGGCTCAAACCCGGGCAGCGGGCTGCGCTGGGTGTCCACTTCATTGCTGTAAACCCACAAGTGGCCGGCACGGAGACGGCGCTCTGCGCCTTTGCGCAGGTAGAGAACGGGAAAGTCCATCAATGCTTATTCCTCAGCGGCCACGTGTTCTGCGTACGCCGCAGCATCCATCAGGCCGTCAAGCTCGCCTTCATCGGCCAGCTTCACCTTGAACATCCAGCCATCGCCATACGGGTCTTCATTGACGATTTCCGGCTCGTCTTCAAGCTTTTCATTGATCTCGATAACCTCACCGGTCACCGGGCTGAATACGTCAGACGCTGACTTAACGGATTCTGCCACACCGGCTTCCTCACCACCGTTTACAGTCACGCCCAGTTCGGGCACGCCGATGTAGACCACGTCGCCCAGTTGCTCCTGGGCAAAGTCGGTGATGCCCACAGTAGCCGTGCCGTCAGCCTCTACCCGCACCCATTGGTGAGTCTCGATGTATTTCAGATCTGCAGGAATGTCGCTCATGATTTGTGTGTCCTGTTGAAATTTTCCGCGCAGTTTAACCGAAGAGATTAGTTCCAGCGAATGCTCCGGGCCAGCTTCACGAACGCGTTCAGGTAATCCACGGCTTCGTCGCGCTCCCGGAAGCCCAGAAAGATCTGTTTGGGCATGCCCTGCTGGCCCAGTTTCAGGGCTTTTATAGGCAGGTTGCGGGCGTATTCATCCACCAGCCAGCGGGGCAGCGCACTCACGCCCCGCCCTGCAGCCACCATCTGCAACATGATGTCAGTGGTTTCAATGGTTTTATGCCGAGCCGGACCAGTATGGGCGGGCAGGAAGAACCGGGTAAAAATGTCCAGGCGCTCGACCGCAACCGGATAGGTAATGAGGGTTTCCTGCTCGAGCTGATGGGGTTCTACCCAGTGCTCGCCCGCCAGCGGATGGGTTTCGGGGACGACCAGCACCTGCTCATAATCGAATACCGGCTCGAAACACACGCCGGGCTTGTGCAGCGGGTCCGGGGTCACCAGCAGGTCGATGTCATGGCCGAACAACGCGCCCATGCCACCGAACTGGAACTCCTGTTTTACATCCACATCAACATCCGGCCATTGCTGCAAGTAGGGGCCGACGACCTTCAACAGCCATTGGTAACAGGGATGGCATTCCATACCCACCCGCAAGCTGCCTCGCTGGCCTTTGGCAATCTGGCGGATCTGCATTTCTGCATGCTCAAACTGTGGCAGCAACCGATTCGCCAGCCCCAGCAGCTGATTGCCGGCCTGGGTAAACCGCAACTGGCGGCCTTCCCGAAGCCAGACAGGCGTACCCAGCTGCTGCTCCAGCTTTCGCATGGCATGGGACAACGCCGACTGGGTAAGGTGCAGCTGTTCGGCCGCAGCCGTCAGCGAACCCTGCCGTTCAACAGCGCGCAGAATCTCCAGGTGATTTCGTTCGATCATGACCATCCGTGAATTTTTTTCATTGAATGCTGAAATAATACCATTTTTATTCATGCAATCACCCGCCTAACCTTAGCTCCTGATTCAACACACAGATTCAAGGATTTGATCATGGCAACCACACACAACCTGGGCTTCCCCCGCATTGGCGGACAGCGGGAGCTGAAATTTGCACTGGAAGATTACTGGGCCGGCCGGCAAACCGAGCAGGAGCTGGCAATCACCGCCACTGACCTGCGTCGGCACCACTGGCAGCAACAGGCCAGGCTGGATTTCGTACCTGTGGGAGATTTTTCCCTGTACGACCAGGTGTTAGACATGTCCGTGACACTGGGCAACCTGCCTGAGAGAGCCGCAGGCAAGCAAGGCTCGGAGCTGGACGCCTATTTCCGCGCCGCCCGGGGCCGGGGCGCCAATGACAGCCCCTGTTGCGCCACCGCGGCGGGCGAGATGACCAAGTGGTTCGACACCAACTATCACTACATTGTGCCGGAATTTACCGCCGACACGCGCTTTGAACTGAACCCCGAACGCTTGCTAAGCCAGTTGGCCGAGGCGCAGGCACAGGGCGTTAAGGCCAAACCCGTGATCATTGGCCCGGTGACCTATCTCTGGCTGGGCAAAACCTCCGATGGCAGTAACCGACTGGATTTGCTGGAACGCCTGCTGCCTGCGTATTCGCAACTGCTGGAAGCCCTGGCCGATGCCGGCGCTGACTGGGTACAGATTGATGAACCGGCCCTGGTGACCGACCTGGACGCCAACTGGCGCTATGCCTTCAACCTGGCCTATCACCAGCTCAAGGCCAATCGCCCGAAACTGCTGCTGGCCACCTACTTCGGAGAACTCCGGGACAACCTGCAACTGGCCTGCGAACTGCCGGTGGCCGGGCTGCACATTGATGCCGTGAGCGCACCGGCAGAAGTCAGCCGGGTGGCGGACTGGCTGCCGAGCCACAAGATTCTCTCGCTGGGCGTGATCAATGGCCGCAACATCTGGAAATCCGACCTGAACAATATTCTGGACTGGCTCGAACCACTGAACGAAAAGCTGGGCGAGCGCCTGTGGCTGGCGCCCTCCTGTTCACTGCTGCACGTGCCGGTCGACCTGGCCCGTGAGCAGGAGCTGGATACCGAAATCCGTAGCTGGCTGGCCTTTGCAGTGCAGAAACTCGATGAGCTGCAAACGCTTGCAAAAGCACTTAACGAAGGTCGCACCGCCGTGCGCAGCGAACTGGCTGAAAACCGTATCGCCATCGAAAGCCGTCGCAGATCCAGCCGGGTAACCAACCCTACCGTTCAAAAAGCCGTTGCTGCGGTAACGCCAGAGCTGGGTAATCGCCAAAGCCCCTACCCCCAGCGAATCGCCAAACAACGGCAAATTCTTAGCCTGCCGGCATTCCCGACCACCACCATTGGCTCCTTCCCGCAAACCCCGGAAATCCGCCAGGCCCGCCTGCAGTTCCGCAAAGGCGAGCTGAGCGACACGCAATACACCGAGCAGATGCAGGCAGAAATCGCCCGCTGCATCGAAGAGCAGGAAAAACTGGGGCTGGATGTGTTGGTGCACGGCGAACCCGAGCGCAACGACATGGTGGAATACTTCGGTGAACAGCTGGATGGCTACGCCTTTACGCGCTTCGGCTGGGTACAGTCCTATGGCTCCCGCTGCGTGAAACCGCCCATTCTGTTTGGCGACATTCGCCGGCCCAGGGCAATGACTGTGGACTGGATCCGCTACGCCCAGTCTCTCACCGACAAACCGGTGAAGGGTATGCTGACCGGCCCGGTGACCATTCTGAACTGGTCCTTCGTGCGGGACGACCAACCCCGAAAAGACTCCTGCCTGCAACTGGCCCTGGCCATTCGCGAGGAAGTGCAGGATCTGGAGAAAGCCGGCGTGAACATCATCCAGATCGACGAAGCCGCCCTGCGCGAAGGCCTGCCACTGCGGCAGTCAGACTGGGCAAACTACCTGGACTGGGCTATCAACAGCTTCCGCATTGCTGCCAATGGCGTGGAAGACGGCACCCAGATCCACACCCACATGTGTTATTCGGAGTTCAACGACATCATCGAAGCCATCGCCCGCATGGATGCCGATGTGATCACCATTGAAACCTCGCGGTCAGATATGGAACTGCTGGATGCCTTCCGGAACTTTGAATACCCGAACGATATCGGGCCGGGCGTGTATGACATCCACTCGCCCAACATTCCGGACAAGGACCACATCATCAACCTGATGACCCTGGCGGCAGAGCGCATCCCGGCAGAGCGGCTGTGGATTAACCCGGATTGCGGATTGAAAACCCGCAAGTGGGAGGAAGTAACCCCGGCCCTGGAGACGATGGTGGCGGCTGCGCAAGCACTGCGGGCCTGACACTCGCGCACAGTTTTGTCCCTATATGTTACAAACCGGCGTGCAGGTCAGCCATTGGGAATATATAGGGACATCTTGATCGGCTAGTAGCCGGCGCTACCTTCATCCAGGTTGAACCGGAACTGCTCTGCGCGGCAGACTTTTGTGGTGATGTTGCCGGAAGGATCGAGCTCAAACCAACGGTAGCCCGGGGCTAGCGGTTCTACCGCAAAATCAGTGGAACCTCGCGTAAACTGAATACAGGTCGACGGAGAGGCCATTAGCTGCACGCCGTTGCGCTGCTGCTGAAGCTCCTGATGGATGTGCCCCCAGAGCACGCCTCTGACGTTCGTGTGCCGGTCGATCACCTGCCAGAAAGCCTCACGGTTTTTGAGGCCTATCTGGTTCATCCAGTCCGAGCCGATATCGACGGGGTGATGGTGCAGGCAAACCATGGTGGGCAAGCCCGGGTGTTCCGACAGGGTTTGGTCCAGGAACGCCAATTCGTCCGCCGAAAGTTCTCCATGCACTTTCCCGTGTACGGAGGAATCCAGCATAACGAAGTGCCAGCCCCCAAGCACAAACTGCCGGCGCCGGGCGTCGAATTCATCCGCAACGGCGTACATGGTGGCTGAATCATCGTGATTGCCGGCAATCCATGCAGACGGGCACTGGAAAACCTCCAGTTTCTGCCCGAAATAATGGTAGGAAGCCACGGAAGCGTCCTGGCTGATATCGCCGGTGGCCAGCACCAGGTCCGGCTGGCCATGGCTGCGCAGAGCCTCTTCAATGACGGCCGACAGGCTTTCGCGGGTGTTCACCCCCAGCAGGGCACCATTTTCCCGTGCCATCAGGTGCGGGTCTGTCAGCTGTAAGACTTTTAGCGGGCGGGCAGATTGGTGGTCAGACATTCAGGACCTGTTCTGTTCGGGGCAAACGGTTGAAGTTACAACGAGTGTACGATGGCCGGGTTCCTTTTGATTAATGTAAAATCGTAGATTGTTCACATTCTGGCCCGCAGACACAAAATTTTTGCAGTTTTTGACAACTTCACCACAGGCAGAGTGAGATGCTGTCTAGTCGATCCCCTCACCCGCCGACCAGACGGCATTCTCCATAGGCAGGTGCCCGAAGCGCAAACAGTAGTCCAGCCAGTCGGCCAGGAAACCATTCACCTGAACCTTTTCATCGGGGTGATGCATAAAACGGTTCGGGTAATCGTTCACCGGCGCGATCTGGCGCTGCCGGTAGCAACTGATGACTTCCGCCATCATTGCATCGTGGTAGACCCGCACGGTCATCTGGGGATTATTCAACCAGCGGCCGCTGTTGTGCACCTGCTCCAGCAACAGGGTTTCGGTGAACTTTGCCGTTTGCAGCGCTTCAATCCGCACTCGCCCCAGGTACTGGTTCTCCCGGTGCAATTCAAACTCGCACACCGGCTTGCCATCGGATTCCAGCTGCCGCAGTTTGCGGAGCCGCTGATAGTTGCCATCACACAACGCACCCAGCTGGCGTAAATCCGGCACATAGGACTTGGGACGCTTCACCCACTCAGTCATGCCAACCACTCCCGGCGCAGCCTGTCGCGGTTCAGCTGTAGCCACTGGATAGCAATGATCGCAGCGGCATTGTTAATGCGGCCATCGGCAATCATGGCGAAGCACTCGTCGGCGCTGACCACGTGGCTGAGAATGTCTTCGTGTTCATGCTCCATACCGAAAATACCACCGGCTTCGGCAGTGCTGACCTGGCCACAGTAAAGGTGGATCATCTCGGTGGTGCCGCCGGGGGAAACTAGGTAATCACAGATCTTGTCCAGCCGGCTGAAATTTAACCCGGCCTCTTCCTGCCCTTCCCTCTGCGCCACGTCTTCCGGGCTTTCGCCTTCTTCGTTCATTCCAGCTACGAGCTCCAGCAACCAGGGGGATTGGTTGCGGCCCAGGGCGCCGAGGCGGAATTGTTCCAGCAGTACGACTTCATCCCTTTGCGGGTCGTAGGGGAGCACGCAGGTGGCGTCGCCGCGGATGAAGAGTTCGCGGGTGAAGGTGGGCATGTCGCGGCCGTCAAAGCGCGGGTGGGTCAGCCAGAGTTTGTCCATGCGAAAGAAGCCCTGGAAGACGGTTTCGCATTTTTCGATTTTGACGTCGCTGGCGTTGAACTGGAACGGTTTCGGCATTCGGGTTTCCGGTTTGGTGTTCGGCTTGGAACGATAGCGGTAATGATGGTGAAGCTGCAAGTTACGGCCCCAGCCTTCTAGCCCGAAGTTTGGCGGTCCTTGGGACGTCCTTTCCAAAAACCGCTCCTTGCGGCACGTCCATGTGGCGCTTCTGCTCCGCCATCCATGGCTCCGCAAATTTTTGGAAAGGACGTCCCAAGGCCCGCCTCGAGCATTTTTACAGTCCGCTGAACATTAAGTACATTATTTGCGAACCATCGACCATCTTGGATCACCTGATCATCGCTCAAGAGCGCTTACTTCCGGAGATCGATTGAGCCGGGGTGGTGGGCCGGTTCAGAAATTTGCGGAGCCATGGATGGCGGAGCAGAAGCGCCCACGGATGGCTTGAGCGTTTTCTGAACCGGCCCACCACCCCGGCTCTAAGCACCCAACCAAAAGGCTAGGTGCTCACAAACTCCAACCTCAAACCTTGTCGTAAAGTTTGGAGCCAGACTCCACGAACTCCCGAGACTTGGCCTCCATGCCGGC
Source organism: Marinobacter vinifirmus (assembly GCF_002258215.1). Taxonomy (GTDB): domain Bacteria; phylum Pseudomonadota; class Gammaproteobacteria; order Pseudomonadales; family Oleiphilaceae; genus Marinobacter; species Marinobacter vinifirmus. Next base: position 33,586 of record NZ_NEFY01000010.1, read on the forward strand.
GTCAATCGCCGAAACTTCGTCAATGCCCTGTTCTGCTGCGTAATCCCTCACTTCCTGTGAAATCTTCATGGAACAGAACTTCGGCCCGCACATGGAGCAGAAGTGGGCCACTTTGGCGGATTCCTTTGGCAGGGTTTCATCATGGTAGGCGCGGGCGGTGTCCGGGTCCAGGCCGAGGTTGAACTGGTCTTCCCAGCGGAACTCGAAGCGGGCCTTGGACAGGGCGTTATCGCGGATCTGGGCGCCTGGGTGGCCTTTGGCGAGATCGGCAGCGTGGGCGGCGATTTTGTAGGTGATGATGCCGGTTTTCACGTCGTCTTTATTGGGCAGGCCCAGATGCTCTTTCGGGGTGACGTAGCAAAGCATGGCGCAGCCATACCAGCCGATCATCGCCGCGCCGATGCCGGAGGTGATGTGGTCATAGCCCGGGGCAATATCCGTGGTCAGCGGGCCGAGGGTGTAGAACGGGGCTTCGTCGCAGCATTCCAGCTGCTTGTCCATGTTCTCCTTGATCAGGTGCATGGGCACGTGGCCGGGGCCTTCGATCATGCACTGAACATCGTTCTTCCAGGCAATCTTGGTAAGTTCTCCCAGGGTTTCCAGCTCGCCAAATTGTGCCGCGTCGTTGGCATCGGCAATGGACCCCGGGCGCAGGCCGTCACCGAGGCTGAAGGAGACGTCGTAGGCCTTCATGATTTCGCAGATGTCTTCGAAGTGCTCATACAAGAAGCTTTCCTTGTGGTGCGCCAGACACCACTTGGCCATGATGGAGCCACCCCGGGAGACGATGCCGGTGGTGCGTTTGGCGGTGAGGGGCACGTGGTGTAAACGAACACCCGCGTGGATAGTGAAGTAATCCACGCCTTGCTCGGCTTGTTCGATCAGGGTGTCCCGGAAGATTTCCCAGGTCAGGTCTTCCGCAACGCCGCCCACCTTTTCCAGCGCCTGATAGATAGGCACGGTGCCGATGGGAACCGGGGAGTTGCGGATGATCCACTCGCGGGTTTCGTGGATGTTCTTGCCGGTGGACAGGTCCATCACCGTGTCGGAACCCCAGCGGATACCCCAGGTCAGTTTTTCTACTTCGTCTTCGATGGACGAGGTCACCGCCGAGTTGCCGATGTTGCCGTTGATTTTCACCAGGAAGTTGCGACCGATGATCATCGGCTCGGTTTCCGGATGGTTGATGTTGGCGGGGATGATGGCGCGGCCGCAGGCCACTTCATCCCGAACAAACTCGGGGGTGATTTCAGGCGGCAGGTTGGCACCGAAGGACTGGCCGGGGTGCTGGTCCGCCAGCAAGCCGTTGGCCCGGGCCTCCTGCAGCTTCATGTTTTCCCGGATGGCAACGTATTCCATCTCCGGCGTAATAATGCCCTGGCGAGCATAGTGCATCTGGGATACGCTTCTTCCGGGCTTGGCGCGCAGTGGCTTTCGCTCGTCCATAAAGCGCAGGGGATCAAGCTGAGGGTCTTTCATGCGGCGGCGGGTGAATTCGGAGGTGTAGCCGTCCAGTTGCTCTACATCGCCCCGTTCGGCAATCCAGGCGGCGCGAACCGGCGGCAAGCCCTTACGCAGATCGATAGTGGCTTCCGGGTCTGTGTAGGGCCCGGAGGTGTCGTACACCACCACGGGCGGGTTCTTTTCGCCACCCATTTCAGTGGGGGTGTCGCCCACGGTAATTTCCCGCATTGGCACCCGCAGATCGGGTCGGCTACCCTGCACGTATATTTTTCGTGAGCTTGGTAATGGTTTGATTGCTGCGGAGTCTACTTTTGCGGAGTCGCTGAGGTATGCTGGTAAGTCCGTCATGATCTGCTCCCGGATGGTCTTGTGGTATCGGGTCGCGTATGACGGAGTTGCGACAAATTGCCCTACAGGCTTAGTGTCGCGGTTCATCTGGCCTTAATCCCTACGCCGGTATTATCCGGATCAGGTCGCGGGTTCTGCGTTGCAATCTCAGCCGACTGCCGGTTTCCGGCAGATCAGCACCCCGTCAAGACGCGATTCTGAATTCGTTTGTCCACAAAATACGTGGACTTAGCAAGTCTAGAGACGGGAACGATTATTGTCCATAATGGTCAACCAATACCTTTGGGTCATTGCCGGGCAGATTCCCGGAGTCAGCATTTCAGGAGAACCAATGAAAAAACGTTTACTTCCAGGATTGATCACCCTGCTCGCAGCCCAGCCTGCGCTTGCTCTGGATCTGATGGAAACCTACGAAAAAGCCCTGTCTTACGACTCCGGCATTGCCTCTGCCATGGCACAGTTCCAGGCCCAGCAGGCCGCCAGTGATGTGAGCAAGAGTTCTTTGTTGCCGCAGATTGGTGCGTTTGCTGAGGGCAGCCATGTTTCTGCAGATCCCAAAAGGGGCTCTGCCACAAACAACCGCCCATTCAGCTACGGCGTACAGCTTACTCAACCCATTTTCCGGGCTGACAACTGGTTCCGCTACGACGCCAGCCAGTTCCAGACCGAAGCCGCCCAGGCCCAGTACAACCTGGCCCAGCAGCAACTGATTCTGGACGTGGCCACCGCCTACTTTAACGTGCTGCGCGCCCAGGATACCGTTACCACCGCGCGCGCTACCGAAGCCGCCATCCAGCGCCAGTACGAACAGGCCCAGGAGCGTTTCGACGTAGGCCTGATTGCGATCACCGAAGTGTACGAGGCCCGCGCCAGCTACGACGACAGCAAGAGCCAGCGCATCGCCGCCGAGAACCTGCTGAACGTGGCGCGCGAACAATTGGCCCGGTTGACCGGTGAATACGCGGAAGACCTGGAAAACCTGCGGGAGAACTTCCCGCTGGGCCGCCCGGAGCCGATGAACCCGAATGACTGGGAAAATACTGCGCTCGACCAGAACTGGGCGATTCAGGCGGCCATGTCGCAGCTAAACGCCAGTGAGGCTAACCTCAAAGTGGCCAAGTCCGGCCATCTGCCGACTCTTGACCTTACTGCGTCATACAGTGAAACCGACATTCATGGCCGGGAAAACGCCAGCCAGTTTGAAGGATCACAAGGCGTCATCGGCCTGCAGCTGAACGTTCCCCTGTACATGGGCGGTGGCACTGAAGCCGGCGTGCGCCAACAGCGCTCCCTGGTAACCGTGGCCGAGCAGGACCTGAACACTACACGCCGGGATGTACAGGTGAACACCCGCAGCCTGTTCCTGACCGTGAACAACAACGTGGAGACAGCCTCTGCCCTTGAGCAGACCATCATCTCCCGCCGCAGTGCACTGGATGCAACCCGCGCCGGCTATGATGTAGGTACCCGGAACATTGTGGAAGTGCTGGATGCAGAACGTGCGTACTACGTGGCCCTGCGGGATTACGCCAACGCCCGCTATGACTACGTGATCAACACCCTGCAACTGAAGCAGGCGGCAGGCACCCTGAGCCCGCAGGACCTGATTGATCTGAACAACTGGCTCAGCGAAGGCGCCCGGGGCATTGAAGCCTTGGCCGAAGAAGGAAAAACACTGGGCGACCCGATGCAGTAAGCGGGCTAACCGTGCAAAATTCCGGGTGCCCTTGCGGCGCCCGGAGTTACAACCGCTCCGTAATACCCTCCACGACTTTATCCAGCGCACCCCGGTTCTTGTTAACAACCCCCAGCGCCCTCTCACCGTATGCCTTCAGCGCCTCCGGATCGTCCATCAGTGAACAGATCGCCTGCGCCAGCTCATCCGCATTTCCGACCAACTGGACACCCTGATCATCCAGTAAGCGATGATAGATTGTCTCGAAATTAAACACATGAGTACCGGAGAACACCGGAATACCCCAGGCCGCAGGCTCCAACGGATTGTGCCCTCCCCGCTCGATCAGTGAGCCACCCACGAAGGCGAGGTCACTGGCCCCGTAAAGCATCATCAGCTCTCCCATGGTGTCGCCAAGATACACCTCCGCACCAGCGGGAGATGCTCCTGTTGACCGGCGAACCACGGAAAAGCCCTCGCCTTGAGCCATCTCAGCTACCGAATCAAACCGCTCCGGATGCCGGGGCACAATGATGAGTAAGGCATCGGCGTGCTGAACCAGAATCTGGCGATGAGCCGCCAGCAATTGCTCGTCTTCTCCGGTGTGGGTGCTGCCGGCAATCCAGACGGGGCGCTCACCCAGGGATTTCCGGAAGCTGACGGAGGCCGCACGGACATCATCAGGAATATCCACATCGAATTTTACGCTGCCGGTAACTTCCACATTGCCCGGAGCCACTCCGATACGACGAAACCGCTCCGCGTCTTTTTCGGCCTGCGCGGCCACCCAGCTGATGCTTTTGATAATAGGTGCTACCACGCCCCGAACCCGTTCATACCCCCGGGCAGATCGTTCAGACAGGCGGGCATTGATCAGAAAAACAGGCACCCGACGGTGTCGGCACTGGCGGATCATATTGGGCCAGATTTCCGTTTCCATGATCACCAGAATGCGGGGGTTAACCCGATTAAGGAAACGCCGAATACCTCCCGGCGTGTCGTAAGGGGCGTAGGCATAGGCTACCCTGTCACCAAACATCTTACGGGCCTGGGCCAACCCGGTGTCGGTCATGGCGGTCATCAGAATGGTCGCACCCAGGTTTCGGGCCAACAGGCGCCGTACCATTGGGCCGGCAGCAATGGTTTCACCGACCGAAACCGCATGCACCCAGATCACCGGGCCGTGCAGTTGGGGCGCCAGCCCAAGGCGATGTTGCCAGTCTTGCCGCAACGCCGGCGCCTTGCGGCCTTGCCACCAGAGCCGGACAAGGATAAACGGCAGGGCGAGCCGGATCAGCAGGGAATAGATAAACTGGAACACGCAGGACTCCCGGCAAAACAGTGCGTTATCATAGGGATAAATTTGCTGTGGATGGGCATCTTGCCCCCCGGTAAAACGTTTGTCGATGCAGGATTCACGATTTTGAAAAAGAAGTACCGCAAACTCCCCAGAAACACCGACTACTCAGCTTACCGCCATCCCCGCTGGTGGCCAACCTGGCTGGGCATTGCGGTGATGTGGCTGGCTGCGCAGTTACCCATTCGTTTTCAGTGGTGGCTGGGAAAGATGATCGGCCTGGTTGCCTGGAAACTGGCGAAGAGCCGGCGACATATTACCGAAACCAACATCCGGCTGTGTTTTCCGGAGCTGAACAAGCACCAACAGGACGCACTGGTGCGCAATGCCTTTATCGCCAACGGCATTGGCGTGATGGAACTGGGCATTGCCTGGTTCCGAAACCCGGCAAAACTCACTGGCATCACGCAGGTTCATGGCGTGGAGCATCTTGAGAAAGCGCTGGAAGGCGGCCACGGCGTGCTGCTTCTGGGCGGCCATTACAGCACGCTGGACCTGGGGGGCAGCCTGGTTACCGAGTTTATTGAAGCGGACGTGATGCAGCGGGACCACAACAACCCGCTGATGAACGCGGTGATGACCCGTGCCCGGGGCCGGCGCTATGGCACGGTGCTGGGCGCCAAGGACCTGCGCGGCTTGTTCAAGTGCCTGAAGCAGAATCACGCGGTGTGGTACGCCACCGACCAGGATTACGGCCGCAAAGACATCGTTTTTGCCCCTTTCTTCGGCATTCCGGCCGGCAGCATTACCGCCACGTCCCGGATTGTGGAGCGCAGCAAATGCAAGGTAGTGCCGTTCAGCCACTTCCGCCGCGAAGACAAACCGGGCTACGACATCTATTTCCAGCCGGCGCTGGAAAATTTCCCGACCGGCGATGACCTGCAAGATGCTACACGCATCAACGCCATTATCGAACAGGAAATCCGCAAGGCGCCGGATCAGTACCTTTGGATGCACCGCCGCTTCAAAACCCGGCCGGACAAAGACGACCCCGGCTTCTACGGCCGCAAACGCAAGAAAAAAGGCTAGTCCCTTGGAAGACGATGCGCAGGCGCCGGTCATCTGGCTGATTACCGACAACAAACCCGGCCACCGCAACCAGTTGCGAGGCCTTGCCGGGCGTTTGCGCGCACTCACGGGCGCAAAGCTGTATTGGTTAAACGCTGCGGATTACACCGTGCCGCTCTGGCGGGCTTTGCTCGGGCTCGCTCCCACTCTGGACAAGGCCTTGCCCCAACCTGACCTGATTGTTGCGGCGGGTTCCGGCACTCACCGGCTGCTACTGGCCCTGCGCCGGTACCGCAAGGCAAAAACACTGGTACTGATGAAACCAGCCTTTCCCCTTAACTGGGTAGATGGCGCCATCATTCCCGCCCACGACGACGTAAAACCTTCAAAAACCGTGCTGAACACGGAGGGCGTCATCAATGCAATCACGCCGCTGTCCGAACTGACCGGCAAGCCCAACGCACTCATACTCGTCGGTGGTCCCTCGGAACACTTTGACTGGAACAACGACACAATCACCTCGCAGATCAGCGACCTGATTGCCCGATACCCCCGGTGGCACTGGACCATCAGCGATTCCCGGCGCACACCGGAGGCTTTTTACCGGAGACTGACGGAACTTCAAAACGAAAACATCTTGGTTGTTCACCACAGCCAGACCTACGACGACTGGCTGAAGCACCAACTGGCAACCTCCCGGGCTGTCTGGGTAACGCCAGACAGCATGTCCATGGTGTGTGAAGCCGTCACCTCTGGCGTTCCTACCGGCATTTTCGACCTGCCCCCCCGGGCTAGCAGCCGGGTGGTTAATGGCATTAGCCGCTTAGCCCGGCTGGGGCTGGTCGCCCACTGGAGCGACCATGCCAGCGTAATGGCAGAACACCGGCCACAACACCCGAGGCTATGGGAAGCCGACAGAGCAGCGCGCTGGATCATCGAACGATTTCCCCGCCTTCTCCAGCCCAGACAAGACAAGGAGCAACGACCGTGAAAATACTGCAGGCCTTGCCCGCCTTGTACAGCGGTGGCGTGGAACGTGGCACCGTAGAGTTTGCGGCAGAACTGGTCAAACGCGGCCATCAGTCATTCGTGGTCTCCAACGGTGGACCAATGGCCGAACAGGTTCGCGGCCAGGGCTCGACCCATATCCACATGCCAATTCACCGTAAAACACCCGCCTCGTTCGGGCAGGTTTTACCAATGCGCAAACTGCTGCAAGAGCTCAAGCCAGATATCGTGCACGTGCGCTCAAGGATGCCCGCATGGATTATCCACCTGGCCCTGAAAACACTGCCACGGAACGAACACCCGGCCATAGTCTCAACCTTCCACGGCATGTATTCCGTCAATCCGTACAGCGCCATCATGGCCAAGGCAGACCAGGTGATTGCAGTGTCTAACTGCGTGCGGGATTACGTGCAGACAAACTTCCATGTTCCGGACGACAAACTGACGGTAATCCAGCGCGGCGTAAACATCGACGCCTTCCGTAACCGCGCCATCAACGACCAGTGGCTGGATATCCTGCTATCGCGTTTTCCACAACTGGCTGGCAAGAAGATCATCATGATGCCCGGCCGGATTTCCCGCTGGAAAGGCCAGCTGCATTTCATGGAAGCCATGACCAGAATCGTGCGCCAACGGCCGGACTGTCACGGCATCATCGTTGGCGGCGCAGAGCCCGGTAAGGAAAGATTTCTGCAAGAGCTGGAAAAAGAACGCAGCCGCCTGGACCTGACCGGCAAGGTCACCTTCCTGGGGCAGCGCAACGACATGACTAATCTTTACCTGCTGGCCGACGTGGTTTGCCATATGTCCACCAAGCCTGAACCCTTCGGGCGGACGGTAACCGAAGCCCTGGCGTCCGGCACACCGGTGGTGGCTTACAACCGGGGCGGTGCGGCTGAAACCCTGCAGGCCTGTTTCCGCGAGGGACTGGTTACGCCGGATGATACCGGGGCCTTCGCCAGTGCGGTGCTGGGCCTGCTGGATAAGCCCCGGCCGGAGATTGAATTGCCGGAGCGGTTTTTGTTGCGGGCGCAGACGGAGGCTACGCTTCGGGTTTATCAACAAACCCTGAACGGAAAACCGGTTTGAAGGTCGCCCTGATATTCGCAACGCCTGGTAGTGCCTGGGGGGGCATGGAAAAACATGTGGCGGACCTGGCGGAAGCCCTCACGGGCATCGGACACGAGGTGCACATAATCGCCCATCCCGACTACCGCTCGCACTTCCCATTCGCCGAGTTTCACCCGTGCCCGATGAAGCTGAGCCGAAACAACCCTTGGCTTCGTTGGTGCGTTTCCCGGATATTGAAGCGGGTTTCTCCTGATGTCGCCCACGCCCACGGCAATAAAGCTGCCCTCATACTGGGCAGGTTGCCTCGTCAGACCTGGCAAACCGTAGGGACTATTCACGGAAGCAAATCAAACCTTCGCCCTTTCCTTCTGCTGGACAAAGTCATTGCCGTCAGCGGGTCGATCTACGAGGGCCTGAGTCACCCGTCCCGTCATCTGATTTACAATGGAATCCGGAAGGAAACTCCTAAATCGCCTCAAGGCAACTATCCACTCCCCGAAACAACGAACGTCATTGCTGCTGGGAGACTGGAGGCAGTAAAGGGCTTCGATATGCTAATTCAGGCATGGAGCATGATACATGACCGTTTTCCGACGGCACGCCTCACCATCTTTGGTGATGGCTCTGAAGCCAGAAACCTGCAGCGGCTGATTGACGATGAAGGCCTGAGACACGCTGTGACGATGGCAGGGCACCAAACAACACTGGCGTCGACATTGTCCCACGCCGACATGATGATCATCAGCTCAAGGCGGGAGGGGTTTCCTTACGTGTTGATCGAAGCCTTGATGGCCGGGCTGCCGGTTGTCTCAACCCCGGTGTCAGGCAGTGTCGACCTGCTTCCAGACAACGCGCTCGCCAGGGACATTTCCGCTCAGGCTATCGCCGACGTGATCGCTAGCGCACTGAACAACCTGGGTGGTCTTCAAGAATCTGAGCAATCCGCATTTGACTATGCGCAGACACATCTCACGCTCAGGGGCATGGCAGAGGCAACCGTCAGAGTGTATCAAGCCGAATAGTACCTGTGAGAGCGTCTTACCGCTCCTCGCCACCGGAACGACTGATTCCCTCAAGCATCTGCAGCTCCCTTGCCTTCGCCAATCGCATGAAATTACGGTTAGCGGCCACAACAGAAACACTGAACCCGAACCAGCCATTCAATACCTGGCGGTGAATCAGGTAATACTTCAAAAACTTCAAAGGAAATTCGACCATCAAACGCGGGGTCGAAATTCGCCGGCCCTTCCCATACAGGAACCGGGCCTGCTCGCTGGACAGTTGAGTGTATTTTCTTTCCATCTGCTCCAGAGAGATCAATGTCTTGTGCAAGACATCGCCTTTGAGCTCCAACACACTACCCGTATGCACTCTAGGCCGGTCATCGTTACTGTGTTTTTCGGCATGGATCGCAGCCCGTTTCCGGTTGTAAAGCCGCAGGATCTTCTTGGACTTGTCATGCCGAAAAGGGTGCCTCGGGTTGGGGGACGACAAAACCCAGCGCATACGATAGCCAGCGACATCCGGAGAGATCGGCTTGGAGAACAGCTGCTTGATGTTGCGCACCAGCGTATCGGAAAGCACTTCATCAGCATCCAGATCAAGCACCCAGTCATTCACGCAAAGGCTGGCGGCAAAGGCCTTTTGGCTCGCAAAGCCTTCCCATTCCCGATAAACCACCCGGGCGCCTGCGGCCTCCGCTAGCTCACAGGTTCGGTCTGTGCTTCCCGAATCAACAACGATGATTTCACCAGCCCATTCCTTCACCTTCTCAAGAGATTCCGGCAGCCTTTCCTCTTCATTCAACGTGATGTAGTAAACCGATAACGGCAGTTTCATCATAAACACCCGCAAACTGGCCCCTACTCGGCCCCAAACACTGCCGAGTTAGCGCACCTATGATAATATTTGGCCATCAGAAAAGGCTAATGCTGACCGAAAGCTACGCGTGGAGCAAACACATGATTTACCCCGTCATTATGGCCGGAGGGACGGGCTCGCGCCTTTGGCCGTTATCCAGGCAACTGAACCCCAAGCAGTTCCTGAAACTGACGGACCAACATCTATCCATGTTGCAGTTGACCGTAGCCCGGCTGGACGGCATGGAGTCGGCCGACCCACTCCTGATCTGCAACGAAGAGCACCGATTTCTGGCGGCTGAGCAAATGCGCCAGGCGGGCTACAAAGATGCCCGAATTATCCTGGAGCCCTGTGGGCGCAACACGGCACCGGCCATCGCTCTGGCAGCACTGAAAGTGGTTAAAAGCATCGATGAAAACCAGAACCCGCTGATGCTGGTCCTGGCCGCAGACCACCTGATCAGGGACATCGCCGCGTTCCAGAGCTGCATCCAGAAGGCCGTGCCCCTGGCTCAGCAGAACAAGCTGGTGACTTTCGGCATAGTACCCGGTCATGCGGAAACCGCTTACGGCTACATTCAGCAAGGCCCAATACTGGCCGACGACAGTTTCAGCGTCAGCCGGTTTGTAGAGAAGCCCGACCAGACAGCTGCGGAAAAATACCTCGCATCCGGTGATTACCTCTGGAACAGCGGCATGTTCCTTTTCGGCGCCCGCACCTACCTTCAGGAACTGCAAAAACACCGCCCGGATATCCTCGCCATCTGCCAGGCTGCGCTGGATGATGCCAGTGAAGACCTGCACTTCACCCGTGTGAACGAGAGTGTATTCGCCGAATGCCCGGAAGACTCCATCGACTACGCCGTAATGGAAAAAACCGACAACGCCGCCGTGGTCTCTCTGGATGCAGGCTGGAGTGATATCGGCTCCTGGTCTGCCCTGTGGGAAGTGAGTGAGAAAGACGCCAATGGCAACTGTTTCTCCGGCGACGTGATCGCCCACAGCACTGAAAGCACTCTGGTGCGGGCAGACAACCGCCTGGTGGCGACCGTGGGCGTGAAAGACCTGGTGATCATCGAAACCAAAGACGCCCTACTGGTTGCCCACAAAGACCAGGTTCAGGATGTGAAGAAAATCGTGGAAGCCATCAAAAACGATGGCCGGCACGAACACATGAACCACCGGGAAGTTTACCGGCCCTGGGGTGTATATGATTCTATCGATAACGGCCACCGCTACCAGGTGAAACGCATCACCGTGAAGCCCGGCGCCAAGCTATCTGTCCAGATGCACCACCACCGGGCAGAACACTGGATTGTGGTCAGCGGCACGGCCAAAGTCACCAACGGCGACGATTCCTATCTGGTCACGGAAAACCAATCCACCTACATTCCGGTCGGCCAGATCCATTGCCTGGAAAACCCCGGTGTGATCGATCTGGAACTGATCGAAGTACAATCCGGATCTTATTTGGGTGAAGACGATATTGTGAGATTTAAGGATCGGTACGGCAAAGCATGAGCAAACTTAAGTATTACCTGATCGCTGGCCTGTTACGTTTTGTCAGTCTTCTACCGCTGGGAACCGCTCAATTCATCGGCAACTGGGCTGGGCTCCTGGCGTGGAAACTAGGCGGCAGGCCACGGAAGATTACCGACATCAATCTGGAAATCTGTCTGCCCGAACTTACGAAAAAGGAACGCCAGGAACTATCCCGGGCTTCTCTGGCTCACACAGGCATGACAGCTTTGGAAATTCCCCTGATGTGGGAATGGCCCGTAGAGAAGTGCCTTGGGTTGATCAAGGAAACCGAGGGTCTGGAACTGGTTGACGAAGCCCTGGCGACGGGCAAAGGCTTAATCTTGCTCGCGCCGCACCTGGGCAACTGGGAGCTGACCGGCCTGTTTTTCTCCTCCCGCTACAAAATGGCAGCGCTCTATAGCCCTCCGCACATCAAGGAATTCGAGGATTATATGATTCGGGTGAGAGGACGCCTTGGTTCCGAACTGGTGCGCGGCGACCGTAGAGGGCTGATGCGACTGATGGGCATTTTGAAGGAAGGCGGTGTAGCCGGCATTCTCCCGGACCAGTCACCCCGTGGCAAAACCAACGCCTACGCGCCCTTTTTCGGCATGGAGGTGATGACCATGACACTGGTAGGGAAACTGGTTCAGAAAACCGGAGCCAACGTGCTGGTTACCTACGCCCAACGCCTGCCCAACGGCGAAGGCTTCAAGATTCTGGTCACTCCGGCGGAGCCTGGCATTGGTGCCGATGATGCAGTGGCCGGCGCCACCGCCTTGAATCAATCCGTGGAAAAGGTGGTACGAATGGCCCCTGAGCAGTACCAGTGGGAGTACAAACGTATGCGGCACCGGCCACCGGGGAATCCGAATCCTTATAAGCCCGGACAGATTTGTCAGTAACCAGCTATCAGTTGCGCTCGGCCAGAACTTTGCGATAGAGCTCACAGTAGCGACGACCGATAGCTTCAGGGCTGAAGTTTTTCAGGCCCTCAAGTGCCTTGGTCGCCAAGCCTTCCGCCAGAGCTGGCTCTTCAAGCAATTCCTGAATGGCAGAGGCCAAAGCTTCAGAGTCGCCGGCAGGTACTAAAAGCCCATTTTCGCGATCCTTGATCAGATCCGGTATGCCTCCGGCGCTCGCGCCGATCACAGGCACCCGATGTTGCATGGCTTCCAGGATGGTGGAACCCAGCCCCTCTGAGAGCGACGGGAACACAAAAACGTCCAGCGCAGCCAACCAGTCCCCAACATCGTCCCGATGACCCAGAAAGCTGATGTTCGGCAAGGCCTCCGCGAGCTCTTTGAGCCAATCTTCATCAGGGCCCTCACCCAGAAACACAAAATGCAGGTCCGGGGCGGAGTCCAGCAACTTTCGTGCAGCGTTAATCGTGACCTGATATCCCTTGTGCTTCAGCAATCGACCAACCTGCCCCACGAGCCGCTTGCCAGGATATTGGCTTCGTATTGCTCTCACACGCCGAGGCTCTGCAGGAAATGCGGAAAAACTTGATGGGATGACAACGGTATTGGCAGATTCCAAGCGCTGGCTGACAATGCGCCGGATAGCGGAGCTCAGGCACACCACTGTTTGCGCCCGACTATAGGCACTGGTAGTCAGCCGACCACTGCCAATAGGGTTGTCAACGCGCCTTGTAATAATATAAGGCGTTCCGCGAACGACGGATTCAATCCAGCCCCAGTATACCGCCTTGCCATCGTGACAATGAACCAGGTCCCAGCCACCTCCACTATGCCCGAGAACAAAGTGGGAGCATTCCCGAACCCCGAGATTAGGGGTGCCCTTCAGCTCACTGAAAAGACGACTTCCCGGCCGCGCTATCAGCGTTTGACAAATATTCTGACCAGCGAGCTCCCGGATCAGGTTAACCGTCTGTCGTTCGCCACCGGAGAAGCCCCCGGCCAGATTTACATGGCAAATGTGCATACCAACTCGGCCCAGTCGATGTTTTAATGGCGGCAGTGTAAGAGATCGACCTTAAAAAGGACATAACACCGTGAAGCTACTCGTAATCAGCTCCTATGTAGACACCTGGAATTCGGTTCGTCCGGAAGCCGAAATGCTTATCGGGCTCGCAAAGCTCGGTGTCGAAGTTGAGCTGATGACACAACCCGATGCAGAGTATCGCTCTCGCTTTGAAACCAACGGAATCAAGGTACACGGTTTCCATCCGAGAAAGAAAATTGAACCTGAAGCCATTCGCAGAATCCGCCAGCTTCTGAAAGAAGGCGAGTTCGACGCCGTTTACTGTTTTAACAACAAAGCCATCGCCAACACCAACCTTGCGGCCATCGGCCTGCCAGTCAAAGTTATGACCTATCGAGGCCAAACCGGCAATATCAGCCGCTGGGACCCAAGCGGCTACCTCACCCATCTCAGCCCGAGAGTGGATCGGATTATCTGTGTTTCCAAAGCAACCCGCGATGACCTTCAAAAGCACGTCTGGGGCAACAAAAACAAAGTGTGCACGGTCTATAAAGGCCACGATCTCGACTGGTACCAGGATACGCCGGTAGACCTCAAACAATTTGGAGTACCGGATGGCGCCTTTGTGATTGGGTCGGTGGCAAACATCCGCCCCAGAAAAGGACTGCCAATTCTGCTGAAAGCCACACACATGTTACCCCGGGACAGCAACATCCACTTACTTCTCGTGGGACGGGGAATGGACAATCCAGAGGTTCAGGCGCTAATCCAGGCCAGCCCGATGGCCGACAGGATTCACCTGACTGGATTCAGAAAAGACGCGCCGGCCATCATTGCGTCCTGTCAGGTATCCGTGCTGGCGTCAACCAAACGAGAGGGGCTTCCTAAAACGGTAATTGAAGCTATGGCCTATGGTGTTGCACCAATCGTCAGTGATACCGGAGGGAGTGCGGAGCTCATTGAAGATGGCGTTTCCGGCATACGCGTAACGCCCGGTAGCGCTGAAGAAATTGCTGCCGGCATTCAGCGGCTGCATGAATCCCCAGATCTATGCGCCAATATGGGCGAAAGCGCCCAAAAAAGGATCGCCTCGCACTTTCATGTACAGCAGTCGTCTGAAGCCCTTTTGAAGGTGCTGAACGAAACCGTCAGCGGCGAGTTTTAATCCAGAGCGCTGCGTATTTGTTGAAGGCATAAATGGCGGTGGTGACGGCCAGCAAAAACCCATGCCGGCCGTCCAAAAACCCTCTTTGAAGCAGATACTTCCGGACAAACGCTCCAAGGCTGTGGCTACAGGCAGAGAACAGTGAGGCTTTCTTGCCACGACGGGCCCGGCCCTCAGCCCAATCCTCCGCATATCGAACGGATTTCGCCATGTAGTCCGGGAAATTAGTGGCGGTATAGTGCAGCAAATCCCCGTCAAGCGTTTCTGCGCTGGCATCGGGGCAGTGAACCTTTTCATGCACCAGAGCGTCGTCATACCCGTATTCTTCACGGCGGTACAACCGGACTACTTTATCGGGATACCAGCCAGAGTGCCGGATGAAACGGCCAAAAAACCACGACAACCGCTTTACCTGAAACACCTTCTTCGCCGGAGCCTGTTCGATGGCGCGCTGAATGGATGAGGCCAGTTCCGGGGTGACCACTTCGTCGGTATCGATCCAGAACAACCACTCACCCTGCACGTGGCCCTGAGCTCTCTGGCGCTGCGGACCAAAGCCTGGCCAGTCGTCAGACCGGAAAATGCGCGCGCCAAACTGCTCCGCGATGGCCAGCGTATCGTCCGTCGAACCGGAATCCAGAATCACAACCTCATCGGCGAACGCCAGGCTCTCCAGGCACTTGGCGAATTCAGGCCCGGCATTTTTGGTGATCAGTACCGCGCTGAGTTTCACTGGCACGCCTCCAGAACCCGCTGCACCGAAATGCCCGTCAGACAGTTGTAATGGCCGAAACGGCAGGTGCGCTCAAAGCAGGGGCTGCACTCCACCGGATGCCGGACAATCGTCGCCTTATCCGTCAGCGGCGGAGTGAAATCGGGGCTGGTGGAACCGTAGATGGCAACCACTTCAGCACCCGAGGCCGCAGCCACATGCATCAAACCGGAATCGTGACTGACCACTTTGCGGCAATGACTGAACAGGTCCACGGTATCTTCCAGGCGGGTTTTACCGCAAAGGTTGAACACGCTTTCCTGACCATTGGCAATCTCGTCACCCGACTCAACATCTTTCGGACCACCCATAATCCAGACCTGAAAGCCCTGCTGCACCAGTTTTTCAGCGAGCGCCCGGTGGTTTTCAAGGGGCCACTGCTTTGCCGGGCCGAACTCCGCACCGGGGCAGATCGCAATGACGGGACATTCCGGGTCCAGGCCCAGTTTGCCCATCACGTCTTTCAGGTTCGCCTTGTCGATCGTCAGTGACGGTTGTGGCACATCAAACTGATAGTTCTCGTAATCCGCCTTGCTGGCCCCAAGCCCCATGTAACGCCACACGGTTTTGTCGGTGATGGTAGAGCCGTCTCGGGTTGGGTGTCTGCGCCGGGCATCGGTCAGCAGAATCGAACGCCCTTCCCCGCTGAAGCCAACCCGCTCGGGAATGCCTGCAAAGAAAGGAATCAAAGCGGACTTGAACGAACGCGGCAGGACAATCGCTTTATCGTACCCTTTCAGCGTTCGGGCCAATCGCCACTGGGCCTTCAGGGCCAGCTCACCACTTTTCCAGGGTGCCGCAATACCTTTGTTTACCTCTGGCATCCGAGCGATGATCGGAAGCGACCACCCGGGGGCCAACACGTCGATTTCTGCTTGCGGGTCCTGATGCTTGAGGGACATGAACAGCGCCTGAGCCATAACCATGTCACCCACCCAAGACGGGCCAACCACCAGATATTTCATCGATCCAGCCAAGCCAGGTAGGCCGCTACACCATTGGCAACGTCAGTGAACGAATCGGTATAGCCCGCATCACGCAACGCACTGACATCCGCCTGGGTGAAGCTCTGATAGCGGCCTTTCAGCTCATCCGGGAAAGGGATGAACTCCACCTTGCCCTTACCGTGGTACTGAATGACTGCCTCCGCCACCTCCAGGAACGACTGGGCACGGCCGGTGCCCAGGTTGAAAATGCCGGACTGGTCCGGATTATCATAGAACCACAGGTTCACCTTGCACACGTCGTCTACATATACAAAGTCACGCTGTTGCCCACCGTCAGAATAGCCATCCCAACCTTGGAACAGCTTGGGATTCTGGCCAGCTTTGATCTGTTCGTGCAGGTGATAGGCCACGGACGCCATCTTGCCCTTGTGCTGCTCTCTGGGGCCGTAGACGTTGAAGTAACGGAAGCCGACAATCTGGCTACGGGCAGACGGCAGAATCGTGCGCACGTACTGGTCAAACTGCCACTTGGAATAGCCATAGACGTTCAGTGGCCGTTCGCACTCGCGCGCTTCCCGGAACTCATCGCTGGCGCCGTAGACCGCCGCACTGGAGGCGTAGAGAAAAGGCACTTTGTGGTCCAGGCACCAATGCAGCAACACCTTGGAGTAGGTGTAGTTGTTCTCCATCATGAACTTGCCGTCCCACTCGGTGGTGTCTGAACACGCCCCTTCGTGGAAGATCGCCCGGATGCCCACCGGCAGGTCATTCGCCTTAACCCGCTCCAGGAACTCGCCTTTGTCCATGTAATCGGTGATATCCAGTTCCGCCAGATTACGGAAATAGGTGCCGTCGGTCAGATCGTCAACAACGAGAATGTCTGTCTCGCCCCGCTGATTAAGTGCGTGGACAATGTTCGCTCCGATGAAACCGGCACCGCCAGTGACGACAATCATGGTAAGGCTCCTGAAAATTCCGTGCGGGCGGGCCTGACAACGGCCCGGAATATGGCTGCCATCTTAACCTCTTTTACCCATAGCTAAAACCGCCAAAACCATTCACATCAGTGGCGAAGAACACTGTGAACACTGCATTAACAGCCGTTTAGTACGGAAAAAAGCATATGGGACGCCTTAAGCCACCATGGTACACTTTGCGCCTTCTAGCCGGTGCCGTGAAACACCGGCGCGCCCAGATGAAAGCTAACACCGGAGGCTCCCATGTCCCAGCCAAGCAGCTACCTCGCCACTCTGGAACGGCACCGCAAAACCTTTGCCATTCTGGAAGAGTATCAAGAAGTGGCGGAACAACTGCTCGAGCTTACCCGGCAGTGCCTGAAAAGCGGCGGCAAGGTCATCTTTATGGGTAACGGCGGCAGTGCAGCAGACTCTCAGCACTTGGCGGCCGAGTTTATGGTTCGCTACAAGAAAGAGCGCGGCCCGTTAGCGTCCATCGCGCTGACTACAGACACCTCGATTCTGACCGCGCACCCCAATGACTACGAGTTTGAAACCGTGTTCGAGCGGCAAGTGCTGGGGCTGGGCAAGCCTGAGGATCTGGTGATCGGCCTGACCACCTCCGGCCAGAGCGAGAACATCAACCGGGCCCTGAAAGCCGCCAACGAACTTGGCGCCGGAACCGTTGCCCTCACTGGCAGAGACGGCGGCAAGGTAAAAGACATCGCCAAATTGTCCATCATCATCAACAGTGACGAAACCGCCCGCATCCAGGAGGCCCACATGTTCATTGGCCACTGGCTGTGTGAAGCAATGGATGAGGTGGTGCTGTCCGGAGGCCTTGACTGATGCTTGACCTGGCCCGGCTGAACCAACTTCAGAACGCCTCTGTGCTGGTGATTGGCGATGTCATGCTCGATCGCTATTTCATCGGTGACACCAACCGCATTTCACCGGAAGCACCGGTGCCGGTGGTACGTGTCGCCCACACAGAAGACCGGGCCGGCGGTGCCGCCAACGTTGCCAGAAACATTGCCCACCTTGACGGCCAGGCCGCCATTCTGGGCATCATCGGCAACGACACAGACGGTCGTTTGCTGAAGGATCTTCTGGTCAAGGAAAAGGTCCATTCCGAGCTTCTGGAACTGGACGACGCACGCACCATATCCAAAACCCGTATTATCTCCCGCCATCAACAGATGGTTCGGCTCGACATGGAAGATACCTTCCCCGTCGCCCAAGCCGAGAGCGTCAAAAAACGTTACGGCGAGCTGGTTGAGCAATACAATACCGTCATCATCAGCGACTACGCCAAAGGCACCCTCGCCTGTGTTGGCGACTTGATCCAGACTGCACGAAAGGCCGGCAAGCAAGTGCTGGTGGACCCGAAAAGCAAGGATTTCTCCCTGTACCGGGGCGCCACAGTCATCACCCCGAACCTGACCGAATTCAAGGCGGCCGGTGGGGAAGCCTCATCCGATGAAGCGATGCTGAGTTCTGCCCGCGCCATGCTGGCCGAAGCGGGTATCGATACCATGCTGCTGACCCGTAGCGAACAAGGCATGAGCCTGATAACCCAGACTGAACATCACCATTTCCCGGCGGAAGTCCTGGAAGTGAGTGACGTCACCGGTGCCGGTGACACCGTGATCGCCACTCTGGGCACCTTGCTGAGCGCCGGGTTCGAATTGAAAGACGCGGCCTGGCTGTCCAACCTTGCGGCTGGCATTGTGGTCGCCAAACTAGGCGCCGCCACCGTTTCCCCGGAAGAGCTGGCAGCCCGCGCAAGCCACCAGTGGTCGGCCAAAACCAGCGGCTACCACCCCAGTGTCGAGCAGAGCCTGCTGCACATTGATTACGCCCGACAACAGGGCGAACGGATTGTCTTTACCAACGGTTGCTTCGACATTCTGCACGCCGGCCATGTGCGCTACCTGGCCCAGGCCCGGGCGCTCGGTGACCGACTAGTTGTCGGGCTGAACTCCGATGCCTCCGTGCGTCGCCTGAAGGGCGAAGAACGCCCGGTAAACTCACTGGAAGACCGGATGGAAGTGCTATCCGCCTTGGCCTGTGTGGACTGGGTCATCCCCTTCGGCGACAACACTGAGGAGAACGACACCCCGGAGCAACTCATCAAACGGGTGAATCCGCAGGTGCTCGCCAAAGGCGGCGATTACTCAATCGACACCATCGTCGGCGCCGACTTTGTTCAGCAAAACGGCGGTGAGGTTGCCATCCTGCCCACAGTTGAAGGCCGTTCCACCACCGGGCTGATCAAGAAAGTTCGAGGCTGATTTGTCTGCGCCACGCTCCATCTGCCTGCTGCGCCTGTCGGCCATTGGTGACACCTGCAACGCCGCTGCAGTGGTTCATGCTATCCGGCAGCATTACCCGGAAGCTGAGATCACCTGGGTGATCGGCAAGGCTGAAGCCGCGCTGATGACAGGCATGGACGGCGTCAACTTTGTTGTGTTTGACAAGAAACAGGGCCTGGCCGCATTCCGCAACCTTCGGCGCCAGCTCCAGGGCAAACGATTTGACGCCCTTCTGCTAATGCAAGTTGCGCTGCGAGCGAACCTCGCCAGTTTGTGCATATCCGCCAAACGACGAATCGGCTACGACAAAGCCAAGAGCAAAGAGCTGCACAGCCTGTTTATCAACGAGCGGATCGAGCCAACGGACAAGGTCCACGTGCTGGACAATTTCCGGCAGTTCCAGAAAACGCTGGGCATCCCCCTCGAAGCACCCGACTGGAACATTCCGGTTAATGCGGAAGAGCGGGACTGGGCCAAAGCCCAGCTCGACCCGGGCACCCGCAAACACCTTATTATCACCCCCGCCGCCTCCAACGCCGAGCGCAACTGGCTGCCCGAGCGATACGCGGCCGTGGCTGACCATGCCGCCAGTCAGGGTTTTTCCGTGTATCTGTGTGGCGGGCCGGCCGATCATGAAAAGCAATTGGCGGCCAACATTCAGGGCCAGGCCAAACACTCCCTGCATAACCTGGTTGGCCAGTCGAGCCTGAAGCAATTGTTCGCCCTGATTGGCGAGGCCAGCCTTGTGCTCGCACCAGACACCGGCCCGGCCCACATGGCCGTTGCCGCCGGCACGCCCGTTATTGGCCTGTATGCTCACAGCAACCCGAAACGTACCGGTCCCTACCTTTGGCAAAACTACGTGGTAGACGCCTACACCCCCGCCCTGAAACAGGTGCGAGGGGAAACGCCGGAACAAAGCCGCTGGGGCCAGAGGCTCAAGGGCAAAGAACTGATGGAGAACATCACGACGGAACACGTTATCGACATGTTGGACCGCTATATTCAGGAACAGAACCTATGACCAACAAAGCCGTATTTCTGGACCGGGATGGCGTGATCAACGTGGATCACGGCTATGTTTATCGCAAAGAAGATTTCGAGTTTGTCGATGGTATATTCGAGGCCTGCCGGCACTTCCAGGAACAGGGTTATCTGCTGATTGTCGTCACCAACCAGTCCGGCATTGCCCGAGGCATGTACTCAGAAGCTCAATTCCAGGAGCTAACAGACTGGATGGTAGAACGATTCAAGGAACAGGGTGTGACCATCACCAAGGTTTATCATTGCCCCCACCATCCGGACTTTGGGCCTGCTGATGAACGAGACTGTGATTGCAGGAAGCCTAAGCCGGGGATGATATTGAGGGGGATTGAGGAGTTTGATTTGGACCCGGCGGAGTGCATTATGGTCGGGGATAAACCAAGTGACGTTGCAGCAGCGGAACGAGCCGGTATCGGCACAAAGGTAAGGGTGTTGACTGGCAGCCTCCTTGTGACGTTGCCGAACAACGAGGCATCACTATCTCTGCTAACGCATATTGGCCAGATTATCCACGATAGATCATCGGTCTAGTGTGATTACACAAGACCAAATAGAAAGGTAAGGAACGGGAATGCCACATCAGCCTTCAATTGAGATTTCTGGCAATTCGGGATGCACCGTAAGGCTGCTTACTCATGACCAGCGAATCATGGTTGAAAAAGAATGCGCACTCCCGTCGTATATTCCGCGTCTCCAGGCACAAATTCGCAAACAAGACAACTTCCGACACGCACTCACGAACCCTGCCATAATAGTCCCAGAACTCTATGATGAAGCGGATAATCCCGGCCTCTATTCCGCACGAATGGAATTTCTACCCTACCTGAACTTCATCGACTTCCTTGGCGTTTGTTCCGTGCCTGCGTTAATGCAAAGTATCAAAGCAATCGAAGGCTTCATCGATCACAACCTGCGAACCGAATACCAAACAGTTAATACGTCGGCTTTGTTAAAGCTGGATGAAATCTCTCGCAACGTTTCAGGGGAGCCTCACAAACAAGAGATCGACCAGCTCTTCGGGAATAAATTGCGTGACCGATTAACAAAAAAAGAAATTAATATTCCGAATGGTTGGTGTCACGGCGATTTTACCCTGTCCAACATCGTTTTTTCTGCCAATGGTAATTGCATCGGCCTATTCGATTTCCTGGACAGCTACATCGACTCCCCAATCATGGACCTAGTCAAGCTTCGACAGGATACACACCTTCACTGGTCTCTCACCAAGTCCAAAAAGCCATTCTCTCATCTTCGAGTCTGCCAAGGCCTCCGGCAATTGGATATATTTACAAAAAGTAAGCTTTCAGCTCTCGGAATCTCCGGGAAAGAGTACAACATACTCCAATCTGTCAACGTTCTAAGAATTTTGCCGTACGCCAACGACACAACCACTTTAAATTTCATTCAAACATCCCTGAAGACTCTGGAGGACTAAATGCACCTTATTCTGCCAGTTGCTGGAAGCTCATCACGGTTCCCAGACATGAAACCAAAATGGCTCCTTACTCACCCCAGGGGCCACATGATGATTGTTGAAGCGATCAAGAAGCTGGACCTGGATAAATTTGAAAGTATCAACTTGATCTGCTTACAGGAGCATGAAGACAAACATTCCGTAAGAATCGCGATTGAAACTCAGTTTGATGAAATTGGCCACAGAGACAAACTTCGTTTTATCATGCTGGAAGAACGCACACGAAACCAGCCCGAGACGGTTTATCAAGGACTCAAGACTGCGGGCATCACCGGTCCAATATTCATTAAAGACTCTGACAACCAGTTCTCTGCTCCCATGAGGGAGGGAAACCACGTCTGTTGTCTGGATCTCCACGAGCTAGAAACCGTTAACGCACGAAACAAAAGCTATATAGACATTGATGAGTATGGCTTTGTCCAAAATATTGTTGAGAAAAAGATCGTTAGCTCAACATTCTGTGTGGGAGGCTACGTTTTTGAGTCAGCCCAAACCTTTATGGACACTTATGAAAAACTGAGCAGCGACTCTCCCGACCTTTACATATCTAACATTATCTATCAGATGCTCCTGGACGGCCATACGTTCAACGCCCTGCATAGTGAAGATTATTGTGACTGGGGAACGATTCGCGAATGGAATCAATATAAGGCTCAATACTCTACGCTTTTCGTAGACCTTGATGGAACCCTGGTAGAGAACTCGGCCCAGTACAACTCACCGTACTGGGGCGAAACAAATGGCATAACAAAGAATATTCAGGTCCTGAACAAACTACACAAATCTGGAAAGGTTCAGATAATTATCACTACATCGCGGAAGGAAAGCTTTCGAGAAGCAACCATCAAGCAACTTAAGCGTCTAAATATTCCTTACGATGATATTATTTTTGGCTTGGTGCATGGCCGGAGAATCGTAATCAATGATTACGCAAGAACAAACCCGTTCAAAAGCTGTGACGCAATAAATATCAAACGCAACAGCGACGACCTCAAAGAAATGCTTGAAGAGTCTATTGGCTTTGATATTGGCATATGAAACCTGGTACGAGCATGAGAATGAGCGACTTTTCTGACATTAGCGTGGTTGTCCAAGGCCCCGTGCAGAGCTTTCAGGACCGCGAACAAGAATCAGGCATTACCCAGAAATGCCTGGAGTCAGTTCGGCAGCACCTTCCTGGTAGCACGCTGATTCTCTCAACATGGCCCGGCCAGGAACTCGCTGGGCTCGATTACGATCGGCTCGTCATATCCGAAGATCCCGGGTCTAATGTCAGGTTTTTTGGAAGGGACGGCGCGCCACATCGCTTCAACAATAACAGGCAGATAGTATCAACACGTGAGGGCTTGAGAGAGGTCACCACGAAATACGCGGTCAAATTACGTAGTGACAACTATCTGACGGGAAACAACTTCGTAGCTCTGCAACGTGAATACCCCAAAAGAACCTCAACGCATTGCTTTCTGAAAGAGAGAGTTGTCGTCTCAAACGTATTCACCAGACAGTACGCTAAAGGATTCCGGGTACCCTTCCATCTCTCTGACTTTTTCTATTTTGGCTTAACCGAAGATCTGCGAACCCTTTGGGATCTCGATCTTTTTGAGGATGCCCAAGACCCTATTCACGATAATGAAGGTGCCCTGTACAAAAGTTATCCGCCCGATTGCACTCAGATGTTCTGGATAAAGGCCCTACAGAAATTTGACACTTCAATACATGTCAACGAGTTACTGGATCGATCAGCCAGCCGGCTGGAGCAGTCTGATCTTTGTTTCGCCAACAACCTGGTAATAGCCTCCCCTGCCGACCTCGGCTTGGGGCTTTGCCAGAAGTTTCTCGGAACCGCCCGAATCTCTCGTACCAAAGGGCAATGCGCCCAGTGGCAACACTGGGAGTGGCAAGAGATTTATCGCCGTTACTGCGACCCGGATTTCCCTAAAGCACCGGCTTCAGTGAAGGCAAACCTGTTTCTGAAACGCTTGGTCCATGTGCATCCTGTCAAGCTGGAGACCATCGTCAAGCTCTACAAAAACAGACGCAGCAGTGAGTCAGGCGGCATCAAATGACCCCAGCACAACATGGCCTGGCATCCGCCCTCAAATATTTACTGCTTATCGTCATTGGCACCTTCCCTGCACTCAGCGTCATCGTTGATGGGTACGGCAGTGCCCTTTGGTATCTTTTGGGGCTCGCCGGAATCGTCTCATTTGCGATCAGCGCCAACGTTCGCAGGAGACTTTGCTTTGAACCAAAGGCCCTGCTATTCGTTGCCGCACCTTTTCTCTTCTTTATGTGGTCAATCATTATTTACTGGCTCGTTGATCCCAGCGATTTCGCAAAATCCCGTGTGGAGCGACACGCCCTGCTCTTGATCAGCATTCCTGTCATCGCACTCCTGTTTCACGCGCGGTTCCGGGCAAAGGATCTGTTACTGAGTTTTTCGCTGAGCGGTCTGGTGTTTCTGGCGTATTGGATTGTGCACGACGGCGAGGGCAGGTTAGACGGACTGGTTCATGCCATCCATTTTGGCAATATCGCCCTTATTACCTTGATACTCTGCGTTGGAGGATTACTCACCCAGAGCAAGCGTCACTGGTATGTGATAGCCGCGATGGGAAGTGTTGGCGCACTGATAGCCTTTATGGAGTCCGGATCCCGGGGCGGCCTGGTTGCTTTGTTTCTGGCACTTCTCGCCATTGGATTCTGGTTCAGTGTTACCCGAAACCAAATCCGTTACTTTGTCATTACACTCGCTCTCGTCGCTTCGGTTGCCATCGTCTCAGTCAAATTTGTTGACCCAATATCCGAACGATACGAGTTAACCCTGAATGAGATTGATAAGTTCTCAGAAGGTCAGATGTATACCTCCATGGGAATGCGCCTACTCATGTGGGATGCCGCGCTGAACGTTGTCACCGAGGCCCCTTTTATTGGCTCAGGTTTCTCGGGATACCGAACGGAAATCCTGACCCGGATTTCCGAAGGGCAACTAAAACCACTCATGTCAGATTTCTCTTCCGAGCCACACAATCAATACCTGTATCAGCTTGCCTCTCACGGCCTGATAGGTCTGTTTCTTCTACTTTTGATGCTGACCCTTCCCTTGTTCTACTTGGCCACACCTCGCCCTGGCAGCCATCTGAACCACCATATTCTGCGTGTTACGCTGGCTGTGATTTTTCTATCGTTCATCTTGTTTGGACTTACCATCACTCTGTTTGATCAGAGGAGAATTCTTCAGAACTTTGGATTATATTATTCTGTCGCAGCCTGGTTCATCTGTAACACTAACAGGAAGAGTCTACATTGAGAGCCGTCATCGCTATCAGGCAAATCCAAAGACACACGGGTGCGGTTCGGAACGTTATCGAGCACTGCAAGTACCTCAAGGCCCTGGGCTATGAAACTACGATCATAGCTGAACGGTATAACCGAGAAATCCTGGATGAGTGTGGAGCGGATTTTGTTCGCATCATGCGATGGCCAATCAAAGGGGCCTATCGCCGAACCTGGTTTGATAAGCGTGTACAACACTGGCTGAGAGCAAACCCCTACGACCTCTTTTTCAGTCATGGTGACAGCCACAGCAATGACATCCTGGTGATGCACAACTGTGTCAGATTGCATGAAGAAACATGCGGCACACCTGAACTTGATGTTGCAGCATTCCATGACTCCGTCATCTCGGCAGGAGATTATCGGGCGCTCATCACCAACTCCAAGCTTATGGCCGATGATTTCCAGCAGCGATATTCAGTGCCCAACGACAAACTACGAGTTTTCTATCAGGGCGTTGACACCAGTCTGTTCAACGTGTCTGACAAAGAAGCACTCCGGTGTAAAGCTCGCCGAGAACTGCAGCTCCCTGAAACATCCAAGGTTGTTGGACTGATCACCTCCGGAGACTTTACCAAACGAAACGTTCGTTTCTTTCTGGAGGTCGCCGGATTTCTTGCAGCAAACACATCCTTTCCGATTGAATTCCTTGTCGTGGGGAAATCCAACAGTACTCGTTTTGCCGACCAGATATCAGTAAACGGCCTGCAGTCCCGGATTCGATTTATCGACCCGGTACCAAACGTCCACGAACTGTTTCATGCCTTGGATTTGCACATATTCCCCGCCTTACTGGAAGAATATGGCCGTGTAGTTCTGGAGGGGCTGGCCTGTGGAGTGCCTACAATCGCAAGTGACAACGTCGGCGTCGCTGAGTTGATGCAGGATCACTCAGTGCCAGAGGTAATCAGTGGCTACAACCTGGAGGAGTGGGGTAAAGCCGCGCAGAACATGCTGACAGACCCTGACGCAGGAAAGCGAGCTAGTCAGGCGGCGGCAAGTCTTGCCCAACAGTATTCAATGGTAAACCAAAAACAGGCTATGGCGGATCTATTGAGCTCTCTCATCAAACGTTAGTGGAGGCGTTGTACCCCTCAAGGAAAAACTGCCATTCACGCTCCAGCTCTTCGCCATAAGCCTTATTCAGGGAACGCTTCAACCGATCTAACGTATTACCTTTCCAGGAAGTCCGATAAGGGGTTCGGGAGCGCAGCTCACCTTTATCAAAGTCTATCAGGTGGGTTGAAGTCTCTCCGACCAGGATGTTGAAACAGTTCAAATCCGCGTGATACACACCCGCATCATGGAATTGACGAATCACTTGCCCAATTTCGCGCCAACGGGTTGCGTCCAGGGACAGAGCAACATCCCCTAATGGGCGAACACCTTGCAAGCGTTCGATGATAATGGCCGAGGAGTAAAGTACCCCCTTGCGCTGGTACACAACAGCCACGGGCTTAGGAACAGGCAGCCCCAAAACACGGAGCTGGACTAACAGTCGGAATTCAACGAACGCGCGCACGCGCACCTCGCCTGCGTATAGGTACCGATCACGTATCAGCTTTCCGACCAATCCTCCCCGACGGTAATGGCGAAGCACCCAATGTTCCGGGCTGCGCTCAATAAACCAGGCGCTCCCACGCCCCCCCGAAGAAACCGGTACCGCGCGCTCACCCCAATAATCAGGGTCAAACCAATCAGGGTCGAACTGCTCTGCCCACTCAGGCACCACCAGTGCGTTGATGCCATCGCGACTTATGTGTACTTCCGTATCTGAGCCCACCACCGAACCTCTCACAAGGCCATTCACCAACAACTCTAATAAAAAAGCCGCCCCACGGGAAACTTGGGGCGGCTTCTACACTGATCGAACACGATTTCCGGGTTAGCGAACTGCCGTCAGCCACTCCTGATGCGCAGCAAGCTTCCCCTTCACCGCATCAAAGTACATACCCTGCAGCTTCTCGGTAATCGGCCCACGCTTGCCCTCACCAATCTGGCGGCCGTCCAGTTCACGGATCGGCAGAACTTCAGCGGCGGTGCCGGTGAAGAAGGCTTCTTCAGCGATGTACACTTCGTCGCGGGTGATGCGGCGTTCTTTCACCACCAGGCCAAGGTCCTTGGCGAAATCGATGATGGTGGCGCGGGTGATGCCGGCCAGGCAGGAGGTCAGTTCCGGGGTGTGCAGCTCACCGTTGCGCACGATGAAGATGTTCTCACCGGAGCCTTCTGCAACGTAACCTTCGTTGTCCAGCAGCAGGGCTTCTTCAGCGCCGCCGGAAATGGCTTCGTTCAGGGCCAGCATGGAGTTGATGTAGTTGCCGTTGGCCTTCGCCTTGCACATGGTGATGTTCACGTGGTGGCGGGTGTAAGAGGAGGTGCGCACCTTGATGCCCAGCTCCTTAGCTTCTGGCGACATGTAAGACGGCCAGCTCCAGGCGGCAACCATTACGTGCACCTGCAGGTTGTCGGCGCGCAGGCCCATGCCTTCGGAGCCCAGGAATACCATGGGGCGCAGGTAGGCTTCGTCCAGGTTGTTCTCACGAACCGCAGCACGCTGGGCTTCGTTGATCACGTCTTTGCTGAACGGCATTTTCATGTTCAGGATGTGGGCGGAGTTGAACAACCGGTCGGTGTGTTCTTTCAGCCGGAAAATTGCCGGGCCGTTCGCGGTGTTGTACGCACGCACGCCTTCAAAGCAGCCAAGGCCGTAATGCAGGGTGTGAGTGAGTACATGGGTTTTGGCTTCCCGCCAGGGAACCATTTCACCATCCAGCCAGATAAGGCCATCGCGATCAGCCATCGACATTTCTACAGTGCTCCTGAATAAGCAGTTTTCGGGGATCCAGCATTCTAGCAGGAAAGCCGGACAGAAATAAATTTAGCTTGCTACTCAAGCATGACTTTTTTCCACATACTTTGGATGTAGTCACGCTCTTCCTGAAATGCGCTGCCCTCCACCTGGCTATTCAGGTTTTGCAGCGCCCGGCGGTGAATGGTCGAACGCAAGGTAATGTATACCTCCCGCAACTTCTCTGTGTCCTCCACCGGCAATACACCGGCACGGCCCAGCTCTTCCATCTGGCGAATATTGTCGCTCCACTGGGTCAGCTCCGGGTGCTCGGCACTCCAGGCGAGCATCAGGTACTGCATCATGAATTCGATATCCACAATACCGCCGGCATCGTGTTTGATGTGAAACACTTCGTCCCGCCGGATTTCCGGCGTGCCGAGGCTACTGCGCATTTTCTCCCGCATCTCCACCACCTGCTGGCGCAGGGCAGCTTTCTCCCTTGGCGTACACAGAATCTGGTGACGGATACCCTCGAAGGCTTGAAGGGTATCCGGGCAGCCGGCAACGCCACGGGCCCGGGCCAGGGCCTGATGCTCCCAGGTCCAGGCATCGTTCTGCTGATATTTCTCAAACGCCTGCAAGGTGCTGACCAGCAGGCCGGAGTTACCGGACGGCCGCAGGCGCATATCCACTTCATAAAGCTGGCCGGAGGGCGTCTGAGTGCTGAGAATGTGCACAATGCGCTGGCCCAGGCGGGTGTAGAACACCGCGTTGTCGATGGGCTTGTCACCATCGGTGGCCAGTTGCGGATCGGCCTGGTGTACAAACACCAAGTCGAGGTCCGAGGTGTAACCGAGTTCGATACCGCCGAGCTTGCCGTAGCCGATGATGGCGAAGTCTGTGTCACACGCCGAACCATCTGCCCGCCGCGGATAACCGTGGCGGCTGACCAGGTTGGAGAAGGCCACATCCACCACATGGTCCAGCACCACCTCGGCAATCCAGGTCAGGTAATCACTCACCTTCATCAGGGGCAAGGTGCCCTTGAGCTCAGACGCGGCTACTCGCAGCACATGGGCCTTCTTGAAGTAACGCAACGCCTCCATCTGTTCTTCCAGGTCTTCGTAGGGAATGCGTAGCATCTGCTGGCGCAGGTCATCCTGCAGTTCTTCCTTGGCAGGCGGGCTGTACAGGCTCTCGGCATTCAGCAGTTCGTCCAGCAGCAGCGGCGTTTCAGCCAGCAGGCGGGCAATCCAGGGGCTGTCGCTACACAGGCGCACCAGCTGCGTAAGCGCGCCGGGGTTTTCCACCAGCAGCACCATGTAGGCGGTGCGACGCAAAATGGCCTCTACCAGCTGCAATACCCGGTCGAGGGTTTCCGACGCATTCTCAACATCCATCAACGCGTTCAGCAATAACGGCATGAACTGGTTCAGGCGTTTGCGGCCCTGGGTTTGCAGGGTCTGCACGGTTCGGCTGTCCCGCAGGCTCGCCAGGCGCTTGTAACTGTCTTCCGGGTTTTCGAAGCCCTTTTCCTCCAGCCACTCTATAGCGGCGGGCTCTTCCATTTCTGCCAGCCAGAGCTCGTAACAGCCGTCATCAACGCCGTTTTCGGAATCGCCTTCCTCGTCCTCGGTCGCGATGATGTTGGCGAAGTGCCGGGCAACGCGATTGCGATGCTCATCCAGCGCCTGCTGGAAGGCGGCCCAGTCATCAAACTCCATAATGCGGGCAACCCGGGTCTGGGAAAGTTCGTCGTCCGGCAGAACCTGGGTCTGCTTGTCTTCCATCCCCTGCAGGGCGTGCTCCAGGTTGCGCAGGAACACATAGGCCTCGCGCAATTCCTTCACAACAGAAGACGGCAGCAGTTCCAGCTCTTCCAGTTCCTTGAGGATGTTCAGCAATTCCCGCTGTTGCAGCTCCCGGTCACGCCCGCCACGGATCAGCTGAAACGCCTGGACCACAAACTCGATCTCGCGGATACCGCCGCTGCCCAGCTTGATGTTGTTCTCCAACCCCTTGCGGCGAACTTCCCGGCTGATCATGTCTTTCATGGTGCGCAGGGATTCGAAGGCGCTGAAATCAATGTATTTTCGATAAACAAAGGGCCTCAGGCTTTCCATCAATACCTGCCCTGCCCGCTGGTCGCCGGCCACCACCCGGGCCTTGACCATGGCGTAGCGCTCCCAGTCCCGACCCTGGTCCTGGTAGTAGGTTTCCAGTGCTGCGAAACTCAGCGCCAGGGCACCGCTCTGGCCGTAGGGCCGCAGGCGCATGTCCACCCGGAACACAAAACCATCCGCCGTAATCTGGTCCAGCGCCTGTATCAGGCGCTGGCCAAGGCGGATGAAGAACTGCTGGTTATCCAGGGCCCGGCGGCCACCTTCGGTTTCCCCCTTGGAGGGAAAGGCAAAGATCAGGTCGATATCCGAGGAAACGTTCAGCTCCCGCCCGCCCAGCTTGCCCATACCCAGCACCACCATTTTCTGGGGCACATGGGCACCGGTCACCGGGTCGCAACCCATGGGGGTACCGAACTCCTCACAGACCTTTTCATAAAGCCAGCTGAGAGCGCCATCAATGGCCACATCAGCAAAGGCGCTGGTGGCCAGCATGGTTTCGTTCAGGTCTGCCCAGTTCATCAGGTCGCGCCAGATAATGCGGAACTGGACTTCCCGGCGGTACTGGCGAAGGGCGGCATGCAGCGTCGGTTCGGCATCAACGGTAGCCAGGAAATCGCCCCAGCGCTGTTTCAGCCACGCTTCTGTAGTCGGCTCGGTCAGCGGGCGAGCCTTAACGGCAGCCTGAACCTGCTCCGGATAACGTTCCAGCGTCTGGGCCAGAAACACACTGCGGGCGCAGGCCTCGGCAACATCCGCCTGTGACAGCTCCGCTGGTAACGACCCCATAGGCTCAGACATAACGCAAACCCCTGTCTCTCTGATATATTTCCGGTACTGTATAACGAACTTGCCACGGACTGAACAGGCAGCCCCACTCCATGATGCGCAATCGTCGCCCGCTGAACCCGGAACACTCGCAGCCACACCTCCCAATGGGAGGGCTGATCCGCCAACGCATCAGCCGGCTATTCCTGACACTGGGAGCTCTGGTTTCCTCGCAGATCCTGATCCTCTGGGCTGTAGAGCCTTTGAGTTTTTTCGAAGCTGTGTGGCTCACAATGACCACACTGGTCACCGTAGGCTATGGTGACTACGCGCCGGTAACCGCCATCGGTCGCATCAGTACCGTGGTGCTGATGTTTGTAACTGCCATCACCCTGCTCACACTGATTGTCAGCGACTATATTGAATACCGGTTCTACCGCCGTGAACGAATCCTCTCCGGACGCTGGATTTACAACATGAAAGACCACATCTTAATCATCAACACCCCACGCACCGGTGGCGAACAATACTTCATGCGCTTCGCCACGCAGATTCGGTCGATACCAGAGTACCACACAGT
Source organism: Marinobacter vinifirmus (assembly GCF_002258215.1). Lineage (GTDB taxonomy): Bacteria > Pseudomonadota > Gammaproteobacteria > Pseudomonadales > Oleiphilaceae > Marinobacter > Marinobacter vinifirmus. The sequence goes on from NZ_NEFY01000010.1 coordinate 65,115, forward strand.
GCCGATCATGCTTCTGACCCGACAGTTTCCCGGAGGCCTGCCGGCAGAGCTTCGGGATTGCGGCATGGTGCACTTCCACGGTGCAGGCAATGATCCGGAAGCGCTGAAATCCGTCCACGCCGGTAGTGCCAGGCACGTGATCGTGCTCGCAGCCGACGAGTCCGATCCTTTCTCCGACAGCCTGACCTTCGATATCGCGCACCGGCTGGCAGAGTCCAACCTTGGCGGCAAAACCACCGTGGAATGCGTGAGTGATGCCAACCGGGATCGCTTCAAGGCCCTGGGGGTGAGAACCATCATACGGCCGGTTCGAACCTACCCGGAAATCATGGTGCGCGCCGTGGTGGCGCCAGGTTCAGAGAAAGTGCTGGAAGATATGTTCAACTACGAGCGTGACCACCCCCACCGCTACGACCTGGAACTGGACGACCTGACCTGGGCTGACATCGTCAGCGCCCTGGTTCGCCACGGCATTGGCACCGCACTGGCTTATATCGACCACGACAACGAGGTGATCTGCCATCCGGAAACCAACAAAGAAGTGGAAGGAAAAGGGCTGATCGTATTGGTGCGCTCAACGGACACACCGGAAGTTTCCGTGGTGGAAGAAGCACTGGATCGCTACCGGGACTTTTTAGCCCAGTGGCGATCCATGCACGAACAGAATGAGCAAAAGGCCGCGGCAGAGGCTGCCGCTGAAAAAGAAAGCGGTTCCTGAACCGGCTAGCCGACAAGGGCCAGTGCTAACTGCAACCGGCCAAGTTGCGGGAATTTTCGAATCAGGTCAGCAGCTGCAATGCCGGACTGAAGTGAATGACTGAGCTCTTGCCACTCCTTATCAAATCCGGCTGCGCTGGCCGCTTTAGTGATCGCACTTAAAGCGCTTGGGGGCAGCTTGACCGGCTCACCGGTCAGCCAGCTTACGCTCAGCGTATGCAGCAGCTTCGTTACCGATAAGGGCTCACTGCAAACGAGAATCTCAGGCCGGTAAATACCCGCAAGGAAATATCCCTGCTCGGCCTTGCTGACCAGGTTGAGGAACACCGGAACTTCGCAGGCAAGCGCCTTCGCCCAACGCATCAACTCGCCCGGTTCGCCGGCTTTCAGCTCGAACTCCACCTCGTGCAACGGCAGCGAACGGCCGCCGCCGAGAATTTCACCAGAATCCACAGCCACTTCGATAACACTGCTGCCAGATTCCAGCATCACCACCTGCCGCTGGAAGTTGGTTTCGAACGCCAGCGCAAGGGCTGACAGGTCGACCTGGCCATGCAGGGGCGTTTGCTCCAGCAGCGATAAATCCAGATCCGGACCAGACAGTTCCCACTCCCACTCTTCACGCCGATGAGCACCATCTACAAACTCGCCCTTGGTTTTCAGGGTCTGGATAAACCGGTCACCTGCCTGCCTCACCCGCAAGGCGGCCTTAGCACGGTTAAGGGCGGCGTCCGGGGTGTCGTAATAGCGGTTGATAAGGGTTTTGCGCCGGCCGTCACTCGCTTCCGGCCTGGCCAGCAACCACTCAAGGGCTTTGGCTTGGACAGCCTCAGACAGGGTGAGCTTGATTTCGAGTTCTGTGGCCATGGGCTTCGGTTCTCCGATAAAAATGGGCAGCCCTAAAATACAAAAGCCGGTGACCTGAGTCACCGGCTTTTTGGTACTACTGGATTAGCTGGTTAGCTGATCAGAAGTAGTAAACAGCACCAAGCGCCAGAGTGGAGCGCTCGTCGCCTTCGGCGGCAAATGAACCAACTTCGTAATCTTTATCGGCATCAGCGCTGGAAATATAGCCTTCAACATACACGTACATGTTGCTGGACAGGTTATGCAGAGCCTGAATGGTGATGGTGTCGTTCTTATCACCAGTCACGTCATCATCTTCCATCTGGTAAGCCAGGGCAAACTGGTTTGCACCCAGAGTATATACACCCATTACACCAAAGATGTCGGAATCGTCTTTGCGAGTCTGATACTCACCAATCAGAGTCAGATCATCCATACCGTAAGTGGCAGACAGGCCATAGCTATTCTCGTTGTCTCCAGCAGAACCATCATTAGAGTCCATCGCGAAAGCAAGCTTCAGAGCATCAACTTCATAAGTTGCGGCAAGCTGGTACGGGAATGACTTATCTCCAGAACTACGATCTTCTGCAACCGTAACAAATTCTCCAGGAATGACGTTACCATTTTCATCGAGAGCAGGCACTCGACCTTCAAACGTATCCGAAGACTTGGTGTCAGAATCCCCGTTGACCTGAACGGCCGCACCCAGAGTCAGGCCACCAAACGACGGAGATTCATACTGAATCAGATCGCCTTCACCGGTGTCATAGTTACCAAAGATATCAGAGCCAACTTCGTGGAAGTTGCCAATGATGACAATATTGCGCTCGTACAGAGAGTCGTCAGAACCAACCCAAACTTTACCGAAGTTGTCGCCCTGAACCCCGATGTAGGCCTCGTCAAGACCGTCGATACCGCTGCTCTTGCTCTTATCGTCGGCGTTGATGCCTTCCAGCTCGAGCTTCAGGAAGCCTTTGATGCCAGGAGCAATTTCATGCTCATGAGCAACACCAAGTGTGGTGCCATTGTCAAAATGCTCAAGGCCGTTGAACTTTTGTCCAGCTTCGTTCTCGACATCGTTGTATGTCAGAGCATACTGAATGTTACCGTAAACGGTCGGCAGGTTGCTTTCCTGGGCCAGAGCAGCGCCAGAGAAGGTTGCGGCTGCAATAGCAGAAGCAAGAATAGTTTTTTTCATGTTGCGTCTTCCTTTTTGAGTTAACTCAGGTTTTCGACGGGTGTAAGCCCCGATTTTTACTGGCAAATCCAGCAAATGCCGGCTTTACCGGAACCCCGATCAACCCCCATTTATTTCCAACAGAGGGCCGACATTTCTTCTTTTTATCTGGCCGGGAAAGCCCCGAACCTTAGTTCTCAACCACTTACAGAACTTTGTTAAAGTTCAGGGTGATGAACCTGTTTTAATACAATGTTTGCATTTTTGCAAATTTTCACGGGCTAATTTTTAGCCTTTTTTGGTCAGGAAGCAAAGTTCTTTATTCCTCAATGGCTTGACCACAGATTCCGGTTTTATCTACCAAAATCAGGGCCAGAACCCAAAAACCGCTTCCAGAACAATCAACTAACGCAGTCCGAGCTAGCAAAACCACAAACCGGCTCAAACATTACCTTATCTACCGCCCTTTTGTGAGGCGCCAGATACAACTCTGTCACATTTCTGTGCACTAACCCTTTTTGCCGGTTTCCAGCATGAACGTGACAGGGCCGTCATTTACCAGGGCCACTTTCATGTCTGCACCGAACCGCCCTTCCCCAACACGACTCTCCCCAAGCTCAGCACGGGCCCGGGCCACAAAATTCTGATACAGGGAATTGGCCATATCCGGCGCAGCCGCCAGCGAGAACCCCGGGCGGGTACCGGAGCCGGTATCGGCGGCAAGTGTGAACTGGGGAACAATCAGCAGGGATCCACCGGAGTCCTGAACGTTCACGTTCATCCGGCCCTGCTCGTCGGGGAATACCCGGTAAGAGAGGATCTTTCGGCACAAGTCCCTGGCCTCATTTTGTGTGTCGTCCTTTTCCACACCCAGCAATAGCAAAAGCCCCGGCCCGATGGCGGAAATCTTTTCCCCATTCACCGTTACACTGGCTTCGGAAACGCGCTGGATCAGTCCTTTCATTCCATCCCTTGGCAAGATGAGCACAGGGTTAAAAATCAGCAACGCGCAAGAGTGTATAGGGCCCTCGGCGGGGCCGCAAGCCCTTGAAGGCCAATAATAAGTCTATGCTCAACCGGCACCTGGCAGGCTTTTCGCCACTACCTCTTCTACGCCCCGCAACAGCGCATCCACAATAGCCGGCTCGGACGCGGAATGGCCGGCATCCCGGATAATATGCAACTCGGCTTCCGGCCAGGCCCGGTGCAGGGCCAGGGCATTATCCAGCGGGCACACCATGTCGTAACGGCCGTGCACAATTACCCCGGGGATATCCGCCAACCGGCCCGCGTCCCGCACAATCTGATCCGGTTCCAGAAAGGCGTTGTTCATGAAGTAATGGCACTCAATACGCGCCAGGGCGATGGCCACATGGGGGTGGCCGAAATGCTCCACCACCTTGGGGTTCGGATGCAGGGTCGCGCAACGGCCTTCCCAGATCGACCAGGCTTTTGCCGCCTGAATCTGCTCCAGTTCATTGGCGCTGGTGAGCCGGCGATAGTAGGCCGTCACCATATCACCGCGTTCGGCTTCGGGAATCGGAGCCAGAAAATCCTGCCAGTAATCCGGAAACACCCGGCTCGCGCCTTCCTGGTAGAACCACTGAATATCTCGCGGCCGGCACAGAAAGATACCCCGCAACACCAGCCCGAGAACCCGCTCCGGGTAGGTTTCGGCATATACCAGGCTGAGCGTGGAGCCCCAACTGCCACCAAACAGCAACCAGCGGTCAATGCCCAGAAACTGGCGAATGGTTTCCATATCCTTAACCAGCTTGTCGGTGCTGTTGCCTTCCAGCTCCGCTAAAGGCGTGGAACGGCCAGCGCCGCGCTGGTCCATCAGGATAATCCGGAAGCGCTCGGCATCGAAAAACCGCCGATGGTAATCCTCACACCCACCACCCGGCCCGCCGTGAACCACAAGCACAGGAATGCCATCCGGATTGCCGGATTCTTCCAGGTACAACTCATGGGGTTCGTCCACCACAAGGCGATGGCGGGCGTAGGGTTCAATATCGGGGTAGAGGTTCAGCATGACGAACTCCGTTTCAGGGATAACGGCAGTCTAGCTGAGTTGGATGGGGATGATAAATAAAGGATAGCTTTGCCACGGAATCCACGGAAAAACACGGAAAACTTCGTTTCTATTTTTCCGTGTCTTCCGTGTTCTTCCGTGGCAAAAAAGCCCGTTACTTCTTACCCGCGCGCTTACGCTCGTTCTCGGTCAGAAGCTTCTTGCGCAGACGGATCGACTTGGGCGTGACTTCTACCAGCTCGTCGTCGTCGATGAACTCCAGCGCCTGCTCCAGGGTGAACTTGATGGGCGGCACCAGGCCGATCACTTCGTCTTTACCGGAGGCACGCATGTTGTCCAGCTTCTTGCCCTTGGTGGGGTTAACCACCAGGTCGTTGTCGCGGCTATGGATACCACACAGCTGGCCTTCGTAGATTTCCTGGCCCGGGTCGAGGAACAGCTTGCCCCGGCTCTGCAGGGTTTCCAGGGAGTAGGTCAGCGCAGTACCGGTCGCCATGGAAACGATAACGCCGTTCTGGCGGCTGGTTACGTCACCCATCTTCACCGGGCCGTAGTGGCTGAAGGTGGAGGTCAGGATGCCGGTACCGGAGGTCATGGTCAGGAAGGTGTTCCGGAAACCGATCAGGCCTCGGGCAGGAATGGTGTATTCCAGGCGGATTCGGCCCTTGCCGTCCGGGATCATGTTGGTCATGTCACCCTTACGCAGACCCATCTGCTCCATGATCGCGCCCTGGTGCTGCTCTTCGATGTCGATGATCACGTTTTCGTACGGCTCTTCCTTCTGGCCGTTTACTTCCTTGACCACCACTTCCGGGCGGCCTACGGCCAGCTCGAAGTTTTCGCGACGCATGTTCTCGATCAGAACCGACAGGTGCAGCTCACCACGGCCAGACACCTTGAACTTATCCGCTGAATCGCCCTCTTCAACACGAAGTGCCACGTTGTGCAGCAGCTCTTTTTCCAGGCGCTCTTTGATGTTACGGCTGGTCACGTACTTGCCTTCTTTACCGGCAAACGGTGAATCGTTTACCTGGAAGGTCATGGATACGGTGGGCTCGTCAACGGTCAGCGCCGGCAGGGCTTCTACGGTAGAGGGATCACACAGGGTGTCGGAAATGAACAGCTGGTCCAGGCCGCTTACGCACACAATGTCGCCGGCCTGGGCTTCTTCAACTTCCACACGCTGCAGGCCGGAGTGGCCCATGATTTTCAGAATACGGCCGTTGCGCTTCTTGCCGTCGGCACCGAGAGCCACCACCGGCGTGTTGGTTTTCACTTTACCGCGCATGATACGGCCGATACCGATTACACCCAGGAAGCTGTTGTAGTCCAGCTGGGAGATCTGCATCTGAAACGGGCCGTCCAGGTCAACGGCAGGTGCCGGTACGTGGTCAACAATCGCCTGGAACACGGCGTCCATATTGTCCTGGAGGTCTTCATGGTCCATACCGGCAATGCCGTTCAGGGCGCTGGCGTAAACAATCGGGAAGTCCAGCTGCTCGTCGGTGGCACCCAGGTTATCGAACAGGTCAAAGACCTGGTCTACAACCCAGTCCGGGCGCGCACCCGGGCGGTCGATCTTGTTCACGACCACAATCGGGCGCAGGCCCGCTGCGAAAGCTTTCTGGGTAACAAAGCGGGTTTGCGGCATGGGGCCGTCGATGGAATCCACCACCAGCAGCACACTGTCTACCATGCTCATTACCCGCTCAACTTCGCCACCGAAGTCAGCGTGGCCCGGGGTGTCTACGATGTTGATATCGTAGTCCTTCCATTTCAGCGCGGTGTTTTTTGCCAGAATGGTAATGCCACGCTCTTTTTCCTGGTCGTTGGAGTCCATAACGCGCTCGTTTTCGAGCTCTTTACGGTCCAGGGTGCCAGACTGGCGCAGCAACTGGTCAACCAGGGTGGTTTTACCGTGGTCGACGTGGGCAATGATGGCGACGTTTCTAAGCTTATCAATCACAACGGGTATCCTGCAGAAATTAGCGGCGCGCAGTATATCGAAAAGTCCATGTCGATAATATGAAGAATAGTGCCTAATATGTAACCAACCCTTCCGGCGCACTGATATCAGGCAATCCACCGGTTTTCGCACCAAAGTGGTGCGCTATTCTGGTGCATTTCCGGGCCGGCCGCCGTACACTTTTGCACACACAACGCACCAAAGCCTTGCCACTGCGCTGTTGTGGCGCAGTTACACAAAACTGGCAAGGCACTTGCTTAGTGAGGAGTAGCCGTAATTGAAAGGTAAGGGCCAAAGGCTTCTGGTAAGCTGCCTTCACCTGCAAGAGATCGGGCCTCAGCACACAGAACGATCCGGCACAACGAACACGAAATCACTACGGAGCATGCACAATGTCCAAGACGATTGATTTGATCAAAGAACACGAAGTCAAATGGGTTGACCTGCGCTTCACCGACAGCCGCGGTAAAGAACAGCACGTTACACTGCCTGCCACTGAAGTAGACGAAGACTTCTTCGCTGACGGCAAGATGTTCGACGGCTCTTCTATTTCTGGTTGGAAAGGCATCAACGAGTCCGACATGATCCTGATGCCGGTTGACGATACCGCCGTGCTGGATCCGTTCACCGAAGAAACCACCATTAACATCACCTGCAACATTGTAGAGCCGACAACCATGCAGGGTTACGAGCGCGACCCCCGCTCCGTTGCCCAGCGCGCAGAGGAATACCTGAAGTCCACCGGCATTGCCGACGGCGCCCTGTTTGGCCCGGAGCCCGAGTTCTTCATCTTTGACTCCGTGAAGTGGAAGACCGACATGCAGGGCTCCATGTACTCCCTGCACTCCGAAGAAGCCGCCTGGGTATCCGGCGAAGACTTCGACCGCAACAACATCGGCCACCGCCCGGGCGTAAAAGGCGGCTACTTCCCGGTTCCGCCGGTAGACAGCCTGCACGACCTGCGTGGCGCTATGTGTGCGGCTATGGAAAGCATGGGCCTGACCATCGAAGTGCACCACCACGAAGTGGGCACAGCCGGCCAGTGTGAAATCGGCGTTGGCCCGAACACCCTGACCCGCAAGGCAGACGAAGTTCAGATTCTGAAGTACTGCGTGCACAACGTAGCCCACGCCTACGGCAAAACCGCCACCTTCATGCCCAAGCCGGTCGTGGGTGACAACGGTTCCGGCATGCACGTGCACATGTCCCTGAACAAAGACGGCAAAAACCTGTTCGCAGGTGACAGCTATGCCGGCCTGAGCGAAATGGCCCTGTACTACATCGGCGGCATCATCAAGCACTCCAAGGCCATCAACGCCTTCACCAACCCGGCCACCAACAGCTACAAGCGTCTGGTACCCGGCTTTGAAGCCCCGGTCATGCTGGCCTACTCTGCCCGTAACCGTTCCGCTTCCATCCGGATTCCGTACGTAAGCAGCCCGAAGGCGCGCCGTATCGAAGTGCGCTTCCCGGACCCGGCAGCCAACCCGTACCTGGCCTTCGCCGCCCTGATGATGGCCGGCCTGGACGGCATCCAGAACAAGATCCACCCTGGCGATGCCATGGACAAGGACTTGTACGACCTGCCGAAGGAAGAAGCCATGAACATCCCGCAGGTAGCCACTACCCTGCAGGAGGCGCTCGATTGCCTGGCAGAAGACCACGAGTTCCTGACCCGCGGCGGCGTGTTCACCGAAGACATGATTGCCGGCTACATCGACCTGAAGCGTGGCGAAGTTGAGCGTATCAACATGACCACTCACCCGGTTGAATTCGAACTGTATTACTCCTGCTAAGCCGCCGCACCAATTTGGTGCGGTTCGGTAACAGCTAGCCCCGCCCGGTGCGGGGCTTTTTTATGGCTGGCTTTGTGAGGCCCTTAACGATATGTAACCCAAGCAAGCCCGCCAGCCGTTGAAAACCCCGCCAACGGCGCCGATAATCGAGGCAGTTGATCAAAGCAGGCCTTTATTATGAAAACACCTCTCGCCCTTGTAACCGGATTCTGTTTACTGGCCGCCGCCGGCGCCCACGCAGAGGTGTACCGGCATGTGGATGCCCAGGGCAACGTCACCTTCTCAGACGAGCCGATGCAGGGCAGCGAAACCGTAAAAGTAAAACCGGTGACCACCATCACCCTGCCCAAACCGGAAGTGGTGCGGGAAACCGACCAGCTGCGGCAAGAAGTCCAGAAGGAAGGCGCCAACTACGACAGCCTCACTTTTGTGCACCCGCAAAACGACCAGGCCTTCCACAGCGGCAGTGGCGACGTCACCTTTGAAGTGCGCAGCACCCCCGGCCTGCAGCGTGGCCACAAATACGAAATCACCCTCGACGGCCAGCCCGTAGGCCAGAGCTCCTCCGGCTCGGTAACCGTGAACAACATTGATCGCGGCACTCACCAGGCGGGAGTGCATATCGTGGACGACCAGGGCGTTCAGGTGAAAACTGGCCCCGGTATCAGCTTTACCGTTCATCGCCCGTCTGTTCTGCGCCGATAACACATCAGCGGTAGCACCCGGAATCAGTTGCACCAATTTAGTGCATGCGCACCACATTAACGCCATACTCTGGGCAGCGAAGGGGCAAATCGCCGGCTGCCTGTAGCCTTTCCCGCACCATCTGCACCAAGCCACAGCACCGCCATGCCCCACAGGCCAGCCCGCGCCCGGCCGTTGCCCATTTTTTTCTGCGAGCCAGCAAAACTGGTTCGGATTTTGCAAAACCGGGGTACACGCATGAAACGAAAACGGAAGCCGAGCATGATGTCGCAGCCGCCCGCCGCCCCGGACAGTAAATACAAAAGCATTCTGGACAGCCTGAGCACCTCCCTTCTGGTGCTGGGCGAAGACCTCACTATCCGTTACCTGAACCCGGCGGCCGAGAACCTGTTCGAAACCAGCCTGACCCGCACCCGGGGCCTGCCCCTGGGCGACCTGCTGATCGACTCCAGCGACGCCCTGAAGACCCTGTACGCAGCCCTCAACAACGGCCAGTCCTACACCCGCCGCGAGGCCGAGTTCGCCCTGCTGACAGGCTCACGCTTCACCGTAGACTATTCGGTAACCCCGGTCAGCGTAGACCCGACCGAGCTGGTGATCGAAATCCAGCCGAAAGACCGGATGCTGCGCATCAGCCGGGAAGAAGACATCATCTCCCAGCAGGAAACCACCCGCATCCTGGTGCGCGGCATGGCCCATGAAATCAAGAACCCGCTGGGAGGCATCCGGGGCGCGGCACAACTGCTGGACAGGGAACTCAACAGCGAAGACCAGCGCGAATACACCCAGGTAATCATCAACGAAGCCGACCGCCTGCGCAGCCTGGTGGACCGCATGCTGGGCCCCAACAAGGCCCTGCAGATGGCCAGTACCAACATCCACGAAGTACTGGAACGGGTACGCACCCTGATTGAAGCCGAAAGCAAGGGCCGGGTGCGCCTGAAGCGGGATTACGACCCCAGCATTCCGGAATTCACCGGCGACAAGGAACAGCTGATCCAGGCCTTCCTGAACATCGCCCGCAACGCCATGGAAGCCGCCTTCGAAAACCAGGTGGACAGCCACAGCGGCGACATGCCCACCATCACCTTCCGCACCCGGGCCCTGCGCCAGTTCACCATCGGCCACCGTCGCCATCGCCTGGTGTGCCGGGTAGACATTATCGACAACGGCCCGGGCATTCCGCCGGAACTGCTGCAAAACATTTTCTACCCCATGATCAGTGGCCGGGCATCCGGCACGGGCCTGGGGCTTTCCATTACCCAAAGCATCATCGGCCAGCATCGCGGGCTGGTGGAATGCGAGAGTGAACCGGGAAGAACCGACTTCATCATCTTCCTGCCTCTGGAGGACAACCAATGAGCCGAACGGGAAACGTCTGGATCATAGACGACGACAAAAGCATCCGCTGGGTACTGGACCGTGCCCTTACCCAGGCCGGCCTGCACCCCCGCGTATTCGACAGCGGTGAAAGCATCATGATGCGCCTGGAGCACGAACAGCCAGATGCCATCATCAGCGACATCCGCATGCCCGGCGTAGACGGCATTACCCTGCTGTCCCGGATCGTGAAAAAGCACCCGGACCTGCCCGTTATCATCATGACCGCCCACTCCGACCTGGACAGCGCGGTGACCAGCTACCAGACCGGCGCCTTCGAATACCTGCCCAAACCCTTTGATGTGGATGAAGCCGTGGCCCTGGTTAAGCGGGCCATCGCCCACAGCCACGAGAAAAAGGCCGCGGCGGAACCCCAGATGGAGTCGGTTCAGAAAAACCTGGAAATCATCGGTGAAGCGCCCGCCATGCAGGAAGTGTTTCGCGCCATCGGCCGGCTCTCCAACTCCAACATTACCGTACTGATCAACGGCGAGAGTGGCACCGGTAAAGAACTGGTGGCCCAGGCCCTGCACAACCACAGCCCCCGGGCCCACAACCCGTTCATCGCCCTGAACATGGCCGCCATCCCAAAAGACCTGATTGAATCGGAACTCTTCGGCCACGAAAAAGGCGCCTTCACCGGCGCCGGCGCCACCCGCCAGGGCCGCTTTGAGCAGGCCAACGGCGGCACCCTGTTTCTGGACGAAATCGGCGACATGCCCGCCGACACCCAGACCCGACTGCTGCGAGTACTGGCCGATGGCGAGTTCTACCGGGTAGGCGGCACCACCCCCATCAAAGTGGATGTGCGCATCATCGCCGCCACACACCAGGACCTGGAAAAACTGGTACAAGCAGGCAGCTTCCGGGAGGATTTATTCCACCGCCTGAATGTAATCCGCGTACACCTGCCCAAACTGGCCGAACGCCGGGAAGACATCCCCAAGCTGATGCAGCACTTCCTGAAGCGGGCCGCCAAGGAACTGGCGGTAGAAGCAAAAATCCTGCGGCCAGATGCGGAAGAATACCTGACCACCCTGCCCTGGCCCGGCAACGTGCGCCAACTGGAAAACACCTGCCGCTGGCTGACCGTCATGGCCAGCGGCCGGGAAATCCACGTAGACGACCTGCCCCCGGAACTGCTACACCAGGCCGAAGCCGACAACACCGGCACAGGCCAGACCTGGCAGGAAGGCCTGAAAAACTGGGCCGAACTGGAACTGAAACGGGGCAAGAAAGCCATCCTGGACACTGCCGTGCCGGAGTTTGAGAAAATCATGATCGAAGCCGCCCTGAAACACACCGGCGGCCGCCGCCGGGACGCCTCGGTACTGCTGGGCTGGGGGCGGAATACGCTGACGCGGAAAATTAACGAGTTGGGGATGGACCATCCGGAGGGGGAGGAGGAGTAAACCTCTTCCGGCCTTCGGCGAAGATCAGTTGGCGGGGACTTCGCGCCAGTAGATGATGCGGTCGTTGCCCCGGTAGACGCCGAAGGTGGCGGTGGCGCGGGGGTTTTGGAGTTCACCTTCTGCAGGCTCACCGGGGTTTTCTGGTTCACGACCCCAGAAGTCTTGTAGCCAAGTACTCACGCTCCACTCCAATACGTCGGTTCCTCGCTCCCCTGTAGGGCTGATGCTCAATGGCTCGCCCTTGCCGTCCACAAAAGTACCAGAGTCCGGTTTGAGTGTATGACGAGCCGGTGCTTCAACGACATTAACGCCATCTGCGTTCCAGCTATTACAACTGTCATCACTGTGCCGATCAAACCGGTCCCCATCAAAAACCTCGACTTCAAAAGGCATTCGGAGAACGGCCGGGGGCTCGAGATTCTCCGGGCCATAGACATTCTCCATCACCAGCCGGCCATAACGTACCTCAGCGGGCATTTCCGGCCGAATATCGTTGCGAGGCAACTCGCTTCTCACACCATCACCGTCTTCAATATCTGACAAGGCAAATTGAACCTTAGGATAAAAAGGCGCCCTTCTGGCAGCCGGGGTTTTCTCGAACCAGAACTTGTCTTCGGAGTGATAGCGGTACTCAAGCTGGCCCGGACTAGACACTGTCAAGGCAGCCCCCTTCATGTCAGAGCCAAGCTTCATCGGCTCATCATCGTTGTTGAGTGCAACCAACTCTTCAGGACCGGATCTTGTGATGTCATCTTCAAACAAGCTTCGGAAGCCGTCGAAGGTGTAGTTCTTGGTCACCTCTCCCTGAATGGACAAGGGCTCTATTAGTGCAGAGGCCGCCAGCTTCCAGCCAAATTCCTGACCGGTATAAACAAAGGCGTCCGGCTCACACTCTCCGCCAAGCTCACCGTCTTCTACGGTCACCCTGAAGCGGTCCGGATAAAAGCGGCCAATGGGCTGGCTAACGGCCGGTGGAAGGTCTCGCTCCAGGTAAGCCCCAGGCTCCGGAGCTGTTCTGAATCGAAACACGCCTACTTCGGACTGACTCAGGCTAACCACTTCTGTTGCATCGGATGATCGACTGTGAACATAGGACTCAGCTCCCTCTGGCAATGTGCCCGGTACAGCACCCACCTCGTTCGGCTCAACCAACTCCAGCTGCAGCGGAATATCGGGAAGCATGAAATTGGGCGTGGTCGGGTTACCGATGCAGAAATCGCTGTCGGCATCACTTTGCCATCCTACGGCCTGAATACTGAGGTCAAACGACTCACCAGCCTTGCGAAAAGGTGGGCATGAAGAATCACCTGCGGAGCAATCGCCGGCTGAGGTCACGCAGAACCCTGCAGGTACAGCGACAAAGCTATCCACACCCGGCATGACCAGACCGTCATCACCTGTAGCCTCAGAACCAAGGTACAAAGCTGACAGCTGAACCTCCCCAGCATCAAGATAGCTGACATCAATCTCAGCAACACCCTGATCATCAAAGGATAAAGTGAGACCTGTCGGAGAATTACTATCAAGGCTGACCTCTTTACCGTTTACACTAACAGGCCGTTTATTAGTCCTATTATCACCATTCGGGTCTAAGTATGCCGAAGAAAAACGGACAACTTTTTCCACACTACCTTCAAATGCAGATACACACGCTTGAGTGTCATCGTCCTGGCGAACTGCACGCAATTGAAAGGGCCCAGATGGGCGGTGGGAAATGAGTGGCGGCACATCGAAGGCGAGCCCTGATTTGAAGAAAAGCAACTCACAATTCTCAGCAGAAAGGGAGCCGCCTACCTTGCACAACGTCTCGGGTTGCGGCTGAACAGAAGGGGTTGAGCCAGTCACCCCTAAAAATGCAGAGAAAACCTCACCTTCAAAGTCAGTTATCTGAATAGTTGCAGAGCCCTTTCCAGCCTCAAGGGCTACTGTGTTCCCTCCTATCCAACCACTCGAAGGGGCGAGCGAAACCGCAGAAATATCAGGTACCAACTCCGTGCAGGTACTATTGGCACAAGCCCGGATTTCTATAGTTTCCGGTTGGCAGGTTAGAGCCACACCATCATGTTTAATCTCGTAATGGTCGATTGCTGCATCAGCCGCAACAACCCTGACTATAAGCTCCGCGATTTCAAATGGCTCCCGATCCCCAAAACAAAAAAAACTGTCGCAGTACTCAGTCTCATATCGGTAAATATAATCACCTTCAGATTGAAACTCTCTGGAATCTAAAAACACTGGAGCTCGCTCACAGGGTGATAGGTCGCCACGGTAACCACCTATAACTTGGTCATTCAGGTACCAGCGGTCAACCCAGCGATCACTGAACGGAGGGCTGGCCGCAATAGGGCATTGTTCCGCAATAGCAGTGACTTCAACCTCTTCACCAACTTGAACCTCTACTACTGGCCCCCTGATCCCATTTGCTCTGAGCTCAACAGGGAAAACGCAAAGCTCTGTCAACAAGCCATCATCTATACCGGTATAATCGACAGCGACTTGGGCCCTTCTAGGAAGATCTATTTCTCCTGCCGCAGCCAAGCCCCCGGTAATATCAGGTAACGATCCTCCTCCTTGTCCTTGCCCAATATCGATATCTCCGGTTGCATATAGAAGTCCGGAAATAATGGCTCCGTTACCGACGTCAATATCCCCTCGAACCACAATAAGCAGCTTCGAAGCATCTCCGTTGGCATTAATTCTTGCGTTATTACCTAGTGTCAGATCCCCATCTACAAAAATCCTGACTTTTGCCTCCGGGAGCAGCACAATCGGATCGTAGCTTCCATCCCCGACGTAGTAGTCCCCGGAACCTAATGGTCCATCTGGCAAATCTCCAGTCGAAGACCAGGGCACGCCAGAAAGGTCTAACTGCTCATCACCCCCGGTCAAGCCAGCGTTCTCACCATCATTAGCCTGAAAGACGTTGGTGCAAACCACGGCTAAACTCTGAGGACTAAACGCCACCGACAAAAGCAACAGAAAAATCTTGGCGTAACGCATTATCTCACCCTAACCTCAACATTACGCCGTGCAACCTCGTTAACCCTCGCACCACACTCACCCGTGCTGGTCAGGGTGAATACCCGGCCACCACCGGTACCCGTCAGGGGAAAAAGGTCACTAGCTGAGCACTCAAGAATTGCTTTGCATTGGAGCAAGGCACCCTGACCAAAATCTATCTCTGCCGGCACCCCAGAGCAGTCACCTGCTTCCAGAATCTCGGCCACCGCCAACTGCGCCCCACTTTCCGCCGCAAAAAACGCCCGCTGGGACTGAATCTGCAAGCTGACGGATTTGCCGGAACTTTCCTGAAGCTGCGCCATGCCGTATACCAGCAACGCAAGTACAGTGATGATAAAGATTGCAATAGGCAGGCCAGCGCCGGCCTGTTTTTGGATAGTGCGCTCAGGGGACATTGCGAATCTGCACCTCCTGGCTGACCGGGGTGATTTCATCGCCGGCGGGGTCTTTCAGAGTGAAAGCGAAACGCAGTATAGCGCCTCGCTCCAGAGTGCCGGGGCTGTAATCGAATTCCACTGGGCCGGTCAGGTTTGCGGCCAGCACTGCGCCTGTGCCGGCAGGCGGTATAGACTGGCTGGTATTGAAACCGTAATTACTGTAACGGCGCAGGAAACTGCCGGCCTGGCACAGGCTGATTGGCTCACCTACCACATACAGGCGGCGTTCCGGGGACTGGCCGTTAAAGCGGTGGTCTGATTCCAGCACAATCTCCGGAGGCGACACGCTGTCATCAATACTTTGGATCGGAGAACTTAATGGGCCGCGGCCGGAACCAACGGTATAAAGATCATCAGGGCTGCCACCATAGCCATAAACGATCACCCGATTGCCGGTTTCAGGCGCCTCCGCAAACGGTACGACCGGAATCCGGTCAAAGTCCGGCCCGCCAAGGCGGATGTAGGTAGTGGCCGCTTCTACCGGAATCCACTCCAGGCAATTGCCGGAAATTCGGATGGAGTTTGGGAATGCATTACGCAACTCCCGGGAAATCTGTTCACTGACTACCACCGCCTGCAAGGCCCGTTGCTGTCGAGCCCCCACATCCAGCGCCCCACGAGTCGACAGCGAAACAAACTGCACGGAAATGGTGGCCACGATGCCCAGCAGCACGATAACCATCACCAACTCGACCAAGGTGAAACCATGCTGCCTGCGCATCAGAAGTTCCCCCGATAGGCGCTGAACAGGTAGGTGGCGTTGGAGGGATCGGTGATGGTGATGTCGATGCGTTTGGCGTCGGAATTGGCGAGTGACATTTCTGATATGTCATCGCCCGCGCAGGATACGGTGATGGAAATCCGGAAATTATCGTAGCCGGGCAGCGGATTGCCTTCGCCATCCTCGGGAATCGCGTTGGTGATGGCGTGGTAGTCGTCGACATCATCGTAATCGTCGCGGGTGGTTTCAGCACTTTCTGCGCCGAGGAATGCGCAATCGAAATCTGTGGCATCGACTTTCCCACCGCCAACCTTGCTGGATTCGTCGTAATTGCGGGCGAGAATTTCATCCATATACAACTGAGCCAGCGCTACGGCGCGGGTCTGGTTCAGCGGGTCGGCGCTGCGGCCGGTGATCAGGGAAAAGGCACCGACTACACCGGCGATGGCGACGCCGATGATGACGATGGTCATGACCAGTTCCACCAGGGTGGCGCCCTGCTGGCGAGATTTGCCGAGGCATGGCTGCCTCATTGGCATGCCCCCTGGTACACGGCACCAAGGGAACTCAGGCACAAGGTGAAGTTGCTGTCGCCGGAGATTCTAAATTCGATGTCCTGACCGCTAACGGGTGCGGCAATGCGCCCCATCCGGTCAAAGGCAATCTGGGTATTCGTACTGGTTACAGGAAACGCTGTAGTTTGACTCACAGGCCGGTAACTCATGTTTGCGCCTTCATGGCGGATGGAAAAGCTGGAGCCAGCAGCCGAGAAACGGAAATTTCTGGTATCCCGGCTGATGGCTACAGTATTCGCAGAATTGCCCGCCAGCGCTGCCTGTTGGGCAAGCAGTGTGGCGGAGGCAAGTTGCTGGGTGGCCAGCAGGGGGGAGAAGGCGGAGGTTCTTGCAACTATGCCAACTCCAAGCGCTGAGAGAACACCGATCAAAATTATGACCATAACCAACTCAACCAGAGTAAAGCCAGATGATCTCAGAGCTACCCACCTCCCTAGGCTTGACTTAACCTATTTCTCTGCTGATTACGGAGTTGCAGGAGCAGTACAGTCGACTGCGGTTACACTTGCAGGACTGTTTGCAGTAGTAGCTTCGCTATATGTGAAGCGGCAATCAGATCCAGCTACAGAAACAGTTACGCTGTTTGTGCCTGCGGTAAAATTAAAATCATCGCCACTCAACTGAGCTGCCTCAGCGATTCCGATGTCTGTCAGGCTTTCGTCCGTTGCTTTGCTATTTGCTACCGGATAACCATAAGCCAAGTTAATCGTCGCTCCTTCAACTTGGACGGTGTCACCACTTCCACCCTTCGCCAACCACGCTGAGTGCGTGATTCCAAGTGCAGACTTTACGGCTCCGTGAGCACCTTCAACTACGGCTTTTCTCGCATCCCCACCCAAATCCGCAAACCGCGGCAAAGCAAACGCCGCCAGAATGCCCAGAATCACGATCACCATCACCAGCTCGATCAGGGTGAAACCTTTTTCTTTTCTGTTCGGAATCATGTTTCTCATGGATTATCTCCTTTAGTTCAGTCTATTAATTCACGTTGATGGTCGTTACTTCGCCGGTGCTGGCGTTGTATACAATCTGTTTCTGGTTGGGGCTTTGCAGGCCATCCAGCAGATAGGTATAGGTACACTCAGTCGCTGTAGCTGCCGCAGAGTAATCAGTGTCTGTTCCGCCGGCCGATACGGTAGGTGCGTTAGACTGCATCAGCTCTTCCCAAAGACCTACGCACATAGCAGCGGTGATGTTTGCTGGGTTATTTGCGCCGGAAATAGAAACCGGCCAGCCATCTTCACTTACATCAATGTTGTCGTTACCGAAGCCCTGCACATCATCTTGCTCACCAGACAAACCATTAGCCACCCACTGAGCCTTTGCCAAGGCCACACCCGCAGCCATTGCGCCAGCTGTGGCTTTTACGCTAGACACATGCGCCTCTTCCGAAAGCTGCGCAAACCGCGGCAACGCAAACGCTGCCAGAATAGCCAGGATGGCGATCACCACCACCAGTTCAATCAGGGTAAAACCTTTGTTCCGTTGCTTAGCGCTCATTTAATTCTCCTCAGAGTGTTAAAGCTTATTAGTAATTGTCTCATGTCTCCGTTTGACCATTCCCTACTGACTTACGCTTACTTGATGGTCGTCAATTTCCATCAGTTTCAGGCCAGTAGCCCGCTTGTTTTTGTTATTTCCCTGAGTGGCCGGTACGGCGTAGTCCACCTGTACCTGCCATATAAACGGTGCGCCGGGCTCCCTTCGGCGACCTTCCAGCAGCAGGGGCTGGCCGGGTTGGTAAACCAGCCATTGCTGCTGCGGGTTGAAGCACCAGCCCCGTTTGTCCAGGGCCAGTTCGTTGCAACTCGTTTCAACTTCCGCCCCTCTGCCAAAATCCAGCAGGGGCAGCGGGTTCAAGCCGGCCAAGTGTTCCAGGGTTTCACCCCGGGTCAGTATGGCTTCGGCGCCGCGCACTACCAGGGCACTGCGCACCTGGTTCAGCATCAGCCGGGCGCTTTGCTGTTCGGCCCGGTACTGGGTTTGTTCTATGGCGTCCAGCAAAAACCACATGGCGATGGCTAATACGCCGAAGGCAACCAGTGCCCGGAAGCGGCGGTGGTTGTCTGCCGCTGTCCGGCCGGCCGGGCCTGCCAAGGCTTACCCCCGCCCCATGGCGGCGGACCCCAAATCCCATATTGGCAGGAATACGCCGAGCGCCAGAATAAGTACCAATACGCCCATCACCACAATCAATATCGGCTCAATGGATTCCGCCAGCCGCTTCAGGCCGTAGTCCACGTCTTCGTCGTAGAAATCGGCCACGTTGTTGAGCATGTCGTCTACCGAACCGGTTTCTTCGCCTACCGCAATCATCTGCAGAATCAGCGGGTTGAACATACCGCTGCTGCGGGCGGTGCGCAGCAGGCTGTCGCCCCGCTCAATGCCCTGGCGCATGTCTTTGAAGTGGCTGGCCAGCCAGGCGTTGTCGGTGGCGTCGGCCACCACACTCAGGGCGCTGGTTACCGGCATGCCGGCCCGCAGCATGGTGGCGAAGTTGCGGGCGAAGCGGCTCAGGGTAATCAGCTGCAGCAGCGGGCCGATCACCGGTAATTTCAGTTTGTATCGGTCCCACACCAGCCGGCCTTTTTCTGTTTGCACCCACTGGCGCAGCAAGACGGCGGTGGCCGCTGTGGCAAACAGCATCACGTACCAGTAGTTCAGCAGGAAGTTGGATGTGCCCACCAGAACCTGGGTGAGCAGCGGCAGGTCTGCCCCCATGCGTTCAAACACGTTGGCAAACTTGGGAATCACCAGGAAGTTCACCACCATCAGGGCCGCCAGCAGGGCCACGATCACAAAGATGGGATAACGCAGGGCCTGTTTTACCCGGCGCTTGGTGTCCCGCTCCAGTTCCAGGATTTCCGACAGGCGCTTGAAGGCATCGTCCAGCAGGCCGGTGTTTTCGCCTACGTGAATCATGGCCACGAACAGGTCAGAGAAAACCTCCGGATGGGCCTGCATGGCGGTGGCCATGGTGGTGCCGCCTTCCAGCCGGTTGCACACATCTTCCAGCACCTCTGCCAAGGCCGGTGAGCGGGTGGTTTCCGCCAGCCCGCGCAGGGTACGGATTAACGGAATGCCGGCCTTGGTGAGTGCGTGCATTTGCCGACAGAACACGATCAGTTCATCCAGGGTGACCTTGTCGGCAAAGATGTTCAGGTTCAGTTTGCCAAGGGATGCGCCCTTCTTTTCCTGCTGTTCCCGGATAGCCAGCGGGGTAATACCGCGGCGCATGAGTTCGCTGGCCGCGGCCTCGGCACTGGCGGCGGTGAGCAAACCCTGCTGGACAGCGCCACGGCTGTCTTTGCCCCGGTAACTGAACTGCATCAGCTGGTTACCTCACTGGTTGCCGCTACCCGGGCAACTTCCTGCAAGGAAGTTACGCCCTGCAAGGCGTAGTCCATGGCACACTGGCCCAGTGGCCGGAACAGCGGGCTGCGGCGGGCGGCCCTGGTGAAGTCGCTGACATCCCTACGGCGCAGGGCGTCGAGCATGTCTTCGTCCATTTCGAGCATTTCATAGACGCCCACCCGGCCCCGGTAACCGGTGTTGCTGCACTGGTAGCAGCCACGGCCTTTTACGAAGCCAGCTTCCATATCCAGCGGGTCCAGGTCGAACGACTGCAGCCAGATCTGTTCCTGCTGGCTGGGTTCGTAGGTTTCCTTGCAGTTGTCGCACACCCGGCGCACCAGCCGCTGGGCCACCACGCCCAGCAGGGAGCTGGCTACCAGGAAGGGTTCGGCACCCATGTCGATCAGGCGCATGGCGCTGCTGATGGAATCGTTGGTGTGCAGGGTGGACAGCACAAGGTGGCCGGTCATGGCAGCGCGCAGGCCGATCTCGGCGGTTTCCTGGTCTCGCATTTCGCCAACCAGGATGATGTCCGGGTCCTGGCGCAGGGCAGAGCGCAGGATGCTGGAGAATTCCAGGCTGATTTTCGGGTTTACCTGCACCTGGGTAATGCGCGGCAGGCGATATTCCACCGGGTCTTCGGCGGTGATGATTTTCACTTCCGCGTTGTTCAGTTCGCTCAGGGCACCGTACAGGGTGGTGGTCTTACCGCTACCGGTAGGGCCGGTTACCAGCACCAGGCCGTGGGGCTTTTTGATCAGTTTGCGGAAGCGTTCCAGCAGCTTGGGCGGCATGCCGGTGCTTTCCAGGTTCAGCAGGCCTTCGCTCTGGTCCAGCAAACGCATCACCACCGATTCGCCGTACTGCACCGGCATGGTGGATACCCGCACATCAATGCTGCGGCCTTTTACCCGCACGTTGAAGCGGCCATCCTGGGGCAGGCGTTTTTCGGAGATATTCAGGCCGGCCATCAGTTTCAGGCGCAGTACCAGCGCGGCGTTTACGCGCTTTTCTTTCATCACCTGTTCCTGCAACACGCCGTCAATGCGCTGGCGAATGCGCACCACGGTTTCATCCGGCTCGATGTGGATATCGGAGCTTCGGGCCTGTACCGCGTCTTCAAACAGGGTGCGCAGGAGTTTAACCACCGGTGCATCGGCGCTTTCGGATTCGGCTGAAAGCGCGGCGAGGTCGAAGGCGTCGTCACCCAGCTCGTCTTCAAGCTCTTCGGCCAGGGAGGCGATTTCATCGGTACGGCGGTATACCAGGTCCAGGGTGTTCAGCAGTTCGCTTTCGCGCACCACGGCCTGGCGTACCGGCTGTTTCAGTACGCGCACCAGTTCGTCGTAGGCGAAGATATCCAGCGGGTCGGCCATGCCTACCAACAGTTCGCCACTCTGTTCCGCCAGCACAATGGCGCGGAACCGGCGGGCCATGGCTTCCGGCAGGCGTTTAACGAGCTCGCCGTTAAACTGATAGTGGCGCAGTTGCACAAAGGGCACGTTCAGCTGGCGCGACAGGATGTTCAGCAGGGTGTCTTCGTCCAGGTAACCCAGCTCGATCAGGGTACGGCCGAGCTTTCGGCCGGTGCTTTTCTGCTCACGCAGGGCCACCGACAGCTGTTCTTCGGTAATCACCTCGTTCTGGACCAGCAGGTCACCGATCCGGATTTTCTTTTTCGGTTCCGTACTCATGATCCCGCCTGTAATGCATTCAGTCGCTGCCGGGCGTAGTCCGCCAGCGAGGGCGACAGGCCCGGCAAGGTTGCCGCCTGTGCATAGGCCTGCACCGCACTGCGGGTGCGGCCGCCGGTTTCCAGTGCAATGGCCAGGCCCAGCCACCAGGCGCCACGGCTGTCGTCGTAGGCAATCAGTTCAGACCAGTGGCCGGCAGACTCTTCCGCCTCGCCCGCTTGCTGTAACAAGGTGGCTAACGTCACCCGGTATTCAATGCCGTCGGCAACCGGTGGTACACGGCTTTGCAGAGTGGCCACGGCTGTATCCAGGTTCCCCTGCTCCAGCAAGGCCCTTGCCCGCAGCAGGCGCAGGCCTGCGTATTCGCCTGCCAAACTTTGCGGCAACCATTCCAGCGCTCGGCCAGCCATACCCTGCACCAGCATTTCCCGGGCGAAGATTTCCCGGCTGTTGGGCGCCGGCTGGCTTTCCGTCACCCTTGTGAGCATGTTTTCTGCGGCCACGTTGTCGCCACTGGCCAGCAGCCGTTGCAGCTCACGGCTGGTGCGCAGGTCGATGGCTTGCGGGGTTTCCCGGGACTGTTTTACCTGAGCGACCGGGGCCGGCTTTTCAGCTGCAACTTCGACCTCTTGTTGTGGCTCTGGCCGAACCTCCGGTTGGGGTTCTGCCTGCGGTGCCGGAGCGGCGGCTACCGGTTCCGGCTGTTTCGGGGCCTCGGCAATCTTCAGCGCAGGCTCCGGTTTAGACGCTTCTACGGTTACAGGCTCGTCGATTGTTGCCGCCGGCTCAGGAGCGGCAACCGGCTCCGGCTCTGCCGGTTGGACCGGCTGCGGCTGCACCGGCTCGATTTGCGCCACCGTTTCAGTGGCTTCAACCGCTGGCTCAGCGGTGTTTTTGGCAAGCAGCCACCAGGCTACGCCGGCCGCCAGCAATGCCAGCACCAGAAGCACAATCAACACCGGCACGGCCCTGGAGCCGCTTGTAGCCTCTACAGGCTGGCCGGTGTAGGCCGCAGATACCTGCGGTTTGTTCTGGCGCTGTTCGGCCTGGCGCAGGGCGTCGTTCAGAAGGCTCATAACCAGCCCCCCAGCCAGCCCACGGCACGGGCACTTTCGGTGTCCCGAACCGCCTGCAATACGTGTTTGCGGGCAACCTGCCGGTCACCTTGTCCCCAGGCTGCCAGCAGGGCTTTATGGGCGAGGATGTTCACCAGCCGAGGAATGCCGCCAGAGGCCCGCCAAAGTACTTTCAACGCGCCGGCGGTGAATAGGTCTGCACCGTTATGGCCGGCCTGGGCCAGACGGTGGCGCAGGTACTGGCCAACGGCGTCACGGCTCAGGGGTTGCAGGCGGGTCTGGAAGGTGATGCGCTGGCGCAGCTGGCGCAGGCTGTCTTTGGCCAGCATGGTATCCAGTTCCGGCTGACCGAACAGTACCACCTGCAGCAGCCGGGTACTTTCGGTTTCCAGGTTGGTCAGCAGGCGCAGGGCTTCAATGGTGGCCTCAGGCATGGCCTGGGCTTCATCAATCACCAATACCGCCGGCCGTTGTTCCATCGCCAGTTCAATCAGGCGCTGGTTCAGGGCTTTCAGGACCTGGTGCATATTGGCGCACCGGCTGACATCCACGCCCAGCTCTTCCGCCACCGCTTCGTACAGGGTTTCCGGGGGCAGGCCCGGATTGGGCACGTAGGCGGTGCAGGCGTCTTTATCCAGTTCGTTCAGCAACAGGCGGCACAGGAGGGTTTTGCCGGTACCCACTTCGCCGGTCACTTTGATAAAGCCCTCGCGCTCCCGCAGGGCCACCAGCAGCAACTCCAGAGCTTCGGAATGGCTGGGCGCCCGCAGGAAATAGCGGGTGTTGGGCGTCAATGCAAACGGTGCTTCCTGCAGTCCGAAATGGCTCTGGTACATCAGCGCGGAGCACCCTCGGGTTGCGGCTTCACAGATTCAGACGATTCCAGCAACTCCCGCAGCACGTTCATGCGTTCCCGGCTGGCCCTCACATCCGCCTGCATCTGGCTGGCGTTGGCCACCACCGGGCGCAGCAGGATCACCAGCTCGCTCTTGCGGGATTCAAACCGGCGCTGTTTGAACAGCTCGCCTAGCAGCGGGATTTCACTGAAGAAAGGCACGGCAGCGTTGTCGTCTTCGCTGGAGCTCTGGATCAGGCCGCCGATCACGACAATCTGGCCACTCTCGGCGCGTATGACGCTATCGGTTTCCCGCACGGTACTGCGGGCCAGCGGCAGGGTGACATCCCGCTCACCAATGGTGATGATTTTTTCCTGGTCCGCCACTTCGCTGACCGACGGGTGTACATGCAGGGTAATGGCGCCGTCTTCAGAGATCTGCGGGGTAACGTCCAGGGAGATACCGGAGAAGAACGGCGTCAGTTCCACCGAGGTGGAAGTGCTGTCGGTGGCGGTAACGGCCGAGTTGTTGTCGTCGAAATCAATGTCGGTCACGAAGAACTCGTCGGTACCGACCTTGATCACGGCTTTCTGGTTGTTGATGGTGGAAATGCGGGGGCTGGACAGGATTTGCACGTTGCCCTGCTGGCCCAGCAGTTCGATAACCGCGTTGAAACTACCCTCACGGATGGTGGCAGAAAACAGGCCACCGATATCAGTCGTGCGTATGGCCTGGCCTGCTACGCTTTCAAAGGTGAACTCTGCCGGCAAGCCATCGCTCGCGGTCACAGAAGACGCGCTCTGAATGTCAGACCAGTTGATACCCTGCTGGTAACCCTCGTTCAGGCCAACCTCAAGAATCTTGGCCTCCAGCACCACCTGGCGCTGCATAATCAACTCCGTGCGGCGCAGATAGTCTTCCACCATGCGCAGGTCTTCAGAGCCGGCGCGCACCATCACCAGGCCGGCACCGGGGTTTACCACCACCTGGCCACCGTCCCGGCCAACGATCATGGCCAGCGCATTCTGGATATCCTGCCAGAAGTCGGATTCGGTCTGGGTGGAAATGGTGGTGCCCACCAGGTTACGGGTTTCGCCGGAACTGCTGTTGTCACTGGAGCCGCTGTCGTTATTGCTGCGGGCACTGCTGACCTGGCCGGAGCTGACCCGGGTTTCCGAGCCGCCCTTGCGCTTGAAATGCAGGTAGTCGATCGGGAACAGGCGGGTCTGGACTTCATCCGCCGCTACCCGGAACAGGCGGCCATTGCGGGTAATGTCCAGGCCGTAGAGGTCTGCGGCAATGTCCATCACTTCCGGCACGGTGACATCACCCAAACGCAGGCTGATGCTTGCGGTAACACCGGGATGAACCACTACGTTGTAGCGGGTGCCCTCCACCAGCGCCGCAAAGAAACTGGCGGCGGGAATGCCGGATGCGTCTACATCAAAGCGTTCGTCCTGCTGCTGGCTGCTGCTCAGGGGTGGCAGCAGCTGGCTGCTGATGTCGGCGGGCAATGCGCCCGGCGCAGTGCCAACCTGGCCAGCACCCGCACCTTGCTGTTCGGCCCGGGCCAGTGTGCTGTCAATCTCGCCGGCCACTTCGGTAGAGGTGGCGGCGGACGTGCGCATCAGCGGGTTATTGCTGCAGGCGGCCAGCGTAAGCGCCAGCATGGCTGCAGCTATGGGTCTGATCGTGGTCATTGTCATCCGGTTGCCTGTCATTGGGTTATCCGCACCTGCGGCAGCGTTGGCGGATACAGCACTCTGGGCTGGCCCCTGTCGGTTACTTCTACCTTGTCGCGGTGAATCCGGCGAACCCGGATACCATCGTGGTCATCACCTTCCCGCAGGGCTACGCCGTTAATCACCGCCACACGACGCTGGCTGCCAAGCAGGATAGAGCCCAGCTCGATATCCCTTGGCGCTACGTTCTGTACCGACGCCGGGCGGGCATCGGGGGGCCGGGTCGGGTCTTGCAGGGCATGGGCCCCGGCACTTGCAAACAGGGCCAGCACCATCGCCAGCCCGAAAATTGCTGATCTCATCTCACACTCCCAGCCAGGCGGCTTCCAGGCTCAGGGTTCTTACCCGGATACGGGCCTCACCCTTGGGCCAGCTGCCGGCGTCATAAATCAGCTGCAGCCAGCCGATGCGGTCGTCCATAGACTCCAGCCGCTCAAGGTAGTTCAATACGTTCAGGTAGCCGCCTGAGATTGTCAGTTCCACATCGTGGGCATACAGCAAAGGCTCAGGCGCCCTGGCCTCGCCGTCACCTGGCGCAGCGCCCTGCTCCCCGTATACCGGCTGCGGCGCCAGCAGGCTCAGGGATTCCAGCGTCAGCCCCTGCTGGGCTGCCAGCATGTTCCGCAGCAATGCCACCATATCCCGGGGCGCAATCAGCTGGCCGGTGGTTTCGGTAATCTGCTGGTCCAGTCGCTCAAGGCGGTTTTGCCGGGCGGCCAGGCGCTCCCGCAGTTCTGCGGACGGGTCACGCTCCAGTTGACTGCTGAGGGTTTGCTGCTGGCTGAGCAGGTTGTCCCGGTTAGCAGAGAGGGTCTGGATACGATTGTTCAGCTGCTGCTTCTGCGCTTCTACCGGAGCCACAAACAGCTCCCAGCCAAGCACCAGCACCAGTACGCACAGGGTTACCGCAATCAGCCCCCGTTCGCGAACCGGGCGTTCGTTGTACCAGGCTGCGCCCGCAGCCAACTGTTCGGAGAGCTTACTCACTGGCGCCTCCGTTATGTTCTGTGGCCATGCGGAACTCCACCCAGCCAGTATTCTCTTCTTCGTCCGGGCGGCTCAGCTGGAAATGCCGGAAGGTTTCGCCGGCAAATACCGGTTCGTTACCCAACTGTTCCAGGTAACCGGGCACCAGCTCCGGCGCACGTGTGCGGCCTTCCAGCTTCAACGACGCAGGAGAGGACTCCAGCGTGATGCCGGTAAGCCACAGGTTCTCCGGAATCTGGCGCGCCAGGGCGGCCATACGGCCCGAGAAACCCGCCTGGTGATTGCCAGTCAGCCCCTCCACCCGCTCGAGCAAACGCTGCCGGCGTGAGATGGTATCGGTCACCCGTTCCAGCGCCAGCTCCAGTTCCGGGTCTGGCCGCTGCTGTTCAACCTGCGCCGACAAGGTTTCCACCGCCTGCTGCAATTGAGTTGTTTGCCGTTCGATGGCATCCGCCTGACCGGCCAGCTGCCGGTTCTGCCAGTTGCCGTAGGCCATGGCGGCCAGTACCAAAACCGCAACCAGCACCACAAGTACCACGCAGGTGCCAGCGCTCAGGCGCTGCCGGACCGGCCGGAGTTCCGGCACATAAAGGTTGACCTGTTGCTTCATGTACCGCTTCTCCCGGATGGCAGGCCGGCACTCCAGGCCAGCAGGCAACGGCTGTCCAGGTCGGTGCTCATGGCGAACTCTGTCCAGTCGGGCGTTTCTACCGCAGAGCCCAGGGATGATGCGAGCATGGACGACAAGGGCAACACCGCATCCTTCGCCACCAACCGGATGCCGGAGGGTGGCACCTGCCCCAGCTGGCTTTCGAAGTAATCCAGTGAACGCTGGATTTCCAGCGCCAGGGACTCCACGGCGCCGTCCTGCCGGCCAGCGTCCTGCAAGTCATCGTAGGACAGCTCAAGACGGCGGGACAGATACAGGGTTTCGCCCCGGCAGATCACCATCTGGCCGTACCGGTTACGAAGGTGCACCAGGGTAACGCCCCGGCCGGCAGAATCCAGCGCGGCCGCAAAGTTGCGCAGGGCCAGCTCGGCGATGTCGATACGCTCAAGCTCCATCCCGGCATCATTCACCAAGTTGATCAGCTCCTGCACCAGGGATTTACGGGCCGCCACCAGGTTCACCAGGGGCCGGCGACCACGGGACGCATCTTCCGGAAATTCGAAGACGTCTGAAACCGCGTCTGACGGGCTGAAGTCCAGAAAGTCTTTCAGCTTCCACTTCAGGGCATCCGCCAGTTCGGTATCGTCCACCCCTTCCGGGCGGTCCACCTGAAACACCTGGTACTGGTCCATGGGCAACACCAGGGTAACCGGCACTTTGCGCCAGCCCTGTTCAGAGACCAGCCCGGCCAGAGTCGCACTGCGCTGGGCCGGCATGCACTCGGCAAAGCCGGCCTTCTGGCCAGACAAACCCGGAGCGCTGGCCCAGGCAATGCCGTCGGCCCGGATTTCCAGGCACACTCTGCCCGCTGATGTTCCGGGCCGGAACAGCCTTGTCAGTGAATGAACCACAGAGGTCAGGATCATGAATTCCCTGGTGTCGAAATCGGAGGATTGCCAAGTGCAGGCAACAGGCCTGAATGTTCAAAAATTCGGCGAATTTTACATAGCCTTACATGATAGATGAGAAGTTGAAGCTAACTCCACGGTTTGCGGAAGATTTCACGGAAATTTTGCAAGTTGGTAACAAAAAAGCCCGCGCAGAGCACGGGCCTTTGATCTGGATCAGAAGGGGATATCGTCATCGAAGTCGTCAATCGGCTCCGGCATGCCGCCGCCCTGCTGCTGGGGCGGCTGGTTGCTGTATCCGCCACCCTGGTTACCCTGGCCACCCTGCTGCTGTTGCGGGGGCGGGTTGTTGTAGCTGGCCGCTTGCTGGGGCCGGCCCTGGGGCGCGCCCTGGTTCATGCCGCCTTCGCCACCACGGCTGTCGAGCATCTGCATCTGGCCGTTGATATCCACCACGATCTCGGTGGTGTAACGGTCCTGGCCATCCTGCCCCTGCCATTTGCGGGTTTGCAGGCGCCCTTCGATATACACCTTGGAACCTTTGCGCAGGTACTGCCCTGCCACTTCAGCCACCTTGCCGAACAACACCACCCGGTGCCACTCGGTTTTCGGTACCAGCTGGCCGGATTGACGATCCTTGTAGCTTTCATCGGTCGCCAGGTTGAGGTTTACCACCGCGTTGCCGTTCGGGGTGTAACGGGTATCCGGATCCTGGCCCAGATTACCGATAAGAATTACCTTGTTTACGCCTCGTGCCATTGTATGCTCCTGGTCTCTTTTGCTGAACGCCTGCGTTCCATGCAGGCATCCTGTGTTTTAAGTAGTGCTACCCTGCCGCACAAATTCAAAGTGCGCAAGCTGCTCTTCCCGAAAATGCTGACGGTCTACCTTCAGGTAAGCCATGGCGGCCTCTTCCACGATCACCACGTCTTCCACGCCCGGCAGTTTTCGCAGGTTCTGGTCGATCTCGTCAAAACTGATACTCACGGCGTTTTTCAGCTGTACCACAAAACTGGTGGTGTAACCCGGTGCAGGCATGGTTAAAGCCACCAGCAACCATACCACCAGCGCTGCGGCCATCAGCCAGAGCACACCTTCCAGGCCAGCGGTCTGCAACAGCCAGCCACCCAGTGCACCGCCCAGAAACGCGCCGAAGAACTGGGAAGTGGAATACACGCCCATGGCGGTGCCCTTGGCCGCAGCCGGGGCTTCTTTGCTGATCAGCGACGGCAAGCTGGCTTCCAGCAGATTGAACGCCATAAAGAAGAAGAATAGCACAGCCCACGCCAGCCACAGGCTCTGGCCGACACCGGTCATCGACGCGGCCGCCAGCGCCAGCAAGGCGATGGCACCGCACAGCACCGGCTTCATTTTACGCTTCTTCTCGCCAACGATGATGAACGGCACCATGGCGAAGAACGAGGTAATCATAACGCTGAGGTAGAACCACCAGTGGGAACTGGCCTTCAGCCCCAGCTGATCCTGCAACATGGTGGGGAACACCAGGAACAGTGCGGTCAGTACAAAATGCAGGATGAAAATGCCGAAATCGAGCCGCAGCAGCCGGCCATCCGCCAGGACACGGCTGACCATTTCCCGGGCCGGATGGGTGTCGGCACTGACCTTGTGCTGGTGCGGTGTGGGCACAACCCGGGCAACCACCACCAACGCCAGAACCGCCAGTACCGCGGTGGTATAGAAAATCCCGGACAGCCCCCAGGCAGCTCCCAGCAGCGGGCCCACAACCAGGGAGACCGAAAACGACAGGCCAATGGAAATGCCCACGGTGGCCATGGCCTTGGTGCGCTGCTCCTCCCGGGTGAGATCACTGAGCAACGCCATCAGCACGCTGGCAATCGCGCCGGCGCCCTGAAGAATCCGCCCGGCAATAACTACGTATATGGAATCGGTAGCGCCAGCCAGCACACTACCGGCTGCGAACAGAACCAGGCCGATGTAGATCATCCGCTTGCGGCCAACCCGGTCTGACAGCAAGCCGAACGGAATCTGCAGCAGTGCCTGACTCAGGCCGTAGGCACCAATTGCGAAACCGATCAGCGCGGGCGTAGCGCCTTCGAGGTCGCTGCCCAGCAAAACGAAGACCGGCATTACCATGAACAGGCCCAGCATACGCATGGCGTATACCGATGCCAGAGCTACTACTGAGCGTTTTTCAAGCGCGTTCATGCTAACCCGTGCCGGACTGGTTGAATGTATAGGCGCAGCCTGTCACTGCGAGCGGCGCATTGTACCAGAAGCGCTATGCAGACGGGACTACTCACAACGGGGTGGCTAACGGCGGCTGAGAGTGGCCAGGCGCGTCTGTACACGGTTTAGCCGGCGCCACCCGAAAACGATATAATCGACGTTTTTACCCAAGCGAGGTGTTATGGACCATATCCAGATCAAGGGTGCACGCACCCACAACCTGAAGAACATCGACCTGGATATGCCGCGGGACAAGCTGATTGTCATCACAGGCCTTTCCGGTTCCGGTAAATCTTCCCTGGCGTTCGATACGCTGTATGCCGAAGGCCAGCGCCGGTACGTGGAATCGTTGTCCACCTATGCCCGCCAGTTCCTGTCGATGATGGAAAAACCCGATGTGGACCACATCGAAGGCCTTTCCCCGGCCATTTCCATCGAGCAGAAATCCACCTCCCACAACCCGCGTTCTACTGTGGGTACCATTACCGAGATATACGACTACCTGCGCCTGCTGTTCGCCCGCGCCGGCGAACCCCGCTGCCCGGACCACGGCCAGCCGCTGGAAGCCCAGACCGTAAGCCAGATGGTCGACCAGGTGATGGCCATGCCGGAAGGCAGCAAACTGATGATCCTGGCCCCGGTCATCCGGGATCGTAAAGGCGAACACCTGCAGGTGATCGACACCATGCGCAGCCAGGGCTTCATTCGCTTGCGGGTCGACGGTACCGTTTACGATATCGACGATGTACCGGCGCTGGATAAAAAGCGCAAACACCAGATTGATGTGGTGGTCGACCGGTTCAAGGTGAAGGAAGGCCTGGAGCAGCGGCTTGCCGAGAGCTTTGAAACCGCTCTGGAGCTTGCCGACGGCATTGCCCTGGTTGCCCCCATGACCGGCGAAGGCGAGGAACACACCTTCTCAGCCCGCTACGCCTGTACCCAATGCGGCTACGCCCTGAGCGAACTGGAACCCAAGCTGTTTTCTTTCAACAACCCGGCCGGCGCCTGCCCCACATGTGACGGCCTGGGCGTGCGCCAGTTTTTCGACGCCGAAAAGGTTATCCAGAGCCCGGAAGCCACCCTGGCCTCCGGCGCCATCAAAGGCTGGGACCGCCGCGCCGTGTACTATTTCCAGATGCTCACCAGCGTGGCGGAGCACTACGGCGTTGACCTGGAAACACCCTGGGAAGAGCTGCCGGAAAACTTCCAGCAGGCCCTGCTGTATGGTTCCGGCGATGAAGACATCACCTTCCGGTATGTAAATTCCCGCGGCCATATCATGGAAAAGGCACACCCGTTCGAGGGCATACTGCCCAACCTGGAACGCCGCTACCGGGAAACTGACTCCCAGAGCATGCGCGAAGAACTCGCCCGCAACCTCAGCACCCAGCCCTGTAAGGATTGCGGCGGCTCACGCTTGCGCCGCAGCGCCCGCCATGTGTTTATCGAAGAGCGTACCCTGCCGGAAATCACCCGGCTGCCTGTCGGCGACGCCCATCGCTACGTGAGCGAACTGGCCCTGCCCGGCCGCAAAGGCGAAATCGCCGAGAAAATCCTCAAGGAAGTGCGCGAACGCCTGCAATTCCTGGTTAACGTCGGGCTGGAATACCTAACCCTGGAACGCAGCGCCGACACACTGTCCGGCGGTGAAGCCCAACGCATCCGGTTAGCCAGCCAGATCGGCGCGGGCCTGGTGGGCGTCATGTACATTCTCGATGAGCCATCCATAGGCCTGCACCAGCGGGACAATGATCGCCTGCTGGCCACCCTCACCCACCTGCGGGACCTGGGCAACACCGTGATCGTGGTGGAGCACGACGAAGACGCCATCCGCGCCGCCGACTACGTGATCGACATCGGCCCGGGCGCCGGCGTACACGGCGGCGAAATCGTCGCCCGCGGTACCCCGGCCGAGATCATCGCCAACCCGGCGTCCATGACCGGCCAGTATCTCAGTGGCGAAAAGGAAATTGCCGTTCCCAAAGCCCGAAATAAAGGCAACGGCAAAAAACTGGTGCTATCCGGCGCCTCCGGAAACAACCTGCAGAACGTCACCCTGAACCTGCCACTGGGCGTGATGACCTGCATCACCGGTGTATCCGGCTCCGGCAAATCCACCCTGATCAACGCCACCCTTTATCCGGTGGCGGCAGCCAAGCTGAACAAAGCCACCAGCCTGAGCCACGCCCCCTACAAAAACCTCAAGGGCCTGGACCACCTGGACAAGGTCATCGACATAGACCAGAGCCCCATCGGCCGAACCCCCAGATCCAACCCGGCCACCTACACCGGCCTGTTCACCCCCATCCGTGAACTCTTCGCCGGCACCCAGGAGGCCCGGTCCCGAGGCTACAAACCCGGCCGGTTCTCCTTCAACGTCAAAGGCGGCCGTTGCGAAGCCTGTCAGGGCGATGGCGTAATTAAGGTAGAGATGCACTTCCTGCCCGACGTGTACGTGCCCTGCGACATCTGCAAAGGCAAACGCTACAACCGAGAAACCCTCGAAGTACGCTACAAAGGCAAAAACATCAACGAAGTGCTGGAAATGACCGTTGAAGAAGGCCGCGAATTCTTCGACGCCGTGCCTTTCATCGCCCGAAAACTGCAAACCCTGATCGACGTGGGCTTGTCGTACATCCGCCTCGGCCAAAGCGCCGTCACATTGTCCGGCGGCGAAGCCCAGCGGGTAAAACTGGCCAAGGAACTGTCCAAGCGCGATACCGGTAAAACCCTGTACATACTGGATGAACCGACTACCGGCCTGCATTTCTACGACATCCAGCAGTTGCTGACCGTACTGGAACGGTTGCGCGACCATGGCAACACCATTGTGGTGATCGAGCACAACCTGGATGTGATTAAAACGGCGGACTGGATTGTAGATCTGGGCCCGGAGGGTGGTTCAGGTGGCGGGCAGATTATTGCCGAGGGAACTCCGGAGGAGGTGGCGGACAATCCGGCGTCGCATACCGGGCGTTATTTGAAGCCTATGCTGGAATGACTTTTAGCCACGGAATCCACTGAAAGACACCGAAAAATAAAGACAAGGACGTTTTTGCCACGAAAACCACGAAAGGACACTAAAAAATAAGGCCTCTGTTTTACAAAAGGTATGCCCCGGAAGACCGGACGGTCAGGGTGGTGTGGGTGAATTTTCTGCCGGAAAAAGATGTCTGAGCGAAGCGAGTTGTTTTTCCAAAGAAAATTCACCCACACCACCCTGACCAGCCCCCGATACGTAACCGTCCGGTAAACCCATCTTGAGCCAGGCGCTGCGGCCGTCAGGATAGTGTCCACTTATTTTTAAGTGGACACTTAACATGACCAACATAAGCGTAACCAAGCCCTACCAAAAACGTCGTCGTTACTCCAAAGAGCTGAAGGCTCGTATCGTCGCCGAATGTCTGAAGCCCGGGGCGTCTGTTTCCCGGATTTCGCTGGATAACGGTCTCAACGCCAACATGGTCCGGCGCTGGATGAGCGAAGCGCGAAGGGCGGCTAAAACTCCGGAAGCACCTGGATTCGTTCCGGTCCGTCTGCCAGCCGTAGCGCCTGTGCCGGACACCCTGTCAGTCTCGAATCAATGTAGCACCATCCGCATCAAGATTCCCCGCGCCGGTGGTGCGGTTGTGGTGGAGTGGCCTGCGGAGCAAGCCCATCAGTGTGCGGCTTTGCTTCGGGATCTGTTGGGATGATCCGCATTGATGAGATCTGGCTGGCCACCGAACCGCTGGATATGCGGGCCGGACCCGACAAGGCCCTGGCGCGGGTTATTCAGGTATTCGGTTCGGCTAAACCCCATTGCGCCTACCTGTTCGCCAACAAGCGAGGCAATCGGATGAAGGTGCTGATCCATGATGGCCTGGGCATCTGGTTGTGCGCCCGCCGGCTGAACCGGGGTAAATTCCACTGGGGCGAAACCTGGCGCGGTGACCAACTGCGCCTGACCGAGGAACAGTTGTCTGCCTTGGTTCAGGGCCTGCCCTGGCAGCGCATTGGCGCGGAGGGCGTCATCTGCATCCTGTAATCACAAGTGCTGTGATGCCGCTATAGCCAGAACCGCGAATCGCCTGCCGAACAGGGACTTGGCATACTAGGCGGCATGACTCAGCGCCCCGATATCAACCAACTCTCAGCCGATCAGCTCCGCGCTCTGGCGACGGAACTGATGGACTCTCTGGACGCCAAGGATCAAGCCTTGGGCCGGAAGGAGCGGGAGTTGGTGCGCCGCAATGCCATCATCGAGAAGCTGACCCACGAAGTCGCCGTCCTCAAACGTCACAAGTTCGCCCGCCGCAGTGAGCAACTCGATGCCGTTCAGGGCAAGCTCCTGGACGAGCTGATCGACAGCGACCTGGCCGCCATCGAAGCCGAGCTGGACCAGGCGATGACTGAGGAGCAGAAGGCCGCTCGACCCAAGCAGAAGCCCAAGCGCACCCCGCTGCCACCGGAGCTGCCCCGTACCCTGATCCACCACGAACCGGACAATACCCGGTGCCAGTGTGGCTGCCAGCTCAAGCGTATTGGCGAAGACATCAGCGAGAAGCTGGATTACGTCCCGGGCGAGTTCACGGTGGAGCGC
This sequence comes from Marinobacter vinifirmus, assembly GCF_002258215.1. Classification (GTDB taxonomy): domain Bacteria; phylum Pseudomonadota; class Gammaproteobacteria; order Pseudomonadales; family Oleiphilaceae; genus Marinobacter; species Marinobacter vinifirmus. Next base: position 99,900 of record NZ_NEFY01000010.1, read on the forward strand.
CACATCCGGGGCAAGTGGGCCTGCAACCAGTGCGAGACCTTGGTCCAGGCACCGGTACCACCGCAGGTGATCGACAAGGGCATCCCCACCGCCGGCCTGCTGGCTCAGGTGTTGGTGGCCAAGTACGCGGACCACCTGCCACTGTACCGTCAGGAACGCATCTTCGGCCGTGCCGGCCTGGAAATACCCCGTTCAACACTCGCCGAATGGGTCGGTGCCTGCGGTGTGCAGTTGCAGCCCCTGGCAGATGCGTTGAGAAACGCCTTGCTGGAACACAACGTTCTGCACGCCGATGAAACGCCGGTCAGCATGTTGGCTCCGGGTAAGAAGAAAACCCACAAGGCCTACGTCTGGGCTTACTGCACCACACCGTTCTCGGACCTGAAAGCCACCGTTTACGACTTCGCCCCAAGCCGGGCGGGTGAACACGCCCG
>NZ_NEFY01000011.1 GCF_002258215.1 Marinobacter vinifirmus
GATGGCGGGCCTGGCGTTTGAAGTGCTTTTGGATACCGGCGTGTTGATTCAGGCCTTGCCGGTCTGGGAGCGTGAATGGGCCAACCCGCAGGGCTACTCCAACCCAGAACTACTCGAAAACATTGTCAGGGACGGCATTGTGCTTTGGCGTGCCGGATAACTGCGCCGCAAACCTCGCATACTGATACTGTCGTAAAAATTAACCACCTCGCTGTACTTGCGCCACTCTTTCCAGCACACGATGAGCCGGCATCAACGGCACCTGACCGGTTCTCGCCAGAACGTCAATCCAGACCTGATTCCCGCGTTGAATGATCTCGACAGTCCCGATGTGGCCTGACACCACGGCCGAGATACCCGTAATGGTTTGATCTTTTCCCTGGGCCCGGTTCCAGGGCCAGGTGCACTCAATGGCAAAACGCTCTGAGAAAGAACACTCCTGAACGGTGCGCCAGTCGTCGAACGGGCTTTGGGCATGCACCAGCTCGAGCTGTCCGTTCTCGCACTCCAGCGTCATGGTGAGCGGCAGCTGGTAGCGACACTGGGTTGCCAGATTTTTGTAAGAGGCTTCATCCAGGCTCGCGGCCCAGTCACCGCCCATCCCCCGGTGCTTGTATCGGTTGCGGTTATCCTCAGCGCCGGCGATAAACATCAGCTCATGGGCACCCGACAACGCTGCTTGCAGGGCGTCGAACTCGCCATGCAGGTCACCACAAACCCAGTCCACCCCGACCGGATTGGCCGCAATAAAGCGGTGTGGAGTCAGTCGCATGCTCACCGGATGGGATCTCCCGCGCCTAATCGTTCACTCACCGTCAACCTCCGGCAGAACCACCACGAGCCGCCCATCGACATTCAACGCCTGACCCTCTCCGAGTGAAATAAGCCAGGGCCAGTCCCATCGAGTATGGCCGAACACGGTGAGCCCTTGAAAGCCGGTTTCGAGCGATAGCGCGACACCGGGATCACCCCGACGATCCGCCCGTTCCGGGTCGGTTGGGCCTTGATGGAGTAGCAGGATCTCAGGGGCTTGATCGGTTACCGATTCCAGTGCGGCCAGGAAATCATCTTCGGTTCGCCGTTGATTGCGATTTGGATTGCCCACGATACCGCTGACGCCACCGACGTTCAGGTTGCCCAACATCCCAACCACCTCGCCATCCAGGAGGGTAGTGTTGTCTGGAAGCGCCTCGGGGTACTCCATCTGGTCGTGGTTCCCCAGAACGCCGACGACCTCCGGCGTGATCGCAGAAAACGCCTGAAACACCTCGTCCACCGGCCCAGTACCGCCGCGTTTTCGGCAGTCGGGATAATCGTACAGATCGCCGCACAGAAACACTGCGTCGGGCGCCGGAATGACGCCTTCCCGAGACAATGCCAAAAGTGCTTCAGCCACAGGCACGCCGAGCAGCCGATTCTGACCGCCGGCTTCTCGCCCCTGGAGATCGGAGGTCAACACAAGGCTCCTCACATGACTCGGAAGGCCGATGGCATACGCTCGATAAAACGGCAGGCGATTATGCAGTGGCGCACCGGCCGGGCCGCTGGTGCGGTGTGGCAAGGTGAAAAAGGGTTCCGGGTCGAACCGGGCGATGCGTGGCATGGATGGCCTCTACATTTTCGCGATGATGATATTGTTACTTATCACGCTCATCCGGTGCCGGTTGCTCGCGGTCTTCCATAAAATCGTCACTGACGCCATCAGAGTCGAAATACTCGTCCCAAACCGAATCGGTCGGCCGATCATAGCGTTTGACGGAACCCTTGAGGCGTTCCAGCGGAGTGAGCTCCTGAGGCAACGGGTCGGCCAGCTCATCGGCATGGGCGGTGTGGGCATCTAGGCCTTCCAGCAGCTCTTTTTCGGTCGGGCGCTTGGTTGTCATGATGGCGTACTCCGCTCGTTGTGTCATCGAAGCCAGTCACCGTTGGTGCTCATCCATGAGCGGTAACCGACGGCTTCCAGTATACGTTGTTTCCAAGCCGGCCAAAGCCAACAGGGTGGCGCTTCCGGTAAGCCTTCCTTTGGTTATCTGCCATGGCACTTTGTGCATCCGCATCTCGAACGTATCGGGCGACGGTCATCGCCGGAGCTGCTCCGTACCGCGCGCCGGGTGAGGCGCAAGTCCAGATGTGGCGCAGAGCCAGCGCTGAGTCCGGGTCAACCTTGTCAAGGTAAGCCAGGCCACAGGCGCAAGCCTCCAGTGTCAGGTCGGCATGATCACACAGCTTTGCCGCAGCTGTAGGCTTACCATGCATGTCATACGTGTAGGTTTTACCGATATCGTGTAGGAGGCCCGCCACAAAGCCAAGCTCTCGAAGTTCCCTCGGCATTTCCGGCTCATTGACTTGAATCATCGCCAAGACGTTTTGAGCGACTTCCAGTGAGTGAGCAATCAGCCCTCCCGGTTCATTATGATGATAGTTCTTGCTGGCTGGTGCTTTGAGAAAGACTTCCAGCCTGTCCCGGCGTTCCAGCACCCGTTTGATGAATTGTTGCAAGGGCAGGGATGTCAGGGAACGTACTGCCATAATCAGTTGGTCCAGTGCTTCTGGTTTCGGGCAAAAGGTGCGAGGAAGCGTCTGCAGTGCCGGCAAACCGGCAACGTCTGTCTGCAGCGGGCGGCGGATCTCGGTCAGTAGAATTTCACTGTCTTCTGCACCTACGCACACTTGTCCTTTGACCACCACGAGTTCCATGTGCCCCAAGTGCTCAGGAATTACGATAGAGCCAATCACCGCCAGCACCACAAGGTCACTGGAACAACTGCTCAGTCGTAGTTTCAGGTATGGAATGCCTTCGTCATCGAAGCAGGCAACACGACCTGTCAGGCGATAGGTGCCTTTAAAGGTTTCTTGCATCAACGGGCGCAGATCATTCAGTTTCATCACCTACCTCCTTATCGTTTTCGATGACCCGGCTCTGGATAAGACGCTCAAACGCGCTGCCGTCCATGCGAGTCAGGTTTGGAATGTAGCGGGAGTACACTTTGAACAGCATTTCGGTGGATGAGTGGCCGAGTGTGCGGGCCACCCATTCCGGGTTCTCGCCGGAGGCAAGGAGCAGCGTCGCCGCTGTATGCCGGGTCTGGTAAGGCCGGCGCTTCTTCAGCTTGAGGTGCTCCAACAGCGGGTACCAGACACGCTTGGTCACATTGTTGTGATCCAGAGGCTCACCCATGCGGTTACAAAACACGAATTTGCTGAGCTTGCCCGTGGCCTCGTACTGGGTCTTGAGTGCTTCGTACACGGGGCCGAACATGGGGATCTCCCGTTGGGAGCCGTCAGTTTTGGTGTATTCGGTCTGGCCATGAATGAGAGTTTCACGCACCAGGATTTCCCTTTTTTCGAAATCCACGTACTCCCACTTGAGGCCATCAATCTCGCCCGTGCGCATCCCAGTGTAGAAACGCACAGCGTAGTAGTTGCGGTAATCTTCCCTGACCGTCTCCAGGATCTTTTCCACTTCATTTAGGGAGAAGGGCTCGATATGCACCTTCTGCTGTTTGAGTGGCTTGATGTTCAGGTAGGGGTTGGTGAAGTCAAACCGCTCAGCCGCCTCAGTCAGGATCATCCTCAGGATGGTCATGTGGCTGTTGATGGTTTTGGGGGACATCAAGCCATTAGTACCCCGGCCCTTGCGGCGACCCAGTTTGTTTCGTGCTGCCAGGATATCCGCCTTGGTGATGTCGCCAATGCGCTTGTTCTTGAAGGCCGGCTTCAAGGATCCGTTCAGAATGGACTCCACGTTCCGGGTGTGGGAGTTGCGCCACTGGATTTTGCACTCGAGGAACCACTGGTCGGCGAAGTCTGTGAATAGGGGCGTGTCAGTTCCCCCGTTACTATCCGATACGCCAGCACCCCGGTGGGCTGCCTGTTTCTGCTTAATCTTTTGCGGGTTGCGACTATCTGGAAAATACTCAGCGTAGTTGAAGTCTCCCAAGAGAATCCTGGCTTCAACTTTCTGCAAGAGTGCGTTTACACGCTTACGATTAGCAGGCGTGTCCGGAAGCGCCGTTTGTTCCCTGCACCGGTGACCCGCGTACATAAAGTCCAGATAAAGCTTCCCGGTTTCTTTTCGCGCTCTGACTTTACCCATGGCATACCACTCCGCTTGCCATAGGGATAGCCAGATGCTCGTGTTCGCGAGCACCGTCTAGCATTTCTTTTTCCACTTCTTCCCAGAGAAAAAGAATCTTGCGGCGGCCGAAAGGCTTGATGTAATGCTTGCCCTCGAGGAGAACTGTATCTTTCAAGCACTGACGGATAGTTCTGCAGTCATACTTGATTCGACCGGCCAGTTCTTCAGTGGTCAGATAGGTGTAAGAGTTTTCCATCGAAATATTCCTTCTGTTGCGATACTCTAGATCAACAAAAGACATTCCCCGTATCAGAATGTCATCCTAAATGACATATTAGGCGATAAAAGAACATTTGCAAGCGCTTTTTGTCATTCTGGATGATATTTTTTCATTAAGGATGAGTTGGAAATGATTCGATGCCACCTGGCCCGCCTCATGGGCGAGCACAAAATGAAAATCGTGGATGTGGCGCGAGAGACCGGCCTGAATCGCAACACGGTGACGCTGCTCTATAAGGAGACGGCTCAACGGATTGATCTTGATGCGCTCGACAAACTCTGCAAGCTATTCAAATGTGAAGTGAGCGATCTACTGGAATTTCAGGAAGACCGCCGGTAGGTAGCAACTGAATATGGTGGGGAGATTCCAGAGGGAGAATTGCCAACTGGTGATTGGTCAATTTGTCCGCTGAAGAGGTTATTTGGGGGGAGTGACGTAAAATGACTTACGGTCAATTTCACCTAACCACCCAAATAGGGGGGCACAAGGATTGGCACATATATGTCACATATACGTCACAGGGAAATTTGGCTACCCCAGACGCAAAAAAGGCAGACCAGTAAGTGACTGATCTGCCTTTCTTTTTTATGGTAGCGGGGGCAGGATTCGAACCTACGACCTTCGGGTTATGAGCCCGACGAGCTACCAGACTGCTCCACCCCGCATCAAAACTGGTTGTTGGCTTCGGGGCTGGCCCCGATCAACGAGGGGCGCATAATACAGCTGGGCAGGGTGCTTGTCAAACCTTACTTAAGACTTTCGTTGTTTACCGTAACCCCTGAAAATACCGCCAGGGTCAGCTGTGAAGGTTGCTTGCATGAAGCCCAAGCATGATTAGGATGGTAGCAGAAGCCGCCGGGCTCCCACGCCAGAATCGGCAAGCGATGAGACTAAAGTCTACATTTTGAAGGGGCACGCAATGCCAAGATTTCTACACACCGCCGACTGGCAAATGGGGCGTACCTACAGCCGTTTTGAAACCGAAGACGGTGCAGCGCTGGTGGAAGCCCGGTTCGAGGCCATAGAAAAGCTGGCCCGCCTTGCCAATGAACATCAGTGCCAGGCGGTGCTGGTGGCCGGTGATGTGTTTGATGCCCAGACGGTATCTGATCGCACCATTCGCCGGGTGTTCAACGCCACCAGGGCATTCCCTGGCCCCTGGGTGATGCTGCCGGGAAACCATGATGCGGCGCTCGCCGAAAGCGTCTGGACCCGCGCTCAACGGTTGGGTGCCGTGCCGGATAACGTGCACCTGGCGCTGGAGCCGGGCGTTATCGAACTGGCTGCCGAAGGCCTCGCCATACTGAACGCACCGCTGACCCAGCGCCATACCTATGGTGATCTGACAGAAGCTTTCGGTCGCTACGAGACCCCGGCAGGATTGGTTCGGGTGGGGCTGGCCCACGGCAGCGTGCAGGGATTGCTGGCGGGTGAAATCGATTCCACCAACCCTATTGCGCCGGACCGGGCACAAGCCAGCAAGCTGGATTACCTGGCATTGGGAGACTGGCACGGTACCAAGGAAATCAACGAACGCACCTGGTACAGCGGTACCCCGGAGCCGGAGCGGTTCCGGAATAACGAGGCCGGTAATGCCCTGATTGTCGATATTTCCGGCCCGGGCGAGCTGCCGCAGGTTCAGGTGGTAGCCACCGGTCGTTATCAGTGGCATCAATGGCGGGAAACCCTTTCGGTAGACTCAGACCTGGACCAGTTACTGGAACGCCTGCAAAACCTGCCTGAATCCTCGGTGGTGGATCTTCGGCTGGATGGCCTGATCACCCTGGCAGGCGAAGAAAAACTTCAGCACGGATTGTCGGTTGCCGAAGCCCGTTTCCGCAGCATTCGTTGCGAACGCAGTAACCTGCAGCTGGCGCCCACCGACGATGATATTGCCGCCCTGAAAGCCGACGGCTATGTTGGCGATGTGATCGAAACCCTGCGGGAGCAGCAAGCCGGCGAACAGGGCGAAGTTGCCCGGGATGCCCTGGCCATTCTGGCCTCGATGCTGAAAACACCGGCTCAGGAGGCAGGCCAATGAAACTGCAGAGCCTGAAGGTTGAACAGCTGCGCCAGTTCCGCCAACCCTTTGCCCTTGAGCATCTTCAGCCCGGCCTGAACCTGATCCACGGCCCCAACGAATCCGGCAAAAGTACCCTGGTGCGTGCCATCCGGGCGGCTTTCTTTGAACGTTACCGGTCCCAGGCGGTGGATGACCTTCGCCCCTGGGGCGACTCTGCAGCAGCTCCCACCGTTGAACTGGCCTTCGAGCATCAGGGTGCCCAATGGCGCCTGGTTAAAAGTTTCCTGAAACGCACCCGCTGTGACTTGTCGGTCGGCAACGAAACCTGGAGCGAAGACGAGGCAGAAGAAAAACTGGCGGAGCTGTTGGGTTACCAGTATCCCAAGCGGGGTGCCAGCAAAGCGGAGCATTGGGGCATTCCGGGCTTGCTGTGGGTAGAGCAGGGCACGGGGCAGGATATCGAACAAGCCGTTGAACACGCGGGCGATCACCTGAAATCTGCCCTCAATGCCTTGGTAGGCGAGGTGGCCAGCACCGGCGGCGATGCAGTGATTGATGACGTAAGATCCAAGCGCGAAGTGTTGCTGACGGCTACCGGCCAGCCCAAGGGTGACTACAAAAAGCTGGATAAAGAGCGGGAAGACCTGCAGCAACAGGTCGACGATTTGCAGCTGCGGGTTGAGCAGTATCAGGGACAGGTGGATCGCCTCGGGCAGTTGTCGCAGGCGTTTGATCGCACCGAACAGGAAAAGCCCTGGGACGACGCACGGCGGCAACTGGACCAGGCCCGTGAACAGCTGCAGCAGGTCGAGCAGCTGGAACAGCAGCAGGAACAGGAAAAGAATACCCTGGCGCAGCTGGTTCAGAACCGCGAGCTGCTGGAGCAGAACCTAGGCCACTTGAGCCGGCTGGACGAACAGCGCCGCGCCCGCAAGGCAGAACTGGAGAGTGCCGAACGCAAACTGCAACAAACCGGGCAGCAGACCGCTGCCCTGGCTGGCGCCCTGAACGATGCCCGGGCTGCCTATGAAAATGCCCGGTCACAACTGCAACTTGCTCGCCAGCAGGAAATCCGGCAGCGGCTGGAGCAGGATCTGCGCCAGTCTGAACAGCGACAGCAGGCCCTCAGCCAGAACCTGGCCAGGGCCCGGGAATACCAGCAACAGGTTGACGAGGCCCGGGAGCAGGCAAAGGCAAACCGCATTGATACCGCCGCGGTGGCCCGCCTGAAAACAACCGCCAGGGAACTGAATGACGAAACCATCCGTTCCGGCACCGTTGCCACCCGCCTGAGCTGGCAGCTGCAGCCCGGCGCTAGTATCACCCTGGACGACCGGCAGCTGGAGGGGCAGGGAGAACAGCAATTGCTGGAAGCCTCGCAGCTGGTTATTCCGGGCGTAGGCACCCTGGGCATCGCCCCGGGCGGCGAGGAGCTGGCCAGTACCAGACGCAAGCTCGAAACGCTCGAACAGTCCCTGGACGAGCAATTGCAGGCCATGGCTGTGGCGTCCGTTGAGCAGGCAGAAAGCCGTGCCTCCGCCTGGGAGGTAGCGGAGCAAAAACGTAAACATGCCGTCGAGTTGTTGCGTTCGGTCGCCCCGGCCGGTCTGGAGCCACTGGAAACCGAGCTGGCGGAACTGCAGGCAGAATTGAAAGCTGTTCGTGAAAAACTGGAAGCCACTCCCGTATCGGATCAGGAAGTTCAGGTATTGGATCTGGCCTCGGCCGAAAGCGCCCTGGCCAGTGCCGAGAAACGCTTGAATGACGCCGAGGCCAGCGACCGCAGCCATCAGGCGCAACTGCTCACCGGCAAGCAGGCCCGGGATAACGCAAAGGCCGAATGGCTGCGGCTGGAAGATGAGGCCAACAGCCCCGAGCGCCAACAACAGTTGACCCGATTAACGGCTGAGCTTGCCCGGATCGAACAGCAGCAGGTCAGCCTGCGCGAGAGCATGGCGAAGCGGGAGCAGCAAATCCGCGAGGCACGGCCGGATATCCTGCGGCAGGATATCGACCGTTTTCAGCGCACGATCCAGACTTTGCAGCAAACCCAGGAAGACCGGCAACGGGAACTGCGGGACATTCGTGTTCGGCTTGAGGCCTGGGGTGCCGAAGGCCTGGAAGAGCAATTGAGCGAGAAGCAGGCGGAGCTGGAACAGTGTCAGCGCCGTTACCAGGAGCTGGACCGCCGTGCCCGGGCACTGGATTTGTTGCTCACACTGCTGACCGACAAACGCCAGGCGCTGACCCGGCGCCTGCAGGCCCCATTGCAAAAACATCTTAACCATTACCTGTCGCTGCTGTTTCCGAATGCAACGCTGGAGGTGGACGAACACCTGCGGCCGGGAACCTTCAATCGGGGGAATGAGCTGGGCCAGATTGCCGAACTGAGTTTTGGTGCCCGGGAACAGATGGGGCTGATCAGCCGGCTGGCCTATGCCGACCTGTTGAAGGAAGCCCAAAGGCCCACCCTGATTCTCCTGGACGACACCCTGGTGCACAGCGACCAGAACCGGCTGGAAGACATGAAGCGCATCTTGTTCGATGCTGCCAGCCGGCATCAGATCCTGCTGTTCACCTGTCATCCCGAGAAATGGCAAGACCTCGGGGTGCCGCCCATTGACCTCCAGAAGCTGAAAAGCTGAAACGCTGAAACGAAAAATTCCGTAAAATAACTGAAACTTATTACGACATAACTGATCTGCCTGTCTTTTCAGGCCGTAACACTGTCACCTGTTTCGATTTGTCGAAACTATGTGTTTTAACTAAGTGATAGGTTGGGCCTGTGCAAGCTACCGATAAACAAGCAAATTCCAATGTTGTTGACCAGTTCAGCGAAGCCTGCCAGGCCACCCTGGACCGGGTGCTGGGCAACAACAGTGCCGGCGTATTCGCTTCGGTGACTACCCTGGACGGTCGTTCACTGGCCTTTACCGCCAAGAACGATGCCATCCGCAGCAGCCGGGTGGCCGCACTGGGTTGTTCCCTGATGTCTCTCAGCGAGGCATTCAGCCGGGAAATCCTGCAGAGCCAGTGCTCCCACAATGTCATTGCCACCAGCCACGGGTCCATCATCACTGTGCGCTTGCCCTGCAAGCAGCACCAGTTTGCGCTGTCCGTCTGTGTAGACCGCAGCGAGAACCTGGCCATGGCCTTGCGTATGACCCTGGATGCGGCCCAGGCCCTGGCTGACACCATCGACAACTAATTTCCAACCCCAACTCAACAGAAGAAGGATAGTTCAGCATGGCAAAAATCAACCTTGAATCCCTGCGTGACATCGACGGCTACGTGGCAGCGGCCCTGGTCGACATGGACAGCGGCATGATGATGGCCGGAGACGGCACCGGCATTGACCTTGAAATTGCTGCGGCTGGCAATTCCGAAGTGCTGCGCGCCAAGCGCAAAGTGGCTAGCAGCCTCGACCTGAACGACACCATCGAAGACGTGCTGATCAGCCTGGCCAAGCAGTACCACCTGATTCGCCCGCTGGAAAGCAACCAGCAGATCTTCCTGTACCTGGTGCTCGACCGCTCCCGGGCCAACCTGGCCATGGCTCGCCACGAGCTGCGCAGCTTTGAGAAAAACCAGGACTTCTCCTGATCGAAAGAGCTATTCCCGGGCCCTCCAGGCGGGCCCTTTTCTGAACAGGTTTGCGTAAAGGAGGCTCCACCAATGAACGTTGATATCAGGGTAGCTGTCGCCGGTGATGAACTGCAGAAAAGGCTCCGGCTGGCTGCGGGGCTGCTGCAGGCCCATAAAATTGAAGGCAGCCTGCGCCCCTGGGATGGCACCCGGTGCGATTGCGCCATCGTTGCCGCCGATGACCTGTACGGTGAACGGATACAGGACTATGCCCGGCGCAAGCAGATCCCGGTACTCGCCATCACCCGGGCAAACGACCGCTTTGACCCCGACACCGCCACCATTGGCGAGCATGCACCCTTAAACGTGTATGTGCGGGCCCTGCTGAACCTGCTGAAGGCTGAGGCCGAACCGGCAGAGCCGGCGCAGGCAACGGCGGCTTCGGTAACATCCCGGACCCCCGGAATTATTGTGCTCGCCCAGGCCCTTAGCCGGCCAAGCAGTGACCTGGTGATGGCATTGGACGGGGTGGAGCTTGGCATTTGCCCGTCGACCGGAACCATCCGGGCGGCGTCGTCTGAGGTGATGCTTCAGGCCAGGCAACTGCTGGGGCAGCCGGGCTGGCAACTGCGTGAGGCATCGGGCGGCGCGCTTGCCAATGGTCATTCCGAAAGCCTGGATATTTTCATGATCCGTGCCGGTATTCATCATGGCGAGGCCCTGCCCATGTTCCCTCTGGAAGGATCACGAATGAAGTGCTGGCCGGATCTTGGCGCCGCGCCGGATCTGATCGAGCCGCTCCGGGTTGCGAGCCTGCTGGCCAAGGGCCATCGAGATCTGCAAAAGGTGGCCGGGCTGACCGGCATCGAACCGGTGCAGGCGTCGGGTATTCTGTGGGGCTTCCAGGCCGCAGGGTTGATTGTGCCGGACCAGCAGAAAATGCCCTCGCCACACCCGAAAACAGCGTCGAACGACCGGCTGCCGGCAGCAGGCCTGTTCCAGAAACTGGCGGCCCGCTTCGGGTTGTTCCAGAAAGCCTCCTGACGGACAGTATATGCAAGACATTAACAGCAGTGCGGTAAAACTGGTGATCGCCGGCCCGGTGGGGGCCGGCAAGACCACCACCATTCGAACCCTGTCAGACTCGGAACCGGTGTCCACCGAAATGCCCATGAGCGAGCCAGCCATGGGTGATAAAACCACCACAACTGTCGCCTTCGATTTTTCCACGGTCATGCTGGATGACGGCCAACCCCTGTTCATTTACGGCTTGCCCGGGCAGGAGCGGTTTGAGCATATGTGGTCGATCGTGCTGGAAGGGGCTTTTGGTGTGTTGTTGGTGCTGGATGCCAGTGATGAACGGCTCCAGGAAGAATGCGAGGGCTGGCTGGCCGCTATTGAAAAGATTGCTCCCGGCACCCCGGTTGTCATCGGCCTGACCAAAACCGACTTGCTGGCCAAGCCGGACTTGCGATCTTTGCGTGCCAACCTGGCGGAACAGGGGCTGGTTCTGCCTGTGTTCAGCTTTGATGCCAGAGACAAGGCGCAGGCGAACCACATGGTGCGTGCGCTGCTTGCCTCTATAGACTGATCCGCCCCCGGGTTTAATCGAAGTCTGGCAGTTCCGGTTTTACCAGCGGCTTGCCGGCAGCTTCCCAGGCTTCAATGCCGCCTGCAATGGACTGAACGTGAATGTACCCCATTTCCTTCATGGCCCTGGCTGCCAGGGCTGATCGGCCGCTGTTCTTGCAGTAGATCACCATATTCAGGGCCCGGTCTTCAAACGCCGGATCGTTGGTGAGCTTGAATTCCAGAATGCCACGGGACACATTGACGGCACCGGGAATGTGGCTGGTGTGGTATTCGTCTGCTTCGCGCACATCCAGCAGTACGTCGGCTTCCTTGATGGCGTCTTCGGCCTGGTCCGGCGGAATTTCACGAATTTCCGCACGGGCGGCTTCTACGAGGTCGTGAGCAGTTTTCATTGGCAGGCTCCTGTCAGTTTGGATGCTTGTTCGTGTGTTCGGTAATCATAGGTTAATCGATAGTACTTGCGCGTTCCCCGATAGCTTGCAGGATTTTGTCCCTGGTGCGCTCCATTGCGGGAAGATACTTTGCCGCCGCTTCATCTATGCTCATAGCTTCTGCGATGTAGACAAGGTTGAGACAGGCAAGTACATCTTCTCCTGAGGAGATTGGGATGGCAATCGAGGCGATTCGCTGTTCCATGTCCCAGTCCTGGTAGTTCTCACCGAAGCCCTTACGTTGTGTTCTCAGCAACAGATTGTTGAGGGTCTTTTTGTCCCGTGCAATTTCGCCTTCACGGTTGTCCTGACTGGCCAGCAGTTCGATCAGTTCCTGCCGCTCGTTCTCCGGGCAAAACGCGATGTAGGCCAAGCCGCTGGCGGTTTCCAGCAGCGGTAAACGCCGGCCCACCATAGAGCGGTGGAACGACAGCCGGCTGAATCGGTGGGTAGTTTCCCGCACCACCATGGCATCGACATCGAGGGTGGTCAGGTCGGTTGGCCACAGCACTTTATTGAGCAGCTCGCCGAGCAGGGGCGCGGCCACTGCCGAAATCCAGTGGTCGTCCCGGAAGCCTTCGCTCAGTTCCCGCACCTTCATGGTCAGCCGGTAACTGTCATCCGACGGGCTGCGGCGCACATAGCCTTCACTTTGCAGGGTTTCGAGCAACCGGCGCACGGTGGTGCGGTGAATCCCGGTAATGTCGGACAGCCTGGACGGCGTGGCGCCTACCAGTTCCCGGTTCAGGGCATTGAGTACGGCCAGCCCGCGGGTCAGGCCTCGTACAGTTTTATAGCTGGCGGTTGAGCTTGGTTCCATCAGTGATCGACCTGGGAGTGCGGTGCACTCTGTGCACCGACAGCCTGTTTTTCATTGAGAGCGAGACAGGCTGATTTTTATACTGCTGCTCATTCGGAAAATGACAATTGACAATTATCGTAAACCCCGCGAGCAATCCCGGCACCGGGCTGGATGCTGTCATCCAGGGCACGCGACTTCCTGTTTAGCAAGGTGTTCTCATGACCAGTTCCCAAAAGACCAGCACAGAGACCAACGATTATACCTGTAAAGTGGCCATCCTGGGCGCAGGCCCGGTAGGGCTGACAATCGCCAACTATCTGGGCCAGGCCGGCGTGGAAGTTCTTGTCATCGAGAAGCTGGACCAGCTGATCGACTACCCCCGCGCCATTGGTATCGACGATGAAGCCCTGCGTACCATCCAGTCTGTCGGGCTGATCGATGAAGTATTGCCGCATACCACACCTTATCATGCCATGCGCTTCCTGACTCCCAAGGGCCGTTGCTTCGCTGATATCCAGCCGATGACCGATGAGTTCGGCTGGTCCCGCCGGAACGCCTTCATTCAGCCGCAGGTAGATGCGGTTCTGTACCGTGGCCTGAGCCGCTTCAATAACGTGAAGGTACTGTTCTCCCGCGATGTGCAGGAGTTCGAGCAGGATACCGCTGGCGTCACCCTGGTTGCCGATGCCCCGGAAGGCAAGAAAGAAACCATTCGTGCCGATTACCTGATCGCCTGTGACGGCGGTAACAGTTACATCCGCCGTAACCTGGGTATCAGTTTTGATGGCAAGACCGCGCCTAACCAGTGGATTGTTGTGGACATCGCCAACGACCCGCTGGCGACACCGAACATATACCTGTGTGCGGATCCGGAGCGCCCCTACGTTTCTGCCGCGCTGCCCCATGGCATCCGCCGTTTCGAATTCATGGTCATGCCGGGTGAAACCGAAGAGCAGCTGAACCAGCCGGAAAACATGCGCAAGCTGCTGGAAAAAGTGATCCCGAACGCCGACAACGTAGACCTCATCCGTAGCCGTGTGTACACCCACAACGCTCGCCTGGCAGGCCAGTTCCGCAAGGGCCGGGTTGTGCTGGCGGGAGACGCGGCCCACATCATGCCGGTATGGCAGGGCCAGGGTTACAACAGTGGTATGCGTGATGCCTTCAACCTGGCCTGGAAAGTCTCCCTGGTGGTTCAGGGCAAGGCCGGCGAAGAGTTGCTGGATACCTATGAAATGGAACGCCGCGACCACGCCAAGGCGATGATCGACCTGTCTGTTCTGGCGGGCCACGTTCTGGCTCCGCCCAAGCGCTGGCAGGCAACCCTGCGCGACAGCTTGTCCTGGGCCATGGGCTTTGTGCCGCCGGTGAAGCGTTACTTCCTGGAGATGCGTTTCAAGCCGATGCCGAAGTACGAGAAAGGCGCACAGGTTGAAGTGAAAGAAAACCGCAAAGAGTCCCCGGTCGGCAAAATGTTCATCCAGCCGAAAGTGCTTACCGAGCAGGGCAACGAAGTGCTGCTGGACGAGGTAATCGGTTCCGGCTTCGCCATCATCGCCTGGGGCGCAGACCCCACCTGGGGCCTGAGTGAGAAGCAGGTTGCTGCGTGGAAGGCGCTGGGTGCCACCTTTATCCAGGCGATTCCGGCTGTACAGATGCGTAATGAGCGGGAAGTTGTGGATGGCGTGGTACGTGTTGGTGACGTGCAGAACCGCCTGAAGGACTGGTTCGGCCAGTACCCGGCCTCCATTGCCATCATTCGCCCGGACCGCTTTGTTGGCGCTGTGGCTATTCCGCAGACCCTGGGCAACATTGGCGACGACTACCTGCGTGTGCTGAAAGCCACCCCGGTCAGCGCCAAGGCCACAGGTTCCAGCAGGAAGGTGGCGTGATATGACGGCGTTACTGCAATGTTTGTCCCATACTCCGCTGGTAGGGCATGTGGACCCGGAGCAGCCGATTCTGGACGAAGTGGACGGCGTGATTACCGCCGCCCGCAAGCGCATAGAAGCGTTTGACCCGGAGCTGGTGCTGCTGTTTTCGCCGGACCATTACAACGGCTTCTTCTACGACATCATGCCGTCGTTCTGCGTTGGTACCAAGGCCTACGCGATCGGCGATTTCGGAACGGCTGCCGGTGACCTGCCAGTGCCGACCGAGCTGGCTGAGCAGGCCGTGCAGCAGGTAATGGACGCCGGGGTAGATGTGGCGCTGTCCCACAAGATGCAGGTGGATCACGGGTTCTCCCAGCCGCTGGAGTTCCTGCTCGGTGGCCTGGACAAGGTTCCGGTGATTCCGGTGTTTATTAACTCGGTGGCGGTACCGCTGCCGTCTTTCCAGCGGGCTCGCCTGCTGGGTGATGCGCTGGGTCGCTGGGCAGCATCTTTGAACAAACGGGTATTGATTATCGGTTCCGGTGGTTTGTCGCACCAGCCACCGGTACCGGAATTGGCCACCGCCAATGACCATATGAAAGACCGCCTGCTGGGTAGTGGCCGTGACTTGCCGGAAGAAGAGCGTGAGTTGCGCACCAGCCGGGTGATCGAGGCAGCTCGCAAGTTTGTGGACGACCAGAATACCCTGCACCCGCTTAACCCGGAGTGGGACCAGTGGTTCCTGGAAGTGGTTGCCAGCGGCAAGCTGACGGAACTCGACAGCGTGAGCAACCAGGAAGTATCTGACAAGGCCGGCAAGTCGACCCATGAAGTCAAGAACTGGGTGGCTGCGGCCGCCGCAATGGCTGCGTTCGGCGATTACGCCGAAGAAACCCGTTATTACCGGCCGATTCCTGAGTGGATTGCCGGGTACGGCGCACTGACAGCAGCCAAGGCCTGAGTGTTCAGGCCCGATAACACATAAATTCGAGGGGAAAGAATATGACACAGCAATGGACCGAAGCAGGTACCAGCAAGTTTGTGACCATCCGTGAAGGCGATGCGGACCTGAACATCCACTACAACGACACCGAAGCCGGTGATGAAGTGGTTGTGATGCTGCACGGTTCCGGCCCCGGCGCCAGCGGCTGGGCCAACTTCAACCGCAACATCCAGCCCCTGACCGACGCCGGCTACCGGGTGATCCTGATGGACTGCCCGGGCTGGAGCAAAAGCGACACCATCGTGAACGACGGTTCCCGTTCCCACCTGAACGCCCGTGTTCTGAAAGGTCTGGTGGATGCGCTCGGCCTGAACAAGATTCACATCATCGGTAACTCCATGGGTGGCCACAGCGCTGTAGCCTTTACCCTGGAATACCCGGAACACGTGGACAAGCTGATCCTTATGGGTGGCGGCACCGGTGGCGGCAGCCTGTTCACCCCGATGCCGGCCGAAGGCATCAAGCGCATCGGCAAGCTGTACCGTGAACCGAACATGGACAATCTCAAAGAGATGATGGACATCTTCGTTTACGACACCAGCAACCTGACCGAAGAGCTGTTCCAGACCCGCCTGGACAACATCCTGGCCCGTAAGGATCACCTGGAAAACTTTGTTGCCAGCACCAAGGCCAACCCCAAGCAGTTCCCGGATGTAGGCCATCGCCTGGGCGAGATCAAGAACGAAACCCTGATTGTCTGGGGTCGCGATGATCGCTTTGTACCCATGGATACCGGTATTCGCCTGGTGAACGGCATCCAGCGTTCTGAGCTGCACATCTTCAATCGCTGTGGCCACTGGGTGCAGTGGGAATATGCTGACAAGTTCAACCGCATGGTTCTGGACTTCCTGAAGCACGGCATCAACTGATCGCCAGCCACAGATAGCCTTGAAGGACGTTGAAATGAGTGTAGATCAACAGGTTCTGGACAAGCTGGCGGAACAACTGCGCCAGGCCGAAGTTTCCGGTGAACCGGTGCCGCCGCTGCGTGACCAGATCGGCGAAGACAGCGCGGAAGCGGCGTATCAGATCCAGCGTTTGAATGTGGCCCATGCCTGCGCCAACGGTGCCCGCATTGTCGGCCGCAAGATCGGCCTGACCAACCCGAAAGTACAGGCCCAGCTGGGCGTGGATCAGCCGGACTTCGGCACCCTGTATGCCGATATGGCTTACGGCGATAACGAAGAAGTGCCCTTTGGCCGTGTACTGCAGCCAAAAGTGGAAGCGGAAATCGCCCTGGTGCTGGCCGAAGATCTGCCCCGGGCAGATACCGGACTGGCTGAGTTGGTGGCTGCAGTGGACTGGGTAATGCCGGCGCTGGAAATTGTCGGTAGCCGTGTCGAAAACTGGAACATCCGCTTTGTGGACACCGTGGCCGACAACGCCTCCAGTGGCTGCTTTGTGCTGGGTGGTCCGGCCCGTCGTATTGACGGTGTAGACCTGCGCAAGGCCGCCATGACCATGACCCGTAACGGCGAGGAAGTCTCCGCCGGCGACGGTTCAGAGTGCCTGGGCAACCCCCTGAATGCTGCGGTATGGCTGGCTCGCAAAATGGCGAGCCTGGGTGAGCCCCTGCGTAAAGGTGACATCATTCTGACCGGTGCACTGGGGCCTATGTCCCCAGTGGCTGCCGGCGACCGGTTTGAGGCCGTCATCGAAGGCATTGGCCAGGTTGGCGTGTCATTCAGTGCCGAATAAGGCCTACCGGACTTTTTGAGGAAAACGAGTATGAGCAAGAAAATCAAAGCAGCGATCATCGGCTCGGGCAACATCGGCACCGACCTGATGATCAAGATCCTGCGTAACGGCAAGCACATCGAAATGGGCGCCATGGTCGGTATCGACCCGGAATCCGACGGCCTGGCCCGTGCCCAGCGCATGGGCGTGGCCACCACCCACGAAGGCGTGGACGGCCTGGTGAAGATGCCGGAATTTGCCGACATCGACATCGTATTTGACGCCACCTCTGCCGGCGCGCACATGCACAACGAAGTGTTTCTGCGTGGCCACAAAGAAAACATCAAGATTGTCGACCTGACCCCCGCGGCCATTGGCCCCTACTGCGTGCCGGTGGTGAACCTGGAGCAGAACCTGAGCGAAGGTAACGTGAACATGGTCACCTGCGGTGGCCAGGCCACCATCCCGATGGTGGCCGCCGTGTCTCGCGTGGCCAAGGTGCACTACGCCGAAATTGTGGCATCGATTTCCAGTAAGTCTGCCGGCCCGGGCACCCGCGCCAACATCGACGAGTTCACCGAAACTACCTCCAAGGCCATCGAAGTGGTCGGTGGCGCCCAGAAGGGCAAGGCCATCATTATCCTGAACCCGGCCGAACCGCCCTTGCTGATGCGCGACACCGTCTACGTGCTGTCGGATGCAGCAGACCAGGCGGAAGTAGAGAAGTCTGTGGAAGAGATGGCTGCGGCCGTACAAAGCTACGTCCCGGGCTACCGTCTGAAGCAGAAGGTGCAGTTTGATGTAATCCCGGAAGACCAGCCCCTTAATGTTCCGGGCCTGGGTCACTTCAGCGGCCTGAAGACGTCGGTGTTCCTGGAAGTGGAAGGCGCCGCCCATTACCTCCCGGCCTATGCCGGCAACCTCGACATCATGACCTCTGCGGCCCTGGGCACAGCCGAGCGCATCGCCGAGTCACTGATTAACTGAGGAGATTGAAACATGACTTTTAACCCTGGCAAGAAACTCTACATCTCCGACGTGACTCTGCGCGACGGCAGCCACGCCGTACGCCACCAGTACAGCATCAAGAACGTGCAGGACATCGCCCGTGCCCTGGACAAGGCCAAGGTGGATTCCATCGAAGTGGCCCACGGCGACGGCCTGCAAGGCTCCAGCTTTAACTATGGCTTTGGCGCCCACACCGACCTGGAGTGGATCGAAGCCGTGGCAGAAGTGATCGAGCATGCCCAGATCGCAACCCTGCTGTTGCCCGGCATTGGTACTGTTCATGACCTGGATAACGCCTACAAGGCTGGTGCACGCATTGTCCGGGTAGCCACCCACTGCACCGAGGCGGATGTGTCCAAACAGCACATCGAGCACGCTCGCAAGCTGGGCATGGACACCGTGGGCTTCCTGATGATGAGCCACATGCAGACTCCTCAGGGTCTGGCCGAGCAGGCCAAGCTGATGGAAAGCTACGGTGCTACCTGTATCTACGTGGTGGACTCCGGCGGCGCGATGAACATGAACGATATCCGCGACCGGTTCCGCGCCGTTAAAGACGTGCTGGACCCGAATACCCAGACCGGTATCCACGCTCACCACAACCTGGCCCTCGGTGTCGCTAACTCCATGGTTGCCGTGGAAGAAGGCTGTGACCGTATCGATGCCTCGCTGGCAGGGCAGGGTGCCGGTGCCGGCAACGCGCCGCTGGAAGTGTGCATTGCCGCTTTCGACAAGCAGGGCTGGGAGCATGGTACCGATCTGTACGCCCTGATGGATGCCGCTGACGACATCGTGCGCCCGCTTCAGGATCGCCCGGTGCGTGTGGACCGTGAAACCCTGGCCCTGGGCTATGCCGGCGTGTACTCCAGCTTCCTGCGTCACTCCGAAGTGGCTGCACAGAAGTATGGCCTGAAGACTGTGGATATTCTCGTTGAACTGGGCAAGCGCCGGATGGTGGGTGGCCAGGAAGACATGATTGTTGACGTTGCACTGGATCTGCTCAAGCAGCAGGGCAAGTAACTCGTAAGAGGCGTTGTTGTGACCCCTCATTGGCCGGCCGGGCTCTGCTTCGCCGGCCCTTTTTATTTTTTGGGTAGGAATATTGTGCACCAGGTGCACGGAGTGAACGAATTTCGTTGAGGCTGACTTTTGTCAGTTTTTATACTGCGTGCCTGATGGATTGGCACAAATACTTATCAGGGATTCTACCAACAAAGCAAAAGCTGTTATTGACCAGCATCAAAGGCAGAGAGCCAAATCGTTTTGTTGGAGCTTGGCCCGATGATTGCGGCATACCGCCTCAGTCCACGACATGATCAAAATAGGTGATGACTATGACAACAAAATTACCCTACGTGAAGAAAGCCGCTAAAGTCCTGTTTGGTGCTGCTCTGGCCGCCACGCTGACCGCTGGCGTTTCCGCCAAGGAACTCCGCCTGGCTTCTGGCCTGCCGCCGCTGCATCCGGCACACGATCCCCTGTACACTGATTTCCAGGAACTGCTGCCTGAGTATTCCGACGGTCGTTTGAGCGGTCGCCTGTTCGGCACTGAAATTACCACCCTGGGTAACATGCGCGCTTCTATTCTGAGTGGCATGGTCGAGGTGGGCCTGTTCCTGCCAGCTTACTTCCCGGCTGACCTGCCGAACTTTAACCTGGTGGGTGACCTGTCCATGTTGGGCCACCAGAATCCCCAGGTAACTGCCGCTGCAATGAGCGAGTACATCCTTACCTGTGATGACTGCCAGGACGAATTCAAGAAGCTGGGCGTGGTTTACACCAACTCCCATGCCAACCCTTACAGCGTACTGACCACCAAGCCAGTCACCAAGCCGGAAGACCTGGACGGTCTGCGCCTGCGCACCGCTACCCCGCAGCACGCGCGCTGGGTAGAAGCCATGGGTGGCAAAGCCGTCACCATGGCAACCGGTGAAGCCTTTGAAGCGCTGTCCCAGCGGGTTATTGATGGCACTGTGACTTCTATTTCTGACGTGATCTCGTTCAACCTGGGTGAGGTGATTACCCATATCACCCTGCTGGACATGGGTACTTTCCATTCCCTGGCCAACCATTCAGTACGTAACAACGTCTGGAACGGGCTGTCCCTGGAAGACCGTGAAGCGCTGATGAAAGCGTCTGTTGTCGCCAACGTTCGTACCACTGCACGTTGGCTTGAAATGGTTGCCGAGGGCAAGGGCGTGGCACAGGAAAACGGCCTGGAAATCCTCGAACCGGAACAGTCCCTGGTTGACGCCACACTGAAGTTCAAGGATGACGACCTGGTGGATGCCGCTGCCAGCTCTGAAGAGCGTTTCGGTATTACCGGTGCGGAAGCGAAAGTTGAGCGTTTCAAGGCTCTCGTTGAAAAGTGGGAAGGCCTGATTGCTGACACAGATGGCAGCGAAGATGCCGTTGTTGCGCTGTATGAGTCTGAAATTCTCTCCAAAATCGATCTGGCAACCTACGGTCAGTAAACCATACTGGTCTGGTCAACGGCCATCGTTCTGATGGCCGTTTTTCCAATGAGAAGCTGAGGGCGCTATGAATACGCTTTCCCGCATAACCGATCGACTCACCGGATTTCTGTCGTACTTTGGCATGATCGGTGTACTGGCCATGATGGTGCACATCTGTGCCGATATTATCGGCCGCACGGTGTTTGACATATCGGTGCCGGCAACCCTGGAAATGGTGACCCGTTACTACATGCTGATGCTGGTGCTCCTGCCCCTGGCGTGGGTGGAAAGCAAGCGTTTCATGATCATGGTAGAAGCCTTTTCGGGCCTGTTCGGCAAGCTGGGGCTGCGAATTATCGATGTGCTGGTTGCTGTTGTCTGCATTGGCGTTTACTCGATACTGGCAATCAGTACCTGGGAAAAGGCGATCGAACAGTACGATGTGGGGGCCTACATTGTTGCCCTGGATACCCAGATCATCGTCTGGCCCGGTTACTTTACCCTGCCTTTCGGTTTCGGCCTGGCAGCGCTGGTCTGTCTGGTGAGAATTCCGCTTCTGTTGTTCCCCCAATCGGCGTCTGAAGCCGCGTAAGGTATTCCGCTATGTTTCTTGAAACAGGTCTGATTGGTCTTGGCGTCCTGCTGGTAATGTTGATCCTGCGGGTGCCGGTTGCCATTGCGCTGATTGGCGTATCGATGGGTGGCATTGCCGCCATGATGGGCTCAGACGTGGCGGTCAGCATGCTGGCTTCCAAGCCCTACGATTTTCTTTCCAAGTGGACGCTCAGTGCGGTGCCCATGTTTCTGCTGATGGGGTTTGTCAGCTATCACACCGGTCTGACAGCGGGTCTCTTTAATGCCGCCAAGGTGGTGTTTCGCTGGTTGCCGGGTGGCCTGGCTATTTCCAGCGTTGTCGCCAGTTCCGGCTTTGCCGCGGTGTCCGGCTCCAGCGTAGCCTGTGCGGCCGCCATGGGTAAAATTGCCATCCCGGAGATGGTGCGTTCCGGCTATAAGCCGAGCTTCGCCTGCGGCACCATTGCGGCCGGCGGCACCATTGGTGCCCTGATTCCGCCCAGCATTCTGATGATTATCTACGGAACCTTTACCCAGACCTCCATCACCAACATTTTTCTGGGTGGTATCGTCATCGGCCTGGTCACCGCGCTGGCCTACAGTATTGTGATCATGCTGGTGAGCTTCTTCCGGCCGGATGTGGTGCCCCGCCATGAGGAAGGTGCCCTGGACTACACCGTTGCCCAGGCAATCCGGGAAGTCTGGCCGGTACTGGTGTTGGGTATCATCATCTTTGGTGGCATGTTCTCCGGTGTGTTCACTGCTACCGAGGCTGGTGCCATCGGTGCTGGCGGTGCCATTATTATTTCGGTACTGCTTCGTCGCCTGGATCTGTCCACCTTTAAAACCTCTTTGCTGGAAACCCTGTCGACCACGTCTTCGCTGCTGATCATCGGTATTGGCGCCAGTATGTTTACCGTGTTCCTGAGCCTGAGTGGCGTGTCTGGTGCGGTGGGCGACCTGCTTGCAGAATGGCAGCTGAGCTACCTGCAGTTGATGCTGGCTATTGTGGTGGTGTACCTGATTCTCGGCCTGTTCATGGAGCCGTTCGGTGCCATGCTGATTACCTTGCCTATCTTCTTGCCGGTGCTGAGTGATTTCGGCGTGTCGCTGATCTGGTTTGGTGTCCTGGTGGTCAAACTGCTGGAAATCGGCATGATTACTCCGCCGGTGGGCATGAACATTTTCGTTATCCGTGGTGTGGCATCCCAGTATGCCTCACTGGTGGATATCTTCCGCGGGGTCACCCTGTTCCTGGTGGCGGACCTCCTTATCGTTGCTCTCATGGTGTTCGCGCCGGAGTTTGTGATGATCCTTTCTGAGTAACTCGTTGGACGGCTTCGGCCGTCTTTTTTTCATCTGATCACTCTTGACGAAAAACGGGAGGGTATTGCTCCAGAGTATCGCTGTGCCTTTTTTTCATAAAAACAACCGTGTATGACCGACAACTACAATGGATGACAACACTATGAAACGTGATTTCCAATTCGTTACCGCACGTAGCCTGGCTACAGGCCTGTCCCTGATGGCTGTGAGCGTAAGTGCTGCAGCAGTTGACCTGAATGTAAATGGCACCCAGGCCAAGCTGTATGGCTTTGCCGAACTGAACATGATTTACGACGTGGATGCGGATCTCGGCCCGCTGCTGATTCCCCAGCGTATTGGCCTGAACAGCGATGGCGCAGAAGGTCACTTCCAGGCCGATGCCAACCAGTCCCGTCTTGGTCTTTCCACTGTCACCGAACTGGAAGATGGCAGTGAGCTGAAGACGGTTGTGGAAGGTGATTTCTTTGGCGGTGGCCCTGCCGGCGGTGAACTGCGTCTGCGCCACGCCTACGGCGAATGGAAAGGCATCCTGGCCGGCCAGACCTGGACCAACTTCCCCGGCTTTACCGGTATTTACCCGACCGTGGATTTCCGCGTGCCGGTAGGTACGTCCAACACCCGCCAGGCCCAGCTGCGTTACACCACAGGTAACTTGTCTGTTGCGCTGGAAGAGGCTGGTAATCTTGGTGGAAAGGTAGTGGAAACGGCAGCGGATGTAGCCAAAAGTGCCAAGAACAGCATGCCCGACTTCACGGTTAAGTACGCCAGCCGTGGCGCTACCAGCTACCACGCAGCAGCGGTAATGCGTCAGCTGTCAGTGGATAATGGTGCAGACGATGATTCCGCTTTCGGCTGGGGTGTGTCCTTCGGCCTTGCCCAGGAAGTGACCAATGCCCTGACTCTGCGTGCCAGCGTGGTACACGGTGATGGTGTAGGCGGCTACCTGAACCTGAACCCCGGTGCACCGGCATACGTGGTTGATGGCAATGTGGAAACCATTGAAGCCACCGGCGGCACCCTGGCGGCAACCCTGAAAGTAGGTCCGGGTGCGATCACCCTGGGTACTGCCTTTGCCAAGGCGGACTGGGACGATGCAGTGAACGACGGCTTGACCGGCGCTGACAAGGCCAACGAAGAGTTCCGCTCTACTCACCTGAACTACATCTGGTCTCCGGTGAAGAAGATCACCTTCGGTGTTGAAGCGGCCTATCACGAGCGTGAAACCTGGGAAGGCGACCGTGGCAACGCGCTGCGCCTGCAGGGTATGGCTCAGTACGCATTCTGATCCGAACCCAACCCAACCGGTAAAACCAACAAGGCCGCTCAAATTGAGCGGCCTTGTTGGTTGTAGTGCTTTCCTGTTCAGCCCAGCAGGCTTGCCAGCACACCGGTTAGCTGGTTGCGGGCCTGCTCTTCATCCCACACCGGCTCTACGCTGCGCCAGGCCACATAGCCGTCCGGCCGCACCAGCACCGCGCCTGCCTCGTGCACTTCGCGGATACGCTGCCAGTCGCAATAAACGTCATTGCTGTCCGGGTCGCCGGTTACCACGCATTCCAGGTAGGGGGCATCCAGTTCGGCAACGGCGGCATTCCAGGCCGTGCCAGACAGCCCGGTAATCAGGGTCAGCTTGCCTTCTGCCAGCACATCCAGCGTAGACACTTTGTTGCCGGTACGGTCAATCAACCAGGCGTGGGGCAGCTTGGCGCCCGGGCGTGTGGTGGCTTGCAGGTGCAATTGCGGGTCTGCCTGCCATTCCTCTTCTCCCGGCTCTGACAGCACCACACTGGAGGCGTAACGCTGGTTCAGTTCAGTGCCCTGGGCATTGAACTCGTAGTTCTTCAGTTCCAGCGCATCCAGCAGGTCTGAGCGCAGCTTCGCACCTTCCGGAGAGGGATCGCGGAAGCGTTGCAGCAGTTGTTCGACGGTGTTCACGCCTTCCTTGAAGCCAAAGCAGTCACTCAGTGGCTTGTAATCCAATCGGGACTGGTTGGCCCGCAGCACAATTTGCTTGCCCACCGGCTGGCGCTCGTCGGAATAGGTTTCCAGAAGCTGCGGCTTGGCATATCCCTTGAGTACAAAGGCCAGTTTCCAGGCCAGGTTGAAGCCGTCCTGAACGCAGGTATTGGAACCCAGACCGCTGGAGGGCGGATGGCGGTGGACAGCGTCGCCGCCACAGAACACCCGGCCTTTGGAGTATTCGGTGGCGTAGGCCTGGTTAACGTACCAGGTGGAGACTTTCTCGATTTCCGGCACAAAGCTGTCGTGGCCCACCAGGGCTCGAATCTGGGACAGGATGGTCTCTTCGGAAGTGTCCGGGTCACCCTTGGAGATATCAAAGCCCCAGCCGGCGATCCAGTGAGTCCAGGGCTTCACCGCCCGCAGCAGGCCCATGCCGATTTCGCCGAAGCTGGCTTCCGGGGTAACAATCCAGTTCAGAATGCTGGGGCGATGCTCCATGTAGCGGCTCAGGTCGCCTTTGAACTGCACGTACACAGTGCCGGCACGGGCCATCTGGCCCTCGATGTTCAGGCCGATCTCCTGGGCAATCCTGGAGTTGGCGCCGTCTGCTCCCACCAGGTACTTCGCCCGCAGGGAATACTCCTCGCCGCGAATCCGGTCTTTCAGGTACACGGTCACGCCATTGGCATCCTGTTCGTGGCGCAGGTATTCGGTGTTCAGTGTGACCTGGGCGCCCCGTGCTGCGGCATGCTTCAGAACCAGCGGCTCCATTTCCGGCTGGATGATGTCTACCAGCGGGCAGGGGCTGCCTTTGATGTAATCGCCCTTGCGCAAGTCGCCGGTACCCCAGGTGCGCATGCGGGCGATTTCCTCGCCGGCCAGGCTGGTGGTGAACAGGGTATCGCCCATCTTCTCCCAGGGGGTGGCGTGGCGCTTGATGTCGCCTTCAATGCCCAGGGCCCGGAATACTTCCATGGCGCGCTGGTTGGTGATGTGCGCCCGGGGGCTGTTAGCCAGCCAGTTGAACATCGACACCATGTGCACTCGCACACCGTAGGTAGCCAGGGCCAGGGCGGTAATGCCGCCGGTGGGGCCGGTGCCGATGATCATCACGTCAGTATCGTAGTTTTGTGGGGTTGTCATTGTTTTCTCCTGCTCCTTTTTTGCATTCTAGAATGCTAGCATGTTAGTTTTGGCGCGTGCAATCAATAACCAGACCCGCATTTATTGCTTGTGCCTGCTGGCACGCTAGAATGCAGGCACCCGAAAGCGCTCAGTCAAAGGCCCGACACCTTGATGAACAAGTCCACCAAGAAAGCAGCCATCTACGATCACATCCTCGAGAAACTGATGACCCGCCAGTACCGGTTTGGCGAGAAAATCGTGGTGAAGGAGCTCTCAGAGGAAACCGGCGTAAGCCGACAGCCCATCATGTCGGCGCTGAGCAACCTCCAGGAGCGCGGGTTTGTGGAAATCACTGCCCAGGTAGGCTGTACCGTGTACCGGCCAGACAGCCGTGCAGTAAGCGACTTTTACCGATTGTTCTCGGCCAATGAGGGGTTGATTGCGGCGCTGGCGGCAGAGCGGGGTAGTGAGGATGAAAAGCGGCGACTGGTAGAGATCAATGAAAAAATCGGCCAGATCAACCCGGCCCACAGCGATGCCGATACCAGTTACCGCAAGCTGAACGAAGAGTTTCATCACCAGCTGCACCAGATGGCCCGCTCGCCTCTTGTGTCGCGTCAGCAGATGGCCAATTTCGAGTTGTCAGACTTCTTTATTGTTCAGAGTTGCGGGTTTGAAGTGCACCTGAGCGATGCCACTGATGAACATCAGGGTATTATTCGTGGGGTGGCAGAGGGTGATGCCACCGTTGCCCGTAATGCAGCCATAGCGCACATCGACAGTGTAGCGAGTCAGGTAGTTGAAGCTCTGCAAACCGAGGTGGATTGATATATAATCCAGCCCCTCGCAGGAGAGAGGGTGCAGCCGCACCCCGCCGAAGGCGCAAACTCCCCCTGGCCGCCGGGCGCCGCAAAGTGAGGGATCCCGTTACGGCAGGTTCTCCCGCCAGTGTTTTACGTGTACCTGGTCCTTGATGGCGTCGATCACCTCCAGGATCAGGGTGATCAAAGCCTCTTTCTCGCCCTCTTCGGTCAGCCCTTCGCCGGGCTCAGGCAGGAACACGTTAACGATGTCTTCAATAAAGGCGTGGTTGGTGGATGAAGCGAGGTCATCCAGGATCTGGTGCACCACGTTGGCCACGATGTCACCCACGGCATTTTCCAGGGTGTCCTGAATGGTCGGACCCACGACCGGCAGGTACTTCAGGCGTGACAGTTCCAGGTTCTGTTTCAGGGCATGGTCTACCCGGTTTTCCAGGTAAACCCGCAGCGCACCCCGATTGGGGATATAGCCCTGCTTCGCGGCCTGGGCGACCCTTTCGGACAGCCAGTCAGACAACATTTCCCGCCGCGGGAAAAGAATGTCGTGTTGGATACGCTCGAACAGGGGCGAACCACGTTTCACCTCATCCTGCACGCCGCTCAGCACCTTCAGTACAATCCGGTCAGACAGCTCTTCCATAAAGGCTTCGTAGTAGAAGATGACAAACCGGTACAGGCGGGTGCTGGTGAAGTCGATGATCTTGTACTGGTGCAGCCGGTAAATAATGGAAATAATCCGCAGCACCCGCAGAAAGCGGAGGCTGCCTACCGGAATACACCCCACCAGGTCGTACCAGTGGATGAACGGATAGAAATACCAGCGGTCATACACCCGGGCCTTGATGGAGTAGCCCCAGCGCAGGACAAACTCGCCCAGGAAGATCGACACGAAGATCAGGTCGTAGAAAATGAAGCGTTCGTGGATGGGGTGGTAAAGCTCCTGAATAACCGGGGCGTAGTCTTTCAGAAGGTTTTGTACGGCTACGAAGTTATAAATCGAGTCCCAGATAATCAGCGCGAGATTGAGGATCAGCAGCCCCAGCATCACAAAGTCGATGATGAACCAGGTGAGCTGGTGGCTAGATTTGAGGTTTTCTCGGTTTATCTTGAGCATCCGGGCTACCTTGGGGCCTACAATATCAAAGCTAAGTGACTGGAAGGTTAGCCTATTCAGTCGGTAAACTCAGCAACCTGTTTCAGGGAATCAGCCCGGACACCGGATCGGACGCCATTAAAACCAGCATGCTGTTAGCCAGAACCTTACAACGCCTTGCCACCATCAGCCCGGGCCTGGTGATGCTGGTACTTACCCCTGCCGTATTCGCCAGCCAGGTTCGGGTGGAGGTTGAGGGCGATGTGGATAACCTCCAGGACAACGCCCAGATCTTTGTCGGCGAAGTGGAAGGCCGCACTGCCGATGGCCTGCGCCGTTATGCCAACACCTCGATTGCCCAGGTGAAAGAGGCGGCCCGGGCGCTGGGCTATTACAATCCCGAGGTACGCTGGACAGTAGAAGAAGCCGGCGATGAACCGGCGGAGCTGGTGCTTACCCTCATTCCCGGCGAGCCGGTGCTTATCCGCTCCCGCAATGTAATGATCGAAGGGCCGGATGGTGCACAGGAAGACTTCCGGCAGAACCTCCCGAAAACGCCTGCACAAGGCGATGTGCTGCACCATGGCCGGTACGATGCCCTGCGCCAGTCTATCCAGAACACGGCCAACAGGCTGGGCTATTTCGAGGGCGAATTCCTGACCCGCCGGCTGGAAGTGGATCCCGCCAAAAACGCCGCTGACATCACCCTGGAGTACCAATCCGGCGAACGCTACCGGCTGGGCAAGGTCACCTTTCTGGAAGGCCATGAGTTCGAACAGAACCTGCTGGAGCAGTTTGTTACTTTCGCGCCCGGTATTCCGTTCCATGCCGATGAAGTGGCAAAACTCAGTAACGACTTGTCCAACAGTGGCTATTTCTCCGGGGTGGATGTAGACGCCGCGCCGTCAAAGGCAGAAGACCGGGTAATCCCTGTCGATATCGCCCTGACGCCCCGGCCGCCGCGCTCCGTGGCCGCCGGTGTTGGCTTTTCGACAGACGTCGGCCCCCGGTTCCGGGGTAACTGGCGGGAACACTACATCAATCCCATGGGGCACCGCCGGGGCGCGGACACCGAACTGTCCGAGTTACGCCAGAGCGTGAGCGGCTGGTACGAGCTGCCGCTGGATCCGCCCATGACGGATGCCATCCGCCTGACCTCCGGTTACCAGCGCGAACATATTGAAGATGTGGAGTCTGAGAGGCTCACCTTCGGCCAGCAGTGGAGCCACCAGCTGGACAACGGCTGGATGCAGATATTGTCCATGCGCTGGGAAGGGGAGCGCTTCAGTATTGGTGAGGAAGGGCAGGGTAACTCCAGCCTGTTATTGCCGGGTGTCAGTTATTCCAAGCTGCACGCTAACTCGCCGCTCGACCCGTCCCGGGGGTATCGCCTTCAGTTCGACGTGACCGGGGCCCATCGGGCGGTGATTTCGGATGCCGATATCCTGCATGTGAACTTCCTGGCCAAGGGGCTTTATACCCTGGCCGGCAAGCACCGGTTTCTCGCCCGCTTCAATTTCGGTGGCGTGGCCACCAACAGCTTCCGGGATGTCCCGCCTTCGTTGCGTTTCTTCGCCGGTGGCGACCAGAGCGTTCGCGGCTACGGCTACGAAACCCTGGCACCCAAAGACTCGGATGATGTGGTCATCGGTGGCCGTTACATGGTGGTGGGAAGCGCCGAATACCAGTACGAGTTTGTCCGCAACTGGCGTGTGGCGGCCTTTATTGATGAGGGTAATGCGGTGGATGATGTCTTTGATCCCCTGGCTACCGGCGTTGGGATGGGTATTCGCTGGGTGAGCCCGGTGGGCCCCCTGCGCCTGGATGTGGCCAAGGGTATGGATGACCAGTTCGGCGGCGGCTGGCGGATTCACTTCTCCATGGGGCCGGAACTGTGACCGAAACGAATCAGACACCTCCGCAGCCGGAGCATGGCGCAGCGCCAGCCAGGCCGCCCCGACACAAACGCTGGTGGTTCTGGCCGCTGGTGATTGTGTTGCTGGTGTTGCTGTTGCCCTTGGTGCTGGTGGCTATTGTTTTGCTGGCGCTGCTGACCGATACCGGCACAGCCTGGACCATCGACCAGATTCCCGGGCTGCAAACCGAGGCGGACCAGGGTTCCCTGCTGGGCCAGTGGCAGGCGGAACGGCTGGAATGGCGCGGCTATGGCGTGGAAGTACTGTTGCTGGCGCCGGAAGTGGACTGGTCTCCCAGCTGCCTGTTCGAAAAGACCCTGTGCCTGGATACCCTGAAAGCCGAACAGATCGATGTCACGGTTCAGCCGTCCGATACCGCGGAAGACACAGAACGGGGTGATATCAGCCTGCCCGCTATCAACCTGCCGGTGGCGTTGGTGGTGGGGGATGTACAACTGGGGCCCTTTAAGCTGAACGGCAGCCCCATCTGGGACAAGGTGGAGCTGCGCAGTGAAGCATCCGGCGCCAGCCTTACCGTAAACCACGCCCTGTACCAGCTGGGCGAGATCCGGGTGACTGCCAGTGGCCGTGCTGAAATGCGCCGGGACTGGCCGGTGGATCTCGATGTTACGGCACAGTTGCCACCCCCGAGCGGAGACAGCTGGACGATCGCGGCCAACCTGGCGGGCAGCGTGCGGGATCTTCGGGTGTCCGGAACCAGCAGCGGTTATCTTAACGCACAATTGAACGGCACCGTGCAGCCACTGGCAGCGCAGTTGCCGGCGGCGCTCACCATTGAGTCAGAGAGCTTCCTGGCCTACGACACCCTGCCGGAAACCCTGACCCTGGAAAACTGGGTGGTGTCGCTGGACGGTTCCCTTGCCAACGGCTTCCGTACCCGTACCAGTGCCAACCTTCCCGGTACAACCGGCACCATCGAAACTGTCATCAGGGGCCTGGTCACAACCGGTGGTGTCGACAACCTGGTCCTGACCATGACCGGGCCGGCGGCCACACAGCCTTCCGGCGAACAGCCCGACGCTCCGGGCACCCTGGAAGTTCAGGGCAGCGCGAGCTGGTCTGGTGGCCTGCAGGCAGAGGCCGACCTGGCCCTTGACCGTTTCCCCTGGTTCGGACTGATTCCCGGGCTGGAGCCGCCACCGGTTGCCGTGAACCGGCTGGAAGGGAATGTTGAGTACAACGATGGCAACTACAACGCCGATTTACAGGCGGCGGTGAGAGGTCCGCAAGGCGATGCGGAGCTTACCGCAGCCCTGAACGGAGACCTGCAAGCGGTTCGCATCACACAGCTGGATATGACCACCGGTGCAGGTTCCCTGACCGGCGATGCCGAACTGGCCTTCGCGGATCAGCTGGCCTGGCAGGCCCGGCTGCTGCTGGATCAGTTCAACCCTGGCTACTGGGTGCCGGTGCTGGAAGCCAGCCTCAACGGTGAGGTCAATTCCGAGGGCCGGCTGGTGCCGGACAGCCTGCCGGTAATGACCGCCGACTGGGACCTGAAAGGTCGCTGGCAGCAGGAGCCGGCCACCGCCCGGGGTAAACTTAGCAGCGATGGTACCGACTGGCGCGTGCAGGATCTGCTGGTGGCGATAGCGGAGAACCGGATAGAAGGCGAGGGGCGCTACGGTGAGAGCCTGGGCGCCGGCCTGACCGTGAACCTGCCGCAGCCGGACCGTCTGCTGCCCGGCCTGGCCGGTCGCTTCTCGGCCAGGGTGGACCTGGCGGGCTCGGCGCAGGATCCCACGGGCAAGGTGACGCTTGATGCCAGTGAATTCGAATGGCAGGACCTGCTGCGCATTGAAAACATGGAACTGGATGCCAGCCTTGCCAGTGGCGGCGTGCTGGATGCCAGCCTCAACGCAGAAGAGTTGCGTGTCGCTGGACAGGAACTGGCTACGGTGACAGCAGATCTTGATGGTACCCGGGCGGATCACCAGCTGGCGTTGACTGTGCAGCACCCGGAAGCCTCGGTGGCGCTGAAGTTCGCCGGCGCCCTGGGTGACGCCTGGAACAGCTGGCAGGGCGCCTTGGCCCGGGGCGAAATTGATGTGCCCGGCCCGGAGCAAACCTGGCGGCTGGAAGCGCCGGCAAGCCTGGATTACACGGCTGACGGCGAAGTGTTGTTTGGCGCCCACTGCTGGCGCTGGCAGGCCAGCTCGGTGTGTGCCGACGACCAGCAGCTGCTGCCGGATACCCGGATCGCCTATCAGATTCGCCAGTTCCCCATGCAGGCGCTGGCGCCGTTGTTCCCGGAAACCTTTCGCTGGCAGGCGTCCCTGAATGCAGACATTGACCTGGCACTCACCGAACAGGGCCCCGATGGCCTGATCAGTCTTGATGCTGGCGGCGGGGCCTTCGAGTTCCTGATCCTGGATGACTGGGAAACCCTGCAGCATGAATCCCTGACCCTGGAAGCCCGGCTAAAGCCTGAAAACGCCGAACTGGCCATGGCGCTCCGGGGCCCGGAACTGGGCAGCTTTGACCTGGAACTGGCGGTGGACCCGAATACCGAAAGCCGGCCCATCGATGGCCGCTTCAACCTGGAAGATCTGAACCTGGCTTTCCTGTCGGCCTTTGCCGGCATTGAAGAGGTGGCCGGCGAGGTCAATGGTCAGGGGACTTTGTCTGGCCCGCTGTTCCGGCCCCAGGTGCAAGGGGAACTGGCGCTCACCGACGGCCGGGTGTTCGACCCGGGCCTGCCGCTGCCCATGGAAGACATCGTGCTGGTGCTGGAATTTCTGGGCAACCGGGCCGACATCAGCGGCCGGTGGAAGAGTAACGATCGCAGCAGTGGCGAGCTGGGCGGTTACCTGGACTGGCAGGATGAACCTGAAGTCCAGCTGAATATCAGCGGCGAGCGGCTGCCGGTTTCGGTCGAGCCCTATGCCCGGGTAGAAGTGGGCCCGGATCTGACCATTGCTTTCCGCGCCGGTGAGCTGGCGGTGTCAGGCCGGGTGGATGTGCCCCGGGGTGATATCGAAATCAAGGGCCTGCCGCCATCGGCGGTTTCGGTATCCGAGGACGAAGTCATTGTCGGTGTCGAGCAGGAAGAGCCCACCATTCGCACCATGCTGATGGATATCACCGTAGTGGTGGGTGAAGACGAAGTATCGTTCAATGCCTTTGATGTAACCGGCAACCTGGAGGGTACTCTTCGCATTGGCAACAACATGGATACCCGCGGCACCCTGCAGTTGGTGGACGGCCGCTACGAAGCCTTCGGGCAAGACCTGGACCTGCGTCGGGCGCGGATCATCTTTGTGGGGTCTCTGGCCGAGCCGTACCTGGATGTTGAAGCCGTGCGCACCGTCGATACCGTTGTGGCGGGTATTCGCCTGAGCGGGCCGGTGAACGCGCCGACCACGGAAGTGTTCTCGGAGCCGTCCATGCCCCAGAGTGATGCGCTGTCTTACATCATTCTCGGCCGGGCCCCCCAGAGCCAGGGGGATGAAGGCCAGATGAGCCGGGCGGCGATTTCGCTGGGGCTAAACCAGGCCAGCGGTATAACCCAGAGTATCGGAGACGAGTTGGGTATTCGTAACCTGACCCTGGAAGCGGAAGGCTCTGGCGACCAGTCTGCCGTAGTGGCCAGTGGTTACATTACCGACGAGCTCAGCCTGCGCTACGGGGTGGGTATTTTCGAGCCAATCACGACCGTGGCGCTGCGCTATGACCTGGGCAAGTATTTCTATCTGGAGGCGGCCAGCGGGCTGGCGGCCTCCCTCGATATCTTCTATACCCGTAATTTCTGACCCGGTTCAGTCCAGTTCGAAGGTGGCGCTCACGCTGGACTGAATCTCACGGGGGCCCACGCTCGAGACGGTATCCCGGGCGGACTTGGCTTCTGCCATCATCATCGGCACGGGCCGGTGCCCACCGTTGATGTTGATAGACACCACCTCGCCGCAGGTTTTGTCCAGCTGCTCCGCCACGAACTGGCAGCGGTTTCGGGCGTCCTCGATGGCCCGGGCCAGCGCCTGCTGCTCAAGCCCCTGCTCGTCGGAATGGAAAAACTGGTGGCTGCCAAGGTTGTACTGGAGGCCCAGTTTATTGGCCTGCTCCAGCAGCGGGTTCAGCAGTTCCAGGTCATTGATCGAGAAGCTCACGGTCTGGCTGGCGACGGAGACCCGTTCCGGCTCCTTGCCTTTCTCCTGAACCGGCAGGGTGCGTGTATACAGGTTTACATCCGCGTCGGAGTAGTCCTGCAACTGGTCTCGCCAGTTTTTGATGGCGCTACGCCACTTGTCCATGGTGTCAGCTACCTGGGCGGAAGCCTTTTGCGGTTGCCTGTGCTCGGCAGAAACCGAGAATTGCAGGCGGGCGCTGTCCGGGTTGTAACGCACCACGCCTTCGCCGGTCAGGCTGACTTCGCCGGCATTGGCGGCCAGGGGCACGGCCGCGGTCGCTAACAGGGCGGCGGTCAGTGCCAGGGGGTGTTTCAGCGATACCATCATCAAACTCCTTATTGATCAAAGGCCGAATATCGGCTTTCCAGTCTTTCCAGTTTTCTGCCCCGGGCGGCATGCACAAAGTGGCTGAAAATATGCCGGTGGCCGGTGTGATAAAGCAGGTACTCGGGATGCCATTGCACGCCCATCAGCCACTGGGCTCCGGTGTTTTCAATGGCCTGTACGAACCGGTCGTTGTCCAGGGCCGTTACCCGCAGGTTCCGGCCCAGCCGTTTGATGGCCTGGCTGTGAATGCGGTTGGCGCCAATCACCGTGGCAGGCATCAACCGGCCCAGCCGGCTGTCTTTCACCAGTTGTACGGTTTGCAGGGGCAGCAACAGTGGCCGGTGGCGGGTATGTTCCCGCAGCGGAGTCACGTTCTGGCACAGGGTGCCGCCGTGGAACACATTGATAAACTGTGCGCCCCGGCAAATGCCCAGCACCGGAATATTAATGGCTTCGGCCTGAATCAGTAGCCGGTGATCGGTGGAATCCCGCTTGCGGTCGTACCGGGCCGTTACCTGGGGCTGTTGCCCGTAAAGCTCCGGGTGTACGTGGGTGCCGCCGGACAGCACCAGCCCGTCCAGCAGGGATACGTCGGTATGACTGCCGGGGCGAATGTAATGGGTGTTGGCACCGTGCAGGCGCAAGGCCAGGTTGATCAGCCGGTGCGCCAGGCTTCTTCGCACCGGGCCACTGATGCCGATGGTCAGCCCCGGCTTCTCCGGCAGCTCTTCTGCCATCGGCATGTCGTTGCCCTGATAATCAGACATAACCGTGTTGTTTCAGCCAGTTGTCCGTGGTCTCACGCCAGGAATGGGTGAGGTTGTGGAAGCTGAACTTCTGGGCTTCCCGGAACCGGCTGCGTAAATCGGCCAGGTCTTCCGGATGTGCGGCCAGCTGCTCCAGAACCACCCAGTCATTCCACACCGTGGAGAAATGCCAGCGCGGGTTGTCGATGTCGCAGTCCGGCAGGCGGTAATGCAGGGTAGGGCGGCTCTTGATCCTGGGGTCCTTCACGTAGCCTGCCAGCAGTTCCTTGTCGAGATGGGCGAACAGCGGCAGCAGGTCCAGGGCCTTGTTGCGGGTGGGGTTGTAGTGCAGGTAATCCCGCATCAGGGTTTCCAGGTCCGGGCAGTAGTCATCCGCCATCAGCTTCTCGGTATACCGGCTGCTCCAGGGTTCGATATAGGTGGTGAACTTGCGGCTGATATCCAGCTGGTGCCGGGCTTTAAGCCAGTCGTAAAGGGCCGCAAAGGCTTGCAGGTAGGCTACCAGGGTAGCGGGTTCCAGGTCCGGCAATTCCGGGTTCAGCTGCAGGCCAAAGGCGAAGTAGATGGTTTCACGGCTACCTTCGGCGCCCAGTTCCCGTAGCTCATCCATCAGGGTTTCGATCAGCTCCAGTTTCGAGAACGCCAGTGGCGGGCCGACAATCTCAAGCGGAACGACCTTCTCGGCAGCAAAGTCGATCACATCCATGGCATGGCTGCCCAGCTCCCGGATGGATTGCGGCAGGCGTTCGTCGTCCAGGTCCAGCTCCTTGATGGGATCGGAGTCCAGTTCGATGGTAAAGCGGCCATGTTCGGTGTCCAGAGCTGTCACGTAGCGTGAGGTCAGCTCCGGCGATCCGCCGAGCAAGCGGGCGGCATGCTGCACCAGTTGTTCGTAACCGAGCCCCGAAAGCTCGATTTCGACCCCTACGCGGCGTTCTTCACCTTCGTGGTCTTTCAGTCTTTCCGGCATCTTGCAACGATTGGCTGCGTTCATGGAGTGTTTGCATCCCCTTGCTTCGTTTCAGGTCACCTTAACACAGGCGTGCGCCGTGTCCCGTTACCCAAAGGAAAGAAACTGCACAGGGACTTTACACTGGATAAAACACTGTATATAGTCAAATAACTGTATAAAAAACCAGGACGAACAACCCCGGAGAAAAAGCATGAAGCTGACCGCCCGACAGTCCCAGGTGCTGGATATTATCCGGCGATATCTGGATGAAACCGGTTATCCACCCACTCGCGCAGAAATCGCTGCCGAGCTGGGTTTCCGCTCTGCCAATGCGGCGGAAGAGCATCTCAGGGCGCTGGCTCGCAAAGGTGCGATCGAGATGGTGCCGGGCGCCAGCCGCGGTATTCGCCTGCCGGAGGCTGAGCCGGATCTGGGGTTGCCGGTCATTGGTCAGGTAGCAGCGGGTAGCCCGATCCTGGCGCAGGAGCATGTGGAAGATCATTGCACCCTGAAGCCGGACTTCTTCTCGCCCTCGGCAGATTACCTGCTGCGGGTGCGGGGCATGAGTATGAAGGATATCGGCATCCTGGATGGCGACCTGCTGGCGGTGCATCGCACCCAGGATGTTCACAATGGCCAGGTAGTCGTGGCCAGGGTGGGCGAGGAAGTTACCGTTAAACGCTACCGCCGTGAAGGCTCAAGGGTCTGGCTGATTGCGGAGAACGAAGAGTTTGCTCCTATCGAAGTGGATCTGAGTGAGCAGGAATTGTTTATCGAAGGTCTTGGTGTGGGTGTAATCCGGCGCTCCGATCTTCACTGAACAGGCAGGTGAGTTATGGAACAGTTGAGCTTCAATCAGAACATGGCGTTTCATCCGGCCACAGTGGCACCGGCGCAAGCGATCTCTGCGGGTCAGCGCCCGGCAAGCATGCGTCGGCCTGCAGGTGGTTCGGCAGCGGGTCATTCAGGCCTGGGCGGCAATGTGACGGAGATTATCCTGCCGGAAGGACAGGTAGAGAACTTTCAGCTGTTATTGCCCATGCTCACCCAGCTGAACCAGGAAAAGCGCTGGCTGGCGTGGATTGATCCGCCCCAGGCGCTGGTGGCCAAGTGGCAGAAGATGCACGGCATTGTGGCAAACGAGATCCTGGTGCTGCGTTCAACTGCGGAATACCCGGCCCAGCAGCTGGCAGAGCGCGCCCTGGGCGCAGGTACCTGTCATGCGGTAGTGCTCTGGACCAACAAGCTGGGGCGCGCCGCCTTCGATTCACTGCAAAAGGCTTCTGCGAAAGGCAACAGTCACGGGGTGATTTTGCGCCAGCGCTGAGGGCTGGCGCAGTATCGGTCAATGCAGGGTATAGCTGGGCTGGGGGTCGATCGCGTCGCCGTCTTCTTCATCCCAGTCCATGTCATGGCCCATGTCGTAGTCGATATTGCCGGCGGCTTCAATGCCTGCAGCAATCATGGCCTTGGCCACGTTCATATCCCGGTTCTCCATCATTTCCCGGGCTTCTTCGGAAAAAGAAATGCGCACCAGTGGGGCGGCATCATCGTCTATCCGGCGCAATGCGTAGTCGCCGTCAGAGAGTTGTACAATTTCAAAAAACGATGGTGACATTCGTTAAACCTTTGTCGTCATTCGGGTTGTTTCGGTGCAGCCGTGGTCAGGGCTGCTACCACTCGCCGTGCCGCTCTTCGAGTTCCCTTGCAAAAACGGCCATGGCTGCCCTGGTCTGTTCCAGTGCCTGCAGGGAGCGGTCCGGGCCTTCTTCTGCGGCTACCGCAATAATGTTGTCGGCAGAGACCGTCTTTTTCTGCGCTGGTGGTTGGCCCAGGGCCTTGTCCAGCTGAACCAGGTGGTTCCACCAGCTGTCCCGCTGCTGCGCGAGGCTGTCGAGAGTCTCGACTTCCGCCACGTCGTATTCGAACAGCGCCTTTAACTCGGCCAGGCTGTGCGGCGTTTCCGTCTTTTTCTGGTGCAGCCTTGCGATCATGGTCAGTAGTACGTCGCGGGCTCTCAGCAGGACTTCTGCCACTGCCTGGGACCGGGCTTCTCCGATCACGGCTGCCGGCAGTCCGGTGCTGGCGGTACTGGCTGGCTGGTCAAATTCCCGGATCAGTACCTGGGCCAGGTACAGTTTTTGTGAAACCAGTGAATACCACGTTGAAGCCATGCAATACCTGCCCACATGCAGTGCCGGATGATCAGTTGCCCGCCTGAAGACCACACCCTTGTATATCCATCAGGCCAAGCGGCTAATAGTATCATTTTTGTCCACCCATTTCCTCCCCTTTGATGGTTGCTGTTGATACAGGTGCCTGTTCACAAGAAACTACAAACCTTCACTTGAAACGGTCGTTTGAAACTGGCAAAAAAGGGCCGCAATTCGGGCGAAGGTCGATCGCCCGACCATTCAGAATGGAGGTTGAGGGATGCGAAACCAGTTGGTTGCGGCGGTTACCGCAGCAGTAATGGGGTTGTCCGGACCCGTTGTGGCAAAGGTTTCACCTGCCGAAGCAGAGCGGTTGAACAATGAGCTCACACCGGTCGGTGCCGAACGCGCCGGTAATGCCGAAGGCACTATTCCGGCCTGGAACGGCGGCCTGGCAAC
Organism: Marinobacter vinifirmus; assembly: GCF_002258215.1. Lineage (GTDB taxonomy): Bacteria > Pseudomonadota > Gammaproteobacteria > Pseudomonadales > Oleiphilaceae > Marinobacter > Marinobacter vinifirmus. Next base: position 38,433 of record NZ_NEFY01000011.1, read on the forward strand.
ACCACCGGCAAACTGGCGAGAGGGAACCAAGGAGATTGATCCGTTCCCGGAAGACAAGCCGCTTTATACCGTTACTCGCGATAACATGGACCAGTACCGTGATGTGCTGTCGGATGGCCATATCCGGATGCTGGAACAGTACGGGCCGGAATTCTTTATGCCGGTTTACCAGACGCGCCGGACTGCAGCCTTCCCCGAGCATGTCTACGAAAAGTCTTTCGAGAATGCCTTGAGCGCAGAGCTGCTGGATAACGGCAACGGCGTGCGAAATACCATCATGACCAGTCCGTTCCCCATTCCCCAGAATGGGCTTGAGGCGATCTGGAATCACATCCTCCGTTATCGGGGTGAAGAGGTTTCGTTCCGCAGTGCCTCCGCCGCGCCCCAGCGGGATGGCGCCTACAACGAAGTGGTTAACCAGTACGATTACTACTTTGCCTACAGCCAGATTGGCGCCGAGCTGGCAGATATCGACAACAAGATCTTCTACCTGAAAACCGAGACCATCGCGCCCAGCACCCTGGCCGGCACCATCACACTGGTGCACGAAACTTTGGACCAGGTCCGTTCACCGAGGCTGGCATGGCGGTATGATTCCGGTTCACGGCGTTTGCGCCGGTCACCGAACCTGGCCTACGAGACAGATCTGCCCAACTCCTCGTCGCTGCGTTCCGTTGACCAGAAAGACATGTACAACGGTGCCCCTAACCAGTACGACTGGGAGCTGAAAGGCAAGCGGGAACTGCTGGTGCCGTACAATGCGTACAAGCTACATGACGACAACATTCGCCCCTCGGATGTGATTCGCCCGAACCACATCAACCAGGAGCTGACCCGCTACGAGTTGCACCGGGTCTGGGTAGTGGAAGCCAAGCGCCGCGTTGGTATTGGCCATATCTACGATCGCAGGGTGTTCTACATTGATGAAGATAGCTGGCAAATCATGGCCTCTGAAGAGTACAACGAAGAGGGTGAGCTGTGGCGCGTGTCGGAAGCCCACAACATCAGCTACTACAGTGTGCCGGTGTTCTGGACCACCATGGAAATGACCTACGACCTCAAAGCGCAGCGTTATTACATTGATGGCCTGGATAACGGTTACCCGGCCTACGATTTCGATCCGGGCTTCCGGGGTAATGAATTTACCGCCTCGGCGGCACGGCGGGCAGCACGACGCTGATACCTGACAGAGATACCGGTTAATGCCCAACAACAATAAAGTACTGGTAGTGAGTGAAGATCCCGGCCTGCGCCGGGATCTTGTTACTATCCTGGAATTTCTGGGTGAAGGCCCGGTGGCTGCTGACGACCTGTCAGTGGCAGCGCAATTTCGAGACGGGGAGGATCAGCCGGAGGGTTTCTCCGTGGCCGTGGTGGCAGGTGATGGCCAGGCCGTGCAGGATAGCCTTCAGGAGCTTGCTCGCATCTCCCCGGCTTTGCCGGTGTTGCTGGCCGGCGGGCCCGAGGCCGCCGACCTGCCCAGGGATCTCGCCAGTCGCATTATCGCCCGCCTTGAATGGCCCCTGAATTACGCCAAGTTTGTCGATTCCCTGCACCGGGCCCAGGTGTACCGTTCCCAGTTTGACCAGGGCAATGGCCGCGGGCACCAGCGGGGTGTCCAGCTGTTTCGCAGCCTGGTGGGCACCAGCCGTCGCATACAGCAGGTGCGGGATCTGATGGAGCAGGTCGCCGATCGGGACGTCAGCGTGCTGATTACCGGAGAGTCCGGAACCGGCAAGGAGGTGGTCGCCCGCAACTTGCACTACCATTCCGACCGTCGCGACCAGCCCTTCGTGCCGGTAAACTGCAGCGCCATACCGGCGGACCTGCTTGAAGGCGAGCTGTTTGGCTATGAACGGGGAGCCTTTCCCGGTGCCATCACCGAGCGGGCCGGACGCTGTGAACTGGCCAATGGCGGAACCTTGTTCCTGGATGATGTCAGCGAGCTGCCCCTGAACACCCAGGTGAAGGTGCTTCGGCTGGTGCAGGATGGCAACTTCGAACGCATCGGCAGTAACCGCTCCCGGCCTACCAACGTGCGGATTATTGCGGCGGCAGACAAGAATCTCGAGCAGCTGATCGAAGCCGGCCGCTTCCGTGAAGACCTCTACTACCGGCTGAATGTTTTTCCCATCGATATGCCCGCCCTGCGTGATCGGGTCGAAGATATTCCCCTGCTGATCAACGAACTGATCTCCCGCATGGAAAAGGAAAAGCGCGGCTCCCTGCGGCTGAACTCGGCTGCCATCATGAGCCTGTGCCGGCATGACTGGCCGGGCAACGTGCGGGAGCTGGCCAACCTGGTGGAGCGGCTGGCCATCATGTACCCCTACGGCGTGATTGGTGTTCAGGAGCTGCCCCGGAAATTCCGCTACCTGGATGACCACGACGAACACCGGGCGCCGGACGATCAGGGCTTGCCCTCTGCCGTTCCCGGCCTGGTGGGGCTGGACGGGCCGGTACTGCTGCCGGTTAACGGCATAGACCTCAAGGACTACCTGGCCAATCTCGAGAAGCAACTGATCGAGCAGGCCCTTAATGAAACCGGGGGTGTGGTGGCACGGGCTGCAGAGAAATTGCGTATCCGCCGAACCACACTGGTAGAGAAGGTGCGCAAGTACGGCCTGCGGGAAGAACCCCCGTCCTCCTGACGCCGAAGCGCCCCGAGTTTGCCTGCGGGGCTTTGATTCCGGCGGCCTTTCTGAGAAAGTATCGGGATATGCGCACGACAGGGAGTTGACCGATGAACGACAAACCGCATCTTGATGAAGAGGCGCTGGCCGAACTGAAGGATGTCATGGAAGAAGAGTTTGATGTCCTGATCCAGGCCTATCTGGCCGACTCCAGAAGCCGCATCGAAAGCCTGGAGCAGGCGCTGTCAGAGAATAACCCGGACATTTTTGCCAAGACCGCCCACAGCTTCAAGGGCAGCAGCATCAATATTGGTGCGCCCCGGCTGGGGCAGGCGTGCTTTGAAGCGGAGAAGCTGGGTAAGGCCGGAGCACTGGAACAGGCTCCGGCCGTACTGGAGCAGATTTACACGGAGTTTCGGGAGGTGCAGCAGCGCCTCGAGAACTTCGGTTAATCGTTTTTGCTTTCGTAGATCTTGCGGCCCCAGGCTTCTTTCTCGCCCGGCAGGACCAGGTTCAGGATAATCGCCACCACGGCACACAGGGCGATCCCTTCCAGCTGCCCCAGCACCATGTTGCCAATGCCGAACACCAGGGTAACACCCACGATCACCAGGTTACGTGACTGAGACAAGTCCACCTGGTGGCGGATCAGGGTATTCAGGCCCACCACGGCAATCGAACCAAACAGCAGGCACAGGATGCCGCCCATCACGGGCACCGGAATGGTCTGCAGCGCGGCACCAAACTTGCCCACAAAGGCCAGTACAATGGCAACAACGGCCGCCCACCACATTACTTTCGGATTGAAGTTTCGGGTCAGCATCACTGCGCCCGTCACTTCCGAGTATGTGGTGTTAGGCGGCCCGCCCAGCATAGACGCGGCGCTGGTGGCCAGGCCATCGCCCAGCAGGGTGCGGTGCAGGCCGGGCTTTTCCAGGTAGTTCTTGCGGGTGACGTTGCCGATCGCCAGTACATCACCAATGTGTTCAATGGCCGGGGCAATGGCCACCGGAATCATGAACAGGATGGCGCCCCAGCTGAACGCGGGTGCGACGAAATTCGGCACCGAGAACCAGGCTGCCTGCTCGATGGCGGTGGTGTCGACAATGCCGGCAAACCATGACAGCACATAGCCCACAATTACGCCGAACATGATCGGCACCAGCCGGAAGATGCCCTTGGCCCAGACCGACATCACAATGGTCACGGTCAGGGAAATCATGGCAATCCAGATGGCTGTGTTGTAGGGCACCAGCTCTGCGGCACCGTCACCGGTGCGGCCAGAGGCCATATGCACGGCCAGCGGGGCCAGGCCCAGACCGATGGTCATGATCACCGGAGCGATCACCACCGGCGGCAGCAGGCGGGTAACAAACCCGGTGCCGCGCAGGCGAACCGCGCCGGACAGGATGATGTACAGGATACCTGCCGCCATCAGGCCGCCGAGGGTTTCTTCCAGACCGAACCGGCCCTTGGCGGCAATGATCGGGGCGATAAACGCAAAGGAAGATGCCAGGAAGATCGGAATCTGGCCCCCGGTCACCACGTGGAAGATCAGGGTGCCGACACCGGCCGTGAACAGGGCCACGTTCGGGTCCAGCCCGGTAATCAGCGGCATCAGCACCAGGGCGCCGAAGGCCACCAGCAGCATCTGGGAGCCGGCCAGCGCCTGCTTCCAGACCGGATCGTTGCTATGGTCCTGCATACTCAGACGTCCTTCTGCTTGGTGCCGAAGATCTTGTCGCCGGCATCGCCCAGGCCCGGCAGGATGTAGCCTTTCTCGTTCAGGCGTTCGTCAACCGAAGCGGTGTAGATGGAAACGTCCGGGTGTTTCTCCAGGACTTTTTCCACGCCTTCCGGAGCTGCCACCAGCACCAGGGCACGGATTTCGGTGCTGCCGGCTTTCTTCAGCAGGTCGATGGTGGAAATCATCGAGCCACCGGTAGCCAGCATCGGGTCGATAATCAGCGCCATGCGCTGGTCCAGCTCGCCCACCAGTTTTTCCAGGTAGGTTTCCGCTTCCAGGGTGGTTTCGTTACGGATCTGGCCAACCACGCTTACCCGGGCGACCGGAATCAGGCTCAGTACGCCGTCCAGCATGCCCAGGCCTGCCCGCAGAATAGGCACAATGGTAATCTTCTTGCCGTGGATCTGCTCAACGGTGACCGGGCCTGCCCAGCCATCAATGGTCTTCTCCTGGAGGCTGAAATCCTTGGTTGCCTCGTAGGTCAGCAGGGCGCCAACTTCCTGGGCCAGTTCACGAAAATTCTTGGTGCTGATGTCTGCCCGGCGCATAAGGCCAAGTTTGTGCTGGATCAGGGGATGCTTTACTTCGTGGATTGGCATTTGTGGTCACCTGTGTGTTCGGATAATCTGGCGTGGATTTGCTTGAAATAAATGGCGCAAGGATACCGTATCTTTAGCTCCGAGTCAGGCACTCAGAGGGCCATGAACAGGCCGCGCAGCAAGTTTTTCAGAGAACCATAACAATCATGAATAAACCCCGTCCGGTTCAGGTAATTGCCGTGTCCAGCGGCAAGGGTGGAGTAGGGAAAAGCAATATAGCCGTTAACCTTGGTATTGCACTGGCCGAACGGGGCCGTCGTGTGCTGGTGCTCGACGCCGGCCTGGGGTTGGGTAACCTGGATGTGCTGCTGGGCCTGACGGTCCACTATAACCTTCAGCACGTGCTGGATGGCCAGTGCGCCCTGGAAGACATTCTGGTAGATGGCCCCGGTGGTATCCGGGTGGCACCGTCTGCGTCCGGCAGCCTGGCGATGACCCGCCTGACTGCGGCCCAGCACGCAGGGCTCATCCACGCCTTCAGTGATCTGGGCGACCAGACCGACGTATTGATCATCGATACCTCAGCCGGTGTATCCGACTCTGTATTGGCGTTTTTGCGGGCCGCCCAGGAGATTCTGCTGGTATTGTGTGACGAACCCACTTCCATTGCCGATGCCTACGCCCTGATCCGCATGATGCACCGCGATTACGGCACCAGCCGTTTCCGGGTGCTGGCCAACCAGGTGCGCAACGACAGGGAGGGCACCCAACTGTTTGAAAAACTGACCAGAGTCACCGGTCGTTTCCTGGATGCGGGGCTACACTACAGTGGAGCCATTCCCAGTGACGACGCCGTGCGCAAGGCCGTGCAGCGGCAAAAGGCGTTTATGGAAGCCTACCCCAAGGCGAGGGCGTCCCTCGCCATGCGGGCACTGGCAGAAAAAGTCGAAAACTGGCCTTTACCCTCTGCTCCCGGGGGGCATCTTGAGTTTTTTGTGGAGCGTCTGGTTGGAGCCGTTGAATGAAACAACTGTATTCCCGTGCCCATGAGGCCCTGCTGGCGGTATCCCGCCAGGATTTTGTTTCCGGTGCGGATCTCGCGCCATCCATTACCGGCCATTCCATTCCCCGGGAAGAAACCGTCCGCCACCTGCTGGGGCTGATACCCGAAATCGACAGCCACCAGGTTGTTATGCACGTGGGTGGGGGTTCCGGCTATCTGACGGCCGTGCTGGCGCGGCTGGCCCGCCGGGTGATCTACGTCGACAAGAACCCGGTGCTGGCGGAAAAAGCCCGTGAACGGTTCTTCCAGTGCAGCCTGCATAATGTGGACGTCATGCAGGTGTCTGCCGATGCCGGTATCGAGGTCGATGAACTCTGCGACCTGGTGCTGTGCACAACGTTTATCAAAGATCCGGCACTTCTGTTGCCCTGCGTGAAGCGGGATGGCCATATCCTTTGCCTGGAGGGGCGCGCCGGCCCGGTGCCCAGCCTAGCCATATTCCGGAACACGGGTGGCCAGCTGGAGCGGGTTCGCACCCTTGGCTGGGTCGACTTCAACCGGAACTCCGAGCAGATCCTGATCGACCTGGGGCTGGTCAGCGATTCGGTGCTGGCCCAGGCCAGAATCGAAGCCGCCACCGGCAACGACCGGGTTCTGGATGTGGTGCGCCGCAAGCTGAACCTGGAAGAAATCGACCTGTACCGGTCGGTGGCCCAGCAGCGGGGCATGAAATTCACCGACGGTGACGAGGTGCTGAACAGCCTGAACGCGGAATTGTTCCGGCGCTTCTCCCGCACCTTCCTGGATTTGTCCCGGCTGATTCCGGTATCGGAGGAAGACAGTACCCTGACCGTTGTCACTGATGACCCGGACGCCCGTACAGACCAGCTGGAGCGGCTGACGCCCAGGCACCGTATTGTCTGCATGCTGGTTACCCCGACGGATTTCCGGCGCATCTGGTCGGCCCTGGATCTGACCGTCAAGGGCAGCCGCTTTGTCGCGGAGCAGGGCACGAATACCGGAGTAAAGCCGTCGGAAACCGGGGCCAGCAAGGATTTGTTGGGCAAGGATAACTCCAGGAGCATCAGCCCGTACCTGGTGTCGGTCTACGAGGCCATCCTGCTGGATGCCGTCAGCGAGAAGGCCAGTGACATCCACATCGAGCAGTACGAGAACCGGGTGCGCATCCGCCTGCGGGTAGATGGCGACCTGCACGACTTGCCCCAGTACCAGCTCTCGGCCCGGGAAATCCGGGGCGTTATCAACGTTATCAAGCTGAGGGCGGAGCTGAACATCGCCGAGCACCGGCTGCCCCAGGGCGGCCGTTCGCGACTGCAGCTGGGTAATACCTCCTACGACCTGCGGATCCAGACCCAGCCCTCGCTGCACGGTGAAAACGCTGTTATCCGCCTGCTGCCCCAAACCGGTCGGGCCATGACCATTGCCGAGCTGGGTATGTCGCCGGCGATCGGCGCCCGCTATGAGCGCTTGCTGGATAACCCCGCTGGCCTGGTGCTGGTGGTGGGGCCGACCGGCTCCGGTAAGTCCACCACGCTTTATGCCGGTTTGCAGACGCTGGCGGACGATGGCCGGCGCAAGGTGATTACGGTGGAAGATCCTATCGAGTACTCCATCGACAACATCCAGCAAACCCGGGTGCGTACCGAAATCGGTTTCAGTTTTGCGGACGCCATGCGGGCTTTCGTCCGGGAAGACCCGGATGTGATCCTGGTGGGTGAAATCCGGGACCAGGAAACCGCCCTGGAAGCCATCCGGGCCTCCCAGACCGGCCACGTGGTGCTTTCAACCCTGCACTGTAACGATGCGGTGGATTCCCTGCAGCGTCTGTACGACCTGGGCATTCATCCCAACTCCATTGCCGGCGAATTGCTGGCAGTGATTGCCCAGCGACTGGCCAAGCGTATCTGCAAGCATTGTCGCAAACCGGCCGAGGCGGATCCGGCGATTCTGGCCGAGGTCTTCCCGAACGGGGCACCTGCAGATTTCCGCTGTTTCGAAGGGGAGGGCTGCGACAAGTGCAACGGACGGGGCACCCATGGCCGGGTGGCCATCGTTGAATATATGGAAGTGGATTCGGACATCCGGAACGCCATTTCCAGCCAGCCGCCGATCGGTGAGTTGCGTTGGCGGGCGCTGGATGCCGGACTGATTACCATGCGCGATAGTGCACTGGACCATGTGATTGAAGGCTTGATCCCGCTGTCTGAATTGCCGCGTATCCTGCCCAGGGAGCGCATGGCACCGGAAGTCCGTGGTGGTCGAAGGAGTAACGGATGAACAACACCAAAACAACGGTAAAAGCGGCCCAGCGGGAGCCAGCGGAAGTCACCTACCGGGAAGAGCTCGACAAGCTGGTCGCTATGGATCAGGGGCCGGTGCCGCCGGGCTGGAAGATGTCGCCCCGGGCGGTGGAGAAGTTCCTGGTGGGCGACGAAAAACTCGGTATCGAGCGCAAGTTCGTGGCAGACCGGGCCATGGTCACCCGTATTATCATTTCCCTGTGTACCAACCGGGGCTGTCTGTTGGTAGGTGAGCCAGGTACCGCTAAGTCCTGGTTGTCAGAGCTGCTGTGTGCTGCCATCTCGGGCAATTCGACCCTCACGTTACAAGGCGGCGCCATCAGCCAGGTCAGCCAGTTGTTGTACAGCTGGAACGACGCACTGTTGCACAGCGAAGGCCCTACGCGCCGGGCCCTGGTGCCCACGCCCCTGTTGCGGGGCATGATGGAAGGCCGGCTGGTGCGGTTCGAGGAAATCGCCCGCTGCCCCCAGGCCCTGCAGGATGCCATGCTGTCTGTGCTGTCAGACCGGGTAGTGGTTATTCCCGAGTTGGGCGAAGACGGGGTGATTCTCGCCCAGGAAGGTTTCAACCTGGTGGCCACCTCCAACAGCGTGGATGAAGGGGTGCACCAGATGAGTGCCGCCCTCAAGCGCCGGATGGACTTCGAGGAAATCCGCCCCATCCGCCTGCTGGCCGATGAAATGGACGTGGTGCTGCGGGAAGTGCGCAAGGCCAACCAGCGCGCCGGCATAGAGGTAGCGCTGGATGAAAAGGTGGTGGAAGTCCTGGTAACCCTGTTCCATGAACTCCGTAATGGCCAGACCCTGGACGGCCGAAGTACCGACCGGCTGGCCGGTGCGGCGCTGTCGACGGCCGAGGCGGTGTCCGTGGCCCATGCGGCGAGCCTCAATGCCTGGTATTACGGTGGCGGCACCATGACCATCGAACACCTGGTGCACCACATCATCGGTTCGGCCCTGAAAGACCAGCCGGATGACCGCCGGCGCCTGAAGCATTACTTCGAAACTGCGGTCGCCTCGCGCAAGGGTGATCACTGGCAGCAGGTTTGGGCACTGCGCAACCTGATTCAATAAGTTAGGCTTGCTGAGTACATCGGTATTTGACGTCACGCATGGGTAATCCGGTGTCGCATTCGTTATAATGCGCACTCATTCACCGGATGCCTGCGTGGCGTCCTTCGCTCTGCAGACGGGGCCCCGATGTCCGAGCCGTTATTACAGGCTGTAAATCTCGAATGTGAGCGCGACGAGCGCCTGTTGTTCCAGAATCTCAGCTTCTCGGTAATGCCGGGTACCGTTACCCGTATTGAAGGCCCCAACGGCACCGGCAAAACCACCCTGCTCAGAATCCTTGCCGGTTTGAACGATGCCTGGTCAGGCGAACTGCTCTGGTGTGGCGAACCCCGGGCCTGGCACCGTGAATCCTTCCTGCGCAACATGCTGTACCTTGGGCACCGCCCCGGCATCAAACCCCTGCTCACTCCCATGGAAAACCTTCGGGCCCTGATGGCGGGCCGCCGCACCGTCAGCGATGACATATTGTCGCAGGCACTGGCGGGCACAGGACTGGCCGGCTTCGAGAATGTACCCTGTCGCAATCTGTCGGCCGGTCAGCAGCGCCGGGTGGCACTGGCGCGCCTGTTGATTGCAGACGAACCCTTGTGGCTGCTGGATGAAGTGTTCACGGCGATTGATGCGGATGGCGTCAAAGCCATTGAAGAATTATTGCAGCAGCGGGCTGCAGAAGGCGGTGCGGTGCTGGTGACGACCCACCACGACCTGCAGTTGCCCGGAATGAAGCGCATTACACTGGGGGGAGGGCAGAGTTATGAATGCTGAATCCCGGCCGGCATTGAAACCGGTAGAGAGTGCCATCGGTCCGGTGCAGGCCATGGTGGCGGTCTTCATGCGGGATGTCCGGGTGGCCTTCCGGCAGCGCCAGGATCTGCTCAACCCGCTGCTGTTCTTTATTATGGTGGTAACCCTCTTTCCGTTAGGGGTTAGCCCTGAAGTGGCATTTCTCAAGCAGTCCGGTGCCGGTATTCTCTGGGTAGCGGCCCTGTTGTCGGTGCTGCTGTCGCTGGACCACCTGTTCCGGCACGACTTTGATGATGGCACCCTGGAGCAATTGATATTACAGCCACAGCCCCTGTTCCTGCTGATCCTGGCCAAGACACTGGCCCACTGGATACTCACCGGCCTGCCGCTGGTATTGCTTACGCCAGTGTTGGGCATAATGGTGCACCTGGACGGGAACTCTGTGGCAATTCTGTGTCTAACGCTGCTGATCGGTACCCCGGTACTGAGCCTGATTGGTGCCATCGGCGCGGCGTTGACACTGGGGTTACGATCTGCCGGTGTGCTCTTGTCACTGCTGATCATTCCACTGTACATTCCCGTGCTTATTTTCGGTACCGGGACCGTGGCGGCAGCAGCCGAGGGCGCGCCCGTGGCCGGTTATCTCGCATTGATGGGGGCATTCCTGGTACTGGCGCTGACCCTGGCGCCATTTGCAGCCGCCGCCGCGCTGCGAATCAGCATGTCTAACAGTTAAAAAAAGACGGTGACCAACTGATGTGGCAATGGTTTCACAAATTGGGTTCCCCAAAGTGGTTTTACGGCATCGCTAACCGCTTGATGCCCTGGCTGCTGGCCGGCGGGCTGATCGTGCTGCTGGCCGGCCTGGTGTGGGGTCTGGCGTTTGCGCCGAAGGATTACCTGCAGGGCAACAGCTACCGGATCATCTTTATCCATGTGCCGGCAGCGTTCCTGGCCCAGTCAATCTACATAATGATGGCGGTGGCTGCCGTGGTCACCCTGGTCTGGCGCATGAAGCTGGCGGACGTGTTTGTCAAAGCCATCGCGCCGGTTGGGTTGGTGCTCACTTTCCTGTCGCTGTTCACAGGGGCCGTGTGGGGTAAGCCCACCTGGGGCACCTGGTGGGTCTGGGACGCCCGTCTCACCTCCATGCTCATTCTCCTGTTCCTGTACGGTGGCGCCATCGCGCTGGACCGTGCCATCAACGACGAGAAATCTGCCGCCCGGGCCGTGGCGGTGCTGGTACTGGTGGGGGTAGTAAATATCCCTATCATCAAATATTCGGTGGACTGGTGGAATACACTGCATCAGCCGGCCACCTTCAAGTTGACTGAAAAACCCTCCATGCCGATGGAAATGTGGGTGCCGTTGCTGCTTTCAGTGCTTGGCCTGTACCTGTTGTTTGGCTGGCTGGCCTGTCTGCGAATGAAAACCGAGATCCTGTTGCGGGAGCAGCGTACCCGCTGGGTCAGAGAACTTGTTCTGGCGGGAAGGAAATAACCAATGGCATTCGATTCGTTCTCCGCATTTATTGCCATGGAAGGGCACGGCCCCTATGTGTGGGCGTGCTACGCCGTATTTGTTGTGTTGCTGGGCGGGCTGATGATCTGGTCTGCACGCCGCAACCGTGCCGTATACGATTCCTGCAGGCGCAGGCTAGAACAGCAGCAGGGAAGCAAAGACAGCGCCCGCCCGAAAGCGGCGGCCACTTTCACCCGAGTTGAAGTTTCCCAGGACTGAACAGCAGGTAACCCATGCATCCGATCCGCAAAAAAAGACTGACCATTCTTGCCTTCCTGGTTGCCGGCATTGCGCTGGCGGTGGGCCTGACGACCTATGCACTGCGCCAGAACATCAACCTGTTCTACGACCCGACAGAAATCTCTGCCGGCAATGCCCCGGTTGATGTACGCATCCGTGCCGGCGGCATGGTGGAAGAAGGCAGTGTGATACGTGATACCGAAAGCCTGAAGGTGAACTTCCGGGTGACGGATTATGCCGCGTCTGTGCCGGTACAGTACGTAGGCATCCTGCCGGACCTGTTCGCAGAAGGGCAGGGCGTGGTGGCCATGGGTCGACTGAACGAAGAAGGCCTGTTTGTGGCAGACCAGGTTCTCGCCAAGCACGATGAAAACTATATGCCGCCGGAAGTAGCCGATGCCCTGGAGAAATCATCCAAGGGCCTGAACAAGGCGAACGCAGAGAAAGCTGCAGAAAGCGCGGCTTACTGAGCCCCGAATCATGACTGACCTTGGAGATTTCTGATGTATCCGGAACTCGGACAGCTTGCACTGATACTCGCGCTGTTGCTCTCGGTGCTTCTTGCCGTCGTCCCGTTGGCCGGTGCGCTCACCGGGCGTGACAGTCTGCAGGCGTTTGCCCGGCCCCTGGCGTCGGGCATGTTTGTGTTTACCGGCCTGGCCTTTGCCATCCTGATCCACGCCTTCCTGGTAGACGATTTCTCCGTGGCCTACGTGGCCAACAACAGCAACAGCATGCTGCCCTGGTACTACAAGTTCAGTGCCGTGTGGGGTGGCCATGAAGGCTCACTGCTGTTGTGGATCCTGATGCTCACCGGCTGGACCCTGGCAGTGGCCATCTTCAGCCGCAGGTTGCCATCGACCATGGTGTCCCAGGTGCTGGCGGTTATGGGCATGGTCTGTGTCGGCTTCTTCCTGTTCATCATTGTGACGTCCAACCCCTTTGACCGTATGCTGCCGAACGTGCCGGCGGATGGCCAGGACCTGAACCCGCTGCTGCAGGACATCGGCCTGATTATGCACCCGCCCATGCTGTACATGGGCTATGTGGGCTTCTCGGTGGCCTTTGCTTTCGCTATTGCCGCCCTGATCAACGGTCGCCTGGATGCGGCCTGGGCCCGCTGGTCCCGGCCCTGGACAACCGTTGCCTGGTCGTTCCTGACCATCGGTATTGCCCTGGGCAGCTGGTGGGCCTATTACGAGCTTGGCTGGGGCGGCTGGTGGTTCTGGGACCCGGTTGAAAACGCCTCCTTGCTGCCGTGGCTGTCCGGTACGGCCCTGATGCACTCGCTGGCAGTGACGGAAAAGCGTGGCGTGTTCAAGAGCTGGACGGTACTGCTGGCCATCGTCACCTTCGCACTGAGCCTGCTGGGCACCTTCCTGGTGCGCTCCGGTGTTCTCACCTCGGTACATGCCTTCGCTTCTGACCCCGAGCGGGGCAGCTTTCTGCTCATGCTACTGGGTATCACCGTCGTGGGCAGCCTGCTGCTCTACGCGTTCAGGGCACCCGTGGTGCACGTGCGTTCCCGTTACGGCTCCCTGTCCCGTGAAATCTTCCTGCTGCTGAACAACGTGTTGCTGGTATCCGCTACGCTGCTGGTGGCCATCGGTACCCTGTATCCGCTGGTCCTGGACTACCTGGATGCCGGCAAGCTGTCCATCGGCGAGCCGTTCTTTAACACCACCTTCAGCCCGCTGGCCGTGGCCACCGGCCTTTTGCTGGGTGCCGGTATCTTCTCCCGCTGGAAGAAAACCGACGGCGGTATGCTGGCCCGTAAACTGTTGTGGCCGCTGGCGATCAGCCTGGTGGCGACGGCTGCGGTGATGGTTAACTATGGCAGCTTTGCGCCCTGGGCCTTTGCCGGTGTGTTCACTGCCATATGGATTGCCGTGGCTACCCTGTGGGACCTGTGGGACAAGTCTGCTTCCCGCCAGGGCCGATTGCATGGCCTCAAGCGCCAGTCCCGCAGTTACTGGGGCATGGTGCTGGGGCACCTTGGTGTGGCTATGGTGATGGCCGGTGCCACCGTGGTGTCCAATTACGGTGTCGAGCGGGATGTCCGCATGACTCCGGGTGATTCCGCCATGGTGGGCGATTACGAAATCGTGTTCACCGACATCGGTGAGCGGCAGGGCGCCAATTTCACCGCCCAGTACGGCAGCTTTAACGTGTTCCTGGATGGCAAGCTGGTTACCGACCTGCACCCGGAAAAGCGTAACTACCCGGTGGGTATGAGCGTGATGACCGAGGCGGATATTGATGCCGGCCTGTTCCGGGATGTATTTGTGGCCATTGGCGAGCGGATTTCCGACGACGCCTGGGCCATCCGCCTGCAGTACAAGCCGCTGGTACGCTGGTTGTGGCTGGGTTCCCTGGTGATGGCCATCGGCGGCTTCCTGGCCATTGCCGACAAGCGTTACCGCATTCGTGTAAAAGCTGAGGAAAAACAGAAAGCCCAGGCTGGCAACACGGCTCCCGGCAAGCCGGCGGAGGCATCGTCATGAGGCGCCTGCTGCTGTTTATTCCGTTGCTGATTGCGGTGGGCATAGGGGTCTTCCTGTTTGCCGGTATCGGCAAGGATCCCACCAAGCTGGAATCGGCCCGTATCGGCAAGCCGGTACCGGAATTCCAGCTGCAGGACCTGCACGACCCGGAGCATATGCTGGACACCTCGGTTTTCCAGGGGCAGGTGTCCCTGCTGAATGTCTGGGCCGAGTGGTGTCCGTCCTGCTGGGACGAGCATGAATACCTGATGCACCTGGCCAGCAACGAAGGCGTGCGCATTGTCGGCCTGAACTACAAGGATCAGCGGGAAACCGCGTTCAGTTTCCTGGGCCGCCTCGGCAATCCCTACGAAACCATTATCTTCGACCCTCGCGGATCCCTCGGCTTTGACCTGGGTGTATACGGCGCTCCGGAAACCTATGTGATCGACGCCGACGGTGTCGTTCTGTACCGGCATGTGGGTGTAGTGAACGAGCGGGTTTGGCAGGAAGTCCTGCTGCCCGTGTTCAATCAGGCAAAGGGAAATAGCTGATGCGTTTTTATCCGCTACTGTTGGCCATGCTGTTTGTGGTTTCACCACTCCGGGCCGAGGTGATGGAGGTCTACGACTTCGATACCCGGGCTGAAGAGCAGCGTTACCAGAACCTGATTGCCGAGCTGCGCTGCCCCAAGTGCCAGAACCAGAATATCGCTGACTCCAACGCCCCCATCTCCAAGGATATGCGGGACGAGGTGTACCTGATGATGCAGCAAGGCGCTTCCAACGATGAAATCGTCGGCGCCCTGGTGGACCGTTTTGGCGAGTTTGTGCAGTACAAACCGCCGGTCGACAAGCGCACGATTTTCCTCTGGGCTTTCCCGGCCATTGCCGTGATTGGCGGCTTGCTGATTGTGGCTGGCGTGGTAATGCGCTCGCGCAAACAGGGCCAGCAGGAAACGGCCCTCAGCCCCGAAGAAAAAGCCAGGGTCGAACAGATGCTGGCCGATAAGGATCAGCCATCCGAGCGCTGATCCGCGTAACACATCCCCAACTGCGACGAAGACTCCATGACTGAAACATTCTGGATTGCCGCGACGGTATTCATTCTCATCGCCCTGGCATTTGTGTTGTACCCGGTGTTCTTTCACCGCCCCAAGGCGCGGATGGATGCAGACCTCAGAAACCAGAACCTGCTGGCCTACAAGTCCCGCCTGAAAGAGCTGGATGATGAACACGAAGCCGGCATCCTGGACGCTGAAGGCTACCAGCAACTGAAAGAAGAGCTGGCGGGCGCCATGCTTGACGACGTTCCGGAAAACGAGCAGCCCCGCCAGCGGCTGGCAGGCCGGCGCAGCGCCATGGCTGTTGCCTTGCTGGCCGTGCTACTGCTGCCCGCCGGTGCCTACCTGGGCTACCAGGAATGGGGCGCTATGGACCGGGTAGAGCAGTTCATCACCATGCAGGAAATGGGTGCTTCCGGTAACGATGACCAGACCGCGCGCATGTCCGCACTGGCAGACCAGCTGCGGGACCGCCTCGAGCAGGATCCGGAGAACGCCGACGGCTGGGCCATGCTGGGCCAGACCTATATGCGTACCGAACGTTACGAGGATGCGGCCGAAGCCTTCCAGCGCCTGGCTGCAATTACCGAGCAGGATCGCAATGCCAGCTCAGTGGCCTGGGGCCTGTCAGCCCAGGCATTGTACTTCCAGAGTGAAGGGCAGATGACGCCGGGTGTGATGGCGGCCATCGAGTCAGCCCGCGCCCTGAACCCGAACGAAGTGAACTCGCTGGGCCTGCTGGGCATCAATGCCTTCAGCCAGCAGAACTACCGTGAAGCGATCGAATACTGGGAAACCATTGTAGAGGTCACGCCGGACCATCCGCAGATTGCCTCTATTCGCGGTGGCATTGCCGAAGCCTACAACCGCCTGGGCGAAACACCTCCCGCTGCGCAGGCTCCGGAGCCTGCGGCACCGTCTGCCGGTGTGGCCCTGAGAGTTTCCCTGGATGATGCGTTCAGGGACAGCGTGCCAGGTGACACCACCCTGTTTGTCTTTGCCCGTGCAAAGGGCACATCAGGTGGGGCGCCGGTGGCTGTCGCCCGCATGACTGCAGGTGTTCTGCCGGTAGATATCCGCCTGGATGACAGCTACGCCATGTCGCCGGAGGCTACCATTTCCTCCGCAGAAGAGGTCGTGATTGTCGCCCGCCTGAGCCGCAGCGGAAGCATCAACCCGCAAGCCGGTGACTGGCAGGGCCAGGTGGAAGCGGAAGTGCTGCCACCGGAGGCTGGTGGCGAGCCGGTTGAACTGGTAATCAGCCAGGAACTTATCGACTGACCGGATTCAGCGGAGGCAGTCCGTAGCGGCTGTCTTCGCTTTGTGCCTTCCGCTTTCTCAACCTCTCCAATGCTTTCCCCAATCCCTGTAGTGCCTCATTCGAAACCGCCTGCTGGTGTTGCGAGAACAGCTGTGCCTGCAGTTGCTCCAGGTGGCCGGCCAGTTCCGGGTCATCACTGAACCTGACCACATCGCTGACCGTCGCAAAGCGCTGTTCCGGGAATCGTAACCTGGCCCAGTGCAGCAGCTGGCCGGTGGTGTCTGCGGAACCGTTTTTAACCGAACGGATCAACTGCTCATAGGCGTGTTTTTCGGTGTCGTCTTCCAATGGCTCGGATGACAGGGCGCCGCCGGACGGCTTTCGGGACAACCACCACAGCACCAGGGTAGCCAGCCAGAGCAATCCCAGTACCATCGAAAGCCAAAGCCAGAAAGAGCCCGGGTTATCTGTCGGGGGCTGGTCATCTGCGGTGACCGGAGTAGTGGCGGGCGGAGTCTCCGGGGCGCTGTTATCCGGCACCGGCGCAGCGGCGACCGCGCTGTTACCGGTGATGGTGTAGGGACGCTCCGGCAATACCGCCTGCTCCAGTTGGTCGGTCTCTGTGTTCCACCAGAGGATGCGGATGGCGGGCAACACCACATCGCCGGCCTGGACCGGCACCAGAGCGGCTTCCTGCTGCAGGGTGGAGCGAAGGCCGTCAACGGTGGTTTCGGTATTTCTCAGGGGGCTTTCCGGGTAGCTGCGTATGGCCGCTGGAGTTTCCTGCGGCAGTGGCGGCAGGGCTTCTGCCGGCAAGCCATCGGCATGCAGGGTAATCTTCCGGGTCAGGTTGGCTCCGGCGTTCAGTTCCCCTGCTGGCGGCAGGCCGTCTTCAGCCAGCGCCAGGCTGCGGGCCGGCAGCCAGGGCTGGTCTGCCGGGAAGGCATCAGGCACCGGTTTTACCGGTACCTCATAGAGCTGCTGTTGATCCCGCAGGAACTTCAACTGGCCGTTGGCGTCGCGGGTCTGACCCTCAAAGCGGATCGGGGCCAGGCTCAGCTGCCCCGGCTGCTGGGGAAAGATGGCATAGCGCCGCTCAACCACCCGGTAACGGACGCCATCCCGGTAACGGGTGAATTCGCGCTGCTTGCCCAGGGATTCGATGATGGCATCGGGGTGTTCCGGCTCCGACAATTCGCCCCGTATCAGGTTGCCCGAGAAAAACAGCTGTATGGTAAGCACCAGCTGTTCCTGCACATACACCTCGGCTTTGTCGGCCGATAGTTCGATAAAACTGTCGCGGGCGCCGGCTTCCTGGCTCGGCGCTGTGCCGGTCACCACGTCAATCTCTACCGGCTCGGAGGTGGCATCCTTGAAGGTCAGCTCCGGGATAGTCAGCTTGCCGGTTCGGGTGGGGGCCAGCTGGTAGGTCCAGGTGATTTCCCCGGTCATATCGCCGTTGACGGTCTGCACACTGTAACGCTGGTTCCGGGCCAGGATTTCGAAGTCCGGCTCTACCTTTTCAATGTCGGGGGAAGGCAGGTCAGACAGGTCAAAGTTGAACAGATTGCTGAGGTTCAGGTCGATTTCCATGGAGCCGCGCACGGTCAGGGTTAATACCTCGCCTTCGTACAGCTGCGTGCGGTCCGGCTCAACCGACAGCTCACTGGCCTGGGCCGGCTGCAGGGCCACAAGCTGTACCAGTAACAGAAAAACGGGGAGAAAAATGCGTTTTACCATGGTGTATCGCCCTCGTCGGATTGCGTCTGGCGCTGCTGGTACTGCTGCAGGAACTTGCGCTGCAACAGCCCGCCGGGGTTGTCAGGAATACGCCGTAGCCACTGCTCCTGGCCCTGGTCCAGCGGTTGTTCGGAAATTTCGGCCGGAGCTTCTACAGCCTGGCCGTTGTCGGCCGGCTCCTGGTCTGACGGCTGGCCTTGCCCGGATTGCTGCATGTCTTCGCCAGCCTGTGGCTCGGCGTCTTGGCCGCTCTGTCCGGAATCCTGTGTATCACCGGATTGTTCGGATTCCTGCTGGCTGTCTTGCTGGCCTTGCTGCTGGCTTTCCTGCTTACCCTGACTGCCTTGATCGCTTTGATCACCCGGGCTGTCCTGATTGTCCTGGCCGGACTGTGAATCTTCGCCCTGCTGCTGGTTGTTCTCCGACTGCTGGTCACCGGAATCGCCTTGTTGCTGGTCTTGCTCTTGCTGCTGTTGCTGGTCGAGCAGCTGCTGAACCAGGTCACGGTTAAAGCGGGCGTCTTCGAAGTCGGGGTTCTGCGCCAGGGCCTGCTGGTAGGCGTCCAGGGCTTGTTCAAGCTCGCCGGCCCGGGCCAGGGCATTACCCCGGTTGTAGTGGCCGGTGGCCGTCGGTATTTCGGTAAAGGCCCGGGCAGCCTCTTCGTGGCGGCCGCTGCGGTACAGGGCCGAGCCTTTCCAGTCCGGCTGCTGCAGAACCTCTGCCGCGCGCTCCGGATCCTGCCCGATCAGTTCCCGCCCGCGCTGGTCGTCCCGCTGCCACAGGCCACCCCAGTCCAGTGCCATGGCCGGGCGGGGTGTCAGGGTCAGTGGTATAAGGCTCAGGGCGAGTACAGCAAAGGCACCCCGACGCCAGCCCAGCAATAACAGGGGCAGGGCCAGCCAGAGCAGCCAGTAGCCGTCGTCTTGCCAGCGGTTGATGGTCAGGCCGTCACCGGTTTCCGACCAATCCTCTTCCGCTCCCGGTTCCAGCGCAAGGGCACGGATATCCGCGTCGCCAAGGGTCAGTTCGTGGCTGTCACCGCCGTTGGCCCGGGCCAGCCTCTCCATGGCATCGGGGTCGGCCCTGGCGATGACAATCTCGCCGTTACTGCGCAGGAAGCCTCGCTTGGCCAGGGGAATCGGCCCACCTTCCGGTGTGCCCACAACCAGTGTGCTCAGGGCATAGCCGGTGCCGGCCAGGTGATTGTTGATGGCGCTGTGATAACTTCGGGGCACATCATCGGATATCAGCAATATCCGCCCGCGGCCCGGTGCGCCCTGCTGCAGCAGATCCACCGCCTGGCCAATGGCCAGGTCTGCCCGGTTACCCTGTGCCGGCATGATGGCGGGGTCCAGAACTCCGAGCATGGCTTCGATAGTGCGGAAGTCTTCGGTCAATGGCGTAACGGTGTGGGCATCACCGGAGTACACCAGCAGGGCGGTCAGGCCGCCGCGCCGTTGCGCCAGCAGGTCCCGAACCTTGCGCTTGGCCAGGGTCAGCCGGTCCGGTTCGGCATCGGTGGCCAGCATGGACAGCGACAGGTCCAGCACAATCACCAGACTGTCTTCCGGTTGTTTGAGCGGGGTAGGGGCCTGACGCCAGCTCGGGCCAGCCAGGCCGATGGCCAGGGTCAGCAGGGCGATGTTCAGTGGCAGCAGCGGCGACCGGCTGGCACCGCCCGGGGCGCCTTGCCCAGGTTTGTTTAAAAGCGGTTTCAGCAGGGGCTGGGGAATATAACGGCTCCAGCCGGCATCGGCCTGGCGCAGCTTGTGCCTTGCCAGGTATAACGCCGGCAGTGCCAGCAACAGTAATAACCAAAGGGGCCTCAGGAAGTGAAAATCAGCCATGGTGCACCTCCCCGGATTCATTGCGGCGGGCCCGGCTGGCCAGTAACCTCAGTGCTGACAACAGCAGCCACAGGGTAACCGCTGTGCCCGCCGGCCACACGTAGAGTTCGGTAACCGGGCGATAGAACTGGCCTTCCTGCTCAATGGGCTCCAGCTGGTCGATGCTGTCGTAGATCATTTCCAGCTCCGGCAGGCTACGGGCCCGGAAATACCGGCCGCCGGTCTGTTCCGCCATGCGGGTGAGCAGGGCTTCGTCCAGGTCCCGGGACGGGTTCACCCGCCGTGAGCCCAGCAGCCCCCGCTGGATCATGGAATCGGCGCCGATACCGATGGTGTATAGCCGCACACCTGTGGCCGCGGCAATCTCGGTGGCTTTGTCCGGGCTCACTTCACCGGCGGTGTTGGCGCCGTCGGTCAGAAGGATGGCTACCCGCTGCTCCTGGGGGCGATCCCGCAGGCGTTTCACCGCAAGGCCCACGGCATCGCCAATTGCAGTTGCCCGGCCGGCCATGCCCAGGCCGGCTTCCAGCAGCAGGGTTCTTACGGTTTCCCGGTCAAAGGTCAGGGGTGCCTGCACGTAGGGCTGGGTGCCGAACAGGACCAGCCCCAGGCGGTCACCCTCCCGGCGGTCGATAAACTGGTCCAGCACCCGCTTGACCGCTTGCAGGCGGTTGATGCTGCGGCCCTGAATAACCATGTCGCGCTCATCCATACTGGGCGATATATCCACCAGCAGCATCAGGTCACGGCCGCTGACCGGCATCTGCACCTGCTCGCCCACATGCTGCGGTCGGGCGATGGCGAGCACCAGGCACAGCCAGGCCAGAAGCAGCAGCAACTGGCGCCAGCGCGGTGTCCGGCGCCCCTGGGTACTGACGCCGGGCATGCCCGACAACCAGTGGCCAACCGGGATGACCGGTGCATCTACCGGTTCACCCTTGCCATAACGTTTGCCGGCCAGGAACAGCAGCGGCAACAGGGCCAGTAACAGCAGCCAGGGATAGGCCAGGGAAATCATAGCTGGGCCTCCAGCCAGAACCGGGCAAAGTCGAGTGCCTGGCCCGGGTCCAGGTTGGTGTTCGGGCGCCAGGGTGCTTGCACCAGCGCTTCCGCTACCGGCCTTGAGGCAATGCGTTCGGAAGGCGAGGTTTCCAGCAGGAATTCGGCCCAGCCCTGGCCGGTGAGGGTTTCCGGATGCCGGTCCGGATAGGCCTGCCGGGCTACCCGCTTGAGCAGCTGGTTAAGTTCACTGAACCATTCGTTGCACTGGCGCGGGTTGGCCGCCAGTTGCACCAGTTCCTCGCGGGCCTGGCGTTTCCACAGGTTCTGCTGGCGGCGCCGGCGCAGCAACCAGAACGCGACTGCGGCCAGTACCAGAGCGACGACCGCCAGAATCCACCAGCCCGGCGCCGGCGGCCACCAGCCACCGGTTTCCGGCAGGTGAATATCGCGCAGTTGGGCTAACGGATCTTGCGGGTTCATCCGATACGCCCTCCCGGGCCCAAAAGCTGGCGTAGGGCGGCTGCCGGCTCTTCGCTGGTCATGATGGTGGCCGCCTGCACACCGGAGGTGCGAAAACAGTCTTCCAGCAGCCGTTCATGGGTGACAACCTTTTCCTGCCAGGCCTTTTTGAACGCGGGATTGGAGGCATCAAACCAGATCGGCCCTTCCGGCCCGGCCACCGCAAACTGGCCGCTGTCCGGCAGCTGTTTTTCCAGCGGATCCATAATGCGCAGGGCGCTGACGGTGTTATGGCGGCCCAGGGCGCCGAGCAGGCTGGTGGTGTTATCGCTGATGTTCATGAAGTCGCTGATGATGAAAATCCGGCTGCCGGTATGGGCCACCCGCCGGGCTTCGGCCAGCGCTGTGTCCAGCCCGTGGTCGGGGGTCGAAGGCCGGGGTGGCACGTCCGGCTTGTGTTGGTGGCTGGCCAGGGTATCCAGCAGGCGCAGTACGGATTTCTTGCGCCGGGCCGGGCGCAGCACCTCCAGCTCCTGGTCATTAAATACCAGGCCACCCACCTGGTCGCCGGCCCACAGGGCCAGCCAGGCCAACAGCGCGGTAACCTGGGCGCAGCGCACCTGTTTGTAGGCACCGGTGCTGGCGAAGAACAGGGTCGGGCCCAGGTCGGCAATCAGCAGCACCGGCCGCTCCCGTTCTTCTTCGTAGAGTTTGGTGTGGGGTGACTGGCGCCGCGCCGTTACCCGCCAGTCAATGCTGCGGATATCGTCGCCGGGCTGGTATTGCCGCACTTCGGCAAAGGTCATGCCGCGACCACGCTGGCGAGACTGGCGCAAGCCGGCCTGGCGCGAACGCACCGGGCGGGCAGAAGGCAGCTTCAGGGCCCTGGCGTCGGCTTGCAGCCGAACCAGTTCCGGCAGGGTGATGTGGGTTGCTGCGTTGCTCTGCGCCATGGTGTTCAGGCGGTTACCGGTACGCGGTCGATCAGCCTTTGCAGAACCGTGTCTGCGGTCATGCCTTCGGCCTCGGCCTCGAAGGTCAGCAGGATTCGGTGGCGCAGCACATCAAAGGCCATGGTGCGGATGTCGTCCGGGGTTACGTAGTCCCGGCCATCGAGCCAGGCCAGGGCCCGGGCGCAGCGATCCAGGGCAATGGTGCCCCGGGGGCTGGCGCCGAAAGCCGTCCAGCGGGCCAGTTCCGGATCCAGGCTGGCGGCATCCCGGGTGGCCAGGATCAGGGCCAGCAAATACTGCTCCACCGGCTCCGCCATGTAGATGTCGGATACCGCCTGGCGGGCCTCCATAACCTGTTGCTCTGTAAGACGAATGTCTACCTGTGGTATTCCCTGACGGTAGTCGCTACGGGCAAGGTGCAGAATCTGACGCTCAGCATCGGCATCCGGGTAATCGATCACCACATGCATCAGGAAACGGTCGAGCTGGGCTTCGGGCAGGGGGTAAGTGCCTTCCTGCTCGATGGGGTTCTGGGTGGCCATCACCATGAACAGCTTTGGCAGCGGGAAGGTTTGCATGCCGACACTGATCTGGCGTTCGCCCATGGCCTCAAGCAGGGCAGACTGCACCTTGGCCGGGGCCCGGTTGATTTCATCGGCCAGCACAAGGTTGTGGAATATCGGGCCGCGCTGGAATTCGAACAGGCCGGTTTCGGCCCGGTAGATCTCGCTGCCGGTAACATCGGACGGCAGAAGGTCCGGGGTGAACTGGATGCGGTGGAAATCCCCTTCCAGGTGATCGGCCAGGGCTTTTACCGCGGTGGTCTTGGCCAGGCCGGGTGCCCCTTCCACCAGAAGGTGGCCATCAGCCAGCAGGGCGATCAGCAGTCTGTCTACCAGCTTGTCCTGACCGATGATGCGTTTTGCCAACTGTGTTCTGAGATTACCGAACGTTTGCTGTAACGACATGGAATTCACTGCTCTCGGTTTTGAAGGTCCGGCGGCGCGGGTGTTTGCGCCCGTAGGTAGTTGCCGCAGTTTTGAGGTCTGGCCGGCAAAAATCAAGAGCTTGACTATGCTTATGTGACGATACCGTGATTACGTTTCTTTCACACAAAACCAGAGGTTGGATATGAATGCGCTGACAATTGCCAGCAAGGATCAGTTTTTCGAGCAACTGGCTGAAGCATTCGCAGACAAGCTTGCGAAAACCGAAGCCAGGAAGGTTGTAGAGTTCGCCAAGCAGCATTACGCCCACAGTCCCTTGGAAGAGCTTGTCAGCCGGCGCTTCTCGGACACCTATGGCGCGGTACTGGCGGCCTGGCAGTTCCTGCAGAAGCGCAGCGCCGAGGAAACCCCGGTTACCGTATTCAATCCGGACCTGGAAAGTGACGGCTGGCAGTCTACCCACTCGGTTATTTTTATCCTGCATCCGAACATTCCGTTTTTGATCGACTCCCTGCGCATGGCCATCAACCGCCGGGAAATCGGTACCCACTCCATCCAGCATTCGATTCTGCAGGTGGAGCGAGACGGTAACGGCAAGCTGAAGAAACTGCATTCGGCCAAGAAGTCGTCTGCGGCCTCCTACGAAGCATTGATCGTTCTGGAAATCGATCGCCACAGCGATCCGGCAGACCTGCGGGGCCTGGAAGAAACCTTGCAATCGGTGCTGCACGAAGTGCGCATTGCCGTGGACGACTTCCCGATTGTGAAAGACAAGGTTAGTGAAATCCTGGGCGAACTGGATGCCACCACCGCCGGTATCAGCGAAGAAGACAAGGAAGAAGCCCGGGCGTTTCTGGGCTGGCTCACCGAAGACCACTTTACCTTCCTGGGCTACGACGAATACGACTTCGTCAAAGACAAGCAGGGCATGGCCGTGCGCCGGGTGGAAAACTCCGAGCTGGGTATCTTCCGGGTCAACAACGAACGCCCGGACAAGGTTCGCCTGAACGAGCTGCCCCAGCGCACCCGCCATGAAATGACCCGCACCGACGATATCTTCATCTTCGCCAAGTCGGCTCAGCGTTCGCGGGTTCACCGCCCGGCGTACCCGGACTACATCGCGGTGAAGAAGTTCAACAGCAAGGGTGAAGTGGTGGGTGAGCGCCGCTTCCTGGGCCTGTACACCGCCCGGGTATACAACGAGCGCCCGGACGAAATCCCGCTGCTGCGCCGCAAGTTCCAGACCGTAATGAAGCGTTCCGGCTTCATGCGTACCGACTACGCCGGCAAGGAACTGGAACAGATCCTGACCCTGTATCCGCGCGACGAGCTGTTCCAGATTGAAACCGAAGAGCTGCTGCGGGTGGCCAAGAGCATCCTGTACATCCAGGAACGCCGCCGCATCGAAATGTTCATGCGCGAAGACGTCTACGGCCAGTTTGTTACCTGCCTGGCCTTCTTCCCCCGGGACATCTACAACACCGAGCTGCGCCTGAAGGTAGAGCAGGTGTTGCTGGAGCGCCTGGAAGCGGAAGACATCGAGTTTGTTACCCACTTCTCCGAATCGCCACTGGCCCGGGTGCAGTTCACCATCCGCGTGCCCCAGGTGGAGAACCGGCAGCTACCGCTGGCGGAAATCCGCGACCGGGTGATCGAGCTGGCCCAGTCCTGGAGTGAAGGCCTGGCCGAGGCCCTGCACGAAGCCTATGGCGAGGAGCGCGGCAACGAGTTCTACCGGGTATGGGCGGCTGGTTTCCCGGCCAGCTACACCGAGATGTTCTCGCCCCGTCGCGCCGCCATCGACCTGGACCACATTACCAAGGCGGCCAGCGCCGATGACCTGGCCATGAGTTTCTACCGGGCGCTGGAAGAAGACGACAGCACGCTGCACTTCAAGCTGTTCTACCCGGACGAGCCGCTGCCGCTGTCGGATGTGATGCCCATCTTCGACAACCTGGGCTTCCGGGTTATTGGTGAGCATCCGTTTGAAGTGATCGACCGCACCGGCAAAACCGTGTGGATTCACGACTTCACCCTGCAGGCCCATTCCGGTGGCGTGGATATCCACCGTATCCGGCCCATTTTCGAAGAGCTGTTCCGCCGCGTCTGGCACACCGAGGCAGAAAACGACGCCTTCAACCGGTTGCTGTTGTCGTCTTACATGAGCTGGCGCCAGATTGCGCTGCTGCGTACCTACGCCCGCTACATGCGGCAGATCCGGTTCTCTAACAGTCAGACCTTTATTTCCAATACCCTGGTCAACCACGAGAACCTGACCCAGATTCTGCTGGAATACTTTGAAATCCGATTCAACCCGGATCGCTATAAGAGCCCGGGCAAGAGTGAAGCGGCCCAGAAAAAGCTGGAAATCGAATTCAACGCCGGCCTGGAAGAGGTGGAAAACCTCAGTGAAGACCGGGTGCTGCGGCTGTACCTGGAGCTGATGCAGGCCACCCTGCGTACCAACTACTACCAGCCGGACGCCGAAGGCCAGCCCAAGCCATACATCAGTGTGAAGTTTGACCCCACGCGCATTCCCGACATGCCGCTGCCCATGCCCATGTTCGAGATCTTCGTGTACTCGCCGCGGGTGGAAGGTGTGCACCTGCGCGGTGGCAAGGTGGCCCGTGGTGGCCTGCGCTGGTCTGACCGCTTCGAGGACTACCGCACCGAGATCCTGGGCCTGGTCAAAGCCCAGCAGGTGAAGAACGCGGTGATTGTGCCGGTGGGCGCCAAGGGCGGCTTCGTGGCCAAGCAGCTGCCGGATCCGTCTGACCGGGAAGCCTTCCAGGCTGAAGGCATTGCCGCTTACAAAACCTTTATCCGTGGCCTGCTGGACATCACCGACAACCTGGTGGATGCCGGCATACAGCCGCCGGAGCGGGTAATCCGCCACGACGAAGACGACCATTACCTGGTTGTAGCCGCCGACAAGGGCACCGCCACCTTCTCCGACATTGCCAACGGCCTGGCCGCTGAATACGGCTTCTGGATGGGCGATGCCTTCGCTTCCGGTGGCAGTAACGGCTACGACCACAAGAAGATGGGTATCACCGCCCGGGGCGCTTGGGTATCGGTTGAACGCCACTTCCGCGAAATGGGCATTAACCCGGCGGAAGACGAGTTCACCGCTATCGGTATCGGCGATATGGGCGGCGACGTGTTCGGTAACGGCCTGCTGTGTTCCGAGAAAACCCGGCTGGTCGCGGCCTTCAACCACATCCATATCTTTATCGACCCGGAACCGGATGCGGCGAAGAGCTACAAGGAGCGCAAGCGCCTGTTCGAAATGCCCCGTTCGGCCTGGACCGATTACGACACCAAGCTGATCTCCAAGGGCGGCGGTGTGTTCAGCCGGAACGCCAAGTCGATCCCGGTCAGCCCGGAAATGAAAAGACTGCTGGGCATCAACGCCGACCGCATGCCGCCGAACATGCTGATCAGCCACATCCTGAAGTCCGAAGTGGACCTGCTCTGGGTGGGCGGTATCGGCACCTATGTGAAGGGCGCTGAAGAAACCCATGCCGACGTAGGCGACAAGGCTAACGACGGCCTGCGGGTGAACGGTAAAGACCTGCGCTGCAAAGTGGTGGGCGAGGGCGGTAACCTGGGCTTCACCCAGCTGGGCCGTATTGAATACGCCCTGAAAGGCGGCCGGCTGAACACGGACTTCATCGACAACTCCGGTGGGGTGGACTGTTCAGACCACGAAGTGAACATGAAGATCCTGCTCAACCGTGCCGTGGCCATGGGTGATCTCACCGCCAAGCAGCGCAACGTGATGCTGGAAGAGATGACCGACGATGTCTCTGCCCTGGTGCTGAAGAACAACTACCGGCAAACCCAGGCCATCAGCATTGCCAGTGCCGATACCGCGCCAAGACTGGAAGAATACCGCCGGTTGATGAACACCCTGGAAAGCGAAGGCAAGCTGAACCGCGGGCTGGAATTCCTGCCCGACGACGATGCCCTGGCCGAGCGCAAACTGGCCAAGAAAGGCCTGACCCGGCCGGAGCTGTCGGTGCTGATTTCCTACGTGAAGGGCGACCTGAAGCAGACCCTGATCGCCAGCACCCTGCCGGACGATCCGCTGCTGGCCGGCGAAATGTACAAGGTGTTCCCGAAGGAACTGAACAAGAAGTTCTCGAAGGAACTGGGCGAGCACCAGCTGCGGCGGGAAATCATCGCCACCCAGATTGCCAACGACATGGTCAACCACATGGGCATTACCTTTGTGGAGCGCCTGAACCAGTCTACCGGTGCCGATGCTGCATCCATCGCCCTGGCCTGGATCATCGCCCGGGATGTGTTCCGGATCGACAACTGGTGGGACCGCATCGAGGCGCTGGACTACCATGTGCCCGCCAAGCTGCAGATGGAGCTGATGCAAGACCTCATGCGCCTGATGCGCCGTGCCGTTCGCTGGCTGCTGCGTAACCGCCGGGCCGAGCTCAATATCCAGAGCCATATGGAGCGGTTTGCCGACAGCGTATGGGCGATTACCTCCAGCCTGCCGGACTACCTGGGCGACCAGGCCCGCAGCAACTGGGAGCAACGCCACGCGTACCTGGAAGAATCCGGCTTGCCGAAAGACCTGGCCTCGGTACTGGCCGGCACCGGTTACCTGTACTCGTCGCTGGGCATTATCGAATCCCAGGAGGCCACCGGCCTGCCGCTGAAAACCGTGGCTAACCTGTATTACGACCTGGGTGACCGCCTCGACCTGACCTGGTTTGCCAACTCCATTGCCGCGCTTACGCCCAATTCCCATTGGCAGGCACTGGCAAGGGAAAGCTTCCGGGAAGACCTGGACTGGCAGCAACGCGCCCTGACCACCGGCGTCCTGCGCCTGGCGGGTAAGGCCGGCAAGGTGCCCGAGAGTGTGGAAGCCTGGGAGCAGAAGCACCAGCACATGATCGAGCGCTGGAGTGCCATGCTGGCGGAGCTGAAGAGCGTGCGGGAGCCGGAATACGCCATGTTCTCCGTTGCCCTGCGTGAGCTGCTGGATCTGGCTCAGAGCACCATGCACCAGAATACGGACAGCGACGGCAGTATCTGAGGCTTGCGTTATGCTGTTGATTCCCGTTCAATTCCGCGCGGGAATCAACCGCAAAGGCAGGATTTATGGCGCAGCTACAAACCAACACACACGACGTTCTGCTCCGGAATGCCGAACTGCTGACCGGCAAGGTGGCCCTGCTGGGCGTATCCGAGCCGGCGCTGCTGGCCCATTGCCCGCAACCCGGGCTGGCCATGAGCGAACACGCCGGTGTGTATGAACAGCTGTGCCAGCATGCAAACTGGCAAGCCTGTTTCGGCTATCAGTGCAACGACCAGGACGCCGGGAGTTTCGACACCCTGGTCATCTTCCTGCCCAAGGCCCGGGCGGAACTGGAATTACGCCTGGCCATGGCACGCTACCTGGGCCGCGAAGGCGTCAGCCTGGTTCTGGTGGGCGAAAAGAAAGAAGGCATCGCTGGCGCCGTCAAACACTTCACAGCCATGGTGGCCGACGCCCTGAAAGTCGACAGCGCCCGGCACTGCCAGGTGTGGACCGGCACCAACCACCAACCCCTTTCCCGTTTTGACCTTACTGACTGGTTGCGCTGGACGCAGGTTTCCTGTGCCGGCGTAAATCTTGAAGTAGCCGGCCTGCCCGGTGTGTTCAGTGAAGGGGAGCTGGATGCCGGCACCCGGATGTTGCTGGAAACCCTGGAACAGACTCCGCTGAAAGCAGACAAGGTGCTGGACTTTGCCTGTGGCGCCGGCGTGATCGGCAGCTGGCTGCAAGGCTACCGCCGCGATCAGGGCCTGGCCCAGGGTGTGGTAGACGGTGTGGATGTCCAGGCCCAGGCGGTTGCCTGCGCCCGGGAAACCTATGCCCGGGCTGGCGCGGAAGGTCAGATCTACGCCTCCGATGGCCTGGCCGGCATTCAGGGCCGGTGGCCGGCGGTGGTCACCAATCCGCCGTTTCACAGTGGCGTGAAAACCGACACCTCCATGACCGAACAGTTCCTTCGGGAAGTGGCCGCCCATCTGGCCCCCAGGGGCGAGGTGCGGCTGGTGGCCAACAGCTTCCTGCCCTATGAGTCCGTTATCCAGCGCTTTATCGGGCCGGTCGAGAAGCTGGCCCAGGATCGCCGTTTTACCGTTTACAGGGCTTTCAACCGTGCCATCCGCTGAAGTACTGCCGCTGACTGCCGGTAACCTGAAGCTCAGCCGCCCCGGCGCCGAGCCTGGCCTGCGGGCCTGGGATGCGGCGGACGAGTTGCTGCTGGCAGAAGCCGGTAACCGGCTGGCGGACAGCCCCCGCGTGCTGGTGGTAGACGACCAGTTCGGTGCGCTCACGCTTGGGCTGGCCCAGGCCCACGGGCCGGTCACCAGCGTGGCCGACAGTGCAGTCCTTCCGGATGCACTCGATTACAATGCCCGACATAATCCCGGTATCGCCCGGCCAGCGCTGCTGCACAGCTGGCTGAACCCGCCGGAGGGGCCGTTTGACCTGGTGGTATTGCGCATTCCCCGCCACGGCGCCTATCTGGGCTGGCTGTTGCGCTGGGTAAACTCTGTGCTGGCAGACAACGGCTGTTTGCTGGCTGGGGGTATGATCAAGCATTTGCCGGACCGCAGCGTGGATGTGTTTGCCGAAGCCGTGGTCACCGAAACTGTACTGCCGGCCCGTAAAAAGGCCCGGGTAGTGGTCTGCCGCAAAGGGCAGGCGCAACTGCAGGGCTGGGCTGAAAGCTGGAAAGGTTACCCGCAGGAGGGTCTGCCGGCGCCGGTAGAGGCATTACCGGCTGTCTTTGCCCGGGACAAGCTGGACATCGGCACCCGGGAGCTGTTGCCGCTTGTGGGCCCTGCCGTGGCCGGGCTGAAGCCTGGCGCGCGTGTGCTGGACCTGGCCTGCGGCAATGGCGTGCTGGGCTTGACGGCACTGGCTTGTGGCTCTGATATCACGGTGGATTTCAGCGATGTGTCCAGCCAGGCCATTGCCAGCGTGCAGCATAACCTGGGTACCTGTGGTTACCGGGCCGGACAGTGCCAGCATAGCGACGGAATTCGGGAAGGAACCGGGCAGTACGACGTGATTTTGCTGAACCCGCCGTTCCATGAAGGCGGTGTGGTGGGGGATCACATTGCCCTGCGACTGTTCCGGGACGCCGCAAAACACCTGGTGCCGGGCGGGCGAATGCTGATGGTGGGCAACCGCCACCTGGGCTACCACAAGTCCCTGAAGCGCTTCTTTGGCAAGGTAGAGCAGCGGGCCGCAAGCCCGCGCTTTGTGGTATTCGAAGCGGCGCCCTGAGCGCCGCTGCTAACCGTGGTTAAAGGGCAGGGGCAGGGCGATCGTAACCGAGCCGGGCCAGGGTATCGACGATGGCCTGGGTCTGGCTGTCGATCTCGATGTTCACTGACTGACCCTGTTCGGCCGTACCGAAGGTCGTGGCCCGCAGGGTTTCCGGAATCAGGTGAACGTTAAAGCGGTTACCGGTGACCTCGCCAATGGTCAGGCTGGCGCCGTTGATGGCGATATAGCCTTTCGGGAACACATACTTCATCCAGCTCTCCGGCACCTCGAACCACAGGGTTACGTTGTTCTCTGTGCGGATAATCTCGGCCAGAACCGCGGTAGTGTGCACATGGCCGCTGAGCAGGTGGCCGCCAATCTCGTCACCAATACGGGCTGCCCGTTCAAAGTTTACCGAATCCCCTTCGGCCAGGTCGCCCAGTGTGGTCAGCCTCAGGGTTTCCTGCATGGCATCAAAGTACAGCAGGTCGCCGTCCTGTCGGGTTACCGTCAGGCAGGTGCCATTGATCGCGACCGAGGCGCCGATGGTTACACCCTGCACCTTGGCTTCCGGAAAGCGCACCACCAGTGTGTTCAGCCCCGGCGCCTTGATGACTTCCGCAATGGTGGCCACCCCCTGAACGATACCTGTAAACATCACGAATCTCCTGAACGGTTGCAGTCATGCCAAGGTATGCTTGACACGGCAGGGTGTCAAACGTATGTTTCAAACAGACGTTTGTTAGAGGCATGGATAACAAAATGGCGCAGTCAGATACCGTAGACCGCATACTTGATGCTGCTGAAGAGCTTTTTGCCGAGCGTGGTTTCTCGGAAACGTCTCTTCGCATGATTACCAGTAAGGCTAAAGTAAATCTGGCCGCTGTCAATTACCACTTTGGTTCAAAGAACGCGCTGATTCACGCGGTTTTCGCGCGTTTTCTGACGCCTTTCTCTGCAACTCTGGAGACTGCGTTCGACGAACTGGAAGCAAAGTGTGACGGCAAACCGGCTACCCTGAACCAGACCCTCTGGGCGCTCACGGAAAGTGCTGTGCGCATGCCCCAGCGTAACGAAAAAGGTATTTCCATTTTCATGCGCCTGCTCGGGCTGGCCTACACCCAGAGCCAGGGCCACCTGCGCAAGTTCCTGGAGCAGGAATACAGCGAGCCGTTCAGTCGTTTCATGCGTCTTCTGAAAGAGGCCACCCCTGAGTTGTCCTCGGTAGACCGCTACTGGCGCATCCAGTTCATGCTGGGAGCCACCGCCTTTACCATGTCCAGCAGCGATGCCCTGATCGACATCCTGGAAAACAAGCTGGGTGTGCACACCACGGTGCAGGAAATTGCCGCGCGCCTGGTGCCGTTCCTGGCGGCCGGTATGACCGCACCGGACAAAATGCTGGTTTCTGCCCCGGCCCGGCCCGCGTCGGTTGCCTGAGTTCCCCTGCCTCGGTTAGGCTTCCCTCTGGTTTCCGGCCGGAGGGAGCTTCCCTTTTGAATACCCCCTTGCCCCCCGGGGCTTATCTGACCATTGATATCGCCAGCCAGGTGCTAACGGTGTGTGCTGCTGATGGCAGCGCGCTGGACCGTTACCCCATATCTACCGCCCTGAACGGACCGGGAGAGCAGGATAGCAGCGGCTGCACCCCCCGGGGCGAGCACTACATCCGCGCGCGCATCGGCGAAGGCCAGCCGCTGAATACGGTCTTTCGGGGCCGTCGGCCCACCGGTGAGATATACTCACCACAACTGGCCGCTGAACACCCTGATCGGGACTGGATACTGACCCGTATACTCTGGCTTTGTGGCCGGGAGTGGGGGCGCAACCGTGGCCCGGGGGTGGATTCCTTCCGGCGCTTTATCTACATTCACGGCACCCCGGATACCGAACCCATGGGCGAGGCCCTGTCCCACGGCTGTGTGCGGATGAGAAACACCGACATCGCCGAACTGTTTGCGCGGGTAAGGGCCGGCACCCGCGTTGTTATTGGATGAACTGACAGACTCAGAGGAACACAATGATTGGTCAAATGCTGGCTTTGGTGAATGGCTGGATCGAAAAATTCGGCTTGCTGTCAGACGGGTGGCGTGCGGGCGTCCTGATATTCCTCCTGGTCCTGGGCACGGCCACCGTTGCCTTTATCGTCAGCCGGTTAATTCTGGCCGTCGAGAACAAGTTCAAGTCGACTAAAAACAAATGGGATGATGCCTTCCTGCATGCTGCCCGCCGGCCCATGGTGGCGTTTGTCTGGCTGCAGGGTGTGTACTGGGCAGCCGAGGTGGCCCATCACTTCAGCGACGCGGAAGTCTTCAAGGCCAACGGCACGGTGCTGCAGATCGGCTTTGTCTGGGTGCTGGTCTGGTTCCTGTTCGGCCTGGTGAAGGAAATCGAAAAGGTCCTGACCTCGCCCATTAAAATGCGCAAGCCGATGGATTACACCACGGTGAACGCCATCAGCAAGCTGTTGCGCGCCGTTATTATCATCACCGCGGTGCTGACCGCCCTGCAGACCCTGGGCTTCAGTATTTCCGGGGTTCTGGCCTTTGGTGGCGTGGGTGGTATCGCGGTCGGCTTTGCCGCCAAGGACCTGCTGGCCAACTTCTTTGGCGGCTTCATCATTCACTTGGACCGTCCGTTCAAGGTGGGTGACTGGATCCGCTCGCCGGACCGTAATATTGAAGGCATCGTGGAGCACATTGGCTGGCGCCTGACCACCATTCGCACTTTCGACAAGCGCCCCCTGTATGTGCCCAACGCGGTATTCACCACCATCGCGGTGGAAAACCCGTCCCGCATGACCAACCGCCGCATCTCCGAAACCATCGGCATTCGCTATGCCGATGTACACTCCATGCAGAAGATCGTGGAAGAAATCCGCGAGATGCTGAAAAACCACGAAGAAATCGACAGCAACCAGACCCTGATTGTGAACTTCCTGGCGTTCAATGCCTCATCGCTGGATATCATGCTGTACACCTTCACCAAGACCACCGAATGGGTGCGCTTCCATGAGATCAAGGAAGATGTACTGCTGAAGGTCAGCGACATTATCGAATCCCATGGCGCCGAGATTGCCTTCCCGACCCGTACCTTGCATTTGCCGGACGGTGTCAGGCTCAGTGGCGAGGCGAGCGAACAAGGTGAAGCCCGCAGTGAGGGTAGCAAAGAAGCCCCGGAATCCCGTGGCGAAAGCGAGCAGGGCGGACAACCAGCAGGAGACAAGGCATGACCGCAAGCACCAACCCGGTCGGGATTATCGGCGGTACTGGCCTGACCAGTCTGAGTGACCTCGAAATTGTTGGCGAAGAAACCGTCAGCACCCGTTGGGGCGAGCCCTCAGACAAGCTGGTACATGGCCGGCTGGGTGACCAGGCCGTGGTGTTCCTGGCCCGCCATGGTAACCCTCACCGCATTCCGCCCCACCAGGTGAACTACCGCGCCAATCTGCAGGCACTCTACGACGCCGGGGTGCGAACCGTGGTGGGAGTGAATGCCGTGGGTGGTATCCACAAGGCCATGGGGCCGGCCCATGTGGTGGTGCCAGACCAGGTCATTGATTACACCTGGGGGCGGGCCAGCACCTTTTTTGAGGGCGAGCTGGAGCATGTTACCCACATTGATTTCACCTACCCGTATGACCAGGAAGGCCGGCAGTTGCTGATTGATGCCGCCCGGGGGCTGAAGCTGGATTTCTCGGATTTCGGAGTCTACGCCGCTACCCAGGGGCCAAGGCTGGAAACCGCGGCCGAGATCAGGCGACTCGAGCGGGATGGCTGTGACCTGGTGGGAATGACCGGTATGCCGGAAGCCGTGCTGGCTGCCGAGTTGGGGATGCGTTACGTGTGCCTGGCCCTGGTGGTGAACTGGGCGGCCGGAAAGTCCGACCACATCATTACCATGGAAGAAATCGACCAGGCCATTGACCAGGGCATGGCAGGCGTGAAGACAGTCCTGGAGCGGTCAATGGCCGGCCTGGGCCAGCTTAGCCCTCGATCTTCCTGAAGAACACCAGCACGCCAACGGTGGGGGAATCGATAAAGTGGATTTCCTCACTGCGCATGCGGCGGGTTTCGCGAATCCAGGTAATCAGCTCCTGCTGTTCTTCACCTTCCTGCCAGTGGTTCAGGTGCACCTTCACGTGCAGGTAACGCTGGCGGTCGATTTCGATATGACCTTCCACGGCGCGCTCGCCGGCTCCGCCAAGCCATTTGCCTACGGCGACCCGCATGGGGCGGCCGTTATAGTTGGGCGGAAACGTCTGATACCAGCCGGCGGTGGCCAGAACCCGGTAGTTGCCGCTGTTTTCCAGGCGGGCGGCAGCCTGGTTCAGGTACAGTTCGTTGCGGGCAGCCAGCCGGACATCAGAAACCCGGTTGCCGTTGGCGTCTTCCACCCATAGTGAGCGGATACCGCTCAGGGGTGGTTCCACCGGCATGCCGGCCATCTGCTCTTCAAGGGCAGAGGGGTCTACCAGTCGTTCGACAATTACCACTTCTGCGCGGTAAAAATCATCCGGTGTCTGGGCCAGGGCCTTGCCGGCTGGCATCAGTACGAATGCCAGGGCCAGTGCGGCAGTCAAAGCCTGCTTGAAACAGAGATCACGTGCTTGCAAGTGTGTCACTCCAGCTGATTCGGGTTGGCTCAGGCTTTCTTTGCCGGCGCCGGCTTGCTCTGCTCCGGCCCGAGTTCCATGAGCATGGCTGAGATGGCGTCGAGTTTACCACTGGTTGAATCATCATTCAGCCGGAAGCGGAAGCTGTTGGCCCCTTCCAGCCGGTAGGTGTCCGGTGCGGATTGCACTTTTTTAACCAGCGCCAGCGGGTCTACCGGCGTGCTTGCGCCGAACTCCAGGCGCACCCATTCCTTGCCGGCGTCCACTTTTACAATGCCCAGGGCGTCTGCTTTCAGGCGCAGGCGGGTCTGGTTTACCAGGTTCTTTGCCGGCTCCGGTAATAATCCGAACCGGTCAATCATCTCAACCTGAAGTTCTTTTAATTCTTCTTCGTTCTGCACACTGGCGATGCGCTTGTACAGCATCAGCCGGTTGTGCACATCCGGCAGGTAGTCATCCGGAATCAGCGCCGGAATACGCAGGTTCATCTCGGTGCCATGGCTCAGGGGCAGCTCCGCATTGGGTGTGCGGCCCTCGCGGATGGCTTTTACCGCTTCGTCCAGCAGCTGCATGTACAGGGTGAAGCCGATGCTTTCAATCTGCCCGCTCTGTTCCTCGCCCAGCAGCTCGCCCGCGCCCCGGATTTCCAGGTCGTGGGTGGCCAGCATGAAGCCGGCGCCCAGGTCCTGGGCTTCGGAAATGGCATCCAGCCTCTTCTTGGCGTCGGTGGAAATGCTCTTGGGCGGTGGCGTCAGCAGGTAGGCGTAGGCCTGGTGGTGGGAGCGGCCAACACGGCCCCGTAGCTGGTGCAGCTGGGCCAGGCCGAATTTATCCGCCCGCTCGATAATAATGGTGTTGGCACTGGGAATGTCGATGCCGGTTTCCACAATGGTGGTACACACCAGCACGTTGAAGCGCTTGTGGTAGAAGTCCGACATGATCTGTTCCAGCTGGCGCTCGCGCATCTGGCCGTGGGCCACGCCTACCCGGGCTTCGGGAATCAGCCGGCGCAGGTCTTCGGCGGTTTTCTCGATGGTCGAGACATCGTTGTGCAGGAAGTACACCTGACCACCGCGCAGGATTTCCCGCAGAATGGCTTCTTTCACCATGGATTCGTCGCGCTGGCGCACAAAGGTTTTCACCGACAGCCGGCGGGCCGGCGGGGTGGCAATAATCGAAAGATCCCGCAAGTGGCCCATAGCCATGTTCAATGTCCGCGGGATGGGCGTGGCGGTGAGCGTGAGCATGTCTACCTCCGCCCGCAGGGACTTCAGCTTTTCCTTCTGCTGAACGCCGAACCGGTGTTCCTCGTCGATAATCACCAGCCCCAGGTTCTTGAACTTGATATCGCCCTGCAGCAGCTTGTGGGTGCCGATCACAATATCGGCCTTGCCTTCTTCAATGGCTGCAATGGCCTTGGTGGTCTGGGCGCCGCTGCGGAAGCGGCTGAGCAGCTCCACAGTCACCGGGGTGTCAGAGAACCGGTCCCGGAAAGACTCATAATGTTGCTGCGCCAGCAGGGTAGTGGGTACCAGCACCGCCACCTGCTTGCCGGACCAGGTGGCCAGGAAAGCGGCACGCATGGCCACCTCGGTTTTACCGAAGCCGACGTCGCCGCACACCAGGCGATCCATGGGGCGCTCGCCGGTCATGTCTTCGAACACGGATTGAATCGCTACCTGCTGGTCTGGTGTTTCCTCGAACGGAAAGCCGGCGGCAAAGGCCCGGTAGGCTTCTTTCGGGTCTTCGAACTGGAAGCCCTTGCGGGCCTCGCGGCGGGCGTAAACATCAAGCAGCTCGGCGGCGGTATCGCGAATCTTCTCCAGCGCTTTCTGCTTGGCGTTGCTCCAGCGATCGGTGCCCAGCTTGTGCAGGGGGGCGTGTTCTTCGTCGGTGCCGGCGTAGCGGGAAATCAGGTGCAGGCTGGATACCGGCACGTACAGTTTCGAGCCTCCGGCGTATTCGAGCATCAGGAATTCATCGGCCTGGCCGCCGGCGGTAATGGTTTCCAGGCCTTTGTAGCGGCCAACCCCGTGGTCGATATGCACCACCGGCGAGCCGATGCGCAGTTCGGACAGGTCCCGGTAACCGTGGTCGTCTACCTCGGTGGGCTTCTCGCGCCGCCGGCGCTGCAATACCCGCTCGCCAAACAGGGCAGTTTCGGTAATCAGCGCCAGGTTTTGCTCCGGCAGCACCATGCCCTGTTCCATGGGGGCAATGGTAATGGCCAGGGTGGAGTCGGATTTCTCCAGAAACTCCTGCCAGCCGGTGACGGTGGCCAGTTTCAGTTTGTGGTCACCCAGGTTTTCGATCAGTGCTTCCCGCCGGCCGGAGGATTCGGCACAGATCAGTACCCGGCCGGGAAACTCCTTGATGAACCGTTTAAGTCGTCCGGCAGGGTCTGCTGCCCGTCCGTCCATGGCCACGTCCGGCAGGGCTTCGGCGTGGCAGTTGGCGCTGCCGGCGCCCTCAACCGGGTCCGGGGCGCAGGTTACCCGGGGGTGGGGCTTAAGCTGGCCGAACACCTCGTCTTGTAGCAGGAACAGCTCCGAGGGCGGCAGGATAGGCCGCAAACGGTCATGGCGGCGGTCTTCGTGCCGGGCCCGGGTTTCGGCATCAAACGCCGCCACGGCATCGTTCAGGCCGTCGGCCGTGAACACCAGGGTAGAGGCCGGCAGGTAATCGAACAGGGTGGCGGTTTCGTCAAAAAACAGCGGCAGGTAGTACTCGATGCCCGGCGGCGTAATGCCGTTGCTGACATCCTGATACACCGGGGAGTCTTTGTCTGCGTTCGGGAAATATTCAAACCAGCGGTTGCGGAAGCCGGAGCGGGCATCCTTATGCCAGGGGAATTCGTGGGCCGGCAGCAGTTCGATCTGCTCGATGCGGTCGATGGAGCGCTGGGTTTCCGGATCGAAGGTGCGCAGGGTTTCGATTTCATCATCGAACAGGTCAATCCGGTAGGGCAGGTTGGAGCCCATGGGATAGATGTCCAGGATGGCTCCACGTACCGCGTATTCACCATGCTCGTACACATTTTCGGCGTGGTGATAGCCGGCGGCTTCCAGCTGCATGCGCCAGCTGTCGATATCCAGGTTCTGGCCGACTTTCAGCAGCAGGGTGTTGCCCTGCAGGTAGCTGGGGGGTGCCAGCCGGTGCATCAGGGTGCGGGCCGGGACCACCAATATGCCGTGCCGGGTAGATGGCAGGC
Source organism: Marinobacter vinifirmus (assembly GCF_002258215.1). GTDB lineage: Bacteria > Pseudomonadota > Gammaproteobacteria > Pseudomonadales > Oleiphilaceae > Marinobacter > Marinobacter vinifirmus. The sequence continues at coordinate 77,124 of NZ_NEFY01000011.1, forward strand.
GGTGCAGGGTGCGGATTCGCCGGGAGGTGATGTCCTGGTGTGGCGAGAATAGATCGTAGGGCAGGGTTTCCCAGTCTGGCAGTGACAGCAATTCCAGCCCGTCTTCGGTAATGGCGGCGCCGTCTTCTTCCGGTGGCAGGTTCAGGAAGAACCGGATGGCCTGTTCCAGCCGGATGGCGTCATCGGTGCTGCGGGTGATCACCAGGGTCAGACCTTTATGGTCCCTCGCGCTTTCGCAGATGGCCAGGGCGTCGCTGCAACCTGCCAGCTGCCCCCACTTTCGGTGGTCTGACGGTTTTTCCGGCGCCACGGGCGCAATAAGGGCTGTGGCAGTAAAGGAGCGGGCGGAACCTTGGGGCATGGGCTGGCAAATCTCCTGGGTTGGCGCATCGGAAGCGAAAGCGGCCGCTATTCTAGCGTTCGGGGGTGACAGTGTCATGGCCGGGCGACGAAGGTCGGGCAGAAACCTATTTGCCGTAGGCGCCGTTAAGTTGGATAATACGCGCCTCAAATTATTCCCTGTGCTAAACGAGGTCCCAACCGTGAGTCACGAGCAGATCAACCAGCACCTGTCCAACTGGACAGAGAGAGAGTCCACCGCGGAAGCCATGATTCCGCTGATCGGCCGCCTGTACCGCAAAAACAACGTTGTTACGTCTGTTTACGGCCGCGCGATCATCAACCAGTCTGTGATCGACATCATCCGTGCCCACCGCTTTGTTCGCCAGGTTGAGCACAGCGAGCTGTCTGTTCACGACACCCTGCCTATCCTGCAGGAAATGGACAAGCTGGAACTGGGCCGTGCCCACGTGGATATCGGCAAGCTGGCCGTTAAATTCAAGGAAGAAGGTGGCGACCTCGCCGAATTCCTGAAGCGCGAAATCGGCCCGGTGGTTGGCCAGTACGCCAGCCAGTCTGAAGAAGACTCCAAAAACGAAACCAAAGACGTGGTCCTGTACGGCTTTGGCCGTATCGGCCGTTTGCTGGCCCGCATCCTGATCGAGAAGGCCGGTGGCGGTAACAACCTGCGCCTGCGTGCCATCGTGGTTCGTCAGGGCGGCGCCGAGAACGACCTGGAAAAGCGTGCCAGCCTGCTGCGCCGTGATTCCGTGCATGGTCCGTTCGACGGCACCATCACCGTAGACGAAGAAAACTCCGCGCTGATTGCCAACGGTAACTTCATCAAGGTGATCTACTCCGATGGCCCGGACAAGGTGGATTACACCGACTACGACATCCACAACGCCATCGTGATCGACAACACCGGTAAGTGGCGCGACGAAGAAGGCCTGGGCCTGCACCTGAAATCCAAGGGTGTCAGCCGCGTCATCCTGACCGCGCCGGGCAAGGGCGACATCAAGAACATCGTTTACGGCATCAATAACGACTGGATCACCGACGAAGACAAGATCCTGTCTGCCGCCTCCTGTACCACCAACGCCATTACCCCGGTACTGAAGGCCATCAACGACGAGTACGGCATTGAAGACGGCCACGTTGAAACCGTTCACTCCTACACCAACGACCAGAACCTGATCGATAACTACCACAAGGGTAGCCGTCGTGGTCGTAGTGCGGCCCTGAACATGGTTATCACCGAAACCGGTGCTGCCAAGGCCGTTGCCAAGGCCCTGCCGGAGCTGAAGGGCAAGCTGAGCGGTAACGCTATCCGCGTGCCGACTCCGAACGTGTCTATGGCGATCCTGAACCTGAACCTGAAGTCAGACGTTGAAGCGGATAAGGTAAACGACTACCTGCGCGACATGGCCCTGCACTCCGAGTTGCAGAAGCAGATCGACTTCGTGAACTCTCCGGAAGTGGTGTCTACCGACTTCGTAGGCTCCCGCCACGCCGGTGTTGTGGATGCCCAGGCCACCATTGCCAACGGCAAGCGCCTGATCCTGTACGTTTGGTACGACAACGAGTTCGGTTACAGCGCCCAGGTTATCCGCTGCGTTAACCAGATGGCCGGCGTAACCTACCCGATCTTCCCGAAGCGCACCCGCGACTAAAGTCGTAGGCCGCTTCCTCGAGAAGTGATCGGACCGGCCCCGGTAGCGTAAGTTACCGGGGCTTTCCTGCGTTAAGGGGCCGCTAAAACCATTTTGGTTACCGGTGGAAATAGGTTTCCTTAATCTCTATAATTGGCGCGATTTTGGGTATGTCTGGCACCCCGTTTCTCAACCTTTCCTGGGCCGCAGGGGGCCGGGCGTTAATAATCCACAGAAACAGTTTCTGATGATTGGACGAGGCTAATGATCAAGATCAAAAAAGGCCTGGATCTTCCCATCAGCGGCGCTCCCGAACAGACCATTACAGATGGCAAGCCGATTCGCCACGTGGCATTGATCGGTTTTGACTATCACGGCATGAAGCCGACCATGGCTGTGAAAGAGGGAGACCGTGTCAAGCGCGGTACGCTGCTGTTCACGGACAAGAAGACCGAGGGCGTTCGTTATACTTCACCAGCCGCAGGCGTGGTGAAGGAAATCAATCGCGGTGAGCGTCGTGTATTCCAGTCTGTTGTTATCGAAATCGATGGCAACGATGCGGAAACCTATGCCCGTTACAACGATTCGGACCTTGCCGGCCTGGAACGCCAGCAGGTGGTCGACAACCTGGTAGAGTCCGGCCTGTGGACAGCTTTCCGCACGCGGCCCTACAGCAAGGTTCCGGAAATCGATTCCGCACCGAATTCCATTTTCGTGTCTGTGATGGACACCAACCCCCTGGCGGCAGACCCCACCGTTATCATCGGCGAGAACAGCAAGGCTTTTGAAAAAGGCCTGACCATTATCTCCCGCCTGACCAACGGCAAGGTCTTCGTAACCGGCAAGCCCGGCGCCAATGTTTCTGTGCCCAAGGCCGACAACATTGAAGTGCACCAGTTTGACGGTGTGCACCCGGCCGGCAACGTAGGTACCCATATCCATCACCTGGATCCGGTATCTGCCAGCAAGACTGTCTGGTCCATCAACTACCAGGACGTCATCGACATCGCCAAGCTGTTCGAAACCGGTGAAGTGCCGGTAGAGCGCATTGTGGCTATCGGTGGCCCGAAAGCTTCCAAACCCCGTCTGGTTCGTACCCGCCTGGGTGCCAGCCTGCAGGAACTGCTGGACGGTGAAGTGGCGACTGACTGCCAGGTTCGTGCTATCTCCGGTTCTGTGTTCGGTGGTCGTCGCGGCGAAGGCCCCTGTGCCTACCTCGGCCGTTTTGCCAACCAGGTAAGCGTGCTGGAAGAGCAGAGCAAGCGTGAGTTCATGGGTTGGCTGTCTCCGGGCCCCAACAAGTTCTCTGTGCTGAACATCTATCTGTCCAAGCTCAACCCGGGCAAGCTGTTCAACTTCACCACCACAACCAACGGCAGTGAGCGCGCCATGGTGCCGGTAGGCGCCTATGAGCAGATCATGCCGCTGGATATCCTGCCAACGCAGTTGCTGCGTTCGCTGATTGTGGGTGATACCGAAATGGCACAGAAACTGGGTGCCCTGGAGCTGGATGAAGAAGATCTGGCGCTGTGCACCTTCGTGTGCCCCGGCAAATATGAATACGGTCCGATTCTCCGCGAGAACCTGACCCGAATCGAGATCGAGGGCTAATACGATGGCAATCCGACAGTTTCTCGATGGAATCGAGCATCACTTTGAAAAAGGCGGCAAGTACGAGCGCTGGTACGCCCTGTACGAAGCCGTCGATACAATTTTCTATTCGCCTTCGAGCGTAACCAAGACCACCTCCCATGTGCGTGACGGCGTAGACCTCAAGCGCATCATGATCACCGTGTGGTTGTGTACTTTCCCGGCCATGTTCTTCGGTATGTGGAACATCGGTTTCCAGGCCAACAGCTTCCTGGCAGAAAATGCCGGCGCCCAGATTGCCGACGGCGGCCTGCGCGAAGCCTTCATTACCGCCCTGGCGGTAACCGGAGCCGGAGCCGGCCTTTGGGATAACTTCGTATATGGCCTGGCGTACTTTGTGCCCATCTACGCGGTTACTTTTATTGTGGGTGGCTTCTGGGAAGTCCTGTTCGCCACCGTGCGCAAGCACGAAGTGAACGAAGGCTTCTTTGTGACCTCCGTACTGTTCGCACTGATCTGCCCGCCCACCATCCCGCTGTGGCAGGTGGCCCTGGGTATCACCTTCGGTGTGGTGATCGGTAAGGAAGTGTTCGGCGGTACCGGCAAGAACTTCCTGAACCCGGCACTGACCGGCCGTGCCTTCCTGTACTTCGCGTACCCGGCACAGATTTCCGGTGACACCGTATGGACCGCCGTAGACGGCTTCAGTGGCGCAACTGCCCTTAGCTGGGCTGCCTCTGGCGGCCTGGAAGCACTGGAAGCCCAGATTGGCTGGATGAACGCCTTTGTCGGCACCATCCAGGGTTCCATGGGTGAAACCTCCACCATCGCAGTTCTGATCGGCGGCCTGATCCTGCTGGCCATGAAGATTGCCTCCTACCGCATCGTCGGTGGTGTGATGATCGGCATGATCGCTATGTCCCTGCTGCTGAACATCATCGGTTCTGAAACCAACCCGATGTTTGGCGTACCGGCACACTGGCACCTGGTGATGGGTGGCTTTGCCTTCGGCATGATGTTTATGGCCACGGACCCTGTGTCTGCCGCCATGACCAACACCGGTCGCTGGTGCTTCGGCATCCTGGTGGGCGTGATGACCGTGCTGATCCGTGTGATCAACCCGGCGTTCCCGGAAGGCATCATGCTGGCGATCCTGTTCGCTAACCTGTTTGCGCCGCTGATGGACCACTACGTGGTTCAGGCCAACATCAAACGGAGGCTTGCTCGTGGCTAAAGCTAAAGATACCGTCTCCAGAACCCTGATGGTTGCGCTGGTACTGAGTATTGTTTTCTCGGTAGTGGTCTCCACCGCAGCCGTTTTGCTGCGCCCGGCGCAGATCCAGAACCAGAATCTGGACATCAAAACCAACATCCTGTCGGCCGCCGGCATGCTTGAGCAAGGCGCCAGCGCCGAGCAGATCGAGCAGACCTTCGAGCGTTTCGACGTTCGCCTGGTGGACCTCGATACCGGTGATTTCGTGGAGCCTTCCGCCGTTGGTGTTGAAGACCCCATGAAGTACGACATGTACAAGGCCGCTTCTGATCCGGCGATGTCTACCAACATCCCGGCGTCTGAAGACAAGGCTGGTATCAAGCGTCGCCCGAACATCGCCAAGATCTACACCCTGAGCGAGAACGGAGACCTGGTGCGTGTGGTACTGCCGGTTCACGGTTATGGCCTGTGGTCTACCCTGTATGGCTTCGTCTCCCTTGAAGGCGACCTGAACACCATCGAAGGCCTGGGTTTCTACGCTCATGCCGAAACACCGGGCCTGGGTGGCGAAGTAGACAACCCGCGCTGGAAACAGCAGTGGGTGGGTAAAGAGCTTTATGCCGACAACCCCACCGAGCCACAGATTCGCCTGGTGAAAGGCGGCGTAAGCTCCGACACCAAAGACCGGGAACACAAGATTGACGCGCTCTCTGGTGCCACACTGACCAGCCGCGGCGTAGAGCAGCTTGTGAACTACTGGATGGGTGAGCGCGGCTTCGCCCCGTTCCTGAAAAAACTTCGTGAAGGGGAGGTCTGATCATGGCCGGTGCATCAGCCAAACAGGTTCTCTTCGAACCAATCTTCAGTAACAACCCTATCGCCCTGCAGATCCTTGGTATCTGTTCGGCGCTGGCGGTAACCACCAGCATGAGCGTCAGTATCGTTATGTGCCTGGCGGTTATCGCAGTAACCTCGTTTTCGAGCCTGGCGGTCTCCCTGGTGCGTGCCCAGATTCCGGGCAGCATCCGGATCATCGTACAGATGACCATCATTGCCTCCCTGGTAATCGTGGTAGACCAGATCCTCAAGGCCTACGCCTACGAGATCTCCAAGCAGCTGTCGGTATTCGTTGGCCTGATCATCACCAACTGTATCGTTATGGGCCGCGCGGAAGGCTTCGCCATGACCAACCCGCCGCTGCTCAGCTTCCTGGACGGTATCGGTAACGGTCTGGGCTACTCCATTATCCTGCTGTTCGTAGCGTTCTTCCGGGAACTGCTGGGCGCCGGCTCGCTGTTCGGCATTACCCTGCTGCCGACCGTGAATGACGGTGGCTGGTATGTAACCAACGGCCTGCTGCTGCTGCCGCCAAGCGCATTCTTCATCATTGGCCTGGGTATCTGGGCACTGCGCGCCTGGAAACCGGAGCAGGTTGAAGAGGCGGACTACAAAATGTCCCGCCATACCGTTAAGGAGGCCTTCTGATGGAACATTATCTGAGCCTCTTGATGAAGGCGATCTTCGTTGAAAACATGGCGCTGGCCTTCTTCCTGGGGATGTGTACGTTCCTGGCGATCTCCAAGAAGATCGAAGCGGCCACCGGCCTGGGTATCGCGGTTGTTGTGGTTCTGACCGTCACCGTACCGGTGAACAACCTGCTGTATAACGGCATCCTGCGGGAAGGCGCCCTGGAATGGGCCGGCCTGCCGAACGTAGACCTGAGCTTCCTGGGCCTGCTGACATACATCGGAGTTATTGCCGCGATCGTACAGATCATGGAAATGGTGCTGGATAAATACATCCCGGCCCTTTATTCCGCCCTGGGTGTGTTTCTGCCGCTGATCACGGTTAACTGCGCCATCATGGGTGCGTCACTGTTCATGGTTGAGCGTGACTACACCTTTGGCGAGAGTGTGGTGTACGGCTTTGGCGCCGGTGTTGGCTGGGCCCTGGCCATCATCGCCCTGGCAGGTATCCGTGAAAAGCTCAAGTACAGCGATGTCCCGAACGGACTGCGTGGCCTTGGCATCACCTTCATTACTGTGGGTCTGATGTCTCTGGGTTTCATGTCGTTCTCCGGCATCTCCCTGTAATTCACCCGGTGATTCGGTTTAACGAAAAGGCGAGACCATGAATACAGAAATTATTCTCGGCGTGGTCATGTTCACCGTTATCGTTCTGGCGCTGGTGGCGATTATCCTCGCGGCCCGCTCCAGGCTGGTAAGCACCGGTGATGTGACTATTGAGATCAACGACGACCCCGAGCACACGGTAAAAACCAGTGCCGGTGGCAAGCTGCTGGGTACCCTGGCCAACAGCGGTATCTACCTGTCTTCCGCCTGTGGTGGCGGTGGTACCTGTGCCCAGTGTAAATGTAAGGTTCTGGACGGCGGTGGCGCCATGCTGCCTACCGAAAAGACCCACTTCACCAACCGTGAAGAGAAAGAAGGCTGGCGCTTGTCCTGCCAAGTTCCTGTAAAGCAGGACATGAAGATCGAAGTACCGGAAGAGTTCTTCGGCGTGAAGAAGTGGGAATGCGAGGTTATCTCCAACCACAACGTGGCCACCTTCATCAAGGAACTGGTACTGAAGCTGCCGGAAGGCGAGGAGGTAGACTTCCGCGCTGGCGGTTATGTACAGCTGGAGTGCCCTCCGTACGAAATCAACTTCAAGGATTTCGATATCGAGGAAGAGTTCCACGAAGACTGGGACAAGCACGACATCTGGCGCTACAAGGGCGTGAACAAGGAAGACACTATCCGGGCCTATTCCATGGCGAACTACCCGGAAGAGAAGGGTCTTCTCAAGTTCAACATCCGTATTGCCACACCGCCTCCTGGCACTGATCATCCGCCGGGCATCATGTCTACCTTCGTGTTCAACCTGAAGCCGGGTGACAAGGTAACCGTAATGGGACCGTTTGGTGAGTTCTTCGCCAAGGATACCGATGCGGAAATGGTGTTCATCGGTGGTGGTGCGGGTATGGCGCCCATGCGCTCCCACATCTTCGACCAGCTCAAGCGCCTGAACTCCAAGCGCAAGATCAGCTTCTGGTACGGTGCCCGTAGTGTGCGCGAAATGTTCTACGTAGAAGATTTCGACATGCTGGCCCGGGAGAACGAGAACTTCGAGTGGCACGTGGCGTTGTCTGACGCGCTGCCGAGCGATAACTGGGAAGGCCCCACCGGCTTTATCCATAACGTGTTGTACGAAAACTATCTGAAGGACCACCCGGCTCCGGAAGACTGTGAGTTCTACATGTGCGGGCCCCCAATCATGAACGCGTCTGTCATCAAGATGTTGAAAGACCTTGGTGTAGAAGACGAAAACATCATGCTGGATGATTTCGGGGGTTAATTCACTCAAATGACATCCGGCAAGATGAAGCCCGCCAGGGTGGTTATAATCAGCGCTTTCTGGGCGCTGGTTATGGCTGCCCTGGCGGGTTGCTCGTTTCAGGACGAGGAAAAAATCTGGGAGATCTCCGGCGGCATTTTCGGCACCACCTATCATATCAACGTGGTATTGCCCGAAGACGAAGCCCGGTTGCAGACCCTGGCTGATGGCATTGAAACCGCACTGAACGATGTAGACGCCAGTATGTCTACCTGGAAGACGGACTCGGAACTGTCTGAGCTGAACCGGAAACAGGACCAGTCCCGGTGGACGCCCTTGTCTCCGGCACTGTTCGAGGTGATCCAGCGGGCGCAGGAAATCTCTGCCCTGACCGATGGCGCGTTTGACGTCACCATCGGTCCCGTTGTGAACCTGTGGGGTTTCGGGCCGGAAGCACGGCTGGAAAAGGCGCCTTCAGAGCAAGAACTGGCAGCCCGGATGGCGGCCACCGGCTGGGAAAAACTGGAGCTGGATGAGCAGCGCCAGGCAATCCGCAGCCAGCAGCCCCAGTACATTGACCTGTCCGGCATTGCCAAGGGCTATGGTGTGGATGTGGTGGCCCGTTACCTCGACAGTGAAGGGGTACAGGCTTATCTGGTGGAAATCGGTGGCGAGGTTCGCACCCTTGGCCGCAAGCCTGGTGGCGACGCCTGGCGGCTAGCCGTGGAAGAGCCCACAGAGGATGCCCGGCAGGTAAACAAGGTTGTGGCGCTTAGCGGGCAGGCCATGGCAACCTCCGGCGACTATCGTAACTATTACGAATCACAAGGGCAGCGCTATTCCCATACAATTAACCCTGATACCGGTAAACCGATAAGCCACAAACTGGCATCGGTAACCGTACTGGCGGATGATTGCATGACAGCCGACGCACTGGCGACTGCATTCAATGTGATGGGTTATGAGCGCGCTGCGAGCCTGGCAACTCGGGAAAACATTCCCGCATACTTTATCGTAAGGGGAGACAACGGTTTTGAAACCCATCAGACACCGGCATTCTCGTCTTACGTTGTCCAGTAAAGGAGGGCAGTAATGGGTACCTTTCTTTTAGTTCTGTTTATTGTGGTACTGCTGGTTGCCGGCATGTCGATCGGCGTTATTTTCGGTCGCAAGCCGATCAGCGGAACCTGTGGTGGTATTGGTGCCTTGGGTATCAGTGCTTCCTGCGATATTTGCGGTGGTAACACCCAGAAGTGTGAAGAGAGCCGGAGTGGCTCCGACGAGCCGGCAAAAATGGAAGACCTGGCCTACGACGCCAGCAAAGCCGACAAGTAACCGCAACGGGTCACCTACAATCACTATAACGACAGCTACGCACTCAAGACGTAGATAAGGAGTCACTGCGCACATGGCAGAGCATCATTACGACGTAGTCGTGATCGGCGCCGGCCCTTCCGGGGAAGGGGCGGCAATGAACGCGGCCAAGCACAACAAGCGCGTCGCCATCATTGAAGACAAGCCCACCGTTGGCGGTAACTGCACCCATTGGGGCACCATCCCGTCGAAGGCGCTGCGGCACTCGGTCAAGCAGATCATCACCTTCAACACCAACCAGATGTTCCGTGACATCGGCGAGCCGCGCTGGTTCTCCTTCCCCCGTGTGCTGCAGAACGCCCAGAAGGTCATTGGCAAGCAGGTAAAACTGCGCACCCAGTTCTACTCCCGTAACCGGGTAGACCTGATCAACGGCCGTGCTTCGTTTGTTGACACGCACCGGCTGGAAATCCGTGGCAACAAATCGGTGGAAACCATCCACTTCAAACAGGCGATCATTGCCACTGGCTCCCGCCCGTACCTGCCGCCCGATGTGGACTTCCGCCATCACCGGATCTACAACTCGGATTCCATCCTGAACCTGTCCCACACCCCGCGTACCCTGATTATCTACGGTGCCGGCGTTATCGGTTCAGAATACGCGTCCATCTTTGCCGGGCTGGGTGTGAAAGTAGACCTGATCAACCCGGGTGACCGCCTGCTGTCGTTCCTGGATGACGAAATCTCCGATGCGCTGAGTTATCACCTGCGCAACAACGGCGTGCTGGTTCGCCACAACGAACAGTATGAGTCCGTCAAAGGCGACGATCACGGTGTGGTGCTGTCACTGCAGTCCGGCAAGAAAATCCGTGCCGATGCCTTCCTGTGGTGTAACGGCCGTAGTGGTAACACCGAGAACCTGGGCCTGGAAAATGTCGGCCTGGTGCCGAATGGCCGCGGCCAGCTGGCAGTGGATGACCACTACCGCACCGAGGTAGAGCATATCTACGCTGCAGGTGATGTAATCGGCTGGCCAAGCCTGGCCAGTGCTGCCTACGACCAGGGCCGTGCGGCCTCTTCCGATATTACCCAGGACGAGTATTTCCGCTTTGTGAACGATGTGCCCACCGGCATCTACACCATTCCGGAAATCAGTTCAGTGGGTAAAACCGAGCGGGAGCTGACCGAAGCCAAGGTGCCCTACGACGTAGGCCAGGCCTTCTTCAAAGACCTCGCCCGAGCGCAGATTACCGGTGAAGCGGTCGGCATGCTGAAGATCCTGTTCCACCGTGAAACCCGTGAAATCCTGGGCATTCACTGTTTTGGTGACCAGGCAGCCGAGATCGTACACATCGGCCAGGCCATCATGAACCAGGAAGGGGAAGCGAATTCCCTGAACTACTTCATCAACACCACCTTCAACTACCCGACCATGGCGGAAGCCTACCGGGTAGCTGCACTGAACGGCCTGAACAGAATCTTCTGACCAGGCCGTGGTGCCCGGGCCTGCCTCAGGCAGGTTCCGGGCTGCTTTCCCTTGCCGGCAGGCTCAGTAACGCCTTGGCCCGGTTATCGAAGAACATTTTGGTACTGGTGGGATAGTCAGAAATAATGCTGTCCACGCCCATTTCTTCCAGCTTCAGCATGTCGTGAATACGGTTTACCGTCCAGGTAGACACGTGCATGTTGCGCTTGTGGGCGGTGTCCACCATCTCCTTGTTCAGGATTTTCCAGTTAACGCAGAAATACTCGCAACCCAGCCGGGTGGCCAGGTTCAGGGGCTTGGGAAACTTGCGCTCCGCCACCAGGCCGATGCGGATATTGCGGTTTCTCCGGCGGATTTCCCGCAAGAACCACGGGTCTGTAGAGGTGACCGCGCAGGTCTGGTACAGGTTACGGCGCTGGATAACCTCGGTTAGCCGGTTGCACAGAATATTCAGGCGCGAACGGCTGTCTTTCTTTACCTCCAGCTGCACGTGTTCCAGGTCGTCAAACTGGTCCAGCAGGGTTTCCAGTGCCGGAATCCCGGTTTTTCGGGGCCAGGCGCTGGTGTTGCGCCGGGCGTCCATGTTTTCCAGCTCGGCGGCCGTGTAGTTACCCACGTTGCCTTTCTGGCCGGTAGTGCGGTCTACCGTCAGGTCGTGCACCAGCACGGGAATGCCGTCTTTCGACAGCACAAGGTCCAGCTCGAAATGCCGGATGCCCTGCCGGTATGCATGCACAAAGCCGGGCAGGGTATTTTCGGGGGCCTCACCCTTGGCCCCCCGGTGACCATAAACGATCATTCTGCAGTGTTGTCCTTAAGACGTTGATAAATAGCCTGGCGCTTCTTCCAGGTGTCGTGGCACAGGCGGATATCTTCCAGGTACGCCGGCAGCTCGTTCATCAGCAGGGCCTGGGGGCCGTCGACCAGGGCTTTTTCCGGTTTCGGGTGGAAGTCCACCAGCACCATGTTGGCACCGGCAATCACGCCCTGAGCGGTGGCGTGCATCACATCCAGGATGCCGTCCGGAGCGCGGTCACGGCTGCCCACAGAGTGGGACGGGTCTACACACACCGGCATGCGGGTCAGGCGTTTTACCGCCGGCACGTGGGCGAAGTCCACCATGTTGCGGTGCGGCTGGCCGGCTTCGGTTTTCATGCCGCGCAGGCAGAAAATCACATTGGCGTTGCCTTCGCTGGCCAGGTATTCCGCCGCGTTCAGGGATTCGTTCAGGGTAATACCGAAGCCGCGCTTCAAAAGAACCGGGTAGGTGGTCTGGCGGCCAATGGCTTTCAACAGCTCGAAGTTCTGGGTATTGCGGGTGCCCACCTGCAGCATCACGCCGGTAGGACGGCCCAGCTTCTCCAGGCAAGTATCGATTTCTTCGATGTGGCTTTCGTGGGTAATCTCCATGGCCACCACCTTGATGCCATGCTTGCCCGCCTTCTCGAACACCCAGGGCAGGCAGCCCTTACCGTGGCCCTGGAAGGAATAGGGGTTGGTGCGGGGCTTGTAGGCGCCCATGCGGGTGCAAACTTCGCCGGCGTCCTCCAGCGCCTGCATCATCTGCTCAACGTGCTCGGGTACATCCACCGCGCACAGGCCGGCAAAGATATTCAGGTTGTTCTGGCTGAACTCCACGCCGTTGTAGGTGAAACCGCTCTGGCGATTGTCGTCTTTGTGGCGGCCCAGAATCCGGTAGTCATCGGAAATGCGAATGGCCCGCTCAACCGCCGGCAGCGCTTCGATTTCTTCCTTGTCCAGAGTCTTGGTATCGCCCAGCAGGTAGACCTCGGTCAGCCGCTGGCTGGCGCCCTGGATTTCGTGAACGCGAAGGCTCACGCCAGGCAGGTTTTCCAGGTAATGCATGGTCTGGCGATAGGCATCGCTGTCCAGCGCCGTATTGGGGTGAAGAATGGCTAGCATGGAACGTCCTCGTCCTTAAAATTACGCGGCCCGGGAAGCCAGCTGGCGCACCCGGTTCTCAAGCTCAATCTGGTCGGCCGCAAAGCGGCGGATGCCGTCGGCCAGTTTCTCGGTGGCCATGGCGTCTTCATTGGATTCCCAGCGGAACAGCTTTTCGTCTACCCAGCCCATCTTCTCGGAGACTGTGGCGGAATCCGGGCTCAGCTTGCGGCTGAGTTCGCCCTGGTCTTCTTTCAGTTCCTGCAGCAGGGCAGGGCTGATGGTCAGCCGGTCACAGCCGGCCAGCATTTCAATCTCGCCGGTATTCCGGAAGCTGGCGCCCATCACCACGGTGTTGAAGCCATGGGCCTTGTAGTAATTATAGATGCGGGTAACCGACTGCACGCCGGGGTCTTCCGCCGCCGGATAGCTGTCGCGGCCGGAACTGGCCAGGTGCCAGTCCAGGATGCGGCCCACAAACGGTGAAATCAGGTGCGCGCCGGCCTGGGCACAGGCAACCGCCTGCACAAACGAGAACAGCAAAGTCAGGTTGCAGCGAATGCCTTCTTTTTCCAGCTGCTCGGCCGCGCGGATACCTTCCCAGGTGGAGGCAATCTTGATCAGCACCCGGCTGGTGTCTACGCCTTGCTGGTCGTAAAGCTCAATCAGGCCACGGGCCTTCTGCAGGGTGGCGGCAGTGTCGAACGACAGGCGGGCGTCTACCTCGGTGGATACCACGCCGGGAATCAGGTTCAGGATTTCCTTGCCGGCCAGAACGGCCAGCATATCGGTAGCCACCGAGAGCTGGTCTGCCGAGGAACCGCCGTGTTTCGCAGCAATGGCCACCGCTTTATCCAGCATGGGGCGATAGGCGTCCGACGCTGCGGCCTTCAGCAGCAGGGAAGGGTTGGTGGTGGCATCTTCCGGCCGCCATTGGGCAATAGCGTCGATATCGCCGGTGTCGGCTACCACGGTGGTCATGTTTTTCAGTTGGTCTAGCTTGCTGGTCATTCGTCCTGTCGTCCCGGTTGTTCTGTTTTGGTGCAGCATCCAGCTCCCGAATGCTTTGGCAACCCCTACAATAACGGCAGGTTACAACAGGAACAAGACAACAAAAGGTATGCCTGTTATCAGCTTTCCGCTATCGGTTGCGGCTCGCGTACCTTGGCCAGTGCCTGTTCAATCACTTCCAGCCCGGAACCAGGCTTGTTGGCGTTCTCGCTCAGGTGCCGGCGGAACTGCCGCCCGCCCGGCTGGCCCAGGAACAGGCCCATAATGTGGCGGGTAATGTGGGTAAGGTACACGCCCCGGTCCAGCTCCTGCTGAATGAACGGAAACATCGCCCGCAGCGCCTCGTGGCGGCTGGTGACCGCAGCTTGTTCGCCAAAGAATTCAGAATCCACCCCGGCCAGCAGCCAGGGGTTGTGGTACGCCTCGCGGCCCAGCATCACGCCGTCGGTATGGGCCAGGTGCTCGTGGCATTCCGCAAAGGTTTTGATGCCGCCATTGATGATGATTTCCAGGTGCGGATAGGCCTGCTTCAGGCGGTACACCCAGTCGTACTTCAGCGGCGGAATATCGCGGTTTTCCTTCGGGCTCAGGCCTTCAAGAATGGCAATGCGGGCGTGCACAATAAAGGTCTTGCAGCCAGTGGCGGCTACCGTCTCGATAAACTCGCACAACTCGTCCCAGGACTCGCGGCCGTTAATGCCAATGCGGTGCTTCACCGTAACCGGCAAATCCGTAGCTTCGCTCATCGCCGCCACGCCTTCCGCCACTTTATCCGGGTGGCCCATCAGGCAGGCGCCAATCATATTGTTCTGCACCCGGTCGCTCGGGCAGCCCACGTTCAGGTTCACCTCATCAAACCCGAACGCCTGCGCCAGCTTCGCACACTGCGCCAGCTCCCCGGCATCACTACCACCCAGCTGCAACGCCAGCGGAAATTCCGACGGATCATGCCGCAGAAACCGCGCCGTATCGCCATGAATCAACGCCCCGGTCGTCACCATCTCGGTATACAACAAAGCCCTGCGGCTAAGAATACGCGCCAGGTACCGAAAATGCGGCGTAGTCCAATCCATCATCGGCGCAACCGAAAACCGGCGAGACAAAACGGGGGCGGGCTGTTGAGAGGTCATGAACATCCGGAGAACAAAGCAAATGAAGGCGCCAATTCTACCACGTTCCCCCCATTCGGAGTCGATTAGGGGACTAGGGGTCTGTCCCTACGTGGACTGACCCCTCTAGTGAAGTGACCCCCGAAAGTTGGACACCGACTTTTGGGGAGTCACATGACAAGAACACATAGTGAAGCATTCAAATTAAAGATGGTGAAGCTTTACCTCGAAGGCGGGGCCAGCTTCAACCGCATCTCCAGAGAATTCAATGTCGATAGATCTTTGGTTCGGCGGTGGGTGACGAGATACCGGCACCATGGTCTGAAGGGGCTGGAGCCCGCAACCAAGCACCATTACAGCCCGTCGTTCAAGCTCCATGTCGTCAAGTGCGTGACCCGAGATGGCCTGACGGACCGGCAGGCAGAGGCGAGATTTAACCTCAGGAGCACGGGGCTTATTGGCAAATGGCTGGTGCAGTATCATAGTGGCCAGCTAACCAAGCCACTTTCCGAGACCAAGCGAGCTGCCCCGATGGCCAAAAAGTCTGTAGACCTCCCACCTGCTGATGCGCCAGAGCGCAGTCTCTCGCAGGATGAGTTGATCGAAGAGCTGTTGTACCTGCGGGCGGAGAACGCTTATCTAAAAAAGCTGGATGCCTTGATCCAGAAAGAGAAAGCCGCAGCGCGCAGCAAAAAGCGCAAGCGGTCCAAGGGTTAAGGCAGAAGCATTCCCTGGCACGACTGCTGCGTGCAGCCGGGCTGTCCCGCAGCACGTTCTATTA
>NZ_NEFY01000012.1 GCF_002258215.1 Marinobacter vinifirmus
CAGTTGTCTTGGGGTTATATAGTCAAGCAACTAAGCGCATACGGTGGATGCCTTGGCAGTCAGAGGCGATGAAAGACGTGGAAGCCTGCGATAAGGTTCGGGGAGCTGGCAAACGAGCTGTGATCCGGACATCTCTGAATGGGGAAACCCACCTAACTTCGGTTAGGTATCTTACACTGAATCCATAGGTGTAAGAGGCGAACCGGGGGAACTGAAACATCTAAGTACCCCGAGGAAAAGAAATCAACCGAGATTCCCTAAGTAGCGGCGAGCGAACGGGGACCAGCCCTTAAGCTGGACAACTGGTAGGAGAAGGCCCTGGAAAGAGCCGCCATAGTGGGTGATAGCCCCGTATCCGAAACCTGAGTCCAGTGAAATCGAGTAGGTCGGCGCACGAGAAACGTTGACTGAACATGGGGGGACCATCCTCCAAGGCTAAATACTCCTGACTGACCGATAGTGAACCAGTACCGTGAGGGAAAGGCGAAAAGAACCCCTGTGAGGGGAGTGAAATAGACCCTGAAACCGTATGCGTACAAGCAGTCGGAGCAGACTTGTTCTGTGACGGCGTACCTTTTGTATAATGGGTCAGCGACTTATGTTCAGTGGCGAGGTTAACCGTTTAGGGGAGCCGTAGGGAAACCGAGTCTGAATAGGGCGAATCAGTCGCTGGACATAGACCCGAAACCGGGCGATCTATCCATGAGCAGGTTGAAGGTGCCGTAACAGGCACTGGAGGACCGAACCCACTGTCGTTGAAAAGCCAGGGGATGACTTGTGGATCGGAGTGAAAGGCTAATCAAGCCCGGAGATAGCTGGTTCTCCCCGAAAGCTATTTAGGTAGCGCCTCGGACGAATACCACAGGGGGTAGAGCACTGTTTCGGCTAGGGGGTCATCTCGACTTACCAACCCGATGCAAACTCCGAATACCTGTGAGTACTATCCGGGAGACACACGGCGGGTGCTAACGTCCGTCGTGAAGAGGGAAACAACCCAGACCGCCAGCTAAGGTCCCAAAGTACCAGTTAAGTGGGAAACGATGTGGGAAGGCTCAGACAGCTAGGAGGTTGGCTTAGAAGCAGCCATCCTTTAAAGAAAGCGTAATAGCTCACTAGTCGAGTCGGCCTGCGCGGAAGATGTAACGGGGCTCAAACTGGTCACCGAAGCTGCGGCTGCATACATTGTATGCGGGGTAGGGGAGCGTTCTGTAAGCCTGCGAAGGTGAGTTGAGAAGCTTGCTGGAGGTATCAGAAGTGCGAATGCTGACATGAGTAACGACAATGCGGGTGAAAAACCCGCACGCCGGAAGACCAAGGGTTCCTGCGCAACGCTAATCGGCGCAGGGTGAGTCGGCCCCTAAGGCGAGACCGAAAGGTGTAGTCGATGGGAAACGGGTTAATATTCCCGTACCTTGGATAGCTGCGATGGAGAGACGGAGAAGGCTAGGTGAGCCGGGCGACGGTTGTCCCGGTTTAAGCGAGTAGGGAGTGGACTTAGGCAAATCCGGGTCCACAATCCTGAGACGTGACGACGAGTGCCCAAGGGCGCGAAGTCATTGATGCCCTGCTTCCAGGAAAATCTTCTAAGCTTCAGGCTATTCGAGACCGTACCCCAAACCGACACAGGTGGTCAGGTAGAGAATACCAAGGCGCTTGAGAGAACTCGGGTAAAGGAACTAGGCAAAATGGTGCCGTAACTTCGGGAGAAGGCACGCCGGTGTGTACGTGAAACCCCCGCGGGTGGAGCGGAAGCCGGTCGAAGATACCAGGCCCCTGCGACTGTTTATTAAAAACACAGCACTGTGCAAACACGAAAGTGGACGTATACGGTGTGACGCCTGCCCGGTGCCGGAAGGTTAATTGATGGGGTTAGCACTTGTGCGAAGCTCTTGATCGAAGCCCCGGTAAACGGCGGCCGTAACTATAACGGTCCTAAGGTAGCGAAATTCCTTGTCGGGTAAGTTCCGACCTGCACGAATGGCGTAACGATGGGGGCGCTGTCTCTACCCGAGACTCAGTGAAATTGAAATCGCCGTGAAGATGCGGTGTATCCGCGGCTAGACGGAAAGACCCCGTGAACCTTTACTATAGCTTCACAGTGAACTTTGAGCATGCTTGTGTAGGATAGCTGGGAGGCTTTGAAACTCGGACGCCAGTTCGAGTGGAGCCAACCTTGAAATACCAGCCTGGCATGTTTGAGGTTCTAACTCTGGCCCCTTATCGGGGTTGAGGACACTGTGTGGTGGGTAGTTTGACTGGGGCGGTCTCCTCCCAAAGCGTAACGGAGGAGCACAAAGGTGGGCTAAGCACGGTCGGACATCGTGCGGTTAGTGTAATGGCACAAGCCCGCTTGACTGCGAGACAGACACGTCGAGCAGGTACGAAAGTAGGTCATAGTGATCCGGTGGTTCTGTATGGAAGGGCCATCGCTCAACGGATAAAAGGTACTCCGGGGATAACAGGCTGATACCGCCCAAGAGTTCACATCGACGGCGGTGTTTGGCACCTCGATGTCGGCTCATCACATCCTGGGGCTGAAGCCGGTCCCAAGGGTATGGCTGTTCGCCATTTAAAGTGGTACGCGAGCTGGGTTTAGAACGTCGTGAGACAGTTCGGTCCCTATCTGCCGTGGACGTTGGAGATTTGAGGAAAGCTGCTCCTAGTACGAGAGGACCGGAGTGGACGAACCTCTGGTGTTCGGGTTGTCACGCCAGTGGCATTGCCCGGTAGCTATGTTCGGACAGGATAACCGCTGAAAGCATCTAAGCGGGAAGCCCCTTCCAAGATGAGATCTCCCTGAGGCCTTGAGCCTCCTGAAGAGCCGTTCAAGACCAGGACGTTGATAGGCTGGGTGTGTAAGCGCTGCGAGGCGTTGAGCTAACCAGTACTAATTGCTCGTGCGGCTTGACTATATAACACCCAAGACAATTGCGGATAACGCAAGAGCAAGGCAAAGGCCACGCTCAAAGAAATCACCATCACGTTTTATCTCGTCCTTCCCAGTGATCATCCGTTTTGCCTGACGACCATAGCGGTCTGGAACCACCTGATCCCATCCCGAACTCAGACGTGAAACAGACCAGCGCCGATGGTAGTGTGGTTCGCCCATGTGAGAGTAGGTCATCGTCAGGCTCTTAATACCCAAACCCCCGACAGCGTTGCTGCCGGGGGTTTTTTCATTTCAGGTCTGGGAAAAATGATAGAAGGTCTTCCGGGCCGAGCTATTTACTGATCAGCTCTATCAGACCACCCATAATGCTTTGCATCAGCGCAAAGCGGTCACTGGTCCGTTCTGCGTGGTCCTGAAGTTGCCCTGTTTGCCAGCTGGTTATCCAGGCCAGGGCGATTACCAGCGTTACTACGGCGGCTGACAGCCACCGTATGTTCTTCCTCAGGCGCCTGCTTTGCTCCGCCTGATGGATATGCTTTTCTTCCTGCTGCTGTTTGAGTTCCCTGAGTTGCTCTTCCAGTTCTTCGTAAGCCACCTCCAGGGTGGACATTCGTCCGCTGATCTTTCTCTGTGCCTGTTCCGGAGATTCGGTAACAGGTTGTCCGACGTTCTCCACAGCCAGTCTGAGCGCTTCGCTGTGCTCCGGTTCCGGGATGTCTGAGAGGATCAGGTCCAGGGTTCGCATCAGCTGCTCACGGTCCACCTGTTTGCGGATAACCCCGGCCGCACCGAGCGCCCGGGCCTCTTCGATGTATTTTCCGGCGTTCTGTGAGGTGTACATGAATACCGGGATATCACGGGTATCCGGTAGGCTTTTCAGCTTTTCAAGGGCCTGGAAGCCGTTCATGCCTGGCAGCATATGATCGAGGAAGATGACATCAAAGTGATCGGATTGAAGAACCGGAAAGGCCTGTTCGGCTGTGGCCACGGCTTTGCTGGAAATGTCCGCACGCTCGAGCAGGCGCGCAAGAATGATGCGCGCTGTTGAAGAGTCCTCGATGATAAGCGCGTGGCCCCGTGGCATTCCCTGTCCCTCTGTGGTTAACCGTTTATGGTCTCAGAGGAAACTATATAAGCAGATCAGAAAATATACAGTGGACTAACGGGCCTGGGTGTCATATTTGAGACACCCTTTTGATTTTTCCCTTGTGCAGTGTCAGCGCTTCTGTTTGAGCTGCTTGTTCACCAGTGCCCGCAATGCCGCCGGCTTAACCGGCTTGTAAAGCACCTGGTAGCCTCGGCTGATCGCATCTTCACGTACCTCCGGCGCCATGTAGCCGGTGATCAGGATGCCCGGGATACCGGCTCCCAGAACTTCTCTGATGCCGTCCATGGCATCCAGCCCGTTACGGTTATCATCGAGCTGGTAATCCGCCAGGATGATGTCCGGTTTATGGCCTTCGAGCTTGTTCCGGGCGCTTTCCAGACTTTCCGCGGCGGTTACCTCGCACTGCCAGTTGCTCAGCAGCGCGACCATTCCCTGAAGGATCGCAGCATCGTTATCGATGCACAGCACCTTCAGGCCGCCCAGACTGGACACCCTTCTGGAGTTGCTGCCTGCCTTGCTGGCACTGGCATGTACCTGCTCTGCCGGAGCCCTGGGCACGGTGACGGCAAAAGTACTGCCTTTGCCCTGGGTTGAGTGCACGGTTACCGGGTGGTCCAGCATGCCACTGATACGGTCGACGATGGCCAGCCCGAGGCCCAGACCCTTCTTGTCCCGGCCGTGCTGGAAGCGCCTGAATTCCTCGAAGATGTGAGCGAGCTGCTCTTCGGACATCCCGGGGCCGGTATCCCAGACTTCAATACGCAGGAAGCCCTTCATGCGCCGACAGCCCATAAGGATCTTGCCACTTGCGGTATAGCGGATGGCATTGGACAGGAAATTCTGGACTACCCGCCGCAACAGCTTGGCATCTGAGCGTACCCAGGCCGAGCTGGGCACCACGTGCAGTTCCAGCTCCTGGTCCTTGGCGATGGCGGAAAACTCCGTAGCCAGGTGCTTCAGGAGGTCGTTAACCGGGAATACCGTAATATCCGGCTCCAGGGCACCGGCATCCAGCTTGGAAATATCCAGCAGGGTGCTGATGATTTCTTCTGCGGCCCCGAGTGAGCTGTCGATATGCTCGACCAGCTGTTTCGGTTCGCCATCGGTGATCTTGCCGGAAAGGGCCGAGGTAAACAGCCGGGCAGCGTTCAGGGGCTGCAGGAGGTCATGGCTGGCTGAGGCAAGGAAGCGGGTCTTGCTCTGGTTAGCCTGTTCCGCCACGGACTTGGCCTTGAGCATCTGCTCGTTGATTACCTGCAATTCCTGGGTGCGCTCCCGAACCCGTTGCTCCAGGTAGATGTTGGTTTCCTTAAGCGCCTGTTCGGTGCGCCGCATGGCAGTGATGTCCTGGAAGGTGGTCACGTAACCACCGCCGGGTATAGGGCTGCCGTCTACCCTGACCACTGTGCCATCCGGCCGTTGACGTTCGTAGGACATGGGCTTGCCATCGCGCATGGCGCTGCAGCGGTCTTCTATGATCTCGTCGATACGCCGGGCCGACAGGTTGGCGTTGGTCAGGTTGTAACGCATCAGGTCTTCGACAGGCCGGCCTACCCGGACAAACCCTTTCGGGTAATGGAACAACTCCAGGTAGCGGTGGTTCCAGACCACCAGCTGTTGCTGGTGATTCACCACAGACACCCCGAGACTGATGTTCTCGATGGCGGATTGCAGCAATTCCCGGCTGAAGGTCATGGCCTGGGAGGCTTCATCAACGATGCTGACCACGTCTTCGATCTGCATGTCGCGACCGGTCAGGGTGGATTCCAATACGACGCGGGCGGTCGAGGCACCGATGACCGAGGCCAGCTGCCGCTCGATGTACTTCATCAGGTGCGATGAGGCAGGCCGGTGCGGATACAGGCGAATAGCATTACGCCGCTCATAGTTCCGGAAGATGCTTTCCGAGCGCTCCTCACCCATGAAGCGGTCGGTAAGGGCTTGCAGGTCCGAGGTCAGAATTTCACCCTGCCAGCTCTGGTGCTGGGCGCTTTCCGCTTTTGGTTGGGCCTCATGGAAGAACGCGGCAATTTGTATCTTTTCGCGAATACGTTGCCGGGTGACCAGCGACAGGAAGATGTAGGTCCCCGTGTTAACCCCCAGGCTCCACAGAATGCCATGGCTGGTCTGGTCCAGTTCAGAGCCAAACAGGGCGGTTGGACGGGTCCAATGCCAGCCGAAAAGGCCGTTTTCGATGAACCCGGCGGATATCCAGCCGGTAGCAGCCAGTGCAGGCAGGAGCAGGGTGTAGCACCACATCAGGAAACCGAGGCCAAGGCCCCAGACTGCGCCGGTGTAGTTACCCCGGCGCCACAGAATGCCGCCAACCAGGGCCGGGCCGAACTGGGCAGCGGCGGCAAACGAGAGCAGTCCGAAGGCGGTGAGGCTGTAATCGGCCCCGGCCATTCGGTAAAAGCCATAGGCGGTCAGCAGGACTACAAAGATCGCGGCCCGGCGTATGGACAAGAGCAGGAAGCTGAGGTCCGTCCGTCGGTTCATGCGCGGGCGGAAGAAGCGCAACAGCCCGGGCATGATGATTTCGTTGCTTACCATGGTGGCGATGGCTACCGAGCAGACAATCACCATGGCAGCCGCGGCAGAGCCGCCGCCAAGAAATGCCAGTACTGCCAGCCATTGCTCGCCAGCCATGATCGGGAGCTGAAGGATAACGATGTCCGGGTCACTTCCAGCCATGTCTGCGTGCAGCAAGCCGCCGGCGGCGATGGGGATCACAAAGGCACTGGCAATCACCAGGTAGATGGGCATGGCCCAGCGTGCAACCTCGAAATCCCGGTGGTCCGTGTTTTCAACCACCATAACGTGGAACTGTCGTGGCAGGCAGATAATCGCCAGCATGGCCACCAGGGTTTGGGTGAGGAACGCCGGTGCCTCTATAGCGTCGGTGGTCAGGGTGCCAATCAGGTCCGCCTCGGCGGCCTTCTGAAACAGGTCACCGAAACCGTTGAACAGCCCGTACCCGACGAACAGGCCGACAGCGACAAAGGCGATCAGCTTGATCAGGGATTCAAAGGCCACCGCCTGGATCATGCCCCGGTGGTGCTCCGTAGACTCCAGGTGGCGGGTGCCGAACAGCACGGTGAACACGGCCAGGGCAAGGGTGATGTACCAGGCCGAATCGTTCCAGGCTGCGGTACTGATCTCCTGGTAGGTATCGCCGGTGCTGGACAGTACGTTGAAGCCGAGGGCAATGGCTTTCAGCTGCAGGGCGATGTAAGGCACGCTGCCGATCAGCGCGAAGATTGCCACCATGGCTGCCAGCAGTTGTGATTTGCCATAACGGGAAGCGATGAAGTCGGCAATCGAGGTGCTGTTGTTGCGCTTGCTGATGTAGATGATTCGTCGTAACAGGGGCGCAAAGAACACGAAAACCAGCAGGGGCCCCAGATAGATGGGGAGGAAGCCAAAGCCTTCCTGGGTGGCGCGGCCGACAGCGCCGTAGAAGGTCCAGGAGGTGAAGTAAACCGCCAGGGAAAGACCGTAAACATGGGTTCGCGCCAACCTGTTCCGGTAAAGCCCGGGGTGGCGGTCACCCGCCCAGGCAATCAGGAACAGCAGGGAGATGTAGGAGATCGAAATCAGTACAAGCAGCCAGGCGCTAATCATGTTGGGTTGCTATCCGGTCTTGGTTATTCAGGCCCCGCAAACAGTTGTGTACAGGGGGTCCTGAAGGTTCAGCAGTTTCATATTGTCGACCCTGGGGCTGCCGTCGGAACCCAGCGGTACCAGCTCACGGCTCTGGCAGTTAATCAGGTGAACCCGGTGCGAAACGGCATCGGTAACGGTCTGGGAGAAGCGGTAAAGGGTAAACCGGACGATATTGGAATCCGGGGTATCTTTGCTGATGCTGGCGACATCCACCGTGGAAAACGCGGTTACGTACGGGAAAACAAAGGTCCACGGACGGAAGAAGATCTTTTCCTGTTCGGTGTTTACCACAACGGCCTGTTCCGGCAGCAGTGAGCGCTTGTGGTCATACCAGGTGTATTCGCCGTAGATCAGGTAGCCGAGCATACCGGCACCGGCAAACACCGGGATAATCCATTTCGGCGCGCGCTTGGCGGTGGCGGCACGAATGCCCAGGGCAATACCGGCAGCACCCAGTCCGCAGAATACAGTGGCAACAAAAGTCCAGAACATAAATCGGTATCCTCAAAAAAGAACGGGCTCCCTCACAGAGGAAGCCCGTTCGGTATCAACCTGTCATTGCAGGCAATGATTCAGGCTGTCTTGCAGTTTAATGGTCTTGGGCAGATCCGGCACCGCGCGGGTAACGGACGCTTTCAACCAGTTCCTGGATCTCAACGGGCGGTTCAGCAGTCACTTTGGATACTGCGAAGGCTACCGCAAAGTTGACCACAGCACCAATGGCACCGATGGACAGCGGGGAGATACCCAGTACCCAGTTTTCAGGCGTGTCTGCCAGGTTGTTGGTGCCCGGGATGAAGAACCAGCCTTTGTAGATGAAGATATACACCAGGGTGAAGATCAGACCGGACAGCATACCCAGGGTTGCGCCCACGTTGTTCACACGCTTGGAGAAGATACCCATCATCAGCGCCGGGAACAGGGAGGCTGCCGCGATACCGAATGCCAGCGCTACCACCTGGGCTGCGAAGCCCGGAGGGTTGGCGCCCAGCCAGGTAGCAACCACAATGGCAACCGCCATGGAGATACGGGCCGCCATCAGTTCGCCTTTCTCACTGATGTTCGGGTTGAGTCGGCCTTTGATCAGGTCGTGACTCACCGCCGAGGAGATTGCCAGCAACAAGCCCGCTGCAGTCGACAGGGCGGCTGCCAGACCACCTGCCGCGATCAGGCCGATTACCCAGCCCGGCAGGTTGGCGATTTCAGGGTTGGCCAGTACCAGGATGTCGTTGTTAACAACCATCTCGTTGCCTTCCCAGCCACGCTCGGAAGCGGTAGCGGCGAAGTCAGCGTTCTTGTCGTTATACAGCTGGATACGGCCGTCGTTGTTCTTGTCCTCGTAGGTGATCAGACCGGTCTCTTCCCAGGTGGGCTATCCAGCCCGGACGCTGATCGTACTCGATCGGCTGGGCAGCAGTGCCTTCCGGATAGATGGTGGTCATCAGGTTCAGGCGAGCCATGGACGCTACAGCCGGCGCAGTCAGGTACAGCAGTGCGATGAAGACCAGGGCCCAGCCGCCGGACCAGCGCGCGTCAGCAACCTTGGGAACCGTGAAAAAGCGGATGATTACGTGGGGCAGACCCGCAGTACCGATCATCAGGGACAGGGTAAACAGAACCATGTTCAGTTTGTTGTCCACATCTGCGGTGTACTCGCGGAAGCCAAGGTCGGTAACAACCTGGTTCAGCTTGGCCAGCAGCGGCATGCCGGATTCGGTGTGGGTAGAGAACATGCCCAGGCCCGGAATCGGGTTGCCGGTCAGTTGCAGGGAGATGAACACCGCCGGAATGGTGTAGGCAACGATCAGCACGCAGTACTGGGCTACCTGGGTGTAGGTGATGCCTTTCATGCCGCCGAGTACCGCGTAGATGAATACAACCACGGCTGCGATGATCAGGCCGTTGGTCGCTTCAACTTCGAGGAAGCGGGAGAACGCAACACCGGCGCCAGCCATCTGGCCGATAACGTAGGTGACAGATGCTACGATCAGGCAGATAACCGCGACCAGGCGGGCGTTGGGGCTGTAGTAACGATCACCGATGAACTCGGGTACCGTGAACTTGCCGAACTTCCGCAGGTACGGGGCCAGCAGCATGGCCAGCAGCACGTAACCGCCGGTCCAGCCCATCAGGAAGGTGGAGTTGGCGTACCCGCCGGCGGCAATCAGGCCCGCCATGGAGATGAAGGATGCCGCAGACATCCAGTCGGCACCGATAGCCATACCGTTGGTTACCGGGTGAACACCGCCACCGGCAACGTAGAAGTCGCTGGTGCTACCGGCCTTCGCCCAGATGGCGATGCCGATATAGAGGAGGAACGAGCCCCCTACAAACAATAGGTTAATTGCAAATTGGCTCATTGGTTCTTACTCCTCGTGTACGCCGAATTGTTCGTCGATTTTGTTCATGCGCCAGGCGTAGAAGAAAATCAGAACAATGAAGGTAAGAATCGAGCCTTGCTGGGCAAACCAGAAACCGAGGTCGGTCCCGCCGACTTCAATGCCGGCCAGCATGGGGCGTAGCAGGATGGCAAAACCATAGGAGCACAGGCCCCATATGATCAGACTGCCAAAGATAAGGCGTAGGTTCGCCTTCCAGTAGTTCTCAGCGTCGTAGCTATGACCTGACATACAAAATCACTCCTGTATTGTTGTTGTAGAGCTTTGCTGGTTTCTTGCTGGGGTGGTGCGGAAAGAGAATTTATTATTCATGTAATATTTCTCCGACTTGTTGTCATCTCCGACTTTACCGGTCAATGGGTTTGAGGATATTGGCAAATAGTCTAAGTCTCAGTAACTTGCCTTGCATTTGATCAAGGACATCAACGATAAGCCGAGCTAAATCAAAGTCGGTGCATCTGCTGTAAACGGCGTTGATAATGCAGTTTATCGACCAGTTCTTTCAGGGTTTTTACGTCTTTCTTCTGAGCCATATTGAGCGCTGCAAGGGTCAATTCGGCCGTTACCATCGCATCTGCCGCAGCGTGATGCCGTTCACTAATTTGAAGATTGAAGTAGTCGGCCCAGTTATCCAGCCCGCGCCCCTTGGTCTCGGCGTGGGGAAAAAACGCCGGTAACAGCTCTGCCACATCCATCCACAGGTGCTGGGATGTGTAACCCAGTTGGGCTTTCAGGGTCTTCTCGAGGAATTTCTGGTCGAACGCCGAGTGGTAGGCCAGGATGGGATCGCCGTTCATCCACTCCAGCAGGTGCAGCAGGGCATCTTCGGTCTCATGGCCCTGGGTCAGGGCTTCTGGCCCGATGCCGTGAATCAGCACGGTTTCGCTGATATCCAGCTCCGGACGGCGCAGGATCAGGTCAAACTGGTCGTTCAGGTGGATGACGCCGCTTTCGATGGCCACCGCGCCAATGGCGATGACTTCGTCTTTCGAGAAATTGAGCCCGGTGGTTTCCAGGTCCAGCACGACCAGCCGGGAACGGGTCAGCAGCTGGTCGCTGGCTGTTTTCGGGGCCGGCAGGCTGTCGGTGTCGTGGTCACCGGTAACGCCGCCCCGACGCTGGGCCAGCCATTGTTTGATCTGTTCGAGCATGGTTGCCGGCCTATAGTTGGTAGGTGATTTCCCGCAGTATCCGTCTGTCCAGCGGGTTCAGGTCATCCGGATCTATGTAGTTGGTCAGCTCTTCACCTTTATCGAGCATT
This sequence comes from Marinobacter vinifirmus, assembly GCF_002258215.1. Taxonomy (GTDB): domain Bacteria; phylum Pseudomonadota; class Gammaproteobacteria; order Pseudomonadales; family Oleiphilaceae; genus Marinobacter; species Marinobacter vinifirmus. Next base: position 11,325 of record NZ_NEFY01000012.1, read on the forward strand.
TCCTGGTGGGCGCGCATGCGGATGGCCTGAATCAGGCTGTAGGCTTCTTTCCAGGCATTGGCATCCTTGGCGTCGAACACATCTTTGCGGGCCAGTGCATCAATCCGTTCCAGTGTGTTGGCGGTTTCAACGCCGTGGGCCAGGGCGAAGACCCTGACGGATTCCACAAACGGCGCCAGCCCCTGGCGTTTCAGGTCCAGGGAGTGCTTTTTCTCGTCGTTCAGGTAACGGAAGTTGCGGAACATGGTCAGCGGCGGTTTGCGCTGCAAGGCGTTGCCGGCCAGCATTTTCTGGAACAGGGCGTTCTTGCGGATGCGGGCCAGTACGTTTTCCAGTAACCGGTGCAGCGGTTCCGACGGGCCGAAGACGGCGCGCATATCCAGGAAAATGGACGAATAGACCAGGTTCTGCGGGGTCGACGCATCGATAAAGCGGATAAACCAGTCGTCCCATTCGCCGATGCTCAGGCACAGTTTCGGGTTGCTGGCCATGATGTTGCCCTTGCACAGGGTGAAGCCGCACTCGGCCAGCTCATCATTGACCTTGCGGGCGAAGGGCAGCAGCTTTTCACGAACCTGTTCCGGGGTCATGCCTTCCGGAGTCTCGAACAGGATGCCGTTGTCCTGGTCGGTCAGCAGGGTCTGTTCCTGCCGGCCTTCGCTGCCGAAGGTGAGCCAGGTGAACGGAATGCCCGGATCGTTCTTCTTCAGGTTCAGTTCCAGCACCCGTCGCACGGTGACATCATTCAGGGTGGTGATGATCTTGACCACCTGGCCGGAGTCTGCACCATGGGCCAGCATGGCATCGACCAGCCTGGAAACATCGGTGCGCAGGGCCACCAAAGTGCGCAGGTGGGTAGCGGTGCCGATGGTGCGGGCAAGGTTGACCAGGTCTACCCGCTGGAGGGAGAACAGGTCCCGCTCGGAGACCACGCCGATAAGCCGCTGTTCTTCGTCCACCACGCACAAATGGGCAAAGTGATGTTCCGCCATCAGCATGGCTGCCTCGAAGGCATCGGCGGTTGACGGCAGGCAGCAGGGATTCGACGTCATTACCTGGCCGATGGGTGTGTCCAGTGGCCCCTTTTCTTCGGCAACCATGGTGCGCAGGTCGCGCAGGGTAAAGATGCCGGTGGGGTGGCGGCCGTCATCGGTAATGATGATGCTGCCCACGTTGTTTTCGTGCATCCGGGCCACGGCTTTGCGCACCGGCAGGTCCGGGGAGCAGACGATTGGATTGCGCAAGGCATAGCGTTCCAGCGGGGTGTCCAGGCTGTTACTGGAGCCGATGGAGGCCATGGCCTTGGATTGCAGGCGCTGGTTGACCTGCTCCAGCAGGCTGCTGACCCCGCGCAGGCAGAAATCCCGGAACGGTTCGCTTTCAGAAATCAGGGTTACGAAATCTTTCTTCTCGATGCTCAGGCAGAAGGTGTCCCCGGCCGCCCGGTGCAGGGTGCGGGTCGGCCGCTCGCCCACCAGAGCGGCCAGGGGGAAGCATTCGCCCTGGCTGATTTCGAAGGTGGTTTCGGTTCGCTCTTCGGTTTTGTGCTGGCGCTCGCCCCGGATCCGGCCTTGCTTGACCACGTAGAATCGCTTGGCCAGCCCGTCTTCCGGTGACAGCACCACATCACCGTCTGCGTAGAAGCTGAGGGTGGCATGTTCGGCAAAGTGCGCCAGGTGGGTGTCGTCCATGCTTGAAAAGGGTGCGTGTTCCCGCAGGAACGACATAATCGCGCGGGTATTCTGGGGGCGGGTGGTGTCCTGGTTTGCTGCGGCCATAGCGGAGTTCGTCCTGGTCCTGGTGGCGCGGCGGGTTACCGGCGCTCATTCGTTATTGTTGTCCTTCTGCAGTGTAGTGCAGCAGGTCGTTGTTGTACCTTACGATTTTCGTCGCAAACCTTGTCGGTTGTCTGCTTTATGGTAGCCCCGGGCAGTGGTAGAGTTCTGATACTTGTCAATCCGGAAGCAGTTAGTGTCATGACCAGTAAAGACGAACGCCTGGCTTTCCTCGAAGAGATGAAGGATGTCCGGCGGATCCGTAAACCCAACAGAGCGGAAGTGGCGGTTCCACGGGAGCTGACGCCTGGCCACCTGGCACGCCAGCAGGCTGCGGTAGAGACCCCGGTGCGCGACCTGAACCCGCTGACCTCAGACATGGTGGAGCCGTTGACGGCCCACGATGTACTGAGCTGGATGCGTCCGGGCATTCAGCATGGGGTGTTCCGCAAGTTGCGGCTGGGCCAGTATCCCATTGAAGCCCGGCTGGACCTGCATCGGATGACCGTAGAAGAGGCCCGGCGGGAAGTGTTCGCTTTTATTAACGATTGCGTGCGCTATGGCCTGCGCTCGGTGATTATCCTGCATGGCAAAGGGGAGCGTAATCCGGACGGGATCGCCCAGCTGAAGAGTTACCTGGCCAAGTGGCTGCCAGAGCTGGACAGCGTGCTGGCGTTTCACTCGGCCCAGAAGCACCACGGTGGCACCGGGGCCGTCTACGTGATGGTGCGCAAAAGCGAGCGGGACAAACAGCATAACCGGGAAGTACATGGCGGCCGCTAGGGTGCCTGAACAGTGTGACAAACGAGGAAAGTAACATGACCAAACGTTCTGTAGCAGTGTTGATGTTAGCAAGCTTTTTTGCCCTGACCGGCTGTAAAGACCGGGTGATCTGGAACGACAACGGCAAGGTGGATGAGGCAACCCAGGACCGGGAAGTCTGGAACACCAATGGCCAGGTCGATTCCGGCGAGCGCAAGATCTGGGTGAATAAAGACGGTAAGGAAGTGGTCAAGTAAGCCCGCGGGCTTGCTTCAAACCACGACACAAAAACTAGAGGAACGGCTCATGGCGTTCAGCCTGACAGTGAATGGAAACCGGCACACGGTGGATGTAGATTCGGATACGCCCCTTTTGTGGGTCATCCGGGATGAACTGGGACTGAAAGGCACCAAGTTTGGTTGTGGTGCCGGCCTGTGTGGCGCCTGCACTGTGCACGTGAATGGCCAGCCGGCCCGTTCCTGCTCCACCGCCATTGAGCTGGTGGATGGTGCCGAGATTACCACCATCGAAGGGCTGTCAGAGGGCGGCAACCTGCATCCCCTGCAGCAGGCCTGGATCAGCGAGGGCGTTCCCCAGTGCGGCTATTGCCAGTCTGGCCAGATTATGACCGCTGCCCACCTGCTGGCTAATAATCCCTCACCGTCCAGGGACGACATCGTGGCCGCCATGACGGGCAACCTGTGCCGCTGCGGCACCTACGCCCGCATTGTGGCCGCGGTGGAATCGGTGGCCGGCAGTGTTGGCCATTATCAGCCTGGGCAGGAGGGCGCCTGATATGACCATGAACCGCCGTGATTTTATGAAAGTCAGCACCGGTGCTTCCGGCAGTCTGGTACTGGCCTTGTCGCTCCCGGGTTGTGCCTCGGTACAAACCGGCTTTGAGCCGGAAACCGGTGAATGGACGCCGGATGTCTGGCTGGAGCTCAACAAGCAGGACGAGATTACCTTCACCCTGGCCCGGGTTGAAATGGGGCAGGGCACCTACACCGGCCTGACGACCCTGATTGCGGAAGAACTGGATGTGGATCCGGCCCGGATTCAGGTGAAGTTCGCGCCGGTAGCGCCGGAATACCGTAACCCGTTTATCGGCCTGCAGTTGACCGGCGGCAGTACCAGTGTGGCGAGTAGCTGGCAGCCCCTGCGGGAGGCGGGAGCGTCTGCCAGGTTGATGCTGGTTATGGCCGCCGCCCGGGTTTGGGGCGTGGATGCCAATAACTGCCGCACCGACAACGGCCGGGTGCTTCATCCCAACGGGGTGGATTCCCTGCGTTATGGCCAGCTGGTTGAGCTGGCGGATAAAGAAGTGATTCGGGGCGATGTGCCGCTCAAACCCCGTTCGGAATGGAAATACATCGGCAAGCAGGCCGGCAAACTGGACGCCCGGGCCAAGGCCACGGGCACCGCGGTTTACGGCATTGATGTCGAGCTGCCGGGCATGGTGTACGCGGTGATGACCCGCAGCCCTCGCTACGGAGGCCGTGCCCAATCGTTTAACCGCGATGAGATCCTGGCCATGGCTGGCGTGCAGGCGGCGTTTATCACTGAACGCGGTGTCGCCGTGGTGGCAGGCAGTTACTGGAAAGCCCGGAAAGCACAGCAGGCTGTGCGCGTGGAGTGGGATTTCTCCGAGGCCCTGGATACCACGGTTGATGAGGTTTTCGAGGGCTATCGCAAAGCCGCCAGTGAAGACCCCGGCGAGCAGGAACGCTCTGAAGGCGGTGTGGATGAGGCCATCAGCAAAGCCGGGCGCGTGGTGGAAGCCGAGTACGAACAGCCATACCTGGCCCATGCGCCGATGGAACCCATGAATGCCACCGCCTGGTACCACGATGGCGGCATGGAGATCTGGGCACCAACGCAGGCACCGGATCTCGGGCGCATTGCAGCCTGCCGGAATTCAGACCTTTCACCGGATGACGTGACTGTGCACACCACCTTCCTGGGTGGCGGATTCGGTCGCCGGCTGACCCAGGATTACATCGAGGAAGCCGCTGCGGTTGCCTATGAGCTGAAGGTGCCGGTCAAACTGATCTGGTCCCGGGAAGAAGACATGCGCCACGGATTCTGGCGCCCGGCCATGCTGCACCGTATGACTGCCAGCCTGGACGGTGCTGATCTCACCGGCTGGGATCACCAGATTGTCGGCCCGCAGGTTCTGGACTGGTACGTGCGCAATGCTGCGCCGGCACAGTACCCCTGGGCACCGAAATTTCTCTACAACACCCTCGGCAAAGTGGGTTTGATGGTCGAGGGCCTGGCCACACCAAAAGATGTGTCTGCCATAGAAGGAGCTATCGGCTATCCCTATCAGGTTCCGAATGTCAGCGTGCGACACACCCATACCGACCCCGGCGTGCCCATTACCTGGTGGCGCTCAGTAGGCTACTCCCACAATGGGTTTGCTGTTGAAACCTTTATGGACGAACTGGCCCACGAGGCCGGGCAGGATCCTCTGGAATTCCGCCGAAAACTGCTGGCCAGGGAGCCGCGCCACGCCAGGGTTCTGGAACGGGCGGCCGAACTGGCGCAGTGGGGCACGTCGCTCCCCGAAGGCAGGGCGCGCGGCATAGCGCTGTTCCAGAGTTTTGGCACTTACGTAGCCCAGGTGGTGGAAGCCGGTATCGAGAACGGCGAGATCCGTGTGTACAAGGTGACCGCCAGCGTGGACTGTGGCCAGGTGGTGAACCCGCGCATCGTGGAAGACCAGATTTCCGGCGGTATTCTTTTCGGCCTGACGGCGGCGTTGTTTGGCGAAATCACCTTTAACAAGGGTGAAGTCCAGCAGAGCAACTTCCACGATTATCGGCTATTGCAGATGCACCAGGTGCCTGAGGTTGTGGTGGATATTGTCGACAGCGATGAAGCCCCCACCGGCGTGGGCGAGCCGGGTGTGCCGCCGGTGATTCCCGCCCTGGGCAATGCGCTGTTTGCACTGACCGGCAAGCGCCAGCGCCGGTTGCCGCTGGCCGCATGATCAAGCGGTTTGGTGTAATAGACGGAGAATCCCAGTGTTTGATGTGACCCGATACGCTATTGCCGCCCAGTCCATCGTGGATGCCGGGCGCTTCCTGTATGACCGGGGCTGGTCGCCGGCAACCAGCAGCAACTATTCTGCCCGCATCGACAGCGACCACGTTGCTATTACCGTGTCCGGTCGCCATAAAGGCCAGCTCGCTGCCGGTGATGTCATGGTGGTAGACCTGAACGGCAACCCGGTCCAGAGTAACTGCAAGTCCTCGGCAGAAACCCTGCTGCACACCGTGTTGTACCAGGTGTTTCCGGATGCGGGTGCAGTGCTGCACACCCACTCGGTGAAGGCCACCGTGCTCAGCCGCCTGATCCCGCCGGGCAAATCGCTGGAGCTGGAAGGCTATGAACTGCAAAAAGCCTTTGCCGGTGTAAACAGCCATGAGGGCCGGCTATCGATACCGGTGTTCGACAACACCCAGGACATCCCGGCCCTGGCGGAACAGACCGCCGAATGGTTTCGGGCTCATCCGGAACAACCGGGTTACCTGATTCGTGGCCATGGCCTGTATACCTGGGGTGCTACCATGGCGGATTGCCTGCGCCATGTGGAAGCCTTTGAATTCCTGTTTGAATGTGAACTTGAAACCATGAGAGTCCGCCCATGACCACCCTGAGCATTTTCCAGCAGAACCAGCCGCAAGCGGCACACACCGTAACCACCGACCCGCAGGTGATTCGCGATACGCTGGCCAGCCAGGGTGTGCGCTTTGAGCAATGGCCAACCCGGGAGCTGCCGGCTTCGGCCACCCAGGAACAGATTCTGGAAGCCTACGCAGACGAGGTAGAGCGACTGAAGCAGGAATGCGGATTCCAGACCGCCGATGTAGTCAGCCTGACCGCGAACCATCCGGACAAGGATGCCTTCCGCCAGAAGTTCCTCGACGAGCACACCCACAGCGAAGACGAAGTGCGGTTCTTTGTCCGGGGGCAGGGGCTTTTCTACCTGCATTTCGGCGAGCAGGTGTACGCCCTGATGTGCGAAAAGAATGACCTGATCAGCGTGCCGGATGGCACCCGCCACTGGTTTGATATGGGCCCGGAGCCGGAATTCACCTGTATTCGCCTGTTCACGAATCCGGAAGGCTGGGTGGCCAGCTTTACCGGTGAGGAGATTGCCTCCACCCTGCCCAGATACGAAGCCCTGGCGGGGGTGGCCTGATGATCCGGGTGATTCTGACCGACATCGAAGGCACCACCAGCTCTATCTCCTTTGTACACGAGGTGCTGTTTCCCTACGCCAGTGAACACCTGCCGGCGTTTGTGCGGGCCCATCACCACACCACGCCGGCGGTTGCAGAGCAGCTGGCGATTGTGGCGCAGAAAAGCGGTGTCGACAGCAAGGACGTGGAAGCCCTTATCGAAGTGCTCCAAGGCTGGATCAGCGAGGACCGCAAGGAAGGTTCCCTCAAGGCCTTGCAGGGCATGGTCTGGGAGCAGGGCTATCACAGCGGCGAGCTGAAGGGCGATATCTACCCGGATGCGGCGGACTACCTGCAGCGCTGGCATGATCGGGGGCTGAGGTTGTTCGTATATTCTTCCGGTTCGGTCAAAGCCCAGAAGCTGATCTTTGGCCACAGCAACGAAGGCGACTTTACACCGTTTTTCTCCGGGTATTTTGATACCGGCGTAGGTGGCAAGAAAGAAGCGCAGTCGTACCGTAACATCCTGGATGAGCTGGGTGTCGAGCCGGGTTCTGTGTTGTTTCTCTCGGACGTTGAAGCCGAGCTTGAAGCGGCCGAGCAGGCGGGTATGAAAACCGCCTGGCTGGTACGTGAGGGTGAATTGCCGGACACCGGACGCTTCGTGGCCCGGGACTTTGCGGAGGTAGACGCGCTGCTGCGTAAACGCTAGGAGGTCGAGTTATGCCCGGACTCTCAAAGCTGCAATGGCTGATTCCGGGTATCTGTGCCCTGTTTCTGGCTGGATGTAACCCGTTCTCCGAAGCCAGGCCGATGATGACCGAGTACCTGGAACGCCTTGCCCGGGTACTTGAAGCCCCCGCCGTTTCCCTGCCTGAAGAGTTGCCGCCGGCATCGCAATTACCCCGCCGCCGTGACCGCGTGCTGGACATGCCGGAACTGGATATTGGCATGCTCGAATTCCTGTCGCTGTATGGCTGTGAGCTGCAGTATGTGGTGGGTGAGAAGAACTCGGTCATGGGCAAAGTGATGCAGCCGGTAAACCGCCTGCGATACGAAGTGCGCTTTATCCGCGCCGCGGAAGACTGCCTGCCGGAGGTGGATGATGAAGAGCTTGGGGAAACTCTGGCTGAAGCGATCGAGAGCAAGCAGGATTCGTTGCCCAGAGCTGTCTGGAATGCTACCTGGGGCACCGAAGAAATCGAGAACCTGTTTACCCTGAGTAAAGGTTTTTACCCGGTGGGTGAAGGCCAGCTTCCGGTGTCCGATCTGCTGCGGGACCTGGAACAATTGAGCGAGACAGTGACGGCCTTGTCGCGGCAGCAGCTTGACGTTTCCCTGAATAACCTGGGCGCCATCCACCAGCGCTGGCAGGCCGAATACCGGGCCGGGCAACTGGTTAACAGTGCCCGCTTGCTGATTGCCACGCTGGATACCGGCACCGAAGTGCTTCAGGCCAGGCTGGCAGAACGGCCGCTATGCCTTAACGGGAAACCGAACAACCAGTCCGACATCGTTCACAGTTTTTTCTTCAGTGTGTATATCGGTGAGGTTCAGCCCTACATGAGTGATGTCAGCCGGGCGGCCGATACCCTGATTGCGGGTTTCGCAGATCTGGCGGCAAAGCAGGAAGCGCAAATGCCGGAAGCCTTTGGCGGCTGGGCTCGCCGGCACCTGCAGGCTGGTGAGGAAGGCAGTCTCTGGCATCAGCTTGATGGCGCAATGATGCGCCACACACGCCACTGGCAGCAACTGCTGGAACAATGCGGGCTGAGGCCGGGTGCCTGACAGCCCGCACTGGCTATAACCGGCGTTAGCCCGCCGCCACTGGCCGGTTCACTTTCAGGTGCACCATGGCCACGGTGAACAGCAGGAAGGTGAGAATAGTCATAACCACTGGCCCTGCAGCACCTTCGCTCAGCCAGGCCGAAACCACCGCCTGGGTAAAGTAGAAAATCAGCACAAAGGCCATCCAGATGTAGCCCCGGTTATGGCCGCGGAAAACCGGCACGGCAAACGCCAGCAGTGGCAGGAGTTTCACCGTTAGCATCAGGGGAATTGAGACCCCTTCCACGGGGGCCGGGTAGAAAGTGGTCAGCAACAGGCCTGCCAGCACCGCGATATACAGGGCGATGGTCAGGCGTGCGGTGGTTTTTGCTTTGTCGTTGTGGAGCATAGAAGGTTCCGGGTAGTGGAGTTCGAATCAGTCAGCCAGTTTCAAAGCCAGTCGGGCCAGCCGCTCGCCAAAGGCCTGGCACAGGACTTTCTCGTGTTCGCTCAAACGTTGCTCGGCACCGGTGCCGGCCCAGTGTGAGGGCCCGTAGGGGGTGCCACCCGTGCTGGTTTCATTCAGGGCGCTCTCCGAGTACGGCAGGCCGCACAGCACCATGCCGTGGTGCAGAAGTGGCAGCATCATGGTCATCAGAGTGGTTTCCTGGCCGCCATGAAGGCTGCCGGTGGAAGTGAACGCACCGCCAGGCTTGCCGGCGAGCTTGCCGTTCAGCCACAGGTCTCCGGTGCCGTCCAGGAAGTGCTTGAGCGGTGCCGCCATATTTCCGAAGCGGGTAGGGCTACCCAGTGCCAGGCCGGCACAGTTGGCCAGTTCTTCCCGGGTTGCATAGGGGGCGCCGGTATCCGGAACCGGGGGCAGGCTGGCGGTGGTGTCTGGCGACACCGGTGGAACGGTGCGGATCTTCGCTTCCATTCCGCTCACCCGGGCCACGCCCCGGCCAATCTGGGTGGCCATGTCGGCGGTCTGGCCGTTCCGGCTGTAATAAAGAACAAGAATGTACGGGCTGGTATCGCTCATGCCTGGCTCCTGGGCAATGCTTCAGAGAATCTCGAGAACGCTTTCCGGTGGCCGGCCGATGGCCGCCTTGCCGTTGGCCAGTACAATCGGCCGCTCGATCAGTTTGGGGGTGGCCACCATGGCTTTTACCAGCTGTTCCCGGCTCAGTTCCGGGTTATCCAGGCCCTGTTCCTTGTATTCGCTTTCTTTAGTGCGCATCAGCTGCCGGGGCTCGCAGCCCAGCAGGTCAAGGATATGTAACAGTTCCTGCTCTGTCGGAGGCGTCTCCAGGTAGCGTATAATCTCCGGTTCGATGCCCCTTTGCTGAATCAGCTCAAGGGTCTGCCGTGATTTGGAACACCGTGGGTTATGGAAAATGCGGGTTGGTTCTGTCATGGTCATGCCCGGTTTACAGTAATGGTTGCTGTCCTTTCGAAGGGCGGTAGTCTAACAGGAGGATATCCCTTGCAGTACCCTCGGCCGTTCAGGCGTTTTCTGGCTTTAATTACGCTGGTTTTAGCGGCAGCGACCATCACCGGTTGTGAAAATACCGAGCTGCAGCGTGCCGACGGTACGGCGGTGAACTGGGATGACTTCCGTGGCCGCTGGGTATTGGTGAACTACTGGGCAGAATGGTGCAAGCCGTGCCTGGAAGAAATTCCCGAACTGAATGAGCTGGACAAGGCGCCGGACATCTCCGTGCTGGGTGTGAATTTTGATGGCGTTACCGGCACGGCCCTGGAGCAGCTGGGAGAGGAAATGGGCATCGAGTTCCTGATGCTGGGCCAGGACCCGGGCCCGGAATTCGGCTGGAAAATGCCCGTGGGCTTGCCCGCCACGTTTATTGTGGACCCCTCCGGCAACCTGGTTGAAACCCGGTTCGGGCCACAAACCGAAGAAGACATCCGCACATTGATTGGCAACTGACCATGGCAAACACTTTCGTTCACCTGCGCGTACATTCCGAATATTCCATGGTGGATGGCCTGGTTCGGGTCAAGCCGCTGATCGGCCGCGTGGCGGAGCTGGGCATGCCCGCCGTCGGCCTGACCGAGCAATCCAACATGTGTTCCCTGGTGCGCTTCTACAAGGCCGCCATGGGCGCCGGCGTGAAGCCGATCATCGGTGCGGACCTGTGGCTGGAAAACCCGGATGAGCCGGAAAACCCGTTCCGCCTGACCCTGCTGGCCCGCAACAACGACGGCTATCTCAACCTCACAGAAATCATCTCCCTCGGCTATACCGAAGGCCAGCGTTACGGCAAGCCGATTATCCGCAAGGAATGGCTGGAAGCCCGGCCCGCGGGGCTGATTGCCTTGTCCGGTGCCAAGATGGGGGATGTGGGCAAGGCTTTGCTGGCGGGCAAGCCGGAACTCGCTCGTGAGCGTGCCGAATACTGGATGAACCTGTACCCGGGCAGCTACTACCTGGAGCTGCAGCGTACCGGCCGGGGCGGTGATGAAGACTGCCTGCATATGAGCGTGGAACTGGCAGCTGAACTGGGCCTGCCGGTGGTGGCTACCAACGATGTGCACTTCCTGCAGGCGGACGATTTCGAAGCCCACGAGGCCCGGGTCTGTATTGGTGAAAGCCGGACCCTGGACGATCCCAGGCGGGATCGCCGCTTCAGTGACCAGCAATACCTGCGCAGCGCCGAGGAAATGATCGAGCTGTTCTCGGACATTCCCGAGGCCGTCGAGAATACCGTAGAAATCGCCAAACGCTGTTCGGTGAAAGTGCGCATGGGCGAGTACTTCCTGCCCAACTATCCGATCCCGGATGGCATGACCATGGACGACTACTTCCGCCATGTGTCCGAAGAAGGCCTGGAAGCGCGCCTTGCCAAGACTCTGAGCAAGGACGACCCGGAATACGACCAGAAGCGGGAAGAGTATTACAAGCGCCTGAAGTTCGAGCTGGATATCATCATCCAGATGGGGTTCCCGGGGTACTTCCTGATCGTTATGGACTTCATCAAGTGGGCCAAGAATAACGGCGTGCCGGTGGGCCCGGGCCGGGGTTCCGGTGCCGGCTCCCTGGTGGCCTACGCGCTGCTCATTACAGACCTGGACCCGCTGGAATACGACCTGCTGTTCGAGCGGTTCCTGAACCCGGAACGGGTATCCATGCCCGACTTCGACGTCGACTTCTGCATGGAAGGCCGGGACCGGGTCATCGAATACACCGCCCAGAAGTACGGCCGGGAAGCGGTTTCCCAGATCATTACCTTCGGTACCATGGCCGCCAAGGCGGTGGTGCGGGACGTTGCCCGGGTGCAGGGCAAATCCTACGGCCTGGCAGACAAGCTCTCCAAGCTGATTCCCTTTGAAGTGGGCATGACCCTCAACAAGGCCATCGAACAGGAGCCCCAGCTCAAGGAGTTCCTGGAGCAGGATGAGGAAGCCCAGGAAATCTGGGAAATGGCCCTGAAGCTTGAAGGCGTGTGCCGGAACGCCGGTAAACACGCCGGGGGCGTGGTGATCGCGCCCACCAAGATTACGGATTTCTCGCCGCTGTATTGCGACGATGAGGGCGGAAGCCTGGTCACCCAGTTCGATAAAGGCGACGTGGAAGACGCGGGGCTCGTGAAGTTCGACTTCCTGGGCCTTCGGACCCTGACCATCATCAAGTGGGCCCTGGGCATGATCAACCCGCGCCGGCAAGAGCGCGGGCTTGGTGACCTGGACATCAGCACCATTCCGCTGGATGACAAGCCCTCGTTCGACCTGTTGAAAAAGGCCGAGACCACCGCGGTGTTCCAGCTGGAATCCCGCGGCATGAAAGACCTGATCCGCCGCCTGCAGCCGGACTCCCTGGAAGACATGATCGCCCTGGTGGCCCTGTTCCGCCCGGGGCCGCTGCAGTCCGGCATGGTAGACGACTTTATCGACCGTAAGCATGGCCGCCAGCCGATGTCTTACCCGCACCCGGATTATCAGTATCAAGGCCTGAAGCCGGTATTGGAGCCCACTTACGGGGTCATCCTGTACCAGGAGCAGGTCATGCAGATTGCCCAGGTGATGGCCGGCTATACGCTGGGCGGTGCAGACATGCTGCGCCGGGCCATGGGTAAGAAAAAGCCGGAGGAGATGGAGAAGCAGAAAGCCATCTTCCTGGACGGTTGTGAGAACAACGGCATCGATAAAACCCTGGCCGAGAATATCTTCGACCTGGTAGAAAAGTTCGCCGGCTACGGCTTCAACAAATCGCACTCCGCAGCTTACGCACTGGTGTCCTACCAGACCCTGTGGCTGAAAACCCACTACCCGGCCGAGTTCATGGCTGCGGTACTTACCGCCGATATGCAGAACACCGACAAGGTGGTCACGCTGGTGGAAGAGTGCCGGAACATGAAGCTGGACCTGCTGGTGCCGGACGTCAGCCGTTCTGCCTACACCTTCACGGTGAATGACGATGGCCAGATTGTTTACGGCCTGGGCGCGATCAAGGGCCTGGGTGAAGGTCCCATCGAAAGTATCGTTGAGGCGGCCAAAGACGGCCCGTTCCAGGACATCTTCGATTTCTGCCGTCGCATCGACCTGAAAAAGGTGAACAAGCGAGCCATGGAAGCCCTGATCCGCTCCGGTGCGATGGACAAGTTAGGCGCGGGCCGTGCCCAGCTGATGGCGAGCATCGAGAAGGCCATACAGCAAGCCGACCAGCAATCCCGTAACGATGCCGCCGGCATGATGGATATGTTCGGTGAAATGCTGGAGAGCGGCGGAGAGGGCGAAGACCCCTATGCCGATGTGGCCCACGTTCGTGAGTGGCCGGAGAAAGAGCGGCTCAAGGGTGAGAAAGATACCCTGGGCATTTACCTCACCGGCCATCCGTTTGATGAATACGAACGGGAAGTGCGGCGCTTTGTCCGTAACTCCATTGCTGACCTCAAGCCCAACAAGTCGCCCCAGCGGGTGGCCGGGCTGGTGGTGGCCCAGCGCACCATGAAAACCCGTACCGGCTCCACCATGTGCTTTATCACCCTGGATGACCGCAGTGCTCGTATCGAGGCCACTCTGTTCTCGGAAGCATTCTTTGAAAACCGCGAGCTGTTGCAGTCGGACCAGGTGATTGTGGTGGAAGGGCAGGTCAGCCACGACGATTACTCTGGCCAGATGAAAATGCGGGTCAGCTCGGTGATGGATGTGGCGACCGCCCGGCAGCAGTTCAGCCGGGGTATCCGGCTGGCCCTGCACGCTGACCAGCTGCAGAACGGCCTGCTGGATAAACTCGACGACACGCTGCGGCCGTTCCGTAACGAGGGCAGCCCGGTGTGGATCGAATACAGCAGTGCCGAGGCCAGCACCCGGATTGAGCTGGGGCCGTCCTGGCGGGTGCAGCCCGATGACAACCTGTTGTTCGAGTTGAAACACCTGGTGGGAGAGAAGTCGGTAGAGTTGGTCTATGATTAAGACCAATGTCCGCTTTAGTTGAGCGTTTTGCGCTGCTATCTTTGTCCCAAATTCTGGTTATGGTGGGTTGACCGCCCACCTGGCAAGCAAATGATGGAACATCATGAACCCTAATTACCTGGATTTCGAACAGCCGATCGCCGACCTGGAAGCCAAGATTGAAGAGCTTCGCATGGTGGGTAACGACACCGACATCAATATCACTGATGAAATCAGTCGTCTGAAGAAGAAAAGCGTCAGCCTGACGGAAACCATCTTTTCAGACCTCAAGCCCTGGGACGTAGCCCGCCTGGCCCGCCATCCTCGCCGCCCCTACACCCAGGACTATATCGACCTGATTTTTGAGGATTTTGACGAACTGCACGGCGACCGTCGCTATGCGGATGATTTGTCCATCATTGGCGGCACTGCTCGCCTGGACAACAAGCCCGTGATGGTGATTGGTCACCAGAAAGGCCGCGAAGTGCGTGACAAGGTCAAGCGCAACTTCGGCATGCCGCGCCCGGAAGGCTACCGCAAGGCCCTGCGCCTGATGGAAATGGCCGAGCGCTTCAAGATGCCGATACTGACCTTTATCGATACCCCGGGCGCCTATCCTGGTATTGGCGCCGAAGAGCGTGGCCAGAGTGAGGCCATCGCCTTTAACCTGGCGGTGATGTCGCGCCTGAAAACCCCCGTTATCTCCACCGTAATCGGTGAGGGTGGCTCCGGTGGTGCACTGGCCATTGGCGTGTGCGACCAGCTGAACATGCTTCAGTACTCAACCTACGCGGTTATCTCCCCTGAGGGTTGCGCGTCGATTTTGTGGAAGAGTGCGGAGTATGCCTCCCAGGCTGCGGAAGCTATGGGTGTAACTGCCCAGCGCCTGAAAGAGCTGGGTGTTGCGGACAACGTGATTGCGGAGCCCCTCGGTGGTGCCCACCGCAATCCGGAAAAAATGGCCGAGACCCTGAAAACGACCTTGGGTCAGGGCATTGACGAGCTGAGCCGTTTACCCCTGGACGAGCTGGTAAGCCGCCGTTACGAGCGCTTAACCAAGTATGAAGGCGGGCGGTAACACCGCCCGGGCTTCTGGCTGGCCCGGCGACCTGCTCGGGCCGGTCAGTCAACTTCCCGAATATTCCCGTCTCTGGGTGGCCTTCAGCGGCGGCCTGGATTCCACGCTGTTATTGCAGGCTGCCTCTGCCTGCCACCCCTCTGTTACTGCCCTGCACATCAATCATCAGCTCCAGCCCAATCATCAGCAGACCGAGCAATTCTGCCGGGATGTCTGCGAGCAGCTGGGTGTTGAATTGTCCGTTGCGCGGGTGGATGTCCCGGTTGGTGCCAGGGGTGCTGGCGGCCTGGAAGATGCGGCCCGTACAGCCCGTTATGAGGTGTTTCACAACACCCTGAACCCGGGCGACATGTTATTGATGGCCCACCACGCCGATGACCAGGCAGAAACGGTCCTTTTCCGGCTGTTGCGGGGCTCCGGTGTCAGCGGGCTGGCCGGAATGCCGAAAACGCGGCCGTTAGGCAAGGGCACTCTGTACCGGCCCTGGCTCGGGGTCAGTCGTGACCGGCTGGAGCAGGTGGCAACGAAACTTGGTGTGCCCTGGGTAGAAGACCCCAGCAACCAGAGCCGGCAGTTCGACCGCAATTACCTGCGCCACAGTGTTCTGCCGGGCCTGAAGGATCGTTGGCCCGGTTTGTTGAAGCGGGTTGCCCACAGTGCCCGATCCTGCGCCGAAAGTGACCAGCTGAATCAACGCCTGGCGGAGCTTCAGTGGCAGATCTGTTCCGATAGCGGCCGCCTCGCGATTGAGCCGTTCTCAGCCCTGAGTGCCCCCGAGCGCCGCAACCTGGTGCGTTGGTGGATTCAGCGCGAGGGTTTCCCGCCGCCGGCTTTGGCAGGCTGGGACCAGGTTCTGGCTGAACTGCTTGAAGCCGGAGAGGATCGGGAGCCGGAGCTCCGGGGCGATGGATTCAGCCTGCGCCGTTACCGGGGGCATATCTACCTGGTGCCGGATAATCCTCCCGCGCCAGAGCCAGTAGCGCTTACCCCCGGGTCGCCAGTGCGTTGGCCCGGCTGGTTGCTGTCGCTGGAATCGGTTGCCCCGGCAGAACAGCAAACAACGCCGCCGCCAATAAGGGTATCTACGAGGCAGGGTGGTGAGCGGGTCCGGCTGGCCCGGGGTAAGCCCTCCCGTGCGTTGAAAAACTGGCTGCAGGAACAGTTCGTTCCACCCTGGGAGCGCTCAGTATTACCGCTGGTCTGGCGGCAAACCAGCGAGGGCGAAGAGCTGATCGGGATTGGCGATTTGTGGTGTTCTGAACAATACTCGGGAGGCGCCCCTGCCACCGGCTGGCGGCTGATTGTGGAGAGGGATTGTGATTGAGTACAGAGGGGCTTTCTGGTAGTCTGGCGTCCCATCTTGAGATGAACAATCTCCCTCCTTCACCGAACCAGATAATCACGGAATCTGCATGACGCGTTATATTTTCGTCACCGGCGGTGTCGTGTCCTCATTAGGCAAAGGTATTGCGTCTGCCTCACTGGCAGCCATCCTCGAGGCACGCGGCCTGAAGGTCACTATTCTCAAGCTGGACCCGTACATCAACGTGGACCCCGGCACCATGAGCCCGTTCCAGCACGGTGAGGTTTTTGTCACCGAAGACGGCGCGGAAACCGACCTTGACCTGGGCCACTACGAACGCTTTATTCGTACCCCCATGAGCAAGCGTAACAACTTCACCACCGGCCGGGTGTACGAAGAAGTTATCCGCAAAGAGCGTCGTGGCGATTATCTTGGCGGCACTGTGCAGGTAATCCCGCACATCACCGACGAAATCAAGCGCCGTGTAGTTGAAGGCGCAGCCGGTGCCGACGTGGCACTGATTGAAGTCGGCGGCACAGTGGGCGATATCGAATCCCTGCCGTTCCTCGAAGCCTGTCGTCAGCTGAAGGTGGAAGTAGGCTCCCAGCGTGCCCTGTTCATGCACCTGACCCTGGTGCCCTACATTGCCACCGCCGGCGAGATCAAAACCAAGCCGACCCAGCATTCCGTGAAAGAAATGCGCTCCATCGGCCTGCAGCCAGACATCCTGCTGTGCCGTTCCGAGCACGAAGTGGATGCCAGCTCCCGTCGCAAGATTGCCCTGTTCACCAACGTGGAAGAGCGTGCGGTCATTCCGATGCAGGATGCCAAGTCCATCTACGCCATTCCGCGCATGCTGCACGAATACGGCCTGGACCAGCTGGTTATCGAGCGCTTCGGCCTGGATGCCCGTGAAGCAGACCTGGGTGAGTGGGACGCTGTTGTGGAATCCCTGATGAATCCGCAGCAGGAAGTGACCATCGCCATGGTCGGCAAGTACATGGAGCTGCTGGACGCCTACAAATCCCTGATCGAGTCCCTGCTGCACGCCGGCATCAAGACCCGCACCAAGGTGAACATCAGCTACATCGACTCCGAAGACATCGAGCGTGACGGCACCGCCGTGCTGGAATCTGCTGATGCAATCCTGGTGCCCGGTGGCTTTGGTGAGCGTGGCGTGGAAGGCAAGATCCGCACGGTTCAGTATGCCCGTGAGAACAAGGTTCCGTATCTGGGTATCTGTCTGGGTATGCAGGTGGCGGTTATCGAATACGCCCGTAACGTGGCCGGCCTGAAAGACGCCCACAGCACCGAGTTCCGTGAGCACACCCCGGAGCCGGTCGTCGGCCTGATTACCGAGTGGCTCGACGCCAGCGGTGCTACCGAAGCACGCACCGAAGCCTCTGACCTTGGTGGCACCATGCGCCTTGGCGCCCAGGATTGCGTACTGACGGACGGCTCCAGCATCGCCGCCTGCTACGGCAAGAAAACCATTCGCGAACGTCATCGCCACCGTTACGAAGTCAACAACCACTTCCTGCCAAAACTGGAAGAGGCCGGCCTGATCATCTCCGGCCGCTCCGCTGACGGCAAGCTGGTTGAAGTGGTGGAAGCGCCGGAACATCCGTGGTTCGTGGCGTGCCAGTTCCACCCGGAATTCACCTCGACACCCCGCGACGGCCACCCGCTGTTCAAGGGCTTTGTTGAGGCAGCACTGACCAACAAAAAGGGATCCTGAGTATGGCCCGCAGCAACCTGAACGTCTCGGGAATCGAAATCGCCAACGACAAGCCCTTTGTGCTGTTCGGCGGCATGAACGTACTCGAGTCCAGGGAACTGGCGTTTGAAGTGGCCGAAAAGTACGTGGATGTCTGCAGCAGGCTGGGCATCCCGTACGTTTTCAAAGCCTCCTTCGACAAGGCCAACCGCTCGTCCATCAACTCCTTCCGGGGCCCCGGTCTCGAGAAGGGGCTGCAGATCCTGGCAGATATCAAAAGCAAATTCGGCGTGCCCATCATCTCTGACGTGCACGAACCGGAGCAGGCGGCGCCTGCAGCTGAAGTCTGCGACATCATCCAGCTACCCGCATTCCTGAGCCGTCAGACCGACCTGGTGGTGGCCATGGCCAAAACCGGTGCGGTCATCAACATCAAGAAAGCCCAGTTCTTGGCTCCCCAGGAAATGAAGCACATCATCACCAAGTGCGAAGAAGCCGGCAACGACCAGGTCATCCTGTGCGAGCGCGGCAGCAGCTTCGGCTACAACAACCTGGTGGTCGACATGCTGGGCTTCGGCATCATGAAGCAGATGAACGTGCCGGTGTTCTTTGACGTCACCCACTCCTTGCAGATGCCCGGCGGCCGAGCCGACTCGGCCGGTGGCCGGCGCGCCCAGGTGACCGACCTGGCGCTGGCGGGTATGTCCCAGGGCCTGGCCGGTTTGTTCCTGGAAGCCCATCCTGACCCGGACAAGGCTATGTGTGATGGCCCCTGCGCCCTGCGCCTGAGCCAGCTGGAGCCGTTTCTGCAGCGGGTGAAAGCTGTAGACGATCTGGTAAAAAGTTTTAAACCTATCGACACCGCCTGATTGGCGGTGTCGGCTATTTGAAAGACCGCATATTCCTGAGGTTGCCAAACCTGACGGCCTACTGCGGACTACGAGAGCGAATGACGGGAAAGCCTTGGTGAAAATTTCGAAGGCCAAGGATGGCCTGAGAGAAGCGCACATGGATGTGCTTGTAGCGGTTTTCGCCAAGGCTTTCCAGTTGTTCGCTCCGGCACCAAATTAAAAGTTAAGACTGGAGAAACAACCGAATGACCAAGATTGCCAACATCAAAGCTCGTGAGGTTCTGGATTCACGCGGTAACCCTACCGTTGAAGCCGACGTTATCCTTGAAGACGGCACCATTGGAACCGCCTGTGCGCCTTCCGGTGCTTCTACCGGCTCCCGCGAGGCATTGGAGCTGCGTGATGGTGATGCTTCTCGTTACCTGGGTAAGGGCGTCCTGAAGGCAGTTGACGCGGTAAACAGCAAGATTCGTGACGCATTGGTTGGTAAAGACGCTGCCGATCAACGCGCTCTGGACCAGATTATGCTGGACCTGGACGGCACCGAGAACAAGGCTAACCTGGGCGCCAACGCTATCTTGGCAGTTTCCCTCGCAGCGGCCAAGGCGGCTGCTATTTCCCTGAAGAAGCCGCTGTACGCTCACATCGCTGATATCAACGGCACGTCCGGCAAGTTCTCCATGCCGGTACCGATGATGAACATCCTGAACGGTGGTGAGCACGCGGATAACAACGTCGACATCCAGGAATTCATGGTTCAGCCGGTTTCTGTAACCAGCTTCGCTGAAGCCCTGCGTGTTGGCGCTGAAATCTTCCACAGCCTGAAGAAGGTACTGAAGGCTCAGGGCCTGAACACGGCCGTAGGTGACGAAGGTGGTTTTGCACCGAACCTGCCGTCTAACGAAGCAGCCCTTGCTGCCATCAAGCAGGCGGTTGAAGATGCGGGCTATGAGCTGGGCAAAGACGTGACCCTGGCCCTGGACTGTGCTTCTTCCGAATTCTACAAGGACGGTCAGTACCAGCTGTCCGGTGAAGGCAAGAGCTTTGATTCCGAAGGCTTTGCTGATTACCTGGCTGGCTTGTGCGAGCGTTATCCGATTGTGTCCATCGAAGACGGTATGGACGAGAGTGACTGGGATGGTTGGAAGGTTCTGACTGATAAGCTCGGCAGCAAGGTTCAGCTGGTGGGTGATGACCTTTTTGTAACCAACACCAAGATCCTGAAGCAGGGTATCGAGAAGGGTGTGGGCAACTCCATCCTGATCAAGTTCAACCAGATTGGCAGCCTGTCCGAGACTCTGGACGCTATCAAGATGGCTCAGGACGCTGGCTACACGGCGGTGATTTCCCACCGTTCCGGTGAAACCGAAGATACCACCATTGCTGACCTGGCGGTTGCTACCTGCGCAGGCCAGATCAAGACTGGTTCTCTGTGCCGTTCTGACCGGGTTGCCAAGTACAACCAGCTGCTGCGTATTGAAGAAGCGCTGGAAGGCAAGGCACCTTACCGCGGCCTGAGCGAAATCAAGGGCCAGGGCTGAGTTTTACCGGTAAACTTTGACCTGTCGGTAGTTACGGGCAGGTAACAAAGTGTTAAGGCCATCGCGTTCCGGATGAAAATTCGGAAACGATGGCCTTTTTGCACAGTGACTTACGCGAATTTTTTGCTAATCTACTATAAGGTCTATACTTGACGGTCGTAGATATCGTTTAATCTGGTTAATTTCTGAGCTTATTTGGCATGAAAACGCTTTGGGCCATTCTGGTAGTGCTGATTCTCCTGCTGCAGGTTCGCCTGTGGATCGGGGAGGGTAGCTTTGCGCAGGTTTGGTCGCTGGAGAATTCGATTGCTGAGCAGCGGGCGGAGAATGCCGGGTTGGCGGCGCGTAATGACCGGCTGTATGCGGAGGTGCGGAACCTTCGTAATGAGCAGGGTGCTGTGGAAGAGCGGGCCCGGATGAACCTTGGTCTTATTCGCGAAGACGAGACTTTTTTTCTCGTGGTCGAGAACTGATTTCGGCACTGGGTGCTCCGAGCACCGGGGAGTGTCTCTCCGGGAACCGCTACGAGCACATCCATGTGCGCTTCTCTCAGGCCATCCATGGCCTTCGAAATTCCCGGAGAGACACTCCCCGGCGCTCTCCTGACATAGTGCGGGCCTTCCGATTATGAAATCTCAACTTTGGCTTGTTGTTCCTGCTGCCGGTATCGGCCAGCGCATGAAAGCTGAATGCCCCAAGCAGTACCTCAAGATCAATAACCGTTTTATCCTCGATATCACGCTCTCCCGTTTACTGGATAACGCGCCGTTCAAGGGCTGTATGGTGCCGTTGAACCCGGCGGATCACTGGTGGCCGGATAGTGAGTCGGCTAAAGATGATCGCATCCAGACCTGTACCGGTGGCAAGGAGCGGGCGGATTCGGTGCTTTCGGCGTTGCATGCGTTGGCGGAGCAGGCGGAGGATTCGGACTGGGTGCTGGTGCATGATGCGGCTCGGCCTTGTCTGCATGGCCATGACCTTTCCAACCTGATTGATACCCTGTCTGATCACCCGGTTGGTGGGCTTTTGGCGGCGCCGGTGGCGGATACGTTGAAGCTGGCGGGTGGCGGTGTGCAGCCCGAAGTGGAGGAAACGGTGGACCGGAGCCGGTTGTGGCGGGCGTTGACGCCGCAGATGTTCCGGTTTGGTGCATTGCGGGCGGCGCTGGAGTCTTGTCTTGAAAACAATCAGCCGGTCACCGATGAGTCCTCTGCCATGGAGTTTTCCGGTAAGATGCCTGTTCTGGTGGAAGGGCGGCCGGATAATCTGAAGATTACGGTGCCGTCTGACCTTGCTCTGGCCGAGTTTATTCTGGGCCGGCTGTAGGGTTTTCCCGCCTCTCGTTTATTTCTGTTTTTTTTCGGAGACGATCATGCGCATTGGTCAGGGCTTTGATGTCCATGCCTTTGGTGAGGGTGATGCTGTCATTCTCGGTGGTGTTGAGATTCCCCACAGTCACGGCCTGAAAGCCCATTCGGATGGCGATGTGTTGCTGCATGCGCTGGCGGATGCGCTGCTTGGCGCTGTCGCGCTGGGGGATATCGGGCATCTGTTCCCGGATACCAGTGACGAATGGGCCGGTGCGGATAGCCGGGACTTGCTTCGGCGGGTGATGGCCCGGGTGCTGGAGGAAGGTTTTTCGGTGGTGAACGTGGATACCACCATTATTGCCCAGGCTCCGAAGATGGCGCCCCATGTGGAGGCCATGCGAATGAATATTTCCGAGGACCTGGGGGTGCCGGTGAATCGGGTCAGTGTTAAGGCCACCACCACCGAAAAGCTGGGGTTCACTGGCCGGGGTGAGGGGATTGCTTGCCAGGCGGTGTGCCTGCTTGAGGCGGTCAGCCTGTGACGGATGCTTCGGTAGAGCCGCGTTGGCGGCTGGAGTGGCCGGTTTCTTCCGGGCAGCGGGTGGGTTCTGCCCGGTTGAAGGTGTCCCCTGAAGATTTCCGGGTGACCGAGTGTTTGTGGCCGGAGGTCGAAGGCCAGGCCGGTGGTGCCGAAGGTGCCGGTGAGCATCTCTGTGTGCGGCTGGAAAAGTCCGGGGACAATACCGAGTTCGTGGCCCGGGAGCTGGCCCAGCTTGCTGGCTGCAAGGCTTTCGAAGTGGGCTTTTGCGGGTTGAAGGACCGTCATGCGGTAACGTCTCAGTGGTTCAGTCTTTACTGCCCGGGGCGGGAAGCCTCTGATGCGGAATTGCTCAGTGCTATTGGCGAGCGCTGGCGGGTTCTGAACTGGCGGCGCCACGCCCGCAAGCTGCGCCGGGGCGAACACCAGGCCAACGGGTTCGAGCTGGTGTTGCGCGAGGTTCAGGGCGATCGGCAGGCGATGGAGGCTGCGTTGGCGTTGCTTGCGGAGCGGGGTGCGCCGAATTATTTCGGGCCCCAGCGCTTCGGTTTTCAGGGCGGCAACCTGGAGCGGGCAGTGAATCTCGATGTTACCCGCCTGAACCGGAAGAAGGGCGGTCGTCGTGGCGGTGGCGGAAGCGGTTCGAAAAACGTATTGTACTTTTCGGCGGCACGTTCGTGGTTGTTCAATGAGGTGCTGGCCGCAAGGGTAGAGGCTGGGCACTGGTTTGAAGCGATGGCCGGTGAACCTGCGGTAGACGGCAGCCCTACAGGCCCCCTGTGGGGCGATGGCGGCACCACGGCGAGCGGTGATCAGGAGCAGCTGGAACGAGCCGTTGTGGCAGGTCACCCGGAGTTTGAGCGGCTGTTTCTGAGCACCCGCATGAAGCCCGAGCGCCGGGCTCTGGTTACCCGTCCGGACAATCTTCAGTGGCAATGGCAGGAGGACGATAGCCTCCGGTTACAGTTCGCCTTGCCACCGGGCCAGTACGCCACCACGGTACTGGCCGATGTATTCGAGCTGCAGGACATGAGCCTCAGCCGGGATAATAAATACTAAGAAAGCTAGCGGAGAACACTGTGCGTATTCTGTTGTCGAATGATGATGGCGTGCATTCGCCTGGCCTGATGGCCCTGTTCGAAGGGTTGCAGGGGCTGGGCGAACTTGCCGTAGTTGCCCCGGACCGTGATCACAGCGGGGCCAGCAATTCCCTGACCCTGAGCCGGCCCCTGACGGTAGAAAAGCACCCCAGTGGCTTCTGGTCGGTAGATGGCACACCCACCGACTGCGTTCACCTGGCCGTTAACGGTCTTTTCGACAAGCCGTTTGACCGGGTGGTTTCCGGTATCAATACCCACGCCAACCTGGGCGACGACATTATCTATTCCGGCACGGTGGCCGCGGCTACAGAAGGCCGTCACCTTGGCCTGCCCGCTATTGCAGTGTCCCTGGTTAATAACGGCCACTTCCATTATGAAACCGCCGCGCGGGTGGTTCGGCTGCTGCTGGAACACAAGCGATACCTGGCCCTGGGCCCCCGCTCGATTCTCAATGTGAATGTACCGGACCTGCCCTGGAGTGAGCTGGCTGGTATCCAGGTGACCCGGCTTGGGCATCGTGACCGGGCCGAGGGTGTTGTGCCGGTAACCTGCCCGAGAGGCAAGCGCCGTTACTGGATCGGTGCCGCCGGTGGCGGTGGCGATGCCGGCCCGGGCACGGATTTCCACGCGGTTCAGAACGGCTTCGTTTCGGTCACCCCCGTACACATCGACATGACCCGACACGAGGCAATGACCCGACTGCAAGACTGGGTCGATGACCTTGAGGGCTTCGGGGAGGTGTCGCAATGAATGCCCCGCTTGAAGGCATCGGCATGACCTCGCGGCGCACCCGTTTGCGCCTGGTGCAGCGATTGCGGGAAGCGGGTATCGAGTCGGACCGGGTGCTGGAGATTATCGGCCAGGTTCCCCGGCATATCTTTCTGGACGAGGCACTGTCACACCGTGCCTACGAAGACACGTCATTGCCCATCGGTTACGGGCAGACCCTGTCGCAACCCTATATCGTCGCCCGGATGACGGAATTGTTACTGGCCCACGAACCGGAGCGTGTGCTGGAATTGGGAACCGGATCCGGTTACCAGACCGCGGTGTTGTCCCAGGCGTTCCGTGAAATCTTCAGCGTGGAGCGTATCAAGCCGCTGCAGGATCGGGCCAGGGAGCGTTTGCGGCAACTGAACATTCGTAATGCGATGCTCAAACATGCCGACGGTGGCATGGGCTGGCCTGAAAAAGGTCCGTTTGAGGGCATTATTGTGACGGCGGCGCCGGTAGAGGTGCCCCGGGAATTACTGGATCAGCTGGCCGATGGTGGTGTGCTGATCGCACCGGTAGGAGAGGAGAATCAGGTGTTGGTCGAGATCATCCGAAGGGGCGACAGTTTCGAGCGCCGCGAGCTGGAACCGGTGCGGTTTGTGCCCCTGCTTGGCGGAGTGGTTCGTTAATGGAGCATAGCCCGGACTCATCGGTGAATCGCAGCCACCATCCGGTGGCTGTGTTTTTAAGGGGCATGGCGATGGGCGCGGCGGATATTGTTCCGGGGGTTTCCGGGGGCACCATCGCGTTTATTACCGGCATTTACTTCCGGTTGCTGGAGGCCATCAGTGCCGCCCCGGTCGCGTTCGTGCGCCAGTTTCTGAAAGGTGACATCCGCGGCTTCTGGCAAGCCATTGACGGCACTTTCCTGGTGACCCTGCTGGCTGGTGTGGTTGCCAGTGTGGCCAGCCTGGCTTCGCTGATTACCTGGCTGCTGGACAGCCATCCAATCCTGATCTGGAGCTTTTTCTTCGGCCTGATTGTTGCCTCGGTTTGGCACGTGGGGCGCCAGGTCCGTCGTTTTTCGCCGTTTCTGCTGCTGCCTCTGTGTGCCGGAATTGTTTTTGCCTGGTGGGTAACCACGCTGCCGGCCAGTGAAGTGGCACCCTCACAGCTGGCGTTTTTCGGGGCCGGGGCACTGGCCATCTGTGCCATGATCCTGCCCGGGATATCCGGCAGCTTTTTGCTGGTGATTATCGGTATGTACTCGCCGGTACTGGCCGCCATAAAGTCATTCGAGGTGGCCCATCTGGGGCTGTTCCTGCTGGGTTGTCTGACCGGGCTGCTGTCTGTGGCCCGGCTGATCACCCTGGCATTCCGGCATTTCCACGACACGGTGCTGGCGCTGCTGACCGGGTTTATGATCGGTGCCCTGAGCAAGGTATGGCCCTGGCAGGAAACCCTGAGCTGGCGCACCAATAGCAAAGGCCAGGAGGTACCCTTGAGCCAGACCCCGGTTACACCGGACAGCTGGGCCGCTTTAACCGGGCAGGATCCGCAGGTTGTCGTTGCAGTGATGATGGCCCTGGCTGGATTGGTGCTGGTGCTGGTCCTGGAGTACGCCGGTCGTTTCTCTGCTCAAAGGCAGGCCAAGGCCGGTTAATAAACCGGGAAAAGTGTTACCTGGTGCACAATTTGATTGTTTCAGAAGGTAACAATCCTGTGTGCCAGGTAACTTGGATTCGATTGTGAATTGTGCAATATATTAACAAGTTAGTCCTGAAACATGAGAAATTGCATCCTGGACGGATGGTTTCTTATACGGTTTTATCATAATCAGGCATTTTTTATACGTGACTCTCTTTAACGGGCGCCATCAAGCAGCATTCCGTGTCAGGGCTTCGGCCCTGACAGGAACCCCGTGCTGCAGGCGCCCCGGTCGCCTGGCGCGAGCAGCCGCCTTGCTCCTGCTTACCCTCTTGTTACCTCTATCCGGCTGTAACACGAACGCCATCTATCAGGACAATCTGTACAACCCCCCGGTTTACTGGGGTACCCATGTGGTCAAGAAGGGCGAGAACCTGTACCGAATCGCCTGGCGTTATGGCCGGGACTACCGCGAGCTGGGTAATGCCAATGGCCTGGCGCCGCCCTGGAACCTGCAGGTGGGCCAGGTGCTGCGACTGGACAAGAAAGGCCGGATTCCCGAAAGCACCAGAACGGCATCTGCCCCGCGCAGCACCGCTCCCGCCCCGCGCCCCAAGGCGGTAACCCAGCGCCCGAAGGCGACAACGCCTCCTTCCACCCGTACTACCCGCCCGGCCGGTTCGGCTTCCGGCAGCAGTCAGACGGTGGCCAATGTGCGATGGCACTGGCCGCACGGTGGCACTGTTATTGCAGGATATTCCACATCCGGAAAAGTCAATAAAGGTATTGATATTGCCGGAAAACCCGGGGATGCTGTGAAGGCTGCAGCTAATGGAAATGTGGTTTACGCGGGAAGCGGGTTGCTTGGTTACGGCAACCTGATTATTGTGAATCACAACGAACATTATCTGAGCGCCTACGCACACAACCGCAAGATTCTGGTGCAGGAAGGGGAGGATGTTAAAGCCGGACAGGTAATCGCCGAGCTGGGAAGTACAGGGACAGACAAGCCGATGTTGCACTTCGAGATTCGCAAGAATGGCAATCCGGTAGACCCGTCCCGATACCTGCCCAGACGATAAATCAGGGGAGCCGGAAGTTCCCTCGTTGATTACCCGACGTCCTGACTGATACCGCACAAGACAAGAACAAGAATGGCAACGGTGATTGCCAGCCAACAAGCAACTGTCCTGAAGAAAACCAACATTGAAAGCCCGCAATAACAAGAAGTATCGGGCGAAAACAGGATTATTGAGAGGCGGGGTAACGTAATGTCAGCAGAGCAAGAAGACATCATCATTGATCGCGTTGCAGAGATGGAAGACTCAGACGATCATATCTTGGCCGAGGACAAGCCTGATAAGGCCGCGGCTGAAGACCCGGTGGCGGAAACCGAAGAGGGTTTTCCGGCCCAGGGCAAATACTTCACCAGCGCAAAGCAGCTGGATGCCACCCAGTTATACCTTAACGAAATCGGTTTCTCTCCCTTACTGACACCCGAAGAAGAAGTGTACTTTGCGCGCCTGGCCCGTAAGGGCGAAGAGGCTGGTCGCAAGCGCATGATTGAAAGTAACCTTCGGCTGGTGGTCAAGATTGCCCGGCGTTACGTGAACCGCGGGCTCACCCTGTTGGATCTGATCGAAGAAGGTAACCTGGGCCTGATTCGTGCGGTCGAGAAGTTCGACCCGGAGCGGGGCTTCCGGTTCTCTACCTACGCCACCTGGTGGATCCGCCAGACCATCGAGCGGGCGATCATGAACCAGACCCGCACCATCCGTTTGCCGATTCACGTGGTCAAGGAACTGAACCTGTACCTGCGTGCGGCCCGGGAGCTCACCCAGAAGCTGGACCATGAGCCGACGGCGGAAGAGATTGCCCGGATGGTGGATAAGCCGGTCGCAGACGTAAAGCGTATGCTGGGGCTGAACGAACGGGTGGCCTCCATGGATACGCCTATAGGTGTGGGGAGTGACAAGTCCCTGATGGACACCGTGGCCGATGAAGGTGCGTCTGATCCCGCCGATGTGCTGCAGGATGATGATATCTGTTCCAGCCTGGAAAAGTGGATAGACCAGCTGAGTGACAAACAACAGGAAGTGCTGTCTCGCCGTTTCGGTTTGCGGGGTTATCCCATCAGTACCCTGGAAGAGGTGGGGCAGGAGATTGGCCTGACCCGCGAACGGGTGCGGCAGATTCAGGTAGAAGCCCTGCGTCGCTTGCGGGAAATCCTGGAGAAGGACGGTCTGTCAGGTAATCTGCTGTTTAACTAACACATCTGACGCACTACACAGGCAAGTCGGTCATGGTCACATGGCCGGCTTTTTTGTTTAATGTGGCATCAAATGAGAACCAGGTGGTAAATGCCACCGGAACTTCGTTGTTAGAATGGGCCACCGGGCGGAATTCGGGTGTCGACCCGGTGCGAATGAAGCATTCAATAATAACGATCTTAAGGAAGGAAAGGACTATGAAGAAGACTCTTACAGCAGGTTTTGCATCTCTGATACTCGCCGGCGCCCTGGCCACCCCTGCCCACGCCCTGACCGTAAGCGGTGTGGATGTTCCGGACACCTATTCCGCCATGGGCCAGGAACTGCAGCTGAACGGTGCAGGTACCCGCTCCAAGTGGTTCATGGATCTGTACGTTGGTGGCTTGTACGTTGCCGAGAAAGTCAGTGACGGGCAGGCAGTTATTAACGCCGACGAGCCCCAGGCAATCACCCTGCATATCACCTCCGGCATGATCACCAGCGAGCGCATGACCGAAGCCACCATGGACGGCTTCAAGTCATCCACCGACGGTGACCTGTCAGCCATCCAGTCTGATGTCGACCAGTTCATGTCCGTGTTCCAGGAAGAAATCAAGGAAGGCGACGTCTTTGACCTGGTCTATGCGCCGGGAGAAGGTGTGCACGTGCTGAAGAACGGCGAGCAGAAAGACACCGTAGGTGACCTGGAGTTCAAGAAAGCCCTGTTTGGTATCTGGCTGTCTGATAAGCCTGCCCAGAAAGACCTGAAAAACAAAATGCTCGGCCAGAACTGAGTTTCTGGAAGGAGTGATGAAAAAGCCGGCGAATGCCGGCTTTTTTGTGCCTGAAGGGAAGCGAGTATTGGTTACTGGTAGTCCCGCTTTTGCTTGAATTCGCAAAGGTCTTCGATAATACAGGCACCACATTTGGGCTTGCGGGCGGTACAGGTGTAGCGGCCGTGCAGGATCAGCCAGTGATGGGCGTCCATCAGGAATTCCTTGGGCACCAGTCGCATCAGCCGCTTTTCCACCTCCAGTACGTTCTTGCCAGGCGCAATGCCGGTACGGTTGGACACCCGGAAAATGTGGGTATCTACCGCCATGGCGGGCTGACGGAAAGCGGTGTTCAGTACCACGTTGGCGGTTTTCCGGCCGACTCCGGGCAGGGCTTCCAGGGCCTCGCGGTTATCCGGCACCACACTGCCGTGCTGTTCCATCAGGATCTTGCAGGTTTTGATGACGTTCTCGGCCTTGCTGTTAAACAGGCCGATGGTCTTGATGTACTCCTTCAGGCCGTCCACGCCCAACGCATAGATAGCTTCCGGGGTGTTGGCTATCGGGAACAGCTTGTCGGTGGCTTTGTTGACACCCACATCGGTGGCCTGCGCCGACAGGATCACGGCAATCAGCAACTCGAACGGATTGCTGTAGTTAAGCTCCGTGGTCGGGTTGGGGTTGGCGTCCCGCAGGCGGGTAAATATCTCGATGCGTTTCTGTTTGTTCATAGGACGACGAAATCAGCTTCAGGAAATGTTGCCGGTTACCCGGACCCGTTTGCTGCCTGCGGTGGCGGCCACCGGCTCTGCCGCTTTCCGGCGTTCGCTCAGGTAATTGTCGATGCCGTTCTTCAACGCGATCAGCAGGCCAAGGCCTACGAAAGCGCCGGGCGGCAGCACCATAAACAGCATATCCGGATACTGGTCGAAGGGCCGTACTACCCAATCGGCTGCCATGGGCCCCAGCAGCAGGTGCATGTCGGCAAACAGGGTGCCCTGGCCGAGCAGTTCCCGCATACCGCCGAGCACAACCAGGACCGCCAGGAAGCCGAGGCCCATCATGGCACCATCCAGGATGGCCGGCAGTGGTGGGTTCTTGGAGGCAAAGGCATCGGCGCGGCCGAGAATGGCGCAGTTGGTAACGATCAGCGGGATGAAGATGCCAAGAATTTCGTACAGTTCGTAAGTGAAAGCCTGCATCAGCAGTTCTGCACAGGTCACAAACGAGGCGATGATCATTACGAAGGCCGGCAACCGGACGGACTCACTGACAAAGTTCCGGATCACCGAGACGGACAGGTTGGAACCAATCAGCACCAGCAGGGTGGCAATGCCCAGGCCAATGGCGTTGACCACGGTACTGGTCACCGCCAGCAGGGGGCACAGGCCTAACACCTGAACCAGCGCCGGGTTGTTGTGCCACAGTCCGTCTTTGATGATCTCTCCGTTGGTTTTGGTAGCCATGTCAGGAGTGCTCCTCAGACAGCGGATGGGCGGCAATGGCCTCGCGGATGTCGGCCCGGTGTTTACGGAAATACACCAGCGTTTTCTGGACGGCTTTCACCACCGCGCGCGGCGTGATGGTGGCTCCGGTAAACTGGTCAAATACTCCACCGTTCTTCTTTACGCTCCACTCCCGGGGCTTGGGATTGTTCAGGGAGCGGCCATTGAAGTCGTAGACCCAGTCTGATTTTCGGGTTTCGATACGGTCGCCCAGCCCCGGAGTTTCCCTGTGGCTGGTTACCCGAACGCCCAGTACCGTGCCGTCCAGGTCTACGCCCACCAGCAGGTGGATGTCACCGGAATAGCCATCGGGGGCCACTGCCGGAAAGATCAGGCCCACCGGGCGGCCGTCCTGCCGGGCTACCCATGCCAGTACCGGCCCGGCTTCCGGCGTTCTCTCGTCAGCCGGCAGGGCAACCGAGCTGTTCAGCAGGTCGTTGTTGTGGCGGCTCTCCGGAATAATCTCGAACAGGGCTTTTGCCTCGGCCCGGGCGGCCTGGTCGGCAATCCGGTCTTTGGTGAGGCCCTGGGTCAGCGCAATGGTGCCGCCGGTCAGTACGGCAAACAGGCCAAGGCCGATAGCGCTGCGACGGATGGAGGTGGTCAGTGTGCTCATGGTCAGCCTCCGTTCCTGCCCGGCAGGCCGCGCCGGGGCTTGTGGTGGCCGTAGGTTCTGGGCGGCGTGTAATGATCGATAAACGGAACGGCGAAATTCATCAGCAGTACGCTGAAGGCGACGGCGTCCGGGTAGTTACCCCAACTGCGAATCAGGTAAATGAGCACCCCGATGCCGGCGCCATAAATCAGCTTTCCCTGATGGCTGGTCGCGGCCGAAACCGGGTCGGTCGCGATAAAGAAGGCACCCAGCATGGTGCCGCCGGCCAGCAGGTGCAGTTGCAGGGGCGCGTATTGGTCCGGGTTGCTGCCAAAGGCCAGGCTCATCAGGGCGATACCCGCCAGAAACGCCACGGGAATATGCCAGGTGATGATTCTCAGGCCGATCAGCAGCAGGCCACCGGCCAGGAAGGCCAGGTTGACCCATTCCCAGCCTGCGGCTATTTGCTCGCCGAATGTCGGGTGCTGCAGCACTTCAGCGGCGGTGTGGCTGGCAATCTTGTGCTTGTACTCATCCAGTGGGGTAGCCATGGTCCAGCCGTCGACCGTTGTCTGACTGGCGGAGAAAATGCTGCTGAGTGTTTCGCCGAATCCGGGAGCACCGCCCCAAAGGGTCGCCGCCTGTGCCCAGTTGGTGGTCATGGCCACCGGGAAGGAAATAAGCACCAGGGCATAGCCGACCATGGCCGGATTGAACGGGTTGGAGCCGAGCCCGCCGTATAGCTGCTTGGCCACCACGATGGCGGTAATCACCGCAATGCCGGAGACCCACCAAGGGGCAAACTGCGGCAGGGACAGGCCCAGCAGCAAGCCGGTTACCGCCGCGGTATTGTCTTTCAGGAAAAACGCCACCGGCTTACTGCGGAGTTTCAGAATGGCGGCTTCGGCCGCCAGTGCCAGTGCGATACACCACACCACATTGATCAGGTTACCCCAGCCGAAAAACAGGGTCTGGGCCAGCAGGCCTGGCAGGGCGGCAAGAATGACCCAGAGCATGACCCGTGACGTAGGGCGGGCGTTGTGGGCATGGGGTGACGACTGTTGAACTAATGCCATGAACAATAAGCCTGCAATGGGTTATTCGGATGCCGCGGAGCCGGTTTGCTCAGCGAGAACGTTTCGGGCATCAGCCAGGGCCTGTTCGGCTCGCTGTACCCGGTCGTGGTTCTTGGCCACGGCCCGCTCCAGTTTGTCCACGTTGTCGGCCTGCTGGGCCCGGGCTTCTTCCAGCATGCCTTGCATGGTATCGAGCTTGCCCTGAGCCTGCATAAGCTGCTTCTCCAGTGCCTCGATATCCGGCAGCGCCTGGTCTTCCCCTGTAGTGTCGGGTGATGCAGTCTCTTGAGACGGTGCAGGCGTAGCTGCAGCCGCTTCTGCGGTTTTGGCTGCCTTGGCCTTTTTCCGCTCCAGCGCCTGCTGCACCAGGGCGGCCTTGGCAGCACGGTCGTCCACGGCTTCGCCCTCCTGTGCCGCCTGTTCTGCTTCAGCCTGTTTCTTTGCCTGGGCTTCAGCGGCGGCCTTGGCCCGTTCCTTGCGGCGCTGTTCCTTCTCTTGCTGCTCCCGCTCAAGGCGGGCCTGGCGGGCTTCGAAACGCTCCCGGGCATGGTCGGATTTCAGCTGCTCCGCACGCTGCTGGCGGATTTCGCCCTTGGCGTACCGGTAATACTGCACCAGCGGGATTGAGCTCGGGCACACGTAGGAGCAGGCACCGCATTCGATACAATCGAACAGGTTCAGGTGCTCGGCTTTCTCGAACTCGGCGGCCTTGGCGTACCAGAACAGTTGTTGTGGCAACAACTCCATGGGGCAAGCCAGCGCACACTGGCCGCAGCGG
This sequence comes from Marinobacter vinifirmus, assembly GCF_002258215.1. Lineage (GTDB taxonomy): Bacteria > Pseudomonadota > Gammaproteobacteria > Pseudomonadales > Oleiphilaceae > Marinobacter > Marinobacter vinifirmus. Next base: position 44,006 of record NZ_NEFY01000012.1, read on the forward strand.
ATACAAGGTTGTTCCGGAGGTGGAGCTGGAAGTTCCCCGGCAGTTGCTGCAATCACGCAGTTGGATGTTTTTACTACGGGCACGTCATCTGAGTGCAGGGTGTAGCCCATCATGGGCCCGCCCAGCACCAGGCGGTTGAGCTGTTCCGGGTGCAGCCCGGCCTGTGCCAGCAGATAACTTATGGGAGTGCCGATCAGTGCTTCTACGTTGCCGGGCTGTTGCAGTGCTTCACCTGTCAGGGTGACCACGCGGGAAATCAGGGGTTTGCCTTCAAAAACCGCCCTGGAGACAGCCAGCGAGGTACCGATGTTCTGGCACATCACGCCGACATCTGCAGGAATGCCGCCACTGGGCACTTCCAGGCCGGTCAGGATTTCGATCAGTTGCTTTTCACCACCGGAAGGATACTTGGTGGGGATCACCGCAATCTCGATTTGTGTGCCCTGAACTGCTGCCTGCATGGCGGCAATGGCTTCAGGTTTGTTGTCTTCAATGCCGATCACGCAGCGGGCAGGGCGAAGAATCCAGGCCATTACCTGCATGCCGGACACCACTTCGGCGGCATGCTCGCGCATGGTCATGTCGTCGGCGGTGATGTAGGGCTCGCATTCGGCACCGTTCAGGATCAGGGTTTCAACCTTGCGGTCCCTTGGCGGACGCAGCTTGATGTCGGTGGGGAAGCCTGCGCCACCCATACCGGCAATGCCGGCATTCCGGATGATCTGCAGAACCTGTTCCCGGTCCATCAGCTTGTAGTCGGAAATCGGGGACAGCTCTGTCCACTGGTCTTCGCCATCAGGCTTCAGAACCACGCACCAGTCGGCCATACCGGACGGGTGTGGCACCGGCAGCTGCTCGACGGCTTCAATGGTGCCGGAGGTAGGGGCGTGTACCGGCACGCCCATTCCTGAAGTAACATCGGCCACAACCTGGCCTTTGAGTACCCGGTCGCCAACGTTGACGGCCACTTCTGCAGGCTCCCCGATGTGTTGCTGCAGGGGCAGAACCAGTCGCTCAGGAATGCCTGCTTGCTGAATGGGGCGGGTGGTGGACTGGTGCTTGTTTTCCGGCGGATGAATGCCACCGGCGAAATTCCACAGCTGAGTCATCAGGTACTGGCTCCCTGGCGGTCCGTGGCAATCAGGTTGGGCTTCGGTGGTGTCCAGGTCCAGGTGCGGATATCCGGCTCCAGGGTGACCATGTCGATGCAGTCAACGGGGCAGGGCTCTACGCACAGGTCGCAGCCGGTGCATTCGCTTTCGATGACGGTGTGCATATGCTTGGCGGCCCCGAGGATGGCGTCTACCGGGCAGGCCTGGATACACTTGGTGCAGCCGATGCATTCATCTTCACGAATGACTGCGACACGCTTGGCCTGTTCAACGCCGTGTTCGGCGTCCAGGGGCTGGGGTTCTACGTCCAGCAGGTCTGCCAGGGCCTTGATCGTGCTTTCGCCGCCTGGCGGGCACTTGTTAATCGCTTCGCCGTGGGCGATGGCTTCGGCGTAGGGGCGGCAACCGGGGAAGCCGCACTGGCCGCACTGGGTCTGCGGCAGAAGTGAATCGATCTGGTCTACCAGCGGATTGCCTTCAACCCTGAACCGCTCTGCGGCAAACCCCAGCAACCCGCCAAAGACCAGCGCCAGTGCCAGCAGAACCACAACGGCAATCAGAAAGCTTGTCCACATAAAACAACTGCTCCGTCAGACCGTAACCAGGCCGGTAAAGCCCAGAAACGCCAGCGACATGAGACCTGCGGTAATCATACCAATGGCGGCGCCACGAAAGGCAACCGGTACATCAGACACGGCAATCCGCTCGCGCATGGCCGCAAACAGCACCAGCACCAGGGAGAAACCGGCCGCTGCGCCAAAGCCGTACAGCACGGATTCAACGAAGTTGTTGTTTTTATTCAGGTTAAGCAGGGCTACGCCCAGAACCGCGCAGTTGGTGGTAATCAGCGGCAGAAAAATACCGAGTACCCGGTACAGCAAAGGGCTGGTTTTGCGCACCACCATTTCGGTGAACTGAACCACCACCGCAATCACCAGGATGAAGGTGATGGTTTTCAGGAAAGCCAGGTCCAGCGGTGCCAGCAGATAGGTATAGGCCAGGTAACTGCACACCGAAGACAGGGTCAGTACAAACGTGGTGGCCAGCGACATACCCATGGCGGTTTCCAGTTTCCCGGAAACACCCATGAAGGGGCACAGTCCCAGGAACTGCACCAGCACGAAGTTGTTCACCAGAATGGTGCTGACCAGTATCAGCAAATACTCTGTCATCGGAGCGTCTCAGCCTTGCTGCTTACATTACCCGCATGCCGGGTGTGGCGCCGGAATCCGGGGACAGGATGAAAATCTCCTTGCCACCCGGGCCTGCGGCCAGAACCATACCTTCAGACATGCCGAACTTCATTTTCCGGGGTTTCAGGTTGGCCACCATCACGGTCATACGGCCTTCCAGATCTTCCGGTTTGTAGGCGGACTTGATACCAGCAAACACGTTGCGTTCGCCATGGCCTATATCAAGTGTCAGGCGAAGAAGCTTGTCTGCGCCTTCCACATGCTCGGCTTTGACGATTTTAGCTACCCGCAGGTCCACCTTGGCAAAGTCGGGGAATTCGATTTCGTCAGCCACAGGTTCCAGGTCTGCGGCCGGCGCCGCTGCGGGCTGACCGACGGCCGCCGGCATTTCTTCTTTCGAAGCGTCCAGCATTTTCTCGATCTGGGCCATATCCACCCGGTTCATCAGCGGCTTGAACTTGTCGATGCCGTGGTTTTCCAGCAGGGCGGCGCGGTTGTTCCAGTCCAGGCGAGAGTTCAGGAACGACTGCGCGGCATCTGCGGTCTTCGGCAGCACCGGTGCCAGGTAAGTCATCAGCAGGCGGAACATGTTCAGGGCGTTGGTGCAGATGGCCTGCAGGTTGTCGTCCTGGCCTTCCTGCTTGGCAATCACCCAGGGCTGCTCATCGTTCACATACTGGTTCGCAATGTCTGCCAGCTCCATGATCCGGCGCATGGCGCGGCCGAATTCGCGGGCTTCGTAGAACTCGGCGATCTGCTCACCGGCATCGATAAACTCTTTCAGTTTGTCCTGCTCGGTGACCTTGCCCAGCTTGCCGTCAAAGCGCTTGGTAATGAAACCGGCGCTGCGGCTGGCGATGTTCACCACCTTGCCGACCAGGTCCGAGTTCACCCGTGCGGCAAAGTCTTCCAGGTTCAGGTCCATGTCATCCACGCCACCGGTCAGCTTGGCGGCGAAGTAGTAACGCAGGTATTCCGGGTCCAGGTGATCCAGGTAGGTGCGGGCCATGATGAAGGTACCGCGGGACTTGGACATCTTCTTGCCGTTTACCGTCACGAAGCCGTGGGCCCAGACAGCGGTCGGGGTACGGAAACCTGCATCGTGCAGCATGGATGGCCAGAACAGGGCGTGGAAGTTGATGATGTCCTTGCCGATGAAGTGGTACACCTCGGCGGTGGAATCTTTCTTCCAGAAATGCTCGAAATCGATGCCTTCGCGGTTACACAGATTCTTGAAGCTGGCGAGGTAACCGATAGGCGCGTCCAGCCAGACATAGAAATACTTGCCCGGGGCATCGGGAATCTCGAAGCCGAAATACGGCGCATCACGGCTGATGTCCCACTCCTGCAGGCCGGCATCCAGCCATTCGGCCAGCTTGTTGGCCACCTGCGGCTGCAGGGCACCACTGCGGGTCCACTTGCTCAGGAAGTCGTGGAACTCCGGCAGCTTGAAGAAATAGTGCTCGGATTCTTTCTCCACCGGCGTGGCGCCGGAGACCGCAGAGCGCGGGTTGATCAGCTCCGCCGGGGTATAGGTGGCACCACAGGCTTCACAGTTATCGCCATACTGGTCATCTGTCTTGCACTTGGGGCAGGTGCCCTTGATGAACCGGTCCGCCAGGAACATTTCCTTTTCAGGATCGAAGAACTGGGTAATCTTGCGGGTCGCAATATTCCCGTTTTCCTGGATCTGGCGATAAATGTACTCGGAGAAATACTGGTTCTCCTCCGAGTGCGTGGAGTAGTAATTGTCGAAGCGGATATGGAAGCCGGCAAAGTCTTCCTGGTGCTCGTGGCGAATCCGGTCAATCAGCTCTTCAGGGGTAATGCCCTCACGCTCGGCCCGCAGCATGATGGCGGTACCGTGGGCATCGTCGGCGCAAACGTAGTAGCAGTTGTGGCCCCGCATGTTCTGGTAGCGCACCCAGATGTCGGTCTGAATGTATTCCAGCAGGTGCCCCAGATGAATGGGCCCGTTGGCGTAGGGCAGGGCGCTGGTAACCAGAATATCGCGCTGTTGCTTGCTCGCTTGCGTCATGGTGATGTCCGAACCTTATGTTGATACGGGTTGGAAAGACAAACAGGGCCCAGGAGCATCGGCAACCGCTTGCTCCAGGTGAAGACCCCGTATGGTCAGAAACGGCCACAGATGATACCTTCCAAGCCATCATTTTTCACCTGCAATCAAGCTTATGTGCTTATTCCGGAGACCCCGATGACCCAGATATCCCAACAGGCCCTTGAGGCCGCCGTAAAAGAATACAGGGACCCGTACCTGAACAAAGACCTCTACGAACTGGGCGCGGTAAAAAGCCTGAGCGCAGACGAACAGGGCAAAGTCACCCTGATGGTCGAGTTGCCATACCCTTCAAAAGGCATCGCCGGCGGCCTGAAACAGATCGTCGCCAATGCCCTGGAATTTGTCGCCGGCGTTGAAAGCGCCGAAGTCCACGTGGGCCAGAAAATCCACGCCTGCAAAATCAACAAAGACCTCCCGGCCGTACCGGGCGTGAAAAACATCATCGCGGTAGCCTCCGGCAAGGGAGGCGTGGGCAAATCTACCACAGCGGTCAACCTCGCCCTGGCCCTGCAAGCCGAAGGCGCAAGAGTGGGCATCCTCGACGCCGACATCTACGGCCCCAGCATCGGCATGATGCTCGGCGTCCCCGAAGGCCAGCGCCCGGACGTACGAGAGAACAAATACTTCGTACCCATCAAAGCCCACGGCCTGCAAGCCAACTCCATGGCCTTCGTCACCACCGACAAAACCCCCATGGCCTGGCGCGGCCCCATGGTCAGCGGCGCCGTTATGCAACTGCTCCAGCAAACCCTGTGGGATGAACTCGACTACCTCATCGTCGACATGCCCCCCGGCACTGGCGACATCCAGCTCACCCTCGGCCAGAAAGTCCCGGTCACCGGCGCCGTCATCGTCACCACCCCGCAAGACATCGCCCTGCTGGACGGCAAAAAAGGCATCGAAATGTTCCGCAAAGTCGACATCCCGGTGATCGGCGTCGTCGAAAACATGAGCGTGCACATCTGCTCCAACTGCGGCCACGAAGAGCCCCTCTTCGGCCACGGCGGCGGCGAACGCATCGCAGAAGAATACGAAACCGTCCTGCTGGGCCAGCTACCCTTGCACATGACTATCCGGGAACAGACCGACAGCGGCTCACCCACGGTTGTTGCTGAGCCGGATTCCGAAGTCGCCAGAAGATATCTGGATATTGCGAGAAGGGTGGGTGCTGAGCTGTCTACCCGGGAGCGGAATCTTGGTGGGACGATTTCCAGTGTTTCTGTTACCGAACACTGAATCAGGACGCCAGGCACAATCTGCGTCAATGGAATAACGGAATATAGGTTTTAACAAAGAGCGATTTCCGAGTAGTCGGTGTAGAGGAAGTGAGGGGCGCTTTCCAAAAATGTCGGAGGCCATGGATGGCCGGAGAGAAGCGCACAGGGATGTGCTCGTAGCGGTTTTTGGAAAGTGCCCCTCACTTCCTCAGACTCCAAACTAGCAGGCTACAAGGATCGCGAACGCCAAGCCTTCGACAGCCATCAAGGGACAAGGTAAACTACGCCCCAATTTTCCCACCAGCTGGAAACGAGAATTCACCCATGAGCATCAAATCCGACAAGTGGATCCGCCGGATGTCCGAACAACACGGCATGATCGAACCCTTCGAAGCCGGACAAGTTCGGGAAAACGAAAAAGGCCGCGTCATCTCCTACGGCACCTCAAGCTACGGCTACGACGTACGTTGCAGCAACGAATTCAAAATCTTCACCAACGTCCACAGCGCCACCGTAGACCCCAAAAACTTCGATGAAAACAGCTTCGTCAACTACACCGGCGACGTCTGCATCATCCCCCCGAACAGCTTCGCCCTGGCGCGTACCGTGGAATACTTTCGCATCCCCAGAAGCGTGCTTACCATTTGCCTGGGCAAAAGCACCTATGCACGCTGCGGCATCATCGTGAACGTCACCCCGCTGGAGCCGGAGTGGGAAGGCCAGGTCACCCTGGAATTCTCCAACACCACCAACCTGCCGGCGAAAATCTACGCCAACGAAGGTGTGGCCCAGATGCTGTTCTTCGAATCCGACGAAATCTGTGAAACCAGCTACAAAGACCGCGGCGGCAAGTACCTTGGCCAGACCGGCGTGACCCTGCCCAGGACATGAACGCCAACCAGTTTCTTAAAGCCGTTTCACAACTGCAGGGCTGGCGCGAATGCGCCTTCCTGCTGACCCTGGCCGAACGGGCCTTCCCTAACTACGCACTGTTTGCAGACGCAGTCGGCATGAAAAGCGGCGGTAAAATGCGCCAGCTGCTCGACCTTGCCTGGGGCATGCTGCAAAAAGACGCCTCCGAAGCGGCCATCCCCCAGCTGCTGAGCAAGCTTGAAACCCTTAGCCCGAATGTCGACGAGTACGATGCCTACGGCGTATACCCGGCCTTCGACTTCTGCCAGTTGCTGGAGCAGGCCCTGCTCAACCGCCTGAACCCCAACAAGCATCGGGCAACCGAAGCATCGCAGCTGGCCACCAAGACCGTGATGGACTTCGTCGAAATGTCCGAAGGTGAGGGCATGGATGACGATGAACTGATCCGCATGTTCGAGCACCATCCCCTGCTCAAAGAAGATAAGCTGTTCCAGCGTGACACCGTGCTCGCCCTCAAGCGCCAGCGCACGCCCCGGGAAGACTTCATTGCCGAACTCAAGGCCGAGGCCGCCAACGACGGCGTCAGCAATCTCGGTATTTCCCTCGATAGCTGAGCCGTTCCGGCTCAGATTAAACTTGTTAGCTACCTGTTGAATTGCCTGTTGAACGGATAACTGCCATGAAACTCTCTGCTTTTGGTCGTAAATTTACCGCCGACGCCGGTATCACTTCCCTGATGGATGACCTTGGCAATGCCATGGCCTCCGGCGAGGGAATGATCATGATGGGTGGTGGTAATCCCGGGCACATCCCGGAGATTCAGGAGCGGGTGCAGGAAATCCTGGCGGGTATGGCGGCAGACGAAGGGCAGGTGCGCCGGCTGGTGGGTATCTACGATCCCCCTCAGGGTGAGAAGCAGTTCATTGCCTCGCTGGCGGAGTTGCTGAACAAGGAATACAACTGGGGCCTGAAGCCGGAAAACATCGCCCTGACCAACGGCAGCCAGGCCGCCTTCTTCATGTTGTTCAACATGTTTGGCGGTGAATATGGCGAGGGCCAGCGCAAGCACATCCTGCTGCCACTGGCGCCGGAATACATCGGCTATGCCGATGCGGGCATTGATGCAGACTTGTTCCGGGCCGTGCAGCCGGACATTTCATTTACCGATGCCCACGAATTCAAATACCGGGTGGATTTTGATGCGGTGGAGGTTACGGGTGAAACTGGTGCGATCTGTGTCTCCCGGCCCACCAATCCCACCGGTAATGTCATCACCGATGAAGAGCTGGCCCGGCTTGAAGAAATGGCCCGGCAGCAGGATATTCCGCTGATTGTCGATGGCGCCTACGGTACGCCGTTCCCGAGCCTGCTGTTTGTGGATGCGCAGCCCACCTGGAACGAGCAGATTATTCTGTGCCTGAGCCTGTCCAAGCTCGGCTTGCCGGCTGCCCGCACCGGTATCGTGATTGCCGCAGAGCCCATCATCAAGGCGTTGTCCGGCATCAATGCCATCATGAACCTGGCCACTGGCAGCTTTGGCGCCATGCTGGCGGAGCCACTGGTTCGGTCTGGCGAAATCCTGTCCCTCAGCCGGGATGTGGTGTGCCCCTTCTATAAGGCGAAAATGGAAAAGGCCGTGGCAGCGTTCCGTGACGCTATGGGCGAAGACAGCTGCCGTTGGTACATCCACAAACCGGAAGGTGCCATGTTCCTGTGGCTATGGTTTCCGGATTTGCCGATTTCCAGCCTGGAGCTGTATCAGCGCCTGAAAGAGCGGGGTGTGCTGGTGGTGTCCGGGCACTATTTTTTCCCGGGCCTGCCGGATGACGACTGGAAGCATCGTCACGAATGCTTGCGGGTTACCTACTCCCAGGATGATGCGCAGGTGGCGGAAGGCCTGCGCATCATCGCGGATGAGGTCAAAGCGGTATGGCGGGAGTTCGGCCGGGCCGGTCAGTCCTGAACCCGGGCATCTCTGAGTTTCAGTTCGTATTCGCTGCCGTCCGGCTCTACCTGTAGCAGCCGGACCAGCAGGTAGTCCTGGGCCGGATCAAACCACATCAGGGTCTGGCGCCGGGCATTCTCGCCGCGAACCTTTTCCGCTTTCAGGGTGTTCATGGTGCGGCCCCGGTCGCTCAGGCTGTCTTCATCAATCACCGAGAACCGGTCTTTATCGTAGTCACCCTTGTCGAGCACATGGTAGGTGACGTCCCGTTTGCCTGCTTTCAGGTCCTGGTGCAGTTGCAGCTGGTAGCCCAGCGGGTCCAGGGTGCCTTCCCTCAGCTCAACGTTGAACGACTCGCCCCGGTAAGAGCCCCTGGCCATACCTTTCTGCCAGTCGAAATCGATGGCCTGTTCGCGATCTTTAATCAGAAATCCTGACAACCGGTAGCGATAGCGCAGGGGAATGACCTGGCCGTCCTGCCACTTGAAGATCAGTGATTCGTCGATATCGGCAATGAAGGAGTCAACGTCTGTGCGGTACAGCCAGACGTTGTTTCCCTGGTCGGTCAGCGTGCGCACGCCTTCGCCATTCAGGCTGACACCTTTTGACATGGAAGCGGTGTAGCTGGCTTCGTACGGGGTAAGCTCAGGGCTGGCGTCGGCAGCGCTGGCGGAGAGCGCAAGCAGGCCGGACAAAAGCCCGGCCAGCAGGGCGGAAGTTCTGGTGACAGCTGGGTTTCTTTGCATCCGGTTGCCTCTTTCTCTGTCTATGCTTGCGACAGTCTAGCTGCTCCCGGTGCTCAGGAGGATGACAATCTGTTCAGCTGGCTGTCAGCCGCATGGGGTGTTGCAGAAGTTTGCCGTCAAACTGGACGCCGTCGGCGGTCAGCTGAATGCGGCCTTCGCAGAACCAGCGCACCACAATGGGGTAAAGCACATGTTCCTGCTGCTGTACCCGCTCGGCCAGTGATTCTGCATCGTCGTCCGATTGAACCGCGACTTCGGCCTGTGCGATTACCGGGCCACCATCGAGTTCTTCGGTAACGAAGTGAATGGATACGCCGTGAACCTTGTCGCCGGCATCGAGCACCCGCTGGTGGGTATTCAGGCCGGTATAGGCTGGCAGCAGGGAAGGGTGGATGTTCAGCATCCGGCCCCGGAATGCCCGCACAAAGTCGGCGGTCAGGATGCGCATGAAGCCGGCCAGTACGATCACGTCCGGGTTCAGGCGGCGCAGCTCGGCCATCAGGGCGCCATCAAACTCTTCGCGGGAACCATACTTCTTATGGTCCACCACGAAGGTTTTGATGTTTGCCTGGGCTGCCCGCTCCAGCGCGAAGGCACCGGGGCGGTTGCAGCCAACGGCGAGGATTTCGCCGGGGAAATCCCGTTCACGGCTGGCGTCTATCAGGGCCTGAAGGTTGGTGCCGCTGCCCGAAGCCAGAACAACAATGGTCGGTAGCGGTGCTGGGTCTGCCATCATGCCTTCAGCAGCTCCGGTGCGTAGCGCACTTTCGGCTCGGCATCACTGGCATCGGCGGCTTCCATAACGCCAATCTGCCAGACTTTCTCGCCCATGGCATTGAGGGTATCGATGGCCAGGTCTTTCTGGTCAGCCGGTACACACACAATCATGCCAATACCACAGTTGAAGGTGCGGTACATTTCTTCAGCGGCCACGCCGCCTGCGTCCTGCAGCCACTGGAACACCGGGGGCAGTTCCCAGCTATGGGTATCGATGGCGGCAACGGTGCCCGCCGGCAGTACCCTGGGAATGTTTTCCGGCAGGCCGCCACCGGTGATGTGGCACAGTGCGCGCACATCGACTTCGCGGATCAGTTGCAGCAGGTTTTTCACGTAAATGCGGGTCGGGGCCATCAGCGCATCGGCCAGGGTGCTGCCACCCATGGGCTGGCTGAGATCCGCGTTGCTGACTTCGATGATCTTGCGGATCAGCGAGTAGCCGTTGGAATGCGGGCCGGAGGAGCCCAGGGCCAGCAGTACATCGCCTGGCTGTACACGGCTGCCATCGATGATCTCGCTGCGCTCTGCTACGCCTACGCAGAAGCCGGCCAGGTCGTAGTCGTCGCCCTCATACATGCCCGGCATTTCGGCAGTTTCACCGCCTACCAGGGCACAGCCGGAAAGCTCGCAGCCTTTACCGATGCCTTCTACTACCTGGGCTGCGATGTCGACATTCAGCTTGCCGGTGGCGTAGTAATCCAGGAAGAACAGGGGCTCGGCACCGCCAACGACCAGGTCGTTCACGCACATCGCCACCAGGTCGATACCGATGCTGTCGTGCTTTTGCAGCTGCATGGCAAGGCGAAGCTTGGTGCCCACGCCATCGGTGCCGGATACCAGTACCGGCTCCTTGTAACCTGCCGGGATGGATACCATCGCACCAAAACCGCCAAGACCGCCGAGCACTTCAGGACGACGGGTCCTGGCTGCGGTATTCTTGATGCGGTTGACCAGTTCGTTGCCGGCATCGATATCAACGCCGGCGTCACGATAGGTAAGGGAGGGCTTCTGTTCGCTCATGGAATGTTAACCGTTGGCCTGTGGGTCAAGCGGCGGATTTTAACAGGTGCGCACGGGGGCTCCAAATGGAATTCCCGCTTAGTCTCGGGAATTGCCTGCCTTATATTGCGAACCTGCAACAGGGGCTTGCTACTCTAGTCAAAGGTGATGGTGTATCCTGTGCGCCATTCATGGGAACGGCAGGGTGTTACATGACTGAATCACGACGGAAAAATTCCAGGCCTTGGCTGCTTTGGCCAGTTTTGTCTGCATTGCTGGCCCTGGCCACTCCGGCCGCGGCAGTCTCTGTATCCGGGCTGTACAACGCCGACGTTCCGGTGCAGGGCGGTTCTGCCGCCGCGTTGCAGCAGGGCTATGCCGATGGTCTGCGCCAGGTAATGGTGCGGGTGTCCGGCAGTCGGGATGTATTGCAGCGAGAAGGCATTGATCAGGTGTTGTCCGAGGCGGAAAGCCTGTTGCAGGCCTACCAGGTTGGCAGCGAGGCTGGCCAGTCACGGCTGCGGATGAGTTTTGGTGCAGTTGGCGTTAACCGGGCCCTGGCCTCGATTGGTGCGCCGGTCTGGGGTGCTAACCGCCCACTGACCCTCGCCTGGGTGGCGGTAGAGGATCGCGGTAGTCGCAGTTTGCTGACCCGCTCCGGCGCCGGTGCCGAGTGGCGTGATGCGTTCCGGCAGGCGGCTGGTGTCCGGGGCTTGCCGATCGAATTTCCGTCCGAGAACCAGGGCAGTGACCGGGCGTTGCTGTCTGATCTTTGGGGGCAATTTATCGGGCGCATCCAGAAGGCATCTGAAGATGTCTCCTATGACGTCCTTGCCCTGGTCCGGGTGAGCCGCTCTGGCGGCCAGTGGCGTGCCGGCTGGGTTGTGGACGGCATGGGTATGGACGCTGCCGAGCGTTCGGTATCTGCCGGTAATCCGGATGACCTGGCCCAGGCCGTGGTCGATTACTGGGCCGAACAGTACGCCAGCCGCTACGCGGTTTCAGCCGGTGAAATCGGGGACTCGCCCAAGGTGGATGTGGTGTTCGACGGAGTATCCACACTGGCGGACTACGGGCGGATCAACAAGGTGCTTGAAGGCCTGACACCGGTAGTCTCGGTGAGCGCTGCCCGCATTCGCGGCGAACGGCTGACCGCGCGGATTGCGTTTACCGGCGAGCTGGAGCAGCTGAAAGAGTACATTGCGCTTGATCCGCGCTTTGTACCGGTTGAAGGTGAGTCCGAACAGACGCAGCCCGCCGATGAGCAGGATGCCGAACAGGCCTTTGAATCCCTCTATCAGGTGCTTAACTATCGCTGGCAGCCGTCCCCGGTTGTCAGCAGTGGTGAAGACGGCTGATAAATTGACGGAGGCAGCCGGGTGAAATCAACACAGTGGCGCTGGATTCCCAATGCCCTGACTTTCATGCGGATGGTGTTGATCATTCCGTTTGCAGGTGCGCTGCTGGATGGCAACTACCGGTTGTCATTGCTGATTTTCCTCGTGGCTGCCATCAGCGATGGCGTTGATGGCTTTCTCGCCCGCTATTTCAACTGGCGCACGCGGGTAGGGGCCATTGCTGACCCCCTGGCCGACAAGGCGTTACTGATTACCACCTACCTGATGCTTACCATCACCGGTATCCTGCCGGTGTGGCTGTTTGTGCTGGTTCTGGCGCGGGATATTGCGATTGTTGGCGGGGCATTGGCGTTTCATTACGGCATTGGCCGGTTCGAAATGGCGCCGAGTGTGCCCGGCAAGATCAACACGCTGGTGCAGATCCTGGTGGCCCTGGCCATTATCATCCTGCTGGCGGGCTGGCCGATGCAGCCCTGGGTGATTGATGCGGGCGTCTGGCTGGTGGCGGGCTCTGCCATCTTCAGCGGCTGCCACTATGTGATTGTATGGAGTTTGCGGGCCTTAAGGATGAAGCGATCATGACTACTGCCTCCCAGATGGCCCTAGGTGTCCGGCTGCGTGACGATGCCCGCTTTGACAATTTTCACGGCGACCGTAACCGCGATGCCGCCCGCAGGCTGGAAACCCTGTGTGAGCAAAACCACGACCTGCCGGTGATGGTGATCTGTGGCGATTCCGATACCGGCAAAAGCCATCTGTTACAGGCGGTCTGCCACAGGGTAGAGCAGCTTGGCCAGAGTGCTGTGTGTATCAGCATCGAAGAGTTGTTGCCATTTGGCCCGGATGCATTATCGGGGTTAGAGACCCGTCATGTAGTCTGTCTGGATGACCTGGACAAGCTGGCGGGCGATCCTCGCTGGGAAGAGGCGGTGTTCCATCTGTATAACCGGATCCTGGATCGCCGCGGTTTGTTAGTGGTGTCGATGTCGGAAGTGCCCGCCTCGTTACCCTTTGGCCTGGCGGATCTCGGTTCCCGGCTGGCCCACGGCCTGCTGGTGCAGCTGGGCGTGTACCGGGATGAAGACCGCATGCGCATCCTGGTGGCCCGGGCGGAACAGCGAGGCATGGTGATGACCGACGAAGTCGCCAGCTTTATCATGCGCCGGGCTCCCCGAAGGCTGGGCGAGCTGCTGGCCATCCTGGATTCTCTCGATGAGAACTCGCTGCAGGCCCAGCGCCGGCTCACCATCCCCTTTGTTAAAACCGTGATGGGCTGGTAGTCACGGATCAATAACTACAAGTGTTTACTGGAGAGACAACATGAGACGGGTTGTATTCAATCAGAAAGGTGGTGTGGGCAAGTCCAGCATCACCTGTAACCTGGCGGCCATCAGTGCGGCCCGGGGCAAGCGCACGCTGGTGGTAGACCTGGATCCACAGGGCAACTCCAGTCATTACCTGCTCGGCAAGCCTGCATCTGAACTGCGGGATACCGTGGCAGACCTGATGGAGCAAACCGTGGCGTTCAGCATGTTCAACCGGCGCCCGGACGAGTTTGTGCATGCCACGCCGTTTGATAACCTGTTTGTGCTGCCGTCCAGTCCGGAGCTGGATTTTCTCGAGCGCAAGCTCGAAGCCAAGCACAAGATCTACAAGTTGCGCGAGTATCTGAAAAAGCTCAGCGAGTCGTTCGATGAAATCTACATCGACACAGCCCCGGCCCTGAATTTCTATACCCGTTCGGCGCTGATTGCGGCCCAGCGTTGCCTGATTCCGTTTGATTGCGACGATTTCTCCCGCCAGGCGCTTTATAACATTCTCAACGAAATCCGTGAGTTGCAGGAAGATCATAACGAAGAACTGGTGGTTGAAGGTATCATTGCCAACCAGTTCCAGCCCCGGGCCAGCTTGCCGAGACAGCTGGTTAAGGAGCTGCTGGAGGAAGGTTTGCCGGTATTGCCGGTGAGGCTTTCCAGCTCGGTGAAGATGAAAGAATCCCACCAGAGCCGGCAGCCACTCATTCATATGGCTCCGAAACACGGCCTGACCCGTCAGTTCGAAGACCTCTACAGGGTGCTGCACGGGGAGTCGGTGGAGCTGGAACCGCTTCAGGATTGATCAGAACCCATGAGTGACGAAAACCAACACCTCGACCTGCTGACTGACGGACTGCTGCGGATAGAGATCGAACTCCGGCAGCTGGGAGTCTGGCAGGCCGAGCCGCCACCGCAAGAGGCGTTTCAGAGCACCCAGCCATTCTGCCTGGATACCATGGAGTTTCCGCAGTGGCTGCAGTTTGTGTTTCTGGAGCGCATGAAAGTGCTGGTTGAGCACAATCATCCGCTGCCGTCTGCTTCCGGGATTGCGCCCATGGCGGAAGAGCATTTCCGGGGGCGCCCGGAATCCGGGCAGGGCCTGGTGAAGGCGCTGGAAGAAATGGACCGGTTGCTGACCCGGTCCTGAGCACGGGTAACGGGCCGGGTTATTCCAGCCGCATCGACAGATCGATGGCCTTGACGTCTTTGGTCAGGGCGCCGATCGAAATGTAGTCCACTCCGGTCTCGGCTATTGGCACCAGGGTTTGCTCACTAATGCCGCCGGAGGCCTCCAGCCTGGCGCGGCCTGCAGTCAGCTTGACCGCCTCAACCATATCCTCCAGTGAAAACTCGTCCAGCATGATAATGTCGGCACCGGCGTCGAGGGCCTGGGTGAGCTCGTCCATATTCTCGGTTTCCACCTCAACCGGTTTTCCCGGCGCAATGCGGTGTGCTTCAGCAACGGCCCGGGCGATAGAGCCACAGGCCGCGATGTGGTTTTCCTTGATCAGGAAAGCGTCCCACAGGCCGATCCGGTGGTTGTCACAGTCGCCACAGGTCACCGCGTATTTTTGCGCCAGCCGCAGGCCGGGCAGGGTCTTTCGGGTATCCAGCAAGCGTACCTTGGTATGGGCAACCCTGGCCGCGTAGCCGGCGCACTGGGTGGCGACGGCAGAGAGGGTCTGCAGCCAGTTCAGGGCAGACCGCTCAGCCGTCAGTAGCGAGCGGGCAGGGCCCTGCATGCGAAACAGTACAGCATCGGCCGGCACATCGTCGCCGTCCTTGAACAGCCACTCCAGCTCTACGCCGGGGTCTACCTGCCTGAAGACTTCGTTGACCCACTCCACACCGGCCAGCCTGGCGTTCTCGCGAGTGATGACCCGGCCGCGGGCGGTTTTGTCTGCCGGAATCAGCATGGCGGTGATGTCGCCGTCCCCGATGTCTTCCCGGAGGCTGTGGGCTACGGATTCAATACGGGCCTGTCGGAGCAGTTCGGGGGCAATCATGGTGTTTTTCCGCTGGTCAGTGGGGTGGAATTAACGGCTGCGGGGCAATTCTACTGCTACCCCGGCAATTCACAAAATGCCACCATGAATTTCAACGTCTTGTGTCGGAAACAAATGGTGACAAAAACTGACACAAGGTGACGGCAACTGGCCGTATCATAGAGCTGCGGAGTAATATAAGTTTGTCACGCAGATTCGATCCCGGAGCAAGTCCATGGCGCACGATAGCAAGGTTGTCCGATTAGCTGGCCACAGGCCGGCGGGCCGGTTTACGTTGCCTGCTGCATTGGTCAGGTTGCGTGACACTGCGGGTCAGGAACTGAAATCCGTACTCGCCAGCTTTTTCGAGCAGGCGGACGACAGCCTGTTCTCCCTGGCCGATCGTGCCGGTTCCAACACGGATCAGTCCGCCTATTTTGATGCCATGCGGGAGCTCCGGCTGCGCCGCCGGGCAATGTCGCTTTCCGTATTGCAGTACGTCAGCCAGGCCTTTAACGAGCTGGGCCGGTTCAAGCCGGTGCGTTCCGGCGGTTCCCTTGAAGAGGTTGATCAGGACACCCTGAGCCTGGTAGAACACTCTGAGCTTGAAGAGCAGGTGGCCGTTGAAAGCCTGACCAATCGCCTGCGTAACCGCCACCAGGAGCAGGTTCGCATGCTTGCGGCCCGGGTACGGCACCTGGTTCCCGAGCTGGAACTGGCTGATGACCAGATTCCCCTGAGCGCCGAGGTTATTTGCGGCGGTATCGCTGAAGCCTGTTCAGACCTGGATATCGATATCCGGGCCAAGCTGGTTGTCCTGAAACTGTTCGAGCGCTTGCTGGCAGACAAGCTGGAGCAGTTCTACCAGAAATGTAACCAGACACTGATTTCCGAAGGCGTGATGCCGGGTATGAAGAATGCCCCGGTCGGCCGTGCGCCGGCGCCTTCAAGGCCAGCCAGTCAGCCGGTTCCGCCCGCCGCGCCGCAACGAGCCGAAGCCATGCCCCAGGCTCCTGCCGACGATGCCGGGAGCCAACTGGCCAGTGCTACCTTCAACGAATTGAGCGCATTGCTGCGGCAGGGTGGCGATGCCGGTGTTGTTTCCCGGCCAGCCGCTGGCGGCAATGTGCTGGACACCAGTCGCTTGCTGGCTCGCCTGACCGAGCTGCAGGCGCTTAGCCGGGATGAGGCACAGGTTGAGCAGGTTATGCCCCTTCGGGAGCAGCTGCAGCCGGTATTACAGCCCGCTGAAGGTTCCAGTGTTTCTGTCACCCAGGTCGACAGCGATGTGATCAACCTGGTGGGCATGTTGTTTGACTTCATCCTGGATGACCGTCAGCTGCACCCGGTGATGAAGTCGCTGATTGGCCGGTTGCAGATTCCGGTGCTGAAAGTGGCCCTGAGCGACCGCAACTTCTTCAACCGCGGTGGCCATCCGGCGCGCAAGTTGCTGAACGAACTGGCGCTGGCGGCAATCGGCTGGAATGAAAAGCGGCCGGGCATGCGTGACCCCCTGCGGGAAAAAATCGAAGAAGTGGTCGGCCGGGTGCTGGCCGAGTTCACCGACAGCGTCGACCTGTTTGAAGAACTGCTGAAAGACTTCGGCCACTTCATGGACCTGGACCGTCGCCGCCGTGAGCTGGTTGAGCAGCGCTTGCGTGATGCCGAAGAGGGCCGGGCACGGCAGGAAAGGGCAAGCCAGGCGGCAAAAGATGTCATGCTGGAGCAGGCCGAACGCCGGGACATCCCCGAGGCTATCCGAGCATTGCTGGACGGCCCGTGCACCCGCTATCTGCAGTGGATCATGCTGCGTCAGGGCGAAGAAAGCCATCAGTGGCAAGATGCCTGCGAACTGGTCACCCGCCTGATCTGGACGGTAGACCCGAGCCCGATTACCGATTCTACCCGTGCCGAGTTGCTGAGGGCGATTCCGGGTGTTGTTGAAGACCTGCGGGCAGCCCTCAAGGAAATTTCCTGGGACCCGTTTGCTACCGACAATGCCGTTCGCGACCTGGAGCTGGCCCACGTAGATGCGTTCCAGAAGCTGGTAACCGCACCGGTAGAGGTTGAAGACGAGCCGGTTGTGGACGAGTTGCCTGAGGTTTCAGAACCTGAGCCAGCTGTCCAAGCCGAGCCAGAAGTCGCCTTGGCTCCGGAACCTGTGCCCCAGCCAGAAGTTGCGCCAGAACCAGAACCGGAGCCCGAAGCTACCATTGATCCGGAATGGCTTGCCCGGGCGGATCAGATGCGGGTTGGTTCCTGGGTGGAGCTCAAGCGCGACGACGACACCCGCTTGCGTTGCAAGCTGGCAGCGTTTATCAAGGCTACCGGCAAGTACATCTTCGTGAACCGCAGTGGTGCCAAGGTGGCTGAGTATCAGCGGGAAGAACTGGCGACAGCCATGCAGACCGGTTTGATCGGCATGCTGGACGATGGCCTGATTTTTGACCGGGCCCTGGAATCCATCATCGACAACCTGCGTTACAGTCGCAAGGACTGACCGCTGCAGGCGACTCCGTGGCATCGGAATGGACTTTGTGATTCAATCTCTGGATCGAGTCACCCATTGCGTATCTGGATGCACCTTGCCTGATCAACACTTCAACGCCCGGGTCGAACAGCTTCGAACGACGGGCCGGTTCCCGGATGCCCGTTGGTGTCCTTCCCCGAATTTCGGCCCCCGCCCCGAGGGTGCTGCCATTTCGTTACTGGTGGTACACAACATCAGCTTACCGCCGGGCGAGTTCGGCGGTGGCCATATCGAGGAATTCTTCTGTAACCGGCTGGATCCTCACGCTCATCCCTATTTCCAGACCATTGCAGATTTGCAGGTTTCCGCCCATGGGCTTATCTGCAGAGACGGCTCGGTGGTTCAGTTTGTCAGCTGCCTCGACCGCGCCTGGCATGCCGGGCGCTCCTGTTTTGAGGGCGAGGAAGAGTGCAATGACTTTTCCATCGGTATCGAACTGGAAGGGGCAGACGACGTGCCCTACACCGATGCCCAGTATCAGTCCCTGGCCCGTCTGGCTGCCCTGGTTCGGGCTGCCTGGCCGGCGATTACGGCAGAGCGGATTACCGGCCACTGCGATATTGCCCCGGGCAGAAAGACGGACCCCGGTGAGGCCTTCCAGTGGGCGCACTTCCATCGCGTTTTAAGCACAACGGAGAATGCCTGAATGGTACTGGTGGTTTTTCTGCTCGCCTATGTGATCCGGCAGCGCCTTGACCGGCTCGGTGTGTTATCCAGTGACGACCTGTGGCGATCCTGGCTGCATATCGGGGCCCGCAGCAAGGCCGGCAAAGAAGGTTCCCTGTTTTTAGGCCTGTTACTGGCTCTCGGCCCCGCCGTGTTATTGGGGGCCCTGGTTCTGGCGGCCGGTTACGGTGGTATTCGTGTTGTGGTTTACCCCATGGAACTGATCGTTCTGGTACTTATGATGGGTGTGCCCGGCTGGCGCCCCGTACTGGAGGCCTACACCGAGGCCTGGAGCCGCGGTGACATGCAGGGCGCCTGGCATCATATCGAAGACCGTTTGCCGGAGGATGAGCGGGGCAGTGCGCAAAGCACAGAAGTGATGCATTTGTCGGTTTCCCGTGCCTTGATGGTATCGGTGTTCGAGCGGTTTTTCCTGGTGGTGTTCTGGTATGTGGTTGGCGGAATCTGGCTGGCAGTCATTGCTCGTGGACTGGTGGCACTGGCAGAGCAGTGGCCCCAGCCGGCGGCCCGGCAGCGCTTTGCCATCGCGGCAGACATTATGGCCTGGGTACCGTCTCGTTTGCTGGCTTGTACCTTTGGGGTGGCTGGGGACCTGGCGGGCTGGTCCCGATCCATCCGTCTGGTGGTGCCGGGGTTCGGCAAGCCGACAGACAATGTGCTGATGACCGCTGCCAGCGGCTCCCTGACGGGCTATGCCCTGGATCCGGCACGGTTTGGCCAGGTATATGCGGATGACTGGCCGAAATTCGGTGGCCGTAGCATTCGGGCCATGCGGGATTTGCTCAGCCGCAGCATGCTGGTGTGGATCTGCGCCATCGCGCTGTTGGTGATTGCCGGGATTGTATGATTATGATGCCCGGCAGGCAGGAATCCGGCCCTCAGAGGCCGGATTTTTTTTGCTCCCAGAGAATTTCCTGGGCGCCGTCCCGGCGGGCCAGTACCCGCGCAACTACGAACAGTAGGTCAGACAGCCGGTTCAGGTAGTGGCGGGAGGCTGTGTTGATGGAGTCTTCGTGGCCCAGGGCCACAACTACCCGCTCGGCGCGCCGGCAAACAGCACGGGCCATGTGGCAATGAGCCGCAGCAGTGGAGCCGCCGGGCAGGATGAAATTCTTCAGGGGAGGCAGGCCTTCGTTGTAATGGTCCAGCGTGGTTTCCAGCCAGGTGATGTGCTCATCCCCGATGACTTTGCTGCCCGGAATGGCAAATTCCCCGCCCAGGTCGAACAGGTGGTGCTGGATGCGACGAAGCACCTCAATCAGCGCGTCCTCCGCCGGTAAGGTTTCCACCAGAATACCGATATGGCAGTTCAGCTCATCGGCGGTTCCCATCGCTTCCACTCGCTGGGCGTTCTTGGCAATCCGGTTGCCATCGGCCAGGCCGGTAGAGCCATCGTCTCCGGTGCGGGTGTAGATCTTTGACAGGCGATTGCCCATGGTTTGAACTCCCTTCTGTAGTGATCAGTTGAGTTGTTTTACCCGTTCGGTGAGCATTTGGTTCACCGGTCCGGCAATGTTGTACCGATGGCCCAGACGGGCAAGGTAACCGTTGATGAAGTCTATCTCGGTTTCTCGGCCCGCCAGCATATCTGCGCGCATCGACGATGTGTTTGCAGCGGTTTTCCGGGCCACGGCTTCGATGGTTTCCCGCAGGATTTCCGGTGCAGCTGAAGGTTGCCCCGCGGCATCCAGAAGCTGGCTGAATTCCTGGCACAAAGGATCGATCCATTTCAGATAGAACGGCTGGCCCAGGATCTCACCGTTGGGGCAGTCAAGCAGGGCGGTAAAGGCGTTGATGCCGGCATTGATAACCAGTTTCTGCCAGAGCCTGCCGAGAATATCCGGCTCCGGCTGGACTGCCAGGCCGCTGGCGGCAAGCTGCTGCGCCACCGGTTCTAAATGGGCTTGCCCGGCAGGGTTAAGTGCTCCTAGCCAGGTAGTACCGCGACCGGCGTGAACCGTCAGGCCTGGCTGCGGCCGGTTGGCACCTTCGGTGGTGGAGGCCGCGAGCACGGGCCTTTCCGGCCAGGTTTCGGCAACCTGTTGCTGGCTCCCGAGTCCATTCTGGAACAACACGATGGGCGTTGATGGTGGCGTTGAGGGCAGGGCAGACGTGAGGGCTTCCAGGGTATCGCCGGCTTTGGTGGTCACCAATAACAGGTCTGGTGATTGGCCGGGCTGGAGCCAGGGAACGGTGACGCTGAGTGGCTCGCCTTCGATGGGTTGAAAGCGGTAGTGGACAGGTTTCGGGCGTCGGCCTGGGCGGGACACAAACGCTACCTGCCCGGCAGGTAGCGTTGCGGCCCAGAGCCGGCCCATGGAGCCGGCGCCGAGTATGGCAATCATGGCCTTACATGGCCTCGATTTCAGCCCGTTGTGCACTGAGCCGCTGCAGGCTGCCCTGAGCATCCTTCAGTTTCTCTTTTTCCTTCTCGACCACTTCAGCCGGAGCCTTGGCGGTGAACTTCTCGTTGTTCAGCTTGCCTTCCAGGCGGCCGATTTCCTTGTTCAGGCGCTCCAGCTCCTTGTCCAGGCGCTTGAGTTCGGCGCCCTTGTCGATCAGGCCGGCCATGGGCACCAGCACTTCCATTTCGCCCACCAGCTGGGTGGCGCTCATGGGAGCCTTGTCGCCCTCGAACCATTCCAGCTTCTCCAGCTTGGCCAAGGACATCAGGAACTGGCGGTTGTCGTTCAGGCGGCGCTGATCGTCGGCGTTGCCGCCTTTCAGCAGTACCGGTACCTGTTTGCCCGGGGAGATGTTCATCTCGCCTCGGATATTCCGCACCGCCACGATCACGCCTTTCAGCCATTCGATGTCGGCTGCCACGGCGGAGTCCTGCTTGCTTTCGTCCGGCTGAGGGAACGGCTGCAGCATGATGCTGTCGCCCTGTTTGCCGGCCAGCGGCGCGATGCGCTGCCAGATTTCTTCGGTGATGAACGGCATCATCGGATGTGCCAGGCGCAGGACGGCTTCCAGCACGCGAACCAGGGTACGGCGAGTGCCGCGCTTGGCTTCGGGGCTGGCGTTGTCGTCACTCAGGGCCGGCTTGGACAGCTCCAGGTACCAGTCGCAATACTCGTTCCAGATGAATTCGTACAGGGCGTAGGCGGCCAGGTCGAAGCGGTACTGGTCCAGGTGGCGGATCACTTCCTGCTCGCAGTGCTGCAGCTCGCTGATGATCCAGCGGTCAGCCAGGGACAGTTCCACCGGCTCGTCGTTCACGCCGCAGTCTTCGCCTTCGGTGTTCATCAGCACGTAGCGGGCGGCGTTCCACAGCTTGTTGCAAAAGTTGCGGTAGCCTTCCAGGCGCTTCATGTCCCAGTTGATGTCACGGCCGGTGGTGGCCATGGCTGCCAGGGTGAAGCGCAGGGCATCGGTGCCGTGGGCGGTAATACCTTCCGGGAATTCCTTCTCGGTGCGCTTGCCGATTTTCTCGGCCAGCTTCGGCTGCATCAGGTTGCCGGTGCGCTTCTCAAGCAGGTCCGGCAGGCTGATGCCATCAATCATATCCAGCGGGTCGATTACGTTGCCCTTGGACTTGGACATCTTGTCGCCGTGCTCGTCCCGGATCAGGCCGGTCACGTAAACGGTCTTGAACGGCACCTGCGGGGTACCATCTTCGTTTTTCATGAAGTGCATGGTCATCATGATCATCCGGGCAACCCAGAAGAAGATGATGTCGAAACCGGTCACCAGCACGTCGGTGGGATGGAAGGTTTTCAGGCGCTCGGTGATCTCCGGCCAGCCGAGGGTGCCAAAGGTCCACAGGGCGGAGCTGAACCAGGTGTCCAGAACGTCGTCGTCCTGTTTCAGTTCCAGGTCTGCGGCCAGATTGTGCTTCTGGCGTACTTCGTCTTCGTTGCGGCCCACATAGATATTGCCTTCGGCATCGTACCAGGCCGGAATTCGGTGGCCCCACCAGAGCTGGCGGGAGATACACCAGTCCTGGATGTCGCGCATCCAGGCAAAGTACATGTTCTCGTACTGCTTGGGCACAAACTGGATGCGGCCGTCTTCTACAGCTTCGATGGCGGGCTTGGCCAGGGTCTTGGCATCGGCAAACCATTGATCGGTGAGCATCGGCTCGATGATCAGGCCGGAGCGGTCGCCACGGGGCACGCTCAATATGTGGTCTTCGATCTTTTCGACCAGGCCTTCGGCTTCCATGTCTGCCACGATCTGCTTGCGGGCGGCCTCGCGGGTCAGGCCGGCATAGGCGCTGGGCATGGTGCCGTCGATGTTGGTGTTCTCGGTGCCGTCTGAGTTGAAGACCTCGGCGATGTCCCGGATATTCGCATCCTGGGTCATCACGTTGATCATCGGCAGGTTGTTGCGCTTGCCCACGGCGTAGTCATTGAAGTCGTGGGCCGGGGTGATCTTCACGCAGCCGGAGCCTTTTTCCGGATCGGCGTGGTGGTCGGCCACGATGGGAATCCGGCGGTTCACCAGCGGCAGAAGAACATGCTGGCCGATCAGGTGCTGGTAGCGCTCGTCGTCCGGGTGCACGGCTACGGCGGTGTCGCCCAGCATGGTTTCCGGGCGGGTGGTGGCGACGATCACGTAGTCTTTGCCGTCCCGGGTTTTCTGGCCGTCGGCCAGGGGGTACCGCAGGTGCCAGAAGAAACCTTTTTCTTCCTTGTTCTCGACTTCAAGGTCAGAGATGGCGGTGTGCAGTTTTGGATCCCAGTTCACCAGCCGCTTGCCGCGGTACACCAGGCCGTCTTGGTACAGGCGGATAAACACTTCCTGGACGGCTTTGTAGAAGCCATCGTCCATGGTGAAGCGTTCGTTGCTCCAGTCCACGGAGTTGCCCAGGCGGCGCATCTGGCGGGTGATGGTGCCGCCGGAGTGCTCTTTCCAGTCCCAGATACGCTTGATGAATTCTTCCCGGCCAAGGTCGTGGCGGGTTTTGTCTTCTTCTGCAGCCAGTTTGCGCTCAACCACCATCTGGGTGGCGATGCCGGCGTGGTCGGTGCCGACGGTCCACAATGCGTTACGGCCCTGCATGCGCTTGAAGCGGGTGAGGGTGTCCATGATGGTGTGCTGGAACGCATGACCCATGTGCAGGCTGCCGGTCACGTTGGGTGGCGGGATGGCGATGCTGTAGGAATCGCCTTCGCCCCCCTCAGCCTTTTCTGAACGGGGGCGGAAATAGCCTTTGGATTCCCAGTTTTCGTACCACTGGCGCTCGATGTTTTCTGGCTGGTAGGTTTTTTCCATGAGATTATGCAGTGACCGTTTTGGTTGATTCACATAGAGAAATTCTGAATCGCACGATTATACATGGTCACCTTGATTGCGGCGAACCTTCGACGCTCGTCGGGGCTTCGGTATGGGCTCAGTAGCCTGCTAGATTGGTGCAGTGTGGGGTTGGGGACAGGCTTTCCAAAAAGCGCTCCTTGCGGCACCCCTTCGGGGCCCGGCCCACAATCACAGATTGTGGTCGCTCAGCTTTCGCATGAAGCTTCGCTTCATAAGCGCTCGGCTGAGCCCCTGTGGCGCTTGTCTCCGGCCATCCATGGCCTACGAAATTTTTGGAAAGCCTGTCCCCAACCCCACAGATCGAACTTTTTGCTGGTCGCTGGTGAGTTTTGCTTTTTCTTTTTCGTTTTTGTCCGTGTGGGTCCGTGAGTGTCCGTGGCTAATAAATTTTATCTTTCCGTGTTTTTCCGTGTCTTCCGTGGCAAAAAAAGTCTTTACCTTTAGTGGCCTTTCGCGGATTTAGTGGCAAAAAAATCACCGCCGCCGCATATCATGCACCCGAGCCTCAATCCCCATCCCCCGCAGCTGTTTGTAATGCCCGCGAGCCAGGTTCAACACAGCTGGATAATTATGGGCTACAAGCGCCAGGCGGCGGTACTGATCGGCGTCGTCGGGCAAGGTCGAGGACAGCACGATAACGGTATCCCAGTCCGTGGCGGCCGGCGGGTAGAGCAGGATGCCGACAGGGTCGGTGCAGGGGGTAGTCGGGTCTTTGGCGATGCTGTGGGGGATGTAGGCTTCCGGGGTGAAGTTCCACAGCAGGTCGTCGAGTTCTTTGGCGTGGTCTTCGGTGTCGCAGAGGATGCACACGCGGTCGCCCTGCTGCCAGGCTTTGTCCACGAGTTTGGCGGCGTGGAGGTTGCGGGCGGCGGGGGTGTTCTGGGCGAGGATGTGGAACCAGTAGCGTTGGTTCTTTTCGTCCCGGCCGGAGGGGCCGGCAGCTGGGCTGCCGGGCTCCGGGGTAGGGGTTGGCTGGTTATCCTGCATGGGACATCAGGTAGTCGACCAGCAGGGGTACCGGGCGGCCGGTGGCGCCTTTGGCTTTGCCGGAGTTCCAGGCGGTGCCGGCGATGTCCAGATGGGCCCAGCGGTAGTCTTTCGCGAACCGGCTCAGGAAGCAGGCCGCGGTGATGGTGCCGGCCGGGCGGCCGCCGATGTTGGCCATGTCGGCGAAGTTGCTGTCGAGCTGGCTCTGGTATTCGTCCCAGAGCGGCAGGCGCCAGGCGCGGTCGCCGGTGCGCTCGCCCGCGGCCAGCAGTTCGTTGGCCAGTTCGTCGTTGTTGGACAGCAGGCCGGTGGCGTGGTTGCCCAGGGCGATGATGCAGGCACCTGTGAGGGTGGCCATGTCGACTACGGCAGCCGGGTCAAATTTCTTCACGTAGGTGAGGGCGTCGCACAGTACCAGGCGGCCTTCGGCGTCGGTGTTGAGGATTTCAACGGTCATGCCGCTCAGGGTGGTTACGATGTCGCCCGGTCGGGAGGCGCCGCCATCCGGCATGTTTTCGGCGGCCGCAATCACCGCGACTACGTTGATTTTGGGCTTGGTTTCAGCCAGTACTTTCATGGCGCCGAATACGCTGGCGGAACCGCCCATGTCGTACTTCATCTCGTCCATGCCTTCGCCGGGCTTGAGGCTGATGCCGCCGGTGTCGAAGGTGATGCCTTTACCCACCAGCACGTAGGGTTTGTCCTTGGCTTTGCCGCCACGGTATTCCATCACGATCAGGCGCGGGGGCTGCTTGGAGCCTTTGCCCACGGCCAGGATGGTGTTCATACCCATCTTTTCCATCTGCTTTTCATCAAGCACTTCGGTCTTGATGCAGTCGTGTTCCTTGGCCATGGCCTGTGCCTGTTCGGCCAGCCATACCGGGTGGCAGATGTTGGGCGGGGTGTTACCCAGATCCTTGGTGTAGTTCATGCCGCGGCCGGTGGACAGGCCCAGGTTGAAGGCATCTTTCAGGGCTTTGCCGGCACCGGAGGCCTGTACGGTCACTTTCTTGAGCTTGCGGGCCGCAGGCTTTTCACTTTTGAAACCGGTGAAGCTGTACAGCTGGTCTTCCAGGATGCGGCCAATCAGGTTCAGGCGCGCTTCTTCGTTGCTGACAGCATCTTCGCCCTGCAGGGCCGTGTCGGCCAGGCAGATCAGGGCGTTTTTGGACGGGCCGTCTTTCAGGGCGCCCATCATGGCGATCAGGGCTTTGCGGAAGTTGGCCGGTGTGCGGTCTGCATCTTTGCCGGTGCCGACCACAACCAGGCGCTGCCAGGGCTGGTCGACCAGCGGGATGGTGTTAACTGAAGCATTCTTGCCGGTCAGGTCGCCAGCTTTTTCGAGTTGCTTGATCAGCCCGCCCAGGGTTTCGTCTGCCTGTGTTGTGGTGTCAGGCCAGGTACCTTTTTCGGGGAGGCCGATGACCAGGCAATCGGTTTTGGTGGCGGCAATGGCTTTACTGCTCAGGCTGAAATTCATGGCAACTCCCGTTGTCAGGTTATTCTGTTTAGGTCCGCGCCGGGCGGGTTTGATCGAATGTTAATAAGGATTGGGGCAAAGCCGCGAATAATCAAGCGATAAGGCCTTATCGTTACGATGGCTTTAACGAGTTGTTCCTGTACTGTCATTCATTCCCAAGGTTACATAGAATACGCGCAGTTCCTCTTATCCTCCATCTCCTGAAAGGGCGCGGCCAGAGAGATCAGTTTGAGCATCATTTTCCGTTACCTCATCCGCCAGATCATGGTCAGCATGCTTGCTGTTTCCGGCATTTTGTTGCTGGTGTTCATGAGCGGCCGGTTTATCAAGTACCTGGCGAGTGCGGCTGAAGGCGAGCTGGCAGCGGGCGTGTTGTTCGCCATTATGGGCTACCGTTTCCCCGGTTTTCTGGAGCTGATCCTGCCCTTGGGATTGTTTATCGGCATTCTGCTGGCCTACGGCCGGATGTACCTGGAAAGCGAGATGACGGTGCTGTTCGCCTGCGGCGTCAGCGAGCGGGAGCTGTTGCAGAAAACCCTGGTGGGTGCGCTGCCGGTGATGCTGGTGGTGGGCGCAATGAGCCTGTTTATCTCACCCTGGGGCATGAAGCAGGTGGAGCATATTTTTAACGAACAGCGCAAAGCCACCGAGTTTGAAATGCTCGCGCCCGGACGGTTCCAGGATCTCAGCTCCGGTACCCGGGTGACCTATACCGAAGCGCTCAGTGACGACAAGCGTGAGCTGCAGGGTGTGTTCATTGCCGAGCACGGTCGCAACGGTGAAGGCGTTACCCTGATTACAGCAGAGACCGGTTCGCAGTTGATCGACGAGAAAACCGGCAGCCGGTTCCT
This sequence comes from Marinobacter vinifirmus, assembly GCF_002258215.1. Lineage (GTDB taxonomy): Bacteria > Pseudomonadota > Gammaproteobacteria > Pseudomonadales > Oleiphilaceae > Marinobacter > Marinobacter vinifirmus. The sequence continues at coordinate 71,404 of NZ_NEFY01000012.1, forward strand.
GATTCTGGAAGAAGGCGGCCGCTTTCAGGGTATGCCGGGGCAGCTGGATTACAACGTAACCCGGTTCGAGGCCTATGGCCTCAAGATCCAGGCCGGCGAAGCGGGTGATCGCGAGCTGGAAGAGGGCATCAGTACCCTGGATCTATGGCGATCAGACAACCTTGAAGATCGCGCCCTGTTGCACTGGCGCTTCTCCCTGCCGTTAATCGTTCCGATCGTTACCCTGCTGGCGGTTCGTCTGAGCCGGGTGAATCCCCGGCAGGGCCGGTTCTTCCATCTTTTACCTGCAATGCTCGTGTATATCACCTATCTGGGCCTTCTGATCGTGGCCCGGGACGCACTGGCAGACGGCAAGGTGCCGGAGTGGATCGGCATGCTCTGGGTGCACGCGCTGTTCCTGGCGCTAGGGTTATGGCTGCATTTCGGGCCGGCCTGGCTGCATCGCCGCCGGCTGGAGAAGGAGGGCCGTGCCAGTGCGTAAGATCGACAACTATGTAATGCGCACCGTTGGCGGTGCCATGTTCCTGGTGATGGTGGTGGTGCTGTCGCTGGACGTGATCTTCGCCTTCATTGCCGAGCTGGAAGACACCCGCAACGATTACCAGACGGTGCAGGCGCTTTGGTACGTGGCGCTCACCTTGCCCCGCAGGATCTACGATTACCTGCCGCTCGGGGCTTTTATGGGGTGCCTGGTTGGGCTGGGGGCCATGGCGAGTTCGTCGGAGCTAACGGTGATTCGCGCCGTCGGGGTGTCGCTGAAGCGGATTGTCTGGTCTGCCATGAAGCCGGCGCTGGTTATTGTGTTGCTGGGTGTGGCAATTGGTGAATACGTGGCACCCAACACCGAACGGCTGGCTCAGAGCGACAAGGCCATTGCCCTGGGGGCCGGCAAGAATGTCGCCTCGGCCCACGGTGTCTGGCACCGGGAAGGCAATACCTTCATGCACCTGAATGCGGTGCAGCCGGATGGCGGCCTGGTAGGGGTTTCGCTGTTCCGGTTTGATGATCAGCGCCAGCTGGAGCAGTCCAGCTTTTCCGAGCGGGCGGTGTTCCAGGGTGATCACTGGTTGCTGGAGAACGTGGCGGTGACCCGCATGGAAGGTGAGCAAACGGTGCGGGAAGCCCATGAAACCCTGCGCTGGGATACCGGCTTGTCTCCGGATGTCTTGAGTGTGCTGATTGTGAAGCCGGAAAACCTGTCGATGAGTGGCCTGTATACCTACGCCACCTATCTGGGGGAGCAAGGGCTGACTGCGGCACAGTACTGGCTGGCGTTCTGGAAGAAAGCACTGATGCCGCTGGGTACGGCGGTTATGGTGCTGGTGGCGATTTCCTTTGTGTTCGGCCCCCTGCGTTCTGTAACCATGGGCTTCCGGGTGTTTACCGGCTTGCTGGTGGGTTTGTTGTTCAAATACATGCAGGATCTGCTCGGGCCCATGAGCATGGTGTACGGCTTTAACCCCATGATTGCTGTACTGGCGCCGATTGCCATCAATGCCGTGGTGGGTGCGGTGCTGATGAGAAGGGCCGGCTGAACCGGCCCGGAAGGCTTACTTTTTCGCGGCTTTTTCTACCTGAACCACAACGCTGTTGGAGGCCCGGTCGGTCAGTGACAGTCCGTTGATCGGGTAGAACAGAGCAATAATGGCGGGAACGCTGATCAGCAGGGTAACGGTACCGATGTAATGGCTTGCCAGCATGGTGAGGAAAACCACCGCCGAAGCTGTGCCGTAACGAAACAGGGCCTGGGTCCAGCTGACTGAAGTACCGTCCAGGTTTTCGATCCGAACCCGCCATACCTGCATACCCAGGGTCTGGCCAATGCGGGTCCAGAAGTAGGCAAAGAACAGATACAGCACCAGGAAGAGCACGAAGGTGAGCCCCGGATCGCCCGAGAGCTGGCCGGCCTCAGCCATTTGTTCGTACTTGTCCCAGCCCGTAATCCACCCGGCAATCATGGTATAAATCCAGGTGGCGACCAGCAGGACCGCAATACTGATCAGGCCATCGTAAATAATCGCCAGAGCCCGCTTGAGGGCGGTTGCCGGTGGCAGCAGTTGCTCGGCGTCATGAAAGCGTCGGGGCATGGGGTCTCCTGTGAGGTTTCACGTTTTTCCTGTTCTCGGCGTGTGCTAGAGTAGCGGATTTGCACACGCATGTAAGTATTGCTATTTCAAAGGTATCAAAGGTCTATGAAAACCGCAGAGTTGCGACAGGCGTTTCTGGAATATTTCAAACAGCAAGGTCACACCATTGTGCCGAGCAGTTCCCTGGTACCGGCAGACGACCCGACACTGTTGTTCACCAACGCTGGCATGAACCAGTTCAAGGATACCTTCCTTGGCCGTGAAGAGCGCGACTATAACCGGGCAACATCCTCCCAGAAGTGTGTGCGCGCCGGCGGCAAGCATAACGACCTGGAGAACGTGGGGTATACCGCCCGCCACCATACCTTCTTCGAAATGCTGGGCAACTTCAGCTTCGGCGATTACTTCAAGCGCGAGGCCATTAACTTTGCCTGGACCTTCCTGACCGGTGAGAAGCACCTGAACCTGCCCCAGGAGAAGCTGTGGGTAACGGTTTACGCCGAAGACGACGAAGCCTTTGATATCTGGAACAAAGAAGTTGGCGTTCCAACAGACCGCATTGTCCGCATTGGCGACAACAAGGGTGCGCGCTACGCCTCCGACAACTTCTGGCAGATGGGTGACACCGGCCCCTGCGGCCCCTGCACCGAAATCTTCTACGACCACGGCCCGGACGTGGCTGGCGGCCCTCCTGGTAGCCCGGAGGAAGACGGCGACCGCTACATCGAGATCTGGAACGTGGTGTTCATGCAATACAACCGCACCGCCGATGGCGAGATGCTGAACCTGCCCAAGCCTTCTGTGGATACCGGTATGGGCCTGGAGCGAATTGCAGCGGTGTTGCAGGGCGTTCACAGCAACTATGAAATCGACCTGTTCCAGGATTTGCTGAAAGCTGCTTCTGAAATTCTGGGTGGTGCAGCCACTACCGAGGCCTCACTGCGCGTCGTGGCTGACCACATCCGCTCCTGTGCCTTCCTGATTGCCGATGGCGTGATGCCGTCCAACGAAGGCCGTGGCTTTGTGCTGCGCCGGATCATCCGCCGTGCAGCCCGTCACGGTAACAAGCTGGGTGCGAACGAACCGTTCTTCTACAAGCTTACCGGTGCCCTGGTTGAACTGATGGGCGATGCCTATCCGCAGCTGGTCAGCAGCCGCAAGCAGATCGAAAAAGTACTGCTGCAGGAAGAAGAGCAGTTCGCCAAGACCCTGGACAAAGGCCTGCGCCTGCTGGAACAGGATATTGCCGAGCTGAAGGGCACTGAAATTCCCGGCGAAACCGTGTTTACCCTGTACGACACCTACGGCTTTCCGGTAGACCTGACCAACGATATCGCCCGCGAGCGTGGACTGACCCTCGACTACGAAGGCTACGAAAAGGCCATGGAAGCCCAGCGTGACCGTGCCCGGGCGGCCAGCAAGTTCGGCATTGATTACAACGCCGCAGGCATCACAATCGAAGGGAAAACCGAGTTTACCGGTTACGACCACATCGACGGCCACGAGCGAATCCGCATCGTTCTGGTGAATGGCGAAGAGAAAACCGCCGAAGCCGGTGACGAATGTGTTGTGGTGCTGGAGCGTACCCCGTTCTACGCAGAATCCGGCGGCCAGGTGGGTGACACCGGCCTGCTGACCTGGAGCGGTGGCCGGTTCAAGGTAACCGACACCCGTAAAGAGGGCGATAACCACCTGCATGTGGGTACGCTGGTAGAGGGTGAGCTGTTCCCGGGTCTGGAAGTAGACGCCCGTATCGATCACGCCCGCCGCGAGCGCACCAAGCGTAACCACTCCGCCACGCACCTGCTGCACGCAGCACTGCGTAAGGTTCTCGGTGAACATGTAACCCAGAAGGGCTCGTTGGTAGATCCCGACAAATTGCGTTTCGACTTCTCCCACTTCGAGGCAGTCACGGCGGAACAGCTCAAAGAGATTGAGCGTCAGGTTAACGAGCAGATTCTGGAAAATACCCCGGTTGAAATCGACGTTACCGATATGGAAACCGCCAAGGCCAAGGGCGCGATGGCGCTGTTCGGCGAGAAGTACGGCGACGTGGTTCGGGTTCTGAGCATGGGTACCGATCGCTATTCTGTTGAGCTATGTGGCGGTACCCACGTATCCCGCACCGGCGACATCGGTTTGTTCCGTATTACCTCCGAGAGCGGTATTTCCTCTGGCGTTCGCCGTATTGAAGCGGTGACTGGCTTCGGCGCCCTGGAATGGCTGGACGCCACCGAGCGCACCCTGCGTGAAATCGCCCGCCTGGTTAAGGGCACCCGCGAGACTGTCGTGGAGAAAGTTCAGCAGGTTCTCGACCGCAACCGTCAGCTGGAAAAAGACATGGATGGCCTGAAGGCCAAGCTGGCCAGCTCCGCCGGTAGCGACCTTGCTGGTAACGCGGTTGAGGTTGCCGGATTGAAGGTTGTGGCAGCAGAGCTGGAAGGTGCAGACCGCAAGGCCCTGATGGAAACCGCTGACCAGTTGAAGAACAAGCTGGGCGAGGGTGTGGTGGTGCTGGCCACTGTGGAGGATGGCAAGGTGACGCTGGTTGCCGGCGTAACCAAGTCAGCCACTGGCCGCATCAAGGCTGGCGACCTGATGAAGCATCTGTGTGCCCAGGTAGATGGTAAAGGCGGTGGTCGCCCGGATATGGCTCAGGGCGGTGGTAACGATCCGTCCAGGCTGGCAGATGCCCTGGCCGGAGTTCCGGGCTGGGTCGAGCAAAATATCGGATAAGCAACTGTTTTCGGAAGCGGGCGGAGGTTTATAATTCCACCCGCTTTATTTGACTGGCGGAGCCTGGCTCCGCTGTAAGGCCCGTTTCGGAGTTTGGGAAAGCATGGCTCTGTTGGTTCAGAAATTTGGTGGTACATCCGTCGGCACAACCGAACGGATTGAAGCGGTCGCTGACAAGGTGTGTCAGTTCCGCAAAGATGGTCACGACATTGTGGTGGTGGTCTCCGCTATGAGCGGCGAGACCAATCGCCTGATTGCCCTGGCCAACGACATTATGGAAGAGCCCACGCCCCGCGAAATGGACGTGCTGGTTTCCACCGGTGAGCAGGTCACTATCGCCCTGTTGTCTATGGCGCTGCAGAAGCGCGGCTGTGATGCCCGGTCTTACACCGGCTCCCAGGTGCGGATACTGACGGACAGCAGCCATACCAAGGCACGCATTAAAGATATCGACGAGCAGAACATGCGCGCGGATCTGGATGCAGGCCGGGTTGTTGTGGTTGCCGGTTTCCAGGGTGTTGATGAGCACGGCAATATCACCACGCTGGGCCGCGGTGGTTCCGATACCACAGCCGTTGCATTGGCGGCGGCGCTGAAGGCGGACGAGTGCCAGATTTACACCGATGTTGACGGCGTTTATACGACCGACCCACGGGTAGTAGACAGCGCGCGCCGGCTTGAGCGAATTACGTTCGAAGAGATGCTTGAGATGGCCAGCCTGGGCTCGAAAGTGCTCCAGATACGGGCCGTCGAATTTGCAGGTAAATACAATGTTCCATTAAGGGTGCTGTCCAGCTTCGCAGAAGGCGAGGGTACCCTGATTACTTTTGAGGATGAGAACGCCATGGAACAACCGGTTGTTTCCGGCATTGCCTTTAACCGTGATGAAGCCAAACTGACTATCTCCGGAGTGCCTGACACCCCGGGCAGCGCCCTGCGGATTCTCAAGCCGGTGAGCGATGCCAACATCGAGGTGGACATGATTGTCCAGAACGTGGGTGAGGATAACAAAACCGCATTCACCTTCACGGTTCACCGTAATGATTTCAAACGTGCCCAGGACGTTCTGCGCGGCATCAGCACTGAAATCGGGGCCGGTGAAGTGGGCGGCGACACCAAGATTGCGAAGGTGAGCATTGTGGGTGTTGGCATGCGTTCCCATGCCGGCGTTGCAACTAAAATGTTCGAAGCGCTGTCTAACGAAGGCATCAATATTCAGATGATCTCCACATCGGAAATCAAGATTTCCGTGGTGATCGACGAGAAATATCTCGAACTGGCCGTTCGCGCACTGCACAGTGCCTTCGAGCTGGACAAGTCCGGGGTAGTAGAAGAAGGAATGTGAGGGCAGGGTGCCCTTTGCTTCCTCCTGAAGGTCATTGAGGAAATCTATAGAGGTTGGAGATTGTATAAGTATTATTCCGCCTTTAGACTTCGCGGTGATCTCATTATAAAAGCAACAAGTACATAGAAATGTAGTCGGAACAGGTAGCTTTGGAATAGGGAGAAAGGGATATGTTGATTTTGACTCGCCGCGTTGGCGAAACTCTGATGATCGGTGACGAAATTACCGTTACCGTTCTCGGAGTGAAGGGGAACCAGGTTCGCATCGGTGTTAACGCACCTAAAGATGTTGCCGTTCACCGTGAAGAAATCTATCAGCGAATTCAGTCCGAAAAAGGCTCTGACGAGCCGGAACCGGGTAATCGTTGATCAGAAAGAAAGCCGCTCAAGGGAAACCTGAGCGGCTTTTTTAATAATAGGGAAAATCGGTTAGAAAAATATCGTGTCAACCCTATGAAAACAGAAAAATTATGGTAGTATACGCCCCGTTCTCAAGGAGAGGTGGGTGAGTGGCTGAAACCAGTTCCCTGCTAAGGAACCGTACGAGCAATCGTACCGAGGGTTCGAATCCCTCCCTCTCCGCCATTTCCCAGCGGAAAGGCGAGAACCGGTTGAAGTAGCATTCAACCACTGCGAAAGATTGTGCGGCTGTAGCTCAGCTGGATAGAGTACCTGGCTACGAACCAGGCGGTCGGAGGTTCGAATCCTCCCAGCCGCGCCAATTTTCGCCAATCAGTTTCAAGCGGCTGTAGCTCAGCTGGATAGAGTACCTGGCTACGAACCAGGCGGTCGGAGGTTCGAATCCTCCCAGCCGCGCCATATTAAAGTCAAAGCGCCTCAGTTTGTGTACCCCACAGGCTGAGGCGTTTTGCGTTGTATAGCTGGGAGGATTTGAACCGATAGAGGTTCGACCGAAACCCGCGAAGTGGGTTGAGGAACGCCGGAGCAGCGCGACGGCGGCCCCGAAGGGGAAGGGCCGAAGGCCCGCCTAATCCTCCCAGCCGCGCCATATTAAACAAAAAGCCCCGCCAAGTGCGGGGCTTTTTGTTTCTGTTACCACATCAAATCGTCGGGAATCTCATAACCCGCGTACGGATCGTCCTCGCCGGCGTCGTCCTGTTTCCGTTCATGCATTGAGATAACGGCGGCTTCATCCCGTTCCATAATCTTGCGTGCCACCTTGTCCGGGACAACTTCGTAGTTTTCGCCAAGGGCGACGATGGCCAGCCGCCCCCTCGAAAGCTGATCAACCATCTTCTCGGCCACCAGGATTTTCTTGATCTTCTTGCCGTCAACAAACTGGTAAGACGTCTCGCCCCGGCTGCGATCCAGTCGGTTGGTTTCGATCAGCTGGCGAATCTGGGCCTGGATGGCTTTTTTCTCGGCTTCTTTCTGCCGTTCCAGGTTTAGCTGACGATCTCTTTCGGCCTGTTCCTGCCTTGCCTTGCGTGCGCGCTCTTCGGCTTCATTCACCTGGGCAGCGCCTTTCGGCTGTTGTTTCCGCTGTTTACGCTTTTCGCTGCGAATGGCCCGGGCCTTTTTCTCATCAGCCAGCCCGGCTTTCATAAGTTGTTCCTGCAAAGACGCCATCAGTGACTCCGTGGATTCGTGATAAACTTCAGCAATTATCTGTTCAGTATACGCCGTCAGTGCGCACTCAATAACCCACGTTTACTTCACCTCACGGATTTTTTATGTCTTCTTTCAAAGAGCTGGGCCTGTCGCCTGCCATGCAGGCCAACCTTGACCGGCTGAATTACACGCAGCCAACCGGTATTCAGGTAAAAGCCATGCCGCCGGCCATGGCTGGCCGGGATGTGATTGCCATGGCCCAGACCGGCAGCGGCAAGACCGCGGCCTTCGGCATACCGCTGATCGAAAAGCTGCAGCCGAAGCAGTTCGCGGTACAGGCGCTGGTGTTGTGTCCTACCCGGGAGCTGGCAGACCAGGTGGCCAAGGCCCTTCGGGAGCTGGCTCGGGCAAAGGAAAACGTAAAGGTGCTTACCCTGTGTGGCGGTGTGCCCATTGGCCCGCAGATTGGTTCGCTTAGCCACGGCGCCCATATTGTGGTGGGCACCCCGGGCAGGGTGGAGGACCACCTTCGCAAGGGCACGTTAAACCTGGATCGCATGAAAACCCTGGTGCTGGATGAAGCAGACCGGATGCTGGACATGGGTTTTGAGGAAGTGATGACTTCAATTCTTTCGCAGACGCCACGTAATCGCCAGACACTTTTGTTTTCGGCTACCTGGCCAGACGCGATCCGTACCATCAGTGAACGCTTCCAGTCCGAGCCGGAAGATGTGCGGGTTGAGGCACAGGAATCCGGGCCGGATATTGAAGAGCTGTTCTATGAAATCGCGCCGGATCAGCAGGTTGCTGCAGTGGCGGCGTTGCTTTCGCGTTTCCAGCCATCGGCCAGCCTGGTGTTCTGTACCACCAAGCGCGACTGTGATGAGCTGGCCGACGAGCTTTCCCGGTTGGGATTTGCTGCCTTGTCTTTACACGGTGACCTCGACCAGAAAGACCGGGATGGCACGCTGGTGAAGTTTGCTAACCAGAGCTGCACCGTGCTGGTGGCTACGGATGTGGCGGCCCGGGGGCTGGACATCAAAGGCCTGCCGCTGGTGATCAATGCCGAGCCTGCGCGGGATCCGGAAGTTTACACCCACCGAATCGGGCGTACCGGCCGGGCGGGGGAGCAAGGCCATGCGATTACGCTGTGCACGCCGAAGCAGGGGCACAAGATAACCCGTCTGGAAGCTGATCGGGCAAAGTCCGTGGAGTGGGGTGATACGGCCGGGCTGTTGGCAGAACGGGTGCGCCCGGTACGCCCGCCCATGAAAACGCTGTGCCTGGCCGGAGGTCGTAAAGAAAAGGTCCGCCCCGGTGATGTTCTGGGAGCGCTCACCGGTGACGCAGGCATTCCCGGCTCTGCGGTAGGCAAAATTGATCTGTTCGATTTCCAGTGCTTTGTTGCAGTGCAGGTAGAGTGGGCAGATAAGGCGCTCGCCAGGCTTGAAGCGGGTAAGGTGAAAGGCAGGAAAATACGCGTTCGCTTTGCGTAATCGCGCTTTGAGTAAAGTGGCGCTTCAGTTGTCTTTTCAGGCCGGAGCGCTCGGAAACTCCCTATAGAAATGTGTCCTTTAGGTTGCTCCTGATCAATGAAACCGGTAAATTACGCAGGATTTTGCCTCCCGTTTTGCTTTTTTAGGCCATAAGACTTTGGTCCTATTTGGCCTGGTGGTAATCCGGGGAAATCACACAAACCAATACAGGTAGCTGTTCGCTATGAATGACCTGATGTCACAAGCCGTTGAGCTGATGATCGCCGGCATGGGTTTCGTGTTCGTGTTCCTGGTTATCCTGGTATTCGCGACCGGCCTGATGTCCAAAATCATTCTGCGGTTTGCGCCGCCAGAGCCGGCAACCCCGGCCAGAACGCCACGTGCCAAGCCGAAGGCGCCCACGTCGGTTGACCCTGACACCGCCGAGGCCATCAAGAAGGCGATTGCACAATACCGGGCACGCCACAAGAAGTGACCCTGGTACAGATTAGAACCTTTTAACAGAAGGCTGACACGATGACTGACACGAAAAAACCGCTTGGGATTACGGACGTAATTCTGCGTGACGCCCACCAATCCCTGCTGGCCACCCGCATGCGGCTGGATGACATGCTGCCGATTGCCGAGAAACTCGACAAAGTCGGTTTCTGGTCCCTCGAATCCTGGGGTGGTGCTACCTTTGATTCCTGTATCCGTTACCTGGGTGAAGACCCCTGGGATCGCATCCGCGAGCTGAAGAAAGCCATGCCCAACACGCCCCAGCAAATGCTGCTGCGCGGCCAGAACCTTCTGGGCTACCGTCACTATGCGGATGACGTGGTAGAGCGGTTTGTAGACCGTGCCGCCGAAAACGGCGTAGACGTGTTCCGTATTTTTGATGCGATGAACGACCCCCGCAACCTGGCCACCGCCATCAAGGCCGTTCGCCAGACCGGCAAGCATGCCCAGGGTACGATTTCCTACACCACCAGCCCGGTACACACCATCGAGAACTGGGTGGAGCTGGCTAAGGAAATCGCCGACATGGGTGCCGATTCCATCGCCATCAAGGACATGGCCGGTCTGCTTAAGCCTTACGTGGCTTATGACCTGGTCAGCCGTCTGAAGAAAGAGCTGGATATCCCCATTCACATGCAGTGCCATGCCACCACCGGCATGTCCACCGCCACCGCAATCAAAGCCGCCGAAGCCGGCATTGATAACGTGGATGCGGCCATCTCCTCCATGAGTATGACCTACGGCCATTCGCCCACCGAGGCGATTGTGGCGATCCTGGAAGGGACCGACCGCGATACCGGCCTGGACCTGAACCTGCTGGAAGAAATTGCGTCTTACTTCCGCGAAGTGCGTAAGAAGTACGCCAAGTTCGAAGGCAGCCTGAAAGGCGTCGATTCCCGCATCCTGATTGCCCAGGTTCCGGGCGGCATGCTGACCAACATGGAAAGCCAGCTGAAAGAGCAGAACGCCAGCGACAAGTTCGACCAGGTGCTGGCCGAGATTCCCAAGGTACGTGAAGACCTGGGCTATATCCCGCTGGTAACCCCGACCTCCCAGATTGTGGGCACCCAGGCGGTACTGAACGTACTGACCGGCGAGCGCTACAAGTCGATCTCCAAGGAAACCGCCGCCATCCTGAAGGGCGAGTACGGTTCCGCACCGGCGCCGTTCAACAAGGAACTGCAAGAGCGGGTTCTGGATGGCAAAGAAGCGATCACTTGCCGCCCGGCTGACAAAATCGAGCCGGAAATGGACAAGCTGACCGCCGAGCTGAAAGACATCGCCAAGGAAAAGGGCATCAAGCTGGCCGAGCAGGAAGTGGACGACGTTCTGACCTACGCCCTGTTCCCGCAGATTGGCCTGAAGTTCCTGGAAAACCGTGGCAACCCGGATGCGTTCGAGCCGGTACCGAGTGCTGACGACGTAGCACCGGCCAAGAAAGCCGCAGGTCCTGAGACCTACACCGTGGAAGTGAATGGCCAGAAGTATGTGGTGGCCGTGAACGAAGGTGGCGAAATCAGCCAGATCGAAGGCCAGGGTGGTGCGTCTTCTGCACCGGCGGCCGCTGCTCCGGCCGCTGGCGAAGGCGAGCCTGTACTGGCGCCTCTGGGCGGCAACATCTGGAAAGTGCACGTTTCTCCGGGTGACACCGTGGAAGAGGGCGATGTGATGATTATCCTCGAAGCCATGAAAATGGAAACCGAGGTGCGCGCACCCAAGGCCGGTACCATCGGTGAAGTCTTCATCAAGGAGGGGGATGCCGTCTCCGTTGATGATGAAATGCTGACAATCGCATAAGGGCCAGCATTCCATGGATAAAATGATGACACTGTGGACAGGTAGTGGCCTGTTCAATATCGAGCTCGGCCAGGTGGTGATGATCGCCATCGGCCTGCTGCTCCTCTATCTTGCGATCAACAAGAAGTTCGAGCCACTGCTGCTGGTCCCCATCGGGTTCGGCGGTATCCTGGCGAATATTCCGGAGGCAGGGCTGGCCCTGACTGCGGCGGAAAATGCCATCCACTTTTCTTTGAAGAATGGCAGTACCGAGATTCTGGCGGCCCTGGCGGCGCCCCTGGACGTGGCCTACCAGGCCGGCCAGGCGGTGACCCCGGAGCTGAAAGATATCTTCAAGGAAGCGGTCAAGGAAGCCAGCTACTCTGAAATGGCCATGGCCAATTCCATCGCCCAGGATTACGGCTACGGCAACGGTATGCTGTACAACTTCTACTCCGTGGTTATTGGTAGCACCATTGGGCCGCTGTTGATCTTCATGGGTGTAGGCGCGATGACCGACTTCGGCCCGCTGCTGGCAAACCCCAAGACCCTGCTGCTGGGTGCAGCGGCTCAGTTCGGTATCTTCGGTACGGTACTGGGTGCGGCCCTGCTGGACTGGACCGGCGTTCTGGAATTTACCATTCTGGAAGCGGCAGCCATCGGTATCATCGGTGGTGCTGACGGCCCGACGTCCATCTATGTATCCAGTGTTCTGGCGCCACACCTTCTGGGTGCGATTGCGGTGTCTGCCTACGCCTACATGGCGCTGGTGCCGATGATCCAGCCGCCGATCATGAAGGCGCTGACCTCCGAGCAGGAGCGCAAGATCAAGATGAGCCAGCTGCGCCCGGTGAGCAAGAAAGAGAAGATCATCTTCCCGCTGGTGGTGCTGATTGCCGTGGTTCTGTTCCTGCCGGATGCGGCTCCGCTGCTGGGTATGTTCTGCTTCGGTAACCTGATGCGTGAGTGTGGCGTGGTAGAGCGTTTGAGCGATACTGCCCAGAACGCACTGATCAACATCGTGACCATTTTCCTGGGTCTGTCCGTTGGCTCCAAGCTGATGGCGGACAAGTTCCTGGATGGCCAGACCCTGGGTATCCTGGGCCTGGGTATTGTGGCCTTCGGTGTGGGTACTGCTTCGGGTGTTCTGATGGCGAAGCTGATGAACAAGCTGAGCAAGGAGCAGATCAACCCGCTGATCGGTTCTGCCGGGGTGTCTGCGGTGCCAATGGCGGCGCGGGTGTCCAACAAGGTGGGCCTGGAAGCCAACCCGCAGAACTTCCTGCTGATGCACGCAATGGGCCCGAACGTGGCTGGTGTTATCGGCTCTGCGGTTGCAGCGGGTGTGATGATCAAGCTTCTGAGCTGATTGTTTTCACTGCTGTAGTTATAGAGAACCCTGCTTCGGCGGGGTTTTCTTTTATCTGGCCTTTGAGTTTTGGTGGTGGCATCAGTGTGAGGCTGCTTTCCAAAAACCGCTCCTTGCGGCACATCCTTGTGGCGCTTCTGCTCCGCCATCCATGGCTCCGCACATTTTTGGAAAGCAGCCTCACACTGATGCTTCGAACTTTCGAGGTGCCTGCACAAAATGGGCGCCATTCTGGTTTTGGTGTTCAGTGAAAATCTCTGGAGCTAACCGGTAACGAGTTAATCAGGTGGCTCAGATCAGACAGCTTGCCGGCCATGACATGAACGATATCACCCTCTTTTTCGATAACACCCTTCACGTGTAACAAGCGGGCGGTGAGTAACGGTTTGCGTTGTCTTCGGGCGGTTTCGAGCCAGACGACGACGTTGATGTTGCCGGTTTCGTCTTCGAGGGTGACGAAGGTGACGCCGGAGGCGGTGCCGGGGCGTTGGCGGCCGGTGACCAGGCCGGCGACTTGTACGGGGATGCCGGGGCGGGTGGTTTTGAGTTGGTCGGCGGTGAGGCAGTAGCTCAGGTGGCCTTGTTCGCGGAGCAGGGCGAGGGGGTGTCTTTGTAGTGTTAAGCCCTGGCTGCTGTAGTCTGCGAGGACGTTCTGGCCTTCGGTGGGTTCCGGGAGCAGGTGGCAGGGTTCGGGTTGGTAGTCTGCCATGGGTTCGTTGGCGAAGAGTTCGGCCGGTTCTTCGTGTTCGAGCAGTTGCCAGTAGGCCTGGTGGCGGTTGCTGGTGAAGCCGGGCATGGCGTTGGCGCCGGCGAGGAGTTCCATGTCGCGTTGGTTGAGGCCGGCGCGTGTGCGCAGTTCGGCGGCGCTTTGGTAGCCGTTTTTCGGGCGGTGCTGGTGGATGCGGTCAGCGCCGCTGGAAGACAGTCCCTGAATAATCCGGAGGCCAAGGCGAAGGTGTTTTTCCGGGCCTTGCAGGGTGTGTTCACGGTGGCTGTGGTTTACGTCTGGTGCCAGTACGGTGACCTTGTGGCGTTGGGCGTCCTGTACCAGTTGGCTGGGGGAGTAGAAGCCCATGGGCTGGCTGTTGAGCAGGGCGCAGTAGAAGGCGGCCGGGTAGTGGCGCTTTATCCAGGCGGAGACGTAGACTAGTAAAGCGAAGCTGGCGGCGTGGGATTCCGGGAAGCCGTAGCCGCCGAAGCCGCAGATCTGTTGGTACAGGCGCTCGGCAAAGTCCGGATCATGGCCTCGTTCGAGCATGCCGGTGATGAGCTTGTCCCGGAACGGGGTTAAGTCCCCGTGGGATTTCCAGGCGGCCATAGCCCGGCGCAGTTTGTCGGCCTCGCCTCCGGTAAAGCCGGCGGCGACCATGGCCAGTTTGATTACCTGTTCCTGGAAGATGGGCACGCCCAATGTGCGTTCCAGTACCTGGCGGACGGCATCGTTGGGGAATTCGACGGGTTCCAGGCCGTGTTTCCGGCGCAAATAGGGGTGCACCATATTGCCTTGAATGGGGCCGGGGCGCACGATGGCGACTTCGATCACCAGGTCGTAGAAGGTTTCCGGTTTCAGGCGCGGGAGCATGTTGATCTGGGCCCGGGATTCCACCTGGAATACGCCGATGCTGTCGCCTTTTTGCAGCATGGCGTAGGTGTCCGGGTCTTCCTGGGGCACATCCTGCATGGTGAAGGCCTGGCCTTTTTCTTCGCTGATCAGCTCCAGTGCCTTGCGGATGGCGGTGAGCATGCCCAGAGCCAGTACATCCACTTTCATCAGGCCCAGGCTTTCCAGGTCGTCCTTATCCCACTGGATGACCGTGCGGCCTTCCATGGCGGCGTTTTCCACCGGCACCAGTTCCGCCAGTGGCCCTGCGCTGATAACAAAACCACCTACGTGTTGAGACAGGTGGCGGGGAAAGCCCAGTAAGGTGTTCACCAGGGTAAAGAACTGCTCCGCCACTTTCGGGTTGCGGGTGAGCCCCTTGTCCAGTATCTGCTGACGCCAGTTGGTGCTTTTATCGCGCCAGTCGATGCCGTCGAGCAGCTTTTCTACCAGGGCGGCATCAAAGCCAAGTGCCTTGCCCACATCCCGGATGGCGCTGCGGTAGCGGTAGCGGATAACCGTGGCGGCCAGCGCCGCCCGTTCCCGGCCGTAGCGCTGGTAGATGTACTGGATGACCTCTTCCCGCCGCTGGTGCTCGAAATCCACATCGATATCCGGTGGCTCGTCCCGGTCTTTCGAGATGAAACGTTCAAACAGCAGCTCGACCTTGGCCGGGTTCACCTCGGTAATGCCCAGGCAGTAACAGACGGCCGAGTTGGCGGCTGATCCTCGCCCCTGACACAGAATGCCCCGTTTGCGGGCAAAGGCCACGATGTCGTGGATGGTGAGGAAGTAGTGCTCGTAGTTGAGCTCCGAGATCATCCCCAGCTCTTTGCGGATTAACGCCTGCACCTTCATCGGCGTGCCTTCGGGATAACGGCGGCGTTCGCCTTCCCGGGTCAGGCGTTTGAGGTAGGCCGCCGGGGTTTCGCCTTCCGGTACAAGATCAGGCGGGTACTCATAGCGCAGGCTGCCGGGCTCGAAGCTGCAGCTGTTGGCAATGTTTACGGTTTCCTGAAGCCAGGCCGGCGGAAACAGGCGTTGCAGCACCGGGAGCGGGCGCAGGTAGCGTTCGCCGTTCTGGAACAGGCAGTGGCCGGCGTTTTCGACCGTGGCGTGGTGGCGCAGGGCGGTGAGTACATCTTGCAGGGGCTGGCGTTCCCTGGCGTGCATGTGTACTTCGCCGGTTGCGGCAATGGCAAGTTGCAGTTGTTCGGCCAGTTGGCGCACACGCACCAGCTGTTGTTCTTCGCCGGCCTCCAGGGTGCGGGTGGCGGCAATGCGCAGGCGTTGTTCAAACAAGCGCTGCAACCATTCCCCACAGGCCAGGGCCTGTTCGTAGCTGGCCCCTGTCGTGGCAGGTGGTAACCACAGGCACAGACAGTGATCCAGCTCGTGGGTTTCGATATCCCGGGCAAACAGCTGGTACTGGCCTTTGTCTGCCCGGCGCCGGCCGGTGGTAATCAACTGGCACAGCTGGCCATAGCCCTTGCGGGACTGGGCCAGCAGGATGAAGCGGGGCGTGGTCGCGCCAGCCGGGGCATCGTCCAGTTCAAACCAGCTGCCGGTGATCAGCTTTACCGGGCTGTCTTTCAGGGCGGCCCAGGCGCGCGGAATGCCTGCCACCGAGCAGGCATCGGTGATGGCAATGGCATCATAGCCCAGCTCCAGGGCCCTTTCTGCCAGCTCATGGGGGTGTGAGGCCCCGGTGAGAAAGGTGAAGTTACTGAAACAGAAGAGTTCTGCGTAGCCGCCTGCCATCAGCCAAACCATCCATGTATGAACCATCCATCGTGAACATCCCGGAACACCCAGGCCAGCTCGCCGCCCGGTAACTGGGCGATGTAGTAATCCCGGTGCACCCGCTGGCCATCCCACCAGCCGCCGCTGATGCGTTCCGGGCCGGAGTGCCAGGCCACCGGCGTTTGCTCCAGTGGCCGGGGGCCGTTCAACAGCCACAGGGGACGGTGGGGAAGTAGAGCCGAAGTGCTCGCCTGGCCTTTACCGGGTTTGCGTACCTCGCCGGCAGACCAGGCCTGTTCCGGCCGGTGATCATCCCTGGGTGCTAGTTGCCTGAGGGCCTGTTCACCCAGCCGGGCCTGAAGGCGGCTGATCAGGGTATGCCAGGCTTCGTTCAGGTCCTGGGTTTCACCCAGCAGATCCTGGCCGCCGGGCGCCTCCCGGCCGGTAAAGCGTTTAACCGCCAGAACAAGGCCGGTGACCGGAGCCCGCAGCGGCTGCTGGTCCAGCTTCAGTTGTATCAGTTTCAGGAACACCTCGGCCCGGTGTTCCGGCCCGGTAGTGCGGATACGCAGGCGGGTGGGCTCTTCATGCCGGTGCTGTAACACCAGCAGCAGGGTATCGGTATCCTGCTGGCGCCAGCACAGGTCTTCCTCCAGCTCGGCCAGTATCCGCTGCAGCGAGAACAGCAGCCCCTGAGCGTGCTCCACCTCCTGAATAAAATCCGCCCGTTGCCGGAACGTGTGGGGCGGCTGCCAGGGCGCCTTGGGATCGGCCCGGGTGCCCTGGATTTTCTGGATAATGGCCAGAAGCTCCGGCGATAACCGCCGGGCCAGTTCCGGGGCAGGCAGGGCAAACACCTCACCCAGGGTGTTCAGGCCAAGGCGCTGCAGGCGAGTGCAGGATTTCTTGTCAAAGCCCGCAGCCTGTAATGGCAGATTGCCAAGCTCCGTCAGGATATGGCCCTTGTCTGCGGTGCATTCGCCCTTGCCGGTATGGGCCAGCAACCGGGCGGCCTGCGGCGTGTGGCCTATGGCCACCCAGGCCGTGAGCTGGCGCTCGGTTAACGCCTGTTCCACCGTTTGCCAGATGGCCGGCAAACCGCCATACAGTTTCTGCAGGCTGCTGATTTCTGCCCAGAGGCCATCCGGCGGCGCCAGGGTGATATGGGCGGCATAGTGGTACAGCCAGCGGGCCTGATCTTCCAGTAACCAGGCTTCCTGTTTTGGATCTGCCCGCAGTATGTTGAGATCCGGGGCCAGGCCGAGTGCTGTCTTCAGGCGCATGCCCGGGCTGATACCCAGGTCCCGGGCGGCAGGGCAGGCCTGAACAACGTATTGCCCGGCACCGTCTACAATTGCCAGGGCGCCGCTGGCATCCTGGTTGCGGCGGACATGGTCCAGCAACAGGTGCGGAAAGTGCAGGTAAAGCCAGAGCACAGGGTTATCTCCCGGCGCCGGGCCAGCGCCCGTGAATAACACGGGGGGCGTCCTGAACGGCAAGGTTGGCCCGGTGCCCAAGGGCCACAGAACAACGCTGCCCCGGCCAGCTGCCACGGCGCTTGATGATGTTTACCTTGAGTTCCTGGTGTTCACCGGGTGCCAGTTCCAGCCTTAAGGCCGCCGGAGAATTCTGCTCTGTAAACCGTCGGCTGCGAAACAGCACGCACACATTGCCGCCGGCCTCTGACGCCAGTTGCAGGCGCCGGACATCCCGGCTGGCAAGTTGGCCCGGCCAGGCCAGCACCAGCCCGGTCACCGGCGAGCGCAGGCAGTTTTCCATGGTCCATAAAAAATCCCCCTGATCCCGGGTGTTGATCATCACCAGGTGGTCCAGGTTGACCCCTTCCCGGGCGAGGGCCGGAGCGTAGGGCGTGTGTGGCGGGTTCAGCCAGAAAATGGTTTTGCCGGCGGCCGATACCCTTTGCATCAGCGGCAGTACCAGGTGCAACTCGCCAATGCCGCAGGTGTCGAGCAGGCACTCACTCAACGCACCCCGAGGCCAGCCCAGACCGCCCAGCTGGTTATCCAGCACCTGATAGCCCGTCGACTCCGTCGGCTGGGTGGTCTTTCTGTGCTTGTGGCCCTGCCAGATACGGGCATCTTGCAGAAGGCTGCTGAGTAATTCGCTCATGGGACATTATCCGAATACTGTTTATATATACAGTATTCTTGTGAGGGTGGAATTTCAACTGCCAACTTGATAAAACCGGGCACGACACCCACGCTGAACACAGCAGCCCGACAAGGAGGAACCAGCCATGACAAAACTAAGCCAACAAGCCTGTGAAGCCTGCCTCGCAGACGCCCCCAAAGTGACCGGCCAGGAGAAACAGGAGCTGCTGAGCGCCATCCCCGACTGGGAAGATGTGATGGTAGATGGAGAGGAACAGTTACGCCGGGTATTCACCTTCAAAAACTTTGTGGAAGCACAGGCCTTCACCAACAAAGTGGCGGACCTGGCCGAAGCGGAAAACCATCACCCGGCGATTTTGCTGGAGTGGGGCAAAGCCACCGTGCGCTGGTGGACCCACAAAATCGGTGGGTTGCATAAAAATGACTTTATCATGGCAGCCAGGACGGATGAGCTTTATTAGAAGGCTTCGTCTACCGGACTGCGCACACCAAAGCCGCCTTTACGGACAACAT
>NZ_NEFY01000013.1 GCF_002258215.1 Marinobacter vinifirmus
TACTAATGGGTTCGAAAGTAAGCGAACATCATTTATAATGTAGGCTCCGTTCGCCAAGCTTATCGGATATTTACACACATGCGCCACGATGACGGTCGTAAACTTGATCACAAAACATTAGAAGCCATTCGCGTTCGCGCCGTTCAACGGGTCATGGATGGCGAGAGTCCAGAAGTCGTCATCAAAGCGCTGGGGATGAGCCGAGCACGAATCTATGAATGGCTGGCTGCCTACCGCGAGGGTGGCTTTGACGCGCTCAAGGCCAAGCAGATTTCCGGTCGTCCCAAGAAACTGAGCGGTGCTCAGATCCGGGAGCTGTATATCTGGATAACGACCTTTACGCCGGACCAGTTGAAGTTTGATTTTGCCCTGTGGACTCGGGGCCGAGTGCGTGAGCTCATCCGGCAAAAGTTCAACGTCCGGTTAAGCGATGTCTCGGTCGGTCGTCTGCTTCGAAACCTGGGGCTGACGCCTCAGAAACCCCTGCATCGGGCCTACCAGCAAAAGCCAGAGGCCGTGAAACAATGGAAAGAAGAGACCTACCCGGAAATTCGCAAGGAAGCAAAAAAAGTCGGCGCCACCATCTATTTCGGCGATGAAGCCAGCATTCGGTCTGATTATCACAGTGGCACCACCTGGGCACCCAGGGGTGAAACTCCGATCATCCGTAATACGGGCAGTCGCTTCAGCATCAATCTGATCTCGGCCATCTCGCCTCGCGGCGAGCTTCGCTTTAAGACCATTCAGGGCAACATGAACACCGATGCGTTTCTTGGTTTCCTCAAGGCTCTGGTGCAAGACGTTGACAAGCCGGTTTTCCTGATCCTCGATAACCACCCGGTTCATCATGCTCGTCGGGTTCGAGACTATGTTGAGAGTCTCGACGGCAAGCTCAGGTTGTTCTTCCTGCCGCCGTACTCGCCGGAGCTGAATCCTGACGAGTCTGTTTGGGGCTATATCAAATACCATCACGTCGGTAAAAAGATCATTAACAGCAAAGAACAACTTCGGAGCACTGTTTACCGGCAGCTTCGACGTTTGCAAAAATTGCCACGACTATTGAAATCGTTTTTTGGCCATCCGGATTTGGCTTATATCTCTGGGTAATGTTCGCTTACTTTATTTCGAATTAGTAGCGTGAATTCAGATAATAACTGCAGCACTTTGGCGTAACCAGGTAGAGATGGGAGGGCCGTTGCCGGAGGGCTTTTTCTACCCAGTCGAGGCAATCCTGACCAAAGAACATTCCGTCATCAACAAAGCAGGTAGGTGTGTCCAGGCAAGGTAGCTGGCAGGGCTGTCAATGTCGAAGTATGCGTCGATGGTTTTGCTCATGGTTTGTCCTCCTCAGAAAGTTTCATCCAGGAGCGCCGATCGTCCATGTGCACAAGCAGTGTGGTCAGTTCATGCAGCCGGTGACTGTGTGTTCCTGTTGCCATGACGGGTTTCCCCGTTTTGAGTCGTGCGTGCCATTTCGGCCTATTTACGCTGAACGTGTCAGATTGCGACCAATGTAAGGCGTCTGTATCATTGTCGGTCAAAATCTGCGCCGCTTGTTGTTAAAAGAAAAGCAGATCAGTAATGTTCTGATCTGCTTTTCTTTTTTTAATTCCGGGTGCGGAGTTCCCTGATATTTGCGGCGGTTTCAAGTATTCCGTCCTACCAAGCAACCGGAGCTTTTGATGTCTGGCCTGTACAAGCTTTTCCGCCCCCTTATTCAACTTGGCCTGATTCCGCAGATCACGCTAGGCATTATTGCCGGTGTCTTGCTGGCCGTGGTGTCGCCTGAAACGGCTAAATCCTTCTCGATTCTGGGCCAGTTGTTCATCTCCGCCCTTAAAGCCGTCGCACCCATTCTGGTGTTTGTGCTGGTTGCGGCAGCGATTGCGGCACACCAGAAAGGCCAGCCCACGCATATTCGCGGTGTCCTCGTGTTGTATGTGATTGGCACCCTGATCGCCGCGCTGGTGGCGGTGGTGGCCAGCTTTGTTTTCCCCACCGAGCTTACGCTGGATATGCCGGAGGTGAGTGGCAATCCGCCCGAGAGCATCATCCAGATCCTCCGGGACTTGTTGCTGAGTATGGTGGCCAACCCGGTTACCGCGCTGATGGAGGGCAACTTCATTGCCATTCTGGCCTGGGCGGTTGGCCTCGGGATGATGCTGCGCCATGCCAGTGATGCTACCAGCAAGGTACTGAATGACGTATCTGATGCAGTTTCAGGCATTGTTCATATTGTTATCCGCTTTGCGCCCCTTGGTATTCTGGGGCTGGTAGCTAACACATTGGCAGAGGCCGGTATTGGCGCCTTACTCGAATACGGCCGGCTGCTGGGTGTTATTGTGGGTTGCATGCTGTTCGTGGCCCTGGTGACAAATCCGCTGATTGTGTTCCTTAAAACCCGCCAGAATCCGTTTCCCCTGGTATTTGCCTGCCTGCGGGGCAGTGCCATTACCGCATTCTTCACCCGTAGTTCCGCCGCCAACATTCCGGTAAACCTGGAGCTTTGTGAACGCCTGGAGCTGGACCCGGACACCTACTCCATCTCTATCCCTCTGGGTGCCACCATCAATATGGCTGGCGCTGCCATCACCATTTCTGTGATTACCCTGGCTGCAGCCAACACGCTGGGTATACCGGTTGATTTCGGTACCGCGTTGCTGCTTTGTGTGGTGTCTGCGCTGGCGGCCTGCGGGGTCTCCGGTGTGGCGGGTGGTTCGCTGCTGTTGATTCCGTTGGCCACCAGCCTGTTCGGTATCTCCACTGATATCGCCATGCAGGTTGTTGCCATCGGATTTGTGATCAGTGTGGTGCAGGATTCCACAGAAACGGCCCTGAACTCTTCTACGGATGTACTGTTTACCGCAGCCGCCTGCCGCGCGGCCGAGCGCAAAGAGGGGTAACAGGGCGATGTCTCGAAACCTGATTTTTATCGGCATGCCCGGAAGCGGAAAAAGTACCGTGGGCGTGCTGGCGGCAAAGCGCCTTGGTATGGGTTTTGTGGATACCGACCTTCTGATCCAGGAGGAGGCCGGCCGCACCTTGCAGGAGATTGTCGACCAGGACGGTTACCAGGCCCTGCGCCACATTGAAGAGCAGGTGCTGCTGAAACTGTCTGTGGAAAACCAGGTTATCAGCACCGGCGGTAGCGCTGTATACAGTGATGCCGCCATGCGCCACCTGAAAGCCAATGGCACCGTGGTTTTTCTGGATATTCCGCTGGATGTGGTTATGCAGAGAATCGGTGACTACAGCCTGCGCGGAATTTCCCGCCGGCCGGACCAGTCCCTTTCCGAGTTGTTCGACGAGCGTTTCGCGCTCTATTCCCGCTATGCAGATATCACGGTGAAGGGCGAAGGCCTTACCCAGGACCAGGTTTGTGAAGCAATAATCCGGCATTTGCCCAACTGACGTTGGGCAAATGCCTGAAGGTGACTGTTTGTCACATAAATTCAGCATAAAATGGTCGATACCAAAATATTAATAAAATTGAAATCTCCTACCCATAAAGTTGCGCAAAACAAACCACTGAAAGGTGAGAAGAAAAATGAAGCGCCGTACTTTTCTGGCATCGACCATGTCTGTTCCCGCGTTCACCCTGGTGGGCTGCGGTGGTTCAGACTCCACTATTGAAAACAATTCGCTGATTACCGGAACCGCAGGCCCGGTTGGCCCCGACGCCGAGCCTGCCGGAAATGCTCAGGCAAGGTTGGTCGGGCGATTTGAGCACGGGGTTGCCTCCGGTGACCCGTTAGAAGATCGCGTTATTCTCTGGACCCGCGTTACCCCTGAAATCACCACCGCCGAAGCACTTCCCGTAGAAGTATTAGTCAGCAAATCTCCGGACCTCTCCGCCCCCAGGGTTTACCGAACCGTTGCCAGGGCAACCTCGGATTTCTGTGTGAAGGTAGATGCCGACGGTCTGGACAGCGACAGTTGGTATTACTTCGCGTTTGTCTGCGGCAGCAATAGCTCTCCCGTAGGCCGCACGCGGACGTTCCCGGCTCCGGGGGTGCGGGTACGTCGCGCCCGGTTTGCGACGGTGTCCTGTTCGAACCTGCCTTACGGGCACTTTTCTGTATATACCGCGCTTGCGAAGGTGGAAGAGCGGGACCTCGATTTTGTGCTGCATCTGGGCGACTACCTCTATGAGTACGGCCCGGGTAATTACGACGATCCGGCTTCGGTACCCAACCGGGTACATTCACCGGCCAATGAAATGGTGTCGCTGTCGGATTATCGCGGCCGGCACAGCCAGTACAAGCAGGATCCGGACTTACAGGCTGTACACCAGCAATACCCGATGATCTGTATCTGGGATGATCACGAGTTTACCAACGACGCCTACAAAGACGGCGCCGAGAACCATGACCCGGCCACGGAGGGTGATTGGGAAACCCGCAAGCAGGCTGCCGTGAAGGCCTATTTCGAGTGGATGCCGGTACGGGAGTTTGATGCTGACAGCCTGCGAATCTGGCGTCGTTTCCAGTACGGAGACCTGATTGACCTGTGGATGCTGGACACCCGCATCGAGGGCCGGGATGCCCCCGCGTCTTTGCCGGTGGGAATGGAACACACAGACCCGGAGCGCAAGCTGATCAGTGATGCCCAGATGAACTGGCTCACGGAAGGCCTGAAGAGCTCCGGTTGCGTGTGGAAGATGGTTGGCCAGCAGGTGATGCTCGGCCAGCTGAACCTGGCGGAGTTGCCCCAGCCGGAGCTGTTCTCGCAATGGATGCCGGCTGGCTCCACCCAGCAAGGCCTGAACATGGACCAGTGGGACGGCTATGCGGCAAGCCGAAGTGCCGTCCTTGATGCCATTGAATTGAACAACGTGGATAACGTGGTGGTATTTACCGGCGATATCCACACTTCCTGGGCCAATGAAATCTACCGGAATCCGGGTTCACTGGTGGGTGACCTGTTTCAGGGCGAGCCCCTGGCAGTGGAGTTTGTGTGCCCCTCGGTGACGTCTCCCGGGTTTCCGGACGGAGCGGCGGAACTTGCCGCCGCAGCCTTGGGCGCCACCAACCCCCACATCAAATATGCCGAATTAAAAACCCGGGGCTTTATCCTGATGGACGTTACCCGGCAGGGCGCCCAGGCCGAGTTTCACTATGTCTCGTCTATTACTGACGAATCCCGCAAGGGCGAACTCAACGACAGCATGCGCAAGCTGGTCAAGGTTCCCGCCAGAAGCACCGGTCAGCCTTATCGCCTGGTAGAAGATGATCTCACCGTAACTCGCCCCCGTTACACCCAGACCGCTTTGACGGCGCCGCCGGCAACCGCCGAAGACCAACAAGCCCTGGCTGGCGCACTGGCGCTGGCCAGACAACGCCAGGAGTCACGGTACATGCACAAAACAAGGAATGCACAGCAAAAGGAGGTCACAGCATGAATAACAACCTGAAGCGGCTCGCGTGGTTGGTATTACCCCTCACCCTGGCAGCCTGTGGTGGCTCTGATGACGGAAGTCAGGGCGCAGCGGATACCGGTTCGGATGCGTCTGGCCCGGTGGGCGAGGGCAAATCCCCGGGTAAAGGGCAACAGCCAGTGCCGGTAGCCAGTGCCCAGTTTATTGCCATGGGGGATTCCGGCACCGGCAGCGCCGGCCATTATGCCGTAGGTGAGGCGATGGCGGCGGTCTGCGAGATCAAGGCAACCGACACCGGCCCCTGCGAGTTTGTGCTGGGTTTCGGTGACAACATCTACGATGACGGCGCAACCTCCGTAGACGACGTGCAGTTCCAGGATAAATTCGAGAAACCCTTCGAGCCGATGGGCTCCTTACCGTTCTATATGGTGCTGGGTAATCATGACAACACAGGCTACATCGGTGGTGACGGCGCGAACAACAGCCGGGGTGATATCCAGGTGGACTATCACTACGAGGGCAACAGCCCCAGATGGTTC
The DNA here is from genome assembly GCF_002258215.1 of Marinobacter vinifirmus. Lineage (GTDB taxonomy): Bacteria > Pseudomonadota > Gammaproteobacteria > Pseudomonadales > Oleiphilaceae > Marinobacter > Marinobacter vinifirmus. The sequence goes on from NZ_NEFY01000013.1 coordinate 5,917, forward strand.
ATGCCATCCCGCTACTATGCGTTCAACAGTAACGAGATTCCGACTGCAAGCCTGCCGAAAACCCGGGAGGGCAAACCGCTGCTGACGATCGTGTCGATGGACTCCAACCCCATTGCCTCGCTGGTGGCGGATGCCGATTCCCGGTTCACCTGGCAGAAGTACGGCATGACCCAACTGGTCTGGGCCCAGGATGAACTGATCGCATCTGATGCCCTGTTCAATATCGCCATGGCCCACCACCCGTACCTGTCCAATGGCCAGCATGGCAACGCCGGCAACTATGACTTTGTTCCCTCTTATATTCTGCCGGTGATTTCGGGGCAGCGCTGGAAGGAGTTTCTGGAAGAGGGCGTGTGCGATTATGCGGACTTCCTGATGACCGGGCACGACCACGATCTTCAACTGCTGGAGCCTGTGGAATCCTGCGGCCGTACGCGTTTCCTCGTCAGTGGTGCTGCTGGCAAGACTCGCTCACTGGTTGACGAAAACCGCAATCAGGCCATGTTCCAGGCCGGCGATACCTATGGCTTCTTCTGGGTGAGAGTCACGGAAAGCAATCCACTTACTGATGCGCCCGCGCAGATGTGCTTTGAGGCCTACACGGTAGATCCGGATGCAGAAGGTTTCGGGGTGCTGGATACCTCTGGTGCCCTGACGCCGGCGTATAGCCGGTGCCTGGCCAAGGCGGAACCTCAGGGCATTGCCCGTGGCAAGGATTTCTCTGGTAATCCCGTCTCGGCTTCGGTACCGCTTGCCGATGAATCCGGATTTGATGCGGGCTTTGCCGGCCCCCTGCAGAGCTTCCGTGAGGAGCTGGTCAGTGGCCTGAATACCCTGAACATGAACAACCCGAGTGATGAGGCAGGGCAGGTTGTCGGGCAGCTGATCGGTGGTATAGACACGCTGCTGGCTGCCATGGATGCGGCTGCCTCGGCTGGTACCGAGGGAGGCAATCCTGATGATATCCAGCAAACAACCTTTGCGGTGCAGGCAGCGGCTGACCGGCTGCAGGCCGTCGATACCTCTAGCTTGCCAGCGCCGTTCGATCAGCTGGGGGATGCCTTTACGGTGTTTGCGGAAGGGTTTGGCTCTGAGGCCAGTGAGGGCTCGGGGCAGGGGCTTTCCCAGGATACAGCTTTCTTGCTGGGGCCGGTGGTGCAACTGACGATTAACCTGGACAACATACTCGATGGCATTGATGCCCAGGCCCAACCGGTGCCTGTGTTGCGGGGTGTAACGTCGTTGCTGGTAACAACCCTGCGGGGCGTTAGCGGAACCCTTGAACAGGTTTCAAGGCTGGATAGTTCGGCAGGGTCTGATGAGCTGATCGGCGCCATCAATCAGGCCCTGAATACTCTGGTTGACGAGGTTTTGCTGCTTGAGCAGGCTCCGCAACCTATCGGCCAGTATGCAAACCTGCCGGCAGATTTTCTGTCCGATGGCCTGAAAACAGTATTGAACGAGGTGACCGAGCAGCTGGATCGTACCGTTCTGGGAACCGTAGATGGATTGCTGGGGCGATTGTTGGCTCCGATCACAGGCTTGATTACCGGCTTGCTGGACCGTCTTTTCTGAGGCGGTTACAGCATCGGATCCGAAATCGGAAACCTGAGGGTAAAGGTTGTGCCTTCATCGGGGAGGGAGTCTACCTTGATCTCGCCCCGGTGCTTCTCCACCACGGTTTTCACAAACGATAATCCCAGGCCGGCGCCCAGGGTGCCAGCCAGCTCGCTGCGCTTTTGCCGGTGGTAGCGGTCGAACAGGTAGGGCAGTTCGTCGGTGTCGATGCCGCAGCCTTCGTCGGCGATGGCCAGGCAGGCCAGGTGGGCAGCGCGATACACGTGGATGCTCACGGTGGCGTCTTCCGGGCTGTACTGGACAGCGTTGGTCAGCAGGTTGATGACCGCCCGCTCCAGCAACTCCGCATTGCCTCGCATCCACAGGTCTTCGGTGCCGATCAGTTGCAGTGAAATGTTCTTGCGCTGGGCCTGCTCATACACGCTGTCCCGGGCGTTTTCGACAATGGCCAGCAGTTCGCACTCGTAGAAGCGCGGCTCGGTCAGCTGCTCGGCCCGGGCCAGTTGCACGAATTCTTCCGCCAGGTTGTAACTGCGCCGTGCCAGCATCCGCAGCTGGTCCAGGTGCAGTTCGTCTATGCTGGCGGGGTCCCGCTTCAGCTGCTCAATCAGGGCCAGCTGAGACACCAGCGGCGAGCGCACATCGTGTGAGATGAAGTCGATGGCCTCCCGGTGCTGCCGCTGTTGTTCCCGCAGTTCTGAAATGTCCGATATGTTGGCGATAATGCCGAACTGGCCGTGTTCGGGGAGTTCGAAAGGCGCAAAGTGAACAAGGAAGTCCTTGCCGTGTACGGTCAGGTCCAGAGTGCGGCTTTCTTTCAGGGTCAGGGTTTCGGAAATCACCTCGTGCCAGGGCGGCGTATCCTTCGGGTCGTGGCCTTCCAGCAGGCTGGTCAGGGGCATGCCGGTGATGCTGGGCATGGGCTCCCGGAACCAGTCTTCGATGTGCTGGTTGGCAATCCGGATAACCCCCAGTTCGTCGGTCACGATAATGCCATCCGGCATGTGTTCGAAGCTGTTGCTGATAAAGGCCTGCATCTGGGCCAGGCGTTCGCTGGCCAGGATCACCTTGCGCAAGCGCGGCGAGTGGCCGAACCCGGGGCTGAGGGGGCCGGTAGCGGGTTGTGAGTCCAGTTCCAGTTTGTGCAGGAAGTGCTGTATCACTTCACGGCTGAGGTCATTGCGCAGGGTGAGCCCGATGACGTAACTGGTTTCGCCCCGGGTCAGCCGGATCCAGCTTTGCTGCTGCTGGTGCTGCCACTCACCGGGTTCCGGCAGTGGCGGGGCCTCGGCAAGGCTCATGCCATGGTTTTCGAGTAAGTCGCCGTCTTCTGCCAGCAACCAGCCTTCCGGGCGCAGCAGGGCCCGGAAATGTTCCAGTAAGCGATGGGGCTGTCTTTTCGACGGTTCCGGCAGTGACAAGGTCTGCGTTCTGACCATTTTGTCGAGCTGCCGGTTCAGCAGCCGGTTGGTCACAGCCAGTTGCACCGCCGCGGCTACCGGCAAGGCGATCAGCGGTATCGCCAGCAGGTTGGTCGGTGAAAGCTGGAAGCCGAATACGAGCAGCGTCAGAACGTAGCTGCCAGCAAGCACCCCGAAGACCAGCAGGCCAAGGCCCCATGGTGAGAGCTTCCGGTCAAGCAACGGCTTCGAGCCTGTAACCGCGCTGGTAGATGGTTTTGATGCGGAATCCGTTTTCAGGATTCAGCCCCAGCCGTCTTCTCAGTCGGCTCATGTGGGTATCGACCGTGCGGGTGTTGATGTCCTTGGTCAGCCCCCATACCCGTTCCAGCAACATTTCACGGGTGAGCAAGCGACCCTGGTTCTGGAACAGGAACAGGGTCAGGTCGAAGTCTTTGTCGGTCAGGCTCAGTGGCTCACCGTGCAGGCTGATGCTGCGCTGCTGGGTGTTCACTTCGAACGGGCCGTATACCAGAACTTCTTTCTCGCTGTCCGGGTTACTGCGGCGGGCCAGGGCATTGATGCGGGCCAGTAATTCGGCGGCCCGCGCCGGTTTCGCCAGGTAGTCGTCGGCGCCGGCATCCAGGGCACGTACTATGTCTGATTCGCTGTCCCGCTGGGTCAGGAAAATGGCCGGGATCGGCCAGTTCAGGTGCGCCCGCACGTTCTCCAGAACGTCGATGCCGGTCATGTCCGGGATCTGCCAGTCGAGGATCATAAGGTCGTAACTGCGGTGCAGAACCGCGCCCAGAAAGGCCTGGCCGGTGGGAAAACTGTCACAATGGTGGCCTTTCTCGGAGACGATGGTCTGTATCCTCTGGGCCTGTTCGTGCTCATCTTCAAGAAGCGCAATGCGCATCAGGCGTTTCCTTCGTTATTAGGGCTATCTGCAATAGCCGGCCATTATTCCAGAAATTCAATGTTGGATCAGCCCTGCAGGGGGTATTTCCTTGATGTCAGCGCCGGTTTTCCGTTGTCGTCGTCCACCGTTTGCCGGCAGCCGGGAAAGTTGCTGCAACCCCAGAACCAGCCTTTCTTGCTGTGCCGGCGCACCAGGGGTGAAAAACAGTGCGGGCAGGGTACCGGTTTCTGGCTGGTGCCGTCTTTCGGCTGGCTGTCTTCCAGCGGCCGGGTGCCCTTGCAATCCGGGTAGCGGGTGCAGGCATAGAAACGCCCGAACTTGCCGTCCCGCTCGACCATCGGTGCCCGGCATTTGGGGCAGTGGATGGCTTCGTTGCCGGCAACGCTGTCGTCGTTGGCCGGCTTCGGGCGCCGGTTTATAAAGCCGGTGATTTCTTCCTTCAGGCTGGCCAGGAATTGCCGGGGGTCATCTTCGCCCCGGCGGATGCCTTCAAGGGTCGCCTCCCAGACAGCGGTGCGATCCGGAGTGCGGATGGAATCCGGCAGGGCGGCAATCAGCGCTTTGCCTTTGTCTGTGGCTTTAATGTAGCGCTTTTCCCGGAACAGGTAGTCCCGCTTGAACAAGGTGTCGATAATCGCTGCCCGGGTGGCCTCGGTGCCCAGGCCATCGGTTTCCCGCAGGGTTTTTCTGAGCTCCGGGTCCGCCACGAAACGGGCAATGTTGGTCATCGCCGACAGCAGTGTGGCATCGGTGAAATGCTGGGGTGGCTGGGTTTTCTTTTCTTTTACGCCAGCGTTGGTGCACAGCACCGGTTCGTTTCGCTCCAGCCTTGGCAGGGGGGGCTTTTCCGGTTCGCTGTTGTTTTCCCGTAGCCGGAGCTCCAGGGCTTTCCAGCCTTGTGTGAGTATGGCGGTTTCGGTCGCCCTGAACTTGTGCTCCAGCACTTTCACCGTCAGCTTGCCTTCCCGGTGTACGGCATCTGCCGCAAACTGCATCAGGTAGTAGCGGCTGATCAGCCCGTAAATTTTCTGCTCTGCCGCAGTCAGCTTGCCGTTGGCCGACGGCCGCACGGTAGGAATGATAGCGTGGTGCGCGTCCACCTGTTTGTCGTTCCAGGCGGAGGAGCGGCGGCTGGTGTCCAGTTCGCCGAACTGCGTTTCCAGCTCGGGCGCGACACGGCCGATGGCGCGGATGACCTGCTCGCGCTGGTTATAGTGGCCTTCGGGCAGGTAGCGGCAGTCAGAACGGGGGTAAGTGATCAGCTGGTGCCGCTCGTACAGGTTCTGGGCGGTATCCAGTACGTCTTTGGCACCCATGCGGAACAGCCGGCCGGCTTCTATTTGCAGGGCAGACAGAGAAAGTGGCAGTGGTGGCGTTTCCGGCCGGTCACGGAACCGGGATTCCACAATGGTGCCCGGGCGGCCGTTTACGTCTGCGGCAATCTGGTCTGCGATTTCACGGCTGAGCAGGCGGTTTTCTTCGTCCAGGTGATCCTGGAATTGTTCGTCTGGCAGCCATCGTGCGGTGAAGGGGCGTTGGTCTGCGTCTTCTTCACGGGCACGGAATTCGCCTTCAAGCCGGAACCAGGGTTTCGGCTCAAAGTCCTCGATGGTGTTGTCACGCTCCACCACCAGCCCCAATACCGGTGTCTGTACACGGCCGACCGAGTACACGCCCTGTTCGCCCTGTTGCTGATAGGTGAGCGTGTAGAAACGGGTCAGGTTGATGCCATACAACCAGTCTGCGCGCTGGCGGGCCAGGGCCGAATGGGACAGGCGCCGGAATTCCCGGTTGTCTTTGGGCGCCTGTATGGCCCGGGCAACGGCGTTGGGGGTCAGGTCGTTGATCAGTATCCGTTGCACCGGTGCCTTGGTGCCTACATAACGGAGTACCTCATCCACCAGCAGCTGGCCTTCCCGGTCCGGGTCGCCGGCATGGATAATGGTGTCGGCCTGGCGGATCAGGGATTCCAGCACTTTCAGTTGCTGGCGCACGCTGTCTTTGGGGGACAGCTGCCATGGCTCCGGAATCATGGGCAGATCTTCCAGTCGCCACTTTTTCCACGCCGGGTTATAGCGGGCCGGCTCTGCCGGTTCCAGCAAGTGGCCGATACACCAGCTCACCGTAGCGGCGTCTTTGCCCTGGCCGCAGCGAATCCAGCCCTGGCCTTTCTGGTGTGGGCCGGGCAGGGCGGCAGCAATGGCTCTTGCCAGGCTGGGTTTTTCGGCTATGTAAAGATGCATGGGGTCTTGGCGTTGCTGGATCGGTTCGGGAATGTGGCCCTTTGCCGGATTGCTGTCAAGGTTTCGGGGGTAAGGGCCAATGTGTAGTAGACTGACCATTCAGGGAATTGCAGGAGTGAAGCGAAGATGAAAGTACAGAGTGCCATTGAAACCAAACTGGCAGATGCCTTTGAAGCCAGGTTGCTTCAGGTAGAGAACGAGAGCCACATGCACTCGGTGCCGCCGAATTCGGAAACCCACTTCAAGGTGACCCTGGTTTCACCGGATTTTGCCGGCCAGATGAAGGTTCGGCGGCACCAGGCGATCTACAAGGTGCTGGCAGACGAACTGGCAGGCTCGGTGCACGCGTTGTCGCTGCACCTGTTTACACCGGAAGAGTGGCAGGCCAGTGGCCAGGCCACGCCGGATTCGCCGAATTGCATGGGTGGCTCGAAGGGTGATGCCACCATGGCGGCCAAACTGGAACAGGGAGCAGATTCATGAGTCAGTTTTTCCAGATTCACCCGGAAAATCCGCAGAAGCGGCTGATCAACCAGGCCGTGGAAATTCTGCGCAAGGGTGGCGTGATCGTGTACCCCACCGATTCCGGCTACGCACTGGGTTGCCATCTTGGCGACAAGCAGGCGGCCGATACCATCAAACGTATCCGCAAGCTGGATGACAAGCACAACTTCACCCTGGTGTGCCGGGATTTGTCTGATATCGGCGTCTACGCCAAGGTCGACAACACCCAGTACCGGTTGCTGAAGACGTTCACCCCGGGGCCCTACACCTTCATCCTGGATGCCACCAGCGAAGTGCCACGCCGCCTGCTACACGCCAAGCGCCGTACCATTGGTGTCCGGGTGCCGGATAACGAGATTGTGCGTGCGTTGCTGGGTGAGCTGGGCGAGCCGATCATGAGCAGCACCCTGATTTTGCCGGGGGAAAGCGAGCCGATGACCGACCCCTACGAAATCCGGGATACCCTGGAACACGAACTGGATTTGATCATCGACGGCGGCTTCTGCGGAATGGAAGCCACCACGGTGGTGAACTTCACCGGCGATGCCCCGGAAGTTACCCGGGTTGGCAAAGGCGATCCGGCGCCGTTTCAGGTCTAGGGCTATTGGTTGCCGGGGCAGTCAGCCCCGGTGGTCAGACACAAAGGGATTGGTGGCTTTTTCGTGCCCGAAGGTAGACATGGGCCCGTGGCCACAGATGAAGGCCACATCATCGCCCAGCGGGAACAGTTTTTCCCGGATGGAATGAATCAGGGTGTTGTAGTCGCCCTTCGGGAAATCCGTGCGGCCAATGGAGCCATTGAACAGCACATCGCCCACCTGGGCCAGTTTTGAGCCGCGATGGAAGAACACCACATGGCCCGGAGTGTGGCCCGGTGTATGCAGCACTTCCAGGGTTTCATTGCCCACCGTTACCGTGTCTCCGTCTTCCAGCCAGCGATTGGGCGTGAACACCGCCGGTGCTGGAAAGCCGAACATCTGCGCCTGCATGGCCAGGCCCTGAATCCAGAAATTATCTTCTTTGTGTGGTCCTTCAATCGGCAGCCCGGCGGATTTGGACAACTCCGCTGTACCGCCGGCGTGGTCAATGTGGGCGTGGGTGAGCAGGATTTTCTCCAGTGTAACGCCCTCAGCTTCCACCGCCGCCCGAATGCGGTCCAGGTCCCCACCTGGGTCTACGACTGCAGCTTTGTTAGTTTCGGTACACCAGAGCAGGGTGCAGTTTTGTTCAAAGGGGGTGACGGGAATCACACGGTACTTCAGGGACATAATCTGCCTCGGGTTGTAAACTTTTCGGCAAGTTTACCAAGGCGGCAACAGGTGAGCCATTGAACGACTACCTCAAGAAAATCCTTAAGGGCCAGGCGATCAACTACGAGGCCTTTCTTAAAAAGCTGCCGGAGGCACTGCGTCAGAGGCACCGGGAGCTTTTTTCGACCGAGAAAACGGGGCCGAACCGCTGGCGAGTTACCGTTCTGGATGAGGCTGTATTCGAAACGCTTCGGGAACAGGCTGCAACTCCGGTGAGCAGGGTGGATGCAGCCAGGAAAGGAGATTCCCACCGTCACGGCACCGAGGTGAGTTTCCTGCTGGTTTACCATCATGCCCTTGAGAGCACTCGGCCGGATTCGGTGGTGATTACCGGGGATTCGGTGGATATCGGCTTCAGGCCGGCGCCCCGGGTTCTGGTGGTGGAAAACGAGCGGAATTTTTACCATTACCGCCAGATGCTGGCCTTTGCCAGTGACTGCCTTGGCCAACCGTTGGAACTCAATAATTGCGATGTTGTGCTTGGTGGCGGTAACCGGATTACCCGCGCGTCAGATCTGAACTGGCTGAATGGGTACCATGAGGTACTCTGCGCCTTCGATTATGATGCCGGCGGTTTGCAGATGTTTTCATCGGTGCAGGCCGCACTGGGCGATAAGGCCTGTTTTCTCCAGCCCGCTGAGTGGAAACCCTGGCTTGGCTGTTTCCGCAAAACCCCGGACGCCACCGAAAGGTTTACAAAGGCCATCATGCTGGCGGAAGATCTGGGGTTTGTATCGTTGGCGCAGGCCTTTCGGGCCACCGGAAAATTCATGGAGCAGGAGATGATTCTGGATGAGTGATTCACAGGCGAGCGCGAGCACCTTTAACTTCGGCATTCGCCGCCTGGTGTTGGTGGATTCCGCCGGCTTCTGTTACGTGGAAATTCCGGTGGACAACCATGGCCTGATTCTGGGGCCGGGCAACCTGGGCAAGTCCAGCCTTTTGAATAGCCTGCGCCTGTTCCTGTTGCCGGAAAACAACTTCAAGAACAGCCGCAAGAAATTCGCCTTTCGCAACGCCAGCGCAGGCAGCTTTTACACCAACGAAGAAAGCTACCAGCATTATTTCCCCAGCCAGTTCAGTTTCCTGATCATGGAAGCGGAAAACCCGGCCGGCACCCATTGCCAGATTCTGTACCGGGACAACGCCAGTCAGCTCAGCTATGGCCGTGCCTTTGTACCGGTGAGTTACGACCAGCTACGGCCGCTGTTCTGGAACGGCGATGATGAAGACGGCATCGGCCAGGCGGTGCCGGAGCTCTCGTTCAGCCGGTTGTCGGAAGCCCTGAAAAAGCTCTCCAAAGACACCAAACTGGTCAGCGACCCGGCCAAACTCAAGTCCATGCTCTACAGCAGTGAGCTGATGAACGCCGACGCGGTTCGCTATTCTGTATTGCCGCTGGGGGAATCGGATGAGCGCCGGGTGCAATCCCTGCGCACCCTGATCCTGCTGCTGTTCGAGATGAAGGCCGACGACCAGGCCATGGCCAACGCGGTGGCGAGTATCATCGAGGCGGACAAAAAATTTGCCGATGACGCCTTTGATTTCAACATTGACGATTTCCTGAATCGCCACGACCAGCTGAAACAACAGCAAAACCAGCTGAACCGCATCGAGAAAGAGCGCCCCCGGTTCGAAAAGCTCAACCGCGATTACCAGGCCTATCAAACGTTATTGCGCAGTCAGCACGATTTTGCCGCATTCCGGGATGGCGTGGCGAATGCGCTGCAAGACATTGGCGCCAAACGCCGGGTAGCGCTGGAGGCGTATAACGAGCAGAACGAAACCCTGCGCTATGTGCTGCAAACCCTGAAAAAGCTGGAACAGGAAGAAAGCGGACTGAAAGGCGAGATCCGCTCCGCTGACCGGCGCATCAAGCAGGCCGAACAGAACCAGAAAGACGGCGAGCTGCTGGTTGCGCAATACGGCGAGATGACCCTGCAGGAAATTGCGGACATCCAGAAGGAAGAGCTCGAAGGCAAGCGGGGCCACCTGGCCGCCCTGAAAAGTGCTGCCCAGGCCGAGATTCGCCTGGAACAGATCCAGAGCAAGAAGCTGGAGCTGGAACGCCAGCTGGAAAGCCTGAAAGACCGGGAAAGCAAACAACAGTGGCAGTTGCAGAACCAGCTGGACGAAGCCACCGCCGCGCCGCTGCGGGCGGTCGACCACCGCCTGATGATGGCCAGCCCCGGCCAGGACCTGGACGCTGACAGCAAGGCCACCATTGAAGACTTCGCCCGATTATTCGCGCCCAACGACCATGGCTTTGACTGGTTCGACACCGAATACCAGAGGCAGCCCGCCCGAAACACTAATTTCGCAGAACAGCGCCAGCATATTGAGAGCGAACTCCATGGTCTGGAGAAAGAACGCTCGGAGCTGGCAGACACCGCCAATCAGGAGCACGACCGGCCCAAGCTGATTGAACGCACGGAAAAAGAAATCCGCGCCATCGAAAAAGATCTTGAGACGCTTCAGCGTTATCCAGCCGCTGCCACCACCCTGCGGGACGCCACTGAAGAAAAACAGGCGGCCGAAGAGCAGCTGGCGAAGCTGGACGAACAGGCTCGGCTGGAGCAGGAAAAGCAGGAAGCACTTCAGCAGAAAGCCGCCAGGGCCCGGGCTGAGAAAGACCGCATTGAGGAACGGGAGCGGGAGCTGGCGGCCCTGAGCAAAAGCGTGGGAACTGTGGAACACCGTTTCCCGCACCTGAAAGCAGTGCAGGCAGAACAACCGTTGGATATCGAGCGGGTATCTGCCGCCGCGTTTGATGACCTGCAAACACAACTGGACGACCTGGAAGAGCGCCGCCGTAACATCCTCGATCACCTGCGTCAGTTTGTGTACCTGGGTATTCACGAAGACAGCGACGGCGAACTGCAGAAAGACAGCCCGACATCCTCGGTTATTCGGGAAACCTTCAAGAGCCTGTCGGACCTGTTCGCCGGCATGGCCGAGCGCTGGAGCGTGCTGGAACAGCAGGTTGGCATTCACAACGAAACCGTGGCCAGTTACCGACAGGCCCTGAAATCCAACCACGAACACATTGCTCGGTTCGAGGCCCAGCTGAACCGCGAGCTGGACGGGGTGCACATCAACGACCTGGTGGAAATCCGGGTGGATATCCACACCGATCCGAAATTCCGCAACCTGGTGGAAGAAGCCAACAACATCGATCCGTATGGCAACCAGCTTCAGTCTGATGCCTTTTACGACCGCCTGCGGGTGTTTGTGGCGGACTTTTTCGGGGAGCAGGGCGGCAGCAAGCGCCTGACCATGGACAAGGTGATCACCGGTATTTCCTACCGCACCCGCAAGGAAAACGCCGCGAACCTGGATAAGAAGGGCCAGTCCACCTCCACCACGGCATTGATCAACCTGGAACTGGTGTACCGGCTGCTCAAACGGGTGCTGTACCCGGGCGTGCAGCTGTCCTTCCCCATGGTGCTGGACGAGCTGGCCAGTGTAGACATCAGCCAGATGCCGTCGTTGCTGGAACGGCTTCGCAAACAGGGCTTCAACTTGTTCTCCGCTGCTACCCACAGCGCCAGTGCCGAAGTGATCTACCTGATTGGCCGGCACCTGGAAGTGGGGCAGATGCGCACCGCGCGGCCGTACAGCAAGGAACGCACACTGGTGTTCTGGGGTGGAGCGGAAGGCTTTACCGGCGGTGAATCCCTGAGCCACTGGGCAGACCATACTCAGAACAGCCTGCTGGAGCCCGCGGATGAGTAAACGCTTCAGCACCCTGGACACCACCCGGCTGCTGTTCGAGCACCCGAAAATCCTGTTCAGGATGATCGAGCGCATGGACCGGAACGAAGCCCGGTACATCCGGGAAAGCGATCTGGTGGCCGAGGTGATGGACTACACCCGCAGCCTCGGCAAGGCGGACCGGGACCGGGTGCGGCTGGCCATGAACACCGACAACCTGTTCCGCAGTGGCCTGATCATCGACATCATCAAGGCCGACGGCGAGCGCCGGTTGGTGTTCCAGGACGCCCTGATCAATCTGATGCGGGCCTGCAACGCCTCGCTCTATCAGGAATTAACCGACGCTCGCCTGCGGGGCCACCTGGTGACCCTGCGGGACGTACGCAACCGCCTGGAAATCAGCAGCTTCAGCGAGGCTGATCCGGATTACACCGAACTGCGGGACGACCTGAACGAACGGGTCAGCCAGCTGATCGGCCTGCTGCGCCAGAACGTGCTGCGGATGCAGACCATCAGCGCCCAGCTGGCGGATCTGTCCGGCGACGCCAGCCGGGCGCCGGAGAAATACCTGGAGTTCCGACAGAACCTGTTCGAGCAGATCGTCACTCTGTATGAGCGCCACATCAAGCCCACGCTGGTGTTCCTGAACCCGGACACCCGCCTGCCAGATGGCAGCAACCTGTTCGAAACCCTGGAAGCCATGGTGCGCCTGCTGGAGAGCCATGACGACCACAGTCTGGCGGACCAGTTGTTCCGTTCGTCTATCAGCCTGAACGCCCTGTACAAGCCCATCCAGGCCGTAGCCCAGGAGGTGGAACACTTCCTGCGCAAAACCCGCCGGGGCATGGCCCAGTACAACGCCATGGAGCATTTCTACGGCAAACTGCGGGCGCTGAAAGACGACACGGAAACCCTGAGCCTGCGCCGCAAATGGCTGGAAGGCGGCGATTTCGCCCGTAGCACAGGTTTTCTGGTGGGGTTGCGGGCGCAGCAGCGGCCGAAACACTACGCCTTTGGCCAGTCCTCCAGTTACTACCAGTTGTTGTTCAGCGAACTGGACCTGCGCCTGAGCGACCTGCGCCGTAAAGCGGAGGTGCCAGTTCTTCAGGAAGTGGACGGCAGCGGTCGCCACAGCCGCATCGACGTTCAGCGTATTAACCAGTTGTACCAGTGGCTGGAAACGCTGGAATTACGGCCCACGACCGACCTGGTACGGGAACTCCATGGCCGGCTGGACGGTTTTATTCCCGGCTATCGCTTTCCGGACCTGCTGGCGGCGTTGAACCGGCTGGTCAATGAACCGCCCGAGGGGATGCAGGTAACGACCACCAACCGTTTCCGAACCCTGGAGCAGGCGCCCGACAGCGAGCAGTTTGTTTACCGAAAACGCCGCCTCGAAACCACTACGACTCACACCGAACAAGAGCCAGACCATGCCTGATTTCGTGGAAACCCGGGATTCAGAAAACAACCTGAACGAACCACAAACCAGTAGCTTCGACCAGATCCTGCCGGCCCACAGTGCTGCCATCTACCGGGAATTCCAGGCGGGCCGCGTGATCGTGCGGGATGTCTGGGATGCCAACCGTTCCGAGCTGCGGGCCAATCCGCTCTACAACCTGCTATACAATCATCTTTCGCATTTCCGCACTTTCTACGAGCACCTGGGCAGCGAACTGGTGTTTAACGAAACCGGCTCGTTCTTCTTCCTGAAAGAAAGCAGTGACGATGAAAGCGAAGAGCACGATGAGAATGCCTTCCGGGTGCAGGTGGTGCTGTTACTGATTGGCCGTTACTTTGCCCGTAGCGGGCGGGACCTGGATTACCTGGGGCGGCCGGAAGCCGGCCTGAACGAGCAGGACCTGGCTAACCTTGCGGCCGATGAGGAGTACCAGGACATTCTGCGGGCAGCTCGATTCGAGAAAGGCCTGAGTGAAGCGCTGGATTACCTGGAAAAGCGGAACCTGGTGTTCCGCTCCGGGGCTGGCCGGTATTTCCTGAGCTCAGCTGGTATGTACTTCCTTGACCAGCTGGTTCAGGAGTACGAGCAGGGCGGTCAGGCGTAGGCCAGGTTGTTCCGGCCACCTGCTTTTACCCGGTACATAGCGGCGTCGGCTTCTCTCATGAGATCTTCGGCGGTCATTCCGTTATCCGGATACAGCGCAATGCCGACGGAAGCGCCAATACCGATCGTGTGGCCCTGAATCTGGAATACCTCATTCAGGGTTGCAATCATTTTTTCTGCAATGTGCCGGGCACCGTCGTCGCCGTTCAGGGGCCCGGTAATCACCACAAACTCGTCTCCGCCGGTCCGGCCCACGATATCGCCACTACGCATGCAGTGTTTCAGGCGCTTGGCCACTACCCGTAGCAGTTCGTCACCGACCGGGTGGCCATGGGTATCATTGACCGGCTTGAACTTGTCCAGGTCCAGGAACATCAGGGCAAAGTGGCCATTGGAACGACGGGCCTGCTCTATGGCTTGTTGCAGGTAATTCTCCAGGGCGGCACGATTGGGCAGGCCGGTGAGCTGGTCATAGTGTGCCAGCCGGGCCATCTGTTTCTCGTTTTTCACCCGCTCGCTGATATCGCTGAAGGTCAGAATGTACTGGCTTATCTGGCCCTGATGGTTTCGCACGGCAGACACTGTCAGCAGGTTGGGGAACACCTCATCCTTGGGATGCCTGAGCCAGACCTCGCCCTGCCAGGCACCCTCGGCGATCAGCTGGCGGTGCAAGCGTTCGCCGACGGGATCCCGGTCCTGGTTGCCTGCATCAAGAAACTCCATCATGTTGCGCCCGGACAGCTCACGGGCTGTTGTCTGGGCCCTGTCCAGAAAGGCCGGATTGGCCCGGACAATGGTGAAATCCGTCTTGCAGATGGCAATGGCTTCCTGGGTGTGCTCGAACACCTGGTGGGCCAATCGCAGTTCTTCGGTGGATCTGGCGATCTCGGATGTCTGGGAAACCAGTGCATGCATCAGCGGTTGCAGGGAGCGCCACACCACCAGCCCGGCCACCAGCGAAAGCAACGCAATGATGGCGATGCTGATGATGATATCGTTTGTGACTTGAGCGTATACCTCAGAGACCTGGGAATTCATGTGAACTTCCCAGTTGTAATCGCCCAAGGGTCTCATGAACGCCAGTATCGAGGCACCGTCCGGGTCGGTCAGTCTGAAGGTGCGGGGCTGTTTGTCGCCCGTCAGGTGCTCCCTGACGGTCAGGCACTCGCTGGCAGGGAAGATCTCGGGCATCTGAGTGATGGGGTCCAGCTCCACCCGGCGGGTGCGCGCGTCATCGAGAATGCAGATGTTTGACCAGGTGGTGGTCAGTAGCGCTCCCTGAAGCGGAGAGAGATCGAACAGCAGCAGGTCTGTGCCCACCCGTTCGCCATCATGCATGATGGCGCCGGAGGCGTGCAGCAGTGGTTTGCTGGTTTCGCCATTGGCAAGGCGATATCCCCGGAAGTCCAGGCCGCCTGGCAGGGTTATCTTGCCGGGCAATGACGCCGCCAGGGGGCCGACACGGACCAGTTCCTCACCCGATGCGTCGTAGCGTATCAGTGCCGCCAGGTTGTCGATGATGTTGGCGGCGTCTTCCAGCCTGGGCCGGGAGAAGGTCCTGGCGACGCCAACCGCCAGGTTGCCGTTTACATATTCACTCATCACCCGGGCCAGCTCGGATCGGCTGGCGGTCTGGCGGGCCAGGTCCTGGTGTTGGTCCAGGACGGCCTGGATGTTCTGGGTTTTGGCGTCGGCAACGTTGCCGGCCGAGCGGGAGGCCTGGGAATGCAGCTGGTTGATCAGCGGGGTGGCGACAATCGCAGCAATCACAATGCCGGTGAGCACCACTGCGATGATGGCCGTGGTGATTACACGGCGCTTTTGTTCAAGTATATCCATCGTTTGTGGTCACACCCTCCGGTCGCACAGCTCTATCTTAACTCCAGCCTTAGCCAAAGAGCCAATGGTTAGTGTGCTTCTGTCTCTCTAGTATCCGCGCCTTAATAAAAATTCCAAATCGCGAGTGGTTATGACGGACAACAACGCTAACAACAGCTATTTATCTGATCGAAAACCCCGGTCGCACTTTGCAACGCGTCGGGAATACCTGGAGCATGAACTGCAGGTGATGGCGCCGAGGCGGTGGAGGCCAAACCTGCCGTTCCGTGATTACCGCTTCGAATGGGAAGACCTGGTGCCCGCCATGGCCGCGACCATCGGCAAAGTGGTGATGGTGGCTGCGATTGTGGCCGCCTTCGCCGGCCCGCTGGGGCTTTCGAAAGAATTCGTAACTGAAAACGTGCGCTTCGAAATGATCATCGCAGCGCTGTTGTTTGTCATCCTGATCTCCGGTTTTCTGAACCCCACCAGTAACCTGGCCGGTACCCACGGCCCGCTGATTCCCATGATTCCGTTGATTGTCGCCTCTGGCGGACATCCCATGGCGCTGGGGATCATGATCGGTGTGCTGGGTTTTATTCTGGGTATTACCCGGGGCGGCAGCCTGTTGGCCCGGCTAACCAGCAATGGCGTGTGTGGTGGATTGCTGCTGTATCTCGGGTTTATCGGGGTAACCAGCCAGATCGGACGGCTGTTCACCTGGGCAGAAGGGTTCGATAAGGGCTACATCGCCTTTGTGGTGGTACTGCTGACCATCGTGATGTACGCCTGGCTGGAGCATGTAAAAATGCGTTGGCTGGCGATCCCGCTGGGCTCGTTGATAGCCGGTGTGGTGGCCTTTGCGCTGGGTGCGCCGTTCGAGTTTGTGACCGAACCGGGCATTCCCAATATGAACCCGGCCTATTGGTGGGGCGAAACCACCGGCTGGCAGCTCGGCCTGCCGGATATCTACAGTTTTATGGCAGTGGCTCCGTTTGCGGTGCTGGCGGTTGCCATGTGGTCACCGGATTTTCTGGGGCACCAGGTATTTCAGAAGCTGAACTACCCGCCGAAAACCGAACGTGTGGTGATGGATATCGACGATACCATGGTCTCTGCCTCGGCCCGCCAGGTAGTCGGAACGGCGCTGGGTGGCGGTAACATTGCGTCATCCTGGGGTACTTACATTGTGCCAGCAGCCATTGCCAAGCGGCCCATTGCGGCGGGTGCGGTGCTTACCGGGTTGTTGTGTGCGGCTACCGCGGTGCTGGGTTACCCGATGGACCTGGCGGTATGGCCGCCGGTGCTGAGTGTGGCGCTGATGGTGGGCGTATTCCTGCCGTTGCTGGAGGCAGGTATGCAAATGACCCGCAAGGGCAAGACCACCGAGTCTGCAGCCATCGTGATTTTTTCGTCTGCCCTGGTGAACCCGGTATTTGGCTGGTCGCTGACCGTACTGCTGGATAACCTTGGGCTGATCGGCTGTAAGGAACGCGGTAAGGAACTGGGCCATATCGGCCGTTGGATCATCCCGGGTATTGTCTTTGTTATCCTGTGCGTGGTTATGCTGGCCATCGGAATGTTCCCGGGCATCGAGCCTATGGTGGACGCTTTCCGTGTAGACTGAGGTTTTTCGCAGTAGCAGGAGTGGCGAATGCCGGAGCCCGTGCTGTTCAGAACCCCTCGCCGCCGGAGCTGGCCCTGGCTGGCGGTGATAGCGCTCGTGGTTGCCGTGTTGGTGGCGCTTCGGCTGCAGCCACAGCCGGTTGAAGAACGACTGGTGCGCCTGCATTCCCAGGAAGTGTTCGGGGCAGATTCGCAGGTACTTGTAGAACCACTGCCGGTGCAGGCCACACTGCTGGATTATCGGAGTGATCGCCTGCTGCTGTTAAAGGCGCAGGCGGCCTTGCAGGTTTATCCTGAACACACCGGCCAATTACTGGAACTGTTCGGTGAAGAACCGGAGTTCCAGGAAGCCCTGAAAACCCACGGCGAATACCTGATTCCGCCGGTTATCCATTTCTACCGCAACCCGGTCAGTTCCATCGAGATGCTGAACCGGGTAGCCGGAACCCGACAAACCCTCACTCCCGAGCAGCGGGCCTGGTACGCAGTGAACTTTGCCAACAAGGAAGGGCAGGATTTCACCGGCCAGTTTGTGGTGGCGCCGGATGGCAGCATTGAATGGATCTGGACCGAACGTATTACCGAAGGCGTTACCCGGTTTTTCACCAGCGGCATTCGCACCCTGGAGTCCCGGTACCGAACCGACCAGCCCATCCGTGCCAGTGATCTTGGCTGGGCAGCGGTGGATGCCGTAGTGATCGGCAGCGCGGTAAAATTCCTCAAAGCCGGTCGGGCTGCGGCCACCACCGCCCGGGCAACCACCGTAACCGCACGCTCAGCTGCCTATGGCTCCCGTTTGGCCAGGGCGGGGCAGATGGCATCAACCATGATCGGCTATGCCAAGTGGCCGGCCGTGGCGGCACTTGCCTACGTAGCCGTGCGCCATCCGGTATTACTGAACGACCTGTTTGCCGGGGCCGCAAAAGTCCTCGGTGTGCCACCGTGGATGATACAGGTGCCCGGCTGGTTCCTGATCCTGTTACCCTTGTTGCTGATACTGCGATGGGTGGCCCGGGTGTGCCTCTGGTTCATCCCCGCCCGCCGATAACCAACCGGGGTCAACCAACCGGGGTCAGACCCCCAATACATTTGCTGCGGCGAAATGTACCGGGGGTCTGACCCCGTCATGGAGATTCTGAGATGAAAACATTGTTGCAGGTGGATTTTCCCTTTGATGGCCCGTTCGGGCAGGAGATGGCCGATGCCATGAAAGAGCTGGCGGAATCCATTGCCAAAGAACCCGGGTTTATCTGGAAGATCTGGACCGAGAATGCGGAAACCAGGGAGGCTGGCGGTATTTATCTGTTCGAAGGTGGTGCCAGCGCCAGGAAGTACCTGGACATGCATACGGCCCGCCTTAAAGGTTTCGGAGTGCCGGTGGTGAATGCCAAGGTGTTTCAGGTGAATGATGCGTTGTCGGCGATTGATCACGGCCCGGTCTGACCGGGCCGTTTAAGCCTACCAGGCCAGCCAGATGGTGTGCCTTGCGCCTTTGCCCGGGCGCAGGGCTCGTACCACTACCGCTTCTACCGAGAAACCGGCCCGGCGCAGCCTTTCTGTAAAGGCCTGCTCAGGGCCTGCGGACCAGTAGGCCAGAACGCCGTCCGGGCTCAGGGATTTCTGGGCGGCCGCGATGCCTTCCGGCGAGTAAATCCAGTTATTTTCCTTGCGGGTCAGGCCTTCCGGGCCGTTGTCCACATCCAGCAGGATGGCGTCCCAGTTGCCATTACCCTCCCTGAGTAGTTCTGCCACATCGCCAAGGTGTACCCTGGCTCGAGCATCGTTCAGCGGGTAGCCCGCGGCGGCGCCCAAGGGCCCGCGATTCCATGCTTCAACCTCCGGAACCAGTTCGGCCACCGTCACCTGGGCGCTGTCGCCCAGAGAGGATAGCGCTGCCGCCAAAGTGAACCCCATACCCAGCCCGCCAATCAGCACCCGGGGCTCGGGCAGGTGTGCGATACGTTCACAGGCAAGGGTCGCCAGGGCGTCTTCCGAGCCGTGCAGCCGGCTGTTCATCAGCTCGCCGGGCGCACCGGCAATCTTGATCGAGAATTCGTCATTGCGTTGCAGCAATCGCAAACGGGTTCCGTTGCCGGGAATGGTTGCGGTGCCAATTTCATCAAAGCGGGCCATGAAGGGTTCCGGGTGGCGGGATCAGGCCGCATTCTAACCCGACGCTACCGTTGTTTTCAGCCAAAACCCCCTTGAAGAATAGCTGTTAGACTGCAGTTATTATCAAATAACCGTATTTTTTAAAGCCCAGAGTATAGGAGAGCGCACTTATGACAGATCAACCGGTCATGCTGATAACCGGAGCTTCATCGGGCATTGGTGCCGAAACGGCACGAGCTGCTGCCCGGCAGGGGTATCGCCTGGTACTGGCGGCGCGCTCCGAGGACAAACTGAAGGGGTTGCAGCAAGAGCTCGGCGGCAGCGATAAGGTGTTGACCGTTCAGTGCGATGTACAGAACGGCGAAGACCAGAAAAGCATGGTGGAGCAGGCTCTGAAGGCCTTCGGCCGCATTGATGCGGTGTTTGCCAATGCCGGCCGGGGTGGTGAGCCAGGCGGGTTCAGCGGCGCTGATCCGGACGTCTGGAAGGATATGATTCTGACCAATGTCCTGGGTGTAGGCCTGACTATTCAACATTGCCTGCCGGCCCTGCGTGAGAGCAAGGGCCATCTGCTGTTAACCGGCTCGGCGGCAGGTCGCGTCACCATTCCCGGCTCCATGTACAGCGCCACCAAGTGGGCGGTCTCCGCCATTGGTTATGGTGTGCGTGAGGAGCTTCGTGGTTCCGGCATCCGCGTAACCCTGATTGAACCGGGTATGGTGGATACGCCGTTCTTTGACGAACGCCCGGCCCACGCGCTGAAGCCCGAAGATATCGCCAATGCGGTGATGTATGCGGTCGCCCAGCCTGCACATGTCGATGTGAACGAAATCCTGGTGCGGCCAACGCCGGCCGTGGAGTGAAGGTCAGGAACTGTTGGAGCTAAACGTGAAATCAGCGCAAAGCGTGGCCCTGGTAACAGGCGGGGCAAAGGGTATTGGTCGGGGCATTGTGCTGCACCTGGCCTCCGCCGGTTGGAAGGTGGTCTTTTGTGATACCGACCGAATGGCAGGCGAGCAACTGGCGGCCAGTTCAGAGCATGACATCCTGTTTGTCCAGGGCGATGTGGCGAGCGAGCCGGATGTTCAGCGCATAATCTCGCAAACGGTGAACTGGGCGGGCGGCCTGAATGCAGTCATCAATAATGCCGGCATTGCTGATCCCCATACCGGGCCGGTAGAAGAGCTGAGCCTTGAACAGTGGCAGCGCCGCCTGAACGTGAACCTGACCGGGCCGTTTCTGGTGACCAAACACGCGGTTCCGCACCTTCGGAAAGCTCAAGGTGCCATCGTTAATATGGCATCTACCCGGGCGCTTCAGTCGGAGCCGGAGTCCGAGGCCTACGCGGCAACCAAGGGTGGCCTGGTTGCGCTGACCCACGCACTGGCGGTAAGCCTTGGCCCGGATATTCGTGCGAACTGCATCAGCCCCGGCTGGATTGATACCCGTGGCTGGCAGGGGACCACTGAAAAACCGGAGCCACTGTCAGCGTCAGATCACCAGCAACATCCCGCAGGCCGCGTGGGCACCCCGGAGGATATTGCCGCCATGGTTGCCTACCTGATCTCGCCGGAGGCGTCATTTATCACAGGGCAGAATTTTGTGGTGGATGGCGGCATGACCCGGAAAATGATCTACGAAGAGTAGTCGGTTACGGCCAGAATTGAACGCCAGGCCGCAGCAGGCTTACTGTACGCGGAATTCTCCCGGGATTCCCGTTTTAGACTTATTGTAAATATGAGTCTAGAATGGGAATATCAGGCGTGAAGCCGAATTGGTTACAGGAGGCCGGCCATGAGTGCACTGGCAGAGAAAAAGTCGCCCGCTGAAGCCCGAAAAATGGGTATCAGCGGCCTTAAGGCGGCGTTCAATATTCTTGAGAAATGGGGATGCAATGCCGACCAGATGCAGGCCATTCTCCGCCTGCCCAAAGCCACCTTCTATAAATACCGGAATGATCCGGACAGTGCCCGCCTGGACCGAGACCAGCTTACCCGGATCAGTTACCTGCTGAATATGCACCAGGCCCTGCGCATTGTGTTCGAGAACCCGGACAACGTGTACGGCTTCATGCGCAAGCGTAATCACAATCCGTATTTCCATGGCCGGGCTCCGCTGGAGGTGATCGAAAGCGGTGATTTCGCGGCCTTGTACGAAACCTTCCGGCGCATTGATTCGCTGCGGGGCGGCCTTTGGTAATGGTGCCGCAGTTACCCGCCATCACCCTGCCAAAAACCAAGGGCTTTCGCCTGATCAACACCCGGCTGCCACCCATCGACATTTTTAACGATGTAGCGGATGCGGACGAGTTTCAGGACTTGTTCGACCTGCAGGCACTGACCAACCCCAGGCTCCGGCAGGAAGTCGGCAGCCTGAATTACATCGACCTGAACGAAATCCCCTGGGGTATTCCTGGTTGCCACTATGCCGCAGCCCCCTTTACCCACGTTGCACCGGAGGGAAGCCGGTTCAGCACCGGTGATTTCGGTATGCTGTACATCGCCGACACCATTGAGACCGCGCTTTCGGAGGTGCAGTACCATCAGGGTCGGTACCTGGCCAACATTGAAGGCCTGAAGTTCGATCGGTTGATATTTCGGGGGCTGGCCTGCACCTTTGCTGGCGAAGATATTCACGACGCAACGGTGTTGCCGGAATCCAGCGACATTTATCACCCTGAGGATTATTCCGCCGCCCGCGCACTCGGTGCCCAGCTTCGTTCAGCCGGTTCCGAAGGGATCCAGTACTGGTCAGTAAGAAACCCGGGAGCCACCTGTTGGGGGCTGTTTACGCCCAGGCGGGTGCGGTCGATTGTTCAAACGGCGCATTATGAGTTTATTGTGCGGGACGGGCAGATTGTGGACCGGAAAAAGGTGGTTGGGATTTGATTGTGGCGCAGGGAAGGTGGTACCCCCGGCAGGTATCGATTAGCTAAGTAAAGTATTGAAATATAAGTTGTATAAATTTATTTCGTTTGTTTTATACCCCCAAATATACCCCCAGTTCCAGCTGTGCCACTGGGGGTGATTCCCTTTTCCGAGTCTTTCCGCTCCCTGCTTAATGTTAGCATGCTAGCGTTATTTTAGTGCTTTCTATGGTTTCAGAGCCATTGCCATCCAGTGTCAACTAGTTAGCGTGCTCAACTTGTTCGCATGGATACGCTTCCATCAATGCTGAGATAGCTAGGAGGCTTCGTGCTGATGTAGGCCCTGAGTTTTATGTTTCAGGTAGTTAACAACGATTCGTGCGGCCTGTCCGTTATTGATAGACCACCCCAGTGCGGAGTGAAGCCTGACTTGATTATAGAACGTTCTCCAGAAGTCAATCTTCTACTCGGTATCGGTCAGTGACGGGAACCAGTTCTCGTCCAAGCATTTCTGGCTGAGTCTGCCGTTGAACGACTCTCCAATCGCATTGACGATGGGCTGGCCGGGCCGAGAGAAATAGATTTCCATCTCTATTTCTTAGGCCCACCAGTTCCTGATCTGCCGGCCTGCGGCCTCCACCGGACGGCTCAATCGGTCCGCTGCTAAACAAAAGCGAACGTTCAAGATCCTCCACTGCGAACCGGTTTTTAATTCAGTCCTGAAGAACAATGAGCCGCTTCAATGGTTCGGCAATGCAAAGCCATTAGTTAACGAAATAGCGGCCCCATTTGTTCATGAAACCTGTTTATACGCAGTATTTGAGCATGAAGCCATGGACCGTTCCCTGTAGTTTGGCTGTAGGAAGCTCAACCAAGCCTTCCGAGAACCGGAAACGTCGACAACATCCACGACGCAAAGAGTGTCATCCGACCGGTGAGCACCATTACTCCCATTACAACGAGCACCAAGCCAGCAAGCGCTCTCAGCAGTCTACTCCAGCGACTGAGCCAGCGTACTCGTTGCCGAAAGTGTTCAATAAACAGGGCGGTTCCGAGAAAAGGAAGAGCCAACCCCAACGAATACGCCGCCAGATACAGCATGCCCGCCTCAGCATTGGCATGCGTGGAGCTGAGCGCCAATATGGCCCCGAGTATGGGGCCTATACAGGGTGTCCAGCCGATGGCAAACGCGGCGCCAATTCCCCAGGTTGCAAGATCAGGAATTTAGTCCCCTAAGTTTTGTAAGTCCGTTAAACTGCCCAGAAATCAAATTTGATACCTTCACTGGAAGGGTCGTTGTCGATGATAACCCTCGACCGCCATAGCATCTTGCCGGTACCGCACTCCGGCAGGGTAATGGTTCCCTGGTAAACACCCTGGGCATTCGGTAGCAGCTGGGTGCGGACCACGCCCATGTACATTTCAAGCCCTTCGAAATCCACGATCAGGGAGTCTGCTGTCATGTTATCGAGACGCACACGAATGGGAATCTCTGTCATCGATTCGATGGCTTCATTACCTAAGCCGACTGTGATGGTTTGATCGCCCTTTCGCCCGATACACTGACCTTCAAAAGGTGCGCATCCCTCGGTGGCGTAAAAAGTGACACCGGCATCCAGATCAGGCTTCAGGTACTGCGGCAACACGAAAATTGCAGCGACCACCAGACTGAAACCGGCTATACCGAATAACCATGACCATTTATTGAAGTGCTGCTTCAACGACATTTTCGAGTTACCGAGATTTAAAGGTGTGTTGTCTGGTATCCGTGAGAAGTCAGGAGGGGCTCTCGGCCTGGTTAATGTCCTGACTTTCGTTCTGTTGATAGCGGCGCTGGTCGTCTGTCCATAGTGTTCTCAGTTACTCGATCACCCACTGAATTTCCTCGTCGGTGAGGGTGTCCTCAAATGCTGGCATAGCCAGCCGATCTGTTTTGTTGAAGGGATGCCGCCATCCCTCGGCAATCATCCTGAACAGCATGGCATCACTGTGGCGCCAGGTGTGGCCGGTCTCATCGTGTGGTGGCGGGGGCATTTCGCCTTTCTCATCCGGTTTGTTCCAGTTGGCCGCACCTTCACCCTGCCATCCGTGGCAGGCGGCGCAGTATTGCTCGTAGATCTGGCGACCCTTGGCCACTTCGGTCGGCAAGCTGTCGCTGTTTGGTGGCGCGCCACCGGCCATCAGAAGGGCCGGGGCAACGAGCAAGACCAGCGGGACAAACCACTTATTCATGAACAGGCACCCATTCGCCAGAGGCGTTCCGCGAAAGCAGGTCTCCGTTTTCCGTGCCCACCACGAGTCCTTCCTTGGGTGAGAATGTCAGAGCGGTGATTGCCTGGGGTATTTCAAGGCCAACCCAGGTTTCGCCGCCGTCAGAACTGTGGTGAAGTTGCCCCTCGATTACGGCGTAGACGTTCTCCGGGGCCGAAGGATCGTAATCAATGGCCGTCACCGCCCCTCGCAATTCGCCGGCATCGCCCCAGAAGCAAAAACAGTCCATGGAACGGGCCACACCACGGGTGGTGCCCGCGAACAGCCAGCCACTTTCCATGCTGCCGGGCATATCCGAGTGCAGGAACGCCTGCACCGGCTCCCGGGGTCCACCGTCAACCTTCACCCATTCGCCACCGCCGTCCCTGGATCGGAACATGCCACCTTCACCAAGATAGGCGTAGAGCGTTTCCGGTTGGGTGGCGTGGGCGGCAATGGCGGTGATTCCGAGATCCGGCAGGGTGTCATTGAGGGAATGCCAGCGCTCGCTAGCATACTCATAGCGCCAGATGCCAAGGCCTGGCCCTGCCAGGTACAGGCGTTCGTCCGCGCCCTTTGCCATGGAACGGGGTTGAGCGCCGGAATCGGACGGTGGCAGCGGGATGTCGGCGGCAGTCTTATCATCAAGAACAAGCAGGCCGCTATCCCGAAGCACCAGCAGGGCGCCGGAGGAGTCAGTCGCCAGCGCTTTCACTGCTTGGGCATCATTCGCAGACTCGGCTTGAACCAGGGCCGGCATGACGGCAACCAACGCGAACAGGAAAAGCCTGGAAACGCCAGAATTCAGGCGGTAAACCATCGTTTTCATGGGGCTGACCTCAGTAATCCTTGTGTTCACGGAAAACACCTTGCTTGCCATTGGCATTAAAAGCGATGACCTGGTAATCGTCCTTCCGGCCGGTTTCCATGCCGGGGGTGCCATGGGGCATGCCCGGCACTGATAGCCCAATCGTATTGAACTGCGGGTCCTCAAGGTAGGCGACGATGTCATTGGCCGGCACATGGCCCTCAATCACCAGGTCTCCGATCAGCGCAGTGTGGCAGGACGCCATATCTCGGGGTACGTCGTACTCTTGCTTGATTTCATTGAGGTTGTCGGTTTCAACGATGCGGGTCTCAAAGCCATTGGCCGCGAGGTGCTCGGCCCAGTCCTGGCAGCAACCGCAATTGGGGCTCTTGTAAATGGTGATGGCCTGAACTGTCTTTCCACTCTCGGCTTGCGCAACCGATGACTGGTCAGATTCGTTGGCCTGGATGGCCAAGGTGGCGCCAGCGCCGATAACGACAGCGGCTATACCCGTATAAAGGGCGAGTTTCATGGTCTTCATGGAAAATCCTCGGTTGGAATCGCTTATATGCAGTGCAGGGCTCGGGGATGCACATGCATCCCCGGCCCATAGCTTCAGTTCATGAGGGTGTCCAAATGGTTATTTGGTGCCGGTGTCTTTGTCTTTCATGCCATCGCCACCATGAGCCTGCATCATCTTCATGCACGCTGCGGTCATGGCTTTACGGTCTTCAGGGGACATATCGGACATCATGTTCATCATCCCCATCATGCCGCCCATACCCTCCGTGCCTTGCGAGGACATCATGCCATTCTGCTCGGAGTGTCCGGCCATCATGCCGGCGCCTTCGCCGTGGGCAACGGCAGAGAAGAGGGCAACACTGCCTGCCAGAACGGCGGCGGTTACGGTAAGCTTGAGTTTTGAATTACGCATTTGATTTACTCCAGTTAAAGTCTCGTTACGGATGGACGGAAGTACGAGACTTTGTTGTAAGAATTAACGTTAAAGAGCTTGCCTCCTAGAGGCAAAAATCCGGGTTAAAACTCAGGAGTGGTGTTCTGGAGGAGGCGTAATAGAGGCCAGGAACGGATCCTGGTAGAAGGTTGATCGTGCGGTCAATACCGGGTGGGAGCCCGTATCGGTAAAACCGATGGAATCCCCCGGTAACAGGGCAACGCTGACGCTGACCCCGCATTTGATCAGCCCACTGGCGCTCGGGCAGGCCATGTCAGGGGCTGAGGAACAATCCGTTTCAGTATCTGTTGAGGAGCCGGCGCTCTCAGCCTGAGCCATCATCATGGAACCACAATCCGGCATCGCAGTGTCCGCGTCGCTGTCCGCTATTTTGGACATAGCCAATGCCGGCCCGCTTATCACCAGAAGCAGTGATAGCAGCGCGGAAATAAATTGGCGGGTTGTTGCGGTCATCCTGATTCCAAGCACCAAGCTGTAAAGGTTCAACGCTGTGACACACAGCTCGTCTTTCAGTTCACCAAATCCTAGCAGTTTTTATTTCAATGATACAACGCCATCGATACCCAAAGGCCCAAGGTGAATTCACTTTGGCCATTCTGATAAAAGCCTTGACCTTAAACCTTGCTTCAACGTTATTTTCTTAAAAATGCTCAACTGCAAGGCTGTTTACCGCATAAGCGGTGGAAATGAGCAACCAACAACTAAGGTAAAAATGAGGGACGATAATGAGTTGCTGTAACAAAACGAGCGGCACAGACAAGGGCACGTTGAATTCAGATCCTGGCCGAGGAAGGCTAGTGGGTTTGCTGACAGGGCCACGGCGTTGGTGGTTGTTTGGCGCCATCGCGGTCATCGCCGGACTTACCTTTGGCTGGGAACACCTGGTGCTATTCGGACTCGCTCCCATACTGATCAGCCTCCTGCCCTGCCTGATCATGTGTGGTCTTGGGTTGTGCATGATGAAGTGCAAGGACAAGTCGGGCTCGGTGACAACGGTTGAGCAGACGAAGGAGACCGGCGGCGCTTAGCCTTGCACCTGAAAATAGCGCATCATCCCTGCGTCTTCATGTTCCATGTTGTGACAGTGGTAGATGAAAAGGCCGGCAAAGCGCTCGAACTTCATCGCCAGTTGGACCGTTTCCCGGGGCATGACCAGAACCGTGTCGTGCCAGCCGCTGTCCACCAGGCCCTGCTGCAAACTGTCCGAGTTGCCACCTCTTCGCCCCACAATGTTGAACTGCAAACCGTGAATGTGCATGGGGTGCGGCATGGGTGTGTTGTTCCGGAATTCCCAGATTTCCGTATCGCCAAGGCGGACTTTTTCGTCATCCGCCACGTGGGGCCCTTCAAAACGCCGACCGTTAATCGCAAAGCCCCGCATCATCACCGGTCTTAACTCAAACGTCCGGATGCGTGTGTTACTTCCTACCAGTATCCTTTGCCGCTGCTGACCTAACTGCGCTGGCAACTGTTCGTTGACCTCTAACGATTCGGCCACCTCCAGACCGACCAGGGTGAATCGGCTGCCGAGGGGAAGAGCGTTGCTACCCATCATTCCCATTCCGCCCATCATACCGGCCTGGAAACTGTCGCTGATGAGCTCCAGAGTGCTACCCGGCTGGGACTGGGAAAGGTCTAACCAGATATCAAGCCTTTGGGCCGGAGCCAGAGTGGCGTAGGGCCTGTCTTCCGGTTCCGGGAGAAGGCCACCGTCTGCACCGATCACTGTGACAGGTCGCCCGTCACTCCAGGCCAGTTTGTAGATGCGGGCATTGGAGCCGTTAAGGACCCGAATTCTGTATGGGCGCGTGGCGACCTTGCGCGTGGCCGGAGGAACGCTGTTAACCAGTATCCTGTCTCCCAGAAAACCGTGCATGCGATCCATCATGGCTCCCATACCCCCGTCGAGGTAAACCAGTTCATTGGCACCCGCAAAGGTGCGGTCCTGAAGCACCAGTAACAGTTCATTGTCGCCTGACGGCAATCCGAGGCCCGCCTCTTCGTCGTCTTCAACGATCAGGAGCCCGGCAAGCCCCGCGTAACTTTGAAATCCTACGCGCCCGCCCCGCTCACCATGGGCATGGGAGTGGTACCAGAACAGGCCAGCCCGGTCCCACACGTCGAACCCAACCGTCATGGTTTCACCGGGTTGAATGGGTAGCCTTGGCTGTCCGTCGACATCGGACGGCACATGAAGCCCGTGCCAGTGTACGGTGGTGTCCTCCGGAAGCTCGTTGTGAATATGGATTTTTACCCTCTGACCACGGCGCAGCCGGATTGTTGGGCCCAGATAGCTGTTTGTGTTTTCAGTGAGGGTGTTTTTCGGCCCTTTCAGCAATTCTGCCTTATAACGCCAGACTTCACTGGGTGTGCCTGGAAGTATGGATACCGAATCGGGCGTGGCACGAAGGGCCAGTTCAACATCGTATTCCTCTGAATCAAGGCCGAGCGTTACGGATTCAGTTGCTCTCACACCGCCGTCACAGCCAGTGAGCAGAAACCCAGGCGACAGCGCGAGAAAGAAGCCAGTGCCCGCCGCAGCCTGAAGGACTGTGCGCCGGTGGACACGTTTATCCCGATTCATTACTTATTCCTCAGATATTTGATCAGTGCCAGAATCGCAAGAATCAGGAGCACAACCAGAAGAATCATGACAATCATCATGAAGATCCCCATACCGCCCATGCCCTGCATCATGTTGCCACCCATCATGCCCTCTCCCATGCGACCGGGCTCGTCGGCAAGAGCAAAGAAGGGCAGGAAAAGCCCCGCCATCAACATAATTAGCTTCTCATAGAGGTCCGTGTTGATGGAATGTCTTGCGCTTCGTGCGTTGGGCGGATCGAAAAGGCGCTCATGGGTCAGCGCGGCGTTGCGGAAGCCCAGGTGAATCTGGCGACCGGAAAAGCCACCGTGAAATTTGACCAGCCCGCCACGCCGGCCACGCTAATCGACTTGATTAAGGAGGCGGGTTACCAGCCACGGCTACAGTCGGCTGAAATTCCGGTCATCGGAATGACCTGTGGCTCCTGCGTATCCCGGGTTGAGCGGGCATTGAACAAGCAAGCCGGCATGGTCAAGGCCAGTGTCAATCTGACGACCCAGAAAGCGTTTGTGGAGTTCCTGTCTGACACCTTGTCAGTGTCGCGAATTCATCAGGCTATCCGCGACGCAGGGTATGAACCTCAGGAGCCGGACGCCAGTAGTGAAACGGAAGAGCAGGACAGGGAGGGCATGGACCTCCGCCGGAAAGTGATTTTCGCTGCAGCGCTAACTATCCCGGTAGTCCTGATTGCCATGGGTAAGATGATCCCTGCTCTTGAGGCTCTATATGCAAGCCTCCTGCCCCATCGGGGGTGGATGGCTATTGAGTGGCTCCTAACCACGCCGGTGTTGTTTTATGCCGGATTGAGGTTTTTCCGGTCCGGGTACACCGAATTACGCCATGCCAACCCCGGCATGAACAGTTTGGTCATGATTGGCACCAGCGCTGCCTATTTCTACTCGGTAGCAGCACTGCTGGTTCCAGGATTCTTTCCCGCCGGTACCGCCGAGAGTTATTTCGAGGCAGCGGCGGTAATCGTGACGCTCATTCTGCTGGGACGCTACTTTGAGCATATCGCCAAAGGCCGGACGTCGGAGGCAATCAAAAAGCTTCTGCAATTGCAGGCCAAGACCGCCCGTGTCATTCGGGACGGGGAAGCTGTCGAAGTGCCCATCGAAGCCGTGGTACCTGGCGACCGTATCCAGGTGCGCCCGGGAGAGCGGGTTCCTGTTGATGGCGTGGTAGAAGAGGGCCAATCCTACGTGGACGAGTCCATGATCAGCGGCGAGCCCGTTCCCGTGGCCAAACAAAAAGACGCCGAGCTGGTGGGTGGAACCATTAATAAGAACGGTTCCCTGACGTTCCGGGCTACGAGGGTCGGTGCGGACACCGTTCTGGCACAGATCATCAGAATGGTGGAATCGGCTCAGGCTGATAAACCCCCGATTCAGGCACTGGCCGACAAGATAGCGGGAATTTTCGTTCCCGTGGTGATCGTACTGGCGATTCTGACGTTCATCACCTGGTTCAGCTTCGGGCCCGAGCCGGCCCTGTCCTTTGCCTTCGTCACGACGGTCAGCGTGCTGCTGATCGCCTGTCCTTGCGCGATGGGGCTGGCTACGCCAACAGCCATTATGGTCGGAACCGGTAAGGGCGCCGAAATGGGGGTGCTGTTCCGCAAGGGAGCGGCTCTGGAGACATTGTCTCGGATGGACACCATCGTCCTCGACAAGACCGGCACCCTGACCCGGGGCCAGCCTGAGCTGACGGATTTCATTCTGGTGGAAGGCCGCGAGGATGAGGTCCTGGCCTGGGTTGCAGCTGTGGAGACCGAAAGTGAACATCCGATCGGGGAAGCCATCGTCAAAGGTGCAAGGGATCGCGGGCTCACGTTGCCCGCGACCAGTGAATTCCAGGCGGAGCCGGGCTATGGCATTCAGGCACAGGTGGCCGGACGCCGGGTCAATGTGGGCGCGGACCGTTATATGCGCCGCCTCGGTATCGACCTGGCCAGCGTCGCCGACAGTGCGGTGCCACTCGCTGAAAAAGCCAAATCCCCGCTGTATGTTGCCGTCGATGGCCGCCTCGCCGCACTGATTGCCGTGGCCGATCCTCTCAAGGACGGCTCGGTGGAAGCGATTGCCGCGCTCAAGGCTTCAGGGCTGAGTGTAGCCATGCTCACCGGTGATAATCGCGCCACGGCCGAAGCTATTGCGCTGCAAGCCGGCATCGAACGGGTGCTTGCGGAGGTATTGCCGGACCAGAAAGCGGCCGAAGTGAAGCGCCTGCAGGAAGAAGGTGCCCGGGTTGCTTTTGTGGGTGACGGTATCAATGACGCACCGGCCCTGGCGCAAGCCGATGTGGGTATCGCCATCGGCACCGGTACCGACATTGCCATTGAGGCCGGCGACGTGGTTCTGATGCGCGGCGACCTCCGAGGCATCGTGGATGCCGCAGCGCTCTCCCAGCGCACCCGCAAAACGATCCTCGGCAATTTTGTCTGGGCCTACGGATACAATCTGGCACTGATCCCCGTGGCCGCAGGTGTTCTATTCCCGTTTACCGGTTACCTGCTCAATCCCATGCTGGCTGCGGGTGCTATGAGCCTTTCCAGTGTATTTGTGGTGACCAATTCCCTCCGGCTGGGCCGGTTCAAATCCAATAGCGGAGACTCTGCGGCTAGCAATATCAGCGAAAGCGGAGCCGCACAGGCCAGCGTCTCGTAAGAGGCCTGGCACACAGAATCAGGAGATTGACATGATGACAAATGAGGCATGCATGTTTGGAATGGCGGGAATGGGGTTGATATCCCTTTTGCTCATCGTCGCCCTGGTACTTGGCGTCGCAGCCCTCGGCAAGTACCTGTTTTCGAAAAACAGGGACGATTCTGGACGCGCGAGTAAGAACGCCAGAGGAGATTATGACTACCACCCTGAAGCATGAATTTCATCGGGTACCCATGGCAAGTATGGGAGTTAGACCGAACGCAAAAGCAAAAATAGTCGGGGTTATGCTCTTGCTGGCTGCACTGGCTGCGATCTATTGGGTCATGCTGGAGACCGGAGCATTGACCACCGTGACCAACAAGGCGGCCTTGTCGGAATGGATTGACCAACTGGGGTATTGGGGGCCGGTGGGTATCATTGGCCTGATGATCACGGCCATTGTCCTGAGCCCGATCCCCAGCGCCCCGATCGCCATGGTTGCCGGTGCAGTCTATGGATCGCTATGGGGAACAGTCATCGTGGTTATCGGTGCTGAAGCCGGCGCACTGATCGCTTTCGCCATTGCTCGATCCTTGGGGTACGACGTTATCCATCGCTGGAAGCGACTACGTCCGGTATTGAATTGGCTTGGCAAGGAACGCTCTCAGGGCGCATTGATGCTTGTCATTTTTACATCAAGGTTGGTGCCTTTTATCTCCTTCGATGGGGTCAGCTATGCAGCGGGCCTGACACCACTCGCGTTCTGGCGCTTCGTGGTCGCAACGCTGGCCGGTGTTATTCCGACAGCCTATCTGATCACTGCGTTTGGTGGCTTGCTCATGGCCTCTGAGTCCGGGGTGGTGACGGTGCTTCTGATTCTGGTCAGTGGCATTACCCTGTTACCGATTGTTGCCAAGCTGCTCATGGCTCGCCTAAGGCACCAGAAAGCGTCCGAACTTGCATGATAGAGGTTGGGTTGAAGGCGCCTTGGCAAATACTCATCCCGCACAGCAGGACAGCTGTTTCACGTCTTTGGTGAAGGTTTGCGCGCAGAGCTTGAGGCCTTCCACCATGGTCAGATAAGGAAACAGTTCATCGCCGATGTCCTGCACGGTCATCCGTGACCGAAGTGCAATGACTGCCGTCTGGATCAGTTCACCGGCTTCCCCGGCTACCGCCTGCACCCCCAGCAAGCGTCCCGAATCGCGCTCGGCCACCATCTTAATAAAGCCATGGGTGTTGAAATTCACCAGCGCTCGCGGCACGTTTTCCAGATCCAGCAGACGGGTGTCCACATTGTAGCCCTGCTTGAGCGCTTCGGCCTCTGTCAGGCCAACTGTGGCGACCTGAGGATCGGTAAACATCACCCCCGGCATGGCGCTGAGATCCAGGGTGGCCTCGCCTCCCGTCATGTTGACCGCAGCCCGGCTGCCCCCGGCAGCGGCGACGTAGACAAACTGCGGCTGATCGGTGCAGTCACCGGCGGCATAGACACCGGGGACCGTGGTTTGCAGTTGCCCATCTACCTGAATCGCGCCACGGGAGGTTTCCACACCGATGCCCGCCAGGTTCAGGTTTTCGGTATTGGGTATCCGGCCGGTCGCCACCAGCAGTTGATCAGTTCGTAAGGTACCGGCATTGGTCTCGATAACGAATTCATTGTCGGTATAGTCCACACGGCTGGCCTGGGTCTGCTTGAGCACCTCGATGCCCTCGCGCCTGAACGCCGCCTCTATGGCCTCACCGACGGCGGGATCTTCACCGGATAGCAGGTGGCTGCGGGCCAACACGGTGACCTTGCTATCCAGCCGGGCGAACGCCTGGGCCAATTCCAGGGCAACAAAACCGGCGCCGATAACGATCAGCCGTTCAGGCACAGTAATTAATGCCAGCGCACTGGTGGAGGTGAGATAAGGCGTCTCAGCCAGCCCCGGTATCGACGGCTCTGCGGGACGGGCGCCAGTGCCAATAAAGGCGCGATCGAAATGGACGTTCTGCTCGCCGCCCTCGTTCAACTGGACCACCAGGTTATTGGCATCGACAAACCGGGCTTCACCGTTCAGGACCGTGATTGCCGTCTGGTCGCGCAGAATCCCTTCGTACTTGGCGTCGCGCAGTTCCTCGACACGCGTCTGCTGTTGCTGAAGCAGGTTCGCCCGGTCCACCTTCGGTATCTGGGCGCTGACGCCCCCGTCAAATGGGCTCTCCGTGCGCAGATGCGCGATATGCGCGGCACGACTCATGATTTTCGACGGCACGCAGCCGGTATTCACGCAGGTACCACCAATAATGCCGCGCTCGATCAGGGTGATGCGGGCGCCACGCTCCGCGGCCTTCAGGGCAGCCGCCATGGCTGCGCCGCCGCTACCAATCACAGCGATATGCAGGTTTTTGTCACTATTCATTCCGAGTTCCTTGAATTACTGGGGCATTGTCACGGCAGGCGCCGAGTCGCGTGTAACAGAGGGCGCTTGGAGTCCTTTATCACAACTCACTTACTGTCCGTTTCCAGGGATTTCAGGGTGGAGGGATAGCCGACATCGCCCGTTGCCTGGGTTAAGGCTTCCACCGATGTTCGTGTGTCGTCAAAGGTAATCACGGCTTCTCGATCCGGATAGCTCACGTCGACTTGTGAAACACCGTCCACCTTGTTCAAGGCCAGCTTGATGGTAATGGGGCATGCGGAACAGGTCATCCCCGGAACTGAAAGCGTCACTGTCTGCATGGCGGCCCACGAGGGCATGCTGAGCAGGGCGAAAAGCAACGTCATGGCAAAGCGCATTTTCATGGGACAATCTCCTTTCAATAAAACAGAGGAAGGGCATAGGGAAACAACAGGGCGACCAGTATCAGTGCCGTTACTGCCCAAAAGATCACCTTATAAGTCGTTCGCACCCGTGGTACGGCACACACTTCACCGGGTTGACACTGTTCCACTGGCCGGAAGATTCGACGCCAGGCGAAGAACATGGCCACCAATGCAACGCCGATGAAAATCGGGCGGTAAGGTTCAAGAGCCGTGAGGTTGCCCATCCAGGCACCGGAGACACCCAGCGCGACAAGTACCAGCGGTCCGAGACAGCAGGCCGAAGCCAAAAGGCCCGCAATACCTCCCGCAGCCAAGGGGACACGCCCCGATTTGGAATTCGGCATAACGCTGACACCTTTCATGGTTTCATTCGATGAGATAAGATTACTTCCGTAGTCAGCTACGGAGTCAAGGGGTATGCCGGATAAAGCGAATTCATTGACCATCGGTGGCCTGGCTAAGGCTGCCAACGTCCATGTCGAGACAATCCGCTATTACCAGCGGCGACGTCTAGTACCGGAGCCGGAACGTCCTCCAGGTGGTATTAGGCGCTATGGTCCAGCTGATATCGAGCGGTTAATGTTCGTGAAAACGGCTCAGCAGCTGGGCTTCAGTCTTGTCGAAATCAGTGACCTGCTACAACTTGAAGATGGCGCTCACTGCCAGGAGGCCAGCGCTCTGGCCGAGCACAAGTTGCGGGACGTGCGTGAGAAAATCGACCAACTGGGGAGAATCGAGAAGTTACTGGGCGAGATGGTTGAGCAGTGCCATGCCCATCCGTACAATATTACCTGCCCATTGATTGCATCATTGCATGAGGGGGCAGTGGGGGGGAACGATCAACGTGAAAGAACATGATTTTCACTCGACTGAGGGCTCGAGGGAGAGCGGATGTTTTATCCCCGGATAGTCCCCACACCCAAGCTTCTGAGGAACTTATGTGCGCCGCCAACATCTTACTCTGGTAGCCGAATTGGCGGATACGGTGATGGAGCGTGTCTGTTTGCACTTCCGCCAATGTAGGTTAAAGTGGGCGACTATCTTCCCACGCGGAAGATGTTTTAGCTGTTCTGTAATCAGGATATCAGTGCGATGACCACACGGCTTATGGGACTGGCAGTACTACTGCTCGTGGCTCTTCTCCCCGTTGCACAGGGAGTTGCCGCGACCTCTTTTGAAGCGGAACCCATGGCCGAGGCTTGTGTCATGTTGCCAGACACCCAGGTGATGCATGACTGCGCCGGGCTCAATGCCGAGGGCAGCTGCAGTAGCCCGTGTTCAACGTCCCATGTCGGGAAATCTGCAATTAGAGACTCGGTAGTGCTGTTATCTTCCCCCTGCCCGAAAGGCTATTCTTCTCATTCCGGCCGTGTACTTTCTGGCCCAGACCCCTTTCCTCCCAAGTAATCAACAGTCTCCTGAACCTTTGATTACCAGAGGCTTTCGCTTCGAGTGCCTGTCGTTTGGCCTTGCGCGGTAGACCATCACGTAGGCAGCTTTGCTGGTGATTTTATCGACTGATGAATACATGAAAACGGGAACGTATCTGTGATGTCATTCTATCTGGAATACCCGGTGCGCGGCATGACCGTGCTCTGCCATAAGCTTTCGATGGCACTTTTTTTGAGTTTATTCGCTGCCTTGGCCTCGGCGTCACCACCAATGGACCCGGGAATCAAGGCACTGCAGGAGAGAATCGGTTTTACGGTGACTGAACGCTTCTCCACGCCAGCCGAGGGCGTGACCGGCTATGTTGTAAAGACCGGCGACGGGAAAACCGGAATCCTCTATGGTCTCGGTGACCTCACTTTTTCCGGCGCACTTCTGGAGAGTGATGGCAACGATCTGACCAGCGAATATTCCGCTCGTTATATACCGAAGCCGACGTATGCGTCGGTTGCCGAGCAGCTCTCCCGGGACCCCCATCTGGTGAGCGAGGGCGGTAAAGATGCCCCTGAGGTCTATATCTTCGCGGATCCCAACTGCATTTTTTGCCACAAATTCTGGCAGCAAACCAGGGATTGGGTTGCGGAGGGGAAAGTCAGGTTGCACTGGGTCATGGTCGGGTTTCTCAAACCGTCCAGCCTGGGGCTTTCTGCAGCAATCATGAACGCAGAGGATCGAGCCGCGGCGCTCCAGGTGTTTGAGGAAAACTTCGGAAAAAGCGGTGACGGCCGCGGCATTTCTGAACTCACTCCGATCCCGGCCGACCTTCAACAGGCCCTCGAACAACACGGTCAGTGGATGGCCGAGGCGGGTTTCAGCGGGACGCCAGGGCTGCTGTTCAAGGACACGAGCGGACAATGGCGGGGCCAGACTGGTGTGCCCAGCCAGGAAGCGCTCGGCAGGATGCTGGGAGTCACTGAGTAATGGATCAGCTGCCCTCATTACTCATTGCCGGCCAGATCATGATGGCGGTTATGGCAGGTCTACTGCTCAACCTGACGCCCTGTGTTCTGCCCGCGATTCCCATCAAGGTCCGGACCATCCTGCGGGAGGCGGGCGGCCAGAGGTCCCATCGGGTGCTGGCCGCGTTGGCATTCACGGCCGGAACACTCACCTT
This sequence comes from Marinobacter vinifirmus, assembly GCF_002258215.1. GTDB lineage: Bacteria > Pseudomonadota > Gammaproteobacteria > Pseudomonadales > Oleiphilaceae > Marinobacter > Marinobacter vinifirmus. The sequence continues at coordinate 42,731 of NZ_NEFY01000013.1, forward strand.
TTTCCTGACGCTGGGCGGCCTGACCGCACTGCTGCAGTGGAACTGGGGCACGTTGTTCCAGTCAACGCTATTCGTGGCCGTCCTGGTTGCGTTAATGGTCGGGTTTGCGGTGATTACCTGGCTCGATCTGCCCATCCCCGTCCCGACATTCGCCGCCTCGGCGCATGGCCGGCGTTACTTTGAAGCCTATGTATCCGGGCTGTTGAGTGCGATTCTGGCCGCGCCCTGCGCAGGACCATTCCTCGGTGGCGTTCTGGCCTTTGCCGTTACCCAGCCGACACCGGTCATCATGGGGATATTCGGCAGTATCGGGCTGGGGCTGTCGTTGCCCTACGCGGTACTGATGCTCAGGCCCGAGTGGCTGAGCCGGTTGCCCAAGGCGGGCCCCTGGACCCTGGCCATTCGTGAAGTGCTCGCGCTGATATTGCTGGCCGCCGCCGTCTTTTTCAGCGCGAGCCTGGTGCCCAAAGCGGTATACCCCTGGCTGTGGTGGGCCTGGCTGGCGCTGGTGCTGGTCTGGGGTCTCCGTCGTTTCGTTCAGGGGAGCGGTGCCGTTCGCGTGATCACTGCAACGGCGACAGGCCTTGCCCTTGCGGTGACAGTGGTATTCGCATCTCCGTTGGGCAGCGGCGAAGACGAACTTGTCTGGCAGCCCTACTCCGCAGAACTCCTGGCGGACACAAAAGCCCGGGACACACCGTATTTGCTGGAGTTCACTGCCGATTGGTGCATCAACTGCAAGGTCCTGGAGCGCACCGTGTATAAAGAGCCCGCTGTGGCTGAAGCCGTAGCGCGGGCCGGCATGGTGCCGATTCAGGTTGATGTGACAGCAAGCGATCCCGAAAAAGACGCATTGTTAACCGCAACGGGAGGGCAGGCTTTACCTTTTGCGGCGATTTTTGACGCTGACGGCACCGTTGTCGCCCGTTTCACTGGGCTATTTGATACCGACAGCCTGGTCGAGGCGATCAACCGCACCGAGAACTCACAACGCTAGCTACTGGAGATGAACCATGACAACCCGAACCAAAGTATTGCTGACCGGCGTAGCGGTTTTTCTGATCGCGATCGCGGCGTTCACGTTGATCGGTACCAATTCCGGAAACGCTCCTGGCTCGGCCCAGACCGAACGAGCCAATTCCGACCCCCAGGCACCAGTTGCCCGCACGGGGTTGGCAGATTCTTCCGATAAGGTCCGCCTCAATCTTGCGGAAGGCGGCAAAGCCCTGATAGGGGAGACCGGTGAAATTATTCTGACACTGGACATTGAATCGGGCTGGCACGTGAACGCCAACCCGGCCTCCATGGAGTTCCTGATTCCCACCGTCGCCAGTTCTTCGGTCAACGGTCAGTCGCTTGACATCCCGACCCAGTACCCCCGCGGCAGGGTCAGTGACATCACACTGGGTGACACCGCCCTGGAGGTGTACGACGACGGTGCGAGTATCCGGCTGCTGCCAGACGAAAAACAGACCGCCGCGCTGAAAGAGGCAGGCAAGCTAGACATGACGGTACGGGTACAGGCCTGCAGTGACGAGGGCGTTTGCCTGGCACCAGCTGACCTGCCCGTTGCGCTGAATCTGGACGATATCAAGCCACAATAAACCGGGACTCCCTTCGGAAAACAACTCAAATGGAGAATGACTGTGAACAGTGTATTCAGAATTGCTGATTGCCATGGTTGCCCAGGTCAGCACCAATGCCATGGCCCATTCCATGGAAGATGTGGAGGCCTCGTTGAACGAGAAAGAGCGGTATGCCCAGTTTGTGGATCAGCCGGCCCCTGAATTTGATCTTACAGGCGTTGATGGCAATACCCTTGCCCTTGCCGACTTAAACGGCAAAACCGTTGTGCTTAACTTTCTCTACACGCGCTGTACCGAGGCCTGCCCTTTGCATATGAACCTGATCCGGCAGTTGCAAACCGGGGTTGAAGAAGAAGGGCTGAGTGAAGAGGTGGTGTTCATCACCATTGCCACGGACCGGGAAGATGTTGCAGGCACCCGGAGAAACATGCGTGCCTACGGCGAGAATTTCGATCTGAATCCCCGCAACTGGCAATTCCTCTACCGAGCCAGGATGGAACCACCTGAACTGACACCAGAACTTGCTAAAGCCTACGGCGTTCAGTTCAGGGATACGGGTGAGGGTGTACAGGTCCATGGTGTGGTAACCCACGTGATTGACCCGGAAGGGCAGATGCGGGCCCGGTTCCATGGATTGAAATTCAAGCCTGAACACCTGGTGACCTACCTGACGGCCATTGCCAAAGGCCCCAACGCGGCAGCCGATGATGGGTTCTGGGGCCGACTGCACGGGCGAATTGAAGAGCTGTTACAGAGTGAGTAACGCGTGGGGCACCATGCCGGCAACAAACCGACCACTGTAATCAGGAGTAATGTCCAATGAGTCACCAGCGCATATCTGCCGCCCGGGGAATCGCCGTAGTCCTTTTCGCGCTTGCTATTTCCATAGCCGCTCAAGTTATGGCTGCAGGGAAGGTTCCGAAGTCGGTGGGGCCCCAGGGTTTCCTGATCTGGGAGTCCCCTCGCACTCTGCCCGAGCTGGCTTTTGAAGACGAAGACGGCAGGCCGCTGACACTGGCTGACTTTAAGGGTAAGGCGATTTTGCTCAATATCTGGGCGACCTGGTGCGCACCCTGCCGTGAGGAAATGCCGACGCTTGACTCACTCCAGGCTCAACTGGGCGGCGAGCAATTTGAAGTGGTCGCGCTGTCCGTTGACCACGTAGGCATCAGCGTTGTTGAAAAATTCTACCGGGAAACAAGCATTCAGCATCTTCGCCAGTATATTGATCCGTCCACACTGGCGACCTCAACACTGGGCATAGAAGGTGTTCCTACAACGCTGCTGCTTGATCATGACGGTCGCGAAATTGGCCGCCTGGTCGGTGCCGCGGAATGGGACAGCCCGGCCATGGTGGATTTGATGACCCGCACCATTGAAGGGGTTCCGGACTGACTGGATTTACGCAATTGAAAAGGCAGGTGCGTAATGCTTCAAGCTACTACTGCATGCTTCCTTCGCTGAGCCCTTCGAGAACCCCACAGGCCTCAATTTCCCGATCATCGTTACAACTTGCTCGCAGCGACACAAGTTGTTTCTCCAGTACCTGCAGATCGGTTATCTGAGACCGTACCTGAGCGATGTGATCATCAAGCAAGGTGTTGATGGCCCTGCAAGGCTGATGGGGCGCGCCCTGATAACGCTGTAACTCGTGAATTTCAGCGAGTGACAGCTCAAGTATTCTGCAGCGCCGGATGAAGGCCAGTCGCTCAACATGCCGTTCAGTGTAAATACGGTAGCCGTTGTCCTGACGATCCGGCGGTGGTAACAAGCCCTCTCGCTCATAGAAACGGATGGTCTGGGTGTCAACCCCTACGGACCGCGCCAACTGACCAATGCGCATCGGGTGTCTCCTCAACAAATGGTATCTGCTCTATTGACCTTATAGTGGCTATATGGTTTTAAATCATAATCCGACAATACTCAAGTGGAGCCGTATCATGAGTAAATCCTGTGAAGGCGCCTGTGGCTGCGACGCAACACCCGCCGAGGGTAACGCCGGGTCGGAGGCCTCTGAAGCGTCCGGCAACTGGATCAGTGTGTATACCGTACCGAAGATGGATTGTCCTTCGGAGGAACGGATGATTCGACTGGCCCTGAATGGTTTTGAAGACATTCGCGGGCTGTCCTTCGACCTGTCTGATCGGCGGTTGAAGGTTGTGCACGATGGCGAGGCTGAGCCTATCACCGCGAAGCTGGCGACCCTCGGGCTGGGAGCTTCGCTTCAGGAAACGGCCGCTGCCGACCCTGAATCAATCAAGGCGCTCGGGGGTACGGCTATCTCGGCCGAGCAGGAGTCGGGCACCCTGCGTTGGTTGCTCGGTATCAATGCTGTCCTGTTTGTGGTGGAAATGACGGTCGGCCTGATCGCGCACTCCACCGGTTTGATTGCAGAATCCCTGGACAATTTTGCCGACGCGGCCGTGTATGGGCTCGCCCTGTATGCGGTTGGGCACAGCGTGAAAATGCAGGTGCGTGCGGCGCATCTCGCGGGCGTACTCCAACTGATACTGGCTGTAGGCGTACTTGCAGAGGTGGTGAGGCGCTTTGTCTTCGGCAGTGAGCCGGAGTCGCTGGCAATGATGGGGATTGCGTTCATCGCATTGATCGCTAACACCACCTGTCTGCTGCTGATATCCAAACATCGGGAGGGCGGTGCCCACATGAAGGCGAGCTGGATATTCTCAGCCAACGATGTGGTCATCAATCTGGGGGTCATTACCGCTGGCGCCCTGGTCGCATGGACTGGCTCCAATTATCCGGACCTGATCATCGGCAGCATCGCGGGGATTATCGTACTCAACGGTGCCAGGCGCATCCTGGCGCTTAAGGGTTAAACAATGTCCATCGTTACCAAAAAACTCTTGCTGTATAGCCTGCTGGCGATTTCGGGCCTGATTGCGGCGTCTGATCAGGTTGTAAAATGGCTGGTCCAGCAGTCAATGGCGTATGGCGAATCGATTCCGGTGACCCCGTTCTTTAACTGGGTTCATGTCTGGAACACCGGCGCCGCATTCAGCCTGTTTGCCGATGGCGGAGGTTGGCAGCGATACTTTCTTATCACAGTCGCGGTAGTTGTCTCGATTGTACTGATCGGGCTGATTCTTCAGTGCCGCCGCAGGGGAGAAGCCATCGCGTACAGCCTTATTCTTGGCGGTGCCGTGGGCAACCTGATTGACCGGATATTTCGTGGCTATGTTGTGGATTCCTTTGATGTCTATTGGCAATCCTGGCACTGGCCAGCCTTTAACCTTGCCGATATCGCCATTGTGCTGGGCACCGTGCTTTTCCTCTATGTCAGTTTCATACCCGAAAAATCGGGCACGAACGTCGAGCTCGATGGATCAGGCTAAAAAACATCTGACAAACGCCTTGACCTTAAAGTTGACTTTAAAGATATCGTCTGTACTGACGAACCGAGAACGACAGCCAAAGCAAAGGAGAATGAAACGATGACATTGCAACTTGGAGAAACCGCTCCCGATTTCACCGTCGCATCCACCGAGGGAAACATTCAGTTTCATGAGTGGCTGGGAGACGACTGGGCCGTGCTGTTTTCACACCCCGCCGACTACACCCCTGTCTGTACCACAGAGCTCGGCGCCTTCGCCAAGCGTAAGGACGAGTTCGCCAGTCGCGGTGTGAAGCTGATCGGGGTCTCCGTCGACCCGCTCGACTCCCATAAAGACTGGGCGAAGGATATCGAGAAAACCCAGGGCAAGGGGCTCAATTTTCCCCTGTTGGCAGACAAGGATCAGGTGGTTGCCGACCAGTACGGAATGATCCATCCAAAAGCCGATCCCAAGGTGACTGTTCGAACGGTATTCATTATCGATTCCGCGAAAAAAATCCGTCTGATGCTGACGTATCCGCCCAGCACCGGGCGCAATCTGGACGAGATCCTGCGCGTCATTGATTCGCTCCAACTGACCGACAACCACAAAGTGGCCACGCCGGTGGACTGGAAGAATGGCGAGGATGTGATCATCGTTCCGTCGCTCTCCAACGAAGAGGCCAAAGAGCGCTTCCCCGACGGATGGGATGAGCAGACACCGTATCTGCGCGTTACCCGCCAACCTGGTCGGAAGTAATAGAGAATTCGTCAGCTGGCCTTGTGGCTGGCTGACGAAGCAATACCTGAGAAACCTTCACCGATAGGTTCGGTCATCGCCGAACCCGCAACCGAACACGGCCCCGAAATGCTTACCCTGACAATCCCTGAAGTTGGTCTCTTCGCGTTATTGATTGCACTTTGCCTGTCGCTGCTTCAGGCGACCGTGCCCTTGCTGGGAGCCGCCACCCGGCGCCCGTTGTGGATGGCATTTGCAGAGCCCATGGCATGGGGGCAATTTGTTTTTCTACTGGTTTCTTATGCCAGCCTGACCGCCAGTTTTCTTCTGGATGATTTCAGCGTGGATTATGTGGCCCGTAATTCCAACTCGATGCTGCCCTGGTACTACAAGTTCACCGCCGTCTGGGGCTCTCATGAAGGCTCGGTGCTGTTATGGAGTCTGATTCTCAGTGGCTGGGGCTTTGCCGTCAGTCTGTTTTCCCGCCAGTTGCCACGGGATATGCTGGCACGGGTTCTGGGAGTTCTGGGTGTCGTCAGCGCAGGGTTCCTGCTTTTCATCGTCGTTACGTCCAGTCCCTTTGATCGCCTGTTGCCGGGCATGCCAGCCGACGGTGCCGATCTGAATCCGTTGTTGCAGGATGTTGGCCTGATCATCCATCCGCCGATGCTTTACATGGGCTATGTGGGTTTTTCAGTGGTCTTTGCTTTTGCCATCGCTGCGCTGATCGAAGGGCGTCTCGATGCGGCCTGGACGCGCTGGGTTCGGCCGTGGACCAACATTGCCTGGGCCTTTCTGACCCTCGGCATCGCTCTGGGTAGCTGGTGGGCCTACTATGAGCTGGGTTGGGGCGGCTGGTGGTTCTGGGATCCGGTGGAAAATGCATCGCTCCTGCCCTGGCTGAGCGGGACAGCGCTGATACATTCACTGGCGGTCACGGAAAAACGCGGCACGTTCAAGAGCTGGACGGCACTGCTGGCGATTTTCACGTTCTCACTCTCGTTACTGGGCACCTTCCTGGTGCGCTCAGGGGTACTGACCTCGGTTCATGCCTTTGCCAATGATCCATCTCGGGGGCTCTTCATTCTGGCGTTGCTGGGAATAACGGTCGGCGTCTCGCTTTTGATCTTTGCGCTACGGGCGCCGCGAATGAGCGCCAATGCGGGCTTTAGCTGGCTTTCCCGGGATGCTCTGTTGCTGATCAACAATATTTTGCTGGTCATCATGACGATCACGGTCCTGATGGGCACCCTGTACCCCTTGATCCTGGATGCACTCGGGCTGGGCAAGGTCAGTATCGGCGCGCCTTACTTTAATAGCCTGTTCGTGCCACTGACCGTCATGCTGTGTGCCTTTATGGGGCTGGGGCCGGTCTCACGCTGGAAGCAGATGCCCGGTCGGGAGCTGTTCCGGCGACTACTGGGGGCGGGCTTGGCCGCACTGGCGATTGCGATATCGATACCGTTTCTTTACAACGGCCAGTGGAATGTCGCCGTGGCGCTGGGGATGGTGGCGGCCCTGTGGGTAGTACTGGCGTTGGTGCGCGACCTGTTTGATAAAGTCCGCAATGCGTCCTCTGCGCTGTCCGGATTGCGTAAGTTGACCCCTTCATACTGGGGCATGGTGGTCGGCCACGTGGGCCTGGCCGTCACCATCGTGGGCGTGGTGATGGTGTCGAACTACGCCATGGAGCGTAATGTGCGGCTTGATATCGGTGAGCAGGTGAATCTGGGCGGGTACGATTTTACGCTGACCGAACTGGGCGAGCGTCGGGGGCCCAACTTCCTCGCCGATACGGCGACCATCGAGGTTGCCCGTGAAGGCCGGATTGTCACCACCCTGTACCCGGAGAAGCGCCTGTACATTGCCCGAGGGCAGCCGATGACCGATGTCGCGCTGCATCCTGGCCTGCTTCGGGACCTTTATGTGGCCATGGGTGAGGAGCTGGACGACGGTAGCTGGGCAATGCGCATACAGGTCAAGCCCTTCATACGCTGGCTATGGCTGGGTGCGCTGTTGATGGCTTTCGGGGGCGTCCTCGCCGTGGCAGACCGCCGCTACCGTCGTCGCCGTGCAGTCGCCGCTAACGGGGAATCGACGGGGCCGACGCGCGAGGTCCGCGCATGATACGCCGGCTGTTGCTGCTGCTTCCTTTTCTGGTATTCGTTGGCCTGGCCTTCTTTTTATACCGGGGGCTTTCGCTGGATCCCAGTGCTCGCGAGTCGGCCTTGTGGGGTCAGGAGTTTCCGTCGTTCACGCTCTCAACGCTGGAGGAACCCGGCGCCGAGGTGGATGAATCCCTGCTTCGTGGCCGGATGTCTCTGGTCAATGTCTGGGCCTCCTGGTGCCCGACTTGCAAGGAGGAGATGCCCCAGTTGCTGGCGCTCTCTGAGCGCGGCGTTCAGATGGTGGGCATCAACTATAAAGACGCCCGTGACCTGGGGCGACAGTTTCTCGAAGAGTTCGGAAAACCTTTCGAGGTCAACATCTTCGATCCTGCCGGTGACCTGGGTTTCGAGCTTGGCGTGTATGGCGTGCCCGAAACCTTCTTGGTCGACGCAAACGGTATCGTTCGATACAAGCACGTTGGGTATATCACGCCCGCCCAGGTGGATGAAGTCATGGCGGAGGTAGAAAAATGGCACTAACCCTGAAGAGCCGTTGCTGTGTGGTCATCGTGCTTTTGCTGGCTTCGTTCCAGTCGATGGCGGACACGGCAATCGATGCGCGTCATTTCGAGGATCCGGTGATGGCGGAGCGTTATCGCGACCTTACGGCGTCTTTGCGGTGCCCTAAATGTGATGCGCAAGCCATCGACAGTTCCAATTCGCCGGTGGCGGCGGACATGCGGGAGCGGGTAGCGCTGATGCTTCATGAGGGGCGTGCGGATAAGGAGATCCTCGATTTCATGGCTAATCGTTTTGGCGAGTTCGTTCTTTACAATCCGCGCCTTGACGGGCGCACGTGGCTGCTGTGGGCGTTGCCGGCGGCGTTGGTAGTGGGTGGTGGCCTGGTTGTGATTGCGTTTGTCCAGGCACGCAGACACCGGCGAGTTCGGCCGCTATCCGAGGAGGAGCGTGCCCGCCTGTCCTCTTTGATTCATCGTCATCGTGAGAGGTCGGAATGACTATGCTCTGGTTAAGTATCGGCACACTGTTGCTTATAGCCCTGTGGTTCCTGAGTCTACCGTTACGGCGAGCAAGGGCGATCCATGACTGGCAGCAAGGGTTTGAAACGGATGACCGCGCGGAGGAGCAGAATCTGGCCGTGTATGAGCGTCGGCTTGCGGCACTGGAAAGCGCCTGCGAGCGCGGCGAGGTTGACGTCGCACGCTTTGAAGAAAGCCGTCACGAGCTTGAACGCAATCTTCTGGAGGACACCGAGGCCCGTCGTCGCGTGCCTCTCAGGAACCCGCTGGCAGGACGTTTTGTAATCCCTCTGGTGATAACGGCATTGATTGCCGCCACCGTAACCGGCTATCGATGGGTGGGCGCCAATGGCGATCTGGCTCTGTATGCCGTGGTGCAGGAGGTTCTTAACTCTCCCGGTGCCTCACCGGAGAACCTGATTGTCCGGCTCGAAGAGCAGGCCGAGAGTCAGCCGGATAATCCCAAGGTCTGGGCTTTGTTGTTTCCGCTGTACCAGAAGGTCGGTCAGCCAGATCGGTCGATTCGCGCCCTGGAGCGATTGATCGAACTGGAAGGCCGCCGAGCCGATCTTCTGGCCCAACTGGCTCAGTTGAAATTCTATGTGGCCGGAGGCAGCCTGACCTATGAAGTTCAGGCGCTGGTAGATGAAACACTCGATAAGGATCCGCGTCAGCCGACAGTGTTGGGCATGCTGGGGGTTGAGGCTTTCGACGATGGCCGCTATGAACAGGCGATCGGTTACTGGCGCCGAGCGTTGGCTGGCTTCGAGGATTCCGCCTCCGCAGAGGTCATTCGTAAAGGTATCGCTGTTGCCAGGCAACGATTGGAGGAGACAGCCAATGGAGCGGAACGTGTTACTGATTGAAACCCTAACGCACGTTCACACACGAAATCAGGGAAGCTTATGCTTCAGTATCCTCAAATCGACCCGGTAGCCATTGCACTGGGCCCACTGAAAATCCATTGGTACGGCCTGATGTACCTTGTCGGTTTTCTCGCGGCCTGGTGGCTGGGGCGTCGTCGGGCTCATCGACTCGGGTTGAACGCAGACGCTGTTGAAACATTGATTTTCTACTGCGCGATGGGCGTCATTCTCGGTGGCCGCGTCGGTTATGCGCTCTTCTACGGTTTTGACAAGCTGGCAGACAATCCGCTTTGGCTGTTCAAGGTCTGGGAAGGGGGCATGAGTTTTCACGGCGGCTTGACCGGCGTCCTGATTGCAGCCTTGGTCTTCGCCCGCAAGCAGAACCTGCGTTTTTTCCAACTCACGGATTTTATAGCGCCACTGGTGCCAATTGGCCTGGGGGCGGGGCGCCTTGGCAACTTTATCAACCACGAGCTCCCGGGGCGGGTCAGCGACGTGCCCTGGGCCATGGTGTTCCCGAATATGGGGTCGGCGCCACGTCACCCGTCGTCATTGTACGAGTTTGCCCTGGAAGGTGTTGTGCTGTTTGTGGTGCTGTGGTGGTTCTCACGCCACCCTCGTCGGATGGGCGCAACGTCCGGCCTGTTCCTGTTGCTCTACGGAATTTTCCGTTTTGCGGTCGAGTTTGTTCGCCTCCCCGACCCGCAACTGGGGTTCATTGCCCTTGACTGGGTGACCATGGGGCAGTTGTTGACCTTGCCGATGATCCTTGGAGGCCTTGGGTTAGTCGCTTGGTCGAAAAGCCAACCGATCAATAACGTAAAGGTGGCGACGGGCGGATAAAGGTCGACTTCATTTATGCAATAACAAATTGAGAGAGTTTCAGAGTGGTCATGCTGGCGTTTTCTCCTCTGATATATCGGGATCTGTTTCATGCGAGCGATGTGGGCACGATGAAAGTCAATGAAATTGCAAACTTGGCGGATGTCTCTCCGGACACCGTTCGTTTCTATAACCGTGAAGGGTTACTTCGGCCACGAAAAGATCCCCGAAATGGCTACAACTTGTATAATTCGGAAGACCTGTGGCGCTTACGGTTTGTTCGCGTGGCAAACAAGCTGGGATTCAACCTGCGTGAAGTCAAAGTCATTCTAAGTCATGGGACGGAGGGTGGCTTGGCTGGCAGCGACCTGAAGGAGCTATTCACAGACCGCCTTTGCAGACTGGATCAGGAGTTAAAGGAGCTCAAGAGACTTCGTGACGACATGAAAACTACAGTCCAGGTTTGGAGACAGATGCCTGATGGAGCCCCCAATGGCCATTCTGTCCAGGAATTGGCAAGCCCCCGATACAGTAGACGCCTGATAGCGTTACACTAAACGCAAATCTACAGGTGTTGGCAATGAGCGGAAAGCGTTACTCCGAAGAATTTGAAGCGTTGAGCAGACAAATGCGGCAAAGAGACGACTCGAAACGAATAGCCTTCCTGGAAGCTACCGTGAGGGAAGTAGCAGATCACGGTTTTTCAGCAACCTCGGTTGGCAAGATAGCCAAGGCTGCGGGTTTGTCACCAGCCACGCTGTACATCTATTACGAAGATAAAGAACAGCTTTTATTGGCGACATTTTATTACGTCAGCGATCAGGTCATTGATGCGGCGCTGGACAGTTTTTCTCGCGGGAAAGATCTGCGTGAAGGACTGCGACGCCAGTGGCACACACTGTTCCGGATCGGCCTTGAGCGTCCGGAACTATTCCGCTACCACGAGACGTTCACGCATTCTGCTTGGATGACTCCCGAGATCCAGGCACGAAACGAAAGCCGAGCCGCAAATCTTTTGAATGCAGTTGATCAGGGAAAGCAATCCGGGCTGATCAAACCGGTACCTTTTCCACTTCTCGAAACGTTTATGTTCCGCCCGGTTTACCACCTCGTTCAACGATGCCTGCAAGGGTCGTTCGAAGGTACCGATGAGCATATCGAATTAGCGTTTAATATGGCTTGGGATGCGGTTGCCGATCGTCGGAATACCTAATTTTTTCTGGAGAGTGACGCGTTATGAAATTCAAGATGGTCAGTACCGCCATGCCCTTGAGAGGCCTACAAGCGCTTGCAATGCTTTCGAGCCTCCTGGTGATGGGATGTTCGGCGGAGGCGCCCCCTCTGACACAGCAAACTGTCTACCCGGTAAAGCTCATGACGCTGGAGCAGGCGCAGTCAGGCACGCTCAATCAGTATCCGGGCAGAGTCTCGGCGTCTGACCATTCAGAACTCTCTTTCAGAGTGGGAGGAGAGCTGACAGAGCTGGCCGTTAAAGCAGGCGATACTGTGGAAAAAGGGGAGGTCGTTGCCCGCCTGGACGATCGGGATGCAAGAACCCGCCTGGAAAACGCCCGGTCAAACTTCAATCTGGCACAGGCCACCTTCGAGCGAATGCGAATATCGTTGGAGCGCCAGGCCATCAGTCAGGCCCGTTTCGATGAGGCCGAGGCCGAGTACCTCTCTGCCAGAGCGCAACTGGCCAGCGCGGAGGACCAACTTTCCTATACCGTTCTCAAAGCGCCATTTGGTGGCGTCATTTCGCGGGTGCCGGTGGATATCTTTCAGGTTGTATCAGCGCAGCAGGCCATTGCCGAACTGCAACGGCCCGGCTCTATCGACGTCTCGTTCCAGATGCCTGAACAACAGGTCCGCCGCCTTCAGCCACAGAGATCCAGGAACGTTCGCGCCAATGGCGACACTATCGCCTGGGTACAGTTTCCCGAGCTTCCCGATAAACGCTACGCCGCGAGCTACAAAGAGCATGACAGCAATGCCTCTCAGGGGTCGCTCAGTTATGAGGTTACCGTAACGCTCCCTGAACCCGAGGACATCACAGTGCTTTCGGGGATGAGCGCGACCGTTCTGCTTGATTACGGCACATTGGCTGGAGAGAGCGCCCCATCGTGGCGGATACCAACCGCGGCGCTTGTAACACCTGACGCAGAACCCGGCACTAGCGTGGTTTGGCGATACGTGGCTGCTGCGGATGGTGAGAATGGCGATAACACGGGCAGCGTCGAGCCGGTGGATGTCGAGCCGGGTAAGAAAATGAACGATGGCGTGCTTGTTCGGGGAGAACTCAGCCCGGGCGACAGAATCGTGGTTGCCGGCGCTCACCGGATGAAGAGGGATCGTTCGGTCCGTCCGTGGGAAAAAGAGGGCGGGCTCTGAGATGGTCGATTATTTTCTTGATCGGAAGTCCATCAGCTGGATGGTCACGCTGTTGCTTGGGGTTGGGGGCATTTTCGCGTTTCTGGGGCTTGGCCAGCTTGAATTCCCGGAGTTCACGTTACGTTCCGCTTTGGTGACCACCCAATATCCCGGAGCAACGCCTCTTGAAGTCGAGGAGGAGGTTACGCTGCCTCTGGAAAAAGCGATCCAGCAGATGCCGGGCATCGATGACATTACTTCGGTGAACTCGGACGGCTTGTCGCAGATTACTGTCCAGCTCAAGAAGACGGTCAGAGAAGGGGAGTTAGACCAGTATTGGGATATCCTTCGGCGAAAAATTAATGATGCTCAGCCTGGTCTGCCACCAGGGGTGAACACGTCCATCGTGAACGATGACTTTGGCGATGTCTTCGGCCTGCTGCTCACGTTGCGTGGCGACGGCTACTCGCTGACAGATCTTGGTGACCATGCGGATCTCATTCAGCGAGAACTGCGATTACTGGAGGGCGTCGCAAAAGTCAGTATCGGTGGCCGTGTCGACGAGCAGATGATCGTGTCCCTGGACCGTGACCGTATGCGTGCTCTTGGCATCTCGCCAGACTATCTGGCAAACCTTCTGAATGCGCAGAATACGGTGGGCAACGCGGGCCACCTGCGCAGTGAGGGACTGTCGTTATCAGTCCAGCCAACCGGTCAGCTTGATTCGGTTCAGGCACTTGAGCAGCTGGCAGTCGGAAGCGCTGATTCGGGTATTATCCGGCTCAGCGATCTGGCCGAAGTTCGCAGGGTGACCAATGACTCACCCGCCTTGCTCTACCACTCTGACGGATTGCCTGCATTGACCATCGGGGTGTCGTTTGCAGAGGGCACCAACGTTGTTGATGTAGGTGAGCGTCTCAACGAGGCTCTTGAACGCCTTGAAACACAGCAACCCATCGGCATGACACTGACCACAGTGTATAACCAGCCCGAAGTAGTCGAGGAGGCAGTATCCGCTTTCCTCATGAATCTGGCCCAGGCGGTGGGCATTGTCATCATCGTGCTTTTGCTGTTCATGGGGCTGCGAAGTGGCCTGCTCATGGGGCTGATCCTGCTGATTACCATCATGGGTACATTCGTGCTTATGGCAATACACGGTATTCAGCTCCAGAAGATTTCATTGGGTGCGCTGATCATTGCGCTGGGGATGCTGGTCGATAATGCCATCGTCGTCACCGAGGGCATGATGATTGGCCTTTCCAAGGGCAAGTCCAAAAGGCAGGCAGCCAAAGAAGTGGTCTCGCAGAACCGGTACCCGCTGCTCGGCGCTACCGTGATTGCCATTACGGCCTTTGCTCCTATCGGCCTTTCACCAGACACCACCGGAGAATTCATTGGCTCCCTGTTCTGGGTTCTGTGCTACTCGCTTTTCCTGAGCTGGCTGACGGCACTCACTCTGACCCCGTTTTTCTTTGATATGTTCTATCCCGACAAGCTCGAGAGTGTCGGGCAGTCATCCGATAACGACCCCTATAAGGGAATTGTTTTCGTCGTCTTCCGCCGCCTGCTGACCTACGCGATTCATTATCGCTTCGTGACATTAACACTTGCGATCGCGCTTCTGGCTGGGGTTCTATCGTTCTCGGGACAGGTTAAGAATGCTTTCTTCCCGAATGCCACAACGCCACTCTTCTTTGTTGACCTTTGGTTGCCCGAGGGCGCCGACATCTTGCAAACCGAAGAGACCGTAAAGCGGCTGGAATCGCGCGTGAATGACATGGACCAGGTCGTTCAGGTGACCAGTGTCACCGGTGGCGGAGCCCAGCGTTTTACGTTGACGTATTCACCGGAGCAGCGATACGCCAGTTTTGGCCAATTGATCGTAGAGACCCGGGATAAGGCGTCGAGAGAGGCCCGTATGGAGGAAGTCATTGAGCAACTGCGTACAGACTTCCCGAACGTGCATTACAAAGTGCAGGCTTTGCAGGTGGGGCCCTCAGCCAAAGCCAGTCTTGAAGCTCGTATCTTTGGAGAAGATCCCGAAGAACTCCGGAAAATCGGTGTGCGCGTGCAGGCAATTTTTGAAAATGAACCTCTGGCCGACAGCGTGCGCTTGTCCTGGGGTAATCGGGAAGCCGTGATCGTACCGGAGTTCCTCGAAGAACAGGCCCGGCGCCTTGGCGTATCTCGCGAATCACTGCACCAGGCGTTGTTGCTGAATAATCAGGGGCAGCAGGTTGGAGTGTACCGTGAGGGGAGCGACCTCATTCCGATCATTATGCGGTCAAGAGAGGAGCAGCGTTTTGACATCGAAAACCTTACCTCGATCAATGTCTGGAGTGAAGAGCAGGGCCGCTATGTCAGCGCGGGCAACGTCATCAATGCCATCAATACGGAACTGCGGGATCCGTTGATAAAACGCAGAAACAGGGAGCGGATGTTGGCGGTTTATGCCGAACCCATGCCTTTGTCGGGGGAGACGGCGGCGAGTGTGCTGGAGAGGATCCGCCCGCAGGTCGACGCGCTGGAGCTTCCCCACGGCTATTCGATTGAGTGGGGTGGAGAGTACGAGACCTCATCCGAAGCTCAGACTTCGCTTTTCTCCTCGCTGCCTCTTGGACTGCTGGGGATGTTCATTATTTCGATGCTGTTGTTCGGTAGCTTCCGACAGGCTCTGTCTATCTGGATGATTGTTCCTCTCATGATGATTGGAATCATTGGTGGACTGGTATTGCTCGGCGCGCCTTTTACATTCATGGCGCTGCTCGGGACTCTGAGTCTGATCGGTATGGTACTGAAGAATGCCATTGTGCTGGTTGAGGAGATCAATATTCAGTTAGAACAGCAGGATGATGCATTCACTGCGGTGGTTGAGGCCGCGGTAAGCCGGGTACGACCTGTGCTTATGGCGGCCGTAACCACCATGTTGGGAATGATTCCTCTGTTCAGCGATGCCTTCTTCGCGAGCATGGCGCTGGTTATCGTGTTCGGTTTGGGTGTTGCAACGGTATTGACGTTAGTGGTGCTGCCAGTGGTGTACTGCACGTTAATGAGAATTTCTTATCATCAATAACGCACCCGCTGTTTTTCAGGCGTCTTTTTTTCCTCCGGACAAGCGATCCGGAGGAAAAAAGCCTCCGGCAATCATTGCATTCATCAGTTCGCCTACTTTTGCACGCAGGTCATCCCTCAACAACCTCATTGCCGGCGTTATTGACTGTCGGGTAGGACAAATCAGCCACAGCTCGGATACCGGCGGCGCATAGTCCGGCATGATTGTGGTGACACGGCCTGCAAGCAGATCATCCGACATATCAAGACACGATTTTATCGCAAGACCGCGACCAGCGACGCACCACCGGCGAACCAGATCGCCATCGTTTGAGGCGCGATCGCCCGTCATTTTGACTCGATATTCCTCGTCTCCCCGTTTGAACGTCCAGAGGTCAAATGGGATGTCCTGCAACTGATAGAACAGTCCGTTGTGGTTCTCAAGGTCATCAGGATGAATGGGGCGACCATGACGCGAAAGGTAATCAGGAGATGCGCAAAGCAGGCGCGGCACATCGCAAATTTTGAAGCCATACAGGTTGGTGTCACTGGGCGCGCCGTAGCGAAGCGCCATGTCGACCGAATCCCGGTAAAAGTCCACGTTGGTGTCAGTAATCTGAACTCTGAGATTCAAACCTGGATGCGTTGCCATCAATTCGTCGATCCAGGGCACAACGCGGTAGCTGACCGAGCAATGACCACACCGGGTTGCGCAATAGGGCGTCACTGGGCGATGTGCCTGTTTCGCTAAGCGCTGTTTCCAGGTTGATGGATGGCAGCATGTCCTTGTAGGCAACGGACGTTCGAAAATCATTTGCCCTGATAGCCATATAGGCCGCTTTAAGGTCCGGGCGACGCTGCAATGTTTGCTCTGCAAGGTCGGACAGGGGTAAAAGAACCTGCGGATAGTCGGCGGAAATGACCGTGCTAGCCTGGCTTCGCCCGAGCAACAGGTTCAACGCCCTTTGCTGTTGCTGCAGGGATTCCTGAACTGCAATCAATGTCGCCCTGGCACTGGCCGCAGAGCTTTGGGCGCTGTCCAGATCTTCAAGGTCACCCAGTCCCGAGCGGTAACGCTGAAGAATCCACTGTTCGTTTTTTTCCAATAGCTCCGCGCGTTGCTTTTCGATGGCAACGGAGCGATTCAGATTCACCAGTTTCAACCAGCCCTGCATGACCTCGGCTGCGAGCGTATCCCGCGCAGCTTGGTAGAGAGCCAGCTGTTCAGCAACGTCACTGGCGGCAGCCGACGCCTCATCAGAAATCTTCGACCACAAATCCAGCTCCCAGCTGATGCTGACGGTGCCGGTGTAGGCAGTATCTAGACCGTCAGTGTTATTCGCGACGAATCCAGCCTCGACGTCGGGGAGTTGATCCGCCTGAGTCGCTCGGTATTGAGCACGGAGAATTTGGAGTGAAAGCCGTGTTTGCTGGAAATCAGGATTGGCCGCGCGCGCTTCGACAATAAGCGCGTCCAGGTCATGGCTGTTGACCAGCTCATTCAGGTAGGCTGTTTCGAGACCAACCTCCATCTCAAACTTGGAGACGACGTTCTGACGCTCGGAATCGGCCTGAGCGAGATAGTCCGTTCTCGTGGACAACGAACTGCAGCCTGCAATAACCAGGCAGCATAAAGCAGTCAGCACTACTTTCGAGCAGGGCAAGCGATACATAGGTAAAGTCCATTCGGGCGCGGTCAAATCTGCGGTAAACGACGGGATACAGACTATCTAGGAGGTGGTTAATGGAGGGTTAAGACCTTCATGGACCTGCCTATTATCTACGGCGACGACCAATGGATGCTCCATGAAGAACAGGGCCATGCGCGTGTCACGAAGACCAAAGAAGCATTCGAAGCAGCCGCCGCCCCGACGTGGCGGAAGAGTACAAGAACTACTGCGGTGAAGGACGCATAAAATGGCTTAAAAACGGCGAACCTGTCACTCCGCATGTTGCTGAGCGCCGCGAACAGGTAGAACAGGTTGGTGTTCTTCGACAGGCTGCGATCGCGGACTTTGGCATAACTTAACTGCCGCTTGATGGTGCGAAAGGGATGCTCCGAGTTCAAAAAGTCCGTCAACTGGACCAGAGTGTTCCAGTGCAATTCCACGAATCGGCCCGTTAGGCTGGCGCTATCTTCCAAGCTGAATGTTCGCTTTGCGACCTAAGCTTGCTCTTTTAGCCGAGTAGCCCGTCCGGTAGACCGTTGTTGAAGAGGAGCCTTTCGCCACAGCTCGGTCCTCGTTTTGGTTAGTCAGCTCTGGGTGACACAGAATTATCGTTGGCTTTTGTGCGAACAGTCGGCTTCAAGACACAACGGGATCTACGTCTTTATCCGTTTCATGATTCCATCAAATTTGAAACCTATATCACCTCTGTGAACCAGGGCACTGACAGTGCCTTCCTTCCCAATTCACAGAGGTAATTTCAATGGCTGAACAATGCCCCAACTGCCTGTCCCGGCGGATTGGCAAGAACAACTACGGCAAGAAAACCGCTGGCGTGGTCGGCGCGTCTGCCGGTACCTATGGCGGCTATGCGGCTGCCACGGCCGGTGCCCAAGCGGGTGCTGCCCTGGGAATTGTTGCCGGTCCCGTCGGTGCAACTGTGGGTGGTATCGGCGGTGCCGTCATTGGTGCGCTGCTGGGTGGTGCCACTGGCGCTTCCGCTGGCGTGATTCTGGGCGATGTCCTTGATGATCGTGTGCTGGACAACCTTCGTTGTCTTGATTGCGGCTATTCCTTCAGTACCGATCCTGACTCCCGCGACGATATCCGCTGATCCCCCTCGCAAATTCCATAGGAGAACAACCATGGCTCATCTCATCGAGCAAATGGCCTACGTTGGCCAAACCCCCTGGCATGGTCTGGGGAACAAACTAACTTCGAGCCAGCCCCTGGAGGTCTGGGCCAAACAAGCGGGCTTGGATTGGCAGATTCAGGAAAGCCCTGTCCGCTTCGTCACCAATTCGAGTGGCAGTCTGGGTGAAATCCTCTCTTACCCGGATTCCAAAGTGCTTTACCGCTCGGATACCAAGGCTCCGCTTTCGGTCGTCGGTAACCGCTTTAAGGTGGTTCAGCCTGAGGAGATCTTAGCGTTCTATCGGGATCTGACCGAGGTTTCTGGCTTTGAGCTGGAAACAGCTGGTGTTCTGAAAGGTGGCCGGAAAATGTGGGCACTCGCCCGTACTGGCCAAACCGGTATGCTCAAGGGCAACGACCAGACCAACGCTTACGTGCTGCTGGCAACCGCCTGTGACGGCACTATGGCAACCACTGCTCAGTTCACCAGTATCCGCGTGGTGTGCAACAACACCCTGGCGGTTGCCCTGAAAGGCTCCACGGCTAACGCGGTCAAGGTGAAGCACAACACCGCCTTCGATGCGGACCTGGTGAAGAAGCAGCTTGGAATTTCGGTCAGTGCATGGGACGACTTCATGTACCGACTAAAGATCCTGAGTGAGCGAAAGGTGAAGACCACAGAGGCCAGGAACTACTTCATGAAGGTATTCACCGATGATTCCGGAAGTGGTGTTGGCAAAACCAACGAGCGGTCTATGGCCAAAGCGCTGTCCCTCTATGAAGGCGAGGGCATGGGTGCCACGTTGGCTTCTTCTGACGGCACAGCCTACGGGCTGCTGAATGCAGTGACGGAATTCATCGATCACCAGCGCCGTGCCAAAACTGTGGACCATCGACTGGATTCAGCCTGGTTTGGCACCGGTGCAGCCTTGAAGAACCGTGCATTAGAGCAGGCCATGTCACTTGTGGCCTAAGCCAATCCTACAAAACTCAAAACCGCCATAAAGCCCACCGGAGCCTGATGCTCTGGTGGGCTTTTTTTATGTCTGGAGGAAAACACCATGGGCATGCGTGCAAACACAATTCAGAAGCAGCGTCCGGCCTTGCGCCTGGTCTCCACCAAGGGCCTCAGCCGGGATGAATGGCTAAAGGTACGTAAGCAGGGCATTGGTAGTAGCGATGCCGCTGCGGCCGTTGGCATGAACCCTTATCAATCCCAGCTTGAGCTCTGGATGGTCAAAACCGGCAGAGATGCTGGCTTACCAAAGCCGGATTCAGACGATCCGACTTCACCGGTTTACTGGGGCCATATCCTGGAACCAATTGTGGCCGAGCAATACAGCCAGCAGACGGGTCGGAAAGTGCGCCGGGTGAATGCGGTATTACAGCATCCAGATCCGCAAAAGCACTGGATGTTGGCCAACCTGGATTACTCAGTCGTTGCCGATGAAGACGTGCAGATCCTCGAGTGCAAAACAGCCGGGGAATTCGGGGCACGACTCTGGAAAGAGGGTGTGCCGGACTACATTCAATGCCAGGTTCAGCATCAGCTGGCCGTTACCGGCAAACAATCAGCCGATGTTTGTGTGCTGCTTTGCGGGCAAGAGCTGAAGATCTATCGCGTTGAACGGAACGAGAAACTCATCGAGGCACTGTATGTGCTAGAGCGCCAGTTCTGGGATTTCGTGGAAACGGATACGCCGCCACCCGTTGACGGTACTGATTCCGCCGAACGCGCCTTGCGTCACCTGTACCCGGTAGACCGAGGGGAGACCCTGGACTTCAGCCAAAGCAAGGAACTGTCGGAAGCGTTCGACGAGCTATTGGCGATTCGCTCGGAAATGGAAAGCCTTAAATCCACCGAATCCCACCTGAAACAGCGAATCGAGAGCCAGATGGGCGAAGCCTCAAAGGCAACCTTCCCAAGTGGCTGCGTGAGCTGGAAACGCAGCAAGGATTCCGTCGGGCTCAACGTGAAACAGCTACTGAAGGATCATCCAGAACTACTGGAGCAATACCCACTGACGAAGCCAGGAAGCCGTCGATTCCTCATCCAAGCATAAATACCTCATTGGCCACGCGGGCATGACGAGTGTCCCGTGGTCCTTTTTTCAGGAGAGTCATCATGATTAAAGGTTTAGCCATTACGCCTCCGGTATTGGGGCGTATCAGCATTGGCCGGGTTGTTGAAAAGAATGGCATTCGGCTACCCAAGAAAGACGATCAATTCACCATCACCTCTCAGATCCAGGAAAAGGATGGTTGGGTTTTACACCCCATGGACGAAGAGCTTAGAAAGGATGCGCCAAACGGCAAACTGCGGACTATCCCGGTACGCATGCTCTTCAACGACGCGGATCTCAACCTGCGGGCTGAGTACACCATGTTTGACCGCAAAAGCGGGCGCCCCATGTGCGTAGGCAATGGCGATACCTGTAAGCGCCTGACGCAGTCGGGAGTTCAGTCTTTGCCATGCCCGGGGCCGACTCTCTGTGAGTTCGGCAAAGGCGGCCTATGCAAGCCGTATGGCCGTCTGAACGTGAAGATCAGTGAGGACGATGATCTAGGCACCTTCATCTTTCGAACGACCGGATACAACAGCATTCGGACTCTTGCAGCCAGGCTGAGCTACTACCAGGCAGTCTCTGGTGGGTTGTTGGCGTACATGCCGTTGGAATTGAAGTTACGGGGGAAGAGCACGACGCAGAGCCATCGAACGCCAATCTACTACGTGGATCTGGTTGTACAGGACGGCATGTCACTGCAGGACGCTGTCGCTCAAGCAAAGGAAACAGCGAGGCGGTCAAGCGATGACGGTCTTGACCAAGCTGCGTTAGACGCGGCTGCCGCAAAGGGATTCGGTAATGCGCTGTTTGACTATGAAGAGGATGCTGAAGTGCTAGAGGAATTCTTTCCTTTAGCTACAACTCATACGTCGTTTGGGAAAGAGGGTGATAGTGTGGAAGCGGATTCCATTGTTTCTGAGCTGCAATTACGGGGAGATCGACAACAAAAAGCGATCGAGGGAGCCTGAGGACGCTGAAGATGGTGGGTGCAGAAGTGCTCCACCATCTTCTCGGTATTGTCGCGATAACTCATAAAAGCCCGCCGAGCTAATTTTATTGGATAGTAACGTACGATGAAATATCTTCTAGGCTCTGTAAAATTTCGACGGCGTTGAAATCCCTTGCGATTTCAGCAATGGATACAGCGCGTCCGGTTTTAGGTTCGCTGTATTTTTTTTGTATATCTCCTCCCGCTACCAGCATGGCATCAAAAAGCTCCCGCTCATCTAGCTCCGCCGCCAACATAAGCGGTGTATATCCTTTGATAGGGCTTGCATGCTCAGCATTTGGATCGGCACCAGCTCCTAACAAAAGCTTCGCAATTTCCCGCATCTGGGCAATAGTCATGTGCTGAAGAATGTTCCGATTCCTTGCTTCAATCAAAAGCCTAAGGGCTTCTCCAAATAGTCCATTTTCAATGTTTCGTTTTAGTGCGTGTTTCTGTTGTTCCACAGTGAAGCCTGAAATGCCGTGAGATTGCCGGCGTATTGCATCAAGCGCTTCAGGAGTAATCGGCATAGACATCTGATGCTTTTTAGCTAACTCAGGATCTTTGATAGTTCCAATTAGCTTAAGGCACACATTTAAAGCGGTTTGTTCATCTGTTTTGCCACGGCCGTTGGGATCTGCGCCCATTTCGAGAACTGTTTGAACCACGTCTAGGCGGCCTGACTCAACTGCCGATATGATGGGAAGAAGCCGTTTTTTCTGCGTCCTGTCATTGAGTGTTTTCGTCTTGTGCGGGATGTTCTTCAGTAACTTAAACAACCGGTCATCAAGCGTTCGATATGGAGAGCGCCCCCGAACCAGGTCAACCTCGTTAATCTCGGTTACGTTCAGCGCCTCAAGGGCCATAAGTATGGGGGTGTCGCCAGCCTCTGAAGCGACATCAACCCTAGCTCCTTTTTCGATCAGCTTTTCGCAAACGGCAGCATCCTCATTGAGCGAGAACCAAACAAGCTGAGGCATTGCTCGCTGCCACGTTTCCCCGATCTTTAATTTTCGATTCGGGTTTCTATAGTCTGGTTTTATTGCTGAAGTGTCCGTGAACACCAGCGGTCCGAGCGCGGATTGATGTGTATCATATTGAACCCCGGGGAATAGTCCTTCAATAGGGAAAACAATGCCGAAGCTCGCATCCCAGCGTTCTATTTCCCAGTCCTCAATCGTGTCCGACACCTTTTGCGATGGTCTATCACCTGAGATTGAAGGGATATCATATCCAAAATTGATTAAAGTCCATTTTAGGTGTTTGAGAAATACCCGGTCAGGGTTCCGTAACTTAGCCGCAACGACAAGTGATTCCTCAATGATTGCCTTTTGATTCTCCCCAGAGCGAAAGAGTGAGCCTGAAAATGCTCGCTTGTACAGTGCTAAGGCTTCTTCCAGCTGGCCTGAAAACACATGCCAGCGTGCATCATGCCAGTCAATCCAATACTCGAGGGATGCTAGATGATTGGAAGCCAGTATCAGTGCTTTCGCTTGATCAATTATACCTCGGTACAGGTTTGGCTCTTGCTTTTTGATGGTGCGCTTTAATTCGTGCTGCAGGCGTGCAATCAATTGATAGTCAGCGCCCAATTGTTCCAGCGTCATTCGTTGATGATGCTGAATCTCCGACGCTACCGATACATGGTCGTTTGCCCCCCAAAGCGCCAACCGGGCGTCGTCCAGAAGTTGCAATCCAACTGAACTCTTTTTTACAAAATCGATTGCCCTTGCGAGTTATTGTCAAATCTGGTGTATGAGCATCAGGCGGCGTCTCTGCCGGATTGATCATCCACCCGTTCTCCATCCCGAAACTGAACGTTATTCACGACCAGCTTCAGTTGGTTAAACCCCTTGATCCGCTTCCAGCGTTTCTGGGCGGATTGGAGCAATTTAAATACCATCGATAACGTAGTGTCGCGGTTGCCACAGGACCGGCTTCGCTTGGTCCTCAGCCTGACTGTGGCGAAGGTGGACTCAATGGGATTCGTGGTCCTCAAGTGAATCCAGTGCGCTGCCGGGAAATCGTAAAAGGCCAGCAGTTCATCCCGGTCTTTTTCGAGGTTTTCCATGGCCTTCGGGTACTTGTCCCGGAATCGCCTTAACGTGCTGTCAAAGGCTTTGTGAGCGCCATCACGGGTCTCCGCCAGATAGATCTCATGCAGGTCTGACTTCACCTTCGGCTGTACGGACTTGGGCAGCTTGTCCAGCACGTTGGCAGTCTTGTGAACCCAGCACCTCTGGTGCCGGGTATCCGGAAACACCTTGCTCAGCGCTTTCCAGAAGCCCAAAGCCCCGTCGCCTACGGCCAGCTTGGGCGCATTGTCCAGGCCACGTTCACGCAAGCCGGTGAGCAGCTCTCGCCAGCTGGCTTCGGACTCGCGGTGGCCATCTTCCACCGCGACCAGCTCCTTGTGGCCATGCTCTGTGACCCCGATAATCACCAGCAGGCAAAGTCGATCATCCAGACGAACATTGCTGTAGACACCGTCTGCCCACCAGTAGACGTAGCGCTTCTGGCCCAGGTCACGGCGACGCCAATCCTCGTGCTCCTTCAGCCACCGTGCCTTGAGCCGTGACACCGTGTTGGCGGACAGGCCCTTGGCCTGCTCGCCGACCAAGGCACTCAGGGCCTCCTGAAAATTGCCAGAGGAGACACCGCGCAGGTAGAGCCAGGGGATGAGTTCATCCAGACTCTGGGCCCGCTTCAAATACGGTGGCAGGAGCTGACTGTTGAAGCGAATGCCGGAGCCGCTGCGGTCCCGGACCTTGGGCACCTGAACGTCAACATCTCCAACGCCTGTCTGAATGGTTCGCTTTGGTAAATGACCGTTTCGGACTACCGCCTTGCGACCATCGGGTGTCAATACATCGGCATACTGATCCAGTAGCCCCTGAAGCTCAGACTCGACAGCCCGCGCAATCAGGTCACGGGCACCCTGTCGGATCAGATCGTGCAAGGGATCGTTCGTGGTCGCCTCTGGTTGTGAAAGAGCATGCAGGTTAGACTTGGACATGGCGTATCCATCCTCTGTTGGTTGTGATCTTGGTGGTGATCAACCAACAGGATACGCCATCCTTTCAGCCTGCTTCCATACACCAGAAATCACCATAACTC
>NZ_NEFY01000014.1 GCF_002258215.1 Marinobacter vinifirmus
GAGTTATGGTGATTTCTGGTGTATGGAAGCAGGCTGAAAGGATGGCGTATCCTGTTGGTTGATCACCACCAAGATCACAACCAACAGAGGATGGATACGCCATGTCCAAGTCTAACCTGCATGCTCTTTCACAACCAGAGGCGACCACGAACGATCCCTTGCACGATCTGATCCGACAGGGTGCCCGTGACCTGATTGCGCGGGCTGTCGAGTCTGAGCTTCAGGGGCTACTGGATCAGTATGCCGATGTATTGACACCCGATGGTCGCAAGGCGGTAGTCCGAAACGGTCATTTACCAAAGCGAACCATTCAGACAGGCGTTGGAGATGTTGACGTTCAGGTGCCCAAGGTCCGGGACCGCAGCGGCTCCGGCATTCGCTTCAACAGTCAGCTCCTGCCACCGTATTTGAAGCGGGCCCAGAGTCTGGATGAACTCATCCCCTGGCTCTACCTGCGCGGTGTCTCCTCTGGCAATTTTCAGGAGGCCCTGAGTGCCTTGGTCGGCGAGCAGGCCAAGGGCCTGTCCGCCAACACGGTGTCACGGCTCAAGGCACGGTGGCTGAAGGAGCACGAGGATTGGCGTCGCCGTGACCTGGGCCAGAAGCGCTACGTCTACTGGTGGGCAGACGGTGTCTACAGCAATGTTCGTCTGGATGATCGACTTTGCCTGCTGGTGATTATCGGGGTCACAGAGCATGGCCACAAGGAGCTGGTCGCGGTGGAAGATGGCCACCGCGAGTCCGAAGCCAGCTGGCGAGAGCTGCTCACCGGCTTGCGTGAACGTGGCCTGGACAATGCGCCCAAGCTGGCCGTAGGCGACGGGGCTTTGGGCTTCTGGAAAGCGCTGAGCAAGGTGTTTCCGGATACCCGGCACCAGAGGTGCTGGGTTCACAAGACTGCCAACGTGCTGGACAAGCTGCCCAAGTCCGTACAGCCGAAGGTGAAGTCAGACCTGCATGAGATCTATCTGGCGGAGACCCGTGATGGCGCTCACAAAGCCTTTGACAGCACGTTAAGGCGATTCCGGGACAAGTACCCGAAGGCCATGGAAAACCTCGAAAAAGACCGGGATGAACTGCTGGCCTTTTACGATTTCCCGGCAGCGCACTGGATTCACTTGAGGACCACGAATCCCATTGAGTCCACCTTCGCCACAGTCAGGCTGAGGACCAAGCGAAGCCGGTCCTGTGGCAACCGCGACACTACGTTATCGATGGTATTTAAATTGCTCCAATCCGCCCAGAAACGCTGGAAGCGGATCAAGGGGTTTAACCAACTGAAGCTGGTCGTGAATAACGTTCAGTTTCGGGATGGAGAACGGGTGGATGATCAATCCGGCAGAGACGCCGCCTGATGCTCATACACCAGATTTGACAATAACTCACCAACGTAGAGTTCAAGGAAGCGGTGCTGTCTCTGGAAGTGACGCCGCAAATCACCCCGGATGACAAGATCATTATGGACCTCGTCGTGAATCAGGATTCCCGTGGCGAGGTTACGGCGGGCATCCCCTCTATCAACACTAACGAGGTAACTACTCAGGTGTTGGTAGCGAACGGTGAAACAGTGGTTCTGGGTGGTATTTTCCAGTCCGAGGTGGCCACGCAAACCACCAAGACTCCGTTCCTCGGCGATATTCCCTACCTTGGCCGCCTGTTCAAGCGTACTGAGCACATCAATGAGCGTAGTGAGCTGCTGATCTTCATCACCCCGAAGATCATCAAGAACGACCTGATCGACTGATCCGGCCAGTAAACCGAAAAAGCCGCCGCTAACCCCGGCGGCTTTTTCGTGTCTGGTGTAATGCTTCTGGTGCCGGTGACTTATGGAAAGGTGCGCCCTGTGCTATTCTCACCCGCTTGAAATCTGTTGAGCGGAAATTATGTCTTTGCCCAAACGCGTAGTACTGGTCGGGCCCATGGGGGCCGGAAAAAGTACCATCGGCCGGATGCTAGCCAAGGAACTCGGGTACCGTTTTCTCGATTCTGACCGCATTATTGAAGAACGCTGCGGCGCCAATATTCCCTGGATCTTCGATGTGGAAGGGGAGGACGGCTTTCGCCAGCGGGAAACTGCCATGCTGGATGAGCTCACCGGCGAACAGGGCACCGTTCTGGCCACTGGTGGTGGCGCTGTAATGCGCCCGGAAAACCATCCGTTACTGAAGAAAAACTCTGTGGTGGTGTACCTGAAAACCTCCATCGAACAACAGGTGGAGCGCACCCGCAAAGACCGTAACCGCCCGTTGCTGCAGAATGACGATCCGGAGGCCGTCCTGCGCAGGCTGTTCGACATCCGTGATCCGCTGTATACCAAGCTGGCGGATATCGTGATGTACACAGACCGGAAAAGCCCCCGGCTGGTGGTCCGGCAGCTGGTCAACCGTATCAACCCCAGAACCCCCCGGCACAAACGGCAAAGACGCAAAGAAGGTCGTGACTATGCACAAGGTACTTCGAGAACTTGACGTTGACCTCGGGGAGCGCAGCTACCCGATTATTATCGGTCAGGGTTTACTTGGCTCCTTTGATCTGACCCCCTGGGTGGCCGGCAACCAGGTGATGATCGTTACCAACGAAACGGTCGCGCCCCTGTACCTCGAAAAAGCCCGTGCCTGCTTCCCCGGTAAAACCGTGGATGTGGTTACCCTGCCGGATGGTGAAAAATACAAAGACTGGCAAACCCTGAACCTGATCTTCGACGGCTTGCTCGAAAACCGTCACACCCGAAAAACCACCATCGCGGCCCTTGGTGGCGGCGTAGTGGGGGATATGGCCGGGTTTGCGGCGGCCTGCTATCAGCGAGGCGTGCCCTTTATCCAGATTCCCACAACCCTGTTGTCCCAGGTGGATTCCTCCGTGGGCGGAAAAACCGGCATCAACCATCCCTTGGGCAAAAACATGGTGGGTGCATTCCATCAGCCGCAGGCTGTGCTGATTGATACCGATTCCCTGGCCACCCTGCCACCCCGGGAAGTCTCTGCCGGGCTGGCGGAAGTCATCAAGTATGGTTTGATCCGGGAAGAGCCGTTTCTTGGTTGGCTGGAGCAGCACATTGATGAGCTGGTCCGGTTGGAGCCGGCTGCCCTGGGTGAAGCTATCTACCGCTCTTGCCTGTGCAAGGCCGAGGTGGTTGCGCTGGATGAAAAAGAAGGCGGCCTGCGGGCGATTCTCAACCTGGGTCATACCTTTGGCCATGCCATCGAGACCTATGCGGGCTACGGCAACTGGCTGCATGGCGAAGCAGTGGGTACCGGCATGCTGATGGCGGCTGATCTTTCGGTTCGTGAAGGCAATATCACGCCTGCGGACCGGGATCGTGCTGCGGAGCTGATCCGCCGTGCCCGACTGCCAGAGCTGGCTCCGGAAGGCATGACCGAAGACGATTTCATGAGCCTGATGGCGGTGGACAAAAAGAATGTCGACGGCAAGCTTCGCCTGGTGCTGATGAAAGCGCTGGGATATGCCTATGTAACCGACGAAGCGGCCCCCGGCAATATCCAGGCGACGCTGAACGCCTTTATCCGCTGACCTTATTCCTGCATACCCGGCTGCAGGGGCCGATTATGGTGCCCTGCGGCCTTTCTGCCCTCTTTTAGACCCCCTGCTTTGCACCATCCCGGTGCAAAATTGCGAAAAGTAGCCTCTCCGGTACAAAAGTTGTTGCGTAGGTATAAATACGTGCGTAGACTCCCTTCCCCCTTTTTTTTGGTGTCAGTTCATTTTGTGCACTAAGGCAGTGCATAAGGGGCTGGCGGGAAGCCTTTTTACACGAGAGAACGCTTATGACAACAGGCTTGTATCATCCCGACGAATTCAGGGACAACTGCGGTTTTGGCCTGATTGCCCACATGAAGGGCGAGGCCAGCCATAAGCTGTTGCAAACTGCTATTGAATCCCTCACCTGTATGACCCATCGCGGAGGCATCGCAGCAGATGGCAAAACCGGCGATGGTTGTGGGCTCCTTTTGCAGAGCCCCAAGGCCTTCCTCATTAAAGCTGCGGAAGCGGCGTTTGGAAAAAAACCTGGCGACTTGTTTGCAGTTGGCCAGGTTTTTTTAGCTCCGGAGGAAGCTAGGGCTGCAGCCGGAAGGGCTGCGGTTGAGCAAAGACTGACCGAACAGGGCCTGGAAATCCTGGGCTGGCGGGAAGTGCCGGTGGATGACAGTTGCCTGGGCCCCATGGCCCGGGATTGTATGCCCCGCATCGAGCAGGTGTTCGTGCTGCCGGCCGGAAAGTCTGAGCAAGACTTTGCCATCAGCATGTTTGTTGGCCGCCGCCATGCCGAGCGGGATATGGCGGATGACTCCGAGTTCTACATCTGCAGCCTGTCTCACCGCACCCTGGCCTACAAAGGCCTGATGATGCCGGCAGACCTGGCGAACTTCTACAAGGATCTGGGCGACCCGGACCTGCAAACCGCGATCTGCGTGTTCCACCAGCGGTTCTCCACCAACACCATGCCGCGCTGGCCGCTGGCCCAGCCGTTCCGCTTCCTGGCCCACAACGGCGAAATCAACACCATCGACGGCAACCGTAACTGGGCCATCGCCCGTGCCGCCAAGTTCAGTTCTCCGGCCCTGCCGGACCTGCAAACCCTGCAGCCGCTGGTGAACCTGACCGGTTCTGACTCTTCCAGCATGGACAACATGCTGGAAATCCTGCTGGCCGGTGGCGTGGACCTGTTCCGTGCGGTGCGCATGATGATTCCGCCGGCATGGCAGAACGTTGAGACCATGGACCCGGACCTGCGCGCCTTCTACGAATACAACTCCATGCACATGGAGCCCTGGGATGGCCCGGCCGGTCTGGTTATGTCCGACGGCCGCTACGCACTGTGTATGCTCGACCGTAACGGCCTGCGCCCGGCGCGCTGGGTGGTTACCAAGGATGACTTTATTACACTGGCATCTGAAGTCGGCACTTACAGCTACACTCCGGACGATGTGGTTGCCAAGGGTCGGGTAGGGCCGGGCCAGATGCTCGCCATCGACACCGAAACCGGCGACGTACTGCACACACCGGATATCGATGAGCGGCTGAAAAACGCCAAGCCGTACAAGCGCTGGCTGCGGGGCAACTCCCTGCGCATCGAAACCACCCTGGACCAGGCCACACCCGAGTTCCGGCTGATGGAATCGGACGATCTGCTGGTGCACCAGAAGATGTTCAACGTCTCGTTCGAAGAGCGGGACCAGGTGCTGCGGCCGCTGGGTGAAGGCGCCCAGGAAGCGGTTGGCTCCATGGGTGACGATACCCCCATGGCCGTGCTGTCCAGCAAGGTTCGCCACGTGGCGGATTACTTCCGGCAGAAGTTCGCCCAGGTAACCAACCCGCCCATCGACCCGCTCCGCGAGACCATTGTGATGTCTCTGGAGACGTGTCTGGGTGCCGAAAAGAACGTTTTCCAGGAAACCCCGGACCACGCCAACCGGATCATCCTGACCACGCCGGTGCTGTCCCCCGCCAAGTTCCTGAAGATCAGCAACAACGATCGTCCGGGCTTCGAGGTTGAGCACATTGCCCTGAGCTACCGCCCGGAAGAGGGACTGGAGCAGGCGGTTCGCCGTATCTGCGAGCAGGCGGCCAATGCCGCGCGCAGTGCCAAGGTGCTGCTGATTCTGAGCGATAAGGGGCTGGCCGAGGGCGAACTGCCGATCAACTCCCTGATGGCCACCGGCGCCGTTCACCACCACCTGGTGCGTAACGGCCTGCGTTGCGATTCCAACATCATCGTGGAAACCGGCTGGGCCCGGGACCCGCACCACTTTGCGGTGCTGTTCGGTTTTGGTGCCACCGCGGTGTATCCGTACCTGGCCTACCAGGTGCTGAACGACCTGATCCGCACCGGCGAAATGCTGATAGACCCGGTCCAGGCCAAGAACAATTACCGCAAGGGCATCAACAAGGGCTTGCTGAAGATCCTGTCCAAGATGGGGATCTCCACCATTACCTCCTATCGGGGTGCCCAACTGTTCGAGGCCATCGGCCTGGCCGACAGCGTTGTGGATCTGTGCTTCAAAGGTGTACCCAGCCGTATTCAGGGTGCGGACTTCTATGACTTCCAGCAGGACCAGGAACAACTGGCCGCTGTAGCCTGGAAACCCCGCAAGTCCCTGTCTCCCGGTGGTCTGCTGAAGTATGTACACGGCCAGGAATACCATGCCTTCAACCCGGATGTGGTGGCGAAGCTGCAGGATGCCGTTATCAGCGGCGACTATGGTCACTACAAGGAATACGCAGGCCTGGTGAACGAGCGCCCGGTGGCGACCTTGCGGGATCTGCTGACCTTCAAGAAAGATATTAAAGGCATCGACCTTAATGAAGTAGAGCCGGTGGAAAGCATCTTCCCACGGTTCGATTCCGCTGCCATGTCCCTCGGTGCCTTGTCTCCGGAAGCCCACGAAGCCCTGGCTGTAGCCATGAACACCCTGGGTGGCCGCTCCAACTCAGGTGAGGGCGGGGAAGACCCGGCCCGCTATGGCACTAACAAGCGCTCCAAGATCAAGCAGGTGGCCTCCGGCCGATTCGGCGTTACCGCAGAATACCTGCGCAGTGCTGACGTTATGCAGATCAAGGTAGCCCAGGGTGCCAAGCCCGGTGAGGGCGGCCAGCTGCCCGGTGGCAAGGTGAATGACCTGATCGCTCGGCTGCGTTACTCGGTGCCCGGCGTGACCCTGATTTCGCCGCCACCGCACCACGATATCTACTCCATCGAGGATCTCGCACAGCTGATCTTCGACCTGAAGCAGGTAAACCCGCAAGCGCTGGTGTCGGTGAAGCTGGTATCCGAGCCCGGTGTCGGCACCATCGCTGCCGGCGTGGCCAAGGCCTACGCTGACCTGATCACCGTATCCGGCTACGACGGCGGTACGGCGGCCAGCCCGCTGACCTCAATCCGTTACGCCGGCTCCCCGTGGGAGCTGGGCCTGACCGAAACCCAGCAGGCCCTGCGTGCCAACGACCTGCGCGGCAAGATTCGCCTGCAGACCGATGGCGGTATCAAGACCGGCCTGGATGTGGTGAAAGCCGCCATTCTGGGGGCTGAAAGCTTCGGTTTCGGCACCACGCCCATGGTGGCCCTGGGTTGTAAATACCTGCGGATCTGCCACCTGAACAACTGCGCCACCGGTGTGGCCACCCAGAACGATTACCTGCGGGAAGAGCACTTCAAAGGCACCGTGGAAATGGCCATGAACTTCTTCCGCTTTGTGGCGGAAGAAACCCGGGAGTGGCTGGCGAAGCTGGGCGTGCGCAGCCTGGAAGAGCTCGTAGGCCGCGTAGACCTGCTGGAACGCCTGCCGGGCGACACCGAGCGCCAGAGAAAACTGGACCTTAGCCGCCTGCTGCAGAGCGACCACATTCCGGCGGACAAGCCGCAGGTGTGCCAGGTTGAGCGCAACCAGCCCTTCGATGAGGGCAAGCTTGCGGAACAGATGGTGAAAGACACTGCGGCAGCCATTGCCGAGAAATCCGGCGGCGCCTGGAGCTACAAAGTCACTAACTGCGACCGTTCCATCGGTGCCCGCCTGTCTGGCGAAATCGCTGCCCGGCACGGCAACCAGGGCATGGCCGATGCCGCCATCACGCTGGATCTTACCGGCACGGCTGGCCAGAGTTTTGGTGTCTGGAACGTAGGTGGCCTGAACATGGTGCTAGAAGGCGACGCCAACGACTACGTGGGTAAGGGCATGACCGGCGGCAAGCTGGTGGTCAAGCCGCCCCGTGGCAGCGACTTCAAAACCCAGGAAACCTCCATCATCGGTAACACCTGTCTGTACGGTGCCACCGGAGGCAAGCTGTTTGCCGCCGGTACCGCAGGCGAACGTTTTGCCGTGCGTAACTCCGGTGCCCACGCAGTGGTGGAAGGCGCAGGCGATCACTGCTGTGAGTACATGACCGGCGGCCTGGTGACCGTACTGGGCTCCACCGGCTACAACTTTGGTGCCGGTATGACCGGCGGCTTCGCCTACGTACTGGACCTGGATAACACCTTCGTGGACAAGTACAACCACGAGCTGGTGGATATCCAGCGGATCTCCCGGGAAGACATGGAAGCCTACCGGAACCACCTGCGCGGTGTGATCCGGGAGCATATTTCAGAAACCGGAAGTGCCTGGGCCGAGCACCTTCTGGAGGATTTCGACGATTACATCGGCCGGTTCTGGCTGGTCAAGCCCAAGGCCGCTAACCTGCGCAGCCTGCTGGCCAATACCCGTGCCCGCCCGGAATAACCCCGGGTTCAGAAAGGTTGATGGGCTGTTGCCGGCAGGCGCAGCCCCCGTCGAAATCGAGATGAAGAGAGCAGCAACATGAAAGAACGTCTCCATAATGACTTTCAGTTTGTGGAAGTAGGGCGGGTAGACCCCAAGAAGGTGCCCGCCAAGAAGCGCAAAAAAGAGTTCGGGGAAATCTACCACCCGTTCAGCGAAACCCATGCGGCCTCGCAGGCGCATCGGTGCCTGGAGTGCGGTAACCCGTATTGCGAGTGGAAGTGCCCGGTACACAACTACATTCCGAACTGGCTGAAGCTGGTGTCGGAAGGCAACATCATGAAAGCCGTGGAGTTGTGCCACCAGACCAACTCCCTGCCGGAAGTCTGCGGCCGGGTGTGCCCGCAGGACCGACTGTGTGAAGGTGCCTGTACCCTGAACGACGGCTACGGCGCGGTTACCATCGGTTCCGTTGAAAAGTACATCACCGACACCGCCTTCGCCCTGGGCTGGAAGCCGGATATGTCCAACGTGAAGTGGACGGACAAGAAAGTGGCGGTTATCGGTGCCGGCCCGGCCGGCCTTGGCTGTGCCGACATCCTGGTGCGCAACGGCGTGAAGCCGGTAGTGTTTGATCGGTATCCGGAAATCGGTGGCCTGCTGACCTTCGGCATTCCTGAATTCAAGCTGGAAAAATCCGTGATGGCCCGGCGCCGGCAGGTCTTCGAGGAAATGGGCATGGAATTCCGCCTCAATACCGAGGTGGGCAAGGATGTTCAGCTGAAGGCGATCATCGACGAGTTCGATGCCGTGTTCATGGGCATGGGCACCTACACCTACATGAAGGGCGGCTTCCCAGGCGAAGACCTGCCGGGTGTGTATGATGCCCTGCCGTTCCTGGTGTCTAACGTCAACCGCCGCCTGGGCTTCGAGCAAAAACCCTCCGAGTTCATCGACATGAAAGACAAGAATGTCGTGGTGCTCGGCGGTGGCGATACCGCCATGGACTGTAACCGCACTTCCATTCGCCAGCAGGCGGAAAGCGTGACCTGCGCCTACCGCCGGGACGAAGAAAACATGCCGGGTTCGCGCCGTGAAGTGGCCAACGCCAAGGAAGAAGGTGTGAAATTCCTGTTCAACCGCCAGCCCGTTGAAATCGTGGGTAACGGCAAGGTGGAAGGCGTGAAAGTGGTCACCACCGAGCTGGGCGCCCCGGATGAAAACGGCCGTCGCCGCCCGGAAGTGGTGCCCGGCAGCGAGGAAATCATCCCGGCCGACGCGGTGCTGGTGGCCTTCGGCTTCCGCCCGAGCCCGGCGCCCTGGTTTGACGAGTTCGGCGTAAACACCGACGACTCCGGTCGGGTAACCGCGCCGGAACAGGCCGAATTCCCGTTCCAGACCAGCAACCCGAAAATCTTCGCCGGTGGCGATATGGTGCGCGGTTCTGACCTGGTGGTCACCGCCATCTGGGAAGGCCGTCAGGCAGCAGAAGGCATCCTGGATTACCTGGATGTCTGATTAACGGCTTGACCGGTGTCAGAAGGGCGGCTTTCTAGTGGAAAGCCGCCCTTTTTTATTGACGCAAACGGGGTATCATTGCTTCCCATTGTCTCTGACCATTTACCGACGAGAAGACTGGAATTATGACTGAGCTGAAGAACGATCGCTTCCTGCGCGCCCTCATGCGCCAGCCCGTAGACCGTACCCCGGTGTGGATGATGCGCCAGGCCGGTCGATACCTGCCGGAATACCGCGCAACCCGGGCCAAGGCCGGCGACTTCCTCAGCCTGTGCAAGAACACCCCGCTGGCCTGTGAAGTGACCCTGCAGCCGCTGGAACGCTACCCGCTGGACGCCGCCATCCTGTTCTCCGACATCCTGACCATTCCCGATGCGCTGGGGCTGGGCCTGTACTTCGAAGCCGGAGAAGGCCCGAAATTCCGGAAGGTGATCCGTTCCGAAGCAGACGTAGACGCACTGCCGAAAATGAATGCCGAGTCCGACCTGGACTACGTGATGAACGCGGTCTCCACCATCCGCCGTGAACTGAACGGCCGGGTACCGCTGATCGGTTTCTCCGGCAGCCCCTGGACCCTGGCGACCTATATGATTGAAGGTGGCTCCTCGAAGACCTTCTCGGAAGCCAAGAAGCTGATGTACGGCCAGCCGGAAGTCATGCACCGCTTGCTGGACCACCTGGCGGATGCCGTTATCGATTACCTGAACGGCCAGATCAAGGCCGGCGCCCAGGCGGTGCAGATTTTCGATACCTGGGGCGGCGTGCTGAGCAGCTGGGCCTACGAAGAATTCTCCCTGCGCTACATGAGGAAAATCGTCGCCGGCCTGATCCGCGAAAGCGAAGGTCGTCGCGTGCCGGTGATTCTGTTCACCAAGAACGGCGGCCAGTGGCTGGAGTCCATCGCCGACTCCGGCTGCGATGCCGTTGGCCTGGACTGGACTACCGACATCGGCAACGCCCGCGCCCGTGTGGGTGACAAGGTTGCCCTGCAGGGCAACATGGACCCGGCCATGCTGTATGCGCCGAAAGAGCGCATCCGGCAGGAAGTGGCAGACATCCTGGCCCGCTATGGTTCCGGCTCCGGGCATATCTTCAACCTGGGGCATGGTATTACCCCGGATGTGGATCCGGAGCATGCCGGGGCGTTCATCAATGCCGTTGTCGAATTGAGTGCCGAGTATCACCGGTAAAGCCTTACTTGGGTGATTGTCTTCCCCAGCCTGCTTGGGTTGGGGGAGGCGGTCTGGTGGGGGAGCCTCCAAAAAAACGCTCCTGCGGCACATCCCTGTGGCGCTTGGGCTCCGCCATCCATGGCTCCGCACATTTTTTGGAGGCTCCCCCACCAGCCCGCTGTTCCAACTCCGTGAAATAGTCCGAGCGCCACCGCCCCCTGCTTTTCTTTGGTTTAAATCGTTTTACCTTATTTGACGCAGTCAAAGACTATTGGCGTGTTGTGCTTCTGTTTGTGTCGGGTCTATAGTCAAAACAGAGCCAACCGATCAGGAGTTTTGCCTTGGCACCGTCAAATAAAGAGAAACGTAAATTCAGCCGAATGGAGTTCGGGGCTCCCTGTGAATTGTTCTGTGAAGACCAGGTCTGGTCGTCCGAGGTACTGGATATTTCTTTCGGTGGGGTGATGGTCAAACGTCCGGAAGGTGAGGCGTTGCCGTATAACAAGCCGTTTGAGGTGGTGATTCATGTAGACGACCATGCGACTGGCATTGTTATGGCCGTTGAGCTGAGGCATACAGATGATGAACGGCTTGGTTTTCGGTGTGATTACATAGACGCTGAAAGTACTGAGAATCTCGAGCGGTTGGTTGCCAGTAAGCTGGGGGACTTGGCTCTGTTAGAACGGGATTTCGCCAAGCTGATAGGTTAATGCTTGTGCGCTATGCACAATGTTGGATGGGGCAGTATCAGAGAGCCTTTCCAAAAATTTCGTAGGCCATGGATGGCCGGAGAGAAGCGCACAGGGATGTGCTTGTAGCGGTTTTTGGAAAGGCTCTCTGATACTGCCCCAGTGCTCCATTAGTTAAAGGCTGGGGCCAAAGCTCTAAAGCTCCTCTAGCGCTGAAAGGGCATCCGATAGCTTGGTTACCGGGATGACTTTCATGCCTTCCACAGGCTTGCGAGGTGCGTTGCCTTTCGGTACCAACGCCCGCGTAAAGCCGTGCTTGGCGGCTTCGTAGATGCGTTCCTGACCGCTTGGCACCGGGCGGATTTCGCCGGACAGCCCCACTTCTCCGAAGATTACCAGATCCTGCGGCAACGCCCGGTTGCGGAAGGACGAAACCACCGCTGCAAGCAGCGCCAGGTCCGCACTCGTTTCGTTGACCTTTACGCCACCCACCACGTTCACGAACACATCCTGATCCGCCACATGCATCCCGCCATGGCGGTGCAGCACGGCCAGCAGCATCGCCAACCGGTTCTGGTCTGTGCCCACTGCCACTCGCCTCGGGTAGCTGCCCTGGGCCATGTCCACCAGTGCCTGGATCTCCACCAGCATGGGCCTTGTGCCTTCCCACACCACCATCACCACACTGCCCGGCGCGGCTTCTTCGCCCCGGTTCAGGAAGATGGCGCTGGGGTTTTTTACTTCCTTCAGGCCCTGCTCCAGCATGGCGAAGACGCCGAGCTCATTGACCGCACCGAAGCGGTTCTTGATGCCGCGAAGGGTGCGGTAACGGCTGTCGCTGGAGCCTTCCAGCAGGATCGAGCAGTCGATCATGTGCTCCAGAACCTTCGGGCCGGCCAGGCTGCCGTCTTTGGTGACGTGGCCGACCAGCAGCAGAATCGTGCCGGTCTGCTTGGCAAAGCGGGTGAGGAAAGCGGCGCTTTCGCGTACCTGGGAGACCGAGCCGGGGGCGGATTCGATTTCCGCCACGTGCATCACCTGGATACTGTCGATCACCAGGATACGGGGTTTTTCCGCTTCGGCTACCTGCAGCAGGCGCTCCACGGAGGTTTCCGAGAGCATTTTCAGGTCTTTGGTGGGCAGGCCTAGCCGCTTGGCGCGCATGGCCACCTGTTGCAGGGATTCCTCACCGGTTACGTACAGGGCAGGGTGCTGGGCGGCGAGCTGACATACTGCCTGCAGCAGCAGGGTACTTTTACCTGCGCCCGGGTGGCCGCCCATGAGTACGGCTGAGCCTTCTACCAGGCCGCCGCCCAGTACCCGGTCAAATTCCTGCATGCCGGTGCTGATACGGGCCTGTTCGGCCAAGCTGACTTCGTCCAGGCTTTTGACGGCAGACAAGCTGCCGGCGTAGCCCTCAAACCGGGCGCTGCGGGCACCCTTGCCCGGGCCGGATACGCCGCGCACTTCGCTGACGGTGTTCCATTCATGGCAGGCCGTGCACTGGCCCTGCCACTTGGAATAGTCTGCACCGCATTCGGTGCAGACGTAGGCGGTTTTTACCTTTGCCATCAGGCCAGCTTCTTGTACTTCATGCGCTTGGGCTGCATGGCAGAATCCCCTTTGCGCTTCTTGAAGTCGGCATCGTAGTCGGTGAAGTTGCCCTCGAAGTAGACCACTTCGCCGTCGTCTTCAAATGCCAGGATGTGGGTCGCTACCCGGTCCAGGAACCAGCGGTCGTGCGAGATAACCAGGGCGGAGCCCGGGAAGTTCAGCAACGCTTCTTCCAGGGCGCGCAGGGTTTCCACGTCCAGGTCGTTGGTGGGTTCGTCCAGCAGCAATACGTTGCCGCCCTGTTTCAGCAGCTTGGCCAGGTGCAGGCGGTTGCGCTCACCACCGGACAGGTCGCCTACCCGCTTCTGCTGGTCGGTGCCCTTGAAGTTGAAGCGGCCCACGTAGGCGCGGGATGGCGTCTCGTAGTTGCCTACCTTGATGATGTCCTGGCCGTCCGAGAGCTCTTCCCACACGGTCTTGCTGCCGTCCAGGTCGCGCATCTGGTCCACATAGGCCAGTTCCACGGTTTCGCCCACGGTGATAGTGCCGGAGTCCGGCTTGTCCATGCCCGCGATCATCTTGAACAGGGTGGATTTGCCGGCGCCGTTACCGCCGATGATGCCGACAATGGCACCGGCCGGCACGTTAAGTGAGACGTTTTCATACAGCAGACGGTCACCGAAGGCCTTGCTGATGCCGTCTACTTCGATCACCTTGTCGCCCAGGCGAGGTCCGGGCGGGATGTACAGTTCGTTGGTTTCGTTGCGCTTCTGGAATTCCTGGGAGCTCATTTCCTCGAAGCGGGCCATGCGGGCCTTGCTCTTGGACTGGCGGCCCTTGGCGTTGGAGCGAACCCACTCCAGTTCCTGTTTGATGGCCTTCTGGTGAGCGGCTTCCTGCTTGGATTCCATCTCCAGGCGCTTCTCTTTGTTCTCCAGCCACTGGCTGTAGTTGCCTTCGAACGGAATGCCCTGGCCACGGTCCAGTTCCAGGATCCAGCCGGCTACGTTGTCCAGGAAGTAACGGTCGTGGGTGATGGCAACCACGGTGCCGTCGTAATCGTGCAGGAAGCGCTCCAGCCAGGCTACGGATTCGGCATCCAGGTGGTTGGTGGGCTCGTCCAGCAGCAGCATGTCCGGGCCGGACAGCAACAGGCGGCACAGGGCCACGCGGCGACGCTCACCACCAGACAGTACTTTCACCTTCTGGTCCCAGGCCGGCAGGCGCAGGGCGTCTGCAGCGACTTCCATCTTGCGTTCGATGCCGTGGCCGTCGGTGGCCTGGATGATCGCTTCCAGCTCGCCCTGTTTCTTGGCCAGCTCGTCAAAGTCGGCATCCGGCTCGGCGTAGGCGGCGTATACCTTGTCCAGTTCAGCCAGGGCGTTGTGAACATGGGCTACAGACTCGTCCACGATTTCCTTTACAGTCTTCTCTTCGTCCAGCTCCGGCTCCTGGGGCAGGTAGCCCACGTTGATACCGGGTTGGGGCCTGGCTTCGCCGATGTAGTCCTGGTCCACGCCCGCCATGATACGCAGCAGGGTAGACTTACCAGAGCCGTTCAGGCCCAGCACGCCAATCTTGGCGCCCGGGAAGAAGCTCAGGGAAATGTCTTTAAGAATCTCCCGCTTGGGCGGAACCACCTTGCCCACGCGGTTCATGCTAAATACGTACTGGGCCATCTTGGCTTAAACCTCTTTTTGCTGGGTTTTGCCACGGAAGAACACGGAAGGACACGGAAAAATTAAAGACAAATACTTTTTGCCACGAAATCCACGAAAGAACACGAAAATTAACTACATAAAAGAAAAGCTTTTTATCTTTTCCTTTCGTGTCATTTAGTGGATTTCGTGGCAAAACTATCTTTAATCTTCTTTCCGTGTCCTTCCGTGGATTCCGTGGCAAAAAGTCACTAAGGCAGGCCCACTCACAACCTGCCTGAAAACAGAACCCCGTAAGGTATCTAAACCCCAAAGGGATAGCAATTGAGCAAAAACCGGGATCACCGGTGTGCCGGTATCTGCGGACGGTATAAAGGATGATTTTTAACCCGCATTCGCGATAGAATAGCGGCCCAAAATTTCAGGGGTTACGGCATGCACAGGGGCAGCGCCGGGCCAGCATACAGACAGGGGCAGCACATCCATGTTTAATCGTGATATGAAAATCGCCGGATTCGATGACGCATTGTGGAACGCCATGCAGGCGGAAGAGAAGCGTCAGGAAGCGCACATCGAGCTGATCGCATCCGAAAACTACACCAGCCCGCGGGTGATGGAAGCCCAGGGCAGCGTGCTGACCAACAAATACGCCGAAGGCTACCCCGGCAAGCGCTACTATGGTGGTTGCGAGTTTGTCGATATTGCCGAGCAGCTGGCCATTGACCGCGCCAAGGAACTGTTTGGTGCCGCCTACGCCAACGTGCAGCCGCACTCCGGCTCCCAGGCTAACTCTGCGGTGTTCATGGCACTGCTCAAGCCCGGCGATACCGTTCTGGGTATGAGCCTGGCCCACGGTGGTCACCTGACCCACGGTGCCAGCGTGAACTTTTCCGGCAAGATCTACCACGCCGTCCAGTACGGCCTGAACCCGGAAACCGGCCTGATCGATTACGACGAAGTGGAAGCCCTGGCCGTTGAGAACAAGCCGAAGATGATTATTGCCGGCTTCTCTGCCTACTCCCAGGAGCTGGACTTTGCCCGCTTCCGCGCCATCGCGGACAAAGTGGGTGCCTACCTGTTTGTAGACATGGCCCACGTGGCGGGCCTGGTTGCCGCTGGCGTGTATCCGGACCCGGTTCCACACGCCCACGTAGTGGCGACCACTACCCACAAAACCCTGCGCGGTCCCCGTGGCGGCCTGATCCTGGCCTGCGACGACGAAGACCTGCAGAAGAAACTGAACTCCGCCGTCTTCCCGGGTGGCCAGGGTGGCCCGCTGATGCACGTCATCGCCGCTAAGGCTGTGTGCTTCAAGGAAGCCATGAGCGACGAGTTCAAGGCCTACCAGCAGCAGGTTGTGAAGAACGCTGCCGCCATGGCTGAAGTGTTCATCGAGCGCGGCTTTGACGTGGTTTCCGGTGGCACCAAAAACCACCTGTTCCTGGTCAGCCTGATCAAGCAGGACATCACCGGTAAAGATGCCGACGCCGCCCTGGGCCGCGCCCACATCACCGTGAACAAGAACGCCGTTCCGAACGATCCGCGTTCGCCGTTCGTCACCTCCGGCCTGCGTATCGGTACCCCGGCGGTTACCACTCGCGGCTTTGGTGAGCAGGAGTGCCGTGACCTGGCCGGCTGGATGTGCGACATCCTCGACAACCTTGAAGACGACGCCGTGATCAGCCGCGTACGTGAACAGGTTGAAGCGGTGTGTGCCCGCTTCCCGGTTTACGGCTGAATCGCACGGTAGTGTGCCTGCCCGGGTGCTCCGCAAGGACCACCCGGGTTCTTCCTTTCCGGAGCCTGTGAATTATGCATTGTCCTTTCTGTGGTGAAGCCGATACCAAGGTGATTGATTCACGTCTGGTGGCCGAGGGCGACCAGGTGCGCCGCCGCAGGGAGTGCTTGTCCTGCCACGAGCGTTTTACCACCTTTGAAACCGCCGAACTGGTGATGCCCCGGGTGGTCAAGCAGGACGGCACCCGTCAGCCCTTTGATGAAGAAAAACTGCGGGCAGGGCTGATGAAGGCACTGGAAAAACGGCCGGTGAGCATCGAGCAGATCGATGCTGCCCTGAACCGGATCAAATACCGCCTGAGAGCCACCGGCGAGCGTGAAGTAAAATCCATGCAGCTGGGCGAAGAGGTAATGACCGAACTGCGCCAGCTCGACAAAGTGGCCTATGTACGCTTTGCCTCGGTGTATCGCAGCTTTCAGGACATCAACGAGTTCAAGGAAGAAATCGAGCGCTTGTCTCAGGGTAATGGCGATGCCGCCGTGGATGTTGCCCGTGTGCTGGCGGATAACCAGTCAGACAAAGGCAAAGAATGATTTCAGACCGTGACCGGGCAATGATGGCCCGGGCCATCCAGCTGGCCTGGCGTGGCCGTTATTCCACCCATCCGAACCCCAGGGTTGGCTGCGTGATCGCCAGGGGTAACCGGATTGTTGGTGAAGGCTGGCACGAGCGGGCCGGCGAGGCCCATGCGGAAGTGCGGGCCCTGAGCCAGGCCGGGTATGAAGCCCGGGGCGCTACGGCCTACGTTACCCTTGAGCCCTGCAGCCACTACGGCCGCACGCCGCCCTGTGCGAAGGCGCTGATAGAGGCCGGAGTTGCCCAGGTATTTGCGGCAACGACAGACCCCAATCCCTCGGTGTCTGGCCGGGGGCTGGATATGCTGCGGGAAGCCGGTATCCGGGTGACTGAAGGCCTGATGGGGGATGAAGCCGCCCGCCTGAATCCGGGTTTCATGAAACGCATGCGCACCGGGCGGCCCTGGGTACGGCTGAAAATGGCCGCGAGCCTGGATGGCCGCACCGCCATGGCTTCCGGTGAAAGCCAGTGGATTACCGGGCCCGAGGCACGGCAAGACGTGCAAAGGCTGCGGGCCATGAGTGATGCTATTCTGACAGGTGTCGGTACGGTTTTGGCCGATGACCCGTCCCTGACCGTGCGTCGGGACGAAATGGGCGATACCGGCGATGCCACCGATCCGTCGCGCCAGCCGCTTCGGGTGATTGCAGACCGTGATGCCCGCACACCGTCCACAGCCCGGATTCTTCGGGGTGGTAACGTGCAGGTGTTCTGTGCCAGCTCTACCCTGGCCACCGGCCCGGCACAGGATTTGGCGGCACTGGGCGTTCGCCTGACGGGTGTGGCCTGGAAAGACAACGGCGTGGATGTATCCGAGTTACTGGATGCCCTGGGTGAACTGGGCATCAACGAATTACTGGTAGAGGCCGGCCCGACACTGGCAGGCACCTTTATCAACGAGAACCTGGTAGACGAACTCTGGCTCTACCAGGCACCGGTTTTTCTGGGCAGTACCGGGCGCCCGACCGCCCACCTGCCCATCGAAGTCATGGCAGACAAAGTGCAATGGAAGGTGCTGGATCGCCGCCAGGTAGGAGAGGATCAGCGATTGATCCTGGCCCGCCACTAAACATTCAATTCATTCCTCCGGGCCTTCAATGGTGAGGGCAGGGGTGACAGGGTGCGGAACCGTATGGCACTGAACAGTATTGAAGAAATTATCGAAGATATCCGTCAGGGCAAGATGGTTATCCTGATGGACGACGAGGATCGCGAAAACGAAGGCGACCTGGTAATGGCAGCAGAACACTGCACGCCGGAAGCCATCAACTTTATGGCGAGGTTCGGCCGCGGCCTGATCTGTATGCCCATGACCCGGCAGCGTTGCGAGCAGCTGGGCCTGCCGCTGATGGTTCAGCAGAACGCCTCCGGCTTCGGCACCAAGTTCACGCTGTCTATCGAAGCCCGTGAAGGCGTCACCACCGGCATCTCCGCCGCTGACCGTGCCCGCACCGTACAGGCCGCCGTAGCGCGCGATGCCAAGGCGTCTGACCTGGTTCAGCCGGGCCACATCTTCCCGCTGATGTCCGATCCCGGCGGTGTATTGAGCCGTGCCGGCCACACCGAAGCCTCCTGTGACCTGGCTGCGCTGGCCGGTTGCGAACCGGCGGGTGTGATCTGCGAGATCATGAATGACGATGGGTCCATGGCCCGCCGTGAAGACCTGGAACGCTTTGCCGAAGAGCACGGCCTTAAGGTCGGCACCATCGCAGACCTGATCCACTACCGCACCATGAACGAGAAAACCGTGGAGTGTGTGGAAGAGCACGAGCTGGACACCGAATATGGCGTGTTCAAGCTGCGCACCTACCGGGACAACGTTCAGGGCGCCAC
Source organism: Marinobacter vinifirmus (assembly GCF_002258215.1). Lineage (GTDB taxonomy): Bacteria > Pseudomonadota > Gammaproteobacteria > Pseudomonadales > Oleiphilaceae > Marinobacter > Marinobacter vinifirmus. The sequence goes on from NZ_NEFY01000014.1 coordinate 19,012, forward strand.
CCACCTGGCCATGGTGATGGGCGACATCAGCCCGGATGAACCGGTGTTTGTGCGGGTGCACATTACCGATACCCTGCGCGACCTGTTGGGTGCCCGGCGCAAGGATTCCCGCAGCTGGCCGCTGCACCATGCCCTTGAAAAAGTGGCCACTGAAGGCCGCGGCGTGGTGGTTCTGCTCAACAGTGCGGAAGACAGCTACAACCTGGAAGACCGTATCCAGGAATTCTACGACCAGGGCCCGAAGTCTGCAGGCAAGGGCAGCTCCGGTGTGTACTTTACCGTGGGTACCGGTTCCCAGATTCTGCGCGACATCGGCGTGGGCAAAATGCGCCTGCTGAGCCCGCCTGTAAAATTCTCCGCCATCTCCGGTTTCGACCTGGAAGTGGTGGAATACGTACCCTATACCCACGAATGATAAACCCGGCTGCCGCCCTGATTCCGGCAGCCCGCGAAGGAGCCCGAGATGGCAGATATCAAAGTAATTGAAGGTGATTTTACCCAGTGCAGCGGCCGTTACGCGCTGGTGGTTGGCCGGTTTAACGGCTTTGTTGTGGAAAGCCTGGTGGAAGGCGCGGTAGACACCCTGCGCCGCCACGGTATTGCCGATGACAACATCACCATTATCCGCGTACCGGGTGCCTACGAAATGCCGCTGGCGGTCAAGCGTGTGGCGGAAACCTCTGACTACGACGCTATCATCGCCCTGGGCGCAGTGATTCGTGGCGGTACTCCGCACTTTGAATACGTAGCCGGTGAAGCCTCCAGTGGCCTGGGCGCTGTCAGCCTGGAAACCGACGTGCCGGTCACCTTCGGTGTACTGACCGTGGATTCCATCGAGCAGGCCATCGAGCGCTCCGGCACCAAGGCCGGTAACAAAGGTGCGGAAGCTGCGATTACTGCCCTGGAAATGGTCAGTCTGTTCAAAAAGTTGGGTGAGTAATGAGCGAAGCGGGTGATACCTCTCCCCAACCGGGGAAAACCAGCCAGCCAAAAGCTGGCGACCGCCGCCGGGCACGGGCCCTTGCTATGCAGGGCCTGTATCAGCGGCACTTCAGCAAGTCTCCGATCTCTGATATTGAAGCCGAGTTCATGGTTGATAACGACATGAGCAAGGTGGATATCATGTACTTCCGCGACCTGCTGCGGGGCGTACACCGGGAGCAGGCCGCACTGGACAAGCTGATCGAGCCGTTCCTCGACCGTCCCCTGAAAGAAGTGGACCCGGTTGAACTGGCCATCGTGCGCCTGGGCGCCTACGAGCTGAAATGCCGTATCGATGTGCCCTATAAAGTGGTGATCAACGAAGGTATCGAAATGGCCAAGCGCTTTGGCGGTACTGAAGGCCACAAGTTCGTGAACAGTGTGCTGGATAAACTGAGCCGCCGCCTGCGGCTGGCCGAAACCCGTCCACGCTGATTCATGGGTGAATTCGAGCTGATCCGGCAGTACTTCCAGCCGCTGGCAAGCAACGCCAGTAACGATCAGCTTGTGCTTGGCCCCGGCGATGACTGCGCCATCCAGCGGGTGCCGCCGGGCCGCGACCTGGTGTTTTCAGTGGATACCCTGGTAGAGGGTGTCCACTTTCCCCCTCACTATGCTCCTTCCCACCTTGGGTGGCGGGCACTGGCTGTGGCAGTCAGTGACCTGGCGGCCATGGGCGCCGAGCCTGTCTGCTTTACCCTGGCCCTGAGCCTGCCGGAAGCAGATTCCGACTGGCTGGCGGGCTTTGCCGAAGGACTGTCCCGGGCCAGCCAGGCGTTCGGTATTACCCTGGCCGGCGGTGACACCACCCGAGGCCCGTTAACGATCACCATCCAGGTTCATGGCACCGTAAAGGCCGGCCAGGCTCTGTTGCGCTCCGGCGCCCGAGAGGGTGACCGGGTATGCGTAACCGGCCCGATGGGCAACGCCGGTGCTGCGCTGGACTATCTTGAGGATCCGGAACCGGGCGCACTGAAAAGGGCCCTGCTGGCCAGTTACCATGGCCCGCAACCCCAACTGAAACTCGGGGCAAGCCTGGCCGGTAAGGCCAGTGCCGCTATCGATATTTCTGACGGCCTGCTGGCAGACTTACAGCACATTCTGGAGGCGTCTGGTGTGGGTGCCGAACTGGATGTGGCCAGCATTCCGATGTCGGACGAGCTCAGGCAGTTGCAGGGAGTGCGGGCGCTGGACCTCGCCCTGACCGCTGGTGACGACTACCAGCTGTGCCTGACCATCGCCCCGGAGACACTGGCTGCGCTGCCTGCGCCAGTCCGTGAGCAACTGACGGTGATCGGCCGGATTGTACCGGAGCCGGGGCTGACATTAACGGGCGCGCCTGCCGGCTACCAAACCCAGGGATATGACCATTTCGGGAGGTCTGATTGACAGACGATAACTTGATGCATGAACCGGATGCTCCGGCCGCCATCCTGCCGCCGGGTTTTTTGCGCCATCCGGTGCATTTTCTGGCCTTCGGCTTTGGCAGTGGTGCTGCGCCGAAAGCACCTGGCACCTGGGGTAGCCTGGCCGCTATTCCCGTGTGGTATGCCTTCGCCTGGTTGCCACCGATGGCCTACTGGCTGGTGGTGTTGGCTGCGTTTCTGGTGGGGATCTGGCTGTGCGGTAAAACCGCCGACGACCTGAAAGTGCACGACCACGGTGGCATCGTATGGGACGAGTTTGTGGGCATGTGGATTGCCCTGGGGCTGTTCCCGGACCAGATTTACGGCGTGCTGATGGCGTTCATGCTGTTCCGCTTCTTTGATGTGCTCAAGCCCTGGCCTATAAACTGGCTGGATGCCCGGCTACCCGGCGGGCTGGGAATTATGGTGGATGACGTCGTCGCAGGCATCATGGCGCTGGCCTGCCTGTGGGGAATCGACACCTGGGTGATGCCCTATATCGTGTAACGGTGCTGTTCAGTGCAGCTGCGGCTCGTCTGGCAGCATACGCACCACGTGCAGGAACCGCTTCAGCCCGATTTCCGCTCGCTCACGGGTGGCGAAGGGGCCGCTGTCAAAGCCTTCCCGGGTGGTGAAATACCACTTGCTGCCAACACAGAAAAATCGGCTGCTGCGAAAGGGTGGTGGCCCGTCTTCTCCGGTTCTTCGCTGGGTGTCCATGGTAACCTCCCGAGCTTTGATTGCGCAGTTTAGGGTTTGACGTTCTTGCCCTGAGCCCCGGGTATGGTCAGAATGCTTGGCAGTTGTCAGTCACGTGTCCTGGCCCACTGAAGGGCCGCCCTATGGAAAAGGAGCTAAATGAGTATGTGTCACGTTCGCGGGTTTTTCAAGCTGGTGGTTTTAATGCTCAGCGTCACCCTGGTGGGCTGTGCTTCCTCCCTTGCGCGCATTGATACCTGGCAGGGTGATCCCGCCGAAGCTGCAGATGCTGCGGTGCTGAAGTCGCCCGGAGAAATCACCGTTGTGCAGGTGAACGGTCGCGAAATGACCAACTTCCTGATGGACGACCTGGCGCTGGATTACGGCCTGCTGCCGGGCCAGAACGAGGTAGTGTTTACCTATAAAACCATCTGGGCCAAGGCCGGCGTGGTTGATAACGGCGAATCCAAGGTGCACACCGTCGAAAGCAAGCCGCAGCGGGTGAGCTTTGAGGCGGTAGCCGGTGAAGAATACCGGTTCAGCTTCACCAAGCCGTCCAGCCGACAGGAAGCCGAGACGCTGATGGAAGACTTCTCTGCCGATATCGTGAATCGCAGCGGCGATGTGGTTGCCAGTTCAGGCGAGTGGGATGCGCAGGCCGCACGCAAGGCTGCCCGTACCCCGGTTCCCTCAGGTGCTGGTGTAAGCGGTGATGCGCAATCCGGATCAACGCTGGACCGGATGAAATCCCTGTGGGGTGACGCCACTGAAGAAGAAAAGCGCGAGTTCCTGCGCTGGGCGTTCGAATAAACCTGCAAAAGGCCGGGCACAGTGCCCGGCCTTTGCATTAGCGTTTGAAGCGCTTCAGACCACTCTTCAGAAAACCTTCCATGTAGTTCATCAGTTCGTCGGTCAGGCTCTGGCTGCCGCTTGCCGGCAACTCGTTACCTTCATCCGGGCCCAGTGAGGCGACTGCCGCCTCTATGCTGGCCAGGCTCTCCTCGGTTAACGCTTTAAATGCATCGCCATCTGCAACCGCATCCGGGCACAGGGTGAAGTTGAGGGTCAGCTGGCCCTGATAGCTCACCGCAACAATTACCAGCCCCATGCTGTCGAACAGCGGCGCACTGTTGAACTGCTGTACCAGCCTGGCGCCTTGCAGGAACAGTGGTACCTGTGGGCCAGGCACATTGGTAATGGGCAGGTTGAACAGGGGCTGGTAGCGCTGGGCCACCTGCAGTTCCGAATAAAGCCGGGCCGAGAGCGCCAGCAGGGTAGAGGGCAGCAGTTCGGTGAGCCGGTCGGCGGCAATGGCTTCACGGTAGGGTTCCGAATCCACCGCATTGCGGTGAATGCGGCGAATCCGCGCGGCCGGGTTTGGCTCGGTGGTGGCCAGGTCCAGCAGCATGGCAGACATCTGGTTGCCGGTAGCCCGTCGCAGACTGCTGGAGCGCACGGAGATGGGGGTCATGGCAACCAGTGAGCGGTCGGTGCCGTTATCCTGCACAAGCAGGTAACGGCGCAGGACCTCCGCACACAGGCCCAGAACCACATCGTTCAGGGTTACGTCAGCCAGGCTGGATTTGATGGCTTTCAGCCGGGACAGACTTACCTGGGTGGAAACCAGCCGCCGGTTGGCGGTGATCTGCCGGTTAAACGGGCTGTGGGGTGCGGTGAACAGTGGGAGCGGCAAGGGCAGCTTGCGAAGCTGCCTGTGGACGAGCCCGCGAGCGGTGACTTCGGCGGCATTGTAAGCCAGCGAGGCAAACTGCATCGGGGTTTTCAGCATATTGGCGCCGGCCTGCAGAAACACCCGTTCTTCAGACGGTTCCGGCCGGGGCAGCCAGGGCCGGGGCTGGGGAATGGCGCGCGGCTCTGGCGTGTATTCCAGCAGCTTGCCCATGATTTCCTCGCCACTGAAGGCATCGATAGCCGCGTGGTGCAGCTTTACGATCAGGGCAAAGCCTTCTTTCTCGCCTTCCCGGTCGTCCAGCTTGAAGCCATCCACGAAGGTGATATGCCACAGCGGGCGGTCCCGTTTCAGGGGCTCTTCCAGGATTTTGGACGCCAGCGACATCAGGCTCGACTGCTTGCCGTGTTCGCCCAGGTTCACATAGGCCAGGTGCCGCTCGATGCTGAAATCCGGGTCATCAATCCAGTAGGGGCGCCCCAGGCGCAGGGGGATTTCCTTGAGCTTCTGCCGGAACAGGGGAACCACGTGCAGGCGGCTGCGCAGATACGCGACAAAGGTGCTGAATGCCAGGGGGTATTGCAGGTCGCTGGCGTCGAACAGATACACGCCGCCAATATGCATGGGCGTGGTTTCCGACTCCAGGTACAGGAACGAGGCATCCAGTTCCGACAGCTGACGCATTGAGCGCACTCCCTTGTGTGTCACTTTTAACGATACGGGTGGCCGAGTATATCGCAAACACCCGGGCTGCCGGTTGGCCTGGCTGCCCGGTATTTATTCCGGCTGAAGCCAGTTCTGGATGCCGTTGTCATTGCCCAGGTAATCCCAGAACCACATCAGGGCCTTGCCCTTGTCTTCGCTGTGCCGAGCCAGGTGGATGGCAATGGCCGGCCTTGGTTCGTGCACTTCCTTGGCAATCAGTGAACCACGGGCGAGCTGTTCCCGGATACGGGGCACTGGCAGCCAGCCAACTCCGAGCCCGGCCTCCTGAACGGCAATTTTCTGATCAATATTACTGACCGTAAGCGTTCGCTGCCTGCGGAAAATACCGGCATGGCCGGGTGGTAGTGAGCGGGAAGTATCCGCCGCAACGGCGGCCGGATAGGGTGCAATATCCGCCTCCGCCAGAGGCTCTTTCGCGTTTGCCAGTGGATGGTTGGCGGCCACCGCAAACACAAACGGCACCTCGCCCAGCGCCTTGGTAGTAAAACTGCCGGCCGGCTTGCTGAGCTGGTCTGCACCCACAATCATATCCACGCGCCGGCTTTGCAGGGCATCCCAGGCACCGGCGAAAACCTCTTCCACAATCTGCACATCCACCGGCACCCCGAGCTGGTAAAACGCCTCAATGGCGGGAAACAGGCAGTCTGCCGGCATCAGCGAGTTAAACCCGATCCGCAACCGCGTTTCCCAGCCTTCCGCCACCTGGCGGGTGGAGTGGGCCAGGTTCTCCGCTGCCTCAAGCAAAGACCGTCCTTCCTCCAGCAGGTAACGCCCCGCCGGAGTCAGCACGGCTTTGTGGCCGCTACGGTCAAAGATACTGACGTTGAGATCTTCTTCGAGCTTCTGAACCGTGTAACTGATGGCCGAAGGCACCCGAAACAACTCCCCCGCCGCCCCGGCAAAACTGCCCTTGCGGTCAATGGCGTCCAGTACTTTAAGTGCGTCTATGGTGATGGCTGTATGCATGTTCGAATTATCTGAAAGTGTTTGCCAGAAATGCTTGCTATCAGCGTAGCAGGGCAGGGGTTAGTCTGTCCTCAGGTTGTAGAAATTCTTTGCCGCGGAATCCATATATGGATTCCGTGGCCAAAAACAAGGAGTCCCGCATGGGCTTACTAGTAGACGGCAAATGGCACGACCAGTGGTACGACACCGACAAAACCGGCGGCAAGTTCGAGCGTGAAGCCGCCCGCTTCCGTAACTGGGTGACACCAGACGGCTCCGCCGGACCAGCGGGTGAGTGTGGTTTCGCGGCGGAAAGCGGCCGTTATCACCTGTACGTATCCATGGCCTGCCCCTGGGCGCACCGAACCCTGATCTTCCGGAAATTGAAAGGCCTGGAGCCGCACATCGGTGTGTCTGTGGTGCATCCGGATATGGTCGAGAACGGCTGGGAATTCCGGCCCGGGGATGCGGAGCACCAGGACCATCTGTACAACTCAGAGTTCATGCACCAGGTCTACACCCGCGCGGCGGCAGATTATTCAGGGCGGGTGACGGTGCCGGTACTGTGGGACAAGCAGCGGGAAACCATCGTCAGCAATGAATCCGCCGATATCATTCGCATGTTCAATTCGGCGTTTAATGAGCTGGATGGCGTAAATGCGGATCTGGACCTGTACCCGGAAAGCCTGCGCAGTGAAATCGACGCAGTAAACGAGCGGGTGTACGACACGGTCAACAACGGCGTATACAAGGCCGGTTTTGCCACCGCCCAGGACAAATACGAAGAGGCCTACAAGGCGCTGTTTGAATCACTGGACTGGCTGGAAGCGAAATTGGGGGGCCAGCGCTATGTCACTGGCAGCCAGATCACCGAAGCCGACTGGCGGCTGTTCACCACGCTGATCCGGTTTGGTGCGGTGTATTACAGCCACTTCAAATGCAATCGCCAGCAGATTCGGGATTATCCGAACCTGTCCGGATATTTGCGGGAGCTGTATCAGGTGCCGGGCGTGGCGGAGACCGTGGACATCCGCCAGATCAAGCAGCATTACTACGTGAGCCAGCGCACTATTAACCCTACCCAGATTGTGCCGGTGGGGCCAGAGCTGGATTTTAGTTCGCCGCATGGGCGTGATGATTTGACCTGAGCTTACTGAGAAATAAGCGCGCGGGGCTGGTAGGGCTTTCCAAAACCGTGCGGAGCCAGGGATGGCGGAGCTCGAGCGGGACAGGGAGGTCTTTACAGCGTGTTTTGGAAAGCCCTACCAGCCCCGCGTGCGGAAGTCTGGCAACTCAGCTGACCCGGGCCACCGCCACTTCGGTCAGCAGTTCCAGTGATTGCCGGTGCTCGGACTCCGGCAGGCAGGCCAGCAGGTCTTTCGCGATCTGCGCCTGCTCTTTCGCCTTGGCCATGGTGTATTCAATGGCGCCGGAGGCCTTCACGATGTCCAGAACCTTCGGCAAGTCGTCCAGTCCACCCTTGCGAATAGCCTGGCGAATCAGCTGGCGCTCTTCGTCGTTGCCGTTGGCCATGGCGTAAATTAGGGGCAGGGTGGTCTTGCCTTCGGCCAGGTCGTCGCCCACGTTCTTGCCCATGGCTTCGGCATCGCCCAGGTAATCCAGTACGTCGTCCACCAGCTGGAATGCCAGGCCCAGGTGCTTGCCGTAGTCTTTCAGGGCGGCTTCCTGTTCCGGGTCCGCTCCGGCCAGCAGTGCGCCGGTGTGGGAAGAGGCTTCGAACAGCATGGCGGTCTTGTTATGGATAACCACCATGTACTGGTCTTCGGTGAGGTCCGGGTTCTTCACGTTCATCAGCTGCATCACCTCGCCCTCGGCAATCACCGCCGTGGCGTGGGACAGCACGTTCATGATCGGCAGGCTTTCCAGCTCCACCATCATCTCGAAGGCCCGGGCATACAGGAAATCACCTACCAGCACGCTCGGCGCGTTGCCCCACTTGGCGTTGGCGGTACTGCGGCCCCGGCGCATGTCGGAGGTGTCCACCACATCGTCGTGCAGCAGGGTGGCGGTGTGCAGGAATTCAATGACAGCTGCCAGCTTCAGGTGGTCGTCCTGGCCGTAGCCCGCGGCCCGGCTGGACAGCAAAACCAGTAAGGGTCTCAGGCGCTTACCGCCACTCTCAATAATATAGTGGGCGATTTTTTCCACCATCGGGACATCCGAGGCAAGCCGCTTGATAATCAGGTCATTAACGCGGCTGAAGTCATCCGCCACGGTGTCATGGATACGCTGGGCTGTCATCGGGCTGAAACGTCCCTTGCTGGTGTTTTCGTTGAGTTTTCGGGCAGGTCGCGGCAATGCTAGGTATTGCTGCCTACAGTGTCAACTTGAACCGGAATCCGGCTTGTATTGCCCGGCGGCTTTTCGTACAATCACGCGCCCAACTCATCCCAACCTGCGCTCCCTGCAATAGGGTCGCCAGAGCGCTTCCCTTAGAACCAGGTGGATAAGAGCAGGGATGGGTCAATCGCGGAGACTATGAATGTACGCAGTTATTGTTAGCGGTGGTAAGCAGCACCGTGTAAAGGAAGGCGAAACTCTGAAGCTGGAAAAGCTGGAAGTTGAAACCGGCGGCTCTGTTGAGTTCGATCGTGTTCTTCTGGTTGCCAACGGCGACGACGTAAAAGTTGGCGCTCCGGTAGTTGAAGGCGCCAAGGTTACCGCTGAAGTGGTTAGCCACGGTCGTCACGACAAGATCAACATCATCAAGTTCCGTCGTCGTAAGCATCACATGAAGCGTCAGGGCCACCGTCAGTGGTTTACTGAAGTAAAGATCACGGGTATCCAGGGCTAAGCCCTCGAATAACCCCTTAATGAAGGAGGCTGGTAATGGCTCATAAAAAGGCAGCAGGTAGTACCCGTAACGGTCGCGATTCCGAGTCTAAACGACTTGGTGTCAAGCGCTACGGCGGCGAGACTGTAACTGCAGGCAGCATCATCATCCGTCAGCGTGGCACTCGTTTCCACGCTGGCAGCAACGTAGGCATTGGCAAGGACCACACCCTGTTCGCGAAAGCGGAAGGTCAGGTGAAGTTCGAAACCAAAGGCCCGCAGAACCGCAAGTTCGTAAGCATCGTTCCGGCTGCGTAAGCAGCGGCGATCCGGTTCTGTCGAACCATGGGTTTGCCTGATATGCTGATCTGATCAGCCCTCAGGTGAATCCGGAGCCCCGCAAAGCTTCCATGAGGCTGCGGGGCTTTTTAGTTTATGCAAAGGCAATTGGCGTATGAAATTTGTAGACGAAGCCACCATCATTGTTGAAGCCGGCAAGGGCGGCCATGGCTGCCTGAGTTTCAGGCGGGAAAAATACGTGCCGAAAGGCGGCCCGGACGGCGGTGACGGCGGGGATGGCGGTTCCGTCTACCTGGAAGCAGACAGCGCCCTGAACACGCTGATCGATTACCGCTTCCAGCGCAAACACAAGGCCCAGAACGGCGAGCCCGGTTCCGGCCGCAACTGCACCGGCACCAAGGGCGAAGACCTTGTGTTGCCGGTACCGGTTGGTACCACCGTGGTGGATATGGATACCCACGAAGTTCTGGGTGACCTCACCAAGGAAGGCCAGCGCCTGAAAGTGGCGCAGGGTGGTTTTCACGGCCTGGGCAATACCCGCTTCAAGTCATCGGTTAACCGCGCGCCGCGCCAGACCTCCAAGGGCTCTGAAGGCGAATTGCGTAACCTGCGCCTGGAGCTGAAAGTGCTGGCGGATGTTGGTTTGCTGGGGTTGCCCAATGCCGGTAAGTCCACCTTTATCCGCTCTGTTTCCGCGGCCCGTCCGAAAGTGGCGGATTATCCGTTCACCACACTGGTTCCCAATCTGGGCGTGGTCAGTGTGCAGGCGCACCAGAGTTTCGTGATTGCCGATATTCCGGGCCTGATTGAAGGTGCCGCTGAAGGCGCTGGTCTGGGAATTCGTTTCCTGAAACACCTGGTGCGTACCCGCTTGCTGTTGCACCTGGTGGATGTGGCGCCCTATGACGGCTCCTCCCCGGTTGAAGCGGTAAAGGCTATCGCCCACGAACTGGAAAAGTTCAGCGAAACCCTGGCCAGCCGCCCGCGCTGGCTGGTGCTGAACAAAGTGGATATGGTGCCGGAAGAAGACCGCGAGGCGCACTGCCAGGCCATTGTGGCCGAGCTTGGCTGGGATGGCCCGGTGTTCCGGGTTTCTGCGTTGACCGGTGAAGGCACCAAGCCCCTGGTTCAGGCAGTCATGCGCTGGATTGAAGAACAGGCGGAAGCCGAAGCCGAGAACCCGGACTTCGCCGAGCAGGAAGCGGCCCGCCGTTGCCGGATGGACGAAGAGGCCCGTGCCAAGATCGAGGAAGATCGCAAGGCCCGCCGCGCCGCCCGTGAAGACGATGAAGATGACGACTTTGACGACGACGATTACGACGTTGAAGTGGTCTACGCCCCCGAGTAACAATCTGAAGAGACAGTACCGCTACCATGAGTGAACGCCTCCAGCTCCGAAAGGCCCGTCGCCTGGTTATCAAGATCGGCAGTGCCTTGCTTACCAACGACGGAAAAGGGCTGGATGTGGCAGCCCTTGGGCTGTGGGTTGACCAGATCGCCGAACTGATCGGCGAAGGTGTCGAAGTGGTGGTGGTGTCTTCCGGTTCAGTCGCTGAAGGCATGAGTCGTCTGGGCTGGCAAACCCGGCCCCAGCATCTGCACGAACTGCAGGCGGCTGCGGCGGTCGGCCAGATGGGCCTGGTGCAAACCTGGGAGGCCCAGTTCAAGCGCCACGACATCCATACCGCCCAGATTTTGCTCACCCACGACGATCTTTCCGACCGCAAACGCTACCTGAACGGCCGCAGCACCCTACGCACCCTGCTGGATTACGGCGTGGTGCCGATCGTGAACGAAAACGACACGGTCGTAACCGACGAAATCCGCTTCGGTGACAACGACACCCTGGGCGCGCTGGTGGCCAACCTGATCGAGGCCGATGGCCTGATCATCCTGACCGACCAGCTGGGCCTGTTCAATAAAGACCCCCGCAAGCACGAAGACGCCGAACTGGTCACCGAGCGCAAAGCCGAAGACCGGGACCTGGACGCCATGGCCGGCGGCGGTGCCGGTGCGCTTGGGCGTGGAGGTATGCTCACCAAGCTTCGGGCAGCACGGCTGGCCGCCCGCTCCGGTGCCTTTACCGTGATTGTGGGTGGTCGCATCGAGCATGCCATTGCCCGCCTGCGTCAGGGCGATGTGATCGGTACCCTGTTGCTTCCGGAGCAGGGCAGAATGGCCGCCCGCAAACAGTGGATTGCCAGCCACCTGCAAACCCGTGGCAAGCTGACCCTGGATGACGGCGCGGTAAAAGTGCTGCGTCAGGGTGGCAGAAGCCTGTTGCCGGTAGGTGTGAAAGCGGTCACCGGCCAGTTTCGCCGGGGCGAGATGGTGTCCTGCACCGATCTGGCCGGTAAGGAAATTGCCCGCGGGCTGGTGAACTACGATGCCGACGAGGCCCGGGCGATTGCCGGTCGCTCTAGTGATCGTATTTCAGACGTGCTGGGTTATGTTTCCGATGAGGAAATGATTCACCGGGATAACCTGGTGGTGGTCTAGGCTTTTCCGGCGTTTCAGCCGGATTTCAGGCACAAAAAAACCGGCACGAGGCCGGTTTTTTTATGAGCGCAAGAATCAGGCAGCTTTCAGGGCCTTGATCTTGGCGTTCAGGCGGCTCTTATGACGAGCAACCTTGTTCTTGGCGAAGATGCCTTTGTTGACCATGCTGTCCAGAACAGGCTGGGCCTGCTTCAGGGCTGCCTGGGCACCTTCGTAGTCGCCAGCTTTGATCTGGGCGTCTACTTTCTTCATGTAAGTACGTGCCATGGAACGCAGGCTGGCGTTGTGCTTGCGGTTTTTCTCGTTCTGACGAGCGCGCTTTTTGGCTTGCGGGGAATTTGCCACCGTAAAACTCCTGAAATTCGTTGCTAAAAAATCGAATATGTTTAGATCGCGGGCGCGCCAAAACCAGCGCGTCGAAATAAATGACGCGGAACTATGCCGCTGAACGCCCGAAATGTCAAGGCCGAAGCCTCCGGTAATCCCTCTGCTCCGGAGGCCTGTGGTACACTCCCGCATCGTCTCACGGGGCCCGGGCCCGCAACAAGCCCCGCCTTGTGGATTACCGAAACGCCACCCCGGCCCGAAGCCGGTATTCTGGACGCTCAAACCATGTCTTCGGAACCCCGACCAACAGACCAACAGCCTCCCGTTCAGGAACCCCCGAAAGCGCCGGGATTACTGCGCTCATCCGGCGTGGTCGGCATCATGACCATGCTTTCCCGGGTGTTGGGGCTGGTGCGGGATATGGTGATTGCCCGCTATTTCGGGGCGGGTGCCGGGGCCGATGCTTTCTTCGTGGCGTTCAAGATTCCCAACTTCCTGCGCCGCCTGTTCGCCGAAGGGGCGTTTTCCCAGGCCTTTGTACCGGTGTTGTCGTCTTACCGGGAAAACCAGGATATCTCCGAAGTGAAGCGCCTGGTGGATGCAGTGGCCGGCTCCCTCGGGCTGGTCTTGCTGGCGGTTACGCTGGTGGCCATGCTTGGTGCGCCGGTACTGACGGCGGTGTTTGCCCCGGGGTTCCTGGATGATGACGTCAAATTCGCCCTGACCAGCGAAATGCTGCGTATTACCTTTCCGTACCTGTTGCTGATTTCCCTGACCGCTTTTGCCGGCGGCATTCTGAACAGTTACGACCGGTTTGCGGTACCTGCGTTTACCCCGGTGTTGCTGAACCTGGCCATGATCGCCGCCGCCATTTTCCTGACTCCGGTAATGGATGAGCCGGTAATGGCACTGGCCTGGGGTGTCTTCATCGCCGGTGCCCTGCAGCTGTTTTTCCAGTTACCGTTCCTGATGCGCCTGGGCCTGCTGCCCAGGCCCCGGGTGGACTACAAACACGAGGGTGTCAGCCGGATTCTCAAGTTGATGGCTCCGGCGTTGTTCGGCGTGTCGGTCAGCCAGATCAACCTGTTGCTGGACACGGTGCTGGCGTCGTTCCTGCAAACCGGCAGCGTGTCCTGGCTGTATTACTCAGACCGGTTGTCTGAGCTGCCGCTGGGTGTATTCGGTATTGCCATCGCCACGGTCATTCTGCCCAGCTTGTCCCGCAAGCACGCGGCAGCTTCGGAAGACCAGTTTGCTGCAACCCTGGACTGGGCCGTGCGGGCCGTTCTGTTGATCGGCCTTCCGGCGGCCGTGGCACTGGCCCTGCTGGCGGAGCCGTTGATTGCCACCCTGTTCCATTACGGAGAAGTGACCGACCGGGATGTGGCGATGTCCGCCCAGAGTCTTCGGGCGTATTCCGCCGGCTTGCTGGCATTCATGTTGATCAAGGTGCTGGCGCCGGGCTTTTTCTCCCGGGAAGACACCAAAACCCCGGTCAAGATCGGGGTGATCGCCATGGTGGCGAATATGGCCTTCAACCTGGCGTTAATTGTGCCCCTGGCCCACGCCGGGCTGGCGCTGGCTACATCCATGTCGGCCTGGTTGAACGGTTACCTGCTCTGGCGTGGGCTGCGCAAGGAAGGCGCCTGGAAAAGCCAGCCCGGCTGGCCGAAGTTCCTGGTGCAGCTGGCCGTGGCCAATGCCGCTCTGGCGGCTGTGGTGCTCTGGCTGAATGTGCCGGTAGCCGACTGGCTGGCGGCCAGCGGCCTGCAGCGGGCAACCGATATGGGCATTCTGGTGGTGGCCGGAGTTGGGGCCTATTTCGTGGCGCTGGCGCTGGTGGGCGTGCGGGTTCGCCAATTCCGCCAGAAGTAAGCCGCCGCAAGATTTCTACCATACCCCTGCATGGGGTATAATCGCGCGTTTTCTCACCAGCGTATCGCCTCTCGGGCCGGTGCGCCAAAAAGCCAGCTGGCAAGTTAAGGTTCGCAGTACATGCGTCTGATTCGAGGCCTGACCAATCTTAAGCGCCTGTCCGGGCAAGCGGGTTCCCCGCTGGCCGGCGGCTGCGTGGCCACCATCGGCAACTTCGATGGCGTGCATCTGGGCCATAAAACCATTATCGATCAGGTCAAACAGAAAGCTTCTCAGCTGGGCGTGCCGTCGGTGGTGATGATTTTCGAGCCGCAGCCCCGGGAATTCTTCCAGGGCGATGAAGCACCGCCCCGGCTGATGCCATTCCGCCAGAAATTCGAGGCCCTGCTGGCCGAAGGCGTGGATGTGGTGCTGTGCATCCGCTTTGATGAAACCTTCCGCAGCTATTCCGGTATGGGCTTTATTGAAGATGTACTGGTCAGCGGCCTGGGTGTTCGTCACCTGGTGGTGGGTGACGACTTCCGCTTCGGTTGCGACCGGGCCGGCGATTTCAAACTGCTGCAAAGCGTGGGGCAGGAGCGGGGCTTTACGGTGGAGAACACCCGTACAGTGACCGTTGATGGCGAGCGTGTCAGCAGTACCCGGGTGCGCAATGCCCTGAATGTGAATGGCCTGGAAGAGGCCGAGCGCCTGCTTGGGAATCCTTACCGCATCCATGGCCGCATCGTTTATGGCCGCCAGTTGGGCCGGCAACTCAACGCGCCCACCGCCAATATTTTACTGAACCAGATGCCGGCACTGCGGGGCGTTTATGTGGTGCGGGCCCGGCTGGAAACTGGCGAATGGTGCGATGGTGTAGCCAACATCGGCCTGCGCCCCACGGTCGACGGCAAGCGGCCGTCGCTGGAAGTGCACCTGTTCGACTTTGCTGGCACACTTTATGGCCAGCACCTGGAAGTCGTGTTCCGCCATGGCCTGCGGGACGAAGTGAAATTCGACTCTGTTGACGAACTCCGCCAACAGATCGCCCGGGATTTCGACAACGCCCGGGCCTGGCTGGCGGATAACCCCGCCACGCCGGAAACCTGATTCAACTGACCAACCAAGAGTACGCACAAAGACATGAGCGACTACAAGCATACCCTGAATCTGCCGGAAACCGCGTTTCCCATGCGCGGTAACCTGGCCAAGCGCGAGCCGGACATGCTCAAGCACTGGCAGGACCTGAACGTGTACGGCAACCTGCGCAAGCAGCGCGAAGGCCGGGAAAAGTTCATCCTGCACGATGGCCCTCCCTACGCCAACGGCAGCATTCACATCGGGCATGCGGTCAACAAGATCCTGAAAGACATGATCGTGAAATCCCGCAGCTTTATGGGCTTTGACGCACCCTACGTGCCCGGCTGGGATTGCCACGGCCTGCCCATCGAACACAAGGTAGAGCAGGAAATCGGCAAGGCCGGCGTAAAGGTGGACTACAAAACCTTCCGCCAGGCCTGTCGCGATTACGCCACCAAGCAGATCGAAGGCCAGAAAGCCGACTTTATTCGCCTGGGCGTGATGGGCGAGTGGGACAAGCCCTACCTGACCATGGACCCGAAAGTAGAAGCGGGCATCGTGCGGGCGCTGGGCAAGATCGTGGCCAAGGGCCACCTGGTGCGTGGGTTCAAGCCGGTTTACTGGAGTGTGGTTGGTCAGTCCGCACTGGCAGAAGCCGAAGTTGAATACCAGGACAAAACCTCTACCCAGATCGACGTGCGTTTTACCGCCGTCGACCAGGACGCCGTGCTGAAAACCTTCGGAACCAGCGAAGGCGAGGGCGATGTCTCCCTGGTAATCTGGACCACCACCCCCTGGACCATCCCCGCCAACCAGGCGGTATCCATCGGTGCCGATATCGAATACGCCCTGGTACAGGTAGATGTGGGCCACGGCGCCGAGCGCATGATCCTGGCCACCGACATGGTACAGGGCATCATGGCCCGCTGGGGCGTGGAAGACTACAAAGTGCTGGCCAACGTGGCCGGCTCTGCCCTGGAAAACCAGCTGCTGCACCATCCGGTGTACGACAAGCAGGTGCCGGTGCTGTTGGGCGACCACGTCTCCCTGGACGCCGGTACCGGTGCGGTACACACCGCGCCAGACCACGGTATGGAAGACTTCGTGGTGGGCAAGGAATACGGCATTGGCACCCTCAACCTGGTGAAGGCTGACGGCACCTACACCGAAGCCGCTGGCGAATTTGCCGGGGTGCACGTGTACAAGGCCGACGAGCCGGTTTGTGCCGCCCTGGAGCGTGAAGGCAAACTGGTGCGCTCCGAGAAATTCCGCCACAGCTACCCGCACTGCTGGCGCACCAAGACCCCGCTGATCTACAGGGCTACCCCCCAGTGGTTCATCAGCATGGACAAGCTCAACCTGCGCGCCGATGCCCTGGAAGCCATCAAGGGCATTCGCTGGGTTCCGGGTTGGGGCCAGAACCGTATTGAAGCCATGTTCGAGCAGAGCCCGGACTGGTGTATTTCTCGTCAGCGTACGTGGGGCGTGCCGATCACCCTGTTTATCCACAAGGAAACCCAGGAGCTGCACCCGAACACCCAGGAGCTGATCGAGAAAGTGGCAGAGGCGGTGGAAACCGGTGGCATCGACGCCTGGTACGACATCGACCAGAACGAACTGCTGGGCGCAGACGCCGACCAGTACGAAAAAGTCCTGGATACCCTGGATGTCTGGTTTGATTCCGGCGTCACCCACGACTCCGTACTGCGGGTACGTGAGGAACTGGGCCAGTTCCCGGCCGATATGTACCTGGAAGGCTCCGACCAGCACCGTGGCTGGTTCCAGTCGTCCCTGAAAACCTCCATCGCCATGAACGGCGTGGCCCCGTACAAGCAGGTGCTGACCCATGGCTTTACCGTGGACGGCAAGGGCCACAAGATGTCCAAGTCTATGGGCAACGTGATCGCCCCCCAGGAAGTGATGAACGAACTGGGTGCCGACATCCTGCGCTTGTGGGTATCCGCCACCGACTACAGCGGCGAGATGACCGTCTCCAAGGACATCCTGCGCCAGACTGCAGACGGCTACCGCCGCATCCGGAACACCGCCCGCTTCCTGCTCAGCAACCTGACCGGGTTTGATCCGGAACAGCACATGGTAGCGCCGGAAGACATGATCGCCCTGGACCGCTGGATGGTCGACCGTGCCCTGCAGCTGCAGAACGAGCTGCACGAAGACTACGGCAACTATGCCTTCCTTCGGATCTACCAGAAGGTGTACAACTTCTGTGAAGCCACCCTGGGTGGCTTCTACCTGGACATCATCAAGGACCGCCAGTACACCACCCAGGCCGACAGCCTGGCGCGACGTTCCTGCCAGACCGCGCTCTATCATGTAGCCGAAGCCCTGGTGCGCTGGATTGCCCCGATCCTGAGCTTCACCGCTGATGAAATCTGGCAGCACCTGCCGGGCAAGCGCGGCGACACCGTGTTTTACGAAACCTGGTACGAAGGCCTGACTGCCCTGCCGGAAGACTTCGAACTGGGCCGCGACTACTGGCGCGAAATCTATGCGGTAAAAGAAGCCGTCAACAAGTGCCTGGAAGAAACCCGCGCCCGTGGTGAAATCAAAGGCTCGTTGAGCGCGGAAGTGACTCTGTACTGCGAAGGTAGCCTGGCCGAGCGCCTGAACCACCTGGGTGAAGAGCTGCGCTTTGTGCTGATCACCTCCGAAGCCACGGTAAAACCCGTGAGTGAGGCGGCTGGCGTGGAGCAAACCAACGTGGAAGGCCTGCTGGTGAAAGTAACCCCGGCTTCCCACGCCAAGTGCGAGCGCTGCTGGCACCACCGTGAAGACGTGGGCCAGAACGAGCAGCACAGCGACCTGTGCGGCCGCTGCGTCACCAACGTGGAAGGCCCGGGCGAAACCCGCGCCTACGCCTGATGGACGCGGTAATGACTGAGGGCAGGGCAGGCAGCAAACTGAAGTGGTTGTGGCTGGCAGTACTGGTGGTCGCCATCGACCTGGGCACCAAGGCCATGGCCACCGCCATGCTCACCTACGGTAACCCGGTACCGGTGCTGCCCAGCTTCAACCTGACGCTGCTGCACAACACCGGCGCGGCGTTCAGCTTCCTGGCGGACGCCGCCGGCTGGCAGCGCTGGTTCTTCGTGACCCTCGCTGTTGTGGTCAGCGTAGTGCTGGTGGGCTGGCTGAGAAAGCTCAAAACCTATGAAACCTGGACCGCCATCGCCATCGTATTGATCCTCGGTGGCGCCATCGGCAACGTGTACGACCGGGTGGTGCATGGCTACGTGGTGGACTTCCTGCATTTCTACTGGCAGGACTGGCACTTCCCGGCCTTCAACCTGGCCGACACCGCCATCACCATCGGCGCTGCCATGATGATCATTGACGCATTCCGCAAACCCGCTGACGGCAGCGGTGATGCCAACCGGAGCAACTGATTGCCATGAAAGAACTGCCCATCGACAAAGGAACCCGTGTAAAACTGCACTTCGCCCTCAAGTTTGAAGACGGCGAAACCGTAGACTCTACCTTTGATAACGAGCCAGCGACCCTGGACATCGGCGACGAAAACCTGCCGGAAAACTTCGAGGCCTACCTGATGGGCCTGAAAGCCGGTGATCACAAAACCTTCGAAGTACCACCGGAAAAAGCCTTCGGCCAGCACAACCCCAGCAACGTGCAGACCTTCAAACGCCACGAGTTCAGTGCCGACATGGTGCTGGAGCCCGGCGTGGTGGTGTCCTTCGCCGACGCGCGTCAGCAGGAACTGCCCGGCGTGGTCAAACGGGTAGAGGGCGACCAGGTAGACGTGGACTTTAATCACCCGCTGGCAGGGCATACACTGCAGTTTGAAGTGCAGATTATCGACGTTGAACCAGCAGGGCCGACACACTGACTATGCAAATCCGACTCGCTAACCCCCGTGGCTTCTGTGCCGGCGTAGACCGCGCCATCGAAATTGTAAACCGCGCGCTGGACGTGTTCGGAGCACCCATCTACGTACGCCACGAAGTGGTCCACAACAAATTCGTGGTAGACAACCTGCGCAACCGGGGCGCGATCTTTGTCGACGAGTTGGATGAAGTGCCCGACGACAAACTGGTGATCTTCAGTGCCCACGGCGTTTCCCAGACGGTACAGAACGAAGCCGCCCGGCGCGGCCTGAAAGTGTTCGACGCTACCTGCCCGCTGGTCACCAAAGTGCATATGGAAGTGATGCGCTACAGCCGCGACGGCCGCGAGTGCATCCTCATCGGCCACCACGGTCATCCGGAAGTGGAAGGCACCATGGGCCAGTACGATCACAGCAACGGCGGCGACATCTATCTGGTGGAAGACGAAGCCGACGTCCAGAAACTGGAAGTAAAAGACCCCAGCCGGTTGTCCTTCGTGACCCAGACCACGCTGTCCATGGACGACACTGCCCGGGTAATCGACGCCCTGCGCGCCAAGTTCCCTCAAATCGAAGGCCCCCGAAAAGACGACATTTGCTACGCCACCCAGAACCGGCAGGATGCCGTCAAACAGTTGGCCGGTGACTGTGATCTGATGCTGGTGGTGGGCTCCCCCAATAGCTCCAACTCCAATCGCCTGCGGGAACTGGCCGAACGCATGGGCACCCCCGCCTACCTGATCGATGAAGCTGACCAGATTGATCCTGAATGGCTGGAAGGCAAGCAGGCCGTAGGCGTAACCGCCGGTGCATCCGCCCCGGAAGTGCTGGTAGCCGAGGTGATTAACCGCCTGAAGGAACTGGGTGGGGAAGAGCCGCAGGAAGTGGCGGGCAGGGAAGAGAATATTGTGTTTTCCATGCCCAAGGAATTGCGGATCGACGCGGTGAACGTTTGATCTGAATCACATCTCGGCGGACCCGCTTCCGCTTATCTTCTGTAAACCGCCACTTGTCGTAAAACTGTGGCGGTTTTTTTATGGCTGGATATTGTATACACATGACAAAAGTTTCAGGGAGCAGTTGCATGCGATCTCTCGCACACCAGCGCGGGTTTACGTTGATTGAGTTGATGATTGTGGTGGTGCTGTTGGGCATTACCGCAGCCATCGCGGTGCCGAATTTCGGCCGCATGATCGACAACAACCAGCATGCCGCCGCCGCAAACGATTTTTCCGGCCTGTTGCACTTTGCCCGCTCGGAGGCCATTCGGCGGGGCAATGGCGTGGTGGTTTACGCCATTGATACAAGTGATGGCAATGCCGGATACGCCGTATGTATCGGTAGCGCGCTGGCGGCTTGCAAAGGCGGTACTGCTAACGCCGAACAACTGCTCCGTGCCAGTAATAAATTGCCCGGGCGTATTGATATCGCGCACAGGCTGCCGAGTGGTAGTCCTGACCTCGTTTTCCGTGGCAGCGGCATGATTACAGGTAGCAGTAATTATGAATACCGGATTTGCGGCGATACCGGCACTGAGGCCGTGGATATCTCCGTGAATGCCGGCGGCCAGATTCGCCTGATTACCGACACCAACGTAACCTGTTCCTGAAGGATCGTTTGATGAAATCCTGTATTTATCCCGCCAGGCAATCGCAAAGGGGCTTCTCGTTGATCGAAGTGCTGGTTGCCGTTCTGATACTTGGCATAGGTCTTCTGGGGGCCGCCGCTCTACAGTTGCTTTCATTGCAGAACATCAACAACGCAGAGCTGCGCACCCAGGCCAGCTTGTTTGCCCAGGAACTGAGCGAACTGGCGCGGACCGCAGGCTCCCCTACAGAGTTTGAACTCAGCAGTGGCGGGACCGACGATTGCGAGGACTTGAACCCAGACCAGTTCAAAAGCTGGTGTAACGCCATGGGTGAAACCCTGCCGGGCGCCACTTTCTCATCAGAGTGGGATGGCGGTAGCCGGGATTTTATCACCACCATCACCTGGCCAGAGCGAATGATGTTTCTGGAGGCCACTGACAATAATGAAGCTGGAGAAGGTACTTCCAGCTACACACTGGTAACGAGGTTCCCCCAATGAAAGCCATGGCAAAACAGTCTGGCCTGACCCTGGTCGAGCTTCTGATTGCGTCCACCCTCGGGTTGATCCTTTTGTTGGGCGTGGTTCAGCTGTTTGTAAGCAGCAGTGATTCGTTCCGGATGGCGGAGTCGATTGGCCGGATGCAGGAATCCGGGCGGCTTGCGCAGGATGTGTTGGGTAGGGCTATTCGGAATGCGGATTATTGGGGGTGCTTGCAGGGCGTTGAGGTGGATAGTGTGCTTGACCCCGATGGGGATGATTACGATCCAGATCTACATGACTTTAACGGGGCGCCGGGTGTGACATTCGATGTTTCGGACGGTTCGAATAACGGTGTTGCCGGCTCTGTCATTATCAGCTTGAAAGGGGTAAGAAGCGCGGGCATAAGAATGTCTAGTACTCATCAAGTTTCCGCTTCTTCTTCACAGATAAAGCTTGAGTCACTCCCATCTGGGTTGTTGGACAAGTCTGGTGTGGTCATGCTCTCGGATTGCCAGAATGCGGTGGTATTTCAACTAACCAGCGTAAATGAAAACTCGCTTACCATTGGCCACAATACGGGAAGCGTTGTTGATCCTGGCAACATGAAAAAAGTCGGTGGTGGCTGTCCGAATGGCAGTAATTCGGCGAACTGCTTCCCTGATACTTATGAAAACGGTGAGATTTTTCTACCTTTTACCGAGATTTATCGTCTGAGCGAGGATGCTGATGGCCGGCGTTCTATGTTTTTGACGCGAGGAATTAGCGGGTCTTCTGCAAAACCGGTGAGCTTGGAGTTAGTTTCCGATGTTATCGAGATGGAAGCTCAGGTTGGCATTGGAACACAAGGGGACAATGTCATCACAAGCTGGCTGGATGTAACCAATGCCAACCTCGCAACTATTAACTCCAGCTACGTAAAAGCTGTAAGAATCAGCCTGCTCGTGCGTAGCCCGGAAGACCGCGTAGCCCGGCAGCGTCAACAGGTCTGCTTCCCCGCCTGGACGGACTGCAGTTCCAGCGCCAACCTCTGGGAGCCGGCCGATGCCAACGATCGCCATTACTACCGCGTGTATACGTCAACCTACAGCATTCGCAACCGGCTGCTGAACACCGGAACCTGAGGATGAACAAGTTGCCGATGAAGTCCAAAAATACCGTTACACCCCGCAGACAGCAGGGCGCTGCTCTGCTCGTGAGTCTGGTTATTCTGCTAGTACTGACCGTGCTGGCACTATCCAGCATGCAGGGCACCACTCTTCAGGAGCGGATGGTGTCGTCCCAACGGGATGCCCAGATTGCGCTCGAGGGTGCCGAGTTCGCCCTCCAAGCTGCCGAAGCTGAACTGGCCGGGCCAACCCTTCCAACATTTGAAAACAGTAATGGCCTTTATCAGGAAGGTGACGACTTGCCAGCAAAACTACAAACACTACAGGGTATTTTGGATCCGGAGTCATGGATGGCCTCCGAAAGTGGGGGGAGTGGCAACGGTACAAGAGAAATCGATGATGATGGCTTGTGTGATGATCTTGGCGATGATGATTTGTGGGCGGAATGTCCGCGCTACTTCATCAAAGCCACCCCCGGCGTCGGCTCTGCCAGCAGTAGTGGCTTTGGTTTGGGTATTGGTGGCGCCGGAGACAGCGTCCAGCGATCCGGCCTTAGCGGAACAGTATACCGAGTAGTCGCATTCAGCAGTGGTGCATCAGGACAGGCCGTAAGAGCCATCGAAGCCTATGTGGTTCGTGCCGATTGATCAGGCGTAAACAAGCGCCCGGAGATTAGACAATGAAGATGAAGCAATTCTTGAAGCAGGTAACACAGAGTCTGTCGGTTGCGCTGTTTGTCGGCTTTCCGGTGGCGGGTTGGTCGGCAACGGTTTCGGACAGGCCGTTATTTGTGGATGCGGTGGTTGATCACAACCTGATCTTTTCGGTTGATGACTCAGGGAGTATGGATTTTGAGATTCTGGCGCCGGCAGTGGGCGGATATAGCGCGGTGGATGGGGGCTGGTTGTTCAATCCTGAGTCTGGTTCCGGACGTTACGCGACAGACACTGAGCGGCCTTATAACCGAGGGTTAAGGCTTAGCAATACGGGTGAGTCTTTCAAGAGTTTTAGTAGGTCTAATTTTTACCTTCGTTCCAATGATTACAACTATCAATACTATGATCCATCGGAGGCATACAAGCCCTGGCCCGGGTATAACAGCACCGAGTTTGGGAACCAGTCTGTTACTTCTGCAAAGCTTGATCCCGGTCTCTCCAGTTCACTGACGGTCGATTTGACCGAGGCTGGAGGGCTTGGTTTGGGCAGCGATGATATTCCAGCAACTTTGTTTCTAAAAATCACGAGTGGTGAGGTCGTTTCACGACAAGAAGAAAAGCTTTATTTCAGCTGTCCCACAGGTGAGCAGCCTAATCCTAACGATCCATCTGAATGCGGTGTGATTGAGAGAGAATGCTTCTTCATATTTTGCAGCGATGTATTTAAGTTTAGAAGTGATCGCCTATATGAAACCCGAATGACAGATCTACCTATTGCGGATTGTTCTGATTTGGGAGACACAAACTGGTATGGAACATGGAGGCAGTCCAGTTTTGACAGTAGCGCCTGGATTCTGAAGAAAAGTGGAGGAATAGAAATAGAGCCCAGAAAAATTGCCTTCGCCCCGGACGGCGCCTGTCTCCAGCGTTTGGAGTTCAAGGATGAGGGTAACAACAAGCAGGAGGTCTACGAAGCACTGAATGGTATCGATTCGGTTGATGACTTCTTTGCTGCCCAGCAACAAAACTTCGCGAACTGGTTCTCATACTACCGCCGTCGTCACCAGGTTGTCCGTTCGGCTATCGCTCAGTCAGTTCTCGGCCTCGAGAATCTGAACATGGGGATTTTCTGGTTTCATAACCACCGTGATATGGCGGACAAGTTGTACAGCACGGAAATCGACGGAAACATTGATACCTTCCTGAGTGAGCACTACTCGCGGTTTGGCAATGGCAATTGGAAAGGTGGTGGAACCCCAACCCGTGAATCGTTGCAGCATGCCGGCAGGGAGTATGGCAAGAAGACGGTCCGAGGCACCTTGGAGTGCCGAAAAAACTTTACTCTTCTGTTTACCGATGGCTATGCCAACAACCCAAGTATAACGATTGATGCCGGGAATGCTGATAGCAAGGCTGATGCACCATTCGTGAACAAAGACTATTCAGGGACCTTGGGCGATATTGCTTACTATTATGGTGAGGCGCTGAGGAGCGGCGGGAAAAAGGTGACTGGCGGCCGTATGCGCTTGCCCGAAGAGTGCGGCACAGGTCTTCAGGAGCCCTGGATGGACTGTAATACTGAGTTCCATATGAATACCTATGCCGTTGCGCTGGGCATGGAAGGCCAGAAGATTGCTGGCAAAGGTTACTCCAAGGTGATTGATGCCCACACGAATCCGCCGGATTGGGGCGATTCTGATATGGGATTTGGTCGGGGCTCTGTTCAGTCGGCCCAAATTGATGATCTCTACCATTCAGCGGTGAATGGAAAAGGCGAGTATTACGATGCAAAGTCTTCAACGGCTCTGGTTAAAGCGCTGGAAGATGCCATGGATGATATCGGCGCTCAGCTCGGTAGTGGTTCCAACGTCAGCTTTAATACAACATCGTTGCGAAGTGGCGGTTACATCTATAGTGCCCAGTTCACATCAAAAATCTGGACAGGAACGCTGCGTGCGGAAGCCATCGACAAGGATGGGATCATTTCAAGCAGGAAATGGGATGCCGCAATACTGCTGGATGGCCGGAATCTGTCTGATAATCCTCGTCGGATTATTACCTTCAATGGTGACGGCGTCGACTTTGATTGGGATGAGTTGAGCCTGAATCAAAAAGCGGATCTTAAAGGTGGTGGTTCGGATGAGCTGGGCAAAGCAAGGCTTTCTTATCTGAGTGGCAATAGTGTGACTGGACTCGAAGGGGTTCCATTCCGGGATCGGGGCAGCAGGCTTGGTGCCATTATTAACTCGTCCCCGGTGTTTGTTGGGGAGCCGAACAAGATTTGGCCAGACGATTCAAAGTTCGGTGCCACCGCCTATAGTGCCTACAAAGCCGATAAGAAAAGTCGCACAGAGGTGGTCTATGTGGGCGCCAACGATGGCATGCTCCACGGGTTTGATGCAGATAGCGGCCAGGAAGTCATCGCCTACATACCAGGCTTCCTTTACTCGACCGAGGCAGAGAAAGGGCTGAGCGCCCTGACGATTCCTGATCTGGATTATCAAAGCTATGTCGACCTGCCGCTTAATACCTCTGACGTTTATGTGAACGAAGCATGGCGCTCTATTGTTATTGGTGGCTCCCGTGGTGGCAAGCCAGGACTCTTTGCCCTGGACGTAACGGATCCATCGTCCTTCGCTTCAGGCTCGGCAAGCGCTATCACCATGTGGGAGTTTACCGACAATAATCTCGGTAACATGACAGAGGCAGCTCAGATTACGCTGCTGAAGTGGGGAGAGAATGACTACCGCTGGAGTGCTGTCTTCAGTAATGGCTACGACGCACCAGAAGGTCATAGTGGACTGTTTATTCTGGATATCGCCAATATCGCGAACCGAAAATTTATAGATCTGGGTACGGGTAAGGGACTCTCGCCAGTGCGCCTGGTTGACCACCTGGACTCCGATGGCAATCCCAACAGCGACGGTGTTGCTGACAGAGCCTATGCAGGAGACCTGGACGGAAATCTTTGGGCATTCGATCTGACGGGTGGTGCGGATAGCTGGAGTTTCGAAGTTTTATATACCGCTAGAGAAGCAGATGGAACCCCTCAGCCCATCACTGCGCAGCCAGATATTGCTCGCAACGATTTCGACTCAACGCTTACCGATCCCAATTTGCTGGTGTTCTTTGGTACTGGTAAATATCTTGAGGCGGCCGATATTCCCCAGGCAGCTGATGCCAGCGATGCGCAGCCTCAGACCTTCTACGGCATCAGTGATCGCGGCACCAATGTGAACGCGACGAATGTTGCACTGAGTCGCAGTGATCTTGTTAAACGAGAATTTACCGGCGGCTCGGTAACGGTGGATGGTGAATCTGTGCCTGTCCGTAAAACGGATGGCAAAGCCCTTGAAGACTGGTCAGCGAAGTTTGGCTGGTATGTCGACCTTCCAGGTGGAGGCGAGCGGGTTGTCGAGCCGCCGAGGGTTCGCGGGGAGTTCATTGTATTCGCCTCGACAATTCCAACCGGAGGTGATCCTTGCGGCGGTGGCGGTAGTTCCTTCCTGACGGCATTGCAGTTGGATGGTTCAACTGATCCGAATAAAGCCATCATTGACGTGAATAACGACGGCAAACTGGATGGCACGGACGAAGGTTGGGCCGGTGTGTTCTACGGAGATGGCATTATCACGAGCTTTGCCCTGATTGATGACCTGGCTCTGACTTCAGACTCCGGGGCGAAAAAGAGTGCCTACCTCACCAACTTCGGTGGCGGCACCAACGCAACGGGCCGCATAGGTTGGACAGAACTGGTGGATTTCTAAGGATCTCTTATGCTGCAACACATGAAGCGGGCGCCTGCCGGCGCTCGCGGTTTTACCCTGATCGAGTTGATGATTGTGGTTGCGATCATCGGCATCCTGGCAGCCATTGCGTTTCCGTCCTACCAGAACTATGTCACCAAAACCCGAAGGGCGGATGCCCAGGCGGCCTTGACAGGATTTGCGACGGCGATGGAGCGGTATTACACCGACAATCGCAATACCTATCTGGGGGCTGCTGATGGCGGCTCGAATACGGGTAAGCCGCATAGCAGCGTGTTTCCCTCGCAAGCCCCTCTGGATGGCGCCACCAAGTTTTATAACCTGACGATTGCGTCGGCTAACCGTAACAGTTACACGCTTCAGGCGAGCCCGATAGCAGGTAGTGCCCAGGCAGGTGACGGCAATCTCCAATTGCTGTCGAACGGCACCCGCCGTTGGCAGAAAGATGGCTCCACCTGGGTGGAGTGGGACGACTGACTTCTCGTTCTTCGGCCTACGGGCAGCTTACGTTCCGCCCGTAGGCATCCTCTACAATGCCGTCGTTATTGAAATCTCTGGCCAGTATTGGCCGCCCGCCCATATTGATGCGTATCTGAAAGGCTTTTTCCTGCTTGTCATCGTTGGGGCACCATAACAGGTGGCCGATGCTGTCCCGGGCCATGCCGGTTGGGCGAAATGCGAAGTGCTTGCGGACTCCGGTTCTTCCGTAGAGCTGCCCTGTATCGGGTGCCGGGATAATTTGCAGGATGTCGGCCTGGTCTTCGAGTTTCCTCGTTCGCTTTGGGTCACTGAAAATGGTGATTGGGCGGTTCCAGTCACGTATACATCGGTCGTTCTCGTCGAGCGGGCATAGGGTTACATTTACGCCCCGGGAAATCGCATGGGTTCGAGCATGGTTGATACCGCTGAGCAGGTCATTCAGCAGGGCTTTGCGTTCAGAGTTCTCTATCAGCTTGCCCATGGCAGGGGCGCCGATGCCCAGAGCGATCGAAAGAATGGTAATAACCAACAAGAGTTCGATCAGGGTGAAGCCCCGATCAGGCAGGTTTCGCATAGTAACATCCTTGTGTTTGTGATTTTCCGGCCTGATTCCTTCAGGCCGGACCTATTATCTATTCCATCCCCAGCTTCTTCAACCGATACCGCAACGCCCGAAAACTGATCCCCAGCCGCTTGGCCGCCGCCGTCTTGTTCCACCGGGTCGCCTCCAGCGCCTTTTCAATCGCCTGCCGTTCAATGCTCTCCAGGTACCCTTCCAGGTCAATCTCCCCCTCAGGCACCGGCACGGCTCCCGAATCTGAGTTACCAGCTTCGGCAGAGAAAGAGCCTCCGGGCGCCACGCCCCCGCCCAGATGCAGGTCCTCCGCATCAATCCGATCGTCATCACACAGGGTAAACGCCCGCTCCAGAATGTTCTCCAGTTCCCGCACGTTACCGGGGAAGTCGTAGCCTCTCAGGCGGTCGGCGGCGGCGGGGGTCAGCCTTGCCGGGTCGCATTCGTATTCCCGGGCGATGCGCCCGAGGATGTGGCTGGCCAGCAGGGGGATGTCGTCGCCTCGGTCCCGCAGTGGCGGGACGGCCAGTTCGATTACGTTAATGCGGTAGAACAAATCCTGGCGGAAGCTGCCTTCCTGCACCAGTTCCGGCAGGTTTTTGTGGGTGGCGCTGAGGATGCGGATGTCTACGGCGATTTCCTGGGAGTCGCCCACCGGGCGTACGGCTTTTTCCTGGATGGCGCGCAGTAGTTTTACCTGCATGGCCAGGGGCAGGTCGGCCACTTCGTCCAGGAAAAGAGTGCCGCCGTCGGCGCTGCGGAACAGGCCGGGTTTATTGTCAATGGCGCCGGTGAAGCTGCCTTTCTTGTGGCCGAAGAATTCGCTTTCCATCAGTTCAGACGGTATGGCTCCGCAGTTGACGGCGATGAATGGGCCGTCGGCTCTCGGGCCTTGCAGGTGGATCATCTGGGCAACCAGTTCTTTACCGCTGCCGGATTCACCGCTGATAAACACCGGAGCCTGGCTGCGGGCCAGTTTGCGGGCTTGGTTGCGCAGTTTGCGGATTTGCGGGGATTCTCCCAGCAGCAGGCCGGGCTCGTCGTTTTCTTCGGCCGGTTGCAGTTTGGGCTCGGACAGTTTCAGGGCGCTGTTTACCAGCTCCCGCAGGCGGGGTAGTTCCACCGGTTTGGAGACAAAATCAAAGGCGCCGGCTTTTAGCGATTCAATGGCAGTGTCCATGCTGCCGTAGGCGGTAATCACCGCTACCGGCGTGTTTGGGGTGTTTTGCTGAATCCACTGCACCAGTTCTATGCCATTGCCGTCAGGCAGGTTCATGTCGGTCAGGCACAGGTTGGGCTGGTGTTGGGCCAGTAAACTCCGGGCGCTGGCCAGGTCGGGCGCGGTGTAGGCCTCTATGCCCATGCGGGTGAGGGTAATTTCCAGCAGGTCCCGGATATCCGGTTCGTCGTCTACGATCAGCGCGGTCTGTTTTGTCATTATCTGTGTTCAGTTCTTTGATGAATGGCAGTGCGTTGGCAGCCTGGCGGTCAGATCATCCGGCCCGGATGGGCGAAGGTAATCCGGAACCGGCAGCCGGGCTCGCCGTCTTCGACCAGCGACAGGTGCGCCTGGTTGGCTTCGCACAGTTCACGGGCCAGGTACAGGCCAAGGCCGGTGCCGCTTTTATCGGTGGTGAAAAACGGCTCGAACACGGAGTTGCGGTGTTCCGGGGCAATACCGGGGCCGAAATCCTTAACATCCACAAAGGCCCGCTCGCCATCGGCACTGGTGCCTGCGGCTAATTGTATCCTGTTTTGGCCGCTGTGCTGTTTGCTGTACCGCAAACCGTTGTCACACAGGTTTACCAGCACCTGTTCAACCTGGCTTTTATCGAACCGGGCTGCGGGTATGGCGTCATCGCAGAAGAGTTCAATCTGTACGGGGGTGTCGTCGTCCAGGGTTTGCAGGAAGTCTTCCCGGAACTCTTCCAGCCAGTGCCCAACATCCACCAGTTCGGTATCCGCTGCCCGGCGGCGGGACAAGTCCAGTACGTTTTCGATAATGCCGTTCACCCGTCGGGAATGCCGGCGAATGATATCCAGCATCTGCTGGTCGCCCTTGTCCAGGTTGGGAGATTCTTCCATCAACTGGGCGGCGTGGCTGATGGCGCCCAGCGGGTTGCGGATTTCATGGGCGATGCCGGCGGTCAGGCGGCCCAGTGAAGCCAGCTTCATTTGCTGGGCCTGCTGGGTAACCTTACTCATGTCTTCGATGAACACCAGTATCAGGTCGCCTTGGTCCTGGTCCAGCTGGGTCAGGCTGGCTTGTAATAACGGAGAGGTGTTTGACGGCTGGAAGGGCTCGATGCGCCTACCGGGGTTTCTCAACCAGAGTTCCAGGCCCCTTTTCAGGGGCGGGGGCAGTTCCCGGTGGTGGCCGGATTCGCCCGCCTGGTGGCTGGCGGCGCCGAACAGCAGTTCTTCAGCCGCCGCGTTGGCCAGGCGAATGTACCCGTGCCGGTCCAGTACCAGAATGCCGGTGCGCATGCGCTGGATAATTTGCTGGTTGATCTGTTCCAGCTCGGCAATGCTTCTGGCCCGGCTGCTGGCCAGTGCTTCGCTGCGGATCATTCGCTTGGAGATACCCTGCAGAATCACCGCCGTGGCGAAATACAGGATGCCCAAGGAGCCGGCCCGAACAATGTCGTCGGCACTTTCGTTGATGGTGATTACCGCCCAGCCGGAGATGCCCAGCGAGCAGATGGCCGCCAGTGCGGCGTAGAAGGTGCCCATGCGGGTGGGGGTCAGGATGTTGCCGGCGGCCACGGCCACAATCACCAGGTTGGCCAGCCCGTTGGTAATGCCGGAACTGGCCAGCAGCAAGCCGTGCATCACCAGGATATCTGTGAGTATCGACAGGGTGATATGCCGCTGCCGGGGCTGGAAGCCGGCCAGCAGGAGCAGGGCGATAAAGCCGTTCAGGGCCAGATAGGAAACCACCCCGGCCTGGTAGTAGTCCAGCCAGCGAAAACGGGTGTCTGCGGTGAACGGGTCTACAAACAGCAGGGCGACCAGCAACAGGCTGATGACCACCCGGTAGTGGTTGTAGATCCGGAACAGGCGGGCCTGCTGATACTTTGCCGGTGGCCCGAACGGGGAGCGGGCATGGGTTGTGTTGGTAAGCTCGGTTGCCATGAAGGGGTTATTGCCTCTGCCCGGAAGAAATCCTTGCCTTTGCGGGGTTATAATAGCCTTTTCATGGCAACAAGTTACAGGAGCCTTTGCATGGCCACACCCGGAACCGCATCCGCCGATTCAGACTCTCCCCGCAAGCTGCGGGTGGTTATGGCCCAGCTGGACTTTCTGGTTGGAGACATTCCGGGTAATACCGAGCTGGTATTGAAGGCCACGCAGCAGGCCCAGGAGCAGCACCAGGCAGACATCGTGCTGTTCCCGGAGCTGTGCCTGACCGGCTACCCACCGGAAGACCTGCTACTGCGACCGAGCCTGGACCTGCGCATTACCGAGGCCCTGGAGCGTTTGCAGCAGGCCAACCTGGAACCGGCCATGGTAATCGGCGCGCCGGTGCGCTCCGGCGGCTTGTTGTATAACGCCGCGGTGGTTGTCGAGAAAGGCGAAATCCGCGGCCAGTATTTCAAGCGTTGCCCGCCCAATTACCAGGTGTTCGATGAAAAGCGCTACTTCGCCGAAGGCCGCGATACCCTGGTGATGGAGTTCAAAGGCGTGCCCGTGGGCATCACCGTGTGTGAGGACATCTGGAAAGACGGCCCGCTGGAAGATGCCGCAGCCGCCGGTGCGCAACTGATTCTGAACCTGAATGCTTCCCCCTACGATATCGACAAACAGGCCCGGCGCAAGGCGCTGCTGGAACGCAAGGCGGCGGATAACCGGGTGAGCATTGTGTACACAAACCTGGTGGGCGGGCAGGACGAGCTGGTGTTTGATGGTGGCTCCATGGTGGTCGACCACGCCGGTGCGCTGGCCGTTGAAGCGCCCCAGTTTACCGACGGTCTGTTCCCGGTGGAATTCCTGTGTGAGCACCACTGCCAGCCAATCTCTCAGCCCTTGCCGGAGGAGCCTTCCCTGGAAGCCAATGTGTACAACGCGCTGGTGACCGGTGTTCGGGATTACGTGAACAAGAACGGCTTTAAATCCGTGGTGCTGGGGTTGTCGGGTGGTATCGATTCTGCCGTGACCCTGGCGGTAGCGGCCGATGCCCTGGGCAAGGACCGGGTGAGGGCGGTGATGATGCCGTTCCGCTATACCTCCAGCGCCAGTCTGGAAGATGCGGAGGCTCAGGCCACGGCCATGGGCGTTCAGTACGATGTGTTTTCCATCGAGCCTATGTACGACGTGTTCATGCAAACCCTGGCCAAGCCCTTTGAAGGCACGAGGCCGGATACCACGGAAGAAAACCTGCAGGCCCGCCTGCGGGGCGTGTTGCTGATGTCACTGTCCAACAAGTTCGGTTCTCTGGTGCTGACCACCGGTAACAAGAGCGAGATGGCAGTGGGTTATTCCACCCTGTACGGCGACATGGCCGGCGGTTTCGATGTGCTGAAAGATGTGCCGAAAACCCTGGTGTTCCGCCTGGCCTGGTACCGCAACAGCCTGTCGCAGGTCATTCCGGAGCGGGTGATTACCCGGCCGCCGTCCGCAGAGCTGGCGCCGGATCAGAAAGACGAGGACAGCCTGCCGGGATACGACATTCTGGACCAGATCCTGAACCTGTACGTAGAGCGTGATTACAGTGCTGAGGCCATTGTGGCGGAAGGTTTCGAGCGGGCGGATGTCGAACGGGTGGTAAGGCTGGTGGATATCAACGAATACAAGCGCCGGCAGGCACCCATCGGGGTGCGCATCACCGAGCGCGGATTTGGCAAAGACCGCCGGTATCCGATTACCAACGGCTGGAAAATTGGCAAGTAAGGCCGTAGGCCTTACTCGTCGCCCATCAGGCCGAAGGTGACCACGTTGGTGAGGGACCGGTTCTGGCGCCGCAGGCGGTCAGACTGGAACTCACCGTTCTCATCGAAGGCTTCGCTATTGGGGAAGTTCTGGCGCAGGGTAGCGATGGCATCGCTGGCGCCTTTCTTCAGGTCCATAAAGCGGAAGGTGTCGGCCAGCAGAATCAGTGCTTCTTCAACGGCCGGGGAAGACGGGAAGTTCTCCACCACGTACCGTGCCCGGTTGTTGGCCGCCACAAAGGCCTCACGCTTGATGTAGTAGCGGGCTGCGTGCAGTTCCAGTTCGGCCATGCGGTTGCGGATGGCGATCATGCGCTGGCGGGCATCCGGGGCGTATTCGCTGTCCGGGAAGCGGTTCAGCAGCTGGGAGAAATCCCGGAACGCCTGCAACTGTTCGCCGGGGCTGCGGGCGGCCACATCAATCGGGAAGTAGCGGGCAGCCAGGCCCATGTCCAGGTTGTAAGACGCCAGGCCGCGCATGTACATGGCGTAGTCCAGGTGGTCGCTCTGGGGGTTCAGGCGCATAAAGCGGTCAGCCGCCGCCCGGGAGCCCTCCAGGTCCAGGTTCTGGTAGCGGGCGAAGATCAGGTCCAGCTGGGCCTGTTCGGCGTAGCGGCCGAACGGGTAGTAGGTTTCCAGGGCGTCCAGGTTTTCTTCGGCTTCGTTGAAGTTGCCGGAGTTCATGGCCTGGCGGGCGTTGTCGTAGTACGTCTCTTCCGGCAGTACTTCCACTTCACGATTAGAGGCGCAGCCGCTGGCCAGCGCAATGATAGTGGAAATTAGCAGTAATCGGACAACTGATCTCATGCCGGAATCCCGTATAATGGTCGCAACTTGAATGAACCCCGCATTGTAGCAAAAAGAGGCCGAATGTCTTCCGATAACCGTATTACCGGACATTACACCATCCCCCCGGAACTGAGCGACCG
Organism: Marinobacter vinifirmus; assembly: GCF_002258215.1. Classification (GTDB taxonomy): domain Bacteria; phylum Pseudomonadota; class Gammaproteobacteria; order Pseudomonadales; family Oleiphilaceae; genus Marinobacter; species Marinobacter vinifirmus. The sequence continues at coordinate 52,684 of NZ_NEFY01000014.1, forward strand.
GCGGCTGGATCAGGCTGCGGCCGAACTCATGCCCGAGCATTCCCGCTCGCGCCTGCAGTCCTGGATCAAAAGCGGGGCGCTCACGGTGAACGGCGAAGCCCGCAAGCCCAGGGACAAAGTCATGATGGATGACGTTCTGGAGCTGGACGCCGAGCCGGAAGTGCAGGTTACCTGGGAAGCCGAGCCGATCACCCTGGATATCGTTTATGAAGACGAGCACCTGCTGGTGATCAACAAGCCCGCCGGGCTGGTGGTTCACCCAGCTGCCGGCCACGCCGATGGCACGCTGGTGAATGCGCTGCTGAACTATGCGCCGGAAGTGGAAAACCTGCCCCGGGCCGGCATTGTGCACCGGCTGGATAAAGACACCTCCGGCATTATGGTGGTGGCCCGCAGCCTGATTGCCCACACCTCGCTGGTCAACCAGCTGCAGGAACGCACCATGGGCCGGGAATACGAGGCCGTGGTAGTGGGTTCTCTTACCGGTGGCGCTACGGTGGATGCGCCCATTGGCCGGCACCCGCAGGATCGTAAACGCATGGCGGTGGTGTCGTCTGGCAAGCCGGCGGTGACTCATTACCGGCTGATTGAGCGCTTTGCCGCCCACACCCACGTTCGTTGCAAGCTGGAAAGCGGCCGCACGCACCAGATTCGGGTACACATGACCCACGTGCGCCATCCGCTGGTAGGTGATCCTGTTTATGGCGGTCGTCTGCGTTTGCCCAAAGGCACCACCGAAGAGTTGCGGGATGTGCTGGCGGCATTCCATCGCCAGGCCCTGCACGCCCGGCAGCTGACCCTGGAGCATCCGGAAACCGGTGAGATTCTGAGCTGGGAAGTGCCCCTGCCGGAAGACATGGTTCACCTGATCGAAACCCTGCGCAAGCATGCCCGGGAACTGGAAGAGAATGATTACTGAGCACGACGTACTGCGCCCGGACTGGCCTGCGCCACGCCGGGTGCGGGCATTGTGCACTACCCGCAAGGGTGGCGTCAGCCGGCCGCCCTGGCACAGCCTGAATCTGGGCGATCACGTGGGTGATAATTCTGGCCACGTGCAGGAAAACCGCCAAACCCTGGCCCGCTTCGCCGGGCTGGATAGCAATCGCATTGGTTGGCTGAATCAGGTGCATGGCACCGAAGTGGTTGAATTAACGCCTGCCACCGTGGGCTCCCGCCCGGATGCAGACGCCAGCTTTACCCGTATTCCCGGAATGGCCTGCGCCATCCTGACGGCTGACTGCCTGCCGGTGCTGCTGGCGGACCGCAAAGGCACGGTGGTGGGCGCGGCCCACGCCGGCTGGCGCAGCCTGTGTGGCGGTGTACTGGAAAACCTGGTGGCCGCCATGGCGGTGGAGCCTTCGGAGCTGGTGGCCTGGATGGGCCCCGCCATAGGCCCGAAGCAGTTCGAAGTGGGCCCGGAAGTGCGCGAAGCCTTTATCGAGCAGTCCCCGGAAGCCGCTAATGCCTTCAAATCAGCCGGTGCCCGCCCCGGCCATTTCATGGCCGACATCTACCACCTTGCCCGCCAACGCTTGCGGCACGCCGGGGTTAGCTCGGTATCTGGCGGTAGCCTGTGCACCGTGCGTGACCAGGACTGGTTTTTCTCCTACCGCCGCGATGGCCAGACTGGCCGTATGGCGTCGATTATTTGGCTGGGCTGACCGGCCGAAGCTGACGGCCGTCAAGTTTTCGTCGAAATAGTCAGCCCCCAGCTTGAAGTCCCCCTACCTGCCCCTACATTAAATGTCAAAGCAATCGGAATACGCCGAAGGCAGAGCGCCGTGGAGCGTATTCGCAAAAATTTCGGGGAACTGAACTCATGAGAATCGACAAGCTGACCAGCAAACTGCAGTCCGCCCTGGCGGATGCGCAGTCGATCGCGGTAGGCAAAGACCATAATTTTATCGAGCCGGTGCATCTTATGCAGGCACTGCTCGATCAGCAGGGCGGATCGGTAAAGCCGCTGCTGCAACAGGTGGGTGCAGAGGCTGGCCGGGTGCGCCAGGCCGTCGCCCAGGAAATTGAAAACCTGCCGGAAGTGCAGGGCAACGCCGGCGATGTGTCGGTATCCAACGACCTCGGCCGGCTGCTGAATATGGCAGACAAGCAGGCCCAGAAGCGGGGCGACCAGTTTGTTTCCAGCGAGTTGATCTTGCTGGCGGCGCTGGAAGACCGGGGTTCTCTGGGCCGCATTCTGCGGGAGCAGGGCGTAGACAAAGCCGCCCTGGAAAAAGCTATTGATCAGGTGCGTGGTGGTGAAACCGTGAATGATGCAGGTGCAGAAGAAAATCGTCAGGCGTTGTCCAAGTACACCATCGACCTGACCGAACGGGCCGAACAAGGCAAGCTGGACCCGGTGATCGGTCGGGACGATGAAATCCGCCGTACCATCCAGGTGCTGCAGCGCCGGCGCAAGAATAACCCGGTGCTGATCGGTGAACCGGGCGTGGGTAAGACTGCCATTGTGGAAGGCCTCGCCCAGCGCATTGTGAACGGCGAAGTGCCCGATGGCCTGAAAGACAAGAAGGTGCTGTCCCTGGATATGGGCTCGCTGATTGCCGGCGCCAAGTTTCGGGGCGAGTTCGAGGAGCGCCTGAAGGCGGTGCTGAACGAGCTGTCGAAGCAGGAAGGGCAGATCATCCTGTTCATCGACGAGATTCACACTATGGTGGGCGCCGGTAAGGCGGAAGGCTCCATGGACGCCGGCAACATGCTCAAGCCGGCTCTGGCCCGGGGTGAGCTGCACTGCGTGGGTGCCACTACCCTGAATGAATACCGGGAAAACATCGAGAAAGACGCCGCCCTTGAGCGCCGGTTCCAGAAGGTGCTGGTCTCCGAGCCCAGCGAGGAAGACACCATTGCCATCCTGCGGGGCCTGAAAGAGCGTTACGAAGTGCACCACGGGGTTGAGGTAACTGACGGCGCCATTATTGCTGCCGCCAAGTTGTCGCATCGCTACATCACCGACCGCCAGTTGCCGGACAAGGCTATCGACCTGGTGGATGAAGCCGCCAGTCAGATCCGCATGGAGATGGATTCCAAGCCGGAAGCGCTGGACCGCCTTGAGCGCCGCCTGATTCAGCTGAAGATCGAGCGCGAGGCCTTGAAGAAAGAGAAAGACGACGCCTCCAAGAAGCGACTGGCGGAGTTGTCGGATGTGATTGCCGGCGTGGAACGGGAATACTCGGACCTCGAAGAAGTGTGGAATGCCGAGAAAGCTGCCCTGCACGGCTCCCAGAAGATCAAGAGCGACCTGGAGCAGGCGCGCATTGACCTGGAAACTGCCCGCCGTTCCGGTGACCTGGGGCGGATGTCGGAACTTCAGTACGGCAAGATTCCGGAACTGGAGCGCCAGCTGGAAATGGCCGGCCAGGCCGAGATGCAGAAGATGGAACTGCTGCGTAATCGGGTAACCGATGAGGAAATCGCCGAAATCGTCTCCAAGTGGACCGGTATTCCGGTGTCCAAGATGCTGGAAGGCGAGCGCGACAAGCTGATGCGCATGGAAGAGGCGCTGCACGGCCGGGTGATTGGCCAGGAAGAAGCGGTGGAAGCAGTGTCTAACGCCGTGCGCCGGTCCCGGGCCGGGTTGTCGGACCCGAACCGTCCCAACGGCTCCTTCCTGTTCCTCGGCCCCACGGGTGTGGGCAAAACCGAACTGTGCAAGGCGCTGGCGTCGTTCCTGTTCGATACCGAAGAAGCGATGGTGCGCATCGATATGTCCGAGTTCATGGAGAAGCACTCCGTGGCCCGGCTGATTGGCGCGCCTCCCGGATACGTGGGTTACGAAGAGGGTGGTTACCTGACCGAAGCGGTGCGCCGCCGGCCCTATTCCGTGCTGTTGCTGGATGAGGTAGAGAAAGCCCACCCGGATGTCTTTAACATCCTGCTGCAGGTGCTGGACGACGGCCGCCTGACCGATGGCCAGGGCCGCACCGTGGACTTCCGCAACACCGTGATTGTGATGACCTCCAACCTGGGCTCTCACATCATTCAGGAGAAAGCGGGCGAGGAGAACTACGAAGACATGAAGTCTGCGGTGATGGAAGTGGTGGGTACTCACTTCCGCCCCGAGTTCATCAACCGTGTGGATGAAGTGGTGGTGTTCCATCCGCTGGCGGAAAACCAGATCCAGGGCATTGCCCGCATCCAGATCGGGAACCTGGCGCAGCGCCTGAAGGATCAGGACATGAAGCTGGAGATCGCCGAAGATGCCATGCAACTGCTGGCCGAGGTGGGCTACGATCCGGTCTACGGTGCCCGTCCGCTGAAGCGGGCGATCCAGCGGCTGATCGAAAATCCGCTGGCGCAGAAGCTGCTGAAAGGGGAATTTATGCCGGGGGATACCATCGTGGCGACGGTTCAGGACAACGCCGTGGTGTTTGCTCGCAAGTAATTGCTGCGCAGTGCCGGGGCTTCGTGGCCCCGGCTATCAACCGGGAACAAAAAAGCCAGTCGGGTTGCCCGGCTGGCTTTTTTTGACTCAGCGCTGTTCTGCGGGCTCTTGCTGTTCTTCCCGCTCGTCCATAGGCCCGCAATTTTCCGCTGCCACTTCTTCGAACTTCTTGCGCTGCTCTTCAATTTCTTCCGGCGTGAGATAGCGCATCTCGCCGTTTTCTTCTACCCGGATCCTGGCATTGCTGTTGATCACCTCCAGGTTGGAGCGGGCGGTGGCGCAGTTGGCTTCACGCTGTTTGCGCAGGGCTTCTTCCTGGGCCGTTTCCTGGCGCTGCCGGGCTTCGTCCTGCTGGCGCTCCTGGATTTCCTGAACCTGCTGTTGCGGGCTCACCCGGCTGGCCTGGCCGCCGGAACTCTTGCCGGTGCGCACGTTAACGATCTCTGCAGATGCACCATTAGGCTGGCGATCCCCGAAGTGGGTTACGCCGCTGTCGTCGGTCCATTTGTATACGGAGGCACCGGCGGCGAAGCCCGGGGCGGCGGCCATGATCGCGGCCAGCATCAGGATTTTTCGATTCATAGGTCCACTCGTTATTCGATTACTGCCTGGTGACATGATGCCACCCCGAATGCGGATTTTCTTCTGTCTGGTTCAAATCTCTTGCACCATTATTGGCCAACCGGGGCCCTGTGTCTAAGAAAATGGTGGCAATTAAGCCACAGCGCCTATTGACAGTGAGTTTCCCGCTGTCAGAATTGCAGATTGCCTGAAGACTGGGGTCAATACGGCAGGCAATCCCGAGCGAGTATCCCCCGTTAATCACCACACTGCGTTCGCCACCCGCTGGCGGGCACTGGTTGTTGCTTACGTGCAACCCGTTGATTGGTCGTTCTCCGCAACCCTCAGGAGGGCGGCTGGCCAGGAGACAACCTCTTAAAAATGGTGTGGAGGAGTACGCCGGTTCCGCTTTCACAAGAAGCAGGGAAACCGAGAATCCAGGCAACCGGGGCGTAACCCGGCTCATTCACTCGTAGAAGAGGGTAGAAATCGTGGAGTTATTGTCTGGCGCCGATATGCTGATCCGCTCCCTGCAGGATGAAGGGATCGAATACATATACGGCTATCCGGGTGGTGCAGCCCTTCATATTTATGATGCGCTGTTCAGGCAGGACAAAGTCAAGCATATTCTGGTACGGCACGAACAGGCGGCGGTCCACATGGCCGACGGCTACGCCCGTGCAACCGGAAAACCAGGTACCGTACTGGTGACCTCGGGTCCTGGAGCCACCAACACTATTACCGGCATTGCCACCGCATTCATGGATTCCATCCCCATGGTGGTTCTGTGCGGCCAGGTTGCATCTACACTGATTGGTGAAGATGCCTTTCAGGAAACCGACATGATCGGTGTTTCCCGCCCGGTGGTTAAGCACAACCTCAGTGTGCGCCATCCGGAAGAAATTCCTGAAGTGATCCGCAAGGCTTACTACATTGCCTCTACCGGCCGGCCTGGCCCGGTTGTGGTGGATATCCCCAAGGATATGACCACCCCGAACGAGCGCTATGAGTATGCCTATCCGAAGAAGGTCAAGCTGCGCTCCTATAACCCGGCAGTCCGTGGCCATGCCGGCCAGATCAAGAAAGCCGTAGACATGCTGATGGCGGCCAAGCGCCCGATCATCTATGCCGGCGGCGGTGTGATCCTGGGCAAGGCCTCCAGCCAGCTGACCGAGCTGACCCAGACCCTGGGCTTTCCCATCACCAACACCCTGATGGGCATCGGCTGCTATCCGGCGACCGACAAGCAGCATTTGGGCTGGCTGGGTATGCACGGCACCTATGAAGCCAACATGGCGATGCACCATTCAGACCTGATTCTCTGTGTGGGCGCGCGCTTTGATGACCGCGTAACCAACGCCACCGAGAAGTTCTGCCCGGGTGCGCGCATTATTCATATCGATATCGACCCGGCATCTATCTCCAAGACCGTAGATGCAGACGTGCCCATTGTTGGCCCGGTGGATGCGGTACTGAAAGAAATGCTGTCGCTGGTCAAAGAGTCGAAGGACAAGCCGGATGCCGAAGCGCTGGGGTCCTGGTGGAAGCAGATCGAAGAGTGGCGTGCGTTCCACGGTATGCGTTACGAAACCAGCCCGGATGTGATCAAGCCGCAGGAAGTGGTCGAGATGCTCTGGAAGCTCACCAACGGTGATGCCTTTGTAACCACCGATGTGGGCCAGCACCAGATGTTTGCTGCCCAGTACTACAAGTTCGACAAGCCCAACCGCTGGATCAACTCCGGTGGCCTCGGCACCATGGGCTTCGGCCTGCCGGCCGCCATGGGTATCAAACTGACCCATCCGGAAGATGAAGTGCTGTGCTTCACCGGTGAAGGCAGTATCCAGATGAACATCCAGGAGCTGTCCACCTGCAAACAGTACGATCTGCCGGTGAAGATCATCAACCTGAACAACCAGGCCCTGGGCATGGTCAAGCAGTGGCAGGACATGAACTACGAGTCCCGTCATTCCCAGTCTTACATGGAGTCTCTGCCGGACTTCATCAAGCTGGCGGAAGCCTATGGCCATGTTGGCGTGCGCATTGATCGCAAGGAAGACCTGGAGCCCAAGCTCAAGGAAGTCCTGGCGATGAAAGACAAGCTGGTATTTGTGGATATTTACGTGGACCGCTTCGAGCATGTGTACCCGATGCAGGTTGCCCGTGGTTCCATGAAAGATATGTGGCTCAGCAAAACGGAGAGGGTGTGATCATGCGTCGAATCATTTCTGTTTTGCTTGAAAACGAGCCTGGCGCACTGTCCCGCGTGGTTGGGCTGTTTTCCCAGCGCAACTACAACATCGAAACGCTGACCGTGGCGCCGACCGAAGACGAGACCCTGTCTCGCCTGACCGTCACCACCAGCGGTTCCGACAAGGTTATCGAGCAGATCACCAAGCAGCTGAACAAGCTGATTGAAGTGGTCAAGCTGGTAGACCTGACTGAAGGTGCCCACATCGAGCGTGAGCTGATGCTGGTCAAGCTGAAGGCAACCGGTTCCCAGCGTGCGGAAATCAAGCGCACCGTGGATATCTTCCGGGGCCAGATTGTCGACGTAACCAGTTCGGTTTATACCGTTCAGCTGGCCGGCGACAGCAGCAAGCTTGATGGCTTTATCCAGGCTGTAGGCACGTCTGGCGTGCTGGAAGTGGTGCGTACCGGTGTATCCGGCATCGCCCGTGGCGAAAAGGTTCTCAGCCTGTAAGGGCTGCCCGAAAAATTTGAACACTATGGCCCTTAAGGGCTGTTACTGATAACAGAGGTTTCTCATGCAGGTTTATTACGATAAGGATTGTGATCTTTCCATCATCCAGGGCAAGAAAGTTGCCATTCTGGGCTTCGGCTCCCAGGGCCACGCGCACGCGTGCAACCTGAAGGACTCCGGTGTAGACGTAGTGGTTGGCCTGCGTGCCGGCTCCTCCTCCATCGCCAAGGCTGAAGCCTACGGCCTGAAGACCAGCGACGTGGCTTCTGCCGTTGCTTCCGCTGACGTTGTTATGGTGCTGACTCCGGACGAGTTCCAGGCCCAGCTGTACCGTGACGAAATCGAGCCGAACCTGAAGCAGGGCGCTACCCTGGCCTTCGCTCACGGCTTTGCTATCCACTACAACCAGATCGTTCCGCGCAAAGACCTGGACGTGATCATGGTTGCTCCGAAGGCACCGGGCCACACTGTACGCACCGAGTTCACCAAGGGCGGCGGTATTCCTGACCTGATCGCGATCTTCCAGGACGCTTCCGGCAACGCCAAGAACGTAGCCCTGTCCTACGCTAGCGGCATTGGCGGCGGCCGTACCGGTATCATCGAAACCACCTTCAAAGACGAAACCGAAACTGACCTGTTCGGTGAGCAGGCGGTTCTGTGTGGTGGCGCGGTTGAGCTGGTTAAAGCCGGTTTCGAAACCCTGACCGAAGCGGGCTACGCTCCGGAAATGGCGTACTTCGAGTGTCTGCACGAGCTGAAGCTGATCGTTGACCTGATGTACGAAGGCGGCATCGCCAACATGAACTACTCCATCTCCAACAACGCTGAGTACGGCGAGTACGTAACTGGCCCGGAGGTGATCAACGAGCAGTCCCGCGAAGCCATGCGTAACGCACTGAAGCGCATCCAGAGTGGTGAATACGCCAAGATGTTCATCTCTGAAGGTGCCCTGAACTATCCGTCCATGACTGCTCGTCGTCGCCAGAACGCGGCTCACGAGATCGAGACTGTGGGCGAGAAGCTGCGTTCCATGATGCCGTGGATTTCCGCGAACAAGATCGTGGATAAAGAAAAGAACTGATCCGGAATTTCCGGTACGGTTTGAAAGCGCGGCCCTAGTGGCCGCGTTTTTCGTATATACTCCGCCCAAATGCTTTCCGGAGTTTATGGAATGACTGAAGAGAATAAATCTGTCGACAAGCCTGAACCGAACAAGGCTGCAGAGCTGGACCTTGAAAGTGGCGAGGTTGTCGAGGAAGAGTTGGTTGAGGGGGCAAAGGTGCGCCGCAAGGGTATCTACCTGTTGCCCAATGCCCTGACCACCGCATCCCTGTTTTCCGGGTTCTATGCCATTGTCTCTGCCGCCAACGGCGTGTTCGATAACGCCGCCATCGCTATTTTCGTGTCGATGGTTCTGGATGGCCTGGACGGCAGGGTGGCCAGGATGACCAACACCCAGAGCAAGTTCGGTGAAGAGTATGACAGCCTGGCCGATATGGTGGCCTTCGGCGTGGCTCCGGGCATGGTGGCCTTCTTCTGGGCCCTGAACGGGCTGGATAAAGTGGGCTGGGCCATCACGTTCATCTACGTGGCCGGCGCGGCATTGCGGCTGGCTCGCTTCAACACCCAGATTGGCTCTGTTGATAAAAAGTTCTTTGTGGGTTTGCCGAGCCCGGCTGCAGCCGCTTGTGTGGCAGGCCTGGTCTGGTGCTTCCATCAGTTTGAACCGTCCGCCTGGCTGACCTTGCTGTCTATTGTGGTCGTCGGCGGTGCCGGGGTGCTGATGGTGAGCAACGTTCTTTACCGCAGCTTCAAAGACCTGGATTTGCGGGGCCGGGTGCCTTTCGCCGCTATCTTGCTGGTGGTTTTGATACTGGTAGTGATCGCTGTAGACCCGGCCACCGTATTGTTCACTGCGTTCCTGATCTATGCGTTGTCGGGTCCGGTCCGCGCCTTGTTCCGCAAAAAGCCAAAGCGCGCCTGACGACAACTGCCTCCCGCCCGGATCCGCCCGGGCGGGAATTTCTCCGGGAATGTTCGGTCTATCTGTTAACCGCGAACTCTGGAGCCTCCGATGTTTATCAAGCAACGCCCTTCCTGGTCTGTCCCCGAATCTGAAGTAACCCCGGAATCCGTTTACCTCAACCGGCGCAAGTTCATGACCGGTGCCATTGCTTCAGCCGCTGCGCTGTCGATTCCGGGACTGGTTCGGGCGGAAGATACCCGGCCGGGAACGGTTTTGGACTACAAGGCTGCGCCGCAATTCTCCACCGACGAGAAACCGGCCCCGTATGATGCCATCACCACCTACAACAATTTCTACGAATTCGGCACCGGTAAGCAGGACCCATCCCGCTACGCTTCGGAAATGTCTGTGGATCCCTGGTCCGTTGAAGTAGAAGGGGAGTGTGCGAATCCCGGCAAGTACGCGCTGGAGGGTTTGCTGAAGCCTCACCAGTACCAGGAGCGGATCTACCGGTTGCGGTGTGTTGAGGCCTGGTCAATGGTGATCCCGTGGGTGGGTGTACCGCTGGCGGAGGTGATCAAACGCCTGGAGCCGAACTCGGATGCGAAATTCGTCTACTTCGAAACACTGAATGCCCCGGAGCAGATGCGCGGGCAGCGATCCCTGTTCAGTACCATCGACTGGCCCTACCGGGAAGGTCTGCGTATGGATGAGGCGATGAACGAGCTGTCGTTTCTGGCGGTAGGTCTGTATGGAAAGACCTTGCCCAACCAGAACGGTGCGCCGATCCGCCTGGTGGTGCCCTGGAAATACGGTTTCAAGAGTATCAAGTCGATTGTGCGTATCCGGTTTATGAAAGAGCAGCCGAAATCCAGCTGGGAAATGATTGCGCCAAGCGAATACGGTTTCTATGCCAACGTGAACCCGGAAGTGGACCACCCGCGCTGGAGCCAGAAGATGGAGCGCCGTTTGCCTTCGGGCGTGTTCCGGCCGAACTGGATCGAGACGGAAAAGTTTAATGGCTACGGCGAGCAGGTGGCCGGCCTTTACAAGGGCATGGACCTGTCCAGGTATTACTGATGGCGTCTGCTGTAACAAACAAGTGGCGCGGTATTGCCGGAAAGTGCCTGGTGTTTGGTTTGGCCCTGCTGCCGCTGGGCTTCCTGGTGGCGGACATTATCAATGCCAATCTGGGGCCGGACCCCGGGCAGGTGATTACGGAAGCGCTTGGCATTGCGGCATTCCAGCTGCTTCTGGTTACGCTCGCTATTACCCCGTTAAAGAAAGTAACCGGCTGGTCGGGCTGGTTGCGTTACCGGCGGATGCTAGGGTTGTTTGCCTTTTTCTATGCCGCGTTGCATCTGCTGGCCTTCCTGCAGCTGATTCTGGGCTGGATGGATCTTTGGGCGACCTTTACCAAGCGCCCTTACATTATTGCCGGTGCTGCCGCATTTCTGGCGATGGTGCCCCTGGCGATTACATCTACCCGGAGAATGATGAAGCGTACCGGGCGGTGGTGGAAGCCGTTGCACCGTTTGATTTATCCGGCTGCGATACTCGCGTGGGTGCACTTCCTCTGGCAGGCAAGAAGTGACATTACCGAAATGGTGGTTTACGCGGTAATTCTGGCGGGATTGTTGGTGGTGCGGGCCAGGTGGTTTGGTGTTTCGTCTCTGGTGCCACTAAAAAGAACTTGAAATACGTCACAAAATGGACAATAAATAGTCATTGTGGTGAGCGATTGATCAGGCATGTAGGTGGAAGCCGAAGCCTGCCAGGTTTTTTCGGAAAAGGGCGTTGACAGTTTTTCTTACGCCTGTAGAATGCGCACCACTTCTGAGGGACAAGCCACTCACGGCAACTTTTGGAAGGAATGCAACCGATTGAAAGTATTCGAAAAATTGCTTCAGAAATTATTCGAAATCAACGGTTGACAAGGCGGCGGAACGATGTAGAATACGCGGCCTTGATTGAGCAACAGCTCAAACGCTCTTTAACAAGTTAACCAAGTAATTCGTGTGGGCGCTGGCCGAGGTATTTCGGATGCGAAATATCAGGACAGTGACTCGTCGAACATTGAGTTTTGTCTTGAGCAAAAATTAAGAACTTTCGAGTTCTTGTATGATTTAAACTGAAGAGTTTGATCATGGCTCAGATTGAACGCTGGCGGCAGGCTTAACACATGCAAGTCGAGCGGTAACAGGGGGTGCTTGCACCCCGCTGACGAGCGGCGGACGGGTGAGTAATGCTTAGGAATCTGCCCAGTAGTGGGGGACAACAGTCGGAAACGGCTGCTAATACCGCATACGCCCTACGGGGGAAAGCAGGGGATCTTCGGACCTTGCGCTATTGGATGAGCCTAAGTCGGATTAGCTAGTTGGTGGGGTAAAGGCCTACCAAGGCGACGATCCGTAGCTGGTCTGAGAGGATGATCAGCCACATCGGGACTGAGACACGGCCCGAACTCCTACGGGAGGCAGCAGTGGGGAATATTGGACAATGGGGGCAACCCTGATCCAGCCATGCCGCGTGTGTGAAGAAGGCTTTCGGGTTGTAAAGCACTTTCAGCGAGGAGGAAGGCCTTAAAGTTAATACCTTTAAGGATTGACGTTACTCGCAGAAGAAGCACCGGCTAACTCCGTGCCAGCAGCCGCGGTAATACGGAGGGTGCAAGCGTTAATCGGAATTACTGGGCGTAAAGCGCGCGTAGGTGGTTTGGTAAGCGAGATGTGAAAGCCCCGGGCTTAACCTGGGAACGGCATTTCGAACTGTCAGACTAGAGTGTGGTAGAGGGTAGTGGAATTTCCTGTGTAGCGGTGAAATGCGTAGATATAGGAAGGAACACCAGTGGCGAAGGCGGCTACCTGGACCAACACTGACACTGAGGTGCGAAAGCGTGGGGAGCAAACAGGATTAGATACCCTGGTAGTCCACGCCGTAAACGATGTCAACTAGCCGTTGGGACTCTTGAAGTCTTAGTGGCGCAGCTAACGCACTAAGTTGACCGCCTGGGGAGTACGGCCGCAAGGTTAAAACTCAAATGAATTGACGGGGGCCCGCACAAGCGGTGGAGCATGTGGTTTAATTCGACGCAACGCGAAGAACCTTACCTGGCCTTGACATCCAGAGAACTTTCCAGAGATGGATTGGCGCCTTCGGGAACTCTGAGACAGGTGCTGCATGGCCGTCGTCAGCTCGTGTCGTGAGATGTTGGGTTAAGTCCCGTAACGAGCGCAACCCCTATCCTTGGTTGCTAGCAGGTAAAGCTGAGAACTCCAGGGAGACTGCCGGTGACAAACCGGAGGAAGGTGGGGATGACGTCAGGTCATCATGGCCCTTACGGCCAGGGCTACACACGTGCTACAATGGCGCGTACAGAGGGCTGCCAACTCGCGAGAGTGAGCCAATCCCTTAAAACGCGTCGTAGTCCGGATCGGAGTCTGCAACTCGACTCCGTGAAGTCGGAATCGCTAGTAATCGCGAATCAGAATGTCGCGGTGAATACGTTCCCGGGCCTTGTACACACCGCCCGTCACACCATGGGAGTGGATTGCACCAGAAGTAGTTAGTCTAACCTTCGGGAGGACGATTACCACGGTGTGGTTCATGACTGGGGTGAAGTCGTAACAAGGTAGCCGTAGGGGAACCTGCGGCTGGATCACCTCCTTAAACGAAGCCGAATGCTTCGGTCAGAGTCCACACGAATTACTTGGTTGGCTA
>NZ_NEFY01000015.1 GCF_002258215.1 Marinobacter vinifirmus
TAGCCAACCAAGTAATTCGTGTGGACTCTGACCGAAGCATTCGGCTTCGTTTAAGGAGGTGATCCAGCCGCAGGTTCCCCTACGGCTACCTTGTTACGACTTCACCCCAGTCATGAACCACACCGTGGTAATCGTCCTCCCGAAGGTTAGACTAACTACTTCTGGTGCAATCCACTCCCATGGTGTGACGGGCGGTGTGTACAAGGCCCGGGAACGTATTCACCGCGACATTCTGATTCGCGATTACTAGCGATTCCGACTTCACGGAGTCGAGTTGCAGACTCCGATCCGGACTACGACGCGTTTTAAGGGATTGGCTCACTCTCGCGAGTTGGCAGCCCTCTGTACGCGCCATTGTAGCACGTGTGTAGCCCTGGCCGTAAGGGCCATGATGACCTGACGTCATCCCCACCTTCCTCCGGTTTGTCACCGGCAGTCTCCCTGGAGTTCTCAGCTTTACCTGCTAGCAACCAAGGATAGGGGTTGCGCTCGTTACGGGACTTAACCCAACATCTCACGACACGAGCTGACGACGGCCATGCAGCACCTGTCTCAGAGTTCCCGAAGGCGCCAATCCATCTCTGGAAAGTTCTCTGGATGTCAAGGCCAGGTAAGGTTCTTCGCGTTGCGTCGAATTAAACCACATGCTCCACCGCTTGTGCGGGCCCCCGTCAATTCATTTGAGTTTTAACCTTGCGGCCGTACTCCCCAGGCGGTCAACTTAGTGCGTTAGCTGCGCCACTAAGACTTCAAGAGTCCCAACGGCTAGTTGACATCGTTTACGGCGTGGACTACCAGGGTATCTAATCCTGTTTGCTCCCCACGCTTTCGCACCTCAGTGTCAGTGTTGGTCCAGGTAGCCGCCTTCGCCACTGGTGTTCCTTCCTATATCTACGCATTTCACCGCTACACAGGAAATTCCACTACCCTCTACCACACTCTAGTCTGACAGTTCGAAATGCCGTTCCCAGGTTAAGCCCGGGGCTTTCACATCTCGCTTACCAAACCACCTACGCGCGCTTTACGCCCAGTAATTCCGATTAACGCTTGCACCCTCCGTATTACCGCGGCTGCTGGCACGGAGTTAGCCGGTGCTTCTTCTGCGAGTAACGTCAATCCTTAAAGGTATTAACTTTAAGGCCTTCCTCCTCGCTGAAAGTGCTTTACAACCCGAAAGCCTTCTTCACACACGCGGCATGGCTGGATCAGGGTTGCCCCCATTGTCCAATATTCCCCACTGCTGCCTCCCGTAGGAGTTCGGGCCGTGTCTCAGTCCCGATGTGGCTGATCATCCTCTCAGACCAGCTACGGATCGTCGCCTTGGTAGGCCTTTACCCCACCAACTAGCTAATCCGACTTAGGCTCATCCAATAGCGCAAGGTCCGAAGATCCCCTGCTTTCCCCCGTAGGGCGTATGCGGTATTAGCAGCCGTTTCCGACTGTTGTCCCCCACTACTGGGCAGATTCCTAAGCATTACTCACCCGTCCGCCGCTCGTCAGCGGGGTGCAAGCACCCCCTGTTACCGCTCGACTTGCATGTGTTAAGCCTGCCGCCAGCGTTCAATCTGAGCCATGATCAAACTCTTCAGTTTAAATCATACAAGAACCCGAAAGTTCTTAATTCTTGCTCAAGACAAAACTCAATTTTCGACGAGTCACTGTCCTGATATTTCGTATCCGAAATACCTCGGCCAGCGCCCACACGAATTACTTGGTTAACTTGTTAAAGAGCGTTTGAGCTGTTGCTCAATCAAGGCCGCGCATTCTACATCGTTCCGCCGCCTTGTCAACCGTTGATTTCGAATAATTTCTGAAGCAATTTTTCGAATACTTTCAATCGGTTATCGCTGAGGTTTTGCTCCGTTTCCGGCGTTGCCCCTCAAGCGAGATGCGCATTCTACAGACCTCAGCACAGGTGTCAACGGTTGCCTTAAACTTTTTTGAAAAGTCCTTTTCGCCGCCAACACTCCGGCTACAGGCACATCATTAAAGCTCTACTTTAACAGCATCCGCAACAGCTAAAGCACGCTGCCGGGCCTCCTCTATAGAGTTCCCCTTTGCCAGCGCCACCCCCATGCGACGACGCCCCTTCAACTCCGGCTTGCCAAACAACCGCAACTGGGTATCCGGCTCAGCAAGTGCCAGCTCTACTCCACTGTATGAGACATCAACTGACTCGCCTTCAGGAAGAATGACCGCCGAAGCCGTTGGTCCTTGCTGGCGAATTACCGGAACAGGCAAACCAAGAATAGCCCGGGCGTGCAGGGCAAACTCGGACAGGTCCTGGGACATCAGGGTAACCAGGCCAGTATCGTGTGGCCTCGGGGATACTTCCGAGAACCAGACCTGATCGCCTTTTACAAACAGCTCCACACCATAGACACCGTAACCACCCAGGTTGTCGGCAACCGCCCGGGCAATTTCCATGGAGCGTTCAAGTGCTTTGGGAGCCATAGGGTGCGGCTGCCAGGATTCCCGGTAATCACCATCTTCCTGGCGGTGCCCGATGGGATCGCAGAACGAAACGCCATCACGGTGGCGAACCGTCAGCAGGGTGATCTCATAATCGAAGTCCACAAAGCCTTCGATGATGACACGCCCCTTCCCTGCCCGGCCACCGGTTTGGGCATACTCCCAGGCCGCTTCTATCTCCGCATTGTCTCTTACCAGGCTCTGCCCCTTACCCGAAGAACTCATTACCGGCTTGACCACCAGTGGCAGCCCGATTTCTTCGACGGCAGCCAGGTACTCCTCGCGGCTGCCGGCAAACCGGTAGGCTGAAGTGGGCAACTCCAACTCTTCCGCAGCCAGGCGGCGGATACCTTCGCGGTTCATTGTCAGATTGACGGCACGCGCGGTCGGAACAACCCTGTATCCTTCTTCTTCAAGCCGCACCAGCTCAGCGGTTGCGATGGCCTCGATTTCAGGAACAATCAGGTGCGGGCGTTCTTTTTCAATGACCGCCCTCAGTGCCGCGCCATCGAGCATATCAACCACATGGCTGCGGTGGGCGACCTGCATGGCCGGTGCATTTTCGTAGCGATCCACGGCAATCACTTCCACACCGTAGCGTTGCAACTCCATTACCACTTCTTTACCAAGCTCGCCTGAGCCGCAAAAAAGCACGCGTGTTGCACCAGGCTTCAGCGGTGTACCAATCCGGACAGTCTGCTCTGAACCAGTCATTGAATCTGTCTTCCTGTGTATAGATTAGATAGCAACTTTCTTTTCACGCTCAGCCACCTTTCGAAGAACCTCCCGGCGCTCCTCGTCTGTCATCATGGTCCAGCGCAGTATTTCATCCCCGGTTCGCTGACAGCCTATGCAGGTGTCATTCTGGTCCAGCGCACAAATGCTGACACAGGGGGAGCGCACTTTATCGGCAGTTTTCATGGTTAAATCTCGACTTGCTGCAGATCAGCCAGGTAACGCTCGGCATTCTTCACGTAGTGAGCCGCACCGAACTCCAGCATTTTCTTCTGGCTTTCATTCAGCTCACGACGAACCTTGCCCGGGGAACCGATCACCATGGAGCCGTCCGGAATTTCCATTCCTTCCGGGATCAAGGTGTTCGCGCCAATCAGGCAATGCTTGCCGATCTTTGCACCATTGAGCACCACCGCATTAATGCCAATAAGCGAATAATCCCCGATCTGACAGCCATGCAGCATCGCTTTGTGCCCGACGGTCACACCACGCCCAATAGTAAGCGGAATACCCGGATCGGTATGCAGAACCGAACCGTCCTGGATGTTTGATTCCGGGCCTATGGTGATCAACTCATTATCGCCACGAATCACCACATTGAACCAGATACTGGATTTCTCCATCAGCTTGACGCTGCCAATCACGGTGGCGTTGTGGGCGACAAACTGGCCATCGCCGTCTTTTTCGGGCTTTCGCTGACCCAGGCTATAAAACATAGAACTCCTCCGTCGCCCTACCGGGGCGGCTCAAGAATATCGATGCCGGCATCGTACACAGCATTCAGAAAATCGACCAGAACCACGGCCGACAAACCCCATATCTGATAACGCTCCCAGCGATAGCATGGCACGTAAAGGGTATTGTGCTGGAAGCTGAGGGTATCCGTTCGTTCCCGCTTGTCCTCGAGGAAAAAAGAAACCGGAACACGGAAGATACTTTCAATTTCTGCCGGATTGGCCTGTAACGGGTGATCAACCGGCACCAGGCCTACGTATGGAGTTACGACAATCCGGTGCAAAGACATCACCTGGCTGAGCGGCGCAATGAGCCGAACCTGATCCGGCGGCAGGCCGATCTCTTCATGGGTCTCCCTCAGCGCGGTTTCCGCCAGGGAAGCATCTTCGGGATCCCGTTTACCCCCCGGGAAAGCAACCTGCCCGCGATGGGTTTTCATATGCTCGGACCGGAGCGTGAAAATGATCTCGGGGTTGCGGTGATCATCGGTGACCGGAACGAGCACGCCGGCTTCGGGGTAATCCAGGGCCAGTTGCCTGGGGGCGTATTTGGACAACCGTTCGGTTAGCAGGTCTTCCACTCTTTACTCCGGTTACTTGCCAATATTGAGTGAGACACAGGCAGTCCGGATCGTTAAACTGACTACCAACGGACACTCAGTATACGGGGAAAACAATGAAGTATTGCAGCACATGCGGCCAGCCGGTTGAACAACGTATTCCAGAGGGAGATAACCGGCATCGCTATGTTTGCGTCAGCTGCGAGACCATACATTACCAGAACCCGCGCATTGTTGCCGGCACGGTTCCGGTGTGGGAAGGCCAGATTCTGTTATGCAAGCGCGCGATCGAACCCCGCTATGGCTACTGGACCCTGCCTGCAGGGTTTATGGAAAACGCGGAGACCACCATGGAAGCAGCCGCCCGGGAAACCCGGGAAGAAGCCCTGGCGGAAGTTACCATCCATGGCCTGTACTCGATTATTGATGTTCCCCACATCAACCAGGTGCACATGTTTTATCGCGCCACCCTTACAGACGGGCAATTCGGCGCCGGGCAAGAGTCCCTGGAATCAAAGCTGTTCACCCCCGACGATATCCCCTGGGACGAAATTTCCTTTCCTACCGTACGAAAAACCCTTGAGCTGTTCCTCAAGGATATGAAAAGCGAAAGCTATGGCGTGCACATTAAAGACATTCGCCACCCGATGGCGAAGAAGGGCTGATCAGAAGTTTTCCAGCCGGAAAACCTCGTACGCAGGCTCCTCATAGGGGTGAGCCTGCTTCAGCGCCGCAACCGCCTTGCCGATCACCGCATCATCGCAAACCAGCTCGACCTTGTACTCCGATACGGTCTCCAGCTCGCCCTGACTGCCCAAAAAAGGATCACTTCCTGCCAGCGGACGAAACTGGCCCTGCCCTTTGCATTGCCAGGCACACTGATCGTAATCACCGATCTTCCCCGCACCGGCATCGAACAGGGCCTGCTTGGTTTGCCTCAAATGACTCTCCGGCACGAAGTAACACAACTTGTACATAGCCCGCTCCAGATTGATCAAGCTTCGCTCAGCATTAGGGTTTCCAAACTTACCCACAGTTTCTGTGGATAACTCTGGGGATATTTTCTGGGAATCCGTCCCTGAGCCCCATTGTTACTGACCTTTCCTTAAACTGGCGACAAAATCGCCCATTTAATTTAATCGTTATCTTTCAATAAGTTATGTTTGTCGAACAAAAATCAGGCGTAAATCTCTGACTCTGTTCACAGATCACACAACGCACCCGCAAAATGTGCATAAAGTTCGCGAGTCAAGACCTTGACTGACAAGTTTTCGGACTTTTTTACACAAAAAAACCGGCCTGAAGGGTGCTTCCAACAGAAGCTCTTCAGGCCGGCTTTGTCAAGACGGACTCAGGGGTTGATCAAGCCAACCAGCGTCTCGCATTTCTGAACATACGCATCCAGGGGCCGTCTTCCTGCCAGCCATCCGGGCGCCAGGAGTGCTGAACCGCACGGAATACCCGCTCGGGATGCGGCATCATGATGGTCACCCGGCCATCACGGGTGGTAACACCGGTAATGCCCGCCTCGGAACCGTTCGGGTTGTAGGGGTAACGAGTCGTCGCCTCGCCCCGGTTGTCCACGTAACGCATGGCTACCAGCTCATTTTCGATGAGCGCCTGGGCGTTATTAGCTGCGGCAAATTCAATCCGACCTTCACCGTGGGCCACAGCGATCGGCATCCGGGAACCGGCCATGCCGTCCAGGAATGCAGACGGAGACTGCGCTACTTCCACCATCACCAGGCGAGCTTCAAACTGCTCAGACTGGTTACGGACAAAGCGAGGCCAGCCTTCGCTACCCGGAATCAGCTCGTGCAGGTTCGACAGCATCTGGCAACCGTTGCACACGCCCAATGCCAGCGTGTCCTGGCGATTGAAGAACGCGGCAAACTGATCCCGAACGCGGTCATTGAACAGGATGGACTTGGCCCAACCTTCACCGGCACCCAGAACGTCACCGTAGGAGAACCCGCCACACGCCACCAGGCTCTGGAAATCATCCAGGGTGATGCGGCCAGAGAGCAGGTCGCTCATGTGCACGTCTGTTGATTCAAAACCGGCACGATCGAAGGCAGCGGCCATTTCAACCTGGCCATTTACGCCCTGCTCGCGCAGGACAGCCACTTTCGGCCGGGCACCGGTATTGATGAACGGAGCAGCAACGTCTTCGTTGATGTCGAAGGTCAGCTCGGCGTTCAGGCCGGGGTCTTCAGCGTCCAGCAGGTTATCAAACTCCTCCCGGGCACAGTCCGCATTATCGCGCAGAGACTGGATGCGATAGCTGGTTTCCGCCCACAGGCGCTGGAACTCTGTGCGGGACTCATCCACCACGTTGTC
Organism: Marinobacter vinifirmus; assembly: GCF_002258215.1. Lineage (GTDB taxonomy): Bacteria > Pseudomonadota > Gammaproteobacteria > Pseudomonadales > Oleiphilaceae > Marinobacter > Marinobacter vinifirmus. The sequence continues at coordinate 6,842 of NZ_NEFY01000015.1, forward strand.
GCCGGCAAAGGTCAGGCGCACGCGGTCTTTATCGTTCAGGGTACCCACCACACTGGTGTGGTCGCCCAGACCAGCCGACGAGAACTGCTGCAGGACAAACTCGGTGTCGTCACGACGCACCTGGATGACTGCCCCCAGTTCTTCGTTAAACAGCTCGCGAGCAAATTGCGAGCTGTCTTCCGCCAGGCCGTCCAGCTTTATATCCACACCGGTGCGGCCGGCAAACGCCATTTCTGCCAGCGTGACAAACAGGCCGCCGTCAGAACGATCGTGGTACGCCAGCAACTTGCCGTCGCCGTTCAGGCCCTGAATCACCGCAAAGAAGGCCTTGATGTCTTCCGGGTCGTCCAGGTCTGGCGCTACGGCACCTACCTGGCGATAAACCTGCGCCAGTGCAGAGCCACCCAGGCGGTTCTGGCCGGCAGCCAGGTCAACCAGGATCAGGTCGGTTTCACCGGCATCTGTTCTCAGCTGGGGCGTCAGTGTGCGGGCTACATCGGTAACCGGCGCAAAGCCGCTGACAATCAGAGACAGCGGTGCAGTCACACTCTTCTGCTCGCCGTTGTCTTCTTCCCAGGTGGTTTTCATGGACATGGAGTCCTTGCCCACCGGGATGGTAATACCCAGCTCCGGGCACAGCTCCATACCGACTGCGCGCACGGTCTCGTAGAGATTCTCGTCTTCACCCGGGTGACCGGCTGCAGCCATCCAGTTCGCAGACAGGCGAATATTCGAAAGCTTTTCGATCGGCGCCGCGGCCAGGTTGGTAATTACCTCGCCCACCGCCATACGGCCGGAAGCCGGCGCATCAATGACGGCAACCGGTGTGCGCTCGCCCATCGCCATGGCTTCGCCGGTACGTACATCAAAAGAGGCAGCGGTAACCGCCACATCGCTCACCGGCACCTGCCAGGGGCCAACCATCTGGTCACGGGCCACAAGGCCGGTAATTGTGCGGTCACCGATGGTGATCAGGAAACTCTTGGAACCCACAGACGGCAAACGCAGAATACGGCGAATGGCATCCTGGATATCGATCTTGGTGGAATCGAACACCGGCTTGGTGAACGAAGAGCGGGTAATGCTGCGGTGCATTCTCGGCGGCTTGCCGAACAGCACTTCCATCGGCAGGTCCACCGGCTTGTCGTTAAAGTAGGAATCGCCCAGTTCCAGGTGGTGCGCTTCGGTGGCTTCACCGATCACCGCATAGGGGCAACGCTCACGACGGCACAGGGAATCGAACAGGTCGATATTCTCCGGCGCCACGGCCATTACGTAGCGTTCCTGGGATTCGTTACACCAGATTTCCAGGGGCGACATTCCGGGCTCGTCGCTCGGGATATCCCGCAATTCGAACTTGCCGCCACGGCCGCCGTCTTTCACCAGTTCCGGCATGGCGTTGGACAAACCACCCGCACCTACGTCGTGAATAAAGCAGATCGGGTTGTCATCGCCCATTTGCCAGCAGCGGTCGATCACTTCCTGGCAGCGGCGTTCCATTTCCGGGTTGTCCCGCTGAACCGAGGCAAAGTCCAGGTTCTCGTTACTGGAGCCAGAGTCCATGGAAGACGCCGCGCCACCACCCAGGCCGATCAGCATAGAGGGGCCACCCAGCACAATCAGCTTGGCGCCAACCGGGATATTACCCTTCTCCACATGATCTTCCCGGATGTTACCCAGACCACCGGCAATCATGATGGGCTTGTGGTAACCGCGCACTTCCTCACCGGCGGCGCCGGGCACCTTCTCCTCGAAGGTACGGAAGTAGCCGGCCAGGTTCGGACGGCCGAATTCGTTGTTGAACGCAGCGCCGCCAATCGGGCCTTCAATCATGATATCCAGCGGTGAGGCAATGCGATCCGGCTTACCGTAGCCGATCTCCCAGGGCTGCTCATCGCCGGGAACATTCAGGTTGGAAACCGTGAAGCCCGACAGGCCGGCCTTGGGCTTGGAACCCCGACCGGTCGCGCCCTCATCACGGATTTCACCACCGGAGCCGGTAGCGGCACCGGCAAACGGTGAGATAGCGGTGGGATGGTTGTGGGTTTCCACCTTCATCAGAATATGTACCGGCTCCTTGTTGTAGCCGTACACACCGGTTTCCGGATCCGGGAAGAAGCGCCCGGCCACACTGCCTTCGATAACCGACGCGTTATCTTTATAGGCCGACAACACGCCTTCGCTGTTCATCTCGAAGGTGTTGCGGATCATCGCAAACAGGGATTTCTCCTGGCCTTGCCCGTCGATATCCCAGGACGCATTGAAAATCTTGTGGCGGCAGTGCTCCGAGTTGGCCTGCGCGAACATCATCAGTTCCACGTCGGTCGGATCACGCTCAAGGCCGGTGAACGACTTCACCAGGTAGTCAATCTCGTCTTCCGCCAGCGCCAGGCCCAGCCGGGCGTTGGCTTCAACCAGGGCATCACGGCCGCCGGACAACACCGGTACACGGCCCAGCGGGCGGGGTTCATCGTGGCTGAACAGCAGCACGGCACCGCCGGTTTCGTGGAAGACGGTCTGGGTCATGCGGTCGTGCAGCAGGGCGGCAATTTTTTCCCGCTGCTCCAGTCCCAGCTTACGGCTGGACTGCACATAATAGGCAATACCACGCTCGATCCGGCGAATCTGGCGCAAGCCGCAGTTGCGGGCAATGTCCGTTGCCTTGCTGGACCAGGGCGACAGCGTGCCCGGCCGGGGCACCACAAGGAACAGAACCCCTTCAGGTTCTTCAACCTGTACACTGGGGCCGTATGTCAGCAGCCTGTCCAGAATCGCGTGTTCCGCGTCGGAGAGGTCATCATCGAGATCCACAAAGTGCATGAACTCGGCATACACATGGGCTACATCCGGAACAATATCCTGGATCCTGGAGTGCAGCTTGCGGGAACGGAAAGGCGAGAGCGCGGGAGCGCCGCGAAGTTCAAGCATGATATCAACCTGTATCGCGCGAAATCGGGAGACGTCTGAAAGGCGGCCATGATACTCGAAACGGGCGGCGGGATACAGCATCAGGTAGCCGGCCGGAAAAGCGTACAATTGACATTGTTTTGCACATGGATTGAACAGATCAATTGACCACCTTCCGGCAAGGAGGGATCATTCACCTGACTGCATGGAACGTCGAATGATGCGGAGCGCAGGGATTTGTCACGATTGATCAGCACCTTTAAAACCAGCCACAGGCCTGTGGCCCTGATTCTGCTGGCTGCACTGGCGGTCAGCGGCTGCTCCCGGCCGACTGCCCTTCAGGACGTTCGCAACGAAGGTGTCCTACACGTCATTACCCGTATAGCTCCTTCTATTTATTACCAGGAACGGCAAACCACAACCGGCTACGACTACGAACTGGCCAGCGACTTTGCCCGGGAACTGGGCGTAGAACTGAGAGTCCGTGTTGCTGAAGACAACTCCGAAATCCTCTCGGTACTGTCCCGAAACTACGCCCACATCGGCATGGCCGGGCTCGCCAGACTGCCGGAGTTCGAAGGCAAGTTCCACACCGTGCCCACCGGCATCAGTGTTCAGTCCGTAGTGGTCTACCACCGGGATGCAGACAGGCCAGAAACCCTCGACGACCTGCAGGGCGATACTGTCCACATGCTGGCTGACAGCAACCACGAACATCTGCTTGAAGCACAGGAAGGCGAACCAGCGCCGGTTATTGCCGTTCACGCTGAAATCGATGCCGCTGGCCTTCTGGCCCGGGTGGAAACCGGGGAATTCGCCTACGCGGTGGTTTCATCGAACGAGCTCGACCTGAACCACGTCTTCTTCCCCGATGTCTACGAAGGTTTCGCCCTGAACGAGCCGGAAGAGCTGGTTTGGCTGTTCCCGGCGGAACAGGACGATTCGCTGGCCAATGCCGCCGCCAGCTTCATGGAAGCCCAGCGTGATAGCGGCCAGATGGAGCAGCTGGCCGAGCGTTTTTATGGCCACCTGGACCGGCTCAATTTTGTGGGTGCCCAAACCTTCATGGCCCACGTGGACAACCGGCTGCCCACCTACCAGACCACCTTCGAAAGCTACGCCCGGGAAACCGGCCTGGACTGGCGCCTGCTTGCAGCCATCGGCTATCAGGAATCCCACTGGCGCGCCAATGCGGTCTCCCCCACCGGCGTGCGCGGGCTGATGATGCTTACCCGCACCACTGCCAACTATATCGGCGTGAGTAACCGCCTGGACCCGGAGCAAAGTATTAAAGGTGGCGCCCTGTATTTCCTCCGGGTGCTCGAGAAAATTCCCGACCGAATTCCGGAACCGGACCGCACCTGGTTTGCCCTCGCCTCCTATAACGTGGGCTATGGCCACCTTGAAGATGCCCGACGGTTAACGGAATCGGCAGGTAAAAACCCGGATCGCTGGATGGATGTGAAGGAATTCCTGCCGTTGCTGGCCCAGAAGGAGTGGTACACCAAAACCCGCTTTGGCTATGCCCGTGGGCACGAGCCGGTGGCCTACGTACAGAACATCCGTCGCTACTACGATGTGCTGGTAAGGGTCACGGAACCGGAGCTGCCAGAACCGTCTGAAACCGATGTAGACCTGGCCGCCCTCAATGCCAGAGATGAAAGCGCCGAAGATGGAACCAATGGTTCCGACAACGCGGACAATACAGAATCGGGCTCACCCAGCCTGCGAGCCGCACTGCCACCTGAGCTGGGGCTGATCCCGCCCACACTGTAATCCGGCCAACCGGGTTACTCGTCTTCGGGAGCCCGCGCTTCCAGTGCCCGCTCAACCTGTGAATGGGAAAAGCCCCTCCCGGCCAGAAACCGTGCCTGTCGCAACTTTTCTTTCAGGTCATCATCCAGCCTTGCCAGCCCGAACCGCCTTTCCCTCAGGCGCACGGCCGATGCCAGCCATTGCTCTTCGGTGGTTTCACTGAGGCACCCGGGGCTGAAATTCACCCCACGCTGCTGCAAGTCCGCCAGGATTCTCAGGGGCCCGTAGCCCGCATCCATCCGTTGCCGGGCAAACACATCGGCAAAACGGTGATCATCCAGCCATCCTTCATCCTCGTATTCATCGAGGACTGTGTTGATCAGTGCCGGCTCAATCTTCCGTTGGCGAAGTTTCAGCGCCAGCTCGTGGCGACTGTGTTCACGCCGAGCCAGCAGGCGCAGCGCCACCGAGCGGGCCTTGTAATCCTGGTCTTCGGGATTTTCATCTCTTTTTGCCATACAGCCCCTTTCCGCGATGGCTTGCAAAACGCTAGACTACCGGCCGATTTCACACACCGCCCGGCACACCCGACCGTGCTTGTGGCCGGTGGCAGCACACTTTGCCGCCACCGCAGACTGGTTTCAATCCCGAAGGATACCTTTATATGGCTGCATTCATTCAGAGACTGTTCAAATCCCGCAAGGCAACCCCGGCAAGCGCTCCGAAAAACAGCACGCCAAAAGCGGCCGAGGCCAGCCAGCAGGAAGCCCAAAACGAACGACAGCTTCTGCGGGAATCCCAGGAAAACCAGCTCAGAAACAATCCGCCACAGCCCGAACTCGCCCAGCTTGCCATTGACGGCGTAACCGCTGCCATTCGCCTGGAAGCCGCCAACGGCCTTCAGCAGGAAGAGCTCCTGCAGCAGGTGCTCAAGCAGGCCAAGGGCCGGGACAAGGGTGTCTACCAGGCAATCAAGCAAAGCCTGCAAACCGTGAAAGACCAGCAGGCCGCCGAAACCGCCGTACAACAGCGTATCGAAGCCCTGATCACCCAGGTACAGGACCAGGCCCGCAGTGAAGACACCAAGCTTTACGAAGCCCGGCTCGACGCAGCACAGGAAAGCTGGCGCAGCGTTGAAGCCAGCGCCAGTGCCGAACAGGCCGGGCAATTCCTGGCTGCCGTGCACGACTGCCGGGAGCGGCTGAAACAGTTTAAACAGGTACAGGAAGACGAAAAGCGCCACCAGGAGCAGGCCCGCCAGAGAACCGAGACCCTGGAACTGCTCCAGCAGACCCTGACAGACCTGCAAACTGCCTCCGCAGAAGACCTGCCTTCGGCCTCGGCCCTGGACGCCCTGCAGAAAACCCAGGAAAACCGCTGGCTGGAGGCCACCCGTGACACCCAGGTAAGCAAGCAGGAGCAGAAAGAATACGAGCAGCAGATGCTGGGCTTGCGCAACTACCTGAGTGCCGTGCGCCGCCTGGAAACCATGAAAGACAGCATTGCCAGCCTGGGTGAAGCGGCCGGATCAGACGAGGCAACCGACGAGCAACGTGATGCTGCAAGGCAACTGCTCAAGGAACTGGAGTGGCCGGCAGAATTCCCCCAGCCCGCCAGGCTGGAACCTGTACGCAAGCTGGCCGGCAAACCCAGAGCCGCGAAACCGGCAGATGCCAACCAGGAACAGCAAAGCGCGGTTATGTCAGCTCTGAAGGCCACCCTTCCGGACCTGGAAGCTGCCCTGGAAGCCAGGCAGTTCAAGGAATCAAAGCAACTTCTGAAAACCGCCCAGAACCAGTTCCAGCAACTGGATGGCCGAAACCGTCGTGGCTTCCAGGCCCGCATGCAACTGCTTGCCGGCCAGTTCCGGGAGCTCAGCGACTGGCAGGGCTTTGCCACCGAACCCAAGCAGGTATCCCTGTGCGAGCAAATGGAATACCTGGCAGAACAACCCATCGAGCCGGAAGCCAAGGCGGAGCGCATCAAGGAGCTGCAGAGCGAGTGGCGTGAACTGGGCGGTTCGTCTGACCGGGCCCTGTGGAGCCGGTTCAAGGCCGCGTCTGACAAGGCCTACGAACCCTGCAAAGCCTACTTCGAGGCAAAATCGGACCTTAAACAGGCCAACCTGCAGAAGCGCCAGGCCATCTGCGACCAGTTGGCTACTTTCCTGGACAACGCAGACTGGACAGCCATCGACTGGAAAGGCGCCGAGCGCATTCACCAGACTGCCCGGCAGGAGTGGAAATCGGCCTGGCCCGTGGACTTCCGCGACAACCGGCAAATCCAGAAGCGTTTTGACGACTTGCTGAAGCAGCTTGAGCGCCCGCTGGACGAAGAGCGCAAAAAGAACGAAACCCTCAAACAAGGCATCGTCGAAAAAGCCGAGGCGCTGATCAGCCACGAGCCCCTGCAGGAAGCCATGGAGCAAGCCAAGGCCCTGCAGAACGACTGGAAAGCCATCGGCATCACCCGGCACCGGGAAGACCGCAAACTCTGGCAGGCGTTCCGCACAGCCTGTGACCAGATCTTTGCCCGCCGCGATGCCCAGCGCTCCGCACAGCAGGAGGCAACCGAACAGGCAGACCAGGCGGCACTCGAAACCGTTGCCCAGCTGCGGGAACTTGGCACTGACTCCGATGACCAGTCCATCGCCGGCGCCATCGAACAATTGAACGGCCTGGCCGGTAATCCGTTGTCCAAGCCGGTTCGGGAACAGGTTCAGGAGCTGAAAAAGCGCCTGGCCCAGACCGCCCGCACCCGTAAGTTGAAACAGAAAATCAACGACTGGCAAAGCCTGGTGGCAGGCCGGGTAGACAACTCCCTGGATCCGCAAACCGCGCCTGAGAGCTGGGCCCGCCTGGCACAGAACCAGCCAGCAGTGTCGGGCCGGGACCTGGCCATTCGTGCGGAGATCCTCGCCGGCGCCGATACCCCGGAACAGGACCAGCCTCGCAGGATGGAAATCCAGGTGCAGCGCCTGACCGAAGGTATGGGCAACACAGAAACAGAAGCGCCGGCACAGGAGCTGGAAAAACTGATTGCCCTGTGGTGCCTGCACCCGGAGGTAGAGGACGTATCCGCCAGCAACGCCGACCGCCTGAATCGCGCACTGGAGGTTATGCTCGGCAGCGATTAAACAGTCGCGCCGCTTCCCCGATCCAAAATCCCTGCTCCGGCGGGGATTTTTCGTTTCCGGGCTGAGCAATTTCGCCAATGGGATTGGCAGCGGCTGTCATTACCGGGTACTACACTGAACCGCTATGGTTATCACTCTTTGAAAACAAGCCCGGATAACAATCAGAGGAACAGATATGACCACCGAGGCGTACATATTCGATGCCGTTCGCACCCCCCGCGGACGCGGCAAGAAAGATGGCTCACTGCACAGCGTTAAGCCGATCACGCTGCTCACTACCGTGCTCAAGGCTCTGGAAGAGCGTAATCGGCTCGACACTTCTCAGGTAGATGATGTCGTCATGGGCTGCGTCACCGCCGTGGGTGACCAAGGCGCGGATATCGCCAAGACGGCGGCACTGGCCGCTGATTGGGATGAGAAAGTGGCCGGCGTCACCCTGAACCGTTTCTGCGCCTCCGGCCTGGAAGCCGTCAACCTGGCCGCCATGAAAGTACGCTCCGGGTGGGAAGACATGGTGGTAGCGGGCGGCGTTGAAGCCATGTCCCGCGTGCCCATGGGCTCTGACGGCGGCGCCTGGGCTACCGACCCGGAAACCAACCTGCACACAGGCTTCATGCCCCAGGGCATCGGGGCTGACCTGATCGCCACTCTGGAAGGCTTCAGCCGTGAAGATGTCGACGGCTTTGCCGTGAAATCCCAGCAAAAAGCCGCCAACGCCTGGGAAAAGGGTTATTTCGCCAAATCAATCGTTCCGGTTACTGATCAGAACGGCGTTGTCATACTGGATCGGGACGAGCATGTGCGCGGCAACACCACCGTGGAATCCCTGGCAGGCCTCAAGCCCTCGTTCCAGATGATAGGCGAGATGGGCTTTGACGGCGTCGCCCGGGAAAAATACCACTACGTGGAGAAGATCAACCACGTGCACCACGCCGGCAACTCCTCCGGCATTGTCGACGGTGCCACCGCCATGCTGATTGGCAGCGAAGCCAAGGGCAAGGAACTGGGCCTGAAGCCCCGCGCCCGCATCGTTGCCACCGCGGTCACCAGCACAGACCCCACCATCATGCTCACCGGCCCGGCCCCCGCCGCCCGCAAGGCGCTGGAGAAAGCGGGCATGACCGTGGGCCAGATCGACCTGTTTGAAGTGAACGAAGCCTTCGCATCAGTGGTGATGCGCTTCCAGAAAGAACTGTCCGTTCCGGACGAGAAAGTGAACGTGAACGGCGGCGCCATCGCCATGGGCCACCCGCTGGGTGCTACCGGTGCCATCATCCTCGGCACCCTGCTGGATGAACTGGAACGCCGTGAACTGCGCTACGGCCTGGCCACCCTGTGTGTGGGCGGCGGCATGGGCATTGCCACCATCATCGAGCGCGTCTGAACGCCACTTTCAAATAAAAGGAACCGACCATGAGTGCCATCCAATACGACCTGGGTTCAGACCAGATTCTGACCCTGACCATCGACATGCCGGGCCAGTCCGCTAACACCATGAACGGCGAGTTTCGAACTGCACTGACCGAAACCGTCAATAAGGTCAAAAGCGACCTGAATAATGTCAAAGGCATTATCATTGCCTCCGCCAAGAAAAGCTTCTTTGCCGGCGGCGACCTGAATGAGCTGTACTCAGTGACCCGCGAACAGGCCAAAGAGTTTGAAGACATGGTCAACGGCCTGAAAGCCGACATGCGTGCGCTGGAAACCTGTGGCAAACCTGTGGTGGCTGCCATCAACGGCACCGCTCTGGGTGGTGGCCTGGAACTCGCGCTGGCGTGTCATTACCGCGTTGCCATTGATGACGACCGCACCCAGCTGGGCCTGCCGGAAGTGACCTTGGGCCTGCTGCCCGGCGGTGGCGGCACCCAGCGCCTGCCCCGGATGATTGGACTGGAAGCGGCTTTCCCGTTCCTGATGGAAGGCAAAAAGATCAACCCGAAAGCGGCCCTGAAAGCCGGCATCGTGAATGAATTGGCCAGTTCTCCGGAAGACATGATCGCCAAGGCCCGTGCCTTTATTGAAGCCAACCCCAAGTGCCAGCAGCCCTGGGACCAGAAAGGCTTCAAATTCCCCGGCGGCGCCCCACATCATCCAGCCATGGCACAGAAACTGGCCATCGCCCCAGCCATGCTGCGTCAAAAAACCAAGGGCTGCTACCCTGCCCCTGAGCGGATTCTGGCAGCAGCCGTGGAAGGCGCCCAGGTGGACTTCGACAACGGCAGCCTGATTGAAACCCGATACTTTGCCGAGCTGGCCACCGGTCAGGTAGCCAAGAACATGACCGGCACCTTCTGGTTCCAGCTCAACGCCATCAAGGCCGGCGGCAGTCGCCCGGATGGTGTGGAAAAAGAAACTTTCAAGAAAGTGGGCGTACTGGGTGCAGGCATGATGGGTGCCGGGATTGCCTACTCCACGGCCAGCCGCGGCATTGAGGTGGTGCTGAAGGATGTCTCGGTTGAAAACGCCGAGAAAGGCAAACGCTACTCCGAGAACCTGCTGACGAAGAAAGTCAGCCGCGGCCGGATGACCGAAGCCCAGAAAGACGAGGTGCTGGCCCGAATTAAAGCCACGGCTTCCGCCGACGATCTGGAAGGTTGTGACCTGATCATCGAAGCCGTGTTCGAAGACAGCGATTTGAAGGCAAAGGTTACCCAGGAAGCCGAGCCGAAAATGGCGGCCAACGGCATCTTTGCCTCCAACACCTCCACCATCCCCATTACCCAACTGGCGCAGGCCTCCGCCAAGCCGGATAACTTCATCGGCCTGCACTTCTTCTCCCCGGTGGACAAGATGCAGTTGGTGGAAATCATCGTGGGCGAGAAAACCTCCGATGACACCTTGGCCCGCGCCTTCGACTACGTGCAGCAGATCGGCAAGATCCCCATTGTGGTGAACGACAGCCGCGGCTTCTTCACCTCCCGGGTGTTCGGCACCTTCGTGAACGAAGGCATCAGCATGCTGGCCGAGGGCATTCACCCCTCCAGTATCGAGAACGCAGGTTTGTTAGCCGGCATGCCGGTGGGGCCACTGGCGATTTCTGATGAAGTCAGCATGACCCTGATGCAGCACATCCGCGCCCAGAGCCGGAAAGACACCGAAGCCGCCGGCGGCACCTGGCAGCCACACCCGGCCGAAGCCGTCATTGATGCGATGGTGGATACCCACAACCGCAAAGGCAAAGCCGCCGGCGCCGGTTTCTACGAGTACCCGGAGAAGGGCAAAAAATACCTTTGGCCGGAGCTGGAGAACTTGTTCGTAGACCAGGCCAAGGCCCGCAGCGTGCAGCTTCAGGACCTGAAAGACCGCATCCTGTTCATCCAGGCTATCGAGACCATCCGCTGCCTGGAAGAAGGCGTGCTGAGAACCGTGGAAGATGCCAACATCGGCAGCATCTTCGGCATTGGCTACGCGCCCTGGACCGGCGGCGCCATCCAGTTCGTCAATCAGTACGGTGTTCGGGCCTTTGCCGAACGGGCACAGCAACTGGCTGACCAGTACGGCGAGCGCTTCGCACCGCCTGCGCTGCTGATGGGCAAGGCAGAGAACAACGAAACCTTCTCCTGACCCTGCCGGCCGGAGGGGGCCTCCCTCCGGCCACTTTACTTCCCGCAACCTGCCCCAATCTATTACCCCGGGGCGCAACGTATATGGACATATTGTCACGAAGCTATACCCAAGGCCTATGGCAACAGGTGTAGCGGTTGCCTACAATAAATTTATCAGTCACGGGTAGAACAGCGGCTTACGCGTTACCAGACACCCAGTATCGCCAGGTATGCATTTATGAGCATTGCGGAAAGAATCAGACAACACAGCCCCCGGCCGGCCACCCTGAAAAAAGCGGGGCTTTGCACAGCACTGGGCCTTGCCCTGCTGGTGCCGGGACTGTCCGGTTTGCAGGCAAAGCTGGATGAATCGGCTATCTACGAGCCGGTCGCGCCCACCATTGACCAGGCCCGGGCCAACATCCTGATTGCCCGCCAGCTTCAGTTCACCCATTTCCGCAACCTGGGTATCAGTGACGAACTCTCTGGCGATGTGTTTGATGCCTACCTGGACTACCTGGACAACCAGCGCGTTTACCTGACCCAGCAGGACATCGACGCACTCTCCAACGTCCGTAACCGCCTGGGTTCGGCCCTGAAAACCGGCCAGCTGCAACCAGGCTTTGATATCTATAACCTGGTGCAGCAGCGGGTTATCCAGCGCCTGCAGTTCGCCCTGTCGCTGATCGACGAGGGCATTGATAACCTGGACTTCGAAGGCAACGATCAAATCCGCGTTGACCGCTCCGAAGCACCCTGGGAAGCCGACAGCGCCGCGCTGGACCAGCTCTGGGTCAAGCGCATCAAGAACGCGGTGCTGGCCCAGCGCCTGAACGGTACTGAAGACGACGTCATCGAAGAGAACCTGCGCCGCCGCTACGAAGGCCAGCTGAAGCGCGCCTACCAGGCCCGCAGCGAAGATGCCTTCCAGGCCTACATGAACGCCTTCACCGGCATGTGGGACCCGCACACCTCCTACTTCTCTCCGCGCACCTCGGAGAACTTCAACATCAACATGAGCCTGTCCCTCGAGGGCATTGGCGCGGTGCTGCAGTCCGACAACGAATACACCAAGGTGGTGCGACTGGTTCCCGGCGGCCCGGCTTCCAAACAAGGCCAGCTGCAACCGGCCGACCGTATTGTGTCGGTAGCACAGGAGGGCGAAAAACCGGTCAACGTGATCGGCTGGCGCCTGGATGAAGTGGTGGACCTGATTCGCGGCCCCCGCAACTCAACCGTCACCCTGGAAGTGATTCCGGCCAACGCCTCGGACGAAAGCGTTACCCGCTCGATCGATATCATCCGGGACGAGGTCAAGCTGGAAGAACAGAGCGCCAGCAAGGAAGTGATCGAACTGGAACGTAAGGGCCAGGACTATCGCATTGGCGTGATCACCATTCCTACCTTCTATGCCGATTTCCAGGCCATGCAGGCAGGTGATCCCAATTACAAAAGCACCACCCGGGACGTTCGCCGGCTGATCAGCGAACTGAAAGAAGACGGTGTCGATGGCGTGGTGATGGACCTGCGCAACAACGGTGGCGGTGCCCTGCACGAAGCCAACGACCTGGTAGGCCTGTTTATCGACAAAGGCCCGACAGTGCAGATCCGTAACGCCAACAACGATGTACAGGTGCTGAACGACGAAGACCCCACCGTGGTTTACGACGGCCCGCTGGTGGTGCTGGTTAACCGCATGAGTGCCTCGGCTTCGGAAATCTTTGCCGGCGCCATCCAGGATTATGGTCGCGGCCTGGTCGTAGGCTCCCAAACCTTCGGCAAGGGTACGGTACAGGCGGTTCGGCCCCTGAACCACGGCCAGCTGAAGATTACCCAGTCCAAGTTTTACCGGGTATCCGGCGGCTCTACCCAGCATAAAGGGGTGATTCCGGACATCGAGATTCCGTCACGCATCGACAAAACCCGCATCGGCGAAGATGCCCTGGACCACGCCCTGCCCTGGGACCAGATTGAAGCGGTGCCCCATAACCGTTACTTCGACTTCAGCGGCATTATCGATGAACTGCGCGAGCGCCATGAAGACCGGTTTGCGACCAACCCGGAATTCAGCCTGCTGCAGAAAGAAATCGAATTCCTTACCCAGCAGCGGCAGATGGACTACGTAAGCCTGAACCACGCCGAGCGGAAGGACCAGCACAGCCAGATTGAAAATACCCGGCTGACCATTGCCAACGCCCGCAGGGAATTGCGCGGTGAAGAGCCGTTCGACACCCTGGAAGACCTCGAGCAATGGCAGGACGAGCAGGCCGCAGACCTGGACACCACCGATGACGAACTGGACTTCGTGATCCGTGAAGGCGGCCACATCATGGCCGACCTGCTGGAACTGGACCAGCGCACCGCCTCTATCCTGTCGCCCACACAGTTCGCGGCCAAAGCCGAAACCCGGTAACCACATGGCAGACACCGACCGGGAGCCAGCCAACCAGGATAGCCAGCAGCGCGCCGCCCTGTTCCGGGACATGCTGCTGGATGCCCTGCACGCCATGCGCTCCATGGACGAAGTGGAAAGCCTGGCAGGCCGCGATAACAAGGCCAGGAGCCCGGAAGGCATACTGGAGCGGATAGCGGGATTTACCGGTTCTGCCCTTCGGCTGGGTGCCAAGGCCACCGATACCTCCCTGCGGGTGGGCCGCGCGCTGATCAACTCCCAGGATCAGCTGCGGGCCATGCTCACCGCCGGCCAGTCCATGAAAGACATCCGCGAAGTGGCCGGGCTTACGCTTTCGGAAATGAGCGAAGCCCTCAACCTGAAAGACAAGTCGCTGCTGGAAGCCATCGAGAACGGTACGTCTACCCTGTCCTTCGAGCTTATTCTGCGCCTTGCGGCACTGATTGCCCGTAACGACCCGATTCCCTTCATCATGCGCACTACCCGCAACTACAACCCGGAGGTGTGGCAACTGCTGAACGACTGGGGCATCGGGCGCCTACCGCTGCAGTTCGAGCGGGAACGGGAATTTATCAATATTTTCCGGCGCCACGACGATGCCCGTACCCTGTCGGATGAAGGCTTCCGCAAGGTTCTGGAATTCACCCGCCACAGCTTTGAGATGTCCATGCACTTCGTGGAAGAGCAGGAAAAGCAGGTGGCCGACCTGAAAGCAAACCTCCAGGCCGGCCAGGCCACCGCAGGAAAATCCGGGGCCGGCAAAGACTCAGGCAAATAGCGCCTGCATGGCCGCCAGGTCCGGATTCCGGACAGCGCCCTTCTCGGTTACGATCGCATCAATCAGGCTGGCCGGGGTAACATCGAACACCGGGTTGAACACCTCCACGCCCGCCGGCGCCAGCGCAATGCCCCGAATTTCCCGGACTTCCGTACCTTCCCGCTCTTCAATGGGAATCTGCGCGCCAGACGCCAGGGCCATGTCCACGGTGCTGGACGGCGCCACCACCATAAAGCCCACACTGTGATAACGGGCCAGCACCGCCAGGTTGTAGGTACCGATCTTGTTGGCCACATCACCATTGGCGGTAATACGGTCTGCCCCCACCACAATCCACTTCACCTTACCGCTGGCCAGGATGGCGGCGGCTGCACCATCGGCATTCAGGGTAACGGGGATTTCATCACGGGTCAGTTCCCAGGCGGTCAGCCGGCTGCCTTGCAGCCAGGGGCGGGTTTCATCCGCGTATACCCGTTCCAGCAACTGCTTCTCATGCAAGCGACGGATTACCCCCAGTGCCGTGCCATAACCACCAGTGGCCAGGGCTCCGGTATTGCAGTGTGTCAGCACGGACATGGGCGCCTGTATGTCCATGACCTCCAGCGCATGGTCCGCCATGGCAAGGTTGGCTGCCAGGTCTTCCTCGTGAATACGTACCGCTTCGGCAGCCAGTTGCTCCGCTGCTTCGGGCAAGGACTGGCAGGCCCCGAAGACCCTGCCCATGCGCTCCAGGGCCCAGAACAGGTTTACCGCGGTCGGGCGGGAACGGGCCAGTTCATCAATCGCCCGCTCAACCTCTCCCTGCCAATCGTCAGTACCGGCATGGCGTGCAGCCAGGGCAACCCCGTAGGCTGCACTGATACCAATAGCGGGCGCCCCCCGAACCACCATATCGGCAATACACTGGGCCACGCCGGTAGCGTCCTCCGAGGTAATCCAGTGCTCTTCCCCCGGCAGCAATCGCTGGTCCAGCAGCTCAAGCCGGTAACCATGCCAGCGCATGGCTACAGTGCCCATGGAACGGGAGGAAGTGGAATTGGCCATAAACAGCTCCGCAGGGGGTGAAAAAAACGCAGTATAGCTTTTTCCTACTTCGTTTATACCTCCATTGGCCCGGTGGCCGGGGTAGTTCTGTTGCAGCGGGCTGGTTATACTTCCGAGTTGAATTTTCCGGCACGATCAACCGTGCCAATAGCTGACAAGGCAGGTTAATGACGGCAGACACCATTACTGCGGCCGACACCCGGATCAACGCGCGCTGGCTGATACCCATGGAACCCTTTGGCGTGGTTCTGGAACACCAGGCTGTTATCCTTCAGGGCAGCCGTATTGCCGATGTCCTGCCCCAGAGCGAAGCAGACCAGAAGTTCCGCACCCGGGAAACCATCAACCTGGACCAGCACGTGGTCTTGCCAGGGCTGATCAACCTGCACGGCCACACCGCGATGTCCCTGTTCCGGGGCATGGCCGACGACCTGCCACTGATGACCTGGCTGAACGACCACATCTGGCCGGCCGAAGGCCGCTTTGTCAGCGAACCCTTTGTTCTGGACGGCACCCGCCTGGCCATGGCCGAAATGCTGCGCACCGGCACCACCACCTTCTCGGATATGTATTTCTTCCCGGAAGTGACTGCCCAGGTGGCCCACGACGTTGGCATGCGCGCACAGATCTGCTTCCCCCTGCTGGACAACCCGACGGTGTGGGGCTCCGGCCCGGAGGATTACCTGCGCAAAGGTGCCGACCTGATTGCCCTGTGGCAGCACGACGACTACATCATGCCCGCCATCGGCCCCCATGCACCCTATACGGTGTCTGACCAACCGCTGACGGCAGCCGTTAAGCTGGCAGAGGAAACCGGTGCGGCCCTGCAAATACACCTGCACGAAACCGCCTTCGAAGTGGACGAAGCCGTAAAGGCCACCGGCAAGCGCCCGGTATTCCGGATGGCAGAACTGGGCGTACTCGGCCCGAACAGCCAGTATGTGCACATGACCCAGATTGACGATTCCGATCTGGAGCATCTGGCCCGGGCCGGAGGGCACATCGTCCACTGCCCGGAATCGAACCTGAAGCTGGCCAGCGGCTTTTGCCCGGTTCAGAAGCTGATCGACAGCAACATCAATGTCACGATCGGTACCGACGGGGCTGCCAGCAACAACGATCTCGACCTGTTCGGCGAACTGAAAACCGCGGCCATGGTGGCCAAGGTGGTGGCCGGGGATGCTGCCGCCGTGTCGGCACACACCGCACTCAAGATGGCGACCATTAACGGCGCCCGGGCCCTGGGCCGCGACCACGAACTGGGCTCGCTGGTGCCGGGCAAACTGGCCGACCTGATTGCCGTTGATCTCAGCGACCCGTTCCTGCAGCCCGTGTACGACCCGGCCTCTCACCTGGTGTACAGCAACCATGGCCGGGCAGTAAGCCACAGCTGGATTCACGGCGTACCTCAGGTACAAGACGGCCGTTTGACCCGTATCGATGTGCCAGACCTGATGCTGCGTGTCAGCGACTGGCGCAACAAGATTCTCAGTTAATTATCTCAACCAGGTGCACTCCATGAGCAACCAGAACGTAGACCAGAACGAGATTGCCAAGTTTGAAGCACTGGCCAGCCGCTGGTGGGACCCCAGCAGCGAATTCAAGCCGCTTCACGACATCAATCCCCTGCGCCTGAACTACATCGACGAGCGGGTATCGCTGGCAGGCAAGAAAGTACTGGATGTTGGCTGTGGTGGCGGTCTGCTGTCTGAAGGCATGGCCCTGCGTGGTGCCCACGTAACCGGCATCGACATGGGCGAAGCCCCGCTGAACGTAGCTCGGCTGCACGGCATGGAATCCCGTGTGAAGGTGGACTACCGCCAGACCACCATCGAGGAGCTGGCCCGGGACCCGGAACATGCCGGCCAGTACGACACCGTCACCTGCCTGGAAATGCTGGAGCACGTTCCGGACCCGGGCTCGGTCATCAAGTCTTGCGCGGCCATGTTGCGCCCGGGCGGGCACCTGTTTGTGTCTACCATCAACCGCAACCCGAAGTCCTTCCTGTTTGCCATTGTGGGCGCGGAATACGTGCTGAACATGCTGCCCAAGGGCACCCACGAGTGGAAGAAGTTCATCCGGCCCTCGGAAATGTCCGACTACCTGCGCCACGCCGGGCTGGACGTGCGCGAGCTTACCGGTATGACCTACAACCCCATCACCAAAAGCTACAAGCTGGGCCGTGATGTCGACGTCAACTACCTGATGCACGCGCGGGATATTCGTGAAGACTGATCAAAAACCCTCTGCGGTACTGTTTGACCTGGATGGCACCCTGATCGACACCGCACCGGATTTCATCCGCTGCCTGAACCAGCTGCGCCAGCTCCATAACCTTGAACCGCTGGCGGCCGAACAAATCCGCCCTTCGGTGTCCAATGGCGCAAGGGCCATGATCCGGGTCGGTTTCGGGCTGGAGCCAGAGCATGACGGCTACGTGGAAAAGCACACGGCTTTTCTGGACCTATACGAGGCGGGCGTAGCGGTAGAAACCACCCTGTTCGAGGGCATGGACTCACTGCTGGAAAACCTGGAAGCCCGTGGCATTCCCTGGGGCATTGTCACCAACAAGCCGGTACGCTTTGCCGAGCCGCTGGTACAGGCACTGGGGCTGGCCCAACGTTGCGCCACCCTGATCTGCCCGGACCACGTCAGCGAACGCAAACCACACCCGGAGCCGCTGTTCCTGGCCTGCCAGAGAATTGGTGCTGCGCCGGAACAGGCCGTGTATGTTGGCGACCACGAGCGGGATATCGAAGCCGGCCGTAACGCCGGCATGCGCACCATCGCTGTGCGCTACGGTTACATCGAGCAACCCCACACGGTTGATCTGTGGCAAGCCGATATCATTGCCGACACCGTCAGCGACCTGGCAAAGCTGTTACAATAAGCCCCCTTTTTCGTTCAATCCCGGCACTATTCGGGCCGGAAAACGCCTGAACACGGAGACAGGTTATGCAAGATTACCAGGCACCCGCCGATCTTCTGAAAGACCGCATTGTCATGGTAACCGGAGCCGGCAGCGGCATTGGCCGCGCTGCCGCCAAAGCCTACGCCGCCCACGGCGCCACCGTGATTCTGGTGGGCCGCACCGTAGGCCGGCTGGAAGAGGTCTACGACGAAATCGAAGCCGCCAGCCATCCGCAACCGGCCATTGTGCCGATGAACTTCGAAGGCGCGGCGGTCAAGGACTACGAAGAACTGGCCATGACCATCGAGGAAAACTTCGGTCGGCTGGATGGCCTGCTGCATAACGCGGGCATTCTGGGCTCCCGCAGCCCGGTAGAACTGTACGACCCGGAAACCTGGAACAAGGTGATGCACGTTAACGCCACCGCCCCGTTCCTGCTCAGCCGGGCAATGATTCCGCTGCTACGCAAATCCGATGATGCGTCGATGATCTTCACCTCCTCCGGTGTCGGCCGCCAGGCGCGGGCCTACTGGGGTGCCTATGCGGTATCCAAGTTCGCCGTGGAAGGCCTGGCCCAGTTGCTGGCCGACGAGCTGGACGACGAGCGCAATAATATTCGGGTGAACAGCCTGAACCCGGGTGCGACCCGCACCGGCATGCGCCTGCTGGCGTACCCGGCGGAAGATCCGAAGAAAAACCCGGAACCGGAAGCTCTGATGCCGGTGTACCTGTACCTGATGGGCAAGGACAGCCGGGGTGTAAACGGCCAGCAAATCGACGCGCAGCCGAAAAAATAATGGAATTACTGTTTTACACCACCTCCAATTGCCACCTGTGTGAACTGGCAGAAGCCCTGCTGGTGAACACGCCCATGCCGGAGCCCATCCCGGTAGATGTGGTGGATATTGCCCAGTCTGAAGAGCTGGTGGAACGCTACGGCACCCGCATTCCGGTGCTGCGCCGCAGCGACACCGGTGCGGAACTTGGCTGGCCGTTTACCAGGGACCAGTTACTGACGTTTCTGCAATGAGGATCCGCTGACATGCTGATGATCATTTCCCCCGCCAAGACTCTGGATTACGAGAGCCCGCTGGCCACGGAAACCTATACCCAACCGGACTACCTGGATGATGCCTGCGAGCTGATCGACCAGCTCAAGGAACTGGAACCCCATCAGGTGAGCAACCTGATGAGCATCAGCGACAAGCTCGGCCAGCTCAACGCCGAGCGCTTCCGCAGCTGGCACACGCCGTTCACACCGGACAACGCCCGCCAGGCCATCCTGGCCTTCAAGGGCGACGTTTATACCGGGCTGGATGCTGAAAGCTTCAGCGAAGACGACTTCGCCTTTGCCCAGCAGCACCTGCGTATGCTGTCCGGCCTGTATGGACTGCTCAAGCCGCTGGACCTGATGCAGCCCTACCGGCTGGAAATGGGCACGAAGTTCGAGAACAAGCGTGGCAAAGACCTCTACGCCTTCTGGGGAAGCAAACTCACCAAGGCCCTGAACGAGCTGCTCGCAGCAGACGACAAGGTGCTGGTTAACCTGGCCTCCAACGAATACTTCAAGAGCGTTCAGAAGAAAGACATCGACGGCCGCCTGGTGACCCCCCAGTTCAAAGACTGGAAGAACGGCCAGTACAAGATGATCAGCTTCTACGCCAAGAAAGCCCGCGGGCTGATGTGCCGCTATGCCATCCAGAACCGGATTACCCAGGCCGATGACCTGAAAGGATTCAACCTGGAAGGCTACTACTTCAGTGAAGAGCAGTCCGATACCAACAACTGGGTGTTCCTGAGAGACGAGCAGTAACCGGCTTGTTCCAACCTGCAAAGATCAGTTTCAGTTGATATCGGAGTAACCATGAACGAAGCAGTATTTTCCCAGATCGCCATGCTGGTGTTTCTGACCGGCCTGATTGTCTGGATGGGCTTTATCGTTTGGGACCTGGCCAAGAAATCCCAGGCCGGCAAGTTTGGCACCATCGCCCTGTTTACCGTGCTGGGCGCAGGCGTTGTAGGCTTTCTTGTGAAGACCGTGCTGGTCGAGATCATGCACATCTGACCACTCGGCCGTCACTTTACGGCTACCGGCGGTAGCCGTATCATCCCCCTCCTTTTTGTACCAACAGCCTCTAGCAAGGATTTAGCCCCATGTGGTTCCGCAACGCCCGGATTTTCCGTTTTACCAAGCATTTTGATATCTCCGCCGAAGCACTGGAAGAGAAGCTTCAGGCCGATGCTTTCAAACCGTGCGGCCCACAGGAAACCACCCGTCAGGGCTGGGTTCCACCGCTGGGCAAGCACGGCGATCAACTGGTACACAGCGCCAACGGCTATCACCTGATTGCCCTGCGCAAGGAAGAAAAGATTCTGCCGGGCCCGGTGGTCAAGGAAGCCGTGGAAGAGCGGGCCGAAGCCATTGAAGTGGAACAGGGCCGCAAAGTTCGCAAGAAAGAGAAAGAAGAGATCAAAGAACAGGTCATGCTGGAAATGCTGCCCCAGGCCTTTTCCCGCAACCGCCGCTGCTTTGCCTACCTGGCACCCCAGGACGGTGTGCTGGTGGTGGATGCCGGCTCGGCCAAGCAAGCGGAAGACCTGGCGTCTACCCTGCGCAAAAGCCTGGGTTCCCTGCCGGTTCGCCCGCCGGCGGTGGAACAGGCCCCGGCCTTTACCTTCACCGGCTGGCTGAATGAAAGCATCGACCACCCGGCTACCATTGTGCTGGGCAGCGAGTGCGAGCTGAAAGACCCGTCAGAAGATGGCGGCGTGGTGCGCTGCAAGGGCCTGGACCTGAAAGCCGATGAAATCCGCAACCACCTGGAAACAGGCATGCAGGTAACCAAGCTGGCCCTGACCTGGGACGACAACGTATCGTTCGTGCTGGATGAAGAACTGGGCATCCGCCGGCTGAAATTCGGCGAAACCCTGCAAGACCAGCTGGATGATGTGGACGCAGACGACGCTATGGCCAAGTTTGACGCCGCCTTCACCATCATGACGCTGGAACTGTCCCGGCTGATTCCGGGACTGCTGGAAGCACTGGGCGGAGAAGACCGCTCCGCCATCGTCGAAGAATAATCAGACAGGGGGGGCTACAGGTGCCCCCCCTTCTTCAACCGTTCCTTCTGCCAGTCCTTCTCCGGCTCGTTCAGTACCAGCCGGAGATCCATCACTTCCTCTTCCGGATTGAACTTGATCTCGAAACCCAGATGCTCCGCCAGCTGCAGCATCGGGCGGTTGTCCGGCAATACGTTACCAATCATTTCCATGGTGCCCCGGGCCCGGCAGTATTCAATCATTTTCTGCATCAGCGCCACGCCCAAGCCCTCGCCTTTCATGCGATCGTCTACCATCACGGCAAACTCGCAGCGCAGGTTGTCGGCGTCTGTCCAGGTACGCACGGTGCCCAGGGTTTCCTCACCCTCACCATCCTGCTTCGGGGCGTTGGCGATAAAGACCATTTCCCGGTCGTAGTCGATCTGCACCATCTGGGCCACGTCTTCCCGGGAGAAGTTCTTGCGGTACTGGAAGAAACGGTAGCGGATGGACTCCGGTGACTGGTGTTCGTGGAACTGGCGGTGCGCCGGCTCGTCTTCGGCCAGTACCGGCCGGATAACCACCCGACGGCCGGATTTCGGCAGCACAATCCACTCTTCCAGCTCCTTCGGATAGGGCTGGATTACCGGCTTACCCGGCTTGCTGTCCAGGTTGATGGCAATGTTAACCGCCACCGCACCCTGCTCGTTGAACAGCAGCGGAGAAATTTCCAAACCACGGATCTCGGGAATGTCGATCACGATCTGGGACAGTTTCACCAACGTCTCGGACACCGCCCGGATATCCTCTTCCGGCTTCAGGCTGTGTTCCTTCAGCAACTTGTACATGTAAGTACGGCGCAGCAGCTCACGGGCCAGCACCATGTTCAGGGGCGGCAAGGCAATCTGCCGGTCGGTCATGATGTTTACCTGGGCACCGGCGGCGCCACACACCACCAATGGCCCGAACACATCATCCCGGGTAATGCCCACGCTGAATTCAATTCCGCCCACGTGCTGGTAGGAGTGCTGAACGGCAAAGCCCAGGAAGCCGCTGTCCGGGAAATGCTCCTGGTATTCCTCTTCCAGGAAACGACAGGCATCAATGATGGCCTGCTCGCTGTTGAGCTTCTTTAAGGTGCCCTTGTAGCGGCGCTGGGTGGGGCTGAGATCCAGGAACGGATGACACACCTGCTCGTGGATCACGGTTACGTCGATCGGGCGGCGCTCGATGGAGAACATCTCCAGCACTTCTTCCATATCGTCACAGTACATGGTGTCGATGGTGTGCACGCCGTAATCACGGATAACCCGGCGGGCTTCCCGGCTTGAAAGATGATTGCGGCCGTCACGCAGGGCCTTGGCAACCAGCCCGCGGGTATTGGCCCTGTCAGCAAAGTGGTCGGTGAAGGATTCCGGCGTTTCTGTCAGCAGCCGCTGTACCCGCTGGTGACGCACGTGCTGCATGAACGCCATCACGGCCTTTTCCGGGTTGAAGAACGAAGGAATACCGGCCCGGTAGAACTCCTCCCGGGAATCCATCACCGTGCTCTGGCCCAGCCAGCAGGTGAAAATGTTCAGGCGCGTGCCCTTGGAGGCCTGCACCACGGCATCGGCAATCTGCAGGCTGTCCTGCACCAGGGTTGGCGCGTACATCACCAGCACGTTGGCGACATTCGGATCCTTCGCCAGGATCTTGATAGCCTGGGCATACAGCTCCGGCGAGGCATCGTAGTTCAGGTCGATGGGGTTCTTGCGCGTCCAGTACGGCGGCAACAATTCCGCCAGGGCATCAATACTGCCCGGAGACAGTTCCGCCAGCTCCCCACCCAGGTCCGCCAGCCGGTCTACCGCCAGCACACCCGGCCCTACCCCGTTCCCCATAATCGCCAGGGATTCGCGGCGCAGGGGGCGCATGCGGGTCAGGGTTTCGAGGGCGTCGAACATCTGGCCCAGGCCATCCACCCGCAGCACACCGGCGCGCTGCAGCATGGCATCGTAGATCGGGTCTGTCCGGCGAATCCCCGCCGGCAGTTGGTGGGAGAACCACTCGGATTCCGGCACTCGGCCGGATTTAACGGCAATTACCGGCTTGGTTCGGGAGGCTACCCGTACCGCCGACATGAAGCGGCTGGGGTTCGGAATGCTTTCAATGTGCAGCAGGATGGCGCGGGTCTGGGTATCCTGGGCCAGGTAATCGATCAGGTCGTCATGGTCGATATCCATGCCGTCGCCGAGGGTCAGGAAGTAGGAAAACCCCACACCCCGGGCAAATGCCCAGTCCAGTACCGAGCTGGCAATGGTGCCGGATTGCCCCACAAAGGCCACCCGGCCGGGAATCGCACCCATGTGGGCGTAGGTGGCGTTCAGGTGCCGGGCCGGCACCATCAGCCCGATGGTGTTGGGGCCGAGTACCCGGATTCCGGTTTCACGGGCGGCATCCCGCACCGAGTACATCAGCGGCTGCCCCGTCTTACTGTGGGTACGGGACATACCGCCGGTCATCACAATAGCCGTGCGCACACCCCGCTCGCCCAGCTTGCGCACCATTTTCGGCACGGTGTTGGGCGGCGTACAGATGATGGCGAGATCCGGCGTGAAGTCCAGCTTCGACACCTTCTCGACACAGGGCACCCCGTGCACGTTCTCGTATTCACTCTGGTTGACCACCACCAGCCGGCCGGGAAAACCGCCACCCAGAAGGTTACGCAGAACCATACCACCCAGGTTATCTGCCCGTTCGGATGCACCGATCACGACGATAGACTCGGGGTTAAACAGGCTTTCCAGATAGCGGGTACTCAACGCGACTCTCCCAGAGTGATACAACGGGCTTCAGGTTAAAAATCCCAGTAATACAGGATGCTTATCAATGTATACCTTATCTTAGATGGGGATTTCCTGATGTAAATCCGTATCACGCCCATTAGACCAAAGAAATACAACATACTTCGGGTATCCCTGATAACATGGTTTTAATAAGAAGCAGATTCAGGCACAGACTACACGTATGACCACGGCATTCTTTTCCCACGATGACTGCATGAAGCACAACATGGGCCCGGAACACCCGGAAAGCCCTGAGCGCATATCAAGCATCCTGGCCTACCTTGCAGACACCCATCTGCAGGAGGATCTCGACTGGGTAAGACCAGAAGAAATCACCCGCGACCAGCTTCTGACCGTGCATCCCGAAACCTACCTGCAGCAACTGGACCTGATGCAGCCCACCCGTGGCCGCGTTTTTACAGATCCGGACACCGCCATGATGCCAGATACCCTGCACGCGGCGCGCCTGGCCGCAGGTGGCAACGTACAAGCGGTAGACATGGTGATGAGCAGCCAGGTAACCAACGCCTTCGTTTGTGCCCGCCCGCCCGGACACCACGCCGAGCGCACCAAGTCTATGGGTTTCTGCTTCTACAACAACATCGCACTGGCGGCCATGCGCGCCCTCACCTTCCACCACCTGGAGCGGGTCGCCATCATCGACTTCGATGTGCATCAGGGCAATGGCACGGTGGATATCGTCAGTGGCGACGAGCGCATTCTGATGTGCTCCAGCTTCCAGCATCCGTTCTACCCGCACTCCCATGTGCACCGGCAGGCAGACAACATCGTTAATGCCCCCATCGAGGCCAACTGCAGCTCCACCGAGTACCGCAAGATCGTGGAAGCCGCCTGGCTGAAGAAGCTGCAGGATTTCCGGCCCCAACTGGTGCTGATCTCTGCCGGCTTTGATGGCCACAAGAAAGACCCCATGGGCGAGCTGAACCTGGAAACCGAAGACTACCGATGGCTGACCGAAATGCTGGTCAGCGTTGCCCACGACCATGCCAACGACCGGATCATCTCCACCCTGGAAGGCGGGTATCACCTTAAAGCCCTGGCTGAAAGCGTAGCCGCCCACCTGGACGTGCTGAACGCGGTTTACTGACTTCCGCGTGGAACGGGCTGATCAATAGCCGGCACCTTCTGGTATAATCCGCAAAATTTTTGGCTGCCTTGCGGATACTTCCATGACCAGAGAACTGACCATCACCCGCCCGGACGACTGGCACCTGCATGTACGGGACGGTGCTGTACTGAACAACGTGGTGCCTGCCACTGCAGCCTGTTTCGGCCGCGCCATCATCATGCCCAACCTGGTGCCTCCGGTAACCGATGCTTCCATGGCCATGGCCTACCGTGAACGCATTCTGGCGGCAGCTGCTGATACCGGCTTCGATCCGCTGATGACCCTGTACCTGACCGAAAGCACCACCCCGGAAACCATCCGCGAAGCCAAGGCCGCCGGGGTTATCGCTGCCAAGCTCTATCCAGCGGGCGCCACCACCAATTCTGCCTCCGGTGTCACCGATATCCGCAACATCTACCCGGTACTGGAAGCCATGGCCGATTGCGGCATGTTGCTGCTGGTACACGGGGAAGTAACCGATGCCGACATCGATATCTTTGACCGTGAAAAAGTCTTCCTGGAACGGGTGCTGGCCCCTACCCTGCAGGCATTCCCCCAGCTGAAAGTGGTACTGGAACACATCACCACGGCAGATTCCGCCGAGTTTGTGCGCAGCCACACCAGTGGCAACCTGGCCGCCACCCTGACGCCACAGCACCTGATGTACAACCGCAACCACATGCTGGTGGGCGGCGTTCGGCCACACCTGTACTGCCTGCCCATTCTGAAGCGCAACAAGCACCAGCTGGCGCTGCGTGAAGCGGTTGCCAGTGGCGACCCGCGCTTCTTCCTGGGCACCGATTCCGCACCCCATGCCAGAGACAAGAAAGAAGCCGCCTGCGGCTGTGCCGGCTGTTATTCGGCTTATGGTGCCATCGGCCTGTATGCAGACGTATTCGAAGAGCTGGGCATTCTGGACAAGTTCGAAGCCTTTGCCAGCTTTAACGGCCCTGATTTCTACGGCCTGCCCAGAAACACCGACACCATCACCCTGGTGCGGGAACCCTGGACCATGCCAGAGCAACTGCCCCTGGCCGATGGCACCATCGTGCCCCTGAAAGCCGGTGAAACCGTAAACTGGCGCCTGGCGTAAAACCTTTTCCATTCATTACACGAACACCGGAGTTCGCGTGTCAGAAGAAAACAAACAGCCACACCCTTTGTCCCAACGCTTTCGCGGCTTTCTGCCGGTGGTTGTGGATGTTGAAACCGCAGGCTTCAATCCCGAGCGGGATGCCCTGCTGGAAATTGCCGCCGTACTGCTGACCATGGACGAAGACGGTTGGCTGCGCCGGGGCGAAACCCACGTGCAGCAAATCGATCCATTCGAAGGCGCCAACCTGGAACAGTCTGCCCTGGATTTCACCGGCATTGATCCGTGGAACCCGGAGCGGGAAGCGGTGCCGGAGCGCGAAGGCCTGAGCGAGATTTTTTCGCCTATCCGCAAGGCGGTAAAAGCCTTCGACTGCAAGCGCGCCGTGCTGGTGGGCCACAACGCCACCTTCGATCACAACTTTGTGTTTGCGGCAGCGCTGAGGGCGGATATCAAGCGCAACCCGTTCCACCCGTTCTCCACCTTCGATACCGCCACACTGGCAGGCCTTGCCTATGGCCATACCGTGCTGGCCCAGGCCTGCAAGCTGGCGGGAATTCCGTTCAGCAACAAGGAAGCCCACTCTGCGGCCTACGATGCCGAAAAAACCGCAGACCTGTTCTGTGGCATCGTCAATCGCTGGAAAGAGCTGGGCGGCTTTCCGCCTCCGCTGATCGAACCGGAAGAAACCCCGGCCAGCTGATCAGCCAAAACGAAAAAACCCGCCGAGGCGGGTTTTTTCATGGCGGGCATACTGTTACCAGTGCACGCCCCGCATGATGGCGGCAAAGGCCACCTGCTCGGTGGACACCTTCGGCTTCTCTCCGGAATTGCTGCCTGCTGCGGCGGGCGAATCCGGGAACATCCGGTAACCGGTGTTCATGATGATCTCGCCCATTTTCGGCGTCAGAGAATGCAGCACCGAAGCAAACACACCCAGGCGAGTAGCAATGCGCTTGGGCCGGTAAACGATGGCATCTGCCACCATCTGCGCGGCTTCGTCCGGCGTCAGCGTGGGGACTGAATCGTAGATCTTGGTCGGCGCAATCATCGGCGTTTTCACCAGCGGCATATTGATGGTGGTGAACGTAACGTTGCGGTCTGACCACTCGGCCGCGGCGCAACGGCTGAAGGCATCCAGCGCAGACTTCGACGCCACGTAGGCGGAGAAGCGGGGCGCATTGGTCAGCACACCGATGGAAGAGATATTCACCATGTGCCCGCGACGGCGCTCCAGCATGCCCGGCGCAAAGCCCATGATCAGGCGCACAGATCCGAAATAGTTCAGCTGCATGGTACGCTCGAAATCGTGGAAGCGGTCAAACGACAACGCCAGTGAGCGACGGATAGAACGACCGGCGTTGTTCACCAGCACGTCCACCTGGCCGTGGTTATCCAGCACGGTTTTCACAAAGCGGTCGCAGTCTTCCATGTCGGAGAAGTCGCACTGGTAGGCGTGCACGTTTCCACCCTTGGCCTCCAGCTGGCCGGCCACTTCATCCAGGGTTTCCTTGGTGCGGGCACCAATCACCAGAATAGCGCCGGCCTCGGCCAGCTTCTCTGCGGTCGCCAGGCCAATACCGGAGGTTGCGCCTGTCACCACGCACACCTTGCCTTCCACCGTACCTTTCAGGGTGCGATCCTTGAACAGGTCCGGGTCCAGGTGGCGCTCCCAGTAGTCCCAGATAACCGGGGCGTAGTCCGGCAGGCGCGGCACTTCAATTCCGGAGCCCTTCAGCACGCGCTCCAGTTCCCGGGTATCAAAACGGGTCGGGTAGTTGATGAACGACATCACCGATGCCGGAATGCCCAGATCCTCCAGCACCGCACCGGTAATACGCTTCACCGGAGGCAGGTTCTTGATGCTCTGGCGGATAAACGGCGGAATAAAGCCGAACATCCGGGAGTCGATGCGCATGCCCATACGCGGAGCATGGCCGGCTTCGCAGAAGATATTGAGAATCTCGCCCACTTTGTACGGATCAGAATCGACCAGGTGGAAACAATTGCCGTCTTCACCGTCCAGGTGGGCAATGTGATCGAGGGCATTCGCCACAAAGTCCACCGGAACAATATTCAGGCGGCCGCCTTCGATGCCGACCGTCGGGAGCCATTGCGGCAGCGCGTGGCGGATCTTCTGAATCATTTTGAAGAAGTAGTATGGCCCGTCGATCTTGTCCATTTCGCCGGTTTTGGAATGGCCGACCACCATGCCGGGGCGGTAGATACGGAACGGCACCTTGCACTCTTCACGCACCACTTTCTCGGATTCGTGCTTGGTGCGCAGGTACGGATGATCCAGCTTTTCCGCTTCTTCAAACATATCTTCGCGGAAAATACCCTTGAACAGGCCGGCAGCGGCAATCGACGAAGCGTGGTGGAAATGCTTTGCGCCCATGGCTTCGGCAGCCTGAACAGCAGCCCGGGTGCCTTCAATATTGGTTGCTGCCTGGGCCTCTTCATCGGCGCTCATGTCGTACACAGCGGCCAGGTGGAAGAAGTGATCAACATTCCCCTTCAGGGCTTTCATGGCCTTGGCATCAATGCCGAGATTCTTGCTGGTGAGGTCGCCGATAACCGCCTTTACCCGGCTGTCATCCACACCCCAGCGCTCGCGCAGCTCTGCCAGCTTGTCCTGCGACTGCTCGCGCACCAGAACGTGTACGGTACCGCCCCGGGCCAGCAGTTTTTCTACCAGAAAACGACCGATAAAACCGGTGCCGCCTGTCAGGAAATAATTCATAAATACTCCATCCTGCCTGTTGCTCTGTTATTGTCTGTTCACCAACGAACCATAAGACCAAAGTCTTAGCCTTGTTCCATTCGCGGGCATTCTACTTATTTGCAACCTTCATGTATCGAACTTTTTTAGAGCTTTTACTCTGTAACCCTTTGTTTTTAATAGAGCTATTACTCTAAAAACCGGCAGCCCCGCTCGGGGAATGTCCGGAATACCGACACACCAGCTTTTCAGACTAGCACAGGATTTGGTCGCTGGCGTCGCAACAGCCGGGTTACCAACGGGCAATGCAAGCAGCCGGCAGCAATGCGATAATCAGGAACTTCCAGCGCATCGGCGCATCCAATCACATCAATCTACCAAGGTTTAGCCAAACAGCATGCAGAACGACAGCCCCAACACCGAACGCTACATCGCCATTGCCCGTGCCTGCCTCAAGGCCATCAACGATACCGCCGCCAACAGTGGCAGCC
This sequence comes from Marinobacter vinifirmus, assembly GCF_002258215.1. Lineage (GTDB taxonomy): Bacteria > Pseudomonadota > Gammaproteobacteria > Pseudomonadales > Oleiphilaceae > Marinobacter > Marinobacter vinifirmus. The sequence goes on from NZ_NEFY01000015.1 coordinate 36,633, forward strand.
GGGAAGAGAAAATCGATGCCGTATACCAGGCCATCGACAAGGCGTTCCAGGCCGAGTTTGCAGAGTACCGCCAAGCCACCGCGATTATGGCCACCGTACTCGAACGGATTGCCACCGGTGACCTGGATGCTGAAAAAGCTGCCAGCCTGGCCCGGAAAACCCTGGCCCAGCAGCCGGCGAACACCAAAACTGGTCAGATGCACTGACCCCGGATTTCCCGCTGCACTTTCGTCCATAGCACAGTAAAGAGGCCCCATGACTGCCGAACGTTCTCTGTTCCATAGACTGTTCCGTTTCCAGATCCTGGCCCTGTTTTTTCTGGGTTACCTGCTGCTCAGCCCCCTGGCGCTGGCCAGCGTATCGCCCGTTAAAAGCCCCAACGATCCGAACGAATACCGCTACCTGGAACTGGACAACGGCCTGAGAGTGGTACTGGCCTCAGACCCCGCCGCCGATAAAGCGGCCGCCTCCATGAATGTCGCAGTGGGCAGCGGCAACGATCCGAAAGACCGTGAGGGTCTCGCCCATTTTCTGGAGCACATGCTGTTTCTGGGTACCGAAAAATATCCGGACCCGGGCGAATACCAGCAGTTCATCCGCAGCCACGGCGGCAGCCACAACGCCTTCACCGCCTTTGCAGACACCAACTACTTCTTCGACGTGGAAGGAGAATTCCTGGAACCGGCACTGGACCGCTTTGCCCAGCAGTTCTCCCACCCGCTGTTTACCGCGGAGCTGGTGGACCGGGAACGCAACGCGGTGCACTCCGAATACAGCGCCAAGCTGAAAGAAGACGGCCGGCGCCTGCTGTCAGTACGCAAGGCCGCCGGCAACCCGGACCATGCCTTCAGCCAGTTCGCCGTAGGCAACCTGAGCACCCTGGAAAACACCGACGACAACCCCCTGCGGCCAGACCTGATCGAGTTCTGGGAGCAAAACTACTCTGCCAACATCATGACCCTGGCGGTGTATGGTCCCCAGCCGCTGGACGAGCTGGAAACCATGGTTCGCGAGCGTTTTTCCGCCATCGCAAATCGCAGCCTGACAGCCAGGACCCACCCGGAACCGCTTTATGACCTGGCGCAGCTGCCGGAAAAAGTCACCGCCCAGACCCTCAAAGACAGCCGCAACATGACCCTGTCTTTCCCGATTCCGTCGCAACGGGATAACTACCAGACCAAGCCCGCTTCCTACGTGGCCAACCTGCTCGGCCATGAAGGCCACGGCAGCCTGTTTGATGTGCTCAAGCGAGCCGGGCTGGTGGAAAGCCTGTCTGCCGGATTAGGCATGGACACCGGCGAACACGCCACCCTGGACCTCAGCATGTCACTGACCCGGGAAGGCCTGGCCCGGCAGGATGACATCCTGGCCCTGAGCTTTCGCTATATCGACAAGGTTCGCGACAAGGGCGTTACTGAAAACCGCTTTGATGAAATGAAACAGCTGGCAGTGATCGACTTCCGTTTCCGGGAACGCAGTGAACCCATGAGGGAAGCCATGCGCCTGTCCAGCTTGCTGCGGGATTACCCGCCCCGGGATATTCTGAGCGCACCCTGGCTGATGGAACGCTACGCGCCTGAACAGTACCAGGCCATCCTGGATCGCCTGACGCCGGACAACCTGATGGTATGGGTATCTGCCCCGGCCCAGCCGGAAGGCACGCCCCTGTTCACCAACTGGTATGAAACCCCGTGGCAGCGTGAGCCGCTCACCGTACCCGAAACCACCGATAACCAACTGGCGGCACAGCTGGCCTTGCCCGCCGCCAACCCCTTTGTACCGGAGAACCTCGACCTGGTAGCCGGCAACACCATGGAACATCCGGTAAAACTGGGCGAGCTGGACGGGCTGGATATCTGGTACGCCCGGGACACCCGGTTCAATACCCCGAAGGCCAACGTATTTATCAGCCTGCGCACACCCGCTGCCCGGGCCTCCGCCCGCAGTGAGGTGCTAAGCCAGCTTCTGGTGGATGCCATCAACACCAACCTCAACGCCTGGGCCTACTACGCCAGCCTGGCAGGGCTGGATTACAGCGTGTACCCGCACCTGCGGGGCATCACCATCCGCGTGGGCGGATATAACGACAAACTGCACAAGCTGGTGAACCGGATCCTGCTGGAGTTTTCCGACCCGCAGTTCACCACCCAGCGATTCAACATCGCTCGCCAGCAGCTGATGGATGGCCTGGAAAACAAGGCCAAGGACCGCCCTGTGCAGCAAACCTCTGAATTCATCCAGACCGCGCTGATTGATGGCACCTATCCGGTGGCAGACAAACTGGCAGCTGCCAGGGAAGTCACGCTGGATGAACTCAAAGCCTTCGGCCGGGAACTGGTGCGCCAGACGGACCCGGTGATGCTGGCCCACGGCAATCTGACCGAAGCCTCGGCCCTGAACCTGGCGCGGCAGGTAAAAGCCATGGTACTGGACGGCCGGGAACGCACAACGGTGGAGCGCTCCAACATCCGCCAGCTACCGGAAGGCCAGACCCGGGCTGTGCTGGATGTTGCCCACCAGGACACCGGCTACACCCTGTACCTGCAGGGCAACGATACCTCTTATGAAGAGCGGGCCCGCTTCCGCCTGCTGGCACAGATTGTCAGCAGCCCCTTCTATGAAGAGATCCGCACCACCCGCCAGCTCGGCTACATCGTGTACGCCACCGCCTTTGAAATGCTGGAAACACCGGCCCTTGGCCTGGTGGTGCAATCACCGGAAGCGGATGCACAAGCCATTGACCAGGCGGTACAGGTGTTTTCAGCAGAATTTGAAGGCCAACTGACTGAACTGGACGACAACCGCCTGAACCGGGAAAAGCAGGCGGTAATCAGCCAGTTGCTGCAGCAGGATCGCCAGCTGGCTGAAGTCTCTGGCCGCTACTGGCGCGAAATCGACCGTAATAACGAAGACTTCGACAGCCGGGAGCAACTGGCGGAAGCCATTCGGAAGGTAACTCTGGAAGACCTGCAGCAAACCTACCGCAAGACCCTGCTTGATCGGGAGCGCGCACTGATGGTCGTTACCGGCAAAGACGGCGAGAACCAGAGGCAGATCCTGGAACAACTGCGTAAGCGGGGGCCTGTGGCCCCTTGAGCCACAAGCCCTTGCCCGCTATCATACCGCCTCTTCTGAAATGCCCCCGTAGCTCATCTGGATAGAGCGATCCCCTCCTAAGGGATAGGTAGCAGGTTCGAGTCCTGCCGGGGGCACCAGCCACCCTTCCGCATCGATCCACAAAAACCCCAATCGACTGTTTTAAAAGCCATTTATTTAAAATCGGCGTCCTTATCGATCCACAACATTCCGCCCTAATCTACATATTCTGGGGGTACATCTGGGGTGCAAACTGAAGTACTCCCCGTTATAGTAGATTTTGTACCCCCAAAAGAGCTCAAGATCTGTCATGTCCAGGCCTATAAACCTCCTGACCGACAAAAAAATCCAATCCGCCAAGTTCGAGAAATTCGGCAAGAGAACCAAGCTTACCGATGGCGCCGGACTTTATCTGGACATACAGCCGTCCGGGAAGTACTGGAGGATGAAGTACCGATTTGGCGGCAAGGAAAAAACACTAGCACTCGGCGTTTACCCCGATGTCTCGCTGAAACTGGCGCGGGAGCGTCGAACGGTGGCTCGGGAGCAGATTGCCGACGGCATTGACCCAAATGAAGTCAGAAAAGAGCAGAAGGCGGTCCTGAAAGAGCAGGCGGACACCTTCAAGGCTGTCGCAGAAGACTGGCTCAAACTGAAGAAAGGAGAACTTGCTGACAGTACCCTGGAGGTTGCGAAGAGAAGGCTCGAAACATGGGCTTTCCCTAAACTGGGCCATTTACCGATCAGGGAAATCAAAGCCTCCACTGTCATGGAGACGTTGAGACCCATTGAAGACCAAGGTAAGCACGAGACCGCGCACCGAATCCGGCAACGCATTGGCGAGATCTTTCGCTTTGCAGTAGCAGCAGATCGTGCCGAGATTGACCCCACAGCAACGCTGAGAGGTCAACTCAAAACCATCCCCACCAGACACCGTTCTGCCATCACTAATCCCGAGGAACTGGGCAAGCTACTGAAAGCCATCGATGCCTATGGAGGACATGCAACAACCAGAGCGGCCTTGAAGCTCGCACCTATGCTATTTCTTCGACCGGGCGAACTACGGAACGCGGAATGGATCGAGATCAATATAGACAATGCCACCTGGATCGTTCCTGGCCAACGCATGAAAGGCACTCAGAAGGCCAAGAGAACAGGACAAGTGCCTGACCATATCGTGCCCCTGTCAACGCAGGCAGCAGCCATTCTGAAGGAACTCAAATCCCTCACGGGTCACCAAAGTCTCGTGTTCGAATCCGTTAAACGGGGCCGGCCGCTGTCCGAGAACACTATCAACGTGGCACTCAAGTCGATGGGTTACGATGGTTCCACCATGGTCGGTCATGGGTTTCGAGCGACCGCATCGACACTCTTGCATGAACTTGGCTGGCCACCAGAGATAATTGAGCTCCAGCTGGCTCATAAGCAACGAAACCAGGTAGCAGCAGCCTACAACCGCTCTGCGCGCCTTGAAGATCGGAAGACTATGATGCAGGAATGGGCCGATTACCTAGACCGAACCAGGAAGTCCGAATAATTACCTGCGCCTCCTAAGCCTCAACTCAAATATGGCGAGCACTCTCGCCAAATTGACCGAGAAGCTCATTCCACGCATCGGCTAGAGGCTTCACGCTAGCTGATGAGCCCGACGAAGATGAAAATGCAATCAAGCTTTCTATTCCGTCGCCTTGATCAATATTAATCTGGACATCGAGATCATCCACATCACATTCAATGATTGCGCTTAGCAACTTCTCGAAGGCAGCTAGCCGAGCCAGCCTCCTATCGAAGCTCTCCTCCCGTCGGGATAGTTCAATGCCGGCAGCCTTCAGCTCGCCTTCCCTTTCCCTCAATTTCTTGGAACCCTCTTTTATCTTTTGACGCTGCCGTTTCAGGGCAACGCTCTCTCCCTTTCTGACTGCATCCTCATCGGTTATAAGCTCCTCAACCACGGTTGATTCACGCTGTCTGGTTGCTCGAGACATTGCCGCCAACTTGACACAGATGGACTCCCTCAAATCCAGGCGCTTGATTAGCCTTCCCTCCTTATTTCGGACCCTGCTTGCCCGCTGCTGCCTAACCGACTCTAGGAGTAATCGGTAACGTAGTTTGCCAGCGTCTGACCCTTGCAACCCCAGGACCATTTCTACCAGCTGCTGCCTTCGCGGCATTCCTGCTGCGGACCTTCTGCGGTTATCAGTTGGAAGGGGCACATTGTTTTTCTGCAGGTGCTCAATCGCAAAATCCACGAGCCCTTCCTTTTGAAGACGATCAGCCCACTTCTCAACCTTTGACCTCAACTGGCACTCCATCTCATCTGAAAATAAAACCCACTTACTTTTCTGTCGCTCAACTATCAAACTATCACATGCCAAACGTTGTGCAAACGTTATGTTTCACGAGTACTATATATGGTACCTACTATATATATTGAGTTCAGCATGCTTCTACGCTTTTCATTGCTTCCTTGCTCACCTTTTGCAAAATTTTTCCTGCTTAAATTCGTCACACGCTATGGCAATACGACGCCCTGGTTGAATCAGGTGACGGAGATTATTAATGCGATTGAACTGCCGAAGTCACGATTCTACGAAGTCGTCAAAGAGCTACGTTCATTGGGCGCTCTAGAAGTCCAAGAGACCAAACCGAATGAGCTCCATGAGGTCCGTTACGAAGTCAGTATTCACGAACCGGAAATATGCTCATTTGCCCTAAACGAACAACCGCATTTACACCAACACAAAGTCGACGAGTTACTGAATTTGAAGTCACGGTCAATCCGCAGGCGGCGGCATCAGTTAACGATACCGCAGCGAGTTCTGATGATTGCCTTGCTTGAAGAGGCTGATGCAGGAGGAATAATCAGAAATATCGGTTTTTCTGACCTTGCTCAACGGACTGGATTGGCGATACGACAGGTCAAGAATCAGATGGCGAAGCTCCGAGAATTTCACTACGTTCGAGTTTCACTCCCAGGCGGGAACACAACGGGCCTGACAGGGCGATATAACAGTGTTCACGCATTAAATTTGAGGCACCCTGATTTCGACCAGCAATCTTCATCCGGAGGAATTGTGATTTTCAGGCAGTCGGTCCCGTCCATCCCAGATGAGTACCTCAACTATTTTCACCTCCAATACAGAGAATTACGCAAGGGCCTTTTACAGCAAAGGCGTACCTCGCATGTAAAAATCGACCAACGTGACGAACTTCTTAATCTCGCGAGCCGAGCAGGAAATTTGCAGGCATCTTCTACCTGGATTTTCCTGAACTGGCTGTGCCACGACCTTGCCTCAAGAGCGCTATCTGAACTCTGGAAAGAGTTATCAGAACTGACCGTCGGGCAGCTAAACAAAATCATTGGCGACAAAATTCGTGGAGAGTGGCTATCCGCCTATCGCGCAATCATAGAAGTAGATGACGACAATAACTCCAGACAAAAAAAAGCAGTTCGTAGCAAACAGCCCGAGCTAGCGATACTTCCGTTGATTGAAATGAGTATGAGCACTGCCGTACGCGATATTGCCCGTGGGGTAAAGAACGCTCTCACGGATTCGGAAGCCCTACCCAATCACGCCGAGAACTACCATTTCCAAATTCTGCCCATCCCACACAAAAGCGAAAGGGGGCTCTTCGCGGTCGAAATAACGGCAGGCAGTGAAACCCGATTGAATCAAAAAAATGAATTTGTACTGGCCCTTGGGTTTGACCCAAAGCGGGGAAAGATAACTGTTGACAGCATTTCAGATGTCTATGCGCTCAAGCACAACAATCTGGCAATGACAGGGCTAGCCACCCCTCCATTGGCGTGCCCGATACTTGCCAGTCTACCTAAAACGAAGAAGTGAATCCGCCACCGAGCAGCCTATCGCAGACTTCACAGGCGAGATCAGAGTGCGGGGACAGATATTGCTCCCAATGAGCTAAAACCCAACTGGTCCGGATTCCATTTTGGCAAATCTGATCATTTCTTACACCGCCTCCCAATCTTCTGAACCAATAGGTCAGGAGATCAAACATGCAGATTTTACGGCTTAGAGACGTCATTCACACAACAGGCCTCGGCCGCTCATCAATATATAAGTTTTCAGGCCAGGGCCTGTTTCCCCGCCCCATAACTCTTGGTGGCATGTCAATTGGCTGGAAAGCAGATCGAATAGACCGATGGATTGTTGAACGCATTCGCGAGCGTGATTCCGTCGCCGGAAACGCAGAACACACTACGCCATGGGACGTCACTATTGGAAAAGAAGGCGAAGGCCAAACGCGCCTTCGAGTCCTTCGCATCAAGCAAGTTATGTCGCTAACAGGCCTGGCTCGGGCGACCGTGTACAAATACATTCACATAAGAAATTTTCCGCTTCCGGTACCACTGGCAGGTGCCTCGGTGGGCTGGCTACTGGCCGAAATCGAGTATTGGCTGGCTTCCTGTGCCGAGGACAGCAGCGACGAGCCCCTCAATGAATCTGAAGCGTTTTCCGAAGCTGCCTGACCCCCACCTCAATATACCGTTCTCAACCACGACTCTGGCTAGCCCCGCTACCGACACTAATTCTTTTAGCAACCAATCAACCTACCCCCCAGTGTTGCCCCCTATTCAGTAATCAGCGTTCCCGAATGTCTTAGCAAAGTTACCCACCCCCTTTTGGGTTTGTATGTTATTGGATATCAGCAGTAGACCTTATTAGCGACTGGAGTAGCAAAGAGGACATGGGCTCACATAGTGAAAGCCTATTGCGGTACTGATGGCAGTTATACCTCTATTGAGAGAATCATCACCTTCAAGCAATGCACTGCATACAGGTAACCATGAACAGCACTAAGTAATTCAGAAGAGCATCAGAAGGGGCTTAAACGAATTACGTTAAAGAACACAGATGTAACTTTCTACATGCCCGGGTCATGGCATGAGCACAACGCTCATGCCCATTTAACCTGGAGGCCGACTATGGAGCAATACACATACGACGATACCCCGACCGATGAAGATATGCTGGAGTGGTTGGGCGGATTACACGGCGGTGAAATCCTTACCAATGCAGCAGGCCAGCCAATTACGATGCCCTCAGATTACCACTGGCGCCACGACCTGGTCTGGGTCGACCGACAGTTGAAAGCTATGGCCAATACGCGGCGGTTCCTTGATCATCAGCGACTCATTCAGCCAGAGACCTTTGGCGCAGCTACGGTGGTGTTGGCCCCAGATCCGCTACTAGAGAGACTGACCACACTTTTCACTGTATTAGTGACCATGTTTCATGAGACGAATATTGGTCAGCATTATCGGCCAAGCCCCTACGCGACAAGCTTCCTCTGGGCCTTTGGCCAATGTGAGTATCTGCACGATGCGGGATTCCGTCAGTTACCAGCAATGAGCCATCAGGCGGCAGAACAGGTGGTCATAGATCTCAATCAACGCTTGGAAGCCTGGTATCAGAGCATGATTAAGCCAAACTTTGCCTACGAGTGCGGTCGTATCCGACGTAACAGCCGCGACAATTACAAGCGTCTGTGCGAGCTCATGAAGGCCCTCTTTCTGTGCCATAGTCGCCTAATGGTAGTGAGGGTAGACCTAGGCTACAGCGAATGCGACAGCCCCTACATCGATTACGAGACGGCACGTCATCACAGAGAGCAACTTTGCCAAGCATTTAACACCCACTCCCTGTTTAACCATCTGTTGGGGTACGCTTGGAAACTGGAATGGCAGCCCAAGAAGGGCTTTCATTACCACTTCATATTCTTCTTCGACGGTCATCAATGCCAGGAGGACATTACAAAGGCTCGCCTCATTAATGAAATGTGGGCCAAGGCCATTACCGGTGGCCAAGGTCATCCTTGGAATTGCAATCTCGATGCCGAGCAAATCTACCGCTACAACGCCATGGGATGCATCGACTACCATGACACCGCAAAACAACAAGGGCTTTTCAAGCTGGCCAAATACCTGACCAAGATCGACGAATACGCCGCTATGCTGGTTAACGGCAGAACCTTTCAGACGAGCCGCAAGCCGGGCAGTCAGGAGGGACCACGTCGTGGGCGGCCTCGGTTATATCAGAGCAGGCCTTTGAATTCTGGGCTCTGAGTCAACGTCGATAACGGCTAGCTGGATGTGGACACTGAGCCGTCTGGCATGAACGCTTGAAGTGTCCGACAAATACTCTGAGCAATTTGAAGAGGAAGATCTATGAGAGTGCTCAGACTGACGGAAGTGCAAGATAAAACCGGACTTGCCAGGTCCACACTGTACAAATATGTTGATGCGGGCACGTTTCCAGGGCCTATCTACCTTGGCGGCAGAGCCACCGGCTGGATTGATGCCGAGGTGCACGAACGGCTGCTGGAAAAGCAAGTTGAATGTGATATGGCCCATGGAGCAACGAGAGGCTGGAGCCTCTAGGTATTTCGGTGGGTCCAATGGACGGCAGTGGCAGCCAGTGGATGCCGGACAGGGCCTACCCCGCATACAACATTGAAATTTTTGTGGCATCATGAATGTTCAATCCAACGAATATCAAGGGCCGAACGCGTGAACCACAATAGCCAATTGGAATCTGCAACAGCCTCTCTCAAAATGATCGTCGACCGCGTGGACGCCATTGCCAGAAATACGGTCAGTGAAAGTGCGAGAGACGCCACCGCGTCGCTGAGGAGTTTCCTGGAACAACTTAGCTTCCCTGAAGTGAAAGCGATCTACGTTATTATTCAAGCTGGCAGAAACCCTTCCTGGCTAGAGGAGACCAATGCCATAGAACCCCTGCACATAAACCTCAGTGGGATTCGTCCGGCAAGCGAAGGAAAACAAAGCTGCATTGACTTCATTTTGCCGAAGACCGACCAACTACAACTCTATATCGCTCGCTACATTGAAACCTGCAACCAGCTCCGGCTTGACCCATTCAACGAACTAGCACTCCTGATTCGATACGAAACAGCGCAGGAGCATTGATCCAATCAATTGGTTAACAATTTCGAGGAGCTTGTGCTCTTTCTTGTCACAAGCCCACCTCACGTCGCATGCTTAAATAATGTCACATTCGAGCTAGACAAGCCTCAACATAATCTAGCTCTTGGGAGAGCTCACCGGCATGATTACGCAGATGGTTCAATTTCTGCCGAGCATCCTGCTGAACCTCAGCAGGAGCCCTGGTAAGTTGTTCGATCTTTCCAGCCTGTACGCCGATTCTCTCGTTCACGTCGCGAAGCAGCCTCTGGCACGAGGCTTGTTTTTCAATTGGGAAAAGCTGGCACTCGAGCAAGCGGATTGCATCGTAGATTTTGATGACTTCAGCGCTGGTTTTAGAGTGCACAAAATTCAAGCTGGCCTCATCGAACGCATGATGCTCTTGATTCTGACCACCCCAGTTAACAAGATCCTTCTTGATCAAACTGAAATTCGTGAGATCGTAGGCGATACGAGGCTCAACAAGCGCAAAGGTTTTTTCCAGACTGATCTGCAGGTAAATGTTTTTCTTAAGGTTGGATTTTCCAAACTTAGCAGTGATCAAGACCTCGTTCTCTAAGCAATACTCAACCACCATCGACTCAAACCAAATACGGCAGTAGATCAACGCCTGCCTTACGTCATACACCTCTAAGGCTTCCTGAATCTTCGCCTTAAACCCACCTGCGTAGTCGACAACCACGATACCTCTATTGGTATAGCTGAGTATGCAGCTGGAGTGTTGATCGGCTTGCGGATGCCTTTCTGCGATCATGCAGAAACGCTCCCAGAAGAGTCGGTCATGCGTCGTGACAACCATCTGAGTGCGCCTTAGGTACGGATCTGAAAAAAATAAGTCGATGATGTTGGATCGGTGATCACTGTCGATCGCGTTCACCACATCATCGAAAACGATTACCTGGAATTTGTTTTTCTCGGCCATTGCTAGAAGTAGCGAAAGCCCCAATGCTCGCAGATGGCCCTCACTCAGAGTAGAAAAGGCATCAAGGGACGTGCCATCAATGTTCGAGATCTTTATTCGGTACCCATCACCAGTTTTTTCAAAACGAATGGCTTCGATACGTTCATGCTCATCATCATGGTCATTGATCGCTTTGTAGTGATCGGCAGCTTTTTCCTCAATACCAGTGATGCGTTCTTTTTCCAAAGCAAGCTTATAGTTAAGCAAGTCGCGGTATAGGTTAGCGTATTCCAGTTGCAACTGCTTAATGAACGAATTGAATCTCACGTTACCCGCATCTTGATCTCGAAGGCCGTCTCGCTGGATCAGCAAGGCCGATATTTTTTCACCTGCGACAGTGTGAGCTCTTTGCGAGGCTCTCTTGTCAGCAAACAGCGCCCTGACGGTTCCTTCCGTTTCCTTGAGAGTTTGTGCCTGCTCTTCGAGACGCTTGACCTGCGACTCTGCACGCTTAACCTCTTCACTTTTCCGTCTGCAAGCATTCACATAGGTTTCGACGCCTGCAGAATCAATGGTAAGCAGCTGGTTAAAGTGATGAAGCACTTGCGCCGCGCTCTCGGCTCTGTCTGTCGCTGCGTCTAAATCAGCAACGGCTGATTCGAGTTCACCCAAACTCAGGGAACAAGACACGCCTAGGCGAGTATTCCTATCGACACCTGCGATGGCATTGGAAATTTTAGCGGACAGCCGGACGATTCGTTGGTCGTTGCGCTGCTGGGCACTTCTTAGTTCTTTCAAGATACCTAGGGACTGAAGCTCACGCCGCGCTTTCTCGAATGGGTTTTCGGCAACACTACTCAAGGGCGTGGAGCACGCGGGACAGACGTCGTCCTCTCTCGTGCTCTCGATAGCTACCAAGGCTTCATAAACAGCACTATAGTTGACAGCTGCCGCGTTGTTGAGAAACGAAGCTCCAATCTTCGATCTTCTCAAAAGTAAGCGGCTAGCGATGCGGCCCGCACGGCGAATTCGATCCATCAAAATAGCGCTGGGAGCCTCAGCAACCTTTAGTCGCTCGGCCTTGCGGATCTTTAGTTCACCCAGTTTCGTTAGTCGCAGAAACCTGACACGCACAGCGCTTTGCTGCGCGGAAGACAAGCCAAGATGGCCACATACCTGATTATTGATTTCAGTGACCTTTTCGGTAAGGCTTAGCCTCTCATCAATCAACTCTTCTCTCGCCCTGGCGATGTTAGTCAGGGCCTGCGTTTGGTCTTGTTTAAGGAACGTATTGAGGCTGAAGCTTTCTGGCTTTACAAATCGTGCTAGGACTTCTTGGAATTCCTCGAGACCAAACAACGTAGCAATAACGTCATGTTCAGGGCTACCAGTATCTTTGGACCCAAGCAAGGAGAACTCTTGCAGGCGATTGCGATCAATGAAGCAGCTTGCCCAAGAGAGGCTGCGTGTGACGGGAGCATTATCCATTCCCACCAGGGAGAGGGACATCTTGGAATCCCCTCTTGCAATGTATTGTTTAACCTTGGTCTTGCGTCGATCCGCCTCTTTGATATGTCCTGTGGTGCCATATTCCAGAGCCTCACACAACGAAGACTTCCCGCCTCCGTTAGGGGCATAAAAGATATTCTTGGTCTTGCTAAACCTCAGGTAGCTTCCTTTGTCATCAGGTGCCAGCTCACCAAATCCCCTGAAGTTCTTCAGCTGCATATATGACAAGGGACTCAGCCCAGACGGGGCGACCCAATCAAGCTCGGGCTTTGCATCAAGCACCTTCTTGAAGCGTGAGGCGATAAGCTGATAGTCCTTCTCAAGAAGTTCACCAGCGGCTTTGGTCAAGTGATCTTTTATGTGATCAGAGTAACGGCCCTTACTCTGATTCGCTTTATAGAGGCACCAAAAGAGCGCCAAGTAGGCGTCGGACTTGCCGTCAAGATGACCTCTGGCAAAGCTCAAAAGGTACTGGCTCATCTCATCCTCGTCGTACTCAAAGATCGCATTTCAGATTCCTTTGTAGCGGTTGCATTCAAGCCTTTGCCCTTATCGTATTAAAATTCTTCGAAATTTCGGGGGATGGATATAGACGTAAACCTAGTAATTGCTCATATCAGTCGCATAAATTGATGTAACAAGTGATAGCCGCTAGTTTGAAGCAATCAGTCAAGAGATCTCTCTCTCTAAAAGTTCCCTGACCCGCATGCGCCGCGCATTCCCACTGACAATCTCTTATATCAGCTCAGATTAAATGACCCTCTTTCACAACGGATGCATCCACCACCGAAAGCTGGATATCGCGACTCACTATATGTTCTTGCATAACCGCAACCTCATTGAGGTGAATCCAATCGACAAGCTTTTCGCACGCGGTATTTCGTGCTTTCCCTAACAATGACGCCATTTCTCGAGTTTGTCGTCGGTGCGCAGACTGGTTGTTGGACACTGATAGAAACTTGTCGCTGCACTCCAGGGGGACAAATATCTTTCCCTTCCCCACAGCTAACGCCAAATTCAAACCAGCAGGATCAAAATCAAAAAATAAACCAAGAAGCTCTGCCGGATGCCGATCAACCAGCTTTTGGACATGCCGAACATTCTCACGATGGCCTCGGTAGACAAACACGCAGTCGTTCCAACCCTGAGGCAGCCGAATACGGTGACACTCCGGCATCAATGACCCATTTTCAATTACGACCAGCCGCTGTTGGCGGAGATGTTCAAGATCCAAGATCTTAAAGGGAACACTGATTACGGCGCCGGGTGGAACATAGGCAACTTCTCCACTTGCCCTAATCTCACCTTTCCCAGCCGTGGCCATAACAACCAACTGACCAAATACCGAGTCTCTGGCAAGCTTTTCGTCCGGCACTTTCTCGGCCATCTCCAAACGACTGACAGCCATTGAGTCAAATAGAGGGTCCAGGCCAGTTAAGGCTTGTGCGTGGTTTCGCAGGCGGTGTAGCTCGTCTTCCGTGAATTGGTATTCGCGTCCCACTAAGGTTCCACAGCATGTTTCTTCGTGAATGCGAGCCCAAGTTTGGTTCTTAATAGCGGTTTTCTTCCCTGAGACCAGAAGGCGTTTGATGGCGTTAAAGTCGGCTGTCACTACGTCGCCTCAATGTCATGTCCAGGATATAAAGGTTGTCTGGGTAGAGTGGATCTGGCTCACTTTGGTAATCCACTTCAATCAGGTCGTAATCGTTCGGCGCCAACGCATCTAATTCGGACTCCAATGTGTGTAGCCACGTTGCTGCATCGAGATCCAGATCGCTGTGAGCGAGGACTTCCAATGCCCGAATTTCGCAACCGCCAATATCACCATCCAGTAAATGCTGGAGCAGCTGCTCGACAAGTTCGTCTACCGGATCAACTTCTTCTTGCTCGGTCGCTCCATCTACGTCAAATTCAACGGATGAAACCGCCTTTGCGTCTGCATGGGGCTCATTCACTTGGGAGTCAAGGGGGCGGGCCCAACGGGCGATTTCTATGAGGTCTTGATCATCTGCTGGATCATAAATGTCGCCATAGGAAACAATCCTGAACGGTGCCACTGTATTTAACACTGGTGGACAGTACGCCAGGTCCAGATCGTCGATAGACGGCTCAAACCCACGATTATTGGCGTAATGTGATTCAAAGCCACCGATCAATTTGCTTAGCCGCTGATCTTCCCGCATACGCACTAAGAGAATTCGCAACTGATTCAGTGCATACGACAGGTTCCGCCGTCCCTCTTCCAAAGTGGCTGGCAGATGCTTTAGCAACAATCGCTTCAGGAAAGGGTCGTTTCCAGCTTGGTCTTCCAGTTCACGGATCTTGAAGCTATCGAAAAGATTACTCAGGCGATGAGCCTGATCGATCACTTCCTCGTTCTTGCGTATGCGAAGTTCAATGTCGGTGATATAGCTAAATCCGCTAGTGATGTATGCCGAAAAGGTGACAGTAGCCATGCGTATATCTTCAATGATTTCGGATAGGACCTCTTTGATCGTGCCTTCAACTCGCTCTTTGTCTTCGAACGCGGCGAGTCGCTTGGCCTCCCGGTATTCCGCGAACAACTGATTCAACTCGTTCCAGAGTTGGTCGACGTGTTCACTGGCTTTGCGTCTACGGTCTGACTCAGTGATATGGTCGAGAAAGTGAGCCAATACCTTTTTCAATTGGGGATCTTCATCCTCGGCTAGCCGCCAGATCAGCCGATGATGCTCCAAAGTCTCTAGCATCCCTACGTTGTCATCGGTCACCGGTATCCGGTTCCCTTGACTCAAATGAGCTTCCAGGATGGCTTCGGCGTGGGTATTGAGTGCCCGAAGTGTTGACTGAGCATCGTGCGTCCGAGCCATTACGCCAACCTCATCTGGGGGTCTTCTTCATCGCTATCATCCCGGATGCCTTCATGGGTTTTAATGAAGGTCATCAAATCGTAAAGCCAGGACCATTTGGCCGTCGCCTGATAAACACTTCCGCTGGTGCCTACCTGTTTTAGATAGCCGTCCTCCACTAACCGGGTCATCACCATTCGAATCTGGCCGGCACTATCCGTACGAGTCGTCTTGAATGGTTGCTTTGTGGTCAAGGATCTCAACTTGGCTTCGAGAGAGGGTGCTGATGAAATTCTTTCAAGTAGTTGCCCTTCCCGCACCTCCTCGCCAGGCGCAATTGGTCGCTGGCTAGCTTCCACCATCATGTGTAGGCGCAGGAACTGGACCAGCGCTTCAAAATGCATGGTTGCATCCCGGAACTGCTGACGGACAGCAGCCTGTGCATCTGGAGTATTCAGCTCGTTATAGGCGCACAGCCAGGCATCATGGCTACTGGTTTGACGCAGAGTGCGGTTCATCTGTTGCAAAAAATCCGCAACCTTTTGCTGATGATTCGGTAACGACAAGTAGTTGTAGAGATCGCTGTAATTGTATTCACAGATGATTTTCCCACCAAGCAACGCCGTAACCGTCTGCTCAAACAAAGGATTATTCTGCATAGTCGGTTCCTTCTGATACAGCGCTGGCGGATGGTTTGGTGAGGCGACTCAACAGCGCCTTTTGAGACGTTCCCGGCGCCGCTTGTTCGAAGTTGTGAATACGTCCCTTCTGGATGCTGACTTTATTCTCGAAGAATTTACGCAGTGGTCGATCGAGTTTGGGGCAAGCCGAGACCATGGTGAGGTTGTTGTGCTCCAGCATGTCAGCCAAACGGGCAATGTTATTCGGGCTTAATGTGCCCAGCTCATCAATTGGCCAGGTTATCCGGGTATTGTTATCGGGGCAGAG
This sequence comes from Marinobacter vinifirmus, assembly GCF_002258215.1. GTDB lineage: Bacteria > Pseudomonadota > Gammaproteobacteria > Pseudomonadales > Oleiphilaceae > Marinobacter > Marinobacter vinifirmus. The sequence continues at coordinate 52,882 of NZ_NEFY01000015.1, forward strand.
ATACCTCGTTAGCCCCATGAATACCGCCATGATGGCAAGATAGGTTAGTCCCTGAGAGCTGGCATTTAAGAAATCGTTATCGTTGCGAATGACAGCATCCCTACCGTTTTCCTTCATGGTGAGGTGCATATCCACCATGGACTCTATGCTTTCACCTAAATTGGCAGAACTCAACGTGGCCGTGACCAACTGGAAGGCAGACAGTACTGCGTCGCTGGGGATTTCCCTACGGTGAGAAGCCTGCCAGTCGCGCCACTGAACGGTAAAGGCCTTTAGCGGTGCCCAGCTGTCATCGTCCTCAATTCGTGGTTTCAGCACAACCTGGATGTCGCTTAGGGAATCAATCTGCTGGTCAGTATTAATTTTTTGTCTCAGTGTGCGCGATACAGAACTCACCTCCCGCATGACCGTTTCCAGGCCATCGAAGTAATCACAAACTTTTCCGGCTTCATTCGAGAACTGTTCAATCAACGTCTGTCGGAGATGGGGAATGTCCTGGTCTAGCAAATAGCGGAGATCCTCAACCTGGGCCAACATAAATGGCTCATCGAACTCGCTTTCAGATGGAGACAATCGACTCCGGCGGAGCTCTCTCAGTTTTTGCCAGGATTTCTGAATCTGGGAGTCTGGGTATTGATTGAGGACGCCCTGGGCACTCCTAAACGCAGCTAGCACGTCCCGTCTGAGCTCGGTCAGCTTACCGAATGCATCTTGGAGCTCCCGCGTTAGGTTCTGAATATTACCGGGTAAGCCAGGGAGCTCTGTCGAAATCTGAACTTTCCCCAGAATCCCGTTTGCCTCTTCAATTTGGCCCTTGATAGTTCGAGCTTGCTCCTTTGCACTCTTAATCTTTGCGTAATGCTCCTTTCGCACGTCTACTTGGGCTAGCTCAGCGGCCTTCCGCTTCTGCGCAAGTTGCTCCTCTTCCGTTTTTAGCTGGTGGCAGGTTGCCGTCAGGCCATCGACCCTGGCCCAGTCATTTTTCAGCCAATGCTGATACCTTCGAATATCGTCCTCAGCGGATTCGATCCGCTGCAATTGGGCTTTCAGGGCATCGACCTTATTTTTTGCTTTCCTGACTTCTAATGGGTCAATGCCTTCTTCGCTCAGTCGCTGCTCATATGCGGTTTTCTTTGATGCCAGTCGTTGCTCATGATCAACCTCTGCCTCATCGAATAGCCGTTGAGCATCGGCGATCTGCGATTTGAGTTTTTCTTCTTCATCAGCCCAAAGCCCGATTAAATCCATCCTGCGTTGACTGAATCTGCCTTCAATCGATTTTGCCTCGGATATCGTCTCATCGTTGTAGCTGGCAAGCCGCTTCTCTAGCTCAGCCACCAGCTCTTGTTGAGACCTACGCCTGTCGGTAATGGCAGTTTTAACGTCGGAGCGGATCTGCTTAAGTTCCCCACGAAGGCGACCCACCATGTCGTCCATCAGGCGACGTTCGGTCGTTAACCGGTCCTCTTCTCTCACCCGCTCTTGATGAGCTTTATTACAAGTTTCAGCATCTTTCTCTGCTGCGTCACGGGCCTTTCGTGCCTGATTGCGTCTGTCGTCGAGTTGTTTCAAACGCTCCTGTAGCTCTTCTTCCGAGACTGCGAACTCTGGGACTGGCAGAACCGTAAGATCCAGGTTCCATCCCATCACTGCACTCTGTTGTTCTGGTGCAGTGTGCTCAAACTGAGGATTCAGGTCTTTACGTTCCAGCAAGTCGGGATTGATCACCTTGGCAAGCCCGAGCGCCCATTTGGGGTCCTCCTTTCGAAGCGAAGATAACCAAGAACTGTCGTCCGGTGTGATCTGGCGCTGTAGAGAATCGACCTTGTGATTCAACACCTCGAGAGCGTCTTCTGCTTCGCCAAGTGAACGCTGAGAGTGCTCCCTATCGCGGTTGGCATGTTGGGATTGCTCTCTCGCTTCGTTGAATTCATCAACTACTTTGGTCAATTGCTCGTTAGCGAGGTTGAGCGCAGACTCAGCCTCTTCAATACTACCCTGCTCCTGCTGCGTAGGCCCTTGATGCTCTAGGAGAGTTTTACCTCGAGATAGACCGTCACGGATCTCATGCTCGTCAGCACGACGGGATTCTTTATACTCAGCTACCTTTTCGAGCTTTTCCCTTTCGAGTTTGCCGATAGCGCTTTCGTGAGCGCCTTTGGCATCTTTATGAGCGTTGCTCGCGCCATCTATACGCGACTGCCTTCCGGCTTGAGCTTTGGTGTGCTGATGAGTGATCGCCGCAGTCTCGGTGTTATATTCAGAATCAATTTGAGTAACTTTGTCAGTGAGGGAGGCTAAATCTGCTTCCGCGTTCCTGAGACGAGTTCGGAGCTCTCCTACCGTTGTTGCGGCTTGCACAAGTTCCGGCAATTGAGCCGTCTCGAACTGATCGCGAGCCTCATAGATGCTTTGAAGGTCCTTGTCTTTGACTTCCCATTGATGCTCCTTTTCAGCTTGCCGACGACCAAGTTCCCCGTCCTGCTGATTAAATGCGTCTTCCTTGGTTCGGAGCGCTTCTTCAACCTGCTCTGCAACCTGTAAATATTCCTTCCGCTTTGCTTCCTCGACATCCACTGTTTCAACTAAGTTGGAAACCGTTTGCCCCATCCGAGTTTCAATGGCTTTTCGTTCCGCCTCCTTTACCAAACAGTCCCGAATTTTCGGCTCCTGCTTTTCAAAGGCCTTGAGGCTCTTTATGTCTTTGACCAGGTCCTTTTCATCAATAGCCCTCGGGCGCCCGTGAAGGTGGATGTTCTCGAACTGGGTTTCAACGATCATGGTCTTGAAGCTGGACATTAGCCGGTTCTTGTTCAGAACCACATGGGTGAGCCGGTCAATGTGACTCATTTGCGTATTGGCACTGCCCAGCCCGTAATCCGCAGCCAGGGCACGTAACTTCCGTGCATCAGCCGGGTTCCGCTTAATTAGTTTTTGATTGCGTTGAATGATGGCTCGGTAATTGGTGATGGTGTCGACCATCTGGGACGGTTTTTTGCCCAGTTCTTGCAGCTTGCTGAATATCAGATCGTGGGTTGATCCCGCCTGCAGCTCTTCAATCACGCCGGGTGCGAAAAACGTCTCGTCGGCAGCCCCTTCAACGAATCGGTAGCAGAGCTTACCTGTTGGGTGGCGATACATAATTGCGCAGCAAACACCCGAGTATCGGGTGTACTCGAAAATCACCAGACTCTGTTGGGACGGCAGGTAGTAATCCACGAAAGAAAGACGCCCGGAACCCTTGCTAACAATTCGCTCTGGCTCTTCACCAAAAAATGCAGGGATCAGGGAAAGTACGGAGGTTTTGCCTGCCCCGTTAACACCGCCGATATGTGTCCGTTCAGCGCAGTTTATTCGGACGGTACGGCCTTTAACCTGGTCGAAGGAATGATGAAGAATGATGCTTTGCAATCCGTAGCACTGCTCTGTCGCGGTCACCCGTGAATCTCCAATAATTTTTAGTATTGCCTGTCTCGGCAGGATGCCTCCCATCCTAGCATTAGAGGCAATAGCACGTCGGGTATAGCTGACACTAATCCACACACTTTGACCTAAGAAATCTAACCATCTGTTATTTTGGCGTTTTCTTCGCACTTGCAAAAATCAAAATTTTCCCGCCACTCGCCTAGCTGATGAGCTTAGCCTCACATCGTAATCTGCGTTTACCCAATCCCGGGTACTGAACGAAGAGGATATGAAAATGGCCAAATCAGGATCAAACAAAGGCAGTCGCGGCCCATCAAACCATCCAGGACCAGGTGGTAACTGGCCCGCCACAACAGGAAACAAGTCCGGCGGTGGGCGAGGCAACGCTCCCTCTAAAAACAAATAAATCTTGATGATATTGCCGGCTTCTCACGAGAAGCCGGCTTTCTCTGCGAGGTGAAGTGTGAAGCGGTACAGTAGCGACAAAAACATCAATCAAACGATTCGCAGTTTGATCAAGTCCGGTTGGTCCTTCAGAAACGGGCGAAAGCATTCATCTGTCATTTCACCCAGTGGAATTCGCCTTTGCATCCCTTCAACGCCGAGCGACTATAGGGCATGGTATAACTTTAACCGAGACATAAAGCATATAAGCAGCCGACATGGATAGCACAATGCACGAAGAACACCCTTATCCCAATCCATTTGAAATTTTGCGATTCGTATTGCGGTCTCTGGACCTAAAGCAGTCTAACAAACGGTTAGACGAGCTTGTGGCCCAACGGGCTTATGATCCAAGGGAGCTTGACCAAGCCATTCAGCTTTACGTTTCTGCGCCTATAGAAAAATGTATGGGGCAGCCCACCGCAGCAATTGCATCAAAAAACTTAACCAGGTTCCTTGAAAGCTATATGCATGGCACCGTAGGTAAAATATCTGTAGATGGAGTAAGCCGAGACACTACTCTTTCAATACTTTCAACAGCGACCTTCAAAGACCGAGTGATCGAGTTGATGCAGGAACTGCATGCGCGCCTTGGGGGCCCTCACTTGAGCATTTGGTTTTCGAGCCAAGCAAGCACTGTCAGCACAATACTCGATTGGATCAAGGACAGCTTCACAGGTTGGAATTCGTATTTCTCAGATTTGAGTAAAGAACAGAAGGATATGCTCGCTTCTTGGTCCAGAGGTGCGGAGCTCCCTTCAGCACAGTCAATACTACTGCTGGGCAATGCAGTTTCGCCCTCAATGACAGATGAGTTAGAGTGGCAGAAAATCAAAACTTGGTTATTCGCCGCAAGGGCAGAGTTATGGTGATTTCTGGTGTATGGAAGCAGGCTGAAAGGATGGCGTATCCTGTTGGTTGATCACCACCAAGATCACAACCAACAGAGGATGGATACGCCATGTCCAAGTCTAACCTGCATGCTCTTTCACAACCAGAGGCGACCACGAACGATCCCTTGCACGATCTGATCCGACAGGGTGCCCGTGACCTGATTGCGCGGGCTGTCGAGTCTGAGCTTCAGGGGCTACTGGATCAGTATGCCGATGTATTGACACCCGATGGTCGCAAGGCGGTAGTCCGAAACGGTCATTTACCAAAGCGAACCATTCAGACAGGCGTTGGAGATGTTGACGTTCAGGTGCCCAAGGTCCGGGACCGCAGCGGCTCCGGCATTCGCTTCAACAGTCAGCTCCTGCCACCGTATTTGAAGCGGGCCCAGAGTCTGGATGAACTCATCCCCTGGCTCTACCTGCGCGGTGTCTCCTCTGGCAATTTTCAGGAGGCCCTGAGTGCCTTGGTCGGCGAGCAGGCCAAGGGCCTGTCCGCCAACACGGTGTCACGGCTCAAGGCACGGTGGCTGAAGGAGCACGAGGATTGGCGTCGCCGTGACCTGGGCCAGAAGCGCTACGTCTACTGGTGGGCAGACGGTGTCTACAGCAATGTTCGTCTGGATGATCGACTTTGCCTGCTGGTGATTATCGGGGTCACAGAGCATGGCCACAAGGAGCTGGTCGCGGTGGAAGATGGCCACCGCGAGTCCGAAGCCAGCTGGCGAGAGCTGCTCACCGGCTTGCGTGAACGTGGCCTGGACAATGCGCCCAAGCTGGCCGTAGGCGACGGGGCTTTGGGCTTCTGGAAAGCGCTGAGCAAGGTGTTTCCGGATACCCGGCACCAGAGGTGCTGGGTTCACAAGACTGCCAACGTGCTGGACAAGCTGCCCAAGTCCGTACAGCCGAAGGTGAAGTCAGACCTGCATGAGATCTATCTGGCGGAGACCCGTGATGGCGCTCACAAAGCCTTTGACAGCACGTTAAGGCGATTCCGGGACAAGTACCCGAAGGCCATGGAAAACCTCGAAAAAGACCGGGATGAACTGCTGGCCTTTTACGATTTCCCGGCAGCGCACTGGATTCACTTGAGGACCACGAATCCCATTGAGTCCACCTTCGCCACAGTCAGGCTGAGGACCAAGCGAAGCCGGTCCTGTGGCAACCGCGACACTACGTTATCGATGGTATTTAAATTGCTCCAATCCGCCCAGAAACGCTGGAAGCGGATCAAGGGGTTTAACCAACTGAAGCTGGTCGTGAATAACGTTCAGTTTCGGGATGGAGAACGGGTGGATGATCAATCCGGCAGAGACGCCGCCTGATGCTCATACACCAGATTTGACAATAACTC
>NZ_NEFY01000016.1 GCF_002258215.1 Marinobacter vinifirmus
GAGTTATTGTCAAATCTGGTGTATGAGCATCAGGCGGCGTCTCTGCCGGATTGATCATCCACCCGTTCTCCATCCCGAAACTGAACGTTATTCACGACCAGCTTCAGTTGGTTAAACCCCTTGATCCGCTTCCAGCGTTTCTGGGCGGATTGGAGCAATTTAAATACCATCGATAACGTAGTGTCGCGGTTGCCACAGGACCGGCTTCGCTTGGTCCTCAGCCTGACTGTGGCGAAGGTGGACTCAATGGGATTCGTGGTCCTCAAGTGAATCCAGTGCGCTGCCGGGAAATCGTAAAAGGCCAGCAGTTCATCCCGGTCTTTTTCGAGGTTTTCCATGGCCTTCGGGTACTTGTCCCGGAATCGCCTTAACGTGCTGTCAAAGGCTTTGTGAGCGCCATCACGGGTCTCCGCCAGATAGATCTCATGCAGGTCTGACTTCACCTTCGGCTGTACGGACTTGGGCAGCTTGTCCAGCACGTTGGCAGTCTTGTGAACCCAGCACCTCTGGTGCCGGGTATCCGGAAACACCTTGCTCAGCGCTTTCCAGAAGCCCAAAGCCCCGTCGCCTACGGCCAGCTTGGGCGCATTGTCCAGGCCACGTTCACGCAAGCCGGTGAGCAGCTCTCGCCAGCTGGCTTCGGACTCGCGGTGGCCATCTTCCACCGCGACCAGCTCCTTGTGGCCATGCTCTGTGACCCCGATAATCACCAGCAGGCAAAGTCGATCATCCAGACGAACATTGCTGTAGACACCGTCTGCCCACCAGTAGACGTAGCGCTTCTGGCCCAGGTCACGGCGACGCCAATCCTCGTGCTCCTTCAGCCACCGTGCCTTGAGCCGTGACACCGTGTTGGCGGACAGGCCCTTGGCCTGCTCGCCGACCAAGGCACTCAGGGCCTCCTGAAAATTGCCAGAGGAGACACCGCGCAGGTAGAGCCAGGGGATGAGTTCATCCAGACTCTGGGCCCGCTTCAAATACGGTGGCAGGAGCTGACTGTTGAAGCGAATGCCGGAGCCGCTGCGGTCCCGGACCTTGGGCACCTGAACGTCAACATCTCCAACGCCTGTCTGAATGGTTCGCTTTGGTAAATGACCGTTTCGGACTACCGCCTTGCGACCATCGGGTGTCAATACATCGGCATACTGATCCAGTAGCCCCTGAAGCTCAGACTCGACAGCCCGCGCAATCAGGTCACGGGCACCCTGTCGGATCAGATCGTGCAAGGGATCGTTCGTGGTCGCCTCTGGTTGTGAAAGAGCATGCAGGTTAGACTTGGACATGGCGTATCCATCCTCTGTTGGTTGTGATCTTGGTGGTGATCAACCAACAGGATACGCCATCCTTTCAGCCTGCTTCCATACACCAGAAATCACCATAACTCTCATGCCCGCAGCAGCTGGCGCATCCGGTTTAGGTGCCGTCGAGCGGTCTCAGGATCCGCAGGGCGCGGCGCTGGCTGCTCCGGCAGGCCTCGCGGAATTTCAGCCGATAGATCCTCTCCATCAGCCACACGCCTCACGGCGATTTCGTAGGCTCTGATAAACAAGCGCCTTGTCTCAGTGGCGGGGAGCGTACATAGATCATGGCTGCTGATTTCTCTCGCCGCCACTCTCACGGCTGGATGACTCCACCTGCTGTGATCAGCGGCTGGGTGGGCCATAGCACAGGCCTCGCGGTATGCGTCCTCGGGGGAGGGGAGGCCGAGCGACTCCGGGTCTGGCTGGCACCACTGGATGAATTGACCCACGCTAGGCCAGAACGGACTATTGGAGCGCCGAGCTCGACGCAGGCCCCACTGGAGCTGCTCTTCAGTCGTTACCCCAGATTCCACCAGGGCTCGTGTCCAGCTCCGCTTAGCGGCGGCTAGATCTGCCTGACCCGGATAGGACTGCCGCCACGCGGGGAACAATGCCTGTAGATCAGCAAAAAGCCGGTTGATGACTCCCGCCGCTGCCCGGAACTGCTCCGGATCCGGCTGGTTAGGTGTGCGGGGAGGCCGATTGGCCCCCACCGCCTGTGAAACGACGTCGCTGATATGTTGCATCACCAACCTCCCTCGGCCCAGCTCGTGTCAGATAGCGTATCCACGGGTGAGACGGTTTTATGGGGAGTGCGGTCACGCTCAGCGAACTGCTGCCCACGAATCACCCATGTGCGCCATGCGGCCTGTAGGGCCTCCTGTGAGCGATACCGCTGATCCACGCCACGAGGATGTGTCTGAAAAACCTGGGTTTCCCACTGGAGGTCGACGAGCGGGGCGTTTTCCACCGCCCATGTCCGCATCTCATCAGTCACGACCAGATCGCGGCGGGTAAACTCTCTCTGTTTTTTTGAATCTATTTTTTCTGGATCTGTATTTTTTATATCGCCGGGTTTACCGGCGACGGGTGAACCATCGACGGCTGATCCATCGACGGAAAACACGTCCATGGTTGCACCATGCCCTGGATTTCCGTCTGTGGTGTTGCCCGTCCGGGTTTGGGTCTCCTGATACACCTCGGACACCCAGTCCCATGTGCCATCAGACCGTCTCGATTTGATTCGTACCAGATAGCCAGAACTTTCCAGTTCAGCGAGCAGGCGGCGCAGTTTATCTCGTCCAATCGCGCACTCCTGTTGCAGCTGATATGGGCGAACCTCCCAGTTGGGCGGACGTGAAATCAGTTTCACTAGCAGCCCCAGAGCATCGAGGGAGAGGCGTGGATCGCGGATAGTGCGGTTTGGCAGGACGGTGAACTCCTGCCCCTGAGCTCGACGAATAACGCTCATGCCGCACCCCCCACTGACCACTGGCGGGGCTCACGACGAGCGAGCTCGCGGTCTACGATCTGCTCAGCTCGCTCACGAATGTTGATGCGACCCTCGCGCATGAGGGCGGCGACGCAGTAGGAGCGGTAGCCGTAGCTGCCGTAGGCGTAGGTGATATCCAGCATGAGCTGGAAAAGTTCCGACGAAACAACGTTATTGACGCGCTGATGATGGGGATTACGTTGATTAAAACGCATAATAAAAAACCTCAACAAAAACAAACTGATAGTTGAGGCACTGCGCTCGCGGCTGTCTGGGGGACAGACAGCACTCGGCCCCGGTTGTGCCGATCCGGGGGTTAGTGGCGAGACGCATAAAGGAACCGACGAGCAACGCTCGCGGTTTACCCGCCCACGCTGGCCGCTGGCGCGGCTGCCTGGACTCGCGGCGGAAAAACCCGCTTTCCGTACTATTCACATCCAGCAGTGCTGGAAGGGGGGCTAAAAAGCCTATTTTTCAATAGTTTGAATGCTGTTTCTTTTCAGAGGCCAGCTACCTACTTTTTATGCGCCGGAGGTCAACCGGCGAAACCAGATACCAACACGGCTCCGGCGAGCTTGCTGACGAATGCAAGCACATCCAGCCCTACCAACTCCAGAGCGGCGAGGGCGGCGACTGCTCCCAGCAACTTAATCTCAATATGTGCGGTCATGGAAACATCCTCATCTGATCACAGTTTTATAATAGGCCGTAAAGGCCTATTTGTCAACGCCTCACAATCAGATTTTACCCTAGCCTGATCCTGAGCCCTCCCTCTGGAATTGCCCAAAATGGGCGGAAAGAGCAGGTTGGGGCGAGGGTCTCGAAAAGGACTTTTTCGAGACCCGGTTTGCAGATGACGGTAGGCGACTACACGAGCAGGTCTCGTAAAAGACTTTTATGAGACCGTGCTGGGCTTAGCTGCTTGCTCCTCCACGGATCAACATGCCAACAGTCCCGTAAAGGGCTTTTATGGGACTTTATTTGTGACCATTTTCATCGGTTTCCTCCAAACCGCCTGTTTCGGGGCTCTCTCCGCGCCAGATAAATCCCAACCCCGCCTCAGCACACAGAATTGCCCACGCGGCGTAGGGGATCCGGGACTCGCCACCAATCCACCGTCTCACAGTGCGAGAACCCTTACCTGAGCCTGAGCCGGTAGATGATGCGCCGCACAGACTGGCAAGCTCCACGTGAGTCAATTTCCGCTTCCCTCGTGCTCTCGCTGCTAATCGGACTACGAGACGAATTTCCTCTGCCGTAGGCGGTTCCCAGTGCGGGAACGACCGGAGAGTTTCCGGTCGCAGCTGTTCCTCTTCTTTTGTCATTCGCTTCTCCCGGAGCCCCGAAGGGCTCCTCACTTATCCTACTCACGTGAGGCTTAAACGAGGCAAATGGTCTATGCATCCAGTGAGTTCAGGTATATTTAATCCTTCCAATTCCTTGATTTCTTGAATAATTTCTAGTGATACGAGCCGGAACTTTTCCCCACACGAGCCCACCAGCACCTCCGGATGAATCGCACGAACTTTTACGCTGTAGCTGGGAGTGCTAGGAGTTGCGTATTCCTTGTTTAACTCCACCTCAGCATCAGGACTGATTCGCACAATGCGAAATGCCTCTTCGCGTTTTCGCTTATTCTCCTCTAGTCGTCGTTTGAGCAGCGACAGGTCTTCCTCTAATTCCGGATCTTCAACTACGTCCACTTCCTGCAGGACTTTCCGAATCGCGTTTGTTGAGCTCAGTCCCTGTTTGGCGTCATCAAGCGCATACCCCAGCCACTTGCGTTTTTCGAGAAAACTTAGAATTTGGGCGCGATCATCGCGAATGATCAATGGCTCTAAAATTACAGTGGTGCCATGCCGTGATTCTATGGAGTGATCCACGCAGAAAAACGCCCCTGTGAAGCCTTCCTGCAAATTTGTTGACCTGTCATTAATGATCAGCTTCACCCTATAACTGCGGCCTGGAACCTCGCAGGTGAAATACTTCCGCCCTCGTTTAACAATTTTCAGCTCTTTCATCATCTCTTTCTCCTAAACACTTGAGCACGTTGGCTACGCTCCCTCGGCTGTCCGAGAACTTGGTGTCAGAAGCACACTTCTAAATCTTATTGTAGGACATAATGGCCTATTTTCAATAGTAGCAACGACCTTTTAAATTAACATTTTGTTATGCGCCCAAAACGGGCAATTCCAGAGGCCAGCGTTTTCTGGGGCGTGTGAAATCATTTCTCCTGCATCAAGCAACAACCATAGGAGAAGCGACATGAAACCTGTTCCGACCAAACAACTCTCAAAAATCGTCGTGGCTCTGGGCATGACCACTGTAATGGCGGGATGTTCTACCGTGACAGACTACATCCACTCGATTCATGGTGATCAGCCCCACTCCGGATATAAATCCACAGAAACCGCTGAATATACATTCGAAGAACAGCGCATTGGCGGGAAAACAATTTGCTCGGCCACTTACAAAATAGGATCCGATTCAATTATTGACTTTGAAAACATTATAGATACTGCTGACGCAATTAATAACGAGCATAAAGTTCAGGAGCGATGCACTTCTTTTGAGATGGATCTCGAAAATTACATGTATAGGACCGGATCTGACAATTTTTATCTGTTTTTGGATCAGCGAAACCTTCCGAGTCGCTGTGGTCTTTTTTATGGCGACAGTGCAACCCCAGATAATGTAACAGAAGAACTAGAGTGGGAGCTGGCATCAACCGACTTATTTGATTGTCGCTATTTCTCTGTGCGCGATATGGCAGAGGAAATGCGCACAGTATTGAAATAACGAGGTGGAATCATGGCAAAAAGAAATGTTTACTCGCTAGACAGCCCTCACACATGTTTCCAATGTTGCGGTAGCGCCTATTTGCGGATACTGGAAGAGGCCGCTGATTCGTTAACACCAGAAGAATGTATCAGCGTTATTGTTCATAGGCTGGCAATTCTCGGTGAAAAACGCCGGGAATATGCAATCAAAAAGCTGGCTGAACAATACCTGCGTCTGATCGACTTCACCCCGAGCCTAGCGGCTCGGGGGCCCCAGAGGGGAATCGAAAAACCAGGTCTTCGACCTGATTTTTCTCCACACCCCACTCACCGCGAGTGGGCTGTCTCATCCGGCGCTGTTGCGCCGTCTGAGGGGACTCCCTGCAAGCCTCTGGCTGCGGAGTCAGAAGGGAGTCATGAACGAAGCCGTAAAGCTCAGGAGGGACACTAATGGGAGTCAGTAAGGCGTACAGGATCCAGATCTATCCCAGCCGAGCTGTTCATGTGCTGCTGAAAGATTTGGCTCAGGAGTCTGGGCAAACCATCAGTAAAACGGCAGTTAGTCTTATTGAGCAGGCCCTAAATGATGACTCGGTTTTGAATGAGGCCAGAGAGATTCGGAGGGATCAGAGGCATATCTATGAGCAGCTGATAAATCTGCTCTCAATAAACATGGCCACGGTTGATTACCTGCTTAAAAAAACTTGCTCTGAGCAGGAAATGATTGAAGCAAAACAGGTGATTGCTGAACGAACAAATGCTTTACGCCAACATTTTTCAGGAGGTGATGAAAATGCCTGAAATAAGAAAAGGTCGAATTGGTGATTTTATTCGTGGATCCGATACCTGGCTCCACGGTAGTCAAATGTTTTTCTTTAGTGCGGCATGGATAATCCTATTTGGAATAATTATCAGCCTTTTGGTAGCTTCAATTTATTCATGGATAGTTACTGATGAATGTGCTTTTTCTAACGCCTACACATATTACTGGGCAAAACTTAAATCATTAGTTGCGCCATTCTCCTCTGTAGGGATTGGATCGTGTGTTCCTGTTGAGGCTAAAACCGTCCCTTCAACTTTTGTGACTGGCGAGGCCTTCTTTAAAGAGGCCGCAGGACAGTTCGTTGGGAAACTGGGCTTTTATTTTGGTGCGTCCTTTTTGGCATATATCCCGGTAGGTTTTTATCTCGGGTATAAAGCCATAAAGCGAGGAAAAGATATTAAGTCCGATAAATATATCCGTGGTGCAAAAATTGTTAGCCAGGATGAATTGAAACGGGAGGTCATTGATAAGCACGGTGCATCAGATCTCGCTATTGGTGATCTGCCCTTGCCCGCAGGCTTTGCCAAAAAACACACACTTATCAGTGGTACGACCGGTGCCGGTAAATCCACTGCGCTGATTCACCTGCTGAAAGCAATTCGCGCCCGTGGAGATCGAGCAGTTGTGTACGACAAAAAAGGCGAGTTCGTTGAAATGTTCTATCGGGACAAAGTAGACCACATTCTGAATCCCTCGGATGAGCGCTCCCACCAGTGGAACCCATGGGCCGAAATGGCTTCACCGTTCGACGCCGACTGGATTGCAGAAACACTGTTCCCTGAGAACAACAGTAATGGCGGAGGTAATGACAAATTTTTCGTGAATGCCGCCAGAAACGTGGTCTCTGCGGCTTTGCAGACTCTCTATCTGGATGGCCCGCAATCGGTAATGACACTGTTGCAGGCGACCGCATGGAATGACGCTGAACTGCTCAGAGAGCTTGTTGCTGGCACCCCGGCTGCTGTGTATTTCAACGAGGAAAACGAGAGGACATTGGAGAGCATTCGCTCCACCATTGTTGATGGAATCCGACCGCTAAGGCTGCTTAAACAAGGCGAGGATCGTGGTTATTTTTCCATCCGGGATTGGATCGCTCAGGGTGACGAAACCGATGCTGATGATTCCTGGCTGTTCCTGCCTGTCAGAGAATCCGAGATCGAGATACAGAAACCGCTGATTTCCACGTGGATCCAGTCTGCGGCCAAGGGTCTCATGACTCGTGGTGTGAATAACGACCGGATTCTCTGGCTGATTGTGGATGAGCTCCCGAGCCTGAAAAAAATTCCGGCTCTATCCATGCTGATGGCTGAAGGGCGTGGTTTTGGTGCGGCGGTCGTTCTCGGGATTCAGGAGATTAACCAGCTGGAGGAGGAGTTCGGGAAAAACGTTTCCAAAACGATCCTCGGTCTTTGCTCTACGCAGTTGCATTTCCGTCTGAACAATTCTGACACTGCCGAGTGGGTATCCAAAACGCTGGGCGAGGCTGAGCGAGAGGAGATTGACGAGGATCTGAACTATTCCGCTGACGACATCCGCGATGGCGTTCGAGTCAGCAGTAAACGCCAGAACCGAAAAATCGTTCTGCCCAGCGAGATCATGGATCTGCCGGATCTCACCTGCTACGCCAAACTATGGGGAGTTGAATCAAAGGCAAAACTTGATGTGCCCTTCCTACGGCTACCGAAGATTTCTGAAGGCTTTGTGCAGGGCAACGAGGATGACAGCGTTGGTATGCGCCTGCTGAGGCTGGCACGAGCCGCAGCGGTTCCGGCAGATATGGAAATAGCTACTGACGATCCGGGCTCACTGGACGTTGATTCAGAGGAGTCCGCTACTCAGCCCAATGGGGACAATGACAACAATCAACCCGTTGATCAGGAATCCGAGACCGAACAATCCGGTTCTGATTCGGTGCTGGAATCTGCGGGTAACGATGACTATCTGTTCGATCTGCTGGGAGGGAAAAAATCATGATGTCGGCCTCGTCTATTAAAAGCGCCGGTGCGGCTGGCCACTATTTTGAGCAGGATGATTACTATGTAGACGGCTTATCGCCGTCTGCATGGGTAGGCAGTGGTGCTGAAACGCTCGGGTTAACCGGCGATGTTGACCGCGAAAGCTTCAAGTCCTTGCTTGAAGGCCAGCTTCCCACTGGAGAGAGAGTTGGAACGGTTCGAGATGGCGAGTGGAAACATCAACCCGGAACCGACCTGACTTTCTCCGCTCCCAAAAGTGTTTCCATTCTCGCGGAGGTTGCCGGTGACCAACGGCTTCTCACTGCCCATGACCGAGCTGTTCAATCGGTTCTCGCCCACATAGAACAGGAGTACATCGTCACACGTAACCGTTGCCGGGCGACGGATACCGTTGAATATGAAAAAACCGGTTCAATGGTAGCTGCGACCTTCAAACATACCACCAGCCGTGCTCTGGATCCCCAGCTACACACCCACGCCGTTGTCATGAATCTGACTCAGCGGGCAGATGGTGAATGGAGATCGACCGAAAACAAGCCGATTTTCATCGACCAGAAACACCTCGGATTGGTCTACCGGCAGTTCCTGGCAGAAGAGGTGCAAAGTTTGGGGTATCGGCTTGACCATGGACGAGATGGCACATGGGAGATCTCTGGACTGGATAAGGATGTAATCAGGGAGTTTTCCAAACGCTCTGAGGCGATAGGCGATGCGCTGGAGGCTCGCGGAAAAAACCGTGATACCGCGACGGCTGCGGAAAAAGAAACTGCCACACTGGATACTCGTGACCGCAAAGTTGCGGCAGAGCGTGGAGAGCTGTTGGATCGTTGGCACAACGAAATAGGGCACGAAAAGCTTTCCGAACTTCAGGATTTCGTTCAGCAATCCCAGCGTCACACAGCAACTCATGAGCAGCGTTCAGAGGCATTACTGGCCAGGATACAGGTAGCCAACCAAGCGGTTATGTGGGCGGCAGAGCATCTGGGAGAGCGTGACACCTCATGGGCTCGCCATGATCTACTCAAAGAGGCCAGCCGCTACGCTGGAGCGCGGGCGGTTCTCACCGACATCCAGAATGCTATTGATGCGGCAGCCCGAGAGGGGCAGCTCATTGAAAAAAGCGTTCGGGTTTACGACAAGGTGAGCAAGCAGGAGGTGGACGTTCCCGGTTACACCTCGAAAACGGCAATTGGTATCGAGGATGAAATGCTCAAGGAAGAGTATGTAGGCCGTAATAAAAGCAACGCTCTGTGTGATGCTGAGGCGGCGCAAAACGCGGTGGCAAAAGCAGAGCAACAGGCTGCTGAACAGGGATACAGCTGGAACGCAGATCAGAAACGAGCAACCGCAGGGATTCTGACCTCTGAGAATCGAATCGTGGGTATTCAGGGGCTGGCCGGTACAGCAAAAACCAACTCGGTGCTCCGGACAGTTTCCGAGACGGCGGAACGTCTGGGCTATGAGGTGAGGGGGCTCACTCCAACCAACTCTGCGGCTCAAAGCCTGGCTGAAGGGGCGGGCATACAGGCCAACACTATCCAGTCCTTCCTCGCTCAGAATAGAAACGAGTGGGTGCAGGAGAAAAAGAGCCAGGCTCAGATCGACAAAATTGATCGGCGTCTGGAAAGGATTGAGCAGCAGCTGGCGAATCCCACAGTCGATCTCCAAACCGGACTACAGATCCCGGAGGACTCTCCGCTGTACCAAAAGCGACTCGACGAACTCCGTTACGAACGAACAGAGTTGCAGGGAGAGCGCGAAGGACTTACCAAAAGCCTGCAAAAAAAACCGCAGCTATGGATCGTTGATGAGGCCAGTATGGTGGGCACCAAGTTGATGCGCGACCTGCTACAGCGGGCTGGCCAAGTAGGCGCTCGCGTCATTCTGACTGGTGATGTCCGGCAGCTCGCCTCGGTTGAGGCTGGCGCAGCGTTTCGGCAGCTACAGAACCACGGGATGGAAACCTACCATCTAGAAGAAATCGTTAGGCAGACTAACCGAGGAACTAGGGATGCGGTTTATCTCTCTTTGATGAAGAAGGCGAAACAGGCACTCGACCGAATCCAAGAAAGCGGTAGTGTGATCAAGGAGATGGTTGCCCACAAAGTAAACGGAGAAATCGACCATGAACAAAGCGGCGAATTGCGCAGGGAAGAGCTTGTGAAGGACTACATGGCTCTCGCGCCAGAAGAGCGAGCCAAAAGCACCATCCTAGAGCCCAGCCGTGAAGGTAGGAGCCGTACCAATGAGCTTATTCGCAGCGCTTTGAAGGAAGAAGGCACCCTTGGCGATGAAATTCGGGTTCAGCGGTTATCTTCTGTTGATTCAACTGAAGCCGAGCGGCGGCTTATCGGGACTTACCAGGATGGCCAGATTGTCAGGTTTTCTCGCAACTATAAGCGAGATGGCATCAAGCAAGGAGCGTACTACGAGGTCGTTGGCCGTGAGGATCAGAGTGTCCTGTTGAAGCTACACGGTTCGGATGAGGAGGCAACCATAATTCGCTTCACTCCAGAGCGTTATTCTGCCAGCAATGTCCAGATATTCGGTCTGACGGAGAGTGAGTTAGCCGTTGGCGAACAAGTAGTTTGGCGTGACAATGATCACGCGACATGTCGGTTTAACAGTGAAACTGCGATTGTTAAAAATATTGAAGGCGGGATTGTTACATTCACGCTAGCAAATGGAAAGGTTGAAAAATTTGATATGTCACAATTGAAAAACTCTCATTGGGATCATGGATATGCAATGACAGTTAACGCCGCCCAAGGTAAAACAGCCGAGAACGTATTTGTACACGCTGAGACTAACAGAAAGGCTCTGCTGAATACTGAGCAGTTCTATGTCCAGCTTTCGCGGGCAAAGAATGGCGTTTACCTCTACACAGACTCCCGTGAAGGGTTAGTGAAAGCGGTTGAGCAGCGCACTGGACAGAAACAGGCGGCGAAAGAAAGTCGCTTCCAGCCGCTCGCACCGCTGGATCACCTGATGGACAAGCTATGGGGCCGCGACAAGCCGCAGCAAGAACAGCAGAACCAGCGGGAAGCCGCGCACCGACAAAACCAAGACCGTGGTGGCATGGCGCTTTCGCGGTAAGCATCACACTGTAATTACCGTAATTACGGTAATTACAGTTCCCTTCATTTAATCTCGATCAAAACTTTCACATGTGAAAGTTTCTATCTTGATAATGCACCCAAAACGGGCAAAACGAGAGGCCGGGATTCTGTCTGGCCCATGGAAGAATGTCTCTGTAGAAACAAAATAAGGAGAGGTGATCATGAAGTATCCCAGTCTTTTCAAACCACTTGCCCTTACCGTAACCGTGTCGCTTTTCAGCGGATGCGCTGCACTGAATGACTCTGTCGAAAAAGCAGCTGGCCTCACCGGCATGACGGATCCCGCGCCAGAAACCACCAGTGAGGCGGTTGATGTAGCCGGAGGACTGGCGAATCTGCGCTCCGTTGGATTTATTGAATCGGATTTTGGCTCCTCAGCAGCTATGCGGTCTGCCGCGACGATGTTAGCTGCGCTGGGTTCAGAGTGGGCACAGTTTAATGGCTGGACGGCAGAGATCCTGGAATCGAATCAGCGATACAGGGAGCGCATTCGGGAACGGGATGAGCAGCGGCGTAAAAAGTGGCTGATCGGCAATAACGCCAGCCCCGGCGTTTTGCACCGGAATGATTTTTCCGATGCTGAGGAGCGCTTGGTTCGCGAGAAAATGGCTCCGGTGTCGTGCTTCACTGAGTCTGGCGTTCGAGATTACTCGGACTACGCCGATGCTGAGGTTATTCGGGAAGTGAGTTTCGCTAATATGCCGCGTCTGGCTTTCCAGCGTTGGAAAAGGACGGAACTTGAGACCGGCAATCGCATGACCTGGGATGAGTATGTGGACGCCCGAATCGAGACGGAGATGGGCCGGGAGCCATGGAAATGGGAGGATTCGGAGCAGTTTCTGAAAACCTCTCACTATCGCCAGCGAGCTTTGCGGTCGTGGGCTGAAAACTGTTCCATCGGAACACCGGTCGAGCACGTTCATTATGTTCTGAATACGCATTTTCTCGATGTGCGGAATTCGCTCTACGCAGCGGCGATTGATCGCGTGGGCGCAAATTCGGCTTATCGTATGGCTCAGCAGGCTATGGAAACGCAGGTTGGAACTCTGAATGGCATTGCTCAGGCACTATGGGAGGCATCTGATACTGGCCAGTGGCAGACGCCGAAACAGCCGCTACCTGCCTACGTTGGACGGTCGCCGGGTGTGCTCGTGCAGCATCTGGGCGGCATGTGCAGCTATTTTGGGGCCAGTGATAGCCCGGAACCCAACAGCGCCACCATTGACGCGCTTGCCATGGCTCTGGGGGCAGAGCAGCGATCCACTGATCGAGGGTTTCACTGCCTGAGCTGGGGATCTGGCAACTGGGAAAAAATCGCCTCGATGGTCTCCGAGGAGTCGCGCCTCATCCGTGATTACCTGCGGCAATATTCCCCTGTAAAAAACGGCTATTTGGTTCCCAGCTGGACCTATCCTGGCCCCCAGCAGCGCGGTGAGATTCATTCCGTTAGAGCGCGAGATCATCGGCGGGATAGCGGTTACAGCAACCTGCCTGTCCATGAACGGGAGACCTGTACGACCTATGCTGCGAAAAACTCCAATCTGATGACTTGGACGTACCCCGCCTGCGACACGCTGGAGGCCCTCAACGCCGCTTTTGATGAGCGAGAGTCCCTGATGGTTGCCGCAGGCCGCCGTGATGCCTACATATGCGCAAATAGCGAAACCAGTCCCTCAGAACCCGACCTGACAGCCTGCCCCTCTTTATACCCTCGCAACAGTCTGGCCAGTGGCCACCACAAAAACTGACTTTCCACTCAGGGGCCGACAGGCCCCTTTCTTTCACATGTGAAAGTTTCCTCTCGCCTACTAATGCACCCAAAAAGGGAAAAAGCGCAGGCATGCATTTTTCTCGACTTATGGAATGCTATCTATGAGCTTGAAGCAAAGAAGGTGACTGTCTTATGAAGCTTTTAGAGAAACTTTTCTCACCGAAAAAAACTGTTCCCGAGCCGCCGACCGTTCGGCTCAGCGAACAGATCGGCGCTGTGATCGCGCAGCTGGAGCAGCAGGAGCGTGATCTACAGGCCATGCAGCGGCAGCTGGAGCACGTTTTTCATCCGGACAATTTCGTGAGCGCTGAATATAAGAATGGCGTGCTTACCGTGACTCATCGTTATTGAGGGGATAGTCAGATGGAAATGAACGAACAGGCGAAAATTGCGAGCATTCTGAGCTCGCTGGCAGAGTCAAAAGAGGCTGATCCTGCGAAATTTTTTACTGAGCTGGTTAAGGGCGCGGAGGCGGCACTGGATGCCGGGCGGATTACAGAGCGTGAAAATCAGGGTCAGCGCCCGTCCGGTGAGGAGATGGTTAAATCGGATTTCGATTTTTCGAAAATGTCCGAGGCACCGCATCTGGCAAGGGAACAGCTGGAGGCTGTCAAAAAAACCGCCGAGATGGTTGAGTCACTGGAGGAGGCTGGCTACAAAAAACCGGAACAGGGTAATTGGGTTAGCAGCATGCTCGACAACCATCAGCGCGGGTACATGCAAAGCGATATTTTCACTGAGGCCGCTGTAGGTCTCGTCTGGATGGCAGCGAAACTGGCAGAAAAAATCATTGAAGGCCCCGAAAAAGAGCAGACACAAGATCGCAAAGGAGAATTGGTCTCAGAGATCAAAGGTGAGCTCGCGAAAATCGGTAAAGCCGCCGAGAAACAGCTGGCTCACAGCCATATCCGAGAGGCTAATCAGGGCCGAGATGTGGTTATGTCGATGATGGTCACTCAAGCACGCAACGTTTGGCGATCAGGCGACCACCAAAAAGCGGATCAAATGATCATTCAGACTCATGAAAAGTTGGCCAACGAAGCGAAAAAACAACATATGCACTATGAGCCAAGTCCGAAGTTCCAGAAAATCGTTTCTGAGGCTCACGCTCGTGAAAAACAGCGCGAAAAGAGCTTGGGTAAAGCGCCACAGGAGGCGCTAGCTCATAACACCGGAAAAGATCGGGACAGAGGGATGGCTCTCTGAGCGATAACAGTAACAGCCATGAAAAAGCCCCAAAGCAGGGGCTTTTTCTTTATCTGCAAGAACTTAACGTTTCAGTTTGCACGGGGCGGAATACCCTGGCTCTCCCTCAGTGCCGCCCGCATATCATCGAGATCCTGATCCATCTGCTCGAATGATTCATCGAGATCCTGAGATAACAGCTCACGCTGACGTTTTAGCTGGGCAATCCGGGAATCCCGTTCCTCCTGCCGGGCCTCAAAACGCTCTTTCTTTTCAGCCCGTTCCTCACTGGACGAAGGCGGGTTGTCAAAATCGTTCCATGCCTCCGCGAAATCGCGGCGGAACTCCTCTGACTGGATCTGCTGCTGCACCTCGTGTGCCTTTTGCTGGATTACCACATCCTGACGCCCCTGAAGCGCGAAGAATACGATAGCAGCGGTCATTGGTACGGAAATGGCGAGGCCATACAGAAATGATTTCATGGTGCGCTCCTTTAATTACCTTTCATGCCGGGTTGAGAAACTGAAAAGCCGGTTTCGGCGGAACTGGTCACGTTTGCAGCTCGTTCGGTCTGGAGCCGCTCTGAAATTCGCATGGAGAGGTTTTTGGATTGGGTTTTTCGGTTGTCGATGCTGGCGTACCGGGCATCTGATGCAGATAGCTCGGAACTCTCGGTATAGGAACGGGAGCTGGAATACAGTATGTCCTGAGAGCGACTGGTTTCCAGATCCCAGGTCTGGCCGAAAATGGAGTTGCCACGACCGTAGACGGTGAGCTCACCAATTGATGCGGTGAGTGTCTTCGGATCCACGCTGAAAGCGCCGCAGCTCCAATCATATTTGCCCTCGTACCGGTAACCGCGACTCGTCGGGACTACGCAACTCTGGCCGAGTTGCTGTTCTGCGATTTTTCGTGCTTTTACAGGTAGATCTGATCGGTCGAGGTGGGAAGCCATTGCTCTGGCAAGGCCGATTTTCACATCTTGCCCCAGCGGAATGCTCTGACCAGAGGCGAGGGTGTCCATGGTGGCCTCTGCTACCAGCCCATACAGTGCCCAGCATGAGGCGGGCTCGACCATTCTGCCGGAATCAACTCTCATGGTTGTAGGCATCCCGGTTGTGGCCCAGTTATAGGCGGCCTGTTCCAGCTCCACCTGACACTGGCCTAGAGTTTTCTCTTTGTTCCACGCCATACAGGCCTCAACACTGGTTACAACCGGTTTTGGCTCCAGAGAAGGAAATTGAGGTGCTTCGGGCTTTGTTACGAGAGAACAACTTCTGATGGCGGATGCGGTTGGCCCCTGAGCTGATTTGCCCCTTTCCACGTAGGCGAAAATTTCATTGAGCAGGGATAGGGGGGCGGTTTTAACGGAGATCCGGTCTGTTGCCTGCCTCTGATCTCGGTCAGAAATTTCTGCGGAATCCCGGTAAGAGTCTGTTTCTGTCGTGCGGGTTTCTTCGCCAGTCCGTTCTTCACGCCCCTTCTGGCGCTGAATTTCACGGCTGCGCTCATCGTTGATGGACTGCTCAAGCTGCGACCGGTTTTCCCTGGCTGATTTCTCACTGATGTTCGCGCTTTCCTGCGCGTACAGCTGAGAGCTGACAGTCAGCGCCGCCACTCCCAGCAACACCGTTCTGGAGAGAATATTGGGTTTCACTGAACACCTCCTCGGTTTGTGCGTTCAGCAATATTTTCTCGCAGAGGTCACAAAACCGAGGGGTCTGGAATTGCCCAATTTGGGCGCATGATCAAGCAAAAACTTTCACATGTGAAACTTCGAGACGCTACGAGTAGCAACAAACATAGCCAGAAAACAGGTAACATTGCCCAAAAAGATGCTGGACTAAGGAGTAGTTAGCTTGGAAGCCATTGCAGATTCTTCCGCTGTAGCTGAGTTTCTCAAACGTTGGGATGGAAATACCGGTAGTGAACGCGCGAATTTTCAGTCATTCATGCGCGACCTGTGTACTCTGCTGGACTTACCCCATCCAGATCCTGGCGAGGGCGATACCAGCCAAAACGCCTACGTCTTTGAACGGTTCATCTCATCGGCTCGTGTCGATGGTAATACCGACAACCGGTACATCGACTTGTATCGTCGGGACTGCTTTGTACTGGAAGGAAAGCAAACCGGTAAAGAGTTGGCATCTCGGAGCCAGCAAAATGCCATTAATGCAGCGGTAGCGCAGGCTGAACGATACATTCGAGGGTTACCGCAGGAAGAAGTAGAACATGGTCGCCCGCCGTTCATCGTGATCGTGGATGTTGGCAATGCTATCTACACATATTCAGAGTTCACCCGTACCGGCGGAAACTATGTTCCTTTCCCTGATCCACGGCATTATGAGATCCGTTTGGAGGATTTGTATAAGCCAGAGATCCAACACCGTCTCAGGCAACTATGGTTAGCGCCTGATCAACTGGATCCCAGCAAGCATGCTGCAAGGGTTACCCGAGAAGTCAGTACAAAATTGGCCGAGCTGGCAAAGTCTTTGGAACAGAGTGGCTACGATGTTGAGCGGGTAGCCAGTTTCCTAAAACGCTGTCTCTTCACCATGTTTGCTGAAGATGTTGAGTTACTGCCCAAGGCATCCTTCCAGAATCTTCTGATCGACATTAAAGATCGGAACCCGGAAGCCTTCCCCCATGCAGTTAAGGTCCTTTGGGAAACCATGAATGCCGGGGGCTATAGTGAACGCTTGATGCAAACGGTTAAGCGCTTCAATGGTGGATTATTCAAAAATATCGACCCTATTCCTCTCAACGTACAGCAGATCCAGTTGCTGATTGATGCAGCCAAAGCTGACTGGCGTTTTGTTGAACCCGCTATATTCGGTACGTTGTTGGAGCGGGCGCTAGACCCCCGTGAGCGCCATAAGCTTGGTGCTCATTATACTCCGCGAGCCTATGTCGAACGCCTCGTAATGCCCACGTTGATTGACCCCTTGCGTGAACAGTGGGGTGATGTTCGTGGTGCCGCCGAAACTTTGTTGCGTCAGGGCAAAGCTGACAAGGCTTTGCAGGAAGTCCGAGCTTTCCACTACCAACTATGTGAGACCCGTGTACTCGATCCAGCCTGTGGTAGTGCCAACTTCTTGTACGTTGCTTTGGAACACATGAAACGACTGGAGGGAGAGGTTCTGGGTTTTATTTCAGAGCTAACCCAAGGCCAGGGCGTTTTGGAAAGTGAGGGTTTGACGGTGGATCCCCACCAATTTCTCGGTCTCGAAATAAATCCTCGTGCTGCACAGATTGCCGAGCTCGTGCTATGGATTGGTTACCTTCAATGGCATTACAGGTTGAATGACCGACTGGATCTTCCTGAGCCTATCCTCCGTGACTTCAAGAATATTGAGTGCCGTGACGCCCTGATTGAATACGATAGCCGGGAACCGAAGTTGGATGAAAACGGAGAGCCGGTGACTATCTGGGATGGCATCAGCATGAAGGTCAGCCCAACGACTGGTGAGCTGATTCCGGATGAAACCGGTAGGGCAAAGGTGTACCGCTATCACAATCCTCGTAAAGCGAAGTGGCCGAAGGCTGAGTACATAATAGGAAACCCACCATTTATTGGTGATAAAGCTATGCGTAGGGCTTTGGGTAACGGCTACGTAGATGCGTTGCGAAAGGTTTGGAAGGAGCTTCCAGAATCCACAGATTTTGTTATGTATTGGTGGCACATCGCAGCAACTCAAGTTAGAAACGGAGAGTGTAAACGTTTTGGATTTATAACAACGAACAGTCTGCGCCAAACGTTCAACAGACGTGTCATGGAGCCCCATCTATCCGACACTAAAAGCCCTGTTTCGCTAGCTTTCGCCATACCTGACCATCCTTGGGTTGACGCTAATGATGGCGCAGCTGTGCGTATTGCTATGACTGTTGCTACAGCTGGTGAACGATCAGGAATACTAAAAAAGGTTCTAAGGGAAGTTAAAGATACTGACGATGCGAGAGCCGTCTCCCTAAACTCAAGGAACGGGAAGATCTATTCAGATTTAAGCGTTGGAGCTAATGTAGCCGGATCCCAGAAATTGAAAGCAAATTCCGGCATTTCATCAAATGGTGTAATGCTTGCGGGTTCAGGTTTTATCGTTAGTGAAGAGCAAGCACAGAGTCTGGGCTTTGGGATCAAGCCAGAAACTGAAAATGTAATCAGAAAGTATCGAAATGGGAGGGATTTGGCTCAGAAACCAAGAGAAGTGATGGTGATCGACTTATTTGGCATGGAGCCACCAGAGATTCGCGCTCAATATCCAGCCATTTATCAATGGGTTTCCGAGCGAGTGAAGCCTGAAAGAGATAATAATCGTCGAAAAAAGCTAAAAGAAAATTGGTGGATATTTGGTGAAGCGCGCGTTAACTGGCGCCTTATGAGTAGGGGACTAACTCGTTATATAAGTACAGTTGAAACAATGAAGCATCGTTTATTTTGCTTCCTTAGTTCGGACATTTTACCCGACCATAAATTAGTGAACCTTGCCCTCGATTCAGCTTCAGACCTTGGGGTTCTAACAAGCAGAATCCATTCTTGCTGGGCAATGGCGACCGGAAGTTGGTTAGGGGTCGGCAACGATTCCGTCTATGCAAAATCAAGATGCTTCGAGACCTTCCCATTTCCCGACAACGCGGCCAAAGAGTTGCAAGACGCTGGTCATTTAGCTGAATCTATCGATAATCACCGAAAGCAGCAGCAACAAGAACATCCATCATTGACCCTCACTGGCATGTACAACGTGCTGGAAAAGCTCCGTACTGGCCAAGAACTCACAGACAAAGAAAAGATTACCCATCATCAAGGCTTGGTTTCTGTCCTAAGAGAGCTCCACGACGATTTGGATCGAGCGGTATTCGAGGCTTATGGGTGGGGTGACATAGCAGATAAATTGGTCGGACTTCCTGGGGCGACCTCACCATTACCTCAAAAATCAGCGGAACAGCTGGAGGCGGAAGAAGAGCTCCTAATGCGTTTGGTAGCGCTTAATAAACAACGTGCCGAGGAAGAATCACGGGGCATCGTTCGCTGGTTACGTCCGGAGTATCAAGCACCCGACGCTGTGCAGACTGAGGTGGATGTTGCACCGAAAACCGCTGTTGAGGAAAAGAAAGCGTCCACCAGTAAAGGTAAAGGCACTTTCCCGAAGGCAATACCTGATCAACTAAGGGTTCTTCGAGAGGCGTTAGCCGAGCGGTCTCATACCACTGAAAGTCTGGCTGAGTTATTCAAGCGAAAACCCAAGAAGTCAGTTGAAGAAGGTCTCCAGTCACTCGCTGCCGTTGGCATAGCCGAGTTTGATGCAGAGAAAGCGACTTGGCACATAGTCTAGGGCCATTCGGCATGAGCGCGTTATGAATCACTTGATCCTCCTGATCAAAGTTCGGTCGTTACAGAAGGCTCGCCGCGACAATTTTCAGAGCCTCCAAAAACGATTGCGAGAGGCAAAGGAGCGCAGAGTCAGTAATGACGAAATAGCCAGCATATACGCTGATCATGGGCCGGAAGACTCTCTCTATGAGGCTGAAATCCACCATTTGTGGACGCGGTATCTCCAAGAAAGAGCGGAGCGGTTGATGTTGCCGCTCCCGTCGCTTGAAGATGAGTCATCCTGGGAAAAATCGCACGTTGTGCCAGGCTATTTGCTCACTAGAAAAGGTATCGATGAGGTTCGAAAGTCAATCAGGAATGAAGTCCAAGAGAGGAGATCTGGTTGGCTTACGTGGTTAGCTGCACTGACCGGTTTGATTGGTGCTATCAGTGGCCTGGTTGCGGTTGTACGTTCGGTTTCCTGAGCAAAGTTTTGGTTCTGTGTGGTCGAGTCACGAACGTGACAACATGGATAGGTTGGTAAAGTGACCAAACGAGATGTCGAATTAAGCAAAGGAGAAGTTCATGGCAAGTCGCAGGCAATCGCTCGTAAGGCTCAGGGAAATCATAGAACACCACTCCCAAAACCAAACAGATATGCCATTCCGCAACATGTTCGCCACCGCTTGCTATCTGTCTGTGATTGGTGAGGATCGAGCAGCTCGAAAGCAGCTGAAAAGCCTTTTTGATTGGTTAGGCTGGGACAATCGGAGAACTTATTTTAGTGCCATACTTGAATCTTTATCGGAATTTGCCCCGGAGTATGCGTCTGAAATAGCCGCCAACCAAGAAATCAACAAGCTCTTATACAGAGCTGAGGCTTCGAGCAGCTGTGGTGGCAAAAACTGATTGTTGTGTTACGGTCTTGAGGGGGCAGTCAAAGATTCCGCGACTGATCCAGACCGACATGGATATGTCAGGCGAACGCGACACCTGCATAGTGGTGTGACCAGCCAAGGAGAGGCTTGGCATCCCTTCCTTTTACTCCGCCAATGTATGTCTCAGTTTGTTCTATTTAAGGCAGGATCGTGCCAGAATAATGCGTTGGTCTTTAAGCCTAAAAGCTTTTAAATCAGTGGGTTACGCGAGGCATCATTTTCATTTTTTGATCCCTATTTGATTCCTAAGTTTCGCAAATCACTGTTTATCAATGACTTTTTAGATTCTGCATCGGAAAATAGGAACAACCATGAAAAACAACTCCCGGAACACCATTGGCTTATTCACCCTGTTCGCGGCGCTGGTGCTGACCGGCTGCAGCACCGTGTACTACAACACCATGGAAAAGCTCGGGTTCGAGAAGCGCGATATCCTGGTCGACCGGGTCGAGAATGCCCGGGATGCCCAGACAGATGGATGCCCAGGAAACCTTCCGCTCGTCGCTGGAACGGTTCCAGAGTGTGGTGGCCATTCCCGACACTGAATTGAAGGCGAAGTACGAAGAAATCCGCGATGCCTATGAAGACAGCGAAGATGCTGCCGAGAAAGTCCGGGACCGGATCGACAGCGTCGAGGATGTGGCGGGTGCCCTGTTTGCCGAGTGGGAAGACGAACTGGACCTGTACGAAAGCGCATCCCTGCGCCGCAGCAGCGAGCAGCAACTGCAGGAAACCCGCAATCAGTACGGGCAGCTGATTAACCGGATGCACCAGGCGGAATCCCGCATGGATCCGGTGCTTCAGGCGTTTGAAGACCAGGTGTTGTACCTCAAGCATAACCTGAATGCCCAGGCCATCGGTGCGCTGGAAACGGAGCTGGGTAAAATCCGCAGTGATGTCGACAGCCTGATCCGCAACATGGAAGCCTCTATCGCCGAATCCGAAGCCTTTATCCGCCGCTTTCGGGATCAATAACCCCGGCGAAAAAGTGGCAATGGTGTAACTGTTCCAGTTTTTGGCACACATTGTTCCAGTTAACTTGCTGTAATTCTCAATTGATAACAAATATCATTCGCTCCTGAAATTCATTACTTAATTTTTGGGAGCGACACATGGTGTTCAGGTCTTCATTGCTGGCGACCTCGGTTGCGGTAATCTCTGCCGCTTATTCACTGCAGGCCACTGCGCAGCCGGTGCAAATGGACGAGCTGGTGGTCTCCGCCGCCGGTTTTGAGCAGAAGGTTACCGATGCACCGGCGAGCATCAGTGTGATCAATCAGCAAAGCCTGCAGCAGAGTCAGTTTTCCAACCTGGGGGAAGCGCTCGAAACGGTAGAGGGTGTGGACGTCCGCCAGAGCACCGGCAAAACCGGCGGCCTGAACGTCAGCATTCGGGGCCTGCCCAGTGAATACACCCTGATCCTTATTGATGGCCGTCGCCAGAACCCACCGGGTGACGTTACCCCGAACGGATTCGGCGACACCTCCACCAGTTTCATTCCGCCCCTTTCCGCCATTGAGCGTATCGAAGTCATTCGTGGCCCCATGTCTACTCTCTATGGTTCCGATGCCATCGGCGGTGTGGTCAACATCATCACCAAGAAAGTCTCGGATGAGTGGACAGGCTCGGTCACCCTGGAGCATACCTTCCAGGAAAACCGGGACTATGGTGATACCGGCAAGACCAGTTTCTACACCAGCGGTCCGTTGATCGAGAACGTATTGGGGCTGGCCTTACGGGGCAGCGTGCTCGACCGGGAAGCGGCCGACCTGGACTTTGAAGACGGTAGCGAGGCACCCAAGCGCGGTGTTGCACCGGTGGATGGCCGCAATCATACCCTGGGTGCCCGCCTGACCCTGGTGCCGGCCGCCGGCCACGAGTTCTATCTGGATGTGGAGCAGGGCCGTCAGGTTTACAACAACGAGTCCTGTCAGCTTGGTACGCTGGATGGCCGGGACCGCAGTTGTGGAGACGACCCTGGTGTGGCGAACGGCTATTCCGATGAACTGCGTTTCAACCGGGATCAGGTGGCGCTGGGTCACTCAAGCCAGCTTGGCTTTGGCACCTGGAGCAATGACCTGACCTACAACGTGACCGAAACTGAAGGCCGGACCCTGCCGGGGACTATCGGTGCTGCTTACGACGCCCCTTACCAGAACCTGGTGGGTGGTGCCGAGCGGGAACTGGAATCCAAAGACACCGTCTTTGACACCAAGCTGGTCGCTCCGCTAACCGATAACCATATCGCCACCTTCGGGGCTCA
Source organism: Marinobacter vinifirmus (assembly GCF_002258215.1). Classification (GTDB taxonomy): domain Bacteria; phylum Pseudomonadota; class Gammaproteobacteria; order Pseudomonadales; family Oleiphilaceae; genus Marinobacter; species Marinobacter vinifirmus. Next base: position 22,957 of record NZ_NEFY01000016.1, read on the forward strand.
GTACCGGGACACCGAACTGACCGACGGCATTGCCGACACGACCTTTGAGCAGAATTCCTGGGCGGTTTTTGCCGAAGACGAGTGGTATCTGAGAGACGACCTGGCGCTGACGCTGGGCGGTCGCTATGAAGACCACGATGCCTTCTCCGGCCACTTTACGCCACGAGCCTACCTGGTGTGGAACAGCACACCGTCCTGGACCTTCAAGGGCGGGGTCAGTCAGGGGTATCGTACGCCGGACATCAACGATCTCCACGATGGCATCAACGGTGTCACAGGACAGGGTGAAGATATCACCATCGGTACTCCGGACCTGGAGCCGGAGAAGAGCACTAACTACGAAGCCGGCGCCTACTTTGACAACCTTGAGGGCTTCAAGGCTAATGCCACCGTGTTCTTCACACGCTTTGAGGACAAGATTGATGATGGCTCAGAGGTGACCATCAGCGGTGATCCCCGGATTCCCGATGGCACCTACGATCAGCTGGATAACATCGGCAAGGCGGAAACCCGGGGTATCGAGCTGGCCTCCAGCTGGCAGTTTGCCCCGGACTGGAGCCTTCGCGGCAACTACACGTATACCGATTCTGAGCAGAAAAGCGGTGACAACAAGGGTGAAAAGCTGACCAACACACCCGAACATGTGCTGCACGCCCGGCTTAACTGGCAGGCAACAGCCAAACTGGGGTTGTGGCTGTCAGGCGAATACCGGGGCGAGCGCACCCGCGACCTGAAGACCCGGGAAAACCTGAGTACGGAAGAGCAGGCCATTGACCAACAGGTGGGAGAGCTGAGCGATTATGCGCTGTTCCATCTGGGTGGCTCTTACCAGGCCAGCGACAAGGTTCGACTGACGGCGACCATCTACAACCTGTTTGACAAGGACTTCCTCGAGGGCAGCAATTACAGCTATATCAACGCGGACGGTGACCAGGTAACCGACTGGGCATCCGATTACATCTACGTGTTCCGAGGCATGGCCAGCGGGGGTACGGTGGAAGAGGGCCGCCGCCTGTGGCTGTCTGCCACGGTGGATTTCTGAGTTATCCACAGCTTCTGTTAATAAAATCCGACAACGTAAAAAGGGAAGCCAGGTGCTTCCCCTTTTTTGTGGAACCGGGATTTCAAGGCCCCGGGTCCGGAAGAAAAAAGTCCCGGAAAACCCGGGACCGGAAGTTACCGAGGTTACCCGGTAAAGGCCATGTTCTCGGCTTCAATCTGCATCAGGCTGCGGGTCGGGCTGAGCATGCTGGTGGCATGAGTCTGGGCCCGGGGCAGCAAGCGCTCGTAGTAGAACTCGGCGGTGTTGAGCTTGGTCTGGTAGAAGGATTCAGACTCATCACCGCCATTATCCAGTTTATCCACAGCCACGGCGGACTGGCGCAGCCACATGTAGGCCATGCTCACGTAGCCGCTGTACATCAGGAAGTCGTAGGCTGCGGCGCTGACCACATCCCGGTCTTTGCGGGCCGCCAGCATCACCCGTACCGTCAGCACGTTCCACTGGGCGGTGAGTTTCAGCAGCTCCACGGCCATCGGGCGCAGGCGTTTGTCGGTCAGGTGTTTGCGGGCAAAGTTGGCCACCTTGAAGGTGAACTCGCGCACCGCGCCACCCTGGGTCATCAGTAATACCTTACGGCCCAGCAGGTCCAGGGCCTGGATACCGGTGGTGCCTTCGTACAGGGTGGCAATACGGGTATCGCGGGCGATCTGTTCCATACCGTGTTCGCGGATGTAACCGTGGCCGCCGAACACCTGCATCCCCAGGTTGGCCGCTTCACAACCCAGTTCGGTCAGAAAACCTTTCAGGATCGGGGTCAGGAAGCCCAGTTTGTCGTCGTACTTCTCGGCTTTTTCAGTATCACCTGCGGTATGGGCTTCAACCATGTGGTCGGCTACCCGGGCCGCGTAATAGAGCATGGCCCGGCCACCTTCGGCGATGGCTTTCTGGGTCAGCAGCATGCGCCGAACATCGGCGTGGTGAATCAGGCTGTCGGCCACCTGGTCCGGCTCTTTCTTGCCAGACAGCGCGCGCATGGAGCGGCGTTCTTTGGCATAGTCCAGCGCCCACTGGTAAGACAGCTCGGCCGGCCCCACGCCCTGAATGGCGGTACCAATCCGGGCGGTGTTCATAAAGGTGAACATGCACTCCAGGCCCTGGTTTTCCGGGCCGATCAGGTAACCGGTGGCGCCGTCAAAGTTCATTAAGCAAGTAGCGGACGCCTTGATGCCCATTTTCTTTTCCAGGCTGCCGCAGCTTACGCCGTTGCGCTCGCCCACACCGCCATCGGCGGCCGGCATGAACTTGGGCACAATGAACAGGCTGATGCCCTTGGTGCCTTTCGGGGCATCCGGCAGGCGGGCCAGGACAATGTGGACAATGTTCTCGGTCAGGTCATGCTCGCCGGAGGAGATAAAGATCTTGGTGCCGGTCAGTTTGTAGCTGCCATCGCCCTGGGGTTCGGCCCTGGTTTTCACCTGGCCCAGGTCGGTACCGCACTGGGGTTCGGTCAGGCACATGGTGCCACCCCAGCGGCCTTCGGTGAGGGGCACCAGGTAGGTTTGTTTCTGCTCGTCCGTACCGTGCAGGAAGATGGTGTTCATGGCACCCAGCGACAACCCCGGGTACATGGAGAACGACCAGTTGGCCGTGCCCATCATTTCCTGCTTGAACAGGCCCATGGAAGCGGGCAGGCCCTGGCCACCAAACTCTTCGGGGGCAGACAAGCCCTGCCAGCCACCCATCACATACTGCTGGTAGGCTTCTTTGTAGCCCTTGGGGGTGATTACTTCGCCATTTTCCAGCTTGCAGCCTTCTTCGTCGCCGCTCTGGTACAGGGGGCTCAGCACTTCTTCACAGAAGCGGCCACACTCGGTAAGGATTGCATCTACAATGTCCGGAGTGGCGTTTTCGCCGGAGGCCAGGCCCTGGTAATGGGTCGGGTAGTCGAATACATCACTCAGCAGGAATTTCATGTCCCGCAGGGGCGCTTTATACACAGGCATAGCCGGTCCTCGTTTAATCTCAGTCCGATTCGTGCGGGCCCGAAAGCCCGGATGAGTGCAGTTTTACGGGATTCCCGTGGGGCTGCCATTGACGGAAAGCGCCTGAATGGCTGTCAGAATGGACAATTGGCTGAAATGACGCAGTGGCGATTTTCTGATCGGAAACGGCAAGCAGGCCGTAGATCTCTGCACTGTCAGGCTGTTCTGGCGTTAACCCGGAGTGTAAAAGTCATGCAAAATTCCCGGATGCGACCCAAGGCCAGTGGTCTGGGGCCGTTGAGTCTTATATTGTTGATGTCTCTGGTGCTGGCAGGCTGTGCCGGGCCCGCACTGGATGATTACCAGAGCACCGGGCCAGACCTGGTGCCAAGCCAGTTCTTTACCGGCGAACTTTCTGCCCGGGGTGTGGTCAAGGACTTCTCCGGCGAGGTCATCCGCACCTTCGATGCGGATATCGTGGCCAGCTGGGACGACAACGGGGTGGGCACCCTGGATGAAGTGTTCCGTTTCGATGATGGCGAAGAGCAGACCCGGGTCTGGACCCTGACGCCATCGGAGCAGGGCTACCACGCCGAGGCTGGCGATGTCGTCGAACCGGGCACCATGCGCTGGCAGGGCAATGCCATCCACATGAACTATGTTCTGCGGGTGTCATACGGCGATGGCACGATTGATGTCAGAATGGACGACTGGATGTATCTGGTTACCCCCGATACCCTGATCAACCAGACCACCATGAGCAAGTGGGGTGTGGACGTCGGGGAAGTGGTACTGGTGATCCAGAAAAAAGGCGCGGGGCCGGCTCCGCAATCCTGATAACAGAATACGGACAGGTAACAGATACCCATGTGGAAGCAATGGCTGGTGGCGCTTGTGTTGGTCGGAGTTGTGGTGGCAGGTGCCGGCGTGTATCTGAGCCTGGAAGACCCGGCTGATGCGGAAGCCGAAGACGAACCCACGGCATCCACGGTAAATATCTCGGCACCGGAAATGCGCAGGGTGCGGGATGAGGTATCGGCCGTTGCCAACCTGAATGCCATGGATGCGGTGGCCCTGACCACCGAAGTCAGCGGTCGGGTAGTGGAACTCAACCTGCAAACCGGGCGCAAGGTGCAGCAAGGTGATGTACTGGTGCGGCTGGATGATCGCCAGGCGACAGCCGACCTGGCCGTAATTGAAGCCCAGCTGGCAGACGCCCGCCGGCAATATGACCGGGCCCGCAGCCTGCGGGCCAATAACAGCGTATCCCAGTCCCAGGTGGACGAGCTGAGAACTGCGGTGGATGTTGCCATTGCCCAGCGCGAAGCAGCCCGGGTCCGGCTTCAGAACCACCGGATTGAAGCGCCGTTCTCCGGTGTGGTCGGGCTGTCGGACATCAGTGTGGGCGCCTACCTGCAAGCCGGCACCGTGATCACCACCCTGGATTCCACGGATCAGCTGGAACTGAACTTTGCAGTGCCCGAGCGGTTTGTCGGACAGGTTCAGCTGGGCCAGCCGGTGCGGGCCACCTCTCCGGCATTCCCCGATGAAATCTTTGAAGGCGAGCTGGTAGAGCTGGCTACCCGCATCAGCGAGCTGAGCCGCACCCTGGCGGTGCGGGCCCTGATTGATAACCCCGATGGCCGCTTGCGACCGGGCCAGTTTATGTCCGCCTCTTTGACCCTGCAGGAACGGGAAGGCCTGGTGGTACCGGAGCAGGCGGTGATGCTGCGGGGCGACCAGAAATACGTATTCGTGGCCGAAGATGGCCAGGCCCGCCGGGTTTCGGTAAAAACCGGCAGCCGCCTGCCTGGATGGGTGGAAGTCACCGATGGCCTGACCATGGAAGATGCGGTGATTATTACCGGCCAGGACCGGCTGAGTTCCGGCAACCGGGTTCGGGTGATCGAGTCAGGCCTTGCCATTCCGGAGAACCGGTTCGACTCTGTGCAGGGGTCCTGAGCCATGGTGCTGTCAGACGTCTCCATCAAGCGCCCGGTCTTCGCCACGGTTCTGAGCCTGCTGATTGTTGTGTTCGGGTTGTCCGCCCTGATGGGCCTGCCGGTTCGGGAGTATCCGGATATCGACCCGCCAGTGGTCTCGGTGTCCACCGATTACACCGGTGCCGCCGCCGAAGTGGTGGATACCCAGATTACCCAGGTGATCGAAGGCGCCATCAGTGGCATTGAAGGTATCCGCTCTATTGAGTCTTCCACCGAGCAGGGCGAATCCCGCACCACCATCGAGTTCAACACCTCCCGCGATATCGACATTGCTGCCAACGATGTGCGTGATGCCGTCTCCCGGGTGTTGAACCAGATGCCGGACGAAGCCGATCCGCCGGTGGTTCGCAAGGCCGATTCCGATGCCCGGCCGATGATGTGGATAACTCTGACCAGCGAAGTCTGGGATGCCGCCGAACTGAGTGATTTTGCCGACCGGGTGCTGAGCGACCGGTTGTCGGTGCTCGATGGTGTGGCCGATGTGCGCATCGGTGGCGAACGCCGCTATGCCATCCGGGTCTGGCTTGACCGGGAACGGCTGGCGGCCCGCAATATCACAGTGGCGGAGGTCGAACAGGCTCTGCGGGCCAACAACGTGGAATTACCCGCCGGTTCGGTGGATTCCTCCACCCGCAACTTTACCGTGCGGGCCGAGGGCCGGTTATCCACAGTGGAAGAATTCCGTAACCTGGTCGTACGCCGGGATGGCAACGACCTGCTGCGACTGGGTGAAGTAGCCAACGTGCAGATGGGTGTGGAATCGGATATCGGCCGCCTGCGGGCTGCCGGCCGCACGGCCATTGGCATGGGGGTTATCCGCCAGTCCAAGGCCAATACCGTTGCGGTGTCTGACGGCGTGCGGGCCGAGCTGGACAAGATCCGTGAAACCCTGCCACCGGAAGTGTCGATTAGCGAAAGCTACGACGAATCTATCTTTATCCGTGCTTCCATCAAGGAAGTGCTGGTGACCCTGGCGATCTCGGTATCGCTGGTCATCCTGGTGATTTTCCTGTTCCTGCGGTCCTGGCGTGCCACGTTGATTCCGGCGGTCACCATTCCGGTGGCGGTCATCGGTGCCTTTATCGGCCTGGGCTTTCTGGGCTTTTCCATCAACGTACTGACCCTGCTGGCGGTAATCCTGGCCATCGGCCTGGTGGTGGATGACGCCATCGTGATGCTGGAGAACATCCAGCGCCGGATTGATGAAGGCGAGCCACCGTTGCTGGCGGCCTATCGTGGTGCCAAGCAGGTTGCCTTTGCGGTCATTGCCACTACCCTGACGCTGGTGGCGGTGTTTGTGCCCATCTCGTTTATGGGCGGTAACGTGGGCCGGTTGTTTGCCGAGTTCGGGTTTACCCTGGCGGCGGCTGTGATCTTCTCCAGCCTGGTGGCGCTCACCCTGGCCCCGATGCTGTGTTCCAAGTGGTTGCGCCACAGTCCGGAATCGGCGGAAGGCCACCGGCTCTGGGCCTTCAGCGAGAAGGTGCTCAATGGCCTGACCAACGGCTACAAGCGCCTGCTGGAGTTTTCCCTGAACCAGCCCGGCCTGTTGCTGGGCCTGGGGATTGCCGGGCTGATCGTGGCGGCGGTGATTTATCCCCGCTTGCCGCAGGAACTGGCGCCCATTGAAGACCGTGGCGTAATCATCATGCCCACCAGTGCGCCCCGGGGCTCCACCGTCGAATATACCGACCACTTCGTGCAGCAGGCCGAGCAGCGGTTGCTGACCTACCTGGAGGAGGGCACCGCCGAGCGGTTACTTTCCATTGTCGGTTTCCGGGATGAAGAAGACAGCGCCTTCATGATCATGGGGTTGGTGCCCTGGGAGCAGCGGAATATCAAGCAACAGCAGGTGACTACGGATATCCGTGACAAGCTGTCGGATATATCCGGTGCCCGCATCAACGTCATCAACCCGCCAGGCCTTGGCCAGCGGGGCTTCAGCCAGCCGGTGGAATTTGTGATTGCCGGCCCGGACTACGAATCGGTCCAGGCCTGGAGTGAAGAGATCATGGAGCGGGCCAGGGAAAACCCGAACCTGCTGAATGTGGATACCGATTTCGAACTTACCCGCCCGGAACTCCGGGTGAACATCGACCGCGACAGGGCGGCCGACCTGGATATTACCGTGCAGGATGTCGGGCTCACCCTGCAGACCATGCTGGCGTCCCGACAGGTGACCACCTACCTGGACCGGGGCCAGGAGTACGATGTGATTATCCAGGCCGAGGATGCCAACCGCGCCACTCCGGATGACCTGGAGCAGATTTTCCTGCGGCCTAGGGCAGGGGGGGAGCTGATCCCCCTGAAAGCCCTGGTGTCGGTGGAGGAAATTGGTGCTAACCCGGATCTGCGCCGGATCGACCGCCTGCCGGCGGTGGTGATCAGCGCTTCCCTGGCCGATGGCTACGATCTGGGTACGGCCCTGAATTACCTGAATAACCTGGCTGTGGATAACTTGCCGCCGGAAGCCCGGCTGAGTTACAAGGGCTTGTCCCGGGAATTCGAGGATTCCTCGGCGGCCATCTTTATCACCTTTGCCCTGGCCTTTGTGATTGTGTTCCTGGTGCTGGCGGCCCAGTTTGAAAGCTGGATTCACCCGATGATCATCATGCTGTCGGTGCCCCTGGCGGTTACCGGTGCGCTGATTGCCCTGGCCTGGTCCGGCATCAGCCTGAACATCTACAGCCAGATCGGGATCATCATGTTGCTGGGGTTGATGGCCAAGAATGGTATCCTGATCGTGGAATTCGCCAACCAGCTGCGGGACAAAGGTTACAGTGTGCGGGATGCCATTCTGGAAGGCGCGACGCTGCGCTTCCGCCCGGTACTGATGACCACCATCTCCACCGTGTTCGGTGCGGTACCCCTGGTGATTGCCACCGGGGCCGGTGCGGAAAGCCGGGCGGCGATCGGTATGGTGATTCTGGGCGGGCTGATCTTCGCCACCACCCTGACCCTGTTTATTATCCCGGTGCTGTATAACCTGCTGGCCCGGTTCGCCAAGTCTGCCAACGCGGTGGAAAAAGAGCTGGACCGGCTGGCGGCCGGCCCGTCCGGGGGCTCCGGCCTGGCAAGCAGCCCGGCAAAGAAGGCCGATGAGTTCTGATGCCTGTGCACAGCCAGTTCCGGTTGCTGGGCCAGCGGCGGTTTCTGCCGTTCTACCTGACCCAGTTTTCCGGTGCCTTTAACGACAACCTGTACAAGAATGCCCTGCTGTTGCTGATCACCTATCAGGCGGGTGGCCTGATGGGCTTGTCGGTCAATGTGGTGGTCAATATTGCCGCCTTCCTGTTTATCCTGCCGTTTTTCCTGTTCTCCGGCATTGCCGGCCAGATGGCAGACCGCTATGAAAAGGCCTGGATTATCCGCCGGGTCAAGGCGGCGGAAATCGGCATCATGTCCCTGGCCGCGCTGGCTTTGTGGTTTGGCTGGTACGAACTGCTGCTGGTGTTGTTGTTCCTGATGGGCGCGCAGTCCACGTTCTTCGGGCCGGTGAAATACTCCATCCTGCCCCGGGTGCTGGCAAACGACGAACTGGTGGGTGGCAACGGCCTGGTCAGCATGGGGACCTTCGTGGCCATTCTTCTGGGCACTATTGCCGCCGGTGTTATCGCCGGTGCGGAGCAGGCGGCCCGTATTACTGCTGTGGCCGTGCTGGTGATGGCGGTGCTGGGCTACCTGGCGGCGCGCAAGGTACCGGATACCCGGGATGAAGCACCGGAAGTGATGGTGCGTTTCCGGCCCTTGCTGGAAACCTGGCGGCTGATGGCCGTGGCCCGGGAACGCCCCAAAGTGTTGGGGGCGATCCTGGCTATTTCCTGGTTCTGGTTCCTGGGCGCGGCGTACCTGACCCAGTTTCCCAACTTTGCCAAAACCTGGCTGGCGGGTGACGAAACCGTGGTCACCTTGCTGCTGGCCATGTTCATTGTGGGTATCTCCGCAGGCTCCATGCTGTGCGAACGGCTGACCAAGCATCGAATAACCCTGGCGCCGGTACCCTGGGGCGCCCTGGGCCTGACCTTGCTGGGCATTGACCTGTTCTTTGCGGTACCGGCCAACCCGGAACCGTCCACCTGGCTCAGTCTGATGACGGAGCCTGTGTATATCCGGGTGTTGCTGGACCTGGTGGGAATCGGCATCTGCGGTGGCCTGTTCATTGTGCCGCTGTATGCGTTTATCCAGTATGAAACCCCGGATCACAAGCGGGCCCGCATTATTGCTGCCCTGAATGTGATCAATTCCCTGTTCATGGTGGCCAGTGCCATTGCCGGTATCCTGGTGCTCGGGGTCTTTGGCCTAGGAATCCCGACCTTTTTCCTGATCTTATCCTTGGTGAATGCGCTGGTGTGGGTAAGTGTGCTGGGGCTCCGGCGCCGTGCCGCCCAACCTGTGGATAATTAATGGGAAAAGCTACGGATAACCGTTGAATCGTTTTTTATAAATACAATAATAACAGTAGGTTATGGTCGTAAAACCGGGTCTGAGAAGCCTTTGTAAATGTGGATAACTTTCTTGAAAACTTTTCTGAACTGCTGGCTACAAGCTTCTGAAAAGCGGAAAGTTTCGGTTTTTACCCAGTCTGAAACCCCTGGCCGGCCCCCGTTTATACACAGCTCCCGGATTAATCGCCTTTCGGATACCCGAAGTTCTGGTTAAAATTTGCACATTCTGACTGTAATTTCCCGGGCGAGGCGTTATACTCGCCGCCCTGTTTTTTTCCCCGATTTCCGAGGTGTAGTGTGGAGTTTCCGACCCGTTTCGATGTCATTGTCATTGGTGGTGGCCATGCCGGCACTGAAGCTGCGTTGGCGGCTGCGCGCATGGGCTCGCAAACCCTGCTGCTGACCCACAACATTGAGACCCTGGGGCAGATGTCCTGCAACCCGGCCATTGGTGGCATCGGCAAGAGCCACCTGGTGAAGGAAATCGACGCCCTCGGCGGTGCCATGGCCCGGGCTACAGACCAGGCCGGTATCCAGTTCCGGGTACTCAACAGCCGCAAGGGCCCGGCCGTACGCGCCACCCGCGCCCAGGCTGACCGGATTCTGTACAAGGCAGCCATTCGCCACATGCTGGAAAACCAGCCCAACCTGACCCTGTTCCAGCAGGCGGCCGATGACCTGGTTGTGGAAAACGACCAGGTTGTGGGCGTGGTCACCCAGACCGGCATCCGTTTCAACGCCAAGACCGTGGTGCTGACCACCGGCACCTTCCTTGGCGGCGTTATCCACATCGGCATGCAGAACCATGCCGGTGGCCGTGCCGGTGATGCGCCGGCCAATGCCCTGGCCAGGCGCCTGCGGGAACTGCCGTTCAACGTCGGCCGCCTGAAAACCGGTACACCGCCGCGTATCGATGCCCGCACCGTGGATTTCTCCGCGATGCAGCAGCAGTGGGGCGACGACCCGACCCCGGTGATGTCCTTTATCGGCAGCCGTGACGAGCACCCCGAGCAGATCTGCTGCTACGTGACCCGCACCACCGAAGAAACCCACGACATCATCCGCAGTGGTTTTGACCGCTCGCCCATGTTCGCCGGTAACATCGAAGGCGTGGGCCCGCGCTATTGCCCGTCCATCGAGGACAAGGTCAACCGTTTTGCCGATAAAGACTCGCACCAGATTTTTGTGGAGCCCGAAGGCCTGACCACCAACGAGCTGTACCCGAACGGCATTTCCACCAGCCTGCCGTTTGATATCCAGCTCAAGGCGGTGCGCTCGATTCCCGGTTTCGAGAATGCCCACATCCTGCGCCCGGGCTACGCCATCGAGTATGACTACCTGAACCCGCAGGACCTGCGTCATACCCTGGAAACCAAGTTTATCCAGGGCCTGTACTTTGCCGGCCAGATCAACGGCACCACCGGTTATGAAGAAGCCGGCGCCCAGGGTTTGCTGGCGGGTATCAACGCCTCGCTGCGGGCCCAGGACAAAGACGAGTGGTACCCGCGTCGGGACGAAGCCTATCTGGGCGTATTGGTGGACGACCTGATCACCATGGGCACCCAGGAGCCGTACCGCATGTTCACCAGCCGTGCCGAATACCGGCTGATCCTGCGGGAGGACAACGCCGACCTGCGCCTGACCGAAACGGGCCGAAAGCTGGGCCTGGTGGACGACGAGCGCTGGCAGAAGTTCAGTGAAAAGTGCGAAGGCATTACCAGGGAGCGCAGCCGGCTGGAAAGCACCCGTATCCATCCGAACACCGAAGCGGGTGAGCGAGCCAATGGCTACCTGAAACAGCCGATGACCCGTGACCAGTCCCTGGCCGAGCTGCTGCGCCGGCCGGAAATTGTCTACGACCATATTGCCGAGATCAGCGCCGGGCGGGCAGAAGACCCGAACGTGGCCGACCAGGTGGAAATAGAGATCAAGTACGAAGGTTACATCTCCCGCCAGGCGGACGAAATCGAGCGCCTGCGCAAGAACGAGAACACCGCGCTGCCGCTGGACCTGGACTACGACGTGATCGGTGGCCTGTCCAACGAGATCAAGCAGAAGCTCAAGGACGTGCGCCCGGAAACCGTGGCCCAGGCCTCCCGCATCCAGGGAGTGACCCCGGCGGCGGTCAGCCAGATTCTGGTACACCTGAAAAAGCGTGACCTGTTGAAAAAGCAGAGCGCCTGAGATGAGTTATCCACAGCTATGGCAAAGCCAGCTGCAGGACGGGCTGGCACAGATGGGTATTGCCCTCAGTGACAGCCAGCAGGCCAAGTTGCTGGCATTTCTGGCCCTGCTGAACAAATGGAACAAGGCCTATAACCTGACCGCGGTCCGGGATGAACGGGTCATGGTGTCGCGCCAGCTGCTCGACAGCCTCAGCATCATGCCCTGGGTAACCACCGACCACCTGCTGGATGTGGGCGCCGGCGGCGGCCTGCCCGGCATTCCCCTGGCCATCGTATTTCCGGACAAGCGCTTTACCCTGCTCGACAGCAATGGCAAGAAAACCCGGTTCCTCAACCAGTGTGTGCTGGAACTGGGCCTGGCCAACGTTGACGTCATCCACGGCCGGGCCGAAGACTGCCAGCCGGAACAACCTTTCAGCCAGATCAGCAGTCGCGCCTTTACCGCGCTGGAAAACCTGGTTACCTGGTGTGGCAGCTTGCTGGCGAATGACGGCCAGTTCCTTGCCATGAAAGGTCTGTATCCGGATGATGAAGTGGCTGCCCTTCCGGAAGGCTGGCAGGTAGAATCCAGCCATTCCCTGAAGGTACCCGGAGCAGACGGCGAACGGCATTTGCTGATCGTCACCCGGGCCGACCAATCCCGGTAACCCGAAACAGCAGGAGGCAAGGCATGGCGCGCGTGATTGCAGTGACCAATCAGAAAGGCGGTGTGGGCAAAACCACCACCTGCGTGAACCTTGCTGCCTCACTGGCTGCTACCAGGCGCCGGGTGCTTTTGGTAGACATGGACCCCCAGGGCAACGCCACCATGGGTAGCGGTGTGGATAAAAACGCCCTGGAACTGTCGGGTTACGATGTGCTGACCAAGCGTGCCAGCCCGGCAGAAGTCATCGTGAAAACCGACGCCTCGGGCTTTGACCTGCTGCCTGCCAATGGCGACCTGACGGCCGCCGAAGTGGAACTGATGAACGAAATCGGCCGGGAGCACCGGCTGCGGCTGGCGCTGAACAGCGTCCGGGAAAATTACGACTACATCCTGATCGACTGCCCGCCGTCGCTGAACCTGCTGACCGTAAACTCCCTGTCGGCGGCGGATTCCGTACTGATTCCGATGCAGTGTGAATACTACGCCCTGGAAGGCCTGGCGGCACTCATGAACACCGTCGAGCAGATCAAGGAAACGGTCAATCCGAACCTGGAGATCGAAGGCATCCTGCGTACCATGTACGACCCCCGCAACAGCCTGACCCTGGATGTTTCCGGCCAGCTCAGCGAATACTTCGGCGACAAGGTGTACCGGGCGGTGATTCCCCGCAACGTTAGGCTGGCCGAGGCTCCCAGCTACGGTATGCCGGCACTGGCCTATGACAAAACCTCGAAGGGTGCGGTGGCCTACCTGGCCCTGGCGGGCGAGATGGTGCGCCGGCACGGTTCAAAAAAGACATCCGCCGCCGTTGCGGTGTAACATAGTTTGCCGTCGGGCAACCATGCACCAACTTTTTCAACAGGAAGAATGACAAACACCATGGCGGCGAAAAAACGAGGCTTGGGCGAACGGGGTTTGGGAGCGCTGTTACAGGGCTCGAAGGTTAACCTGAACCAGCAAGTGGCCGAACACGATGGCGAACTGCGGGAGATCCCCGTAGACCTCATCCAGCGTGGCCGTTACCAGCCGCGCCGGGATATGGACCCCGCCGCCCTGCAGGAACTGGCAGACTCCATTCGCCAGCAGGGTGTGATGCAACCGGTGGTGGTGCGCCCGGTTTCCGAAGGCCGCTATGAACTGATTGCCGGTGAACGCCGCTGGCGCGCTACCCAGATGGCCGAGCTCGACAGCATTCCCGCCATCATCCGTGATGTGCCGGATGAAGCCGCCATCGCCATGGCGCTGATCGAGAACATCCAGCGCGAAAACCTGAACCCGATCGAAGAAGCCTTTGCCCTCCAGCGCCTGCAGGAAGAGTTCGGCCTGACCCAGGCCCAGGTGGCAGAGGCTGTGGGTAAATCCCGCACCACCATTACCAACCTGTTGCGGCTGATCGGCCTGACCGAAGATGTGCGCACCATGCTCGAGCATGGTGACCTGGAAATGGGCCATGGCCGCGCCATGCTGACCTTACCCCCGGAACAGCAGATGCAGGTGGCCCGCCAGGTGGTGGCCAAGTCGCTTTCCGTGCGCCAGACCGAAGCCCTGGTGCGCCGCATCCAGCAGGAAAAGCCTGCAACGGAAGATTCCGGCAGCAAGGCGCTGGACCCGAACATCCGTGCCCTGCAGGACGACCTTTCCGACCGGCTCGGTGCCCGGGTGTCCATTGCCCATGGCAAGCGGGGCAAGGGTAAAGTGGTGATCGAATACAGTTCGCTGGATGAGCTGGACGGTATTCTGGGCCATATCCGCTGAGCACCCGGAAATTCCTGAAAATCATCCTAAAGTACCCATTCAGGCCAGAAACACCACATCTGGGTGCAGCCGAAGCCGGATAACACAACCTGTGTAAAAACAGGCCTTTTCATCTTGAAATCTGGTTAAATTTTCGCCATTTTTTCCGTCGGGTTATGTTGAACCGCTACCGGTTAACACATATAATTCCGCGCGCTTGGAATGACAGCTGGTGATATGAGCCGTTCAATGAAAGCCATCACGTACGTGCCGCTGAAACAGTGGCTGACCATAGAGATGGCCGCTCTCACCGTTCTGAGCCTTTTGTGGTTGCTGGAAAGTCGTTTGGCCGGTTATTCCGCGTTTATCGGCGGTCTTATTTTTGTCATACCAAACGCTTACTTTGCTCACCGGACGTACCGGTACCAGGGCGCAAGGCAAATGCACCTGGCAGTCAGCAACATTTTCAGGGCAGAGAGCATCAAACTCGCCCTTACCGCAGTGTTTTTTGCGGCCGTTTTCACTTTAATGGAGCCAGTACACGTACCGGCTCTGTTATTCACTTTTGCTGTGATGGTTGTGTTGGGTACGGCATTGCGCTGGCTCATCCGGCCGCGACCACAGCGATGACTGGACGAGAGCAGTATGGCAGCTGATACCCCAGTAGAGTATATAAAACACCACCTCACCAACCTTACCTATGGCAAGCTCCCGGAAGGCTATGAGCGCGCGGATGGCAGTGTTGTGCAGGAGGCCACCTGGACCTTCGCACGCACCGGTCAGGAAGCAGCAGACATGGGCTTCATGGCGCTCCACGTCGATACCCTCGGCTGGTCTATCGCTATGGGTATTCTGTTCCTGGGTCTGTTCCGCTTTGTGGCCAGCCGGGTTACCGACGGCGCGCCGAGTGGATTGCAGAACCTGGTTGAAATGACTTTTGAATTCGTTCAGGGCATCGTGCGCGATGTTTTCCACGGCAAGAACCCGTTGATTGCCCCTCTGGCACTGACGATTTTTGTCTGGATCCTGCTGATGAACATCCTGAAGCTGATCCCGATCGACTATATTCCGTCTATCGCCCATGCGATGGGTCTTGAGTACTTCAAGATTGTTCCGACCACCGATCCCAATGGTACTTTCGGTATCTCTATCGGTGTGTTCCTGCTGATCCTGTTCTACAGTTTCAAGGTGAAAGGCGTAGGTGGCTTTACCAAAGAACTGGCCTTTAACCCGTTCAATCACTGGATCATGGTTCCGTTCAACCTGTTGCTGGAAATCCTGGCGCTGATCATCAAGCCGATCAGTCTGGCACTGCGTCTGTTCGGTAACATGTACGCTGGCGAAGTTGTCTTTATCCTGATTGCGTTGTTGCCGCTGTGGGTTCAGTGGACACTGAACGTTCCCTGGGCGATCTTCCACATCCTGGTGATCCCGCTTCAGGCCTTTATTTTTACTGTGCTTACTGTGGTTTACCTCAGCGCAGCACACGAAGATCACTGATAAACCCTTAAATACACAAACCCTTAACTATCTGAAAAACTGAGGAGTCTTCAATGGAAATGGTATTTATCGCAGCTGCGTTGATCATCGGTCTGGGTGCCCTGGGCGCTGGTATCGGTTTTGGTCTGCTGGGCGGCAAACTGCTCGAGTCCACTGCGCGTCAGCCGGAAATGGCTAACCAGCTTCAAACCAAGGCATTCATCATGGCTGGTCTGCTTGATGCGGTTCCCATGATCGGTGTTGGTATCGCGATGTACCTGATCTTCGTTGTTGCTGGTTAATCAGCCGAGAATTGAGGGTGGCAGTGCCCGGCACTGCCACCGCATTCCGGACACCAGGACGCAACGAATAGCAAGAGGTATATTGCCGTGAATATAAACCTTACGTTGATAGGGCAATCGATTGCCTTCGCTATTTTCGTCTGGTTCTGCGTCAAGTATGTATGGCCGCCGATTACGGCTGCCATGGAAGCGCGCCAGAAGAAAATTGCAGACGGCCTCTCTGCCGCAGATCGGGCTTCCCTCGATCTGGAACTTGCGCAGGAAAAAGCCGCTAAAGAACTGCAGAAGGCGAAAGAAGAAGCTGCAGCCCTTATTGACCAGGCCAACAAGCGTGCCGCCCAGATCGTCGAAGCCTCCAAGGACGACGCTCGCAAAGAAGGCGACAAGCTTATTGAGCAGGCAAGGGCGGAAATTCAACAGGAGCGTGTTCAGGCTCGCGACGCACTGCGTGCAGAAGTGGCCACTCTGGCCATTGCCGGTGCCGAGAAGATTCTGGAAACCTCTGTAGACGCCAAAGCTCACAGCGAGATGCTGGACAAGCTGGCCGCAGAACTCTAAAAGAGGGTCATCATGGCAGAACTTACAACGTTAGCCCGACCCTACGCGAAAGCCGTTTTTAAAGCCGCGCAGGACCAGAATGCCGTTGATCAGTGGGATCAGGCTCTGGCTTTCGCAGCTATGGTTGCGGCTGACCAAGAGGTAAAGAACATCCTGGCCAACCCCGGCCTGTCTGAGCAACGCAAGGCGGAACTCTTCGCTGACTGTTTTGAAGAGCCGCTGCCTGAAGCACTCAGAAACTTCCTGTTGATTCTTGCTGAAAACAAGCGTCTGGCCCTGTTGCCGGAGATTTCTGCTTTGTTCCGTTTGTACCGTGCAGACCTCGAGAAGTCTGTGCACCTGACAATCGATACCGCATTCGAATTGTCTGCAGACGAACAGCAGAAACTGATCGACGCATTGTCCAAAAAGCTGGAGCGCAAGGTTGAGCTTGAAACCGCAGTTGATCAGAATCTGATCGGCGGCGTGGTAGTACGTACAGGCGACCTGGTTATCGACGCTTCAGTTCGTGGCAAGCTGGCCAGAATGGCCAAGGCTCTGGGCTCCTGATTTCAGCACAAGGTTTGAGGACAAAGGCATGCAGCAACTGAATCCATCCGAGATCAGTGACATCATCAAGAAGAGAATCGAGAACCTCGATATCTCTTCCGAAGCTAAGAACGAAGGTACGATCCTGTCTGTTTCTGACGGTATCGTACTGATCCACGGTCTGGCCGACGTTATGTACGGCGAGATGATTGAATTTGCCAACGGCACATACGGCATGGCGCTGAACTTGGAGCGTGATTCTGTTGGTGCGGTTGTTCTGGGTGACTACGAAGGTCTGGCTGAAGGCCAGAAGGTACGTTGTACCGGTCGTATCCTGGAAGTACCGGTTGGTAACGAACTGCTGGGCCGTGTTGTAGACGGTCTGGGTAACCCGATCGACGGCAAGGGCGAGCTGGGCAACAGCCTGACTTCCCCGGTCGAGAAGGTTGCACCGGGCGTTATCGCTCGTCAGTCCGTTGATGAGCCGGTTCAGACTGGTCTGAAAGCCATCGACACCATGGTTCCCATCGGTCGTGGCCAGCGTGAGCTGATCATCGGTGACCGCCAGATCGGTAAGACTGCGGTTGCGATCGACGCGATCATCAACCAGAAGCACACCGGCATCAAGTGTATCTACGTTGCCGTTGGCCAGAAGCAGTCTTCCATTGCCGCCGTAGTGCGCAAGCTGGAAGAGCACGGCGCCATGGACCACACCATCGTGGTTGCTGCCGGTGCCGCGGATCCTGCAGCCATGCAGTTCCTGGCTCCGTACTCCGGTACCTCCATGGGTGAGTTCTTCCGCGACCGCGGTGAAGACGCACTGATCGTATACGATGACCTGTCCAAGCAGGCCGTTGCCTACCGTCAGATCTCCCTGCTGCTGCGTCGTCCGCCAGGACGTGAAGCATACCCGGGTGACGTTTTCTATCTGCACTCCCGTCTGCTGGAGCGCGCTTCCCGCGTAAACGCTGACTACGTTGAGCAGTTCACCAACGGTGAAGTGAAAGGCAAGACCGGTTCCCTGACCGCACTGCCGATCATCGAAACCCAGGCTGGTGACGTTTCTGCATTCGTACCGACCAACGTAATCTCTATTACCGATGGTCAGATCTTCCTGGAAACCAACCTGTTCAACTCCGGTATCCGTCCGGCCATGAACGCCGGTATCTCCGTATCCCGGGTAGGTGGTGCAGCCCAGACCAAGATCATGAAGAAGCTCGGCGGTAACATCCGTCTGGCCCTGGCCCAGTACCGGGAACTGGCGGCATTCGCCCAGTTCGCTTCCGACCTTGACGAAGCAACCCGTAAGCAGCTGGAGCATGGTCAGCGCGTAACCGAGCTGATGAAGCAGAACCAGTACAGCCCGATGACCGTTGCGGAAATGGGCACTTCACTGTTCGCAGCCAACGAAGGCTTCCTGGACGATGTTGAAGTAAACAAGGTTGTGAAGTTCGAAGCACAGCTGCTGGACTGGATGCGTTCCGAGCAGAAAGAGCTTCTGGACAAGATCGGCCCTGAAGGTAACTTCAATGACGACATCGCTGCCGGCCTGAAAGCTGCTCTGGAGAAATTCAAGACCACTCAGAGCTGGTAAATCCACCGGGCCCGCCATTGTGCGGGCTTGCTGGTCCCTTTGAGTGTCTAACTTGAAAAGGCAGTGACTTATGGCCGTCGGAAAAGAAATACGTAACCAGATCGGAAGCATCAAGAGCACGCAGAAGATCACTTCCGCCATGGAAATGGTGGCGGCGAGTAAGATGCGCAAGGCTCAGGATCGGATGCAGGCAACTCGCCCGTATGCCGAAAAGATGCGTCAGGTAATCGGACACATTGCTAAGTCCAACAAGGATTACCGTCATCCGTTCATGCAGGAGCGTGAGGTCAAGCGGGTAGGCTACATTGTAGTTTCCTCTGACCGCGGCCTGTGTGGTGGCCTGAACACCAATGCGTTCAAGCTGCTCGTGCGCGAAATGCGTGAATGGAAAGAGAAAGGTATTGAGACTGATATCTGTGCCATTGGCCAGAAAGGCGCATCCTTTTTCCGCAGCTATGGCGGAAACGTGGTTGCAGCCCTGACCCACATGGGCGACAGCCCGAGTGCGGAAAAGCTGATTGGCAGTGTCAAGGTGATGCTGGATTCGTTCGAGGCAGGCAAGATCGACCGCCTGTTCCTGATCAGTAACGAGTTCGTCAACACCATGACCCAGAGCCCGAAGTCAGAGCAGTTGTTGCCTCTGCCGGAAGGTTCCGATGAAGACATCGGTCGCCAGTGGGATTATATCTACGAGCCGGACTCACGTCCGATTCTTGACGGGTTGATGCCACGTTATATCGAATCCCAGGTGTATCAGGGTGTGGTAGAGAATCTGGCCTGTGAACAGGCCGCCCGGATGATCGCTATGAAGAGCGCCACCGACAACGCTGGCAGCATCATTGACGAGCTTCAGCTGGCCTATAACAAGGCCCGTCAGGCAGCGATCACACAAGAGATTTCGGAGATTGTGAGCGGCGCCGCATCTGTTTGATAGCGCTCACAAACCTACTGGTTTTATTGACTACTAGATAACGAGGAACCGAGCATGAGTAGCGGACACATCGTTCAGATCATTGGCGCGGTTATCGACGTGGAATTTCCACGTGACTCCGTGCCAAGCGTTTACGACGCACTGCTGCTTGAAGGTGGCGAAACAACTCTGGAAGTCCAGCAGCAGCTGGGTGACGGCATTGTTCGTACCATCGCCATGGGCAGCACCGAGGGCCTGAAGCGTGGCCTGAAAGCAGAAAACACCGGCAAGCCGATCTCTGTACCGGTTGGTACCAAGACTCTGGGCCGGATCATGGACGTTCTGGGTCGTCCCATCGACGAGCAGGGCGAAATCGGTGAAGAAGAGCGTTGGGGTATTCACCGCAAAGCTCCGGGTTACGCCGACCAGTCAGCGTCTGCCGACCTGCTGGAAACCGGTATCAAGGTTATCGACCTGATCTGCCCGTTCGCCAAGGGTGGTAAGGTTGGTCTGTTCGGTGGTGCCGGTGTAGGCAAAACCGTAAACATGATGGAACTGATCAACAACATCGCGAAAGAGCACTCCGGTCTCTCCGTATTCGCCGGTGTTGGTGAGCGTACCCGTGAGGGTAACGACTTCTACTACGAAATGAAGGAGTCTAACGTTCTCGATAAGGTTGCCATGGTTTACGGCCAGATGAACGAGCCCCCTGGAAACCGTCTGCGTGTGGCCCTGACTGGTCTCACCATGGCCGAGAAGTTCCGGGACGAAGGCCGTGACGTACTGTTGTTCGTTGACAACATCTACCGTTACACCCTGGCCGGTACCGAAGTATCCGCACTGCTGGGCCGTATGCCTTCAGCGGTAGGTTACCAGCCGACCCTGGCCCAGGAAATGGGTGAGCTGCAGGAGCGTATTACCTCCACCAAGACTGGCTCTATCACCTCTATCCAGGCGGTATACGTACCGGCGGATGACTTGACTGACCCGTCTCCGGCCACCACCTTCTCGCACCTTGACGCGACCGTGGTACTGAGCCGTGACATCGCTTCCAAGGGTATTTACCCGGCGATCGATCCGCTCGACTCCACCTCCCGTCAGCTGGACCCGCTGGTGATCGGTGAGCAGCACTACAACGTTGCCCGTGGCGTTCAGAACGTTCTGCAGCGTTACAAGGAACTGAAAGACATCATCGCGATCCTGGGTATGGACGAGCTGTCAGAAGACGACAAGCTGATCGTTTCCCGTGCGCGTAAGATCGAACGCTTCCTGTCTCAGCCGTTCCACGTAGCAGAAGTATTTACCGGTTCCCCAGGTAAGTATGTGTCTCTGAAGGAAACCATCGCCAGCTTCGAAGGTATCCTGAACGGTGACTACGACGACATGCCGGAGCAGGCCTTCTACATGTGCGGTGGCATCGAAGAGGCAATCGAGAAGGCTAAGGCAATGAAAGCGAAAGAAGGCAAGTAACACTCCTTCTTCCCTTTCTGACCCAAGAGGCGTAAGAAATGGCTATGACCGTACATTGTGACGTCGTAAGTGCCGAGGAAAAAATTTACTCCGGTCTGGTGGAGATGCTGATCGCCACCGGTACCGAGGGTGAGCTTGGTATCCAGTTTGGCCATGCTCCGCTGCTGTCTGCGCTCAAGCCGGGCGCAGTGCGGATCATCAAGCAGGGTGGCACCGAGGAGATTCTGTACGTTTCAGGTGGCTACCTGGAAGTGCAGCCTAACCTGGTTACCCTGATGGCTGATTCTGCGGTTCGTGCAAAAGATGTAGACGAAGCCGCAGCACTGGAAGCCCAGAAGGAAGCCGAGAAGGCACTGGCGAATAAGACAGGCGAGTTTGAGTACTCCCGGGCCGCCGCCGAGCTGGCAGAAGCCGCCGCTCAGCTGCGTACCATCCAGAAACTGCGCAAGAACCTGCGTTAAGCAGGGTTGCGTCAGTGCCCGGACTGGCCTGACAGTGAACCGCATCCTCAGGTGGAGGGCTCTGTGTTTCCTACCGGAAACAGAGGGGTTTCCGCCGGGACGCGGTTTTTTATTTTCTACCAGATAAAGAGTTTGGAGCTGTACGCCCCATGAACCCGCTACACGTTGTGATCCTGGCCGCCGGTCAGGGTTCAAGGATGAAATCCGCCCTGCCGAAGGTCTTGCACCCGGTAGCCGGCAAGCCCATGTTGCACCATGTGGTCGACACCGCAAAGCAACTGGGCGCGGAGAAAATTCACACAGTGATCGGCCATGGCGCGGACCAGGTACGGGCGTCGCTGCATGACGACTCGGTGAACTGGGTGCTCCAGACCGAACAACTGGGTACCGGCCATGCCGTGGCCCAGGCCCTGCCGGACCTGCCGGATAACGCCCGGGTACTGATACTCTATGGCGATGTTCCGCTGACCCGTAAAGATACCCTGGAAGCCATGGTCAGTGACCTGGACGACAGCAATCTGGCCCTGCTGACCGTGGATATGGACAACCCCCACGGTTATGGCCGGATTGTCCGTAACGACCAGGGGCAGGTTCAGGCGATTGTTGAGCAGAAAGATGCCACCGCCGAGCAGCAGGATATCAACGAAGTAAACACCGGCATCCTGGCGGTATCGGCCAGCCACCTGAAAAGCTGGTTGCCGACGTTATCCAACAGTAATGCCCAGGGTGAATACTACCTGACCGACATCATTGCCATGGCTGTGGATAACGGCCTGTCGGTCACGGTTTCGCAGCCCCTGAACCCGTTTGAAGTGCAGGGTGTGAATAACCGCCTGCAGCTGGCCGAGCTGGAACGCTGGTATCAGCGCCAGCAGGCCGAGCGCCTGATGACCGAAGGTGCCACCCTGGCCGACCCGGCCCGCATTGATGTTCGCGGCGAGCTGACCATTGGTAACGACCTGTGGATTGACGTTAACGCGGTGTTCGAAGGCAAGGTAAGCCTTGGCAGCAACGTGGTGATCGGCCCCAACTGCGTGATCAAGGATGCCACCATTGCCGACGGTGCCGAGATCAAGGCCAACAGCGTCATCGAAGGTGCCGTGGTGGGCGCCAACGCCCAGATTGGCCCGTTTGCCCGCCTTCGCCCGGGCACCGAACTGGCCGCCAACACCAAGGTTGGCAACTTTGTGGAAACCAAGAAAGCCGTGGTAGGTGAGGGCAGCAAGATCAACCACCTGAGCTACGTGGGCGACGCCTCACTGGGCCGTAATGTGAATGTGGGTGCAGGCACCATCACCTGTAACTATGATGGCGTGAACAAGCACAAGACGGTGTTGGGCGATGGCGTATTTGTGGGTTCCAACACCTCGCTGGTGGCCCCGGTGTCTGTTGCGGACCAGGCGACCATCGGTGCCGGTTCCACCATCACCCGGGACATCAGTGAAGGCGAACTGGCCGTGGCCCGCGGCAAGCAGCGAAACATCTCCGGCTGGGAACGGCCGAAAAAAGCGTAAAGACCGATTAACGAACAGGTGACAACAGCATGTGTGGGATTGTAGGAGCGGTATCTGAACGGGACGTCCAGGGTATTTTGCTGGAGGGCCTGCGCCGCCTTGAATACCGGGGTTACGACTCCGCCGGTATGGCCGTGATCAGCAGCGCCGACCAGGTACAGCGGGCCCGGGAAGTGGGCAAGGTAGCTGCCCTGGCAGACGCCATCGCCGCGAACCCGGTTGCCGGCCATGTGGGCATTGCCCATACCCGCTGGGCGACCCATGGCGAGCCGTCCAAGCTCAACGCCCATCCGCATATGTCTGGCGACCGCCTGGCCATCGTTCATAACGGCATCATCGAAAACTACCAGGAACTGCGGGACGAACTGAAAGCCGAGGGCTTCGAGTTCACGTCCCAGACCGACACCGAGGTAGTGGCGCACCTGATCGCTAAAAACTACCGGGCCGGTGGCGGCCTGTACCAGGCGGTGAAAACCGCCCTGGATCGCCTGCGCGGTGCCTATGCCCTGGCCGTTGTCCACGCTGATGAGCCGGATCACATGGTAGTCTGCCGTCAGGGCAGCCCGCTGGTAATTGGTGTGGGAATCGGTGAAAACTTCATCGCTTCCGATCAGCTGGCCCTGCTGCCGGTGACCGACCGTTTCATGTTCCTGGAAGAAGGCGATATTGCCGACATCCGCAAAGGCAGCATCGAGATCCATGATCGCGAAGGCATGGCCGTAGAGCGCGCCATTACCCGTTTCGAGCACGGTGCCGATTCCGCCGACAAGGGCGAATACCGCCACTACATGCTCAAGGAAATCTACGAGCAGCCGAAAGTGATCAAGGCCACTATGGAAGGCCGGATTACCGACACCCGGGTACTGGAGCAGGCCCTGGGTACCGACGCTGCCAACCTGCTGGAAAACGTGCGCCATGTGCAGATCATCGCCTGTGGTACTTCCTACCACGCCGGCATGGTGGCCCGTTACTGGATTGAAGACCTGGCCGGCATCCCTTGCTCCGTGGAAGTCGCGTCCGAGTTCCGCTACCGCAAGCACGTGATCCAGCCGGATACCCTGTTCCTGTGCATCTCCCAGTCCGGCGAAACCGCGGATACCCTGGCCGCACTTCGCCAGGCCAAGAAAGCCGGTTTCCGGGCGGCCCTGGCCATCTGCAACGTACCGGGCAGCTCCCTGGTGCGGGAATCCGACCTGGTGATCATGACCCAGGCCGGCCCCGAGATTGGCGTAGCCTCCACCAAGGCGTTCACTACCCAGCTTACCGCACTGCTGATCTTCACCCTTGCCCTGGCCCGCCACAACGGCCTGAGCGAAGAGAAAGAAGCGGAGATCGTGGGCGCTATCCACCAGCTGCCGAAGCAGGTCAGCGATGTGCTGGCACTGGATGCAGACATCGAAGAACTGTCCAAGGCCTTTATGGACAAGCACCACAGCCTGTTCCTGGGCCGTGGCTCCCAGTTCCCGGTGGCCATGGAAGGGGCGCTCAAGCTTAAAGAGATCTCCTACATCCATGCCGAAGCCTATCCGGCCGGTGAGCTCAAACATGGTCCGCTGGCGCTGGTCGACAGCGAGATGCCGGTGGTCACCGTGGCGCCGAACAACGACTTGCTTGAGAAACTGAAATCGAACCTCGAAGAAGTCCGGGCCCGTGGCGGAGAGCTGTTTGTATTTGCCGACAGGGATGCCGATGTGAAGCCTGAAGAGGGGCTGCATGTGATGCAGATTCCGTCTGTGCACGAGATCACGGCGCCCATTGTCTACACCGTGCCTTTGCAGCTGCTGTCGTACCACGTTGCAGTACTTAAGGGCACTGATGTGGACCAGCCCCGAAACCTGGCCAAGAGTGTGACGGTGGAATAAACGGCGAGATTCAGGCTGGCCGCCGTCCGCGGTAAACCGGGGCCAGCCTGATTTTCCGGAAACATGATCCAGAGCAAGTCTTTCCGGGCGATGTAGGTCCAAGTACGGAGACCCGGGCGGCCCCACAGGGGTACCCTATACACAAATATCAAGGCAGGTAATGGTTGCCTGTTGCATACTTTTTTAGCCGCCAATTCAAGAAGAACTGATGCAATGCCCGACACTCTCGTTTCCGGATTTACCCGCAATTTCCTGGGCAAGGCGCCCAACTGGTACAAGCAGGTTATTCTGCTGTTTCTGATTGCCAACCCGATTGTGATGTTTGTGTTCGGGCCGGTGACGGCAGGCTGGCTGCTGATTGCCGAGTTCATCTTTACCCTGGCCATGGCCTTGAAGTGTTACCCATTATTGCCAGGCGGCTTACTGGCGGTGGAGGCATTACTGATTGGGCTAACCAACGCCGACGCCGTGTACCACGAGGTACTGATCAACTTCCCGGTTATCCTGCTGTTGATGTTCATGGTGGCAGGCATCTATTTCATGAAAGACCTGCTGCTGGTGACCTTCACCCAGATCCTGGTGGGTGTGCGCTCCAAGTCCGCGCTTTCACTGCTGTTTTGCGGCGCGGCGGCGCTGCTGTCGGCGTTCCTCGATGCCCTGACGGTGACTGCCGTCATCATCAGTGTGGCCGTCGGCTTCTACTCGGTTTACCACAAGGTGGCCTCCGGCAAGGGTTATCAGCAGAAAGACCACAACGCTAACAGCGACGCCGAAGTGGTGGAACTGCACCGGGAAGACCTGGAAAACTTCCGGGCGTTCTTGCGCAGCCTGTTGATGCACGGTGCCATTGGTACCGCCCTCGGTGGCGTGGCCACCATGGTTGGCGAACCCCAGAACCTGCTGATCGCCAAGGTGGTTGGCTGGGATTTCGTGGGCTTCTTCCTGCACATGGCACCGGTGAGTATTCCGGTACTGATTGCCGGCCTGTTTACCTGCTGGGCGCTGGAGAAGCTGCGCTGGTTCGGCTACGGCGGTCGCCTGCCCAAGCCGGTACGCCAGGTGTTGCAGGAATACGCCGATAACGAAAGAGCAAGCCGCACCAAGTCCGACAAGGCCGCCCTGTGGGTGCAAGCTGTTGCTGCCGTGATCCTGGTGCTGGGCCTGGCGTTCCACGTAGCGGAAGTGGGGCTGATCGGCCTGCTGGTGATCATCCTGGTCACTTCCTTCACCGGTGTGATCGACGAGCACCAGATCGGCAAAGCCTTCCAGGAATCCCTG
The DNA here is from genome assembly GCF_002258215.1 of Marinobacter vinifirmus. Taxonomy (GTDB): domain Bacteria; phylum Pseudomonadota; class Gammaproteobacteria; order Pseudomonadales; family Oleiphilaceae; genus Marinobacter; species Marinobacter vinifirmus. Next base: position 48,912 of record NZ_NEFY01000016.1, read on the forward strand.
CCGTTCACCTCACTGCTGGTGGTGTTCTTTGCCATCGTGGCGGTGATCCACGAACAGCACCTGTTCAAGCCCATCATCGAATACGTACTGAGCCTGCCGGAAGGCCAGCAACCGGGCATGTTCTTCATTGCCAACGGCCTGCTGTCCATGATCAGCGACAACGTGTTCGTGGCCACCGTATACATCAGCGAAGTAAAACAGGCCCTGGATGCCGGCGCCATCAGCTTTGACCACTTCCAGACCCTGGCCGTGGCCATCAACACCGGCACCAACCTGCCCAGCGTGGCCACCCCCAACGGCCAGGCCGCGTTCCTGTTCCTGCTCACCTCCGCCATCGCCCCGCTGGTTCGCCTGTCCTACGGCAAGATGGTGATTATGGCGCTGCCGTACACCGTGGTGATGGGTGGCGTAGGCCTGTACATGGTGACCCACGCGTTCTGATTCTCGACCCCGATAACAGCCTCATCTGACGCCCGTGCCGCTTTCACAAAGCTCAACGGGCGTTCTTGTTTCTGCTGCATAGTCTGTATATAGTGACCAAGTCCTTGGTTGACTACCATATATTGTGATCAAAGCGTGATCACTCAGGTAGTCGGGAATCCGGTGAGAGTCCGGAACTGACGCGCAGCGGTATTGGGGAACAAGCGTGGCATAAAGACACTGGCAAGCGCCGGGAAGTCGCCACGCAAGGCCGAACCACACGGTTCACGCCCCTGAGTCCGAAGACCTGCCAGGGATAGACACTGCACCTTCGCGTTTATAAAGGTGAGCAGGCGGGTTTCGTTTTCTGGCCACGGAATCCACGGAAGAACACGGAAAGAAAAGACTTACTGATTTTTTGCCACGAAATCCACGAAAAAACACGAACAAAGATTTACTACGAAAAGAAAAAAGCTTTTTATCTTTTCCTTTCGTGTTTTTTCGTGGATTTCGTGGCAAAACAGTCCCTTTCTTTTCATTTTTCCGTGTCCTTCCGTGGATTCCGTGGCAAAAACCTCCCCCTTCTCCTGAACGCAAAGGCTGCGCCACCACGCGTACACAAGGAGAAGTTCCATGTCTGCCATCCTGTCCCCCGAGCCCCCGGCGGTTGCCGCTACAGAATCCCTTCAGGTCATCAAACGCAACGGCACCCTCGTTGGCTTTAACCCTTCCAAGATCACCGTCGCCGTTACCAAGGCCTTCCTTGCGGTAGAAGGCGACCAGGCCGCCGGCTCCGCCCGCATCAACGACGCCGTGCACCGGGTCACCGAGCAAGTGGTGCAGGCCATCAGCCGGCGCCTGAAGGCCGGTGGCAAGGTGCATATTGAAGACATCCAGGATCAGGTAGAACTGGCCCTGATGCGAGCGGAAGAACAGAAAGTCGCCCGGGCCTACGTGCTGTACCGGGAAGAGCACGCCCGCAAGCGCGCCATTGAAGAGCCCATGGAAGCGCACCCGCACCTGACCGTGAAAAAAGCCGACGGCAGCGTGGCGCCGCTGGATTTGGGTTTGATGAAACTGCAGGTAGAGCAGGCCGCGACCGGGCTGGACGGCATTGAGGGCGAGTCCCTGGTGGAGGAAGCCCTGCGTAACCTGTACGACGGCATTGCCGAAACCGAAGTATTGTCTGCCCTGATCATGACTGCCCGGGGCCGCATAGAACGGGAGCCGGACTACAGCGCCGTGACTGCCCGCCTGTTGCTGGAACAGTTACGGCTGGAGGCGGCCGAGGAGCTGGGTTTGCCCCGCAACCAACCCCTTGCAGAAAGTTATCCACAGGCCCTGAGCGCCTTTGTTCACGCCGGTATCCGCTATGAGCTGCTGGACGAGGCCCTGGCCGCGTTTGACCTGGAACGCCTCGGCGCAGCCCTGAAACCCGAGCGCGACCACCAGTTCGGATTCCTCGGCCTGCAAACCCTGTACGACCGTTACTTCCTGCACTGGAACGGCGCCCGCCTGGAACTGCCCCAGGTATTCTTCATGCGCGTGGCCATGGGCCTGGCCCTGCGGGAAGACGACCCCAACGCCCGCGCCATCGAGTTCTACAACCTGCTGTCCAGCTTCGATTACATGGCCAGCACGCCGACATTGTTCAACAGCGGCACCCGCCACTCCCAGTTGTCTTCCTGCTACCTGACCACCGTGCAGGACGACCTGGAAGGCATTTACGGCGCCATCAAAGACAACGCGTTGCTGTCCAAATGGGCCGGCGGCCTGGGCAACGACTGGACCCCGGTGCGGGCGCTGGGTTCCCACATCAAAGGCACCAACGGCCAGAGCCAGGGCGTGGTGCCGTTTTTGAAAGTGGTGAACGATACCGCCGTGGCGGTGAATCAGGGCGGTAAGCGCAAAGGCGCGGTCTGTGCCTACCTGGAAAGCTGGCACCTGGACATCGAAGAGTTCCTGGAACTGCGCAAGAACACCGGCGACGAGCGCCGCCGCACCCACGACATGAACACCGCCAACTGGGTGCCGGACCTGCTGATCGAACGCATGCGTGAAGACCGGGACTGGACCCTGTTCTCCCCAAGCGATACGCCGGATCTGCACGACCTGTACGGTAACGAATTCCGGGAACGCTACGAGCATTACGAAGCGCTGGCGGAGCAGGGCAAGATCAAACTGTTCAAAAAACTGCCCGCCAAGCAGCTGTGGCGCAAAATGCTCACCGTGCTGTTTGAAACGGGCCACCCCTGGATCACCTTCAAAGACCCCTGCAACCTGCGCTCCCCGCAGCAGCATCAGGGCGTGGTGCACAGCTCCAACCTGTGCACCGAAATCACCCTGAACACCAGCGCCGACGAAATCGCCGTGTGCAACCTGGGCTCTGTAAACCTGGCGGCCCACATCAAGGACGGCGAGCTGGATGTACAACGCCTGGAACGCACCGTAAACACCGCCGTACGCATGCTCGACAACGTTATCGACATCAACTTCTACGCGGTGCCCCAGGCCAGGAATTCCAACCTCAAACACCGCCCGGTGGGCCTGGGCCTGATGGGTTTCCAGGATGCCCTGTATCAACTGGGCCTGCCTTACACCAGCCCGGAAGCGGTGGAGTTTGCCGACGTGGCCATGGAGCAGCTCAGCTACTTCGCCATTCGCGCCTCCGCCACCCTGGCCGGCGAACGCGGTGCCTACGAAACCTACGAAGGCTCCCTGTGGCAGCAGGGCATCCTGCCCATCGACTCCATCGCTCTTTTAAAAGAGGCGAGGAAAGACGGTGACCTGTCCCTGAACACCGACAGCCGCCTTGACTGGACCCCGGTGCGGGAGCTGATCGCCAAATACGGCATGCGCAACAGCAACGTCATGGCCATCGCGCCCACGGCCACCATCTCCAACATTGTCGGCGTGTCCCAGTCCATTGAACCGGCGTACCAGAACCTGTTTGTGAAATCGAACCTGTCCGGCGAGTTCACCGTGGTGAACCCTTCACTGGTGCGGGATCTCAAGGCGGAAGGCCTGTGGGACAACGTGATGGTGAACGACCTGAAATACTTCGACGGCAGCGTGCAGCAGATCGACCGCATACCGGCGGAACTCAAAGCCCGCTACGCCACCGCCTTCGAAATCGACGCCCGCTGGCTGGTAGAAGCCGCCGCCCGCCGCCAGAAATGGCTGGACCAGGCCCAGAGCCTGAACCTGTACATGGCTGAACCCAGTGGTAAAAAGCTCGATGCCCTGTACCAGCTGGCCTGGGAGCGCGGCCTGAAAACCACCTACTACCTGCGCTCCCTGGGCGCCACCGGCGCTGAAAAAACCGCCCCGGTGTCTGCCCCGCAGCCGCAGGTTTGCAGTATCGATGACCCGGACTGCGAGGCCTGTCAGTAACTGGCAAATCAATCTAAAAGGAGCGAACCATGCTGAACTGGGACGACGAATCAAAACCCGCACCGCAAGCCGCAAACCCCGAAGGCCCGGCACCGGTTAACGTAGACGACAAACGCGTCATCAACGGCGAAACCGACATCAACCAACTGGCACCCTTCAAGTACCCCTGGGCCTGGGAGTACTTCATGAACGCCAACAAGAACCACTGGACGCCGCTGGACGTGAACATGGCGCAGGACGTTCACGACTACCACCACCGGCTAACGCCGGCGGAAAAACACGTGTACGAGAACGTGCTGGCGTACCTGACCACCTCCGACATCCTCGCCATGCGCAACATCGGCCTGGCAGTGATGGAGAAAATGAGCGCCCCGGAGCTGCAGATCTACCAGGCCCGCCAGGTGTACGAAGAAGCCCTGCACACCTGGACCTACCAGCACTGCATCGAAACCCTCAACCTGGACCAGAGCGAAATCTACAACCGCTACCGGGTGGTGCCGCAGATCAACGGCAAAATCCAGCTGGCCAACCGCAGGCTGGACGCCGCCATGCGCTCCGACATGAACCTGCGCAACCCGGACGATCTGCAGGAATTCATCATGTCTTACCTGTTCTTCGCCGCCGTGTTTGAAGGCTGCTGGTTTTACAACGGCTTCAGCCCCATCTTCGCCCTGCAGCGCCGGGGCCTGATGCGCGGCACCGGCGAACAGCTGCAGTACATCCTGCGGGACGAAGCCATGCACTTCTCCTTCGGCCTGAAAGTGGTCAACCAGATTTTGGAGGAAGAAAACATCAGCTTTGACCCCAAAGCCGTGCGCGACATGTGGGACGAATCTGAAGCGGCTGAGATGGCTTACGCCAACTATATTTTGCGCGACCCGATTATGGGTTACTCGGCGGAATACCACACCGAGCAGTTCCGGTTTGTGGCCAACCGGAGGGCGCGCACGGTAGGGCTGGAAGAGCCGTTCCCGGGGGCGAAAAACGTCTCGCCCTGGCTGGACGAGCAAGCCACCATGCGCAAAGAGAAGAACTTCTTTGAGACCCGGGTAATTGAATACCAGACCGGCGCTCAGCTGGAGTGGTAAGCAGGTAGGGGGAGCAGAGCTGTCCGATATGTCGGGCAGCTCCGGGAGGGTTATTTCCGCGCCATGGCTTCCAGCATCCGGTTCACTGCGTCCAGGTGCTCTGGCTCGTTGTGGCTCATGCCCTGGAAACAGGCGCAGATATCCAGGAAATCCTTCAGCTCGGTGCGCTGGGCCATCTTCATCAGCCGCTTGGTCAGCCGCGTTGCTTTGGGCGGCTGGCTGGCCCGTTCACCGCGGCAATCACCGGCACCTCCACCGCCTGCATGGCCAGGGGAATACGCTGGATACCCTTGCGATAGCGCTCTGCACACTCAGCGGGATTGCCAGCGAAATCGCCGCTGCGGTTAGCCATATCGCGGATATTGCCACCGGCACTGAACGCCGACCCCGCCCCGGTGATCACCAGCACGGATACGTCCTGGCAGTGGTTGACCCACTCTGCTGTGGTGACGATGTCATCAATCAGGTGGGAGCCTGTGAGGGCATTGCGCAGGTCGTGCCGGTTCAGGGTCAGCACGGCCACCCCGTTTTCCAGGCTGAGCAGGGCATCCGTAAGTTGGGGCAAGCTGGCCATCGTGGAGTCCTTGTTCTGTAAATTCAGGGCGATTGTCTCCCTATGATTGGCCCATGCCAAGAACCTTCGATCGCCTTGGCCAGGGGCCCGTGCTGCATGAACCAACAAACAGTGGAGTTATACGAACCCGTTCGCAAAACTCCGGGGAAATGCATGGGAAAAGTTAGTAACCTTCTGATATGTTTAGGAAGTGGTGTTTTCAGGGGCGGAGTTATACGCCCCTAAGTAGGAGCAGGGGTGGCTCGAATCAGGGCGTATAACTCCGGCGGTAGCCGTGGTAAATTACTGTCATGTTGTTGTTTTTGATTAGAAAAATTAAAAATTTTGGGCGCGTTTGGGTTGGAATTATACGAACGCGGGATATACGAACTCGTTCGTAGAATTCACTGTTAAATTGTAAGCGTCCGCCCATCACACCTTGTCAGGTGTAGCCGGCGTCCAGTTGTGGGGCAACAGCTCGTCGATGGCTTTGTTCTTCTGCGTCGGCAAGCGGGTCAGCACATCCTTCAGATAGGCATAGGGATCATGCCCGTTCAGCTTGGCGGACTGGATCAGGGTCATCACCGCAGCCGCCCGTTGGCCACTGCGTAGTGATCCCGCGAACAACCAGTTGCTGCGGCCCAGTGCCCAGGGCCGGATCTGGTTTTCCACCCAGTTGTTGTCGATGGGCACCGCGCCATCGTCCAGGTAGCGCGTCAGCGCTTCCCAACGTTTGAGACTGTAATCCAGTGCTTTGGCCGTGCCGGAACCATCCGGCACTTTCTGGCGATGCTCCAGCATCCATTGATGCAGTGCCTCAGCCAGTGGTTTAGCTCTGGCTTGTCGGATGTCCCGACGCTTATCCGGCGGCAGGTCTTTGGGTTCCCGTTCGATCTCGTAGAGTCCGCCGATGTATTCCAGGGCCTTGGCCGCCAGTTCGCTCTTGTTGGCCTCGTGCAGGTCGTAGAACTTGCGTCGGGCGTGGGCCATACAGCCGATTTCGGTGATCCCGTTACCGAACCCGGCCTTGTAGCCGGCGTAGTCGTCACAGACCAATTTGCCCTGCCAGTCACCCAGGAAGGTACGGGCGTGTTCACCCGCCCGGCTTGGGGCGAAGTCGTAAACGGTGGCTTTCAGGT
>NZ_NEFY01000017.1 GCF_002258215.1 Marinobacter vinifirmus
AACATCCACGCCCGGGCCGCCGGATTATCCTCGCCGTGGCCCAGCAAAACAGCCTGTTGCCTGATGGGCGTGTGCAGATCATTCGGTACCAGCCACAGGGAGCCTTCCTCCTTCCATGCCCGCGTTTGGGCCAGTGCTACAAACCCTGAGACGGCATTGCCGGTGGCGACAAACTGGAAGGTCTGGGCAATGGAGTCGCCGCTGACCAGCGCGGGGCGGAGGGCTTGTGCGAGCCCGAGATTCTCCAGCACTTCCATGGCAGCGATGCCGTAAGGGGCGGTTTTCGGGTTGCCGATGGCCAGCCGCTCGGGTTGTCGGGCCAGCCAGGCCGTGCCATCGGTAAACAGATCGGGGGTTCTGCTCCAGAGCGCCAGCCGGCCCTCGGCATAGTCAAATCCTGTGCCGGCGACCGCCAGCCCCTGTTGTTCCAGTAACCGGGGGCGTTCCCGGTCTGCCGCCATAAAGGCATCAAACGGCGCGCGATGGCGGATCTGGGCATAGAGTTTGCCGGTAGAGCCGTAGCTGATGCGCAACTGGTGACCGGTCTGTTGTTCGAACAACGGCGCCAGCCGGTTCATGGTGCCGGTGAAGTTGGCGGCTACCGCCAGGGTGGCCGTTTCCGCGAGGGCTGCAGAATGGAAAACAAGCAGGGCAGTGCCGATCAGGCCGGCAAGGGCTCGGTGCAGGCGTTTTCCCGAACCGGAATACATTGCAGAAGGTGTTGCCATACGTCCTCGGCATTGAGTTCATTCAGCATCTCGTGGCGGCCTCCGTCAAACAGCCGGAAGGTCACCTTCTGGATGCCGGCTTCGCGGATCGCCCGGAAGTGCTGGCGGATACCCTTGCCCATCTCGCCCACCGGGTCATCGGTGCCGGCAAACAGGTGTACCGGAAGATCCTGCGGCCATTGTCCGGGATTGATGCCAAGCATACCAGTGATGAAATCATGCCACAGGCCGGCGCTGCACTCGAACCCGCACAGCGGATCTGCCCGGTAGCGGTCCACTTGTTGCGGGTCCCGGCTGAGCCAGTCGCAGTCGGTACGGTTAGGGCGGAAGTGCCGGTTGAACTGGCCGAAGGTCATGGCGCTTATGAGTTTGCTGTGGTGCCGGCGGCCGCGCAGCAGACGGATCAGCCAGACCAGTGCGGCGGACGCCCGCAGCTGGGGTTTGTGAATGCGGTTGGTGGCACTGAGCGCCAGTGTGTCGAGCTTGTCACCGTGCTGCGCAGCATAGCTCTGGGCGATGAACGACCCCATGCTGTGGCCCAGCAGGGTGACCGGCCGCTGCGGGAACTGCTGGCGGATGTGATCCACCACCAGGCCGAGATCGTCCACCACTTTCTGCCAGCCCTGGTGGTCTGCGTAGTGGCCCAGGTCTTCCGGACGGCAGTCCGGGCCATGGCCCCGGTGGTGGTAGGTGACCACCGCCACGCCCTGAGTACCCAGCCAGCGGGCCAGGCCGGCATAGCGGTTGCCGTGCTCGGCCATGCCGTGGCTGATCACTAAAGCCGCGCAGGGGGTGTCCGGGCAAAAAAGGGTGCCGGTTATCCGGTGTCCGTCAGTGGCGGTCAGGTTCAGGGTGGTTTCGCTCATGCAGGGTGCCCGGTTGTTCGCTGTTGCTGATGGTCGGGCGCTGCCACTCCGGTGGTCGCCACAAATGTCCGAGACGGGAGAGTAGACCGCCCGGACGGCTCATGTCGCGGAACATGTCCACATATTCGTGGGTCCAGAGCACAATCAGGTTGGTGGAATGGATTTGCCGGGTGATGCCGTACTCCGGCGGATTGGCATCGTTTTCCGGGGCAAAGGTGCCGAACAGCCGGTCCCAGATGATCAAGGTGCCGCCGTAGTTGCGGTCAATGTATTCCGGATTGCGGCCATGGTGTACACGGTGGTGGCTGGGGGTATTGAACACCCGTTCGATCCAGCCGGGCAGCCGGCCCACCAGCGTGGTGTGCACAAAGAACTGGTACACCAGCGAGAAGGCATAGGCCACGCCGATCCACACCGGGTTGAAGCCGATCAGGGCCATGGGCAGGTAGAACACCCACATACAGTTGAAAATGTTGGTGGCGTTCTGGCGCATGGCAGTGGAAAAGTTCATGCGTTCGGAGGAATGGTGCACCACGTGGGCCGCCCAGAACCAGCGCATGCGATGGCTGGCCCGGTGCATCCAGTAAAAGCAGAAATCCACGCCCAGGAAGGTCAGGAATCCGGTCAGCCAGTTCAGTTCCAGCTCGAACAGGCGGTAGTGATAGCAAAGCGCATAGACAGGAAAGGCTATGATGCCGGCAAACAGTAACTCGGTAACCTGGTAACCGGCGCCGAGGGCAAAGTTGCGGATGGCTTCGGCGGTATCCATCAGTTTCGGGTCGTGACGGATTTTCCGGTACTCCCAGAAGGTAATACCGATAAAGATGGGGGTGGCCACCATGAAAATCAGCTGCCGCTCATCCAGGGCCAGCGACGGGGCCAGTGTGTGCCAGAGTGCCAGCAGGCCGCTGTCTTCCAGTACGGCCCGCATCATGTCGAGTAATGCCATGGGAAACCTGTTTTGTTTTTATTCAGGTTTTATCTTGGCATAACCAACAATAAATGCACTGTCCTGTTGCGACAGCGGAGGTGACCTTTTCGGCCAACAGCCCCGGTTACCGGTGCTTGTGGTACACCTGCACCACCGGCTCCAGTTTCGGGCGCCAGTCTGCCAGCCAGGCCTGCACCGGTTTCGGGACCTTTGCCGGCTTGGGCCAGGGCACGGGATATTGCTCGGGCTGGAACAACGGGGCCAGCAGCGCTGCAGCGGTCAGGTCAGCCCGGGTGAACCGGTCACCCACCAGGTACGGCTGCCGCTCGTATACCTCTGCCAGCTCGGTAATCAGTTGCTCCAGGGTTTCCTGCGCGGCATCGGCGGTCTTCTGGTTAATCTTCATCCAGTTTCGCATGATCTCGTCCACCCGGCTGAAGGCCAGGCTGAGCAGGATGCGGTTGTAGAACGGTGTGCCGGCAGCCAGCAGCGGCACCACTACCTTCGGCCGTTGCAGGAAGTAGTGGTAGACCCAGGTGCGGATGGCCGCGCCAGCCAGTTCGTCCAGCTTTGTCTCCCAGCTGCGAACCTGTTCCTGCAGGGCCGGGTCTTCGGGCATCAGGGCGGGTTCCGGGAAAGTTTTATCCAGGTAGTCCAGGATCTCTGAAGAGCCCTGGATAATCTGGCCATCGTGGTCCAGCACCGGCACCGAGGACCCGGCCCGGGTCAGCTTCTTGATGGTTCTGGCGTGCTGGCCGGGAAGCAGGTTTACGGGCTGGTAACTGATGCCCTTGTAATCCAGGGCCCAGCGAACCTTTTCGGAATAGTGGGAGATGCAGAATTGGTAGAGTTTCATGGCCATGGTGATGATTCCCCTGAAATAGATGGCGCAAGGTTACCCTGTGCGGCCCCGGTACCACAACAGGCCGGTTCCGTGTGACTGGGCATGGTGAAGCTGGCCCGGAATCTTTAGACTAGCGCCCCGGAGTCTGGACCAAAATAGGACGTTGTGATGTTTAAGGGACGAATTTTTTCGCTGACCATTCTTGCCGGCTGCAGCCTTGTACTGGCAGCCTGCGCTTCCCAACCCAAAACCCTGGCCCTGTCGGACTATGGCAGTTATCGCTGCGGCCAGCTGGATATCCGGGTTGCCCCGGCTGAAGACGGCCAGCTTCTGGGCCTTGAGTATCTGGACCGCCGCGTATTGCTGAAACCGTCCCCCACCGACACCGGTGCCCTCTACGTGGCTCCGGGCGATACCTCCACCCGCTTCCTGGCCGAAGGCAAGCGGGCAACGCTGACGCTCAAGGGTGATCTGCTGCCGGAATGCCTGGAACCGGGCGCGATAGAATCCCAGTTTGAGGCCATCGGTGCCGACCCGGACTGGTCGGCGCTGATCGAGAACAACCGGATGACCCTGACCCCGCCGTACCAGCAGCAAGCGCTGAACGAGATCTGGCTGACCGAAACCCTGGCCAATCGACACGGCCGGACGTTTGAAGCGAAAACCGAAGCGCAGTCGCTGGAAGTGCGGGTGGCACACCAGCTGTGTGAAGTGGGCCTGGACAAGCGCCAGTATCCGTCCCAGATCCGGCTGACCCTGGACGGCAACAGCTTTGAAGGCTGTGGCGGCGACCGGGAGCGGCTGTTCCGGGGTGTGCAGTGGGTGGTAGAAGACCTGGCCGGTGCCGGGCTGATCGACCGCTCCATGGTTACCCTGCAGTTCCTGGGCAATGGCCGGGTGGCAGGGCGTGCATCCTGCAACCGGTTTATGGGCAATTACCGTTTGAGTGATGATGGATTGTCGTTCAGTACCCTGGGCAGCACCATGATGGCCTGCGCGCCGTCGCTGATGAACCAGGAGCGCAAGTACCTGGAATTGCTGGGGCAGGTGGTGGATGGCCGCATCGGTCGCCAGGGTGAATTGCTGCTGGAAACCGGCAACGGTGAGGTGATCAAGGCGTTCCCGGCGACCACCGACAACCTGTAACTCTCTTCCCCGGCCCGCCCGGTCAAATTTCTGCAGCATTTGCCGTCTACCCTGACAGGTCGATGCTGCAGAGAGACCAGCCATGACCGAATTGCGGGCCCTCACCCCCCACAGTGCCATTCCCGAACAACAGGCCGGCCGCGACCGCAACCAGAAGCGCCTGTTGCGCAGCTTCCTGCCGGAATTGGTGCAGCTGGAGCGACAGCTGGCCGAAGCCCCCGAACAGGTCACCACCACCGTCGCCGGCGAGGTTGCCGTGCGGGATCTGCACTTGCCCATCTACCGGGTGGACCTGGGTTCCACCCGGGACGATGTGCCGGCGGTGCTGATTGTCGGCGGAGTTCACGGCCTTGAGCGCATTGGTAGCCAGGTGGTGATGGCTTGGCTCGATTCCTTCCTGGCCCGGCTCGGTTGGGATGACCACCTGAACGCCTTGCTGGAGAAAGTCCGCATCACCCTGCTGCCGATCCTGAACCCCGGCGGTATGTACCTGAACCAGCGCGGCAACCCCAACGGTGTCGACCTGATGCGCAACGCGCCGATTACCGCCCAGGACCAGAGCGCCTTCCTGCTGGGTGGCCAGCGCCTGTCGCCGCGAATGCCCTGGTACACCGGCGATCCGGAGCAGGGCATGGAGCCGGAGAACCTGGCACTGGAAGCGGTGATTCAGGACCTGCTGCCGGGCCGGCCCTTCAGCGTGGCGCTGGACTGCCACTCCGGTTTCGGCTGGCAGGACCAGATCTGGTTTCCCTATGCCTATCGCCGCCGGCCCATGCGCCGCATCGGGTCGGTGATGGCCCTCAAGCTGATCTGGGAACAGGCTTACCCCAATCACCACTATCGTTTCGAACCCCAGTCGGCCCATTACCTGACTCACGGTGACCTGTGGGATTACTTCTACAAGCAGGTCAACCGCAGCAGTGACGGGGTGTTCCTGCCCCTGACCCTGGAAATGGGCTCCTGGAAATGGGTGCGCAAGCGCCCGCGCCAGCTGCTGCGGCTGGACGGGTTATTCAACCCGCTGGTACCCCACCGCCATCAGCGGGTGTTGCGCAGCCACCTGAGCTGGATAGACTTCCTGGTAAATGCGGCCAGCAGTTACCGGAACTGGTTGCCGGAGGGCGATGAAGAGTCCATGCTCAGGGAAGCCGCCATCATGCACTGGTACAGGGATAACCGATAACATGCACTGGATCCTCCTGCGGGGTCTTACCCGGGAACGGGCACACTGGGGCGACTTTCCCGAACGCTTGCGTGCGGCCTTTCCGGGCCAGCATTTCCACCTGGTGGACCTGCCCGGCACGGGCATCCATTACCGGGAAGCCAGCCCGGCCACAGTGCGTGCTATTCGCGAGCAGGTGTGCCGGCAGGTGAGCCATATTCCCCGGCCGTTCAGCATCCTGGCGTTGTCTATGGGGGGCATGGTGGCCCTGGACTGGGCCCAGCATGCCGAGCCCGGGGAATTACAGCACCTGGTGCTGATCAACACCAGTTCCGGTTTCAGCCGGCCCTGGCAGCGAATGCAGCCGGCGGCCTGGCCGAAGATCCTGCGTTTACTGGTTCGCCGTGAACTGTTCCATCGGGAACGGGACATCCTGCGCCTGACCTCCAGCCGGGATATTCCCCTGAGCCTGTGCAAGGCCTGGTACAGCATCCAGCGCCAGCGCCCGGTCTCGTTCACCAACGCCCGCAACCAGTTGCTGGCGGCTGCCCGTTTCAAACCCCTGGAAAAGCGCCCGATGGCCGATGCCCTGATACTGGCCAGCAAGGGCGACCGGATTGCCAGTTGGTACTGCAGTGCCGAACTGGAACGGCGCTGGTGCTGGACCCTGAAGCTGCACGCGGATGCCGGCCACGACCTGCCGCTGGATGAGCCGGAGTGGGTAATCCGGCAAATGGGTGACTGGATACCCGGCACCCGATAGTTTCTTGACGCAACCGTTTTTTCCGGTCAACCTGCTGTATTCAAAGCCCGTTTTTCTGCCAGGGAGCCAATAACAAGATGAAAATTTTCGAAACCCGGACTGCACCCAACCCCCGCCGCGTGCGTATGTTCATGGCCGAGAAAGGCCTGCTGGACAAGGCGGAATTTATTGAGATAGATATCCAGAAAGGCGAAAACCTGACGCCGGAATTCGTGGCCCGAAACCCCATGAAGAAAGTCCCGGTGATGGAACTGGACGACGGCACCTGCATTGCCGAAACCATGGCCATCTGCCGCTATTTTGAGGAAGCCTACCCGGATACCCCGAAACTGATGGGCGAGACTGCCGCCGAGAAAGCTCAGGTAGAGCAGTGGCTGCGCTGGCTGGAGTTCTATTTCTTCATGCCCACCGGCATGTGTTTCCAGCACACCACCGGCTACTTCAAGGACCGGATGAACCCCATCAAGGAATGGGGCGAAGAATGCGGGCAGGGCGTGGAAAAGTTCATGCACTTCCTGAACAAGCACCTGGAAGGCAAGGATTACATCTGCTGCGACCGCTTTACCGCGGCCGACATCAATGCCTTCACCACCGTAGCCTTCGCCCGGGTGGTGAATATCCGTATCAAGCCGGAGCAGACCAACCTGCAGGCCTGGTTCGACCGCATCAAGGCCCGGCCTTCGGCCCAGGCTTGATGCCAGCAGCCAGGATTGCCCAACAAAGCCACAACCCGGTCAGGATCAGCAACAGGACATGGTATGACGCAACAAACCTTGATGAACACACTGGAAGCCATCGACCGGGCCAATCAGGCAGACCCGAATACTGAGCAGGTAGACGGCCAGCAACTGCCCAGGGAATACGCCTACAGCCTGCACATGACCCGCTGGCTGTTCGCGCTGGAACCGGAACCTTCAGAGCGCATGCAGATTGCCTGCCGGGCCCAGCACCTGGAGCGCTGGACCATGCCCCGGAGCGACTATGGTGAGGGCCGCAAGAACTATTATCAATGGCGCCTGGCCTGTGGCCGGATGCACGGCCGCCGGGCGGCGGAGATTATGGCGGAATGCGGCTATCCGCAGGAAGAATGCGAGCGGGTAGAGACGATCATCACCAAGCGCAAGCTTCGGGAAGACGAAGATACCCAGTTGCTGGAAGACGTGGCCTGCATGGTGTTTCTGGAGCGGTACTTTGCCGGGTTCTTCGAAGACAATCCGGATTTCGACAAGGAAAAGTGGCTGCGCATCGTGCGCCGCACCTGGGACAAAATGAGCCCCCGGGCCCACGAAGCAGCACTTAAACTGGCGGAAGGCATGCCCGCGCATCTGCTGGAATTGCTACAGGAGGCCCTGGCTGAGCCGGAGAGTTGATCCGGGTGCACAGGCTGGCGGGTACCTTCTGCCAAAATACGCTGTAAATACCTCCCTGTACGCTCGGCTCCGCCATCCCTGGCTACGCACGATTTTGGCAGAAGGTACCCGTCAGCCTGTTCTGACTGTGAGTTAGCCCTCCGGGAAGAAAAGCTCCTGCAATTTCTCCCCGGGTTCCGGCGCCCGCATAAAGGATTCCCCCACCAGGAACCCGTAAATGCCGCGGCTGGTCATGGCTTCCACATCGGCGCGGGTCATGATGCCGCTTTCGGTAATCGTCAGTCGGTCATCGGCAATACGGTGGTGCAGTTCAAAGGTGGTTTCCAGAGAGACCTCAAAGTTGTGCAGGTTCCGGTTGTTGATACCCACCAACGGCGTGCTCAGGGTCAGCGCATCGTCCAGCTCCTCGCCATCATGCACTTCCACCAACACATCCAGCCCGATCTCATGGGCAATGCCTTCCAGTTCCTGCATCTGGTCCTTGGTCAGGCACGCGGCAATCAGCAGGATGCAGTCGGCACCAATGGCCCGGCTTTCATACACCTGGTAGGGCGCCACCATGAAGTCCTTGCGGATCACCGGCAGGCTGCAGGCCGCTCGGGCGGCTTTCAGGTAGTCTTCGTGGCCCTGGAAGAAATCGTGGTCGGTAAGCACTGACAAGCAGGCTGCGCCGCCTTTCTCGTAGCTCTCGGCAATACGTTCCGGTTCAAACGGATCGCGCAGGATGCCTTTGCTCGGAGAGGCTTTTTTGATCTCGGCGATCACGGCAGGCTTCTGCGCTTCAATGCGAGTCCGCAGTGCGTTCGCGAACCCACGTGCCGGGGCTTGGTCACCCGCGATAGCCTTCAGGTCAGCAATGGAAACCTTCGGCTTCCGTTCGTCAATTTCCTCCCATTTCCGGTCAACGATTTTCCGAAGAATAGTGGGAGTCTTATCCAAATGTCTGTCAGTCATAGCAGGCCCGTAAATAGTTTGCGAGAGCGGCTGGGGAGGGGCGTTCCAAAACTGTCTGCAGCCAGGGATGGCTGCAGTCAAGCCCTACAGGGACGTACTTGTGGGCGTGTTTTGGAACGCCCCTCCCCAGCCGGTCGTCCGGCACCGAATTCAACAGGCCGGGATTAAAAGCACTGAGAAAAGTCAGCCAGCTCAGACATCTTGCCGGCCGCCAGGCCAGAACCCATCGCGTCCAGCGCCATATCCACGCCTTCTTTGGTGGTCTTGGCCAGGCCGGCAACATAGATAGCCGCGCCGGCGTTCAGGGCGATCATGTCGCGGGCTTTTTCGGTGGTTTCGTCGTGGTTGCGACCGAAAGCGGCCTTGATCAGTTTCAGGGATTCGTCGGAGGAATCCACTGTCAGGCCCACCAGCGACTGGCTCTTGATGCCCAGGTCTTCCGGGGTCAGGTCGTATTCGGTGATTTCGCCGTCTTTCAGTTCAGCAACGTGGGTCACTGTCGCCAGGCTGATTTCATCCAGGCCATCTTTGGAGCAGACGACCATGATGTGTTCCGCGCCCAGGCGCTGCATCACTTCTGCCATCGGGCGGCACAGTTCCCTGGTGAACACACCAATCAGCTGACGGGTGACGCCGGCCGGGTTGGTCATGGGGCCGAGGATGTTAAAGATGGTCCGGCAGCCCAGTTCCTTGCGGGGGCCGATGGCGTGTTTCATGGCACCGTGGTGGGACGGGGCGAACATGAAGCCGACGCCGATCTGCTCCACGCAGCGGGCTACTTCTTCCGGTTTCATGTCCAGGTTGATGCCGGCCTTTTCGATCAGGTCGGCGCTGCCGCTTTTGGAGGACACGCCGCGGTTACCGTGCTTGGCCACATAACCGCCGGCGGCGGCCACTACAAAGGCGGATGCCGAGGAGACGTTGAACAGGTTGGCGCCATCGCCCCCGGTGCCCACGATATCCACCAGCGGGCTGGCGTTGATTTCCACCTTGGTGGCCAGTTCGCGCATCACTTCGGTGGCGCCGGTGATTTCGTCGATGGTTTCGCTTTTCAGACGCAGGCCCATCAGGAAGGCACCGATCTGGGCGTCTGTGGCCTCGCCGTTCATCACAATACGCATCACATCCTTCATCTCGTCCCGGGACAGGTCCAGGTTGGAGGCAATGCGGTTCAGGGCTTGTTTCATGTCCATGGGGTCGGCCTCTTGTTATGTTCTCAGGAAGTTGCGCAGCAGTTCGTGGCCCTGCTCGGTCATGATCGACTCGGGGTGGAACTGCACGCCCTCGATGGGCAGGGTCTTGTGGCGCACGCCCATGATTTCTTCTACGGAGCCGTCGTCGTTGCGGGTCCAGGCGGTCACTTCCAGGCAATCGGGCAGGGTGTTTTTGTCGATCACCAGGCTGTGGTAACGGGTAGCCTGCAAGGGATTGTTCAGGCCGCGGAACACGCCTATATCATTGTGGTACACCGCCGACACCTTGCCATGCATCACCCGCCCGGCGCGGATGATATCGCCGCCGTACACCTGGCCAATGGACTGGTGGCCCAGGCAAATGCCCAGGATCGGCAGCTTGCCGGCGAAGTGGCGAATGGCGTCCATGGAGATGCCCGCCTCGTTGGGCGTGCAGGGGCCCGGGGAAATCACCAGCCGCTCGGGCTTCAGGGCTTCAATCTGCTCAATGGTGATTTCATCGTTCCGGTACACCTGCACATCAGCACCCAACTCGGCCAGGTACTGCACCACGTTGTAGGTGAAGGAATCGTAGTTATCGATCATCAGCAACATAATCTGTTCCTCCGCCTCAGTGGTCGTAGTCGTTGTAGGTCATGGCCACAGCCTTGAAGATGGCCCGGCCCTTGTTCATGGTTTCTTTCCATTCGAGGCGGGGAATGGAGTCTGCCACCACGCCGGCGCCGGCCTGGATGTGCAGGGTATTGTCCTTGATCACGGCAGTGCGGATGGCGATGGCGGTGTCCATGTTGCCGTTAAACGACAGGTAGCCCACGGCGCCGCCGTAAACGCCGCGCTTCACCGGCTCCAGCTCGTCGATGATTTCCATGGCCCGGATTTTCGGGGCGCCACTCAGGGTGCCGGCGGGCAGGGTCGCGCGCAGCACATCGAGGCAGCTGGTGCCCTGTTTCAGGCGACCGGTGACGTTGGAGACAATGTGCATCACGTGGGAATAGCGCTCGACGATCATCTTGTCGGTGAGCTTGACGGTGCCGGTTTCCGAGACGCGGCCGGCGTCGTTGCGGCCCAGGTCGATCAGCATCAGGTGCTCGGCGATTTCTTTCGGGTCGGCCAGCAGTTCGTTTTCCAGCGCCTTGTCTTCGGCCTCGGTAGCGCCGCGCTTGCGGGTGCCGGCGATCGGGCGCACCGTCACTTCTTCGTCTTCTACCCGGGCCAGGATTTCCGGCGAGGAACCAACAATGTGGAAGTCGCCCAGGTCGAGGAAGTACATGTACGGCGATGGGTTCAGTACCCGCAGCGAGCGGTACAGGTTCAGGGGCGGTGCCTCGAACGGGATCGACATGCGCTGGGAAATGACGGTCTGCATCACGTCGCCGTCCAGCACATAACCCTTGATCTTGTTCACCGCCGCTTCAAATTTTTCCTGGCTGAAGCCGGACAGGAAATCGCTTTCGCTGATCATCTTGCCGCGCAGGTGTTCCGGGGTGCGGGGCGCGTTGGCGGTCTGCCGGTGCAGCTGGTTTTCCAGTTCGTCGATGCGGGCCTGGGCGTGCTCGTAGGCGTCCGTGGCGGATGGGTCCGCATGCACAATCAGGTGCAGTTTGCCGCGCAGGTTGTCGAACACCACGATTTCGTTGGACACCATCAGCAGGATATCCGGGGTGCCGATCTTGTCGGGCGGGCAGCTGTTGCGCAGGCGCTTTTCGATGTAGCGCACGGTGTCGTAGCCGAAATAGCCCACCAGGCCGCCGTTGAAGCGGGGCAGTTCGGGCAGGTCCGGGGCGTTGAAACGCTGCTGGTATTCATCGACGAAGGCCAGCGGGTCGTCCACTTCCGCCTGCTCGACCACTTCGCCGTTACGGCTCACTTCAATGCGGTGGTCAAAGACTTTCAGCACTTCCT
This sequence comes from Marinobacter vinifirmus, assembly GCF_002258215.1. Taxonomy (GTDB): domain Bacteria; phylum Pseudomonadota; class Gammaproteobacteria; order Pseudomonadales; family Oleiphilaceae; genus Marinobacter; species Marinobacter vinifirmus. Next base: position 11,860 of record NZ_NEFY01000017.1, read on the forward strand.
GGCTGGGCAGGCCAATGATGGAATAACGGCCCCATTTTTCACCGCCCTGTACCGATTCGAACAGGTAGGAATAGGGCCCGCTGGCCAGTTTCAGATAGGTGCTGAGGGGAGTGTCCAGGTCCGCCAGTACTTCGCGGTACACAGGGATGCGGTTATAGCCGGCTTCAGCGAGCTCGCGGAATTGCTCGGGTGTCATGGTTCGGTTTCCTGAAATCTGATCTGCGTTTTGTCAGAACGGTGTTACACCGTTGTGACAGGTGGTGCGGGCATGCAGGCGTGTGCCATCAGCCCCGTGGCTTGCTCAGCCGGTGCGCCATCGCCACCATCGTGTTGCGCGGGTTGTCAGGATGCCTCGCGCTGCAGTCAGATTCAGTCCCTGCACGGCAGGAATCTCCCGAAATGATGTGTTCAAAGTAAAACGTCCTTGCGAGATTACAAAAGCTGGGCCAGCGAATCAACAACCGCGTCGGCACCGAGGCTGTTTACCGAGCCCCCGAAGTTGTAACCATAGCGCACGGCCACGCAGGGAATGCCGGCGGCCTGGGCGGCGTTAACGTCTGCGGCGGAGTCACCCACCATCACGGTGGTGCCCCGGGTGCCGCCCAGTTGTTCCATGGCGTAGAGCAGCGGTGCCGGGTCCGGTTTCTTCACTTCCAGGGTATCGCCGCCCACCCAGATCCGGAAGTACTGGTCCAGCCCGGTCTTGTTCAGCAGCGGGGCCACGAATCGGTCCGGCTTGTTGGTCACCACGGCCATTTTGCAGCGCAGGCTGCGCAGGTGGTTCAGGCACTCGGTTACGCCGTCGAACACGACGGCATTGCGGCCGTTAATCTGGCCGTAGGCGTGGTAGAAGATTTCCAGCGCGTCGTTGTAAAGGATTTCGTCTTTCAGTGCCGCGGGTTCCCAGTCGGTTTTGTCAGCCAGGGCCCGGCGCACCAGGATGCCGGCACCGTTGCCGACCCAGTTGCGCACTTTCTCCAGACCGGCGGGCTTGCGGCCCAGGTGTTCCAGCATCTGGTCGACCGCCGCGGCCAGGTCTGGCGCGCTGTCTACCAGGGTGCCGTCCAGGTCGAACAGGGCAACGCCGGGCCAGCGGGGATTAAACAGACCTTTCAGGCTCATCCGCCAATCACCTTGCGGGCCTGTTCCAGCTCGGCGCGCATGGCATCGATGGTGGCTTTGTAATCCGGCGTGTTGAAGATGGCGGAACCGGCCACGAAGGTGTCGGCACCGGCTTCGGCGATTTCCCGGATGTTGTCGGTCTTCACGCCGCCGTCGATTTCCAGCCGGATGTTGTAGTTGCTGGCATCAATCTTCTTGCGGGCTTCCCGAAGTTTGTCCAGGGTGCCGGGGATGAACTTCTGGCCACCAAAGCCCGGGTTCACCGACATCAGCAACACCATGTCGAGCTTGTCCATCACGTAATCCATGTAGCTCAGGGGCGTGGCCGGGTTGAACACCAGGCCGGCCTTGCAGCCGCCGTCGCGGATCAGTTGCAGGGAGCGGTCGATGTGCTTGCTCGCCTCCGGGTGAAAGGTGATGTAGCTGGCGCCGGCGTCGATGAACATGCGGATCAGGTCGTCTACCGGCGATACCATCAGGTGCACGTCGATGGGGGCGGTTACGCCGTGCTTGCGCAGGGCTTCGCACACCATGGGGCCGATGGTCAGGTTGGGCACGTAGTGGTTGTCCATGACATCGAAGTGCACCACATCGGCGCCGGCGGCAAGTACGTTATCAACTTCTTCGCCCAGCCGGGCAAAGTTGGCGGAGAGGATGGACGGCGCAATCAGATAGGGGTTCATCGTGGCTCTCTCGATCAGGTGATTCGTCGGCTGAATGGAATGGGGCAAGTCTACCAGCTTGGCGCGGCTTTTCGCAGCGCGGGTGCTACGGATATCAGCGCAATTTGCGATCCAGTTCTGCTAATCGCTCCGGAGTACCTATGTCCATCCACTGGCCTCGATGGTGCAGGCCCCGCACCCGCCCGGCCACCATGGCGCGGCGAAGCACAGGCCCCAATTTGCCGGCGCTGTCGTCCAGGCCGGTAAACAGCCGCCGGTGCAGCAGGCTGATGCCGGTGAAGGTAAGTTTGTCCTTGCCTTCGCTGGCCAGAGTGCCGTCTTTCTGCAGGGCGAAGTCGCCGTCAGAATGGTGTGCCGGGTTGTCAGTGACGACCAGCAGTGCATCGCAATCTGGAGTGGCGGGCGATTGCAGTTCGGCCAGGGGGAAGTCTGTCCAGATGTCGCCGTTGATCACCAGGAACCAGTCTTCCCCGCCGCCGGTCAGCAGGGGCAGGGCGCGGACAATGCCGCCGGCGGTTTCCAGTGGTTCGCCTTCCGGGGAATAACGGATCGTGAGGCCGAATGCCTCGCCGGTGCCCAGGGCCTGTTCGATCTGTTGCCCAAGCCAGGCGTGGTTGATGACCACGTCGCGAAAGCCGGCCCGGTGCAGGTTTTCCAGGTGGTAGGCAATCAGCGGTTTGCCGCCGGCTTCGAGCAGGGGTTTCGGGGTGGTGAGGGTCAGCGGGCGCATGCGCTCGCCTTTGCCTGCTGCCAGGATCATCGCTTTCACGGCTGGCGGGCCTCCGCAGCCGGCAACGGGCCAATGCGTTCTTCGATGGCGGGAATCACCACCTCGCACAGCCATTCGTGGAAGTGCCGGAAGGCTGGCTGGCGGGCGCTGGCGTCGCGGATGTAGCGGACGGTTCTGGGAATGTCGGCCAGGTAGCCGGCCTTTCCGTCCCGGATGGCCAGCCGGGCAAAGATGCCGGCGGCTTTCAGGTGCCGTTGCATGCCCATCAGTTCAAACCACTGCCGGAAGGTGTCGGCATCGGCCCGGTGCAGCCCGGCGTCCAGGCTGGCCTGGCGATAATGTTCCAGCCAGTTAGCGATATCGGCTTCCGGCCAGTGCACGTAGCAGTCTTTCAGCAAGGAGACTGCATCGTAGGTTACCGGGCCGGTCACGGCATCCTGGAAGTCGATCACCCCGGGGGCGGCCTGGCCCGGGCGAATCAGCAGGTTGCGGGAGTGGTAGTCGCGGTGCACGGTCACTTCCGGCTGGGCCAGGGCGCTTTCTTTCAGCAGGCCGAAGGCGGTTTCCAGCAACGCCCGGTCCTGGTTGTCCAGCTTCAGCTCCAGGTGCTGTTCCAGCAGCCAGTCCGGAAACAGGGCCATCTCCCGGTCCAGCAGGGCGTCATCATAGGCCGGCAACGGATAATTCGCGGGCGGTGGCATTTGCCCGATTCGCACCAGTTCGTCCAGCGCCTGGCGGTACAGGGTGTCGGCGCTGTCGCCATCCAGTTCTGCGAGCATCAGCCGATCACCGAAATCTTCCAGCAGCAACAGCCCCTGTTGCAGATCCTGCGCCTCGATGGCCGGCACATGCACGCCGTGGCGATGCCAGTGCTCGGCGATGGCGACGAAGGGCCGGCAGTCTTCGTGTGCCGGCGGGGCATCCATGACAATAAACGGTGTTCGGGGCTGGCCCGGCATTTCCCGCCACACCCGGAAGTAACGGCGGAAACTGGCGTCACCGGAAACCGGTTCCGGGCTGGCGCTGTTGAAACCGGGAATTTGCCTGACCCAGTCGGTCAGCAGTTGCAGGCGGGTATCCATGGTTGTCGGGTGCGTCCTGAGTTGTCTTTGGTGTCCGGGAACGTTAGCAGAGGAGTATAAAGAGGGTAAAACGGATTTGCAGCGGGGTTTCCGTTAACAACCCCGGGGGGCGCGTGTAAACTAGGCAGCTGTTTTTAGTGTCAGTCGCCATTTATCCGGAACAGGAATATTGCCGTCGTGCCCAGCCGTTACCGTCACCTGTTATGGTTCAAGCCCCGTTGCGGCGGGCTTTTGCTGGCGATGGCCCTGGTGCCGGCAGCAGGCCTGGCCCAGGATGCCGGCAAGCAGGCGCCGAGTGCGGCCGAGATCGACTGGCGGCCCCGCAGCCAGTTACCGGCTGAAGTACAGGCTGGTTTGCCGGTCTTCTGCGATGGCGGTTACCTGCCTTCCGGCACCGCCGGCGGCGCCATGCCAGTGTTGCCGGCCGGTGAGACCGAGGCACCTCTGGAGGCCAGTGCGCTCAGTGCCCGCTACGAGCTGGATGCGGAGCTGTACCTGCAGGGGGATGTAAGGCTGCGCCAGGGCAGCTTCCAGGCCTCCGGCTCGGAGGCACGATACGACACCCGCTCCGGAAGCCTGAACCTGCAGGGGCCTCTGGTGAGCCGGGGCGAAGGCTTCCTGCTGACCGGTAAAGACGCCCGCTACTCCACCGAAAGCGGTCAGCTGGATATCAACACCGCCACCTTCCTGCTGCACGAATCCGAGATGCGCGGCGAGGCATCGTCCCTGTCGCGCATTGGTGAAAACCAGGTGCTGATTACCGATGGCCTGCTGACCACCTGCGGCCCGGGCCAGAACGATTGGGCCATCGTTGCCTCGGATATCGAGCTGGACCAGGCTGAAGGCTTTGGCACCGCCAGGCATGTGCGCCTTGAGGTGCTGGATGCCCCGGTGTTCTACTGGCCCTACATCAGTTTCCCCATTGATGACCGCCGCAAGACCGGTTTTCTGTACCCGCAGTTCGGCTCGTCCAGTGCCGGTAGCGGCGCCTTCCTGGCCTTGCCCTATTACCTGAACCTGGCGCCCCACTACGACGCCACGCTCACGCCTCAGTACATTCATGGCCGGGGCCTGTTTACCGAACTGGAAGGCCGGTATCTGAGCCGGTTCGGGGAGTCGGTGCTGCAGCTGGGCTACATCGATGACGATTCCTACTACAAAGACGAGAATCCGGGCGCGGACGGCCAGCGCTGGGCCCTGGATCTGTCGACCCGGGCAGCCTTCGGCGGTGGCTGGACCGGTTACGGCGACTACTCGGTGGTGTCTGACGAAGACTACCTGAGCGACCTGAACCGCTCCCTGGAAATTGACCAGGCGACTCACCTGCAGCGTCGCGGTGGTGTACGTTATTCCGACCAGAACCAGTATTTTGATGCCTACCTGAATGGCTACCAGACCATTGCCGAACGTATTGCCGACGTCAACAAACCCTATAACCTGTTGCCGGAAGTGCTGTATGCCGGAACCACTGAAGTGGGGGCCTTCGAGGCGGGCATCGAAAGCCAGTACTCCTGGTTCTATCGGGATAACGAAAACCTGACCGGCCTGAACCGGGCCAATGGCCAGCGGGTGCGGGCGATTCCTGAACTAGCCCTGCCCATGCGCGCGCTCTGGGGCTTCAGCCGGCCGTCGGTGAGCCTGGATTACACCCGCTACGACCTGGAAGACTACACGCTCGGCAACAGCAGTTTTGACCGTACGGTGCCGGTGTTCGAGTGGGACAACGGCCTGTACTTTGACCGCCGCTCCAGCCTGTTCGATATTCCCTATAACCAGACCCTGGAACCCCGGCTGTATTATGCCTGGGCTGATGCAGAGGCCGACCAGAACGACATCCCGGATTTTGACACCGGCCTGAAAAGCTTCCGATTCGACCAGTTGTTCCAGCGCGATCGCTTCACCGGCGGTGACCGGGTAGGGGACGCCAACCAGCTGACCGTGGCCCTGACCAGTCGCTTCAACGACCTGCTGACCGGCGCCGAGCGGGCCCGGGTCAGTATTGGCCAGGTGCGCTATTTTGATGACCGGGAAGTGAGCCTGTTCGGGCAGGGTGCTTCTGACCGAAGTAACTCGCCGCTGGCCGGTGAGCTGGTGCTGAACCCGGTTGATAACCTGGAAATCCGCAGCTCCGGCCTGTGGGACCATGACACCCAGAGAACCGAGGAAGGCCGCAGCCAGCTGATTTTCCATTCCGAGGATTATCGGTACCTGGCAACGCTGGGCCATACCTACAGCCGGCCCGATGACATTGAACAGACCGATGTAGGTGCCGTGTTGCCGGTCACCAACCGGGTCAGTGCCATCGGCCGCTGGGTGTGGGATTCGGAACTGGACCGTACCGTGGGTACCCTGGCCGGACTGGAATACAACAACTGCTGCTGGAGTGTGCAGGTAGTGCACCAGAACTACCTGACCGACGATGAAGAACTGGATACCCGACTGCTGTTCCGGATCGAGCTGAAAGGCCTGGGCGGCAGTGGCGGAGCATCTGACAACATTGCCGATGCCATCTACGGCTATGACGAGCGCGAGCGCCGCCGTTTCGGAACTCAGCGCCGCTAAAACGAACCAATACCGTTAGCCGGGCCTTGCCTGGCTGACGACCCGGAATGCACAAACCAAGAGGTGACTATGAAGGCGACTTTACGCCACGGACTGACCCTGCTGCTGACCATGGCCATGATGACCATGTCGTTGGCGGTACAGGCTGAACGCAAGCTGCTGGACAGGGTGGTCGCCATTGTCGACGACGATGTCATCCTGCAGACCCAGCTGGAAGCCCGGGTGAACACCATTGTGGGCCGGCTGAGTGCCCAGGGTACCGGCCTGCCACCACGCCAGATGCTGGAGCAGCGGGTACTGGAACAGCTGATTGCTGAATCCGTCCAGCTGCAGATGGCGGACAAAATGGGCATGCGCATCAGCGATAACGAGCTGAACGAAACCCTGGCCAACATCGCCCGCAGCAATGGCATGACCATGGCCCAGTTCGAAAGCCAGCTGGCGGAAGAAGGTGTGACCTACCAGCAGGCCCGGGAGCAGATCCGCAACGAGATGCTCACCAGCCGGGTGCAGCAGCGCCAGGTGGGCAACCGGGTGCGCATTACCGACAACGAAGTGGAAAACTACCTGCAAGCCCAGGCCGGTGCCGGCAGCGATGGTGCTGAATACCGCCTGGCCTATATCTTTATCCAGGTAGACGAGCCGGGTAACGAGGCGTCTGTGCGCCAGGCCCGTAACCTGGCGGATAACCTGCGCCAGCAGATTCTGGATGGCCGGGATTTCCGGGAAGTAGCTGTTGCCGAATCCGATGCCAGCAACGCCCTTGAGGGTGGTGATATGGGCTGGCGCTCTGAGAGCCAGCTGCCGTCACTGGTGGCGCCGGTGGTGCCGGGCCTGGAGCCGGGTGTGCCGTCTGCCGTGCTGGAGAACAACAGCGGCTTCCACCTGGTGATGGTGATGGACAAACGTGGTGGCGAGCAGCAGCAGATTATCGAACAGCACAAGGTTCGCCACATCCTGGTTCGCCCGTCGGCAGCGGTGACCGAGGCCCAGGCCGAGCAGCGGATCCGCGATATCTACCGACAGTTGCAGGACGGTGCCGACTTTGCCGAACTGGCCCGTGAGCTGTCAGACGACCCGGTATCCGGCTCCGATGGCGGCAACCTGGATTGGGTGAGCCCGGGCCAGATGGTCCCCGAGTTTGAGCAGGCCATGCTGGATGCCGACGTGGGTGAAATCTACGGCCCCGTGCGCTCCCAGTTCGGCTGGCATATTCTGCAGGTTCAGGAACGTCGCAAGCAGGATGTCACCGCCGAGGCCCGCGAATCCCAGGCCCGCCAGGCCATCTATCAGCGCAAGTTCGAGCAGGAACTGCAGAACTGGCTGCGGGAAGTCCGTGATGAAGCCTTCGTGGAGTTCAAGGGCGAGTTCGCCGATATGAACCCGCAAAGCGAGGAAGCAGACCCGTCATGAGTACACCGGTCATCCTGGCGCTGACGGCGGGCGAGCCGGCCGGCATCGGCCCGGAACTGTGCCTGCAGCTGGCTACCGAAGCCCGGGACGCCGGGCTGGTGGTGATTGCCAGTCGCGAGTTGTTACAGGCCCGGGCCAGCGCGCTTGGCCTTGAGGTCCAGCTTCACGACTGGCAACCGGGCATGGTGCCGGAAATCCGGGCCGGACACCTGTCGGTTCGGCATGTGGATGGTTGCCAGTCAACGCTAGCCGGGCAGCTGGATGCCGCCAACAGCCAGTATGTGCTGGATACCCTGACCGTTGCGGCCAGGGGCTGCCTGAACGGCGACTTTGACGGCATGGTCACCGCGCCGGTGCACAAGGGCGTGATCAACGAAGCCGGCATTGTCTTCAGCGGCCACACCGAATTCCTGCAGGAGTTGTGTGGCGTTGAACGGGTGGTGATGATGCTGGCCACGGAAGAACTCCGGGTGGCGCTGGTAACCACCCACTTACCCCTGAAAAACGTATCGGCGGCCATCACGCCGCAGCGCCTGACCCAGGTAACCCGTATTCTCAATGCCGACCTGCAAACCTTCTTCGGCATTGAGCAGCCGCGCATCCTGGTGGCGGGCCTGAACCCCCACGCAGGGGAAGGCGGCCACCTGGGCCGGGAAGAAATCGAGGTGATCGAGCCAACCCTGGAACAGTTGCGCGCCGAAGGCACACAGCTGACCGGGCCGCTGCCGGCGGATACCCTGTTTACTCCGCACTGGCTGGACAATGCCGATGCGGTATTGGCCATGTACCACGACCAGGGCCTGCCGGTGCTGAAATTCCAGGGCTTTGGCCGTGCCGTAAACATCACCCTCGGGTTGCCCATTGTCCGCACCTCGGTCGACCACGGCACCGCGCTTGACCTGGCCGGCACCGGCAAGGCCGACGCCGGCAGCCTGCACACCGCCATTCGGGTGGGCGAGCATATGGCCCGCTGCCGCAAGGCCGCACAGGCCGGAGAATCATCATGAGTAACAAACACGGCCACCAGGCCCGCAAGCGCTTCGGCCAGAACTTTCTGCACGATCCGGGCGTGATCGAACGCATTGTCCGTTCCATCAACCCCAAGCCGGACGATGCCATTGTCGAGATCGGCCCCGGCCTGGGCGCCATCACCGAAGAGATCCTGGCGATCAATCCGCGCCTGCAGGTAGTGGAGCTGGACCGGGACCTGATCCCGGTGCTGCGCACCAAGTTTTTCAACTACCCGGAATTTCAGATTCACGAGGCCGACGCCCTGAGCTTCGATTTTCGTGAGCTGATGACCGACCGCCCCCTGCGCATTGTCGGCAACCTGCCGTACAACATTTCCACCCCGCTGATTTTCCACCTGCTGGAGCAGAGTGGCGTGGTGCAGGACATGCACTTCATGCTGCAGAAAGAAGTGGTCCAGCGGCTGGCGGCGGTACCCGGCGACAACAACTACGGCCGCCTGGGCATCATGGCCCAGTATTTCTGCAAGGTGCAGCCGCTGTTTGAAGTCGGCCCCGGCGCCTTCCGCCCGGCCCCGAAGGTGGACTCCGCCATTGTCCGGCTGGTGCCCCACAAAGAACTGCCGCACCCGGCGAAAGACCTGAAAACCCTGCAGGCCGTGGTGCGTACTGCCTTCAATGCCCGTCGCAAAACCCTGCGCAAGGCGTTGGGGGCGATGGTAACGGTGGAGCAGTTGCAATCCCTCGGCATCAACGACGGATTACGCCCGGAAAACCTGAGCCTGGCGGACTATGTAAAGATTGCGGATTTGCTGGTGGACAGCGGCGCCGCGCCGGCCGGGAACAACGAGGTAAGTAATGACTGACTACGCCATCGGCGATATTCAGGGTTGCTATGACCGCCTGCGGGACGTGCTGGCCAAGGTGGATTTTTCACCGTCCCGGGACCGGCTCTGGGTGGCCGGTGACCTGATCAACCGGGGGCCATCCTCGCTGGAAACTCTGTGCTACATCGAAAGCCTGGGCAGTTCCGCGGTGGTGGTGCTGGGTAACCATGACCTGCACCTGCTGGCGGTAGCGCTCGGTGGCCACAGCCCGAAGAAGAAAGACACCCTGCACGACATTCTGGAAGCCCCGGACCATGAGCGGCTGATTCACTGGCTGCGCCAGCAACACCTGTGTGTGCACGATGCCGATCGCAACCTGCTGATGGCCCACGCAGGCCTGCCCCATATCTGGAGCGTGGAACAGGCCGTGGCCTGTGCCCGGGAAGTGGAAACGGTGATCCGCGGCGACAATGCCGGCGAATACTTCAGCCAAATGTATGGCAATCAGCCCGAACGCTGGTGTGATACCCTCACCGGCATGGATCGCTGGCGGGTGATCACCAATTACTTCACCCGTATGCGCTTTATTGCACAGGATGGCAGCCTGGAACTGGCCACCAAGGAAGCTGCTGCCAACGCCCCGGAAGGTTTCGCACCCTGGTTTACCTACCCGCGCAAGGACGACGTAACTGTGGTGTTCGGCCACTGGGCGGCCCTGGAAGGTAAAACCGGCAGCGAACGGTTTATCGGCCTGGACACCGGCTGTGTATGGGGCGGTGCCCTGACCATGATGAACCTGGATACCGGAGAAAAAATTCACTGTGACTGCAGCTGACAGTAACACCCGGATTGTACGCTGGGCACTGGTAGCCGGCGCCGTTGCCGGTTTGCTGGCGGTGATGGCCGGCGCTTTCGGTGCCCACGGCTTGCGTAACCTGGTGAGCGAACGGGGCCTTGAAGTGTTCCAGACCGCGGTCAGCTACCAGATGTACCACGCTCTGATCCTAGTCGTGGCCAGCCTGATGCCGGTACTCGGCCTGCCCCGGAAACTCCTGGCTGTGGCCTGCGGCTTCTGGCTGGTGGGCATCCTGCTGTTCAGCGGCAGTCTGTACCTGCTGGTGCTGACAGGAACCCACTGGCTTGGGCCGGTTACTCCGGTAGGCGGGCTGTGTTTCATGGTGGGCTGGGCACTGTTGGCCATCGCAGCCCTGAAGAAATAACAAAGGTGATCACAACCATGCAGGTAAAGGTTAATGGCGAAGCCGTGGAGCTCCCGAACGGAGCCACCATTGCCGCCTTGATTGAGCAACTCGCACTGGCCGGCAAACGCGTGGCGGTGGAAGTGAACGAAGACATCGTACCCCGCAGCCAGCACCCGGACTTTTCCCTCAGCGAAGGTGATCGTGTGGAAGTGGTACACGCCATCGGAGGCGGTTAATCCTCCTTGCTGCGAACGACCACTCCCGACTCTCATTTCGACAGAAATCAGGCAGGCTATGACAGACACACCAGAGATTCAGCTCCCCGAAGACAAACCCCTGGAAATTGCCGGCAAGGTGTACCAGTCCCGCTTACTGGTAGGCACCGGCAAGTACCACGACCTGATGGAAACCGGCCACGCCATTGAAGCCAGCGGTGCCGAGATTGTGACCGTAGCGGTACGCCGAACCAACATCGGCCAGAGCCCGGACGAGCCCAACCTGCTGGACGTGGTTTCCCCGGATGCCTATACCATCCTGCCGAACACGGCCGGCTGCTACACCGCCAAAGACGCGGTACGCACCTGCAAACTGGCCCGGGAACTGCTCGATGGCCACGACCTGGTGAAGCTGGAAGTGCTGGGCGAACACAAGACCCTTTACCCCAACATGCCGGAAACCCTCGCAGCCGCCGAAGAGCTGATCAAAGACGGCTTCAAGGTAATGGTGTACTGCTCCGACGACCCGCTGCTGGCCATGCGCCTGGAAGAAATGGGCTGTGTTGCCATCATGCCTCTGGGCGCCCCCATTGGCTCCGGCCTGGGCATCCAGAACCGCTACAACATCCGGTTGATTGTCGAGAACGCGAAGGTGCCGGTACTGGTGGATGCGGGCGTAGGCACCGCGTCAGACGCTACCATCGCCATGGAGCTGGGCTGCGACGGCGTACTGATGAACACCGCCATCGCCCAGGCCAAAGACCCGATCAAAATGGCCAACGCCATGCGCCTGGCCATCGAAGCCGGCCGCGAGGCCTACCTTGCTGGACGTATGCCGAAGAAGCTGTACGCCAGTGCGTCGTCGCCGATCGACGGCACCTTTTTTTGATTTAATAATTAGCCACGGAATCCACGGAATCCACGGAATCCACGGAAGGACACGGAAAAATGAAAGGATAAGGACTGTTTTGCCACGAAATCCACTAAAGAACACGAAATAAAAGCCAAAGGCCTTTTGGTTTTCTAATCAGTCATCTTTGTTCGTGTTTTTTAGTGGATTTCGTGGCAAAAGAATCTTTTCGTTTTTTCCTTCCGTGTTTTTCCGTGGATTCCGTGGCAAAAAAACAGAGCGCTGTAGTCCTGATATGACCACTCAAAAACCCAGCCGGCGGGACACAATCCTGCAGGCCCTTGTTGAATTGCTGCAAAAAGACCCCGGGGCCCGGATCACCACCGCTGGCCTGGCCAAAACCGTGGGTGTAACCGAAGCCGCCCTGTATCGGCACTTCCCCAGCAAACGCAAAATGTTCGAAGCCCTGATCGAGTTTGCCGAGGAAGCAGTTTTCTCCCGTTGCCAGGTGGTGTTGCAGGAGCAGGAAGACGTTCGCGTGCGTTTGCAGCAGTTGGTGCACCTGGTACTGGTGTTCGCCGAGCGCAACCCGGGCCTGTGCTGCGTGCTGACCGGCGATGCCCTGATGGGCGAAGACGAGTCGCTGCGCAAGCGCGCGTCCCAGTTTTTCGAGCGCCTGGAAACCCAGTTCCGCCAGGCCCTGAAAGAAGGCGAAATCCGCCAGGGTCTACGGCCCCGCACCAGCGCAGCCCGGGGTGCCGATTTCGTAATGGTGTTCCTCGAAGGTCGCATCCAGCGCTTCGTCCGCTCCTCGTTCTCCCGTTTGCCCTCCACCGACTTCGACGAGGCCTGGAGCCTGGTTGCCGAGGCCGTCTGGGGCTGAGTTCTGGTACGCCTAGCCTGCAGGTTTCGGGGGCATAGTCTTGGTAGCCTGCGAGGTCGGGGGTGTTGTGGGTGGGGCTTGCCCTTCGCAGAAGCGCTCCTTCGGCACATCCATGTGGCGCTTGTCTTCGGCCATTCATGGCCTCCGAAATTTCGGGAAAGGGTATCCAGCCAGCGCCCTACCGCCCAACCTGAAGGCTACTAAGACTATGCCCCCGAAACCTGCAAGCTAGGTGTGAACGAACACTGAAACTCAGTCGTAACCAGACGCAGAACGGAGTATGGCGCGAATCGGCTCCCATATTGCCGGGGCGGAGATGAGGATGTCGCGCCCCCAGAGGTCGGCCGGGTAGTCATCGGGTACATCGCCGAAGTGGCCCACCGTGGCGCCGGCTTCCCAGGCGATCAGGCGGGCGGCGGCGAAGTCCCAGGGGCTGACGTTTTCGTAGTAGATATCCAGACGGCCACAGGCCACCCAGCAGATATCCAGTGCCGCTGAACCGATGCGGCGCAGGTCGCGGCATTGGTGGATCATCGCATCCAGCCGGCGTACCAGCGGTTCCAGGTTGTCCTTGGTGTAGGGGAAACCGGTGGCGAACAGGGATTGCCTGGGGTCCGTCGCACCGCTGTGTTTGATGGGACTGCCATTCAGCGTAGCGCCTTCGCCCTTGGTGGCCCGGAAGGTTTCGCCGGGGAAGGGCGCGTGTACCACGCCCGCCTGCACCTGCCCGCGCTCTGCATAGGCAATGGACACCGCCACCTGGGGGTGGCCGTATGCGTAGTTTACCGTGCCGTCGATGGGATCGATGACCCACAGCGGGGTGTCCAGGGACTCGGCCTGGGACAGGTCCGGCATGGTTTCTTCAGACAGGATGCGATGATCCGGGAAGCGCTCGCGGATGGCGTTGGTGATGAACTCATCCGCCATCACATCGGCATGGGTGACCAGTTCGGTCTGGTGTTTGTAGTCGGTGCGAAGGGTGTTCTGGTCACGCTCGTGGCGGATCAGTTCGCCGGCTTCAACAGCCAGGGCTTCGGCAAAATCGGTGATTTCGCGCAGAGAAACAGAGTCAGACATGGCACCCCCGGTCAGAAAACATGAGGGTGCCAGTCTAGCACGACAGAATCAGAGGCTGTTCAGCCACTTCTCCATCTTGTCCATGGCCAGTACCAGGCGCGGGCCGGCTTCCTGGACGAAGTCCTCCCCCAGCTCCTGGTCTGCATAGCTTCCGCCGGCCAGTTCCAGTGCCTGGGTGCCGTCGAAATCCACGAACGCCAAACGCGCGCCCATGTGGTCTGGCACAAAGCCGAAATCACTGGAGGGCAGGATGGCCACGCCGGTGTCTTCCAGCAGGGCGGTGCAGAAGGCCTGGGAGGTTTTGATGTCCTTGCGGGCCAGCTTTTCACTGAAGGCGGAGAAGTCCGGGAACAGGTAGAAAGCTCCCTCGGGCTTACGAACCACGGCGCCCATGGCGCTCAGGCGGGAGTACATGTACTCGCCCACCACTTTCAGCACCCGGCGGGACTGTTTCAGGTACTCGTCGATGTCTTCACCGCCTTCGAATGCCGTGATTGCCGCATGCTGGATGGGCGCACTGGTGGAGGTGAAGGTCTCGCTGGCGATGATTGCCATGGCGTCCTGAAGCGGGCGCAGTTCCGGCGGGAAGATGAAGGTGCCGAGACGCCAGCCGCCGGCGCCGAGCCATTTACTCATGCCGGTGCTGATGATGGTGCCTTCCGGGTAGTAGCGGGCGATGGACTTGTGCCGGCCCTCGAAGTGCACTTCGCCGTAGATTTCATCCGACAACAGGATCAGGTTGTACTTGCGCGCCACGTTGGCGATGGCCAGCAGCTGATCGTCGGTGTAGGTACAACCGGTGGGGTTCGACGGGTAGTTCAGAATCAGGATGCGCGGGCGTGAAGGATCGTCCCGGCAGATGATGTCCAGCTCTTCCGCCGTCAGCTGCCAGTTGTTCTCTGCGTGGGTGGGCAGCCAGTGCACCGAACGGCCAATGATGCGGGCCTGGGGCGCGTAGGACACCCAGCTCGGGCGCGGAATCAGCAGGTCGCCGTAGTAGGCCAGCTGCAGGATGAACAGCAGCTCCTTGGAGCCCGGGCCGATCAGCACGTCTTCCCAGGTACAGCGCATGCGCTCGGCCCGGTTGATGTAACCGGCAATGGCCTGGCGCAGGCCTTTCAGCCCCTTCACTGGCAGGTAGTCTTTCTCGTGGGCGTGTTCTTTGAGGGCATTAACCACACGTTCCGGTACCGGGAACGGAGACTGGCCCAGTCCCAGCTTGATAATGTCCTTACCTTCCGATCGCAGCTGGTTGCTGAGTTCGTTGATACGCAGGGTAGAGGAAGGCTGGATGCCCCGAACGTTCAGGTTGATGGCGAAGCGGTGGTCGTTTTTGATGTCCATTGTCCCGGTCTGTTGGTTGGAGGTGACAATGGCAGTATAGGAAAATTATCGCGCCCTGATCCACACTTCCACCCGGCCGTTTCTCTGGTTACCGCTGCCACCGACAGGCATGTATTGTCCGTAACCAGTGTAGGCCACCCGGGGCAGTCCTGTCTGGTGCAGGGCCTTGCGAACGGACAGCGCGCGCAGTTCGGAAATCATCTGGGCCCGCAGTTCGTGGCTCTGGGCGTCGGCAAAGCCGATCAGCAACAGGTCGTCCGCGGAGCGGCCATGCTGTTCCAGGTAATCGATGACTCGTAGCAGGTCACGCTGGGCCTTGTTATCCAGCTTGGTGCGGCCTTCCGAGAACCGGAAGTTCACCGTCAGGCGCTGATACTCGGCGGTCAGGCGTTTGAAAGTTTCCGGCACCGAGCTATCAAGCTCCGGCTTTACCGCAATCGGGTTCTGGGAAATAAAGCCGGATTCGGCCACCAGCGCCTGCCCTTCAGTGCCGAGGGCGAACTCAATCAGTCCGCGGGCGAATTCCGGAGTCTGGTTGCCCATGGTGTACATGAACAGCCGGCGTGACAGCGGATAGTCTTCGCTGGCCACGGTGAGCTGGTTCGGTTTCAGGGCCGGGGCATTGCCGTCGGAAATGGCCAGCAGCTTGCTGTTGCGCACCGAGGCCAGGCCGGAGAAACCGATGCCGCCCGGGTCCCGGGACACGTCGTCGGAAAGCTGGTCGTTGGATTCATAGCGCAGGGCGCCGCTGTCCAGCGTGTAGGTTTTACCGAGAACCAGGGATTTGAAGGTATCCCAGGTGCCGGAACGGTCGTCCCGGGCGTACAGGCTGATGTCGCGGTCCGGGCCGCCAAGTTGTGACCAGTTGCGGATTTCGCCGGCATAGATCTGCCCCAGCGTCTGTATGCTCATCTTGCTGACCGGGTTGGACGGGTGCACCAGGATGGCCAGGCCATCGATGGCAATTACGTGCTCGCTTTCCAGTGCGGTCAGGTCGGCCTGTGCACTGACCTGCTGCGCTTCCCCCGGTTTCACCGGCCGCGAGGACGCCCAGATGCCGGCCTGGCCGCTGGCCAGGGTACGAAAACCGGTGCTGGAACCGTGGGCAGCCACCAGCACGCTCACGGTGCCGCCTTCGCTGGCAATGCTCAGAATCTTTTCGTTTTCCACGCCGGTGGAGTCGGTCTTAACCGCGCCGCTACCGATGTGTTCCAGGTGGCCGGTCACCAGCATGGGGGCCAGGGTGGCACCTACGGTGTTGGAGCCGTGAATTTCCAGGTTATGGGCCAGGGTGGAAGACAGGGGCAGGGCAGTCAACAGCGCCAGTGCGCCGGCTTTGAAAGCTGCAGAAACGGAATAAGACATCGCCAGAAAACCTATTCAGGACAAGAAGTTGTGCTGGCGCAAGGATGCTACATAAATATGACAGTTATGTTTCAGGTCGGCCGGGCAAGGCCTGGATTCGGAATTTTCAGGTAGCGAATTGTAAGCAGTCTTCAGTCAGAACCGGTGTGGGTCCAGCTCCATATGCACGATCTTGCGGCCGAGCATGATCACCCGGCCGGTATAGCGTTCCTCACCGGTGGTGGCGAAGTCGAACAGGAACCGGCGCCATACCCTCAGGCTGCCTTGTCGGTCCCGCTTGAACCACAGGCCCCGCAGGTACACGGCATCGTCGAGCAGAAGCACGTCCATGCTTTTGCAATAACGGTGAGCGGCTTGCAGTACCGAGTCTTTGATGGCCTTGGCCTGCCACCAGTACCAGACCAGAAAGCCGGCAACGAAAAGCCAGAAAAGGGTTCCGAGGGTCAAGGGTGTGTCCTGTTATGTTGCCTGTGTGAGAGTTTGATAAGCATCAATAAATCCCTATTAACCACAAAGAATGCAGGGGTTTTGCGAGATCTGGCTAGGGATTTGTGGGAATGTTGCTTACAACAGCAGTCTCACCTTTTACCTGTCTGAGTAGTATGCAGAACTTTATCGTCAATTCCGAGCTGGAATCTTACCTTCGCCTGAACCGCGCCGCCTGCGGGGAGTGGACGCTGGCCCTTCAGGATTTGCTGGGCTGCACCGGGCTGGTTTGTGATTTGTCCCGGCCGAAAGCCGAAGCCGGCTCGTTGTCGGCGCTGGAAGTCGGAGCGGGCATGGTTGCCGCTTTGTCGGTCAGCCAGAACCTCATCCTGAAACACTGCTGCCTGGATTCGCCCTTGCTGGTGTTCCGGGTTCAGGGGCGGTGTGAGGTTGTGTCTGCCGGTAAGGCAGCGACCACGGTCTTTCCGTTTCAGGTATTTCCGCCTGCTCAAACCTTCAGCCTGAGGGTGGCGGCAGACAGCCGTGTGCTCCTGCTCCGGCTGGCAGACCAGCCCGATGCGCCGCATACAGGCCCGGCCATTGGTGATGCGATCACCCGTTGTATCCACGGGTTCCTGTTCCAGGTCGGATTTCTGCAAGACCACGATCACGGATGCCGGGCGGCGGAAACCCTGTTGCAGGAGATCAACGGGATACTTCGCGGAAACACCGCTGCTGCCTCGGCAACGACAGCCATTCCGGAGCCCGACCGGCGGCTACTCAAGGCCATCATCAAGATACGGACAGAGCCGGACTGGCCCTTTGACCTGCAGGATTTATCCAGCCACGCCGGAGTGAGCGAGCGTAACCTCTACTACCTGATGAAACGGCAGACCGGCATGACACCCTACCGCTATTACCAGCGCTGCCGGCTGATTCGCGTGCGCCGGCGGCTGGTGGATTGCCAGTGCGCAGTGCCCCATATCTCCCGCTACGCAGGTGATGAAGGCTTCAGCCACTTTGGCCGTTTCGCGGCGCTCTACCGGGAACACTTCGGAGAGCTGCCCAGCGAAACGGTTCAGTGGCGCCGGCGTATGCAGGCTCAGGAGCTGCTGGCGCCGGCACTTTCCTGATCTTCGTGCTCATCAGCGGCGGAGCCGTGATGATCACGGGCGAGCAGGATGTAGAACGCCGGCAATACGAACACGGTGAACAGGGTGCCAATGCCCAGGCCGGCACTGATGGTCAGGCCGATGGCAAACCGGCTTTCGGCGCCAGGCCCTACTGCAATCAGCAGCGGCACCATGGCGAAGATCAGTGCCAGTGAGGTCATGATGATCGGCCGCAGGCGAATAGCTGCAGCCTCAATCACCGCCTCTACCTTGTTCAGGCCTTGCTCTTTCTGTAGCTGGTTAGCGAATTCCACAATCAAGATGCCGTTCTTCGACACCACACCAATCAGGGTGATCAGGCCCACCTGGGTGTAGATGTTCATACTGGCGAAGCCCAGTACGATGAACGCCATGGCGCCGGCAACGGACATAGGCACCGACACCAGGATGATGATCGGGTCACGCCAGCTTTCGAACTGCGCCGCCAGTACCAGGTAGATCACCAGCAAGGACAGGAAGAAGGTCACCACCAGGGCGCTACCCTGGGTCGCCAGCTGCCGTGATTCGCCGGTGTAGTCGAAGCTGAAGCCCTGCGGGAACACTTCTCCAGCAGTCTGCTCCATGAACTCCATGGCGGTACCGGCTGCCACGCCGGGCATGACCACCCCTTCGAGCGTGAGCGAGTTCAGCTGGTTGAACTGGGTGCGGTTGGATGGTTCCACTTCCTCGGTAAAGCTGACCACACTGGACAGCGGCACCAGCTCGCCGTTGCCGGCGCGGATGTAGTAGTCATCCAGTGCTTCACGGCTGGCGCGGAACTGGTCGTCCACCTGCGGAATCACCTGGTAGGAGCGGCCTTCCATGTTGAAACGGTTGATGTAACCACCACTGAGCATGCTGGCCAGCGACTGGCCAACATCCTGCATCGACAGGCCCAGGTCTGCCACCCGGTCACGGTCCACGTTAATGCGGGTGCTAGGTTTGTCGAAGTTAATGGATTTCTTCAGGAACATGAAGTTGCCGCTCTGCATGGCCTTGCCCAGCAGTTCATCGGCCACCTGGTCCAGCTGCTCGTAGCTGCCGCCGGTGGTGATCACAAACTGGAACGGCAGGCCACCGCCGGAGCCCGGCAGGGCCGGCAGCGGGAACACTGCAGTCTGCAGCCCGGTGACATTCTTCAGCTCGGCATCCAGCAGCGGCTGGGCCTCGAACTGGCTGATTTCCCGCTCGCTCCAGGGCGACATTTTGAAGCCGCCAAACACGGCGTTCGGGCTGGTCACACCCAGGATCATGAAGTCTTCGTTGTAGCCGGGCACGGTGGCCATGCGGTCCTGCACTTCCTGGCCGTGCTCATAGAGGTAGTCCAGTGTGGACGTTTCCGGCCCCAGGCCCTGATAGAACAGGATGCCCTGGTCTTCGGTGGGGGCCAGCTCGTTCTGGCTCATCATTACCATGAAGTAAATGGAGCCCAGTACCACCACAGCGAAGAACACCACCACCGACTTGGTCTGCATCAGAGAGGTCAGTGCTGCTTTATAGGCATTGGCCAGGCCGTTGAAGGTTTTCTCGACCAGTTGCTCGAACTTGCCCGGGTTGCCGTGTGGCTTGAGCACCTTGCCGGACAACATGGGCGATAGGGTCAGGGCCACGATGCCGGAGATGACCACGGTGCCGGCCAGGGTGAAGGCGAACTCGGTAAACAGCGAGCCCACCAGGCCACCCATAAAGCCGATGGGGGCGTACACCGCCACCAGGGTGGTGGTCATGGCGATGATGGGGGTAGCCATCTCCCGGGCGCCGTTAATGGCGGCCTCGAACCGGGATTCGCCCTGTTCGATATGCCGGTGCACGTTCTCCACCATGATGATGGCGTCATCCACCACCAGGCCGATGGCCAGCACCATGGATAACAGGGTCAGCAGGTTCAGGGAGAAGCCGAACATAAGCATCACGAACGCGCCACCAATCAGCGACAGCGGCACAGCCACCGACGGCACTACCGAGGCCCGCACCGAGCCCAGGCACAGGAACACCACCACCAGTACGATGATCATGGCTTCGATCAGGGTACGGATAACTTCGTTGATGGAGTCGTCGATAAAGTCCGAGGCATCGTAGGCCAGGCGTACATTCAGGCCGCTGGGCAGCTGGCTTTCGATGTCGGGCAGTTCGTCTTTCACCAGTCCGGCTACCGTCAGCGGGTTGGCTCCGGGCGCCATTTCGATGGCCACGTAGGTGGCCGGCTGGCCTTTGTACAGGGCCAGCTGGTCGTAGTTCTGGGAGCCCAGTTCCACCCTGGCAATGTCCTGAAGGCGGATCAGCGTGCCGCCGGATTGCTTCACTACCAGGTTGCGGAAGGCTTCCGGGTCTGCGATGTCGGTGTCGCTGGTCAGGCTCACTTCGGTGTACTTGCCCCGGGTCTGGCCCACAGCGGCCTGGTAGTTGTTGGCGCGCAGCTTGGCGGCCACCTCCACCGGCGTCATATCGACCGCCGCAAGTCGCTCCGGGTCCAGCCATACCCGCAAGGCGAAGGTACGGCCCAGCAGCTGGGCCTTACCCACGCCAGACAGTGCCTGCAGCTTGGGCTGAACAACACGGGTCAGGTAATCGGTAATCTGGGGTACATCCAGCTCGGTGCTGTAGAAGGCGATGTACATCAGTGCGGTGTCGTCACCGGTGGTGGAGGTGATCACCGGGTCTTCGGCTTCTGCCGGCAGCACGTTGCGCTGGCTGGCCACCTTGGCCTGGATTTCCGCCAGGGCATCGTTGGCGTCGTAGTTCAGCACCATCTTGGCCTGGATGGTGGACACGCTCTGGGAGCTGGTGGAGGTCAGGTAATCAATGCCGCTGGCTTCGGCAATGGCCTGTTGCAGCGGCGTGGTGATAAAGCCCTTGATCAGGTCCGAACTGGCACCGGGGTAGGCGGTGGTTACCGTCACCGTGGTGCTTTCCAGCTTCGGGTACTGGCGGATTTCCATTTCCATGGCGGCCCGGGCACCGAGCAGCAGGATCAGCAGGCTGACCACCGTGGCCAGGACTGGCCGGTGGACAAATATATCGGTGAATTTCATTACTCAGACGCCTCCTGGCCGGATTCGTCCTGAATCTCAACCCGCTGGCCGGCCCGGAGCCTGAGCAGGCCCTTGGCAACCACGGTTTCACCGGATTCGAGGCCGGACGTTACGGAGGCCCTGCCCTCACGGACTTCGCCAGTGGTGACGCTGCGGCGGCTGACCACCAGCTGGCCTTCATCGTTTTCTTCCACTACGAACACGAAGTTGCCGTAAGTGTTATAGGAAATAGCCTCGCGGGGCAGGGTGACCACTTCGTTATCCCGGGGCTGGCCGGTCTGGACAGTGGCAAACATACCCGGGCGCAGCAGGTTATCTTCGTTGTTCAGGATGGCGCGTATGCGCACGGTGCGGGTTTCCGGGTTCACCGAGGTGTTAATGGCGCTGACGTCACCCTCAAAGGTGCGGTCAGGCACTGCGGCTACAGTGACAGACACCGGATAGCCCTGGTCGACATCCGGCAGGTATTTCTCGGACAGGGTGTAGTCCACGTAGATCGGATGCAGCATGTTGATCTCGACGATCGGAGTGCCGGTGCCAATGTACTGGCCCTGATCCACCATCCGGATACCCAGCTTGCCGTCGAACGGGGCCTTGATCACCTTTTTGTTCAGCTGGGCCTCGGCCTCGTTCACCCGTGCCCGGGCGGCATCGTAGTTGGCCTTGGCTTCGTCGTACTGGGACTGGGACACGGCGCGCCGCGGCAGTAGGTCGGAAATCCGCTTGAACTCCTGCTGCGCCAGTTGAGCCTCGGCCCGGCGGGTGCGGAGGGCGGCTTCGTCGATAGCGGCATCCAGGCGAACCAGGACGTCTCCCTGTTTAACCGTATCGCCGGATTCAAAGCTGATGCTTTCAATCACTCCCGGCACCTCGTTGGCCACCTCAATACCGTTGATGGCTTCTACGCTGCCCACCGCCTTGATGGCCGGCTGCCAGTTTTCGGTGGTTGCCTCGGTCACGGAAATGATCGCCGGCGGCTGCGGCTGTGACAGCATTTCCTTCATCTGGCCAAACTGCATGAACTTGTAGCCGAAGATGCCGCCAAGGACGACACCAAGGAAAATGATGACGATGACAAAACGGGATGCGGTGCGCATAGGTCTGTTCCTGGGAATAGAGTTCTTGAGACTGATAACGTCGCTGGGATGGGAAGGCTGACAGCTTTCCTTGCGCATCAGATGACAGCGACCAGACGCTTGCTGCTCACTCGGGCGTCAGCTCAGCGTTAACCAATAGGATGCTACAAAAAGCACTTGAGTTTGTCACCCGTTTGCAGAAAAAACGCAGTATATGTACTGCTGCGTCTTACGTCTAAATGACGGGGGTGGATCTGATCTCCGCGGTAATCTGTTATGCTCCGGTGACGATACAAGCGGGTGAGGATTTGGAATGCAGTTGATTCTCGGCCTGGCCCTGGCGGCCGCCGTGTTTGTCATCCTGAAAAAATGGGGTGCGCTGTCGCCGGAAGGCCAGAAAGCGGCCATCTGGAAAGTGGTGCTGGTGGCTGGCGGTGCCCTGTTGCTGTTTATGGTGCTGACCGGCCGGGTGCACGTGATCACTGCCGGCATTGCGGCCCTGATTCCACTGCTGAGAAAACTGCCGGCGCTGATGCGCTACGCGCCGATGTTCCGCAAGGCCATGGACGATTCCTCCGGGCCGGAAGCTTCGGGACAGGCCGGTACGGGTGACCAGCGTGCACCGGTTGCCGGCGCTATGACCGAGCGGGAAGCCTGCGATATTCTGGGAGTGACGCCGGGTTGCACCCGTGAAGAGGTGGTGGCTGCCCACCGCAAGCTGATGCAGAAGGTGCATCCGGATCGCGGTGGTAACGATTACCTGGCCGCCAAGCTCAACGAAGCCCGGGACCTGCTGATCGGCAAACGCGGCGCCTGATCAGGGCAGGATATCCACTTTCACATCGATGGCCAGCTGTTCCGCCAGGCTGCTGTTGCGCTGATAGACCAGGCCGCCCTGCTGGCGGCTTTCCGATGTGCTGACCCCGCCCAGAGACACCCATTGCCCCGGCTCCACCCGGCGGATGGTCACCAGCGCCTCGGTTTCATAGCCGGGCAGTGCTGCCGGGTCTTCCTCGAACGATACAATGTTCAGCTCCACTGCCTGGCCGGAAATCGACTGGGGGCTGACCACAAACCCGCTGCGGGTTTCCACCTGTTCCAGGATCACCGCCGGGTTGCGGCCACCCTGAACGGCGAAGGGGAGGGGGCGCACGCTGCCGGAGGTAATGTGAGCAGATTGCCCGTCCTGAACCACCAGGTGGCGCTGGGAGCTTGAGTTGCTGGAACGGCTGCTTTGCTCGACCCCGGCGGATACCCGGTTACGGTTTACGCTGACACCAGCACCGGAACCCGAGCTGTCTGAACTCTGCCGGTAGCGCACGGTAATGCGCATCTGTACCGGAGGTACATCCAGCGAGCCGACCAGGGTGCCGATTTCATCCAGCAACACTGGCTCTCCCCTTACAACCAGTTGTGTTCCACGGGCCGTTACCGACACTGGAGCTTGCTGGTACAGGGTGCGTACCTGCTGCGCCATGTCTTCGGCGGTGCGGTTCTGCAGCTGGTAAATGCGGGTTTCCTGTTCTGCCCGGGCCGCCGCCGGAGCCGCCAGGCCAAGTATCAGAACGGCCAGCAGGGCCAGAGTGGAAAACCGGGCGAAAGGATTGTGCATCTGGGCCTCCGAAGCCACGTTAACGACACCCACCGGAAAATAATCCGGATTGCGGGTTGCCAATCTGAAAACCGCGGGTATATAGTGAAAAGCATGAAGACTCTACACACAGCCTGTCAATTGAACGTTCTGAAAGCTTTCGGTGAAAAACTGAAGGCCGCAGGTTCTGCTGTGTATTTTTGGTGGTTTGATTATGGCTTTTATTTTAGCCAGAGCCCGGGCCGCCCGTAAGATCTTCATCGACCGAACACAACGAGGAAGGCAGCCCGGCAAGCAACCCAGGCTGCCACCGGACTCCGAAAAGCCCCGACTGGTAGCCCAGCCGGGGCTTTTTTGATTCTGATACAGGGAAACGGGAACACAGACATGAACATGCCGCTGAAATCTGAAACACTGGATGCGCAAACCTCAAGCGCCTGCCAGCACCGCCAGGAAGCCAGACTGCCCTCCGCCGCCGAGTTGCGCCAGCAGTTTCCTGCCGATGAGCAACTGGTTCGGGCCATTGCCGGTTACCGTGAACAGATCCGCGCTGTACTGCACGGTCAGGACGACCGCACCCTGATTGTTATGGGGCCCTGCTCCATTCACGACGAACAGGCCGCCCTGGACTACGCCACCCGCCTGAAAGCGCTGTCAGACGACGTCAGTGACCGGTTCCTGATTGTCATGCGCGCCTACCTGGAAAAACCCCGCACCACCGTGGGCTGGAAAGGTCTGCTGTACGATCCGGAACGCACCGGCCAGGGCGACCTGAAGCAGGGCCTGGAGCGTTCCCGCAAGTTGTTGCTGGCGTTATCCGAGCTTGGTTTGCCGCTGGCCACCGAAGCTCTGAGTCCATTCATGATGGATTACCTGGGTGACCTGGTGAGCTGGACCGCCATTGGCGCCCGCACCACCGAATCCCAGATCCACCGGGAAATGGTCAGCGGCCTGCCCATGCCTACCGGTTTCAAGAACGGTACCGATGGCGGCATTACCGTGGCCAGCCATGCCATGAAGTCTGCCTCGCACCCTCACCACCACATGGGCATTTCCCACAGTGGCTCACCGGTGATGATCTCCACCGTTGGCAATCCGGACACCCACCTGGTGCTGCGCGGCGGCCGGGGCGTGACCAACTACGATGAGCTGAGCATCGCCAAGGCAGTGGCAGAACTGGAAAAAGCTGGCGTATCAACGGCTGTGATGGTGGACTGCAGCCACGACAACGCCTGCAAACAGGCCGAGCGGCAAGTGGATATTGCCCGGGATGTGATGGCCCAGAAGCGCAACGGCAACCGGCACATCAAGGGCCTGATGCTGGAGAGCTTCCTGGAATTCGGTCGCCAGGATGACGGTAAAGAGCTGGTCTACGGCTGCTCGATTACCGATCCGTGCCTGGGCTGGGAACAGACGGAGGCTCTGATCCGCTCACTGTAGACAACAACAGCTGCCCGGCCAGCAGCACCAGGATGCCCCCCATGGCCCGATCAAGCCAGTGTCCGAACCGGTTGAAACCCCGGCGGACACGGGGGTGGGTAAAGAACACCGCCACCATGGCAAACCACAGGCCCGTGGCCAGTGCCATGTACAGGCCATAGCCTGCCTGCAGCACAATGGGTGTGCCCGGGTTGATCACCACCGAGAACAGGGACACAAAGAACAGCGTTGCCTTGGGGTTCAGGGCGTTGGTCAGAAACCCGAGCCGGAAGGCTGCCATTCCTGTCTGTAGGGTCTTTTCAGCCGCATCCACATGCACTCCGCCCGGCCTGGCCCGCAGACAGTGCCAGGCGATGTACAGCAGATAAACCGCGCCAACCACCTTCAACACGGTGAACAGCATCACCGACTGCTGGATGATCAGCCCGATGCCCAGCAACGAATAACCCACGTGCAGCAGAATACCCAGGCCAATACCGATGGCGGTCAGCAAGGCGTTGCGCCGTGACTGAGTGAGGGCCTGGCGCAGCATCACTGCAAAATCGGGCCCCGGGCTGGCAACCGCCAGTAAGTGCACCAGTGCGACCGTCAGAAACTCCAGCCAGTAATTCTGCACCTGTTTGCTCCTGTTAACGTAGTCACCTGTTGAGCGTTATGGTCGTAAACCTGTGAAGGTGGTTGCCGGCAAGCATAGAAGGATTTTTTTCCGGTTTCACCTGTCAGGATTCCGTAAGCTTTCTATACTTATAACTTAACCTGCAGAAAAGACGGGAATTTCCGGTTTTCATAGGAGGCCAGATGAACAAGCGTGACGTGGATGTAGCGATCATCGGCGCCGGCACTGCCGGCATGGTGGCTTATCAGCGGGTGGCAAAGAAAACCGACCGTGTGGTGTTGATCGAGGGCGAACAGTACGGCACAACCTGTGCCCGGGTGGGCTGCATGCCCAGCAAACTGCTGATTGCCGCTGCCGAGCGGGCCCACGACCTGAAATCCGCCGGCGACTTCGGTGTGCTGGCTGGCGATGTCCGAATTGATGGCCGGCTGGTAATGCAGCGGGTACGTGCCGAGCGGGACAAGTTTGTGGCGCCGGTGGTCCGCTCCATGGAGAAACTGCCGGAAGAACATCGCCTGATGGGCCATGCCCGCTTTCTGGATGCCCACCGCCTGGAAGTCGGCGACCATACCGAAGTCCGTGCCGATCGCATCATCATCGCCACCGGCTCCCGCCCCAACATACCGGGTATCTTCAAGGAAGCCCGGGACCGGCTGATTGTGAACGACGACATCTTCGACTGGCAGGACCTTCCAGACTCTGTCGCGGTCTTCGGCCCCGGGGTCATCGGCCTGGAGCTGGGGCAGGCATTAAGCCGGCTGGGGGTTAAGGTGCACCTGTTCGGCGTCAGCGGCGGCATCGGCGGCCTGCGGGATGAGAAAATCCGTGACTACGCGCTGAAAACCTTCAGCGAAGAGTTTGCCTTCAGCCCGAAAACCGAAACCCGCCGGGTGGAACGGACAGACGGTGGTGTGCAGATTACCTGGCTGGAAGACGGCAAAGAGCACCAGGAAACCTTCGACTATCTTCTGGCGGCCACCGGGCGCCGGCCGAATATCGATAACCTGGACATCCAGAACGCCGGCATCGAGCTGGACGACCGGGGCATGCCGGAGTTCGACCCTTACACCCTGCGCTGTGGCGACAGCCATATTTTTATCGTCGGGGATGTGAATAACCACCGGCCGTTGCTGCATGAGGCCGCAGATGAAGGCCGCATCGCCGGAGACAACGCGGCGGCATATCCGGAGGTACAGACCGGGTTGCGCAAAACCCCGCTGGCCGTGGTGTTCAGCGACCCCCAGATTGCCTCGGTGGGCCTGACCATTCACCAGGTGGATGAAAAGTGCCGGGGCTGCTTTGCCGTCGGTGAAGTGAGTTTCGAGAACCAGGGCCGCAGCAAGGTGATCGGCAAGAACCGGGGCCTGCTACGGGTGTACGGCGAGCATGGCAGCGGATTGTTCATGGGCGCGGAAATGTTCGGCCCTGCGGCCGAGCACATTGCCCACCTGTTGGCGTGGTGCGCCCAGAAGCGGATGACCGTGAGCGACATGCTGGAAATGCCGTTCTACCATCCGGTGATTGAAGAGGGCTTGCGATCAGCCCTGAAAGACCTGAACAGAAACCTGAAACTGGGCCCGGAGCCCGCGGAAGGCTGCATGGACTGCGGCCCGGGTGTTTAACCCGGGCCGCAGTGGGAGCTGACCTGTGTCAGTTCACTATGACGTGTGATGTTGCAAGCTTACCGGTGCGGCGGCAGCGTCCCTTGCATTTTGCTGGTGCCGTGCCCATATCTTCTCATGGAAGAAGTAGGCCACGGTGTTGATGGCCGGTTCCACCATGGCAATCAGGCTGCCGATCAGGATGTCACCGGTCAGCAGATAGGCCACTGTGAAGGCCACGGTAAAGTGGGTGATGGCGAAGGTAATCGTTTTCAAAACCGACTGATCACCTTTCGTGCTGTGCTCGTGGACAAACAGTTTCAGTGTGCTCATGATCAACTCCGCGTTTATCAGGTCTATGATTCAATTTAAGGACAAACGAGAATTATTTTCAAATAGATCATGCGATATCCTGCGATAGGTTCGAGCTATAAGGTTTCAGGCTATCGAATAAGCTTTTACTATTAATGACATTAAGTAATGGAACTGGGCTCAGGGCCCGGAACTGACTTAGAGTAGTAACCAGAGACAACCCGACGACGAATCAGGAGGTTCAAATGGGTAAGAACTTTATTGGTCTGGATACCGAAAAAACCGCCGCACTGGCTAGCTCACTGAATGATCTGCTGGCCAACTACCAGATCTTTTACATGAACGTGCGTGGTTACCACTGGAACATCAAGGGTGAGAACTTCTTCCTGCTGCACGAGAAATTCGAAGAGCTGTACAACGACCTTCTGCTGAAAGTGGATGAAATTGCCGAGCGTGTACTGACCCTGGGCCACCGCCCGGCTCACGCGTTCAGCACCTACATCGAAACCGCCGAAGTACCGGAGCGCAAAGACGTATCCAACGGTAAAGAAGCGGTTGAGAACATTGTTGAAAGCTTCGGCAAGCTGATCGCCAAGCAGCGCGAACTGCTGGAACTGGCCGGTGAAGCCGGTGATGAAGGCACCTCCGCCCTGATGAGTGATTACATCTCCGGGCAGGAGAAAGACGTGTGGATGTACCGGAGCTACCTGGGCCAGTAAGCCAGGCAGAACGGTAACCTGAAATGGCGGCTCCCCGGAGCCGCCATTTTTGTATGTGCGTCATCGACTTGTCTTTTTTCTGACGCGGTTTTGTCATCTGTTTGCCATAGCTTGGGTCGTCATTTACACACCGACGACACAACCCGAGGTAAACATGATTTTCCAGCGAACCCTTCTGACCTCCGCCATTCTGGCCGCCACCGTTGGCCTTGCTGCCTGCGCTACCGGCAGCGGTTCTGACACCCAGCCCAAGGCTTCCTTGCCGGGTCTGATCGAACTCAATGTACTGGGAAGCTACAAGGCTCCGGGCAATGTGTTCGATGAAAGCGCCGCCGAAATCGTCGCTCATGATGCTGCCAACCAGCGCCTGTTTGTGGTGAATGCCAATGCGGCCACCGTGGACGTACTGGATATTCGTAACCCGTCTGCACCGGTGCTGGTTAACACCATCGACGCCAGCCGAGAAGGCGCCTCCGCTAACAGTGTGGCGGTGTATGGTGACCTGGTCGCCGTCGCCATCGAAGCCGAGGTGAAGCAGGACAACGGCAAGGTGGTGTTCTACAACGCATCTGACCTGTCCAAGGCCGGTGAAGTGACCGTGGGCGCCTTGCCAGACATGGTGACTTTCACCCGCGATGGTCAAAAAGTGCTAGTTGCCAACGAAGGTGAACCGAATGACGACTACACCCGAGACCCCGAAGGTTCTGTAAGTGTGATCGACCTGGCTAACGGTGTGGACAAAGCGACAGTGAAAACCGCCGACTTCCGCGCCTTCAACGGCCGCGAGCAGGCCCTGCGTGAAGCCGGTATCCGTATCTTTGGCCCGGGTGCCTCTGCCGCCCAGGATTTCGAGCCGGAATACATTGCGGTTTCGGTTGATAACACCCGCGCCTGGGTCGCCCTGCAGGAAAACAACGCCGTCGCGGTGCTGGACATTGAAAATACCCGCATTCTGGACGTGCTGCCGCTGGGCTTCAAAGACCACCGCATGCTGGGTAACGAGCTGGATGCCAGCAACAAGGATGGCGGCATCAACCTGCGCAACTGGCCCATCAAGGGCATGTACCTGCCGGATGCCATGGCCAGCTATGGCTACAACGGCAAGACCTACTACATCACCGCCAACGAGGGCGACTCCCGGGATTACGATGGCTTCAGTGAAGAATACCGGGTTAAAGACCTTCAGCTGAGCGAGGCTTTCGGCACCGAGGCCCAGCGCAAGGAACTGCAGGACAGCGCCAACCTGGGCCGTCTGAAAGTGACCGGCACCCTGGGCATGGCTAATGATTGCGATCCGTCCAGCAGTGCCACTGATGTAGAGAAAGACTGTGTGTTCGGTGAACTCTACAGCTACGGCGCCCGTTCTTTCTCTATCTGGAACGAGCAGGGCCAGCGGGTGTTCGATTCCGGCAATGATTTCGAGCGCATCACCGGCAACCTGATCCCTCACGGCTTTAACGCCAGTAACGATGAAAACGGAGCCGACGACCGTTCAGACGACAAAGGCCCGGAGCCGGAAGCGGTCACCATTGGCGAGATCAACGGCCAGAACTACGCCTTTATCGGCCTGGAACGGGTGGGTGGCATCATGGTGTACAACGTGACCAACCCCCAGAACCCGCAGTTTGTGCAGTACCTGAACAACCGGGATTTCTCTGCCGACAAGGCGGCGGTAGAAGCTGGTAAGGCCGGTGACCTGGGCCCGGAAGGCCTGGCCTTTATCCGCGCCGAAGACAGCCCTAACGGCCAGCCGATCCTGGCCGTGGGTAACGAGGTGAGCGGCACCACCACGTTCTATGGCATTGACGTGGTGGGCGACTCAGCCAACTGATCCTGAAGCCTTTATTGCCCATCAAAACCGCGCCTTCGGGTGCGGTTTTGTTTTTTCGGATACTGAGTCTTAAAAACCGACTTTCCATAACACTTTGTAATAACTCTGTCACAACCCCCCTCCATAGTGTCGTCTCAGTTGAGTTAACACCTTAGTCATCGGATTCAGAACGTGACGAGATTTACCCGCATTACCAGTTTGATGATGGCCCTGATGCCGCTGCCGGTTTTGGCCGAGGTACAGCTGACTCTCGGGCCCTGCGTGAACGTTCAGGCGGTTCAGGGCAGTGAACAAACGGCTTCGGCTGGCCAGGCTATGACGTTGGCCGATGGCACCGCGCAACTGGTGGTGGAGTGCACCACCGAAATCGGCCGGGAAGAAGTGCTGGAAACCAGCGACGCCTTTGTTGTGCGTTTTGACGCTACTGACACCGAGCTGACTCTGAGCGCACCTGACATTGATTCCCGGAACGAGATGGACAGTTTCAATCAGCAGGGCGACTGGCAGCTGACAGACCGCCAGGGCGAACGAGTGGCGTTCACCGCCGATGTGCTCGAGAAAGAAGGTTTCCAGCTGGTGCGGGACTATGCCCGTGAGCTGGCCGCCTATAACCGTTCCGGCGCCGCAGCCGCAGTGACTGCACCGGCAGCCACCGCAGGCCCGGCACCGTTAACCAACCAGGAAGGGTTGTTGCTGGATTCGCACGTCGATCCGGATCAGGAAATGGTCAGCAGGATGCTGCGCTACTGGTATCTGAAAGCTGACGAACAAACTCGAAAAGAGTGGGACAGCTGGGTCGATTCCAGCAACCGATAAACACCAAACCAAACTGAAAGTGGAGTTATAAGAAATGAAGAAGCTTCTTCTGGCTGTTGCTGTGTCTACTGTTGCCGCAGGTTCTGTAAACGCTGCGACCATCTACGAAAAGGACGGATTCACCTACAAGCTCAACGGTGATTTCCAGATTCAGCTGCGTAAGAAAATTGGGGTATACGGATTTAATGGTTGATGGGGCACCTTCACCCCATCAATCTGATACCACCCTCAGATGGTTGATAGATCGACTCCGTAGTTGAGTTCCTCTGCGAAGTCCGGCAGTCCGTAACCGATGGTTTTCTTGTAGAAAGGAGAGACCTTCGCAGTCGGTGCCTTTTTCTTGTGCTTCGTGGTGTAGAGCATTCGTGCCCGCATCACCTCGAAGGAGTAACCGCGCCCTTCACGGTTCTTGTCCTTGGCCAGTCGGTTGATGGACTCCGTGTAAGCGTTGGTGACGGGCATGTCCGTCTCGAAGTAGGTCATGGTCTCTTCGCGCCAGTTTCCCACTGCCCTGACCAGATCGCTCCAGACTTCCTTTTGGCCCTTCGGGATGGTGGCTATCCACTCGTCCAGGGCGGCTTCTGCCTGGAGCCGTGTGGTGGCGTCCCAAGAGCTTTTTGCCAATAATGAGCATTATTTAACCCTTCAACGCCAAAATGCGTCTGGCACCGTTAAGTACAATGCCCCCCGCGATGGTGCCGATAATCAGATCCGGATAATTGGAACCGGTCCACGCGACCAGGGCGCCGGCGGTGATGACCCCCAGGTTGATCACCACGTCGTTGGCCGAGAATATCCAGCTTGCCTTCATGTGCGCCCCGCCTTCCCGATGTTTGGATATGAGCAGCAGACAACTGGTATTGGCAATCAATGCGACGAATGCGATAGCCATCATCACCAGCGATTCAGGCTCACTACCGAATACAAAGCGTCTCACCACCTCTACGAGCACGCCCACAGCCAAGATCAGTTGCAGTACACCAGCAAGATGCGCGGCACGTACCTGCATTTTCACGCTATGTCCAACCGCATAAAGGGCAAGCCCGTACACCGCCGCATCGGCAAAATTGTCCAGGGATTCTCCAATCAGGCCGGTGGACTGGGCGATCAGACCGGCAGTCATTTCCACCACGAACAGAAGTGCATTGATGCCGAGCAACCAGCGCAGGGTCCCGGATTCTTGCTTAGCAGAAGCTGCCGAAAACTCGGCGGCCTTGATGGTCTCCGGATTTGCAGCGACGGTTTCCTGAAGCGAGGCGCCTAGCCCCAAGGTCTTCAGTTTCGAGGTGACGGGCTCGACCTCGCCGTCATGCACGACCTTCAGCCGGCGGTTCGACAAGTCGAAGGACAGCGCCCGAATCTCCTCAAAGCCGTTCAGGGCTAGGCGAATCATTCGTTCTTCTGATGGACAGTCCATCTTCGGCACGGCATAAACACTGACCCATCTCCCTGGCGCCTCGGAGGAGGCCTGTATATCGGTATCCGCTGCGGACGTTGCATCACCGCCACAGGCGCCACCACAGGATTTGCTCATGATACGACTCCACTTGAACAATGTTGTGGTACCATTTAAAACTATAAAGCTACTATAAGGTCAATAGAGTAAAGAATCCGTTGGGGAGGAGGCTGATGCGCATTGGTCAGTTGGCGCAGTTGGTAGGGGTCGAAACACAGACGATCCGCTTCTATGAACAGCAGGGCTTGTTGCCGCCGCCTGATCGGCAGGACAACGGTTACCGTGTCTATACCGAGAAGCATGGTGAGGGGCTGGCCTTCATCCGTCGCTGCAGAATCCTGGGCCTGTCACTGGCTGAGATTCACGAACTACAGAGCTATCAGGACGACCCTCATCAGCCTTGTACCGCCGTCAACGCCTTGCTCGATGATCACATCTCTCATGTGCGGTCGCAGATAACCGCTCTGCAAGCGCTTGAGAAACAACTCGTTTCACTGAGAGCGAGTTGCAACGATGACCGGGAAGTTGAGGCGTGTGGGGTTCTTGCTGGAATTAGCGAAGGAAACATGCACCAGCAGTAGGTGAAGCATCAACCAGATAATCCGATGAGATGCCGGTCTGTCTCACTCTCATGCAAAGGTAAGATCAACCATTTAATCCGCTTACCC
>NZ_NEFY01000018.1 GCF_002258215.1 Marinobacter vinifirmus
AAAGGCAAAGGCAAAGGCAAAGAGATTGTGTGGGTTAGCAGCCTGTCTCAAGATTAAGCATTGGTTCTTCACGGAAAAGTCTTTTCAACCGAGAACCCGCCAATGCCCGTCGGCGCGGGGTGGCTGTTGGATTTTTTGCCGGAAAAAGGTGTCTGAGCGAAGCGAGTTGTTTTTCCAAAAAAAATCCAACAGCCACCCCGCAAGCCCGCCCGCACAGCCGGAAGGCTGGGAGCCTCTGGGAGCCCAAGCCGAGCCCCCGGGAACTCAGACTTAAATGAGCTCCACAGCCACGGCAGTCGCCTCACCACCGCCAATGCAGAGGGACGCCACACCGCGTTTCAGGCCGCGCTGCTTCAGGGCATTGATCAGGGTGACGATGATACGGGAGCCGGAAGAGCCGATGGGGTGGCCCAGAGCGCAGGCGCCGCCGTGGACGTTGACCTTTTCAGCCGGCAACTTGAGTTCGTTGATCGCCGCCAGGGTAACCACTGCGAAGGCTTCGTTGATTTCGAACAGGTCGACATCATCCAGAGTCCAGCCGGCTTTTTTCAGTACCTTTTCGATAGAACCGATCGGGGCCAGGGTGAACTCCGCTGGCAAGCGGGCGTGGGTGGCGTGGGCTACGATTCGCGCCTGCGGGGTCAGGCCACGGTTCTGAGCTTCCTCAGCGGTGGTCAGGACCAGGGCCGAGGCGCCGTCGCTGATGGAGCTGGAGTTGGCAGCGGTTACGGAACCGTCTTTGGCGAACGCTGGTTTCAGCTGGGGGATTTTCTCCGGCTTGGCGTTGCCCGGTTGTTCGTCGATGTCGACTTGGGTATCTCCACCGCGGCCGGAGACCGTCACCGGTACGATTTCATCCCGGAACCAGCCATTCTCGATCGCCGCCAGGGCTTTTTGCAGGGAGCCAATGGCGAATTCGTCCATGGTTTCACGGGTGATGTTGAACTCATCAGCCGTACGCTGTGCGAAAACGCCCATCAGACCGCCTTCGTAGGCGTCTTCCAGGCCATCCAGGAACATGCTGTCCATCACCTGACCATGACCCATGCGCATGCCTGCGCGGGCTTTAGGCAGCAGGTACGGCGCCTGGCTCATGTTTTCCATACCACCGGCGATCATGATGCTGTTGGTGCCCGCTTTGATCTGGTCATGGGCCATGATAATGGCCTGCATGCCGGAGCCGCACATTTTGTTGATGGTGGTACACCCGGAGCTATCCGGGATCCCGGCCGCACGAGACGCCTGCCGAGCCGGCGCCTGTCCCAGACCAGCAGGCAGCACACAGCCCATGATGACTTCCTGAACGTCCGCCGGCTGCAGCCCTGCACGTTCAATGGCAGCCTTAATGGAAACCGCCCCCAGTTCAGGCGAGCGAACAGAGCTCAGCGAGCCCATCATTCCACCCATCGGAGTTCGGGCGGAGCCTGCAATGACAATGTCGTTGCTCATGTATTTCGTTCTCCTTCAACAGAATCTAATTCGTGTTCTTATGTTGCCGATCGGTCTTGTTTCGGTTTGTGGGCCGCTGGTTTGGGCTCCCAGCCTTCCGTTTGTGGGGGCAGGTACGCGGGGTGTGGGGTATTTTTCTTCGGGAAAAAACAACTCGCTTCGCTCAGACATCTTTTTCCCTGTCAGAAAAATACCCCACACCCCCCTACCGACGTACAGCACAGGGATGCTGAATGTAAAAAGCAAAAAGCAAAAAGCAACGAGAGCAACCTGAAGCACCATTGAACGTTGCATCAAACTGGTCACTACCCAAACGCTACAGCTGCTCTTATCAAGCGAAAACCCGCCAATGCCCGTCGGCGCGGGGTGGTTGTCGGATTTTTTGCCGGAAAAAGATGTCTGAGCGAAGCGAGTTGTTTTTCCAAAAAAAATCCGACAGCCACCCCGCAAGCCCGCCCGCAAAACGGTAAGGCTAGGAGCCCAAGCCAGACCAAAGCACCAAAGTCAGCGCCCCAGCACCGAACGGGCAATGATCTCCTTCATAACCTCGGAAGTGCCGCCATAAATCCGCTGAACCCGCGCATCGATGAAATTGCGGGAAATCGGATACTCGGTGGTGTAGCCGTAACCACCGAACAGCTGCAAACAGCCATCAGCCACGCGACACTGCATCTCAGTGGCACTGTACTTGGCCATGGACGCTGTCGGCGCATCCAGCTTGCCGTCTTCGTATTCGCGGATGCACTGGTCGACGA
Organism: Marinobacter vinifirmus; assembly: GCF_002258215.1. Taxonomy (GTDB): domain Bacteria; phylum Pseudomonadota; class Gammaproteobacteria; order Pseudomonadales; family Oleiphilaceae; genus Marinobacter; species Marinobacter vinifirmus. Next base: position 2,205 of record NZ_NEFY01000018.1, read on the forward strand.
ATGCCTTGTTAATGCGGTAGTCGGTTTCCATGCGGGCGATTTCGAAGCGGGTGTTCTGCAGCTGGCTCAGTTTCTGGCCGAACAGTTCCCGCTCTTGCGTGTACTGGATGGTCATGTCCAGTGAGCCACGGGCGGCGGCAACACCCAAGGCGCCGATGACCAGTCGTTCCCGGGGCAGCTCGCGCATCAGGTACACAAAGCCCTGCCCCTCTTCACCCAGCAACGCCGAGGCGGGGATGCGCATGTCGGAGAAGAACAGTTCAGAGGTGTCGCCGGAATGCTGGCCGATTTTGTCCAGGTTGCGGCCTTTGCTGAAGCCCGGCAACGAGGTGTCGACCAGGAACAGGCTGATGCCCTTGGCGCCGGCATTGGGGTCGGTCTTGGCGGCGACGATCACCATGTCGGCGTGCTGGCCGTTGGTGATGAAGGTTTTGGAGCCGTTCAGGATGTAGTCGTCACCGTCTTTCACTGCGCTGGTGCGGATGGCCTGCAGGTCGCTGCCTGCTCCCGGTTCGGTCATAGCTATTGCGCCGACGGCTTCGCCGGAGACCATTTTCGGCAGCCATTGCTGCTTCTGCGCGTCGTTACCGATGTGGCTGAGATACGGCGCTACGATGTCGGAATGCACCATCACGTTGGTGGACAACGCACCGAATCCCATCCGGGCCAGTTCTTCGCCCACCACAACCGAATACTGAAACGGCGCACCGCAGCCGCCGCAGTCTTCCGTTACGTCCACACACAGCATGCCGGCTGCGCCCAGGGTGTTCCAGAGTTCCCGGGGTACGATGCCGCTCTTTTCCCAGGCTTCATAATGGGGCGCCACTTCGGTTTCGAGGGCCTTGATGACGGCATCCCGGAACAGTGCCAGTTCTTCCTGATCAACGGTGTTGGTCATTTCGCTCACCTTTTATCCTTGTTATCCGTGCCTTACCGGGGCGCCATGCGCAGGGCGCTGTCGAGCCGGATGACTTCGCCGTTCAGAACGGGGTTGCGTACCATCTGGTCGACCATCATACCGAATTCTTCCGGCTTACCGAGGCGCTTGGGGAACGGCAAGGTGGCGGCCAGGCTGTCCTGAACTTCCTGGGGCATGCCAGCCATCATCGGGGTCATGAACAGGCCCGGAGCAATGGTGTTCACCCGGATCCCTTCGCGAGCCAGTTCCCGGGCCGATTGCAGGGTCAGTGCTACCACACCGCCTTTCGAGGCACTGTAAGCGGCCTGGCCAATCTGGCCTTCGTAGGCGGCAACCGATGCGGTGTTGATGATCACGCCCCGTTCGCCGTCGGCGTTGGGTTCGCGCTGGGCCATGTCTGCTGCCGCCAGCCGCAGGATGTTGAAGGTGCCGATGAGGTTTACCTGGATCACCTTGCTGAAACTGTCCAGCGGCATCACGCCTTCACGGCCCAGGATCTTTGATGCCGGGGCAATGCCGGCACAGTTCACCGCAATACCACAGGGGCCATGGGCTTCCCGGGCGGCTTTCAGTGCAGCTTCCGCGCTTTCTTCCGAGGCCACGTTGCATTCGATGAAAATCCCGCCCAGCTCGGCTGCCACCTGTTCGCCACGCTCTTTGTTCAGGTCCAGGATAGCCACTTTGCAGCCTGCGGCAGCCAGCGCCCGAGCGGCGCCTTCACCCAGGCCGGAGGCACCGCCGGTGACGATGGCGGGAGTGTTTTTGAAATCCATAACTTGTGTCCTGTTATTGGTATTAGCGCGGCCGAAAACTGGCCGCGCATAGTTTACGTTTACGTAAACTTAATCCAGATACCCTAGCTGAAACAACACCCGTTTCAGCCGAGGCGCTCAACAATTAGTGCAATACCCTGCCCGCCACCGATACACATGGTGATCAGGCCGTAACGGCCACCGGTACGCTCCAGTTCCGCCAGGGCTTTGATAATCAGGATGGAGCCGGTCGCACCCACCGGGTGGCCCAGAGCGACCGCGCCGCCGTTCGGGTTCACCTTGTCTTCCGGCAGGCCAAGCTCGCGGCTGACGGCCATGGCCTGGGCGGCGAAGGCTTCGTTGGATTCGATCACATCCAGGTCTGCCACAGACAAACCGGTGTTCTTCAGAACCTGGCGAACCGCCGGAATCGGGCCCACGCCCATCACTTCCGGATCTACGCCGGCAAAGGCATAGCCTACCAATCGGGCGCGGGCTTTCAGGCCACGCTTTTCGGCTTCTGCGGCACTGGTCAGTACCATGGCTGCGGCACCGTCGTTAAGGCCGGAGGCATTGCCCGGGGTCACAATGCCGTCTTTCTGGAACGCAGGTTTCAGGCCTGCCAGGCTTTCTACCGTGGTGCCCGGGCGTACGTGCTCGTCTTTATCGAACACGACTTCCTTGCGACCCTGTTTGACGGTAACCGGCACGATCTGGCCATCGAAATAACCTTTCTCGATGGCATTCGCGGCCCGGCGGTGGCTTTCAGCAGAAAACGCGTCCAGTTCTTCCCGGTTCAGGCCCTGATTGGCGGCAATACGCTCGGCGGTCATACCCATGTGACCACTGCCAAACGGATCGCTCAGAATGCCCAGGGTCAGGTCGACCGCGCGGCCATCGCCCATACGCAAGCCCTTGCGTACATTCGGCAGCAGGTAAGCGCCCTGGCTCATGGATTCCGCACCACCGGCCAGCGCCATGCGGCTGTCGCCCATGGCGATCAGCTGGGCAGCACTGATCACCGACTGCACGGCGGAACCACAAAGGCGATTCACGTTGAACGCCGCAGAGCTCTTGGGCATACCCACGTTCAGGGCAATGTGCCGGGCCAGGTAGGCATCCTCGGGGCCGGTTGTGATGATGTGCCCGAAGACCGAGTGGTCGATATCTTCGGCAGGAACACCGGCACGGCTGATGGCTTCTTTGGCCGCTGCTGTGCCCAGCTGTGCGGGGGTCAGTGAGCTCAGCGTGCCGCCGAAGCTGCCGATGGCGGTGCGCACACCGTCCAGAATGACTACGTCTGTCAGTTTCATGGTTCTCTCCTGTAAGGCAGTAATTGAAAGGCTTATTTGCCCAGCACCGAGCGGGCAATCACCTCTTTCATAATTTCCGAGGTGCCAGCGTAAATGGTCTGTACCCTGGCATCTACAAAGAATCGGGAAATCGGGTATTCCAGAGTGTAACCGTAGCCGCCGAACAACTGCAGGCACTCGTGGGCAATGTCACACTGCATTTCGGTGAGCATCAGTTTCAAAATGGCTGCGTCGGTGGCCGTCATGGCGCCTTGATGATACTTGCTGATGCACTGATTCAGGTAAGCACGGGCCATATCAATACGAGCCCGGGCTTCCGCCAGCTTGAACCGGGTGTTCTGGAAATCGGCAATGCGCTGGCCGAAGGCCTGGCGCTGCTGCACGTAATCCAGCGTCAGCGCCAATGCACCTTCGGAGGCACCGATCGCCTGGGCACCCACACCCAGCCGCTCCCGGGGCAGCTCCTGCATCAGGTAGGCGAAGCCTTTGCCTTCTTCCCCGAGCAGTGCCTCCTCAGGCACGATCAGGTCCGAGAAAAACAACTCTGCGGTGTCACTGGCGTGCTGGCCGATCTTCTTGATGCCCTTGCCCCGGCTAAAGCCCGGCAGGCTGGTATCCACCAGGAACAACGACACACCCTTGGCGCCGGCTTTCGGATCAGTCTTGGCGCAGACAATCACCATATCGGCATGCAAGCCGTTGGTGATAAACACCTTGGCGCCGTTAATGCGCCAGCCGCCCTCGGTGCGCTCCGCCGTGGTGCGCATAGCAGCAAGATCACTGCCGGCACCCGGCTCGGTCATGGCGATGGCACCCAGCACCTCGCCGGAGATCATCGCCGGTAACCAGGCCTGTTTCTGCTGTTCATTCCCCAGATGCAGGATGTACGGCATCACAATGTTGGCATGGATGTTGTACCCGGAGGCGAGGCCGCCAAAGCCCATGCGGGCGATTTCTTCGATCGCCAGCTGGCTCACCTCGAAGCTGGCAGCCGCACCGCCATACTCTTCGGGCATATCAATGCCGAGCATGCCGGCCTGACCCAGGGTGTGCCACAACTGTCGGGGAATTTCTCCAGCCTCTTCCCACTGCTCATAAAAAGGTGTGACTTCCTGCTCCAGAGCCCGGACAATCATGGCCTGGAATAATTCGGTTTCTGCCTGTTCTGCTGACATGGGCGCCCCGCGTTTAAATTCAGTGAATAAAATGGAACACTATTAGACTCCGTATGCCTCCGGGCTAGAATGACCCTTCTTGCCGAATTAATTGACCTGTTACGCGGCTGCGCTGACCACTATGGCCAAGGCTCACATTGCCAACCACTACCTTCAAGCGACCCTTCGTGGCGCGGAACGCCAGGGCCACGACGGCCCCACACTGCTTGAACAGGCAGGCATCCCTGCCGACTGGCTGAACACGCCGGAACAGCTGATCACCGAACAACAACTGACCCAACTGGTGAAATCGGTCTGGCGCGCAACCCGGGACGAATTCCTCGGCTTGTCATCGGAACCCTGCAATAACGGCACTTTTGCACTGATGTGCGACTACTGCCTGGGCTCGGCCACGCTCGGTGCCGTGCTTCGAAAAAGCGCGCACTTCTACCGGGTGATCTGCCGCAACCTGGATATCGCCCTTGAAGAGCAAGGCAGGCAGGTGTTCTTCCGGCTGCACCTGAAAGACGCCCAAAACGACACCGACCACCTGCTGCAGGAGTTCCTGATTCTGATGTGGGAGCGATTGTCCTGCTGGCTGGTAGACCAACAGATCCCCTTCGCCCGCACCCAGTTCAGCTACCCGGCTCCGGCCCACGAAGCCGAGTACCGGGCCATGTACCCGGGCGAACTGAAATTCGAGCAGCCGGTGTGCGGCTTTCTGTTCCATGAAAAATACCTGCAGCTGCCCATCGTGCGCAGCGAGGAAGAGCTCCGGCAATTCCTGCAGGCGGCTCCGGCCTACATCCTGCACCGCCCCAGCCAGGACGAAAGCCTGCGCGCCCGCATCCACGCCCTGCTCGCCCGCTACAATTACCCGGACATGCCGGGGCTCGACGCCCTGGGCCGGGAGCTGCACATGACACCCCGCAACATCGGCCGAAAACTGCAGGACGAAGGCACCTCCCTGCGCAAGATCAAAGAAACCCTGCGGCGGGAACACGCCACCCGCCTGATGACCAGCGAAAGTCTGAGCATCAGCGAAATCGCCGAACTGGTGGGCTTCTCCGAAACCGCCGCCTTCTCCCGGGCCTTCAAACGCTGGACCGGCTTATCGCCGGCCCGATGGCGTGGCAGCCAGGTTAACGGGTAGTGTGGGCCTGGCTTGGGCTCCTAGCCTGCTGGGTGCGGGGGCAGGTACGCGGGGTATGGGGTATTTTTCTTCGGGGAAAAACAACTCGCTGCGCTCAGACATCTTTTTCCCTGTCAGAAAAATACCCCATACCCCCCTACCGACGGGCAACACGGGGATAGGAGAGTTTAAAGACACAGGCAAAAGCAAAGATTGTGGAGGTTAGCAGCCGGTCAAGAGGTTAAGCTTTGGATTTTCCCAGACACGTCTTTTCAAACGAGAACCCGCCAATGCCCGTCGGCGCGGTGTGGTCTTTTCATTTTTCGCCAGAAAAAGATGTCTGAGCGCAGCGAGTTCTTTTTCAAGGAAAATGAAAAGGCCACCCCGCAAGCCCGCCCGCATAACCGGAAGTCTGGGAGCCCAAACCAGCTATAATCCGCACTTTACGTTAACGTCAACTTCAATTAACCTGAGCAGAAATAACACAACCGTTCCGGGCCGCACATGAGCGACAAGAAAACCTTCAGCATCAGCGAACTCGCCAAGGAGTTTGACGTAACCACCCGAAGCATTCGCTTCTACGAAGACGAAGGCCTGCTGCACCCTACCCGCAACGGCCAGACCCGGATTTTCAGCAGCAAAGACCGGGTGCGCCTGAAGCTGACGTTGCGTGGCAAACGCATGGGATTTTCCCTGGCGGAGACCCGGGAACTGTTCTCCCTGTGGGACGAAACCGCCACCGGCAGCGAGAAACAGTTACTCATGGCCCTGGAGGTGGTTGAACGCCGGCGCGCCCAGCTGGAGCAGCAGAAACACGACATCGCCATGATGGAAATCGAACTCGACAACCACGAAGCCCGCTGCCGGGAAGCCCTGGCAGAGCTGCGGCAAGCCAGTTAGGCAAAACACCAAAGACGAACACGCAACAAGAACAAAAGGTAAGCACCATGAAATCCCAATACAGCGAACTCAACTTCGGCCTCGGCGAAACCCTCGACAGCCTGCGTGAACAGGTCAACCGCTTCGCCGCCGATGAAATCGCCCCCCGGGCCGAGGAAATCGACCGCACCAACGAGTTCCCCATGGACCTGTGGCGCAAACTGGGCGACATGGGCCTGCTGGGCATCACCGTGAGCGAACAATACGGCGGCGCCGGCATGGGCTACCTGGCCCACGTAGTGGCCATGGAAGAAATCAGCCGGGCCTCCGCCAGCGTTGGCCTGTCCTACGGTGCCCACTCCAACCTGTGCGTCAACCAGATCAACCGCAACGGCACCGAAGAACAAAAACAGAAATACCTGCCCAAACTCATCACCGGCGAACACATCGGCGCCCTGGCCATGTCTGAGCCCAACGCCGGCTCAGACGTCATCTCCATGAAACTCCACGCCCGCGACGAAGGCGACCACTACGTCCTCAACGGCAACAAAATGTGGATCACCAACGGGCCAGACGCCAACACCTACGTCATCTACGCGAAAACTGACCCGAAAGGCGGCTCCAAAGGCGTCACCGCCTTCATCGTAGAACGCGACTACCCCGGCTTCAGCCGCCACCAGAAACTCGACAAACTCGGCATGCGCGGCTCCAACACCTGCGAACTGGTGTTCGAAGACTGCAAAGTCCCCAAAGAAAACGTCCTCGGCGGAGTTGGCAACGGCGCCAAAGTCCTCATGAGCGGCCTCGACTACGAACGCATCGTCCTCTCCGGCGGCCCCCTCGGCCTCATGCAAGCCGCCATGGACGTAGTCGTGCCCTACATCCGCGAACGCAAACAATTCGGCCAGGCCATCGGCGAATTCGAACTGGTACAGGGCAAAGTAGCCGACATGTACACCTTCATGAACACCGCCAAATCCTACGTCTACATGGTCGCCCAATCCGCCGACCGCGGTGAAACCACCCGCAAAGACGCCGCCGGCGCCATCCTGTATTCAGCCGAAATGGCCACCAAACTCGCCCTCGACGCCATCCAGCTCCTCGGCGGCAACGGCTACATCAACGACTACCCCACCGGCCGCCTGCTGCGGGACGCGAAGTTGTATGAAATCGGGGCTGGAACGTCTGAAGTCCGGCGGATGTTGATTGGCAGAGAACTGTTCCTGAACAAGTAAGCGTTGCGCGGAATCCACTGACCAAGTCAAACGAGGTCCTGCGGGTAGAGCGATTCAAAAATTTCGTAGGCCATGGATGGCCGGAGAGAAGCGCACAGGGACGTGCTTGTAGCGGTTTTTGAGTCGCTCTACCCGCAGGGCCGATGCACGGACGAATATCCAATGACGATACTCCAGAGCAAAATTAACCCGAGGTCCGACGAATTCCAGGCCAACCACCACTCCATGGCCGCCGCCGTAACCGACCTAAGGGAAAAAGTCGAAACCATCCACCAGGGCGGCGGCCCCGAATACCAGAAGCGCCACACCGAACGCGGCAAACTCCTGCCCCGCGAACGCATCAACAAACTACTCGATGAAGGCTCCCCCTTCCTCGAAATCGGCCAGTTCGCCGCCTACAACGTCTACGGCGAAGACGTCCACGCCGCAGGCGTAATCGCCGGCATCGGCCGGGTCAGCGGCACCGAATGCATGATCATCGCCAACGACGCCACCGTTAAAGGCGGCAGCTACTACCCGCTGACCGTCAAAAAACACCTGCGCGCCCAGGAAATCGCCGAAACCAACCGCCTGCCCTGCATCTACCTGGTGGATTCCGGCGGCGCCAACCTGCCAAGGCAGGACGAAGTCTTCCCGGACCGCGACCACTTCGGCCGCATCTTCTACAACCAGGCCAGAATGTCTGCCGACGACATCCCCCAGATCGCCGTCGTTATGGGCCTATGCACCGCCGGCGGTGCCTACGTACCCGCCATGGCCGACGAATCCATCATCGTGCGCAACCAGGGCACCATCTTCCTGGCCGGCCCGCCACTGGTCAAAGCCGCCACCGGCGAAGTGGTCAGCGCCGAAGACCTGGGCGGCGCAGACGTACACTGCAAAACCTCCGGCGTGGCCGACCACTACGCCGAGAACGACGCCCACGCCCTGGACATCGCCCGGCGCTGCATCGCCAACCTCAACCGCCGCAAACCCGTGCCGGTCGAACTGCGCGAACCCAGAGCACCGCTGTACAACCCGGAAGAAATCTACGGCATCGTCGGCACCGACTTGCGCAAACAGTTCGACGTACGCGACGTGATCGCCCGCATCGTCGACGGCTCCGAATTTGACGAATTCAAGCGCTACTACGGCTCCACCCTGGTGACCGGCTTCGCCCATATCCACGGCTACCCCGTGGGCATCATCGCCAACAACGGCATCCTGTTCAGCGAATCCGCCCAGAAAGGCGCGCACTTTATTGAACTGTGCTGCCAGCGCAACATCCCGCTGCTGTTCCTGCAGAACATCACCGGCTTTATGGTGGGCCAGAAATACGAAGCCGAAGGCATCGCCAAGCACGGCGCCAAGATGGTCATGGCCGTGGCCTGCGCCAACGTGCCCAAGATCACCGTACTGATTGGCGGCAGTTACGGGGCCGGCAACTACGGCATGTGCGGCCGAGCCTACAGCCCGGACTTCCTGTGGATGTGGCCCAATGCCCGCATCTCGGTAATGGGCGGCGAACAGGCCGCCAACGTACTTGCCACCGTCAAACGTGAAGGCATGGAGCGCAAAGGCCAGGACTGGAGCGCCGAAGAAGAAGCCGAATTCAAGCAACCCATCGCCGATAAATACGAGCAACAGGGCCACCCCTACTTCGCCAGCGCCCGCCTGTGGGACGACGGCGTGATCGACCCGGCCCAGACCCGGGAAGTGGTTGCCCTGAGCCTGTCTGCCACCCTGAACCGACCCGCCAGGCCGACGCGCTTTGGCGTGTTCCGCATGTAACCGGAGAGAACGCCATGACCAAACAGACCTCTGCCGTTCTGCTCAATTACCTGGAAGGTGGTGTGTCCGAAATCGTGCTGAACCGGCCAGACAAGCGCAACGCCTTTGACGACGTGATCATCCAGCAGCTGATCAAGGCACTGGAAATCACCGAACGAGATGACCAAACCCGCATCGTAATCCTGCGCTCCGAAGGCAAACACTTCTCCGCCGGTGCCGACCTTGGCTGGATGCGCCGCATGGCAGACAACGACCATGCCGAAAACCTGAACGACTCCCGGGAACTGGCCAGGCTGATGAGCACCCTCAACCACCTGTCCAAGCCGGTGATCGGCCTGGTTCAGGGCGCAGCCTACGGTGGTGCTGTCGGCCTGGCAGCCTGCTGCGACATCGTACTGGCCACTGCAAACGCCAGCTTCTGCCTGAGCGAAGTGAAACTCGGCCTGGTTCCCGCCGTTATCAGCCCCTACGTGGTGCGGGCAATCGGTGAGCGACAGGCCCGGCGCTATTTCATCTCCGCCGAAGTCTTCAACTCGCAACAGGCCAGCGAATACGGGCTGGTGCACATCGTCTGTGACGACGAAGCCGCCATGCACGCCCGCTGCAACGAGCTGCTGCAACAACTGGCCGCCAATGGCCCGCAAGCCATGAGTGCCGCCAAGGACCTGGTGTTTGCCGTCAGCCACAAGCCTATCGGTGCCGATGTCATCGAAGACACAGCCCAACGCATCGCCGACATCCGTGTGGGTGAGGAAGGCCAGGAAGGGCTCAGCGCTTTCCTGAACAAACGAAAGGCCAGCTGGGTTCCGGGAGACAACACATAATGTTCAATAAAATCCTGATTGCTAACCGGGGCGAAATCGCCTGCCGGATTATCCAGACCGCCCACCGCATGGGTATCCGCTGCGTGGCAGTCTACTCAGACGCTGACGCCAACGCTCGTCATGTTGCCATGGCAGACGAGGCCTTCAACATCGGCCCGGCCGCCAGCGCTGACAGCTACCTGAAAGCCGACACCATTATCGACATTGCCAGGCAGAGTGGCGCCCAGGCCATTCACCCCGGCTACGGCTTCCTGTCTGAAAACACCGGCTTCGCCGAAGCCTGCGAAGCCAACGGCATTGTGTTCATCGGCCCGCCCTCTTCGGCCATCGCCGCCATGGGCTCCAAATCCGCCGCCAAGGCGATTATGGAGGAAGCCGGCGTACCCCTGGTGCCGGGCTACCACGGTAAAGACCAGTCGCCGGAGCTGCTGCGGGCCGAGGCCGAGAAATGCGGCTTCCCGCTGTTGCTGAAGGCCGTTGCCGGTGGTGGTGGTAAAGGCATGCGGGTGGTAGAAAACATGGCCGACTTCGACGACGCACTGGCCGCCGCCCAGCGGGAAGCCAGGAACGCTTTCGGCAACCCGGACATGCTGATCGAGCGCTACCTGACCCAGCCGCGCCACGTGGAAATTCAGGTGTTCTGCGACCAGCAAGGCAACGGCATCTACCTGGCCGAGCGGGATTGCTCGGTGCAGCGTCGCCACCAGAAAGTACTGGAAGAAGCGCCCGCACCGGGCCTGAGCGATGCAACCCGCAAAGCCATGGGCGAGGCAGCCGTTAAAGCCGCGCAAGCCATCAACTACGTGGGCGCCGGCACCGTGGAGTTCCTGTACGACGTAGACGGCTCGTTCTTCTTCATGGAAATGAACACCCGCCTGCAGGTGGAACACCCGGTTACCGAAATGGTCACCGGGCAAGACCTGGTGGAATGGCAGCTGAAAGTGGCCTGGGGTGAGCCGTTACCGCTGGTCCAGGAACAGGTGAAAACCCGCGGCCACGCCCTGGAAGCGCGCATCTACGCCGAAGACCCGGACCAGGACTTCCTGCCTGCCACCGGCACCCTGCGTTACCTGCGCACCCCGGAAGAATCCGCCCACGTTCGAGTGGATACCGGCGTTACCGAAGGGGACGAGATCAGCATCCACTACGACCCGATGATCGCCAAGCTCATCGTGTGGGACGAAACCCGCGAACAGGCCATCAACCGCATGGTGCAGGCCCTGGAGCAGTACCGCATTGCCGGGGTAAAAACCAATATCCGCTTCCTGCACGCCCTGGCCGATGCCGAACCCTTACGCCAGGCCGAGCTGACCACCGGTTTTATTGACGACCACCGCGAGCTGCTGTTTCCCGCTTCCGGACCGGATACGGACAAGGTTCTTGTGTTAGCCGCCGGCTTTGTCCTGGAGCAGCGCAAATCCCGGGAAGCCGTCAGCACAGACCCCTGGTCGCCCTTCGGCCGGCAGAACAGCTGGCGTTTGAATTCCGACTACGCAGAACCCCTGGCCCTGCAGATTGGCGAGGAGGTGGTCGAACTAAGGGTTCTTGAGCAGGATCACGGCTATCAGATAACCCTCGGCGACAACCGCTATACTCTGCAGGCCAGCCTGCAGGACGATTACCTGCAAGCAGTCATCAACGGCCACCGCCTGTGCGTGTACGGCAACCTGCACCACGACGAACTGGTGTTGTTCCACGAAGGCAACAGCATCACCTGCAAGCTCTACCGTGAACGCTGGGAAACCGAAGACCTGGCCGGCGACGGCAGCCTCTCTGCCCCCATGAACGGTGCCATTGTGGCGGTGCAGGTACAGGCCGGCGATAAGGTCACCGCCGGCCAGACCCTCGTAATCATGGAAGCCATGAAAATGGAGCACGCCATCAAAGCCCCGGCCGATGGCACCGTCAGCGAGGTGTTTTTTGCCCAGGGTGACCAGGTATCCGAAGGGGCGGAGTTGATCGCCATCGAGATTGAGGAGACCGCGTAATGGCCTTTCCAAAACGTGTTCGACTGGTGGAAATGAGCCCCCGGGACGGTCTGCAGAACGAACCCGGCCCAGTGATTGCTACCAGCATCAAAACCGGGCTGATCGACCGGCTGGCCGACTGCGGCCTTACCCACATCGAAGCCGCCAGCTTTGTCTCCCCCAAATGGGTGCCACAAATGGGCGATGCCGCCGAGGTCATGGCCGGCATCACCCGAAAGGCCGGCGTGCGCTACTCTGCCCTCACCCCCAACCTCAAAGGCTTCGAAAATGCCCTGGCGGCCGGAGCCGACGAAGTTGCGGTGTTCGGCGCCGCCTCCGAAAGCTTCACCCAAAAGAACATCAACTGCAGCATCGCCGAAAGCCTGGACCGCTTCGCTCCCGTGGTGGAAGCGGCCCGAAAGCACGGCATTCCGGTGCGCGGCTACGTGTCGACGGTGATGGGTTGTCCCTACGAGGGCGACATTGAACCCCGGCAGGTCGCCAGCGTCGCCAAGGCCCTGTACGACATGGGCTGCCATGAGATTTCCCTGGGTGACACCATCGGCGTGGGCACGCCGCTGAAAGCCAAACGCATGCTGGAGGCCGTGGCCGCCCATATCCCCATGGATAAACTGGCGGCCCACTTCCACGACACCTACGGCCAGGCCCTGGCCAATCTGTATGCGGTACTGGAGGAAGGCATCAGCGTAATCGATGCCTCGGTGGCGGGCCTGGGCGGTTGTCCTTATGCGAAGGGCGCCTCCGGCAATGTGGCCACCGAAGACGTGCTCTATCTGTCAAATGGCCTGGGGATCGAAACCGGTGTCGACCTGGAGAAACTGGTGGCGACCGGCGGCTGGATTTGCGGCCAGCTCAACCGCCACAACGGCTCCAAAGTGGGACAGGCCATGAGTGGCTGAACTGGAAGGGCCCCGCCCACGGGGGCCTGACACAGGGTTAAAGGTCTGATCCTTCATCCGCCTCGCGCAAGCGCTCTTTGCGCTCGAGGTCTTCCTGAATCACTGCTTTGATCTCTTCCAGCACGGCATCAACATCAGAGCTGCCGCTGTCATCTTCAAATTCACCCGTCAGCACAGAGTCGGGGGTCAGTTCCCCCTCTTCGAACAGCGCCCACATCTCCCCGGCGAACCGGGTGTCCAGGATCTCAGGTGCATACTGGCCATAATAGCGGCGCATGTTATTCACATCGCGGTCGAACATTTCCTGCGCACTGTTGTTGGACGCAGCATTTACCGCCTGCGGCAAATCAATGATCACCGGGCCGTAATCGTCAACCAGCACGTTAAACTCAGACAAATCACCGTGCACGATCCCTTCGCACAGCATGAGCCTTACGTAGTGCATCATCAGCGTGTGGTCTTCAATGGCCTGCTCTGCTGACATGGACACATCAGCCAGTCGTGGTGCGACATCGCCGGTATCGTCTGTCACCAGTTCCATCAGCAACACGCCGTCAAAGCAACCGTAGGTTTCAGGCACGCGTACACCGGCTTTCGCCAGCGTGGACAGCGCATTGATTTCGGCATTCTGCCAGACTTCTTCCTGCTGCTTGCGGCCGTAGTTAGAACGCTTTTCCATGGCGCGGGCCTGGCGCCCGCTGCGAACCTTGCGACCTTCCTGATATCGCGCCGCTTTTTTAAAGCTGCGCTTTACCGCATCTTTGTACACTTTGGCGCAGCGAATCGAATCACCACACCGTACAATATAAATATCGGCCTCTTTCCCGCTCATGAGTCGGCTGATGACTTCATCAATAATGCCATCATCGGCGAGGGGCTTTAGGCGTTCAGGGATTTTCAAAGAGTTCCTGCCAAAATTGGTCGTAGAGAAGCCGCCATTGTACCGTTGGTAGAGTCTGGCGGCTAATGTCGCCCATACCAGGATTATTCCGCTCCACTAAACCCGGGATCTATGCAATGCATCTTCCATTCTGGCTGACCACGGCTGTGCTCTTTCCGGTGTTGCTGTATCAGGGTAAGCGCACCCGTCAAACCACGCCACGGCTGCCCGAGGCCTCCGGATCTCCGTGCGGGCAGTATGGTGAGGGCGAGCCCGCCCGGCGCGTTCTGGTGATTGGCGAATCCACCGCAGCCGGCGTGGGCGCCCAGACCCACGATCAGGGCCTGGCCAGCCAGCTGGCACGGGAGCTCTATGAGGGAACCGGGCAAACCATCGCCTGGCATACCTTCGGGGTGAACGGTATTCGTTTGAATGCCCTGAACCGGGCACTGGAACAAACAGACTTACCGGAAGCCGATGTAGTTATCCTGAGCATGGGGGTCAACGACACCACCGGTTTTACGACCCGGAAACGATTCCGCCGGCAACTGCTTGAACTGAGGGAGTTGCTCGAAGCACGGTATCCGGCACCCCTGATGCTGCTGAGCGTACCTCCCATGCACCTTTTCACCGCCCTGCCGGCGCCCTTGCGCTACGTGATGGGATGGCGGGCCAGGCTTCTCGACAACATCTACCGGCAACTGGCCAGCGAAGTACCGCAGCACTTCCGCTACGCCCGCTACCCAGTGATTGAAGATACCGGGCTGTTGGCCAGCGACGGCTACCACCCCGGCATCAAAGGCTACCGGTACATTGCCGAAGCCCTGGCGCCGGAGCTAAGCCGGGGCATCAGGGCCGATGTTTCTCCGGAGGAATAGAGTACGTCATGGTGGCATGGGCCACCGGCTCCTCCATACCTGTGGAATAGATCGACACCTCACCCACCGCCATCGTGCGCCCTACCTTCAGCAAGGTGGCGCGGGCCCACACCGCAGCGTGGGCGGCGGGCTTGCGCATGAAGTTGATGTTGAAGTTGGTGGTTACCGCCAGGGGTACCAGGCCGATTTTGCCCAGCAGAGCGGCGTACATGGCCACGTCTGCCAGCCCCATCATAACCGGGCCAGACACGGTTCCACCGGGGCGCAAGTGGCCGTCGTCCACCTCCAGCTTCATCTCGGCCCAGCCATCACCCAGCTCCTGCAGGGTGCCGTAGGCGGTACCCTGGGGAAAGTGATCTTCAAGGAAAGCCTTCAGCTCCCCGAATGTTACTTGCATGGCTCTACTACTCAGTCCGGTTTGTAAAGCCTCAGGATACTCGAAAAGTCCAGCTCACCGTTACCCTGCCCGGCATGCAGCTGGAACAGGTTGCGGGCCAGGGAGCCCATGGGGATGGAGGCCTGGTTGGCGACCGCGTTATCAAACGCCAGCCCCAGGTCCTTGGTCATCAGGTTCACCAGGAAACCGCCCTGGTAATCCCGGGATGCCGGCACCCCTTCCATTACCCCCGGCCACGGGTTGTACACGTTCAGGGCCCAGTTGCCGCCGGAGCTCTGCTTCATGATTTCCGACAGTACCGCAGGGTCCAGGCCGTTCTTCACACCCAGCGCCAGGGCTTCACTGGTGCCCGCCATCAGGATGGCCAGCATCATGTTGTTGCAGATTTTGGCGACCTGGCCCGCACCGTGTGGGCCAGCGTGGAAGATGTTCTTGCCCATGGCTTCCAGAACCGGCCGTGCCTTGTTGTAGGTGGCCACTTCGCCACCGCAAATGAAGGTCAACGTACCGGCCTTCGCGCCACCCACGCCGCCGGATACCGGCGCGTCGATAAAGGCCAGGTCTTTTGCCGCTGCGGCTTCTGCCACCGCCCGGGAGGTTTCCGGGGCAATGGTGGAGGAGTCAATCACCAGGGTACCTGCCGGCAGGGCTGCCAGCAGGCCGTCTTCGCCCAGGTACACCGCTTCCACATGCTTGCCCGCCGGCAGCATGGTGATCACGCATTCGGCGCCCTGGGTTGCAGCTTTCGCTGAATCCGCAGTGCTCGCCCCTTCGGCCACCAACGCTTCAACCGCCGGTTTGGACAGGTCGAAAACCGTGACCTCATGCCCCGCCTTCAGCAGGTTGGAGGCCATGGGCCCGCCCATGTTGCCCAGACCAATAAAGGTTACCTTCGCCATCTTGCTTCTCCTTGTTTTTGTTGCAGTGCGCCGGGATTTATCAGTGCCCGGGCGCCTGGCTGAAAAATTCTTCAATCCACTCATTGTCCAGTTCCGCCAGCGACGCATAACGCCAGCGGGGCTGCATGTCTTTGTCGATCAGCAATGCCCGGATGCCTTCGGCAAACTCGCCCTTCTTCAGGCAGTTCACCGACATCACCAGCTCGTTATCCAACACCTGTTTCAGGCTGTCGCGCTGGCTGCGCTGCAGATGTTTCCAGGTCAGGGCCAGCGAGGTGGGTGAGGCACTGGCCAATCCCTTCACAGCTTTGCGCAGCCAACCCTCTCGGCCGCCCAGGTCCTTAAGCTGCGCTACCACCTGCTCAAGGGAATCGCCATCGGTGGCCTGCTGGATATCATCAAAGTGATCGCGAACCGCAGACGCCGGCAGCGCCTCCCGGCTTTGCTGTTCATACTGGCGCAGTACCGAGCTGACAACACTATTTGCGCTGGAACCCTGCCAGTTGGCGGAGGCCAGGGCATCAATCACCTGCCCTTTGAGTTCGTGGCTGACGAACCGGTCTGCCATGCCCACAAACAGCGCATCGGCTGGGTTCATGCGGGTGCCGGTCAGCCCCAGAAACATTCCGGTACGCCCGGGCATGCGGTTCAGGAACCAGCCGGCGCCGATATCCGGGTACAGGCCGATGCTCACTTCCGGCATGGCCAGTTTCGAGTGCTCGGTAACTACCCGGTGGGAAGCGCCCGCCATCAGGCCGATGCCGCCGCCCATTACAATGCCATTGCCCCAGCACACAACCGGTTTGGGGAAAGTATGGATCAGGTAGTCCAGCTCGTATTCTTCGGTGAAGAACCGTTCACCTTCAGCCAGCTTTCCGGGCTCGGTCATGCTACGGTACAGGGACACGATATCGCCACCGGCGCAGAAGGCCTTGTCGCCCTCAGCTTCCAGCCAGACCGCGCATACGCTGTCATCGTCGGCCCAGCGTTGCAGCTGCGGCTTGAGCAGGCGGATCATGTCCATAGACAGCGAATTCAGGTTACGCGGGCTGTTCAGCCTGGCGACCGCAATCCGGCCACCGCCGTTTGTGGTCCACTCTTCAAATACCATCGGTTGATCGCTCATAGCAGCCCCGGGCTTATCGGTTTTTCCATTCCGGCTTGCGCTTCTCGAGGAACGCATTCACGCCTTCTTTCTGGTCTTCGGTGTGGAACAGCTCCACAAACAGTTCCCGCTCCATGCGCCAGCCATCGGTATGGCTACGGCCATCACGGGCGCTCATCACCAGCTGCTTGCAGCGGGAAATGGAAGACGGGCTCTGCTTGCAGGCGCCTTCGGCCAGTTTCAGGGCGGCTGCCAGGCCCTGTCCGGACGGCACCACTTCTTCCACCAGGCCAATCTGCAGGGCCTTGTTGGCATCTACCCGCTCGCCGCACAGAATCATGCGCTTGGCCCAGCCCTCGCCTACCAGCCAGGGCAGGTTCTGGGTGCCACCGGCGCAGGGCAGCAGGCCAACACCGGCTTCCGGCAGCGCCATCTGGGCGTGCTCTTCGGCAATGCGGATATCGCAAGACAACGCACACTCCAGGCCACCGCCCATGGCGTAGCCGTTAATGGCGGCAATCGACACACCACGGAAGGCAGTCAGCGTGGCAAAGGCCTGACCGAACTTCTGGGCCATCTCGTTGGCTCGGGCACGGTCGCCGTCGGCAAAGGTTTTCAGGTCCGCCCCGGCAGAGAAGAATTTCTCACCCTGGCCGGTGACCACCAGCGCGAAGATGTTGCGGTCTGCGTTGAGGTCTTCAATGGTGGCCTCCAGAGCCGCCAGAGAGTCTGCCGTCCAGGTATTGGCCGGCGGGTTAGCGATGGTCAGGATCGCAATGTGATCGCGCTTTTCCAGTTGAATCAGTTCGCTCATGGTAAATTCCTTTGGTTGTTCCGGTGCTGATGATTACGGCCGGTTACTGGATGGCTTCGGCAACGCCGTCTTCCAGCATGCGGCGGGCAATAATCAGGCGCATGATTTCGTTGGTGCCTTCGAGAATCTGGTGTACCCGAAGATCCCGAACGTAGCGCTCCAGCGGGTATTCCCGAATGTAGCCATAACCGCCGTGAAGCTGCAGGGCTTCGTTTACTACCTCGAAACAGGCATCGGTGGCGAAGCGCTTGGCCATGGCACAATGCAACGTGGCTTCCGGGTCGCCGGCATCCAGCTTGAAGGCGCCCAAACGCACCATCTGCCGGGCCGCCACCAGGTTGGTGGCCATATCCGCCAGTTTGAACTGCAGCGCCTGGAAGGCTGCCAGTGGCTTGCCGAACTGCTGGCGCTCGTGCAGGTAATTGCGGGCCCGCAGCAGCGCCGCCTGGGCGCCGCCAAGGGAGCAGGTGGCGATGTTCAGGCGGCCGCCGTCCAGGCCCTTCATGGCAATGGCGAAGCCATCGCCCTCATTACCGATTCGGTTACTGGCCGGAATACGCACATCTTCCAGGGTGACCAGCCGCGTAGGCTGGCTGTGCCAACCCATCTTTTCCTCGTTCTTGCCGTAGGAAACACCCTCGGCATTGGCAGGGATCACAAAGGTGGAAATCCCCTTGGCGCCACTGTCGGCATCGCCGGTACGGGCCATCAACACAAGAACATCGGTGGCGCCGGCGCCGGAGATAAACATCTTGCTGCCGTTGATCACATAGCTGTCTCCATCCCGAACCGCCCTGGTACGCAGGCTGGCGGCATCGGAGCCGGCCCCGGGTTCGGTCAGGCAGTAGGAGGCCAGCCATTCACCGCTGGCCAGCCTGGGCACAAACTCCCGCTTCAGGTCGTCCGAGGCAAAGCTGGCTACCATCCAGGTGGCCATGTTGTGAATCGTGATAAAGGCCGCCGTGGATGGGCAGGCCATGGCCAGCTCTTCCACGATCACCGAGGTGTCCATGCGGGACAGGCCCATGCCGCCCAGGGCTTCCGGGGTATAAATCCCCATAAAGCCCATCTCGCCGGCTTCTTTCATCACCTCCACCGGGAAGGTGTGGTCTACATCCCACTGGCCGGCATAGGGTGCCATGGCTTTCTCGGCAAAGGCCCGGGCCGCATCCCGGAACGCCAGCTGGTCTTCGGTCAGGTTGAAATCCATCGTTCAGCTCCCTGCTCGGCGTTACCGGAGTTGGATGGAGAAGTTGGCTTCGGTAGACGTTGCTTCACTGTTAAACCAGCGGGAGGTGACGGTCTTGGTTTCGGTGTAGAAACGCACTGCCTGCTTGCCGTAAGCGTGCTGGTCACCGTAGAAAGAACCCTTCCAGCCAGTGAAAGAGAAGAACGGCAGGGGCACCGGAATGGGAATATTCACACCCACCTGGCCAACTTCGATCTCGTGCTGGAACCGACGGGCGGCGCCACCATGGTTGGTGAAGATAGAGGTGCCGTTGCCATAAGGACTGTTGTTGATCAGCTCGATGGCTTCGCCAAGGTCGTTCGCGTTCATGCAGGTGAGCACCGGGCCGAAGATTTCTTCTTTATAGATGTCCATTTCCGGCGTGACTTCGCTGAACAGGGTGGGCCCTACCCAGTTACCGTCCGGCAGGCCATCCACGGTGCAGCCGCGACCATCCAGCATCAGCTTCGCGCCCTGGGCCTCGCCGGTGGCAATCAGGGCTTCAACCCGCTCCTTGGCCCTCGGGCTAATCACCGGGCCATAGCTGGCACCGGAGTCGTTCCAGGCACCCGGGCGTACCTTCGCCATGGCTTCCTTGAGTTCCGGAATCCACTCTTGCGCCGCTCCGACAAACACCGCCACGGAGATAGCCATGCAACGCTGGCCGGCGGCACCCACAGAGGCACCCACCAGGGCATTGATCACCTGCTGCTTGTCGGCATCCGGCATGATGACCATGTGGTTCTTGGCGCCGGCAAAGCTCTGCACGCGCTTCATGTTACGGGTGCCGGTTTCGTAGATGTAGCGGCCGACCGGTACTGAACCGACAAAGGAAATTGCCTTGATGGCGGGATCGTTCAGCAGGGTGTCCACCTGCTCCTTGGCACCGTGTACTACCTGCAGAACGCCCTTGGGCGCACCGGCTTCTTCGAACAGTTCTGCCAGGCGCATCGGGGTCAGCGGGTCCTGCTCGGACGGTTTCAGTACAAAGGTGTTACCGCAGGCGATGGCCATGGGGAACATCCACAGGGGAATCATGGCCGGGAAGTTGAACGGGGTAATACCGGCGCAAACGCCCAACGGCTGGATCCACGAGTGGGTATCCACTTCCCGCGCGACGTTTTCAACGGTCTCGCCCATCATCATGGACGCCACGTTGGCGGCATGCTCTACCACTTCGATACCGCGCCAGACATCGCCCTTGGCGTCGTCAAAGGTTTTACCGGTTTCCTGGGACAGGATTTCGGCAATCTCGTCGTGGTGTTCTTTCAGCAGTGCCTGGTAACGCAGCATGACCCGGGCACGCTCGGATACCGGGGTTTCTTTCCAGCTTTTGAACACTTCGCCGGCGTTGTCGATGGCCTTGCGCATTTCGTCCGCCGTGGCGCAGGGCACCTGGGCGATGACTTCGTTAGTGGCCGGGTTGGTCACGTCGATCCAGTTCTGGGTCTGGCTCTGAACAAATTCACCAGCAATAAACTGAGGTACTTTTTTCATGAGGATGGTCCCTGTTTGTTGTTGTCCGGGAGTGCCGTGGCCCGCTGAATAACGAAACGGACCTGGCGATGATTTTCCAAAAGACTAGCACGCTCCTTGCCGCCTTATGATTGACTAAGTTTCGCCCATGATGGATTATTTTTCGATGACCAGTCATCAAAGCACCAAGCCATCCGCGCAAACCTCCCAGTGGCCTGTTCCTGCAGACAGCGTTCGCTATGTGGTTCCGGAGCCCATCGTCCGCCAACTGGCGCACCACCCACTGACCCGGGAGCTGTACCCGCTGGCCTTCGGCCATTACCGGCGGGCGGCGGGCCATCACATGCATCGGGAACACCATCGTGACAATCTTTTGATCTATTGCACCGATGGCAAAGCTTTTCTGAACGTGGCGGGCGAACCTTACACCGTCAGCGCCGGCGACCTGTTGCTGCTGCCTGCCGGCGCCAGCCACCGCTACACGGCGGACCCGGACAATCCATGGACCATTCACTGGGTGCACTACACCGGCCCGCTGGCCGCAGAGTTTGGTGACTACATGGGATTTGATGACAACACCCGAGTGCTCCATCTGGGGCGCCAGCCCCGCCTGCTGGTAGACTTCAACGGCCTGCTGTCGGTTCGCCAGACCGGCTTCCGCACCAAGGGGCTGATCCACGCCAGCAATCGCCTTCGACAGCTGCTGAGTGCCGTCCCCATGAACGTGGATGAAACCAGCCAGGCCCGGCAAGCCGAGCTGGACACCCTTCACAACTACATGCGCGAACACCTGGAAGAGCGACTGACCTTGCAGCAACTGGCCGAACTCAGCGGGCTATCACCGGCCCATTTCGCCACCCGTTACCGGGAACAGACCGGCACCTCACCGATTCAGCATTTCCTGCACCTGAAGGTGGAGCGGGCCTGCGAACTGCTGGACACCACCAGCCACACCTTCGCTGACATCAGCCGGCAACTGGGTTACGACGATGCCTATTACTTCTCCCGGCTGTTCAAAAAGGTAATGGGCAAATCCCCCAGCGACTACCGGCATACCGCCAGGCACTGACCCATTGGCGCAGATAGCCTGGCTCCCTGGCCCGACTGCAATTGGCAAGGCGACAAAATTCCGGTATCACACAGGACTCACTTATTCATTCAGGAGGCGCAGATGCAGCCACTGGACATTCAGGTAGTTGACCAGGCCATCAGCTGGTGCGATGGCGGTCAGGATTTCTGGCTGTGTACGGTACTCAGTACCTTCGGCTCCTCTCCCCGGGCGCCGGGCTCCTGGCTAGTAGCACAGGCCAGTGGTGACCATTGCGGCTCGTTGTCAGGCGGCTGTGTGGAAGAGGACTTTCTCGAACGCCTGCAGGAAGGCGAATTTCAGGGCCGCATCAACCGAATCCGCTACGGTGCCGCCGATGGCCTGGACAACCCCAGAGTCAGCCTGCCCTGCGGCGGTGTGCTGGATGTTCTGATTGAACACTGGCCCGCCTCAGCCAGTACCCGGGAGCACTTCCTGGCACTTCGGGCCGCCTTGAGCGGCCAGGACCATGTGGCTCGAAAGGTTTGCCTGAAAACCGGCGAAGCCAGTGTCGAGCCAGACCGGGAAACGGGCCAGAAAGTGATGGAAGACGAAACAACCGCCACCCTGAAACTGCGGGTGGGGCCGGTATCCCGGTTGCTCATTGCCGGCTTGTCGCCGGTGGCCACCGCCTGCGCCAGCTTTGCCCATAGCCTGGGTTTCGAGGTGATCGTATGTGACCCGCGCCAGGAAGAAGCCTGCAACTTCAACATACCCGGCGTTACCCTGCACCAGGAGCTGCCCTCTGTGTGGATCGCCCGCGAAGGCTGCCACGGAGCAACCGCGGTAGTTGCCCTCACCCACGACCCGAAGATTGACGACACCGCCCTGATGGAAGCGGTGAAAACCGACGCTTTCTACATCGGCGTGATGGGTTCTTTGCGCACCTCGGAAAAACGCCGGGAGCGTTTACTGCGCATTGGCGGGCTGAACGAGCAGCAGGTTGAGCAAATCCGCATGCCCATCGGCCTGAATATCGGCAGCAAGACGCCGGCGGAGATTGCCCTGTCTGTGATGGCGGATATTGTTCGGGTCCGCCAGGGCATTGCGAAGGATAACCTCTGATATTTTTTCAGTATATCCTAATCTATCCCAAACAAATCTCCGTACAACTGATCACCCTGCCCAACTTATACCCGGGCGGGGGCCAATCAACTGTATGGAGAGAACCATGAACAAGCACAACAAAACCCGCTCCCTGTTCACCGCAGCCCTGCTGGCCGGCAGCCTGAGTGCCGGAACCGCCCTGGCTGACCACCACGGCAACAACAAAGTGGGCGTATGGGGCGACGACCAGTCTGTGTCTGAAGGCACGGTAACCGCCAAGAAAGTCATGACAGAAAAGAACGGCTGGCTGGTAGTGCACCGCACCGATGAAGCCATGAAACCGGGCCCGGTGGTGGGCTATGCGCCCCTGAAGAAAGGTAAGAACATGGACGTAGCCGCCATTCTGACCGAAGAAGTGGCCGCCGGTGACATGCTGATGCTGATGATTCACAGCGAAGACGGCGGCATGAAAACCGGTGTATTCGAATACACCCTGGGCGCCAAGGAAGACGGCCCCATCCGGATGGATGGCAAGCTGGTGATGGCGACGATTACGGCGCAATAATTCGTCATCTCGGCAACATGCCCGGCATGCTCCGCCGCAGCCGGGCAAAACCCGATTCCAGCTTTAGCCCATTTTCGACCCCATAAGTTTCCTCAGAGGAATACTACATCCCCACCAGTTCATGGTACTCCGCATAAAACCGCCCAAAGCTCAAATACCGGCCCCGATGATCCACCAGCTCCATCGCATCAAATGCCTCAACAAATGCTCGGGATTCACCGGTGCTGATTTCCCCTCGATAATCGCCGGTCCAGTCCATGTACTGCACCAGGTCCAGCAGCAAGGTCATCGTCAGGGCACCATTGGCCTGTTCAAGGTAGCGATATGCCAGGGCGTAGTGTTCAAAGCGGTAGCTGACGTTACCTGCCTCGCTTCGTGTAGCATCTCGCAGCGGGCTGTAGTCGTAGTGCTGGTATGCCGGGGCAACCGGATCACCGGCCACAAGGGCGGCCTGGCCTTCCGCGAACCAGTAAGGCAGCAGGGGAACCGCGGCGTTGTAGCGGCTCAGGTTTTCCTGAACGTAATGGGCCAGCTCGTGGGTGAATATCTGCCCGGCCTCATAGGGCCAGCTTCTGTGATAAGGAGCGATGGCCACCGCTGCGAGGGTACCCGATGCCAGGTTGGCATTTGTCACCCGTGAGCTCAGACACCCGGTTAGTCGTTCAGGATAGGGCGCCTCGGCACTGCGCTCATCCACAAAGTCCCGCCAGGTCATTTTGAACCGGTTTAATACACCGTCTATGCGGGTATTCAGTTCTGTGGCCGCGGCGCGGAAGGTGTTTTCGCTATAGGCGGAAGAACCGTATACCCGAACCCGGCCATCGGCTGTTTCGAAGTACAGGGTTTCACCGATGCAGACCTCGGCTTCGTGGTTCAGGCTCCAGCTTTCACTGGGGAAATAACGGCCGGTGTCCCTGGCATCCAGGAAGTAGCCCCGGCTATAGCTCGGCTCTTCGTAGTAGCGATCACCCGACGTGGCACTGACCTTACAGCCAGACAGCACAACTGCTGCCAATGCCAGCAATCCTCCCACTCTCAACCCTGGCAACTTCAGCATCTGCTTGCTCCAGATTCGATTGTTTGAATCTATAGTGACCAAGATACCCAGCCGTGTCCGTCAATCAGTGTAAAAACAAGGTAAAGGCCGCCGTCCCCGCTACGTTTCGGGGCGTACGCACAACCCCCGATCCCGCCAGTGAAATTTATGTAGCGCACACCCCCACATCGTGTTAAAAATCGCTCGGATCCCACCAGAACCGCGTGTGTCCTGCACGCTTTGTATCCATCCCTTTTCAGTGAGGGACACCATCCAATGTTGAAGTTGTGTAAGCCACAGGCGCTTGCCGCCGCTGTTGCTATGTCTCTGGGTGCCTCTTCGGTTGTTGCAGCCGAGGAAGTGCGTGTCTACAACTGGTCTGACTACATCGCCGAGGACACCCTGGCGAAGTTCACCGAAGAAACCGGCATCAAGGTTGTCTACGACGTGTACGACAGCAACGAGGTGCTGGAAGCTGCCCTGTTGTCTGGCCGTTCCGGTTATGACCTGGTGGTGCCTTCCAACCACTACGTGGCCAAGCAGATTTCTGCCAAGGCTTTCGTGGCGCTGGATCACAGCAAGCTGCCGAACATGGCCAACCTGAACCCGGATCTGATGGACGATCTGGAAAAGGTTGACCCGGGTAGCCAGTTCTCCCTGCCGTACCTGTGGGGCACCAACGGCTATGGCTACAACGAAGGCCGTACCCAGACCATCCTGGGCGACAGCGCCCCGACCGACTCCTGGGCCCTGGTGTTTGATCCCGAAGTGACCGGCAAACTCGCCGCCGGTGGATGTGGCATTGCCATGCTCGATTCCGGCGAAGAGATGGTTCGTGCCGCCATGGCCTACATTGGCCTGGACCCGAACAGCAACAACGCCGACGACATCAAGAAAGGCGGTGAAGTGATCAAGGCGGTACGCCCGAACATCACCTACTTCCATTCATCCCGTTACATTGGCGACCTGGCCAACGGTGACCTGTGCGTGGCCGCCGGTTATTCCGGTGACATCCTGCAGGCCGCTGCCCGTGCTGAAGAAGCCGAGAACGGTAACGTCATCCGCTACACCATCCCCAAAGAGGGCGCGGTGCTGTGGTTCGACATGATGACCATTCCGGCCGGCGCGCCGAACGTGGAAAATGCCCACAAGCTGATGAATTTCCTGATGCGCCCGGAGATCATCGCCGATGTGACCAACTACGTGTGGTACGCCAACCCGAACAAGGCGGCCGATGAATTTGTCGATCCGGAAATCCTGAGCGACACCAGCATCTACCCCACCGACGAGGTGATGAAGAAGCTGTACATCATGGAAGGTCGGCCTCAGGACGCCCAGCGCCTGATGACCCGTACCTGGACCAGCGTGAAATCCGGTCGCTGACGGTGGCCGTGATCAACAATACCTCCGCGCAAGCGGAGGTGCTCCTCAGCATCAAGGGTATTTCCAAGAGCTTCGACAGCACCCTGGCGGTGGACGACGTGAGCCTGGACATCCACAAGGGCGAGATCTTCGCCCTGCTGGGTGGCTCCGGCTCTGGCAAGTCCACCCTGCTGCGCATGCTGGCAGGCTTTGAAACCCCGGATTCCGGTCGCATCGTGCTGGACGGCCAGGACATCACTGCCCTGCCCCCATATCTGCGGCCCACCAACATGATGTTCCAGTCCTATGCCCTGTTCCCCCATATGACGGTGGAGCAGAACATTGCTATGGGCCTGAAGCAGGACAAGCTGCCGAAAAGCGAAATCGCCGACCGGGTGGCGGCCATGCTCAAGCTGGTGAAAATGGAAGCCTACGGCAAACGCCGGCCACAGCAATTGTCTGGCGGCCAGCAGCAACGTGTGGCCCTGGCCCGCTCCCTGGCCAAGCGGCCAAAGCTGTTGTTGCTGGACGAGCCCATGGGCGCGCTGGACAAGAAACTGCGCACGGAAATGCAGCTGGAGCTGGTGGACATTCTGGAGAAAGTGGGCGTGACCTGCCTGATGGTGACCCACGACCAGGAAGAAGCCATGACCATGGCCAGCCGCATTGCCATCATGTCTTACGGCCGGATTGCCCAGGTGGGCTCGCCCATTGATATCTATGAGAGCCCGAACAGCCGCATGACGGCGGAGTTCATCGGCTCGGTGAATATCTTCGAGGCGAACATCCTGGAAGACAACTCCGACAGCATCTCGCTGACCAGCGACCTGCTGGACGCACCGGTGTTTATCGACCGGGGTGTGACCACGCCCGCGGAAACCACAGAAACCCTGATCGCCCTGCGCCCGGAGAAGATCTACCTGACTACCGAGAAACCCGAGGGCGACACCAACTGGAGCTGCGGCACGGTAGACAACATTGCCTATCTTGGCGACATCACGTCTTACTACGTGAAGCTGGCCAGTGGTAAGCGGGTACAGGCCACCATGGCCAACGTGGAACGCCGGGGTGAGCGGCCTACCTGGGGTGACCGGGTGTATGTGTCCTGGGAAGCCTCCAGCCCTATCCTGCTCTGGAACTGACGCCATGACCAAGAAGCTTCTGGCAACCCCTCTTGCTGAGCGGGTGCGTGCGGTGGTATTCCATCGCCGGGTGGTGTTTGGCGTGCCGTTCGCCTGGCTGCTGCTGTTCTTCCTGCTGCCATTCGCGCTGGTACTGAAGATCAGCCTGACCTCGGCGGTGATGGCGATTCCGCCTTACGAGCCCGTGTTCCGGTGGGTGGATAACACCCTGTCGGTGGTGGTCAACTTTGGCAATTACCTGTTCCTGGCCTCCGACAGCCTGTATATCGCCGCCTACTGGGGCTCGGTAAAAACCGCCTTCCTGGCCACCCTGTTCTGCCTGCTGATCGGTTACCCCATGGCCTACGCCATGGCCCGGGCGCCCAAGCACTGGCAATTGGTGTTCCTGCTGATGGTGATGCTGCCGTCCTGGACCTCGTTCCTGATTCGCGTGTACGCCTGGATGGGCATTCTGGGAAACCAGGGGCTGCTGAACAGCTTTCTGATGTGGCTGGGGCTGATCGACTCACCCCTGAAGATGCTGAACACCAACTTTGCGGTGATTCTGGGCATTGTCTACGCCTACCTGCCGTTCATGATCCTGCCCATCTACACCAACCTGGTGAAGCTGGACGTGCGCCTGCTGGAAGCGGCGTCGGATCTTGGCTGCCGTAGCCTGACTACTTTCTGGGCGATCACTTTGCCCCTGTCCAAGGCCGGCATCCTGGCCGGCTCCATGCTGGTATTCATTCCGGCGGTGGGCGAGTTTGTGATTCCGGAACTGCTGGGCGGGCCGGATACCCTGATGATCGGCAAGGTGCTGTGGGAAGAGTTTTTCAACAATCGCGACTGGCCGGTGGCCTCTGCGCTGGCGATTGTCATGCTGGCGCTGCTGTTGATTCCGATTGTGCTGTTCCACCGCTTCCAGGCTCGGGAGATGGAAAAGAATGGTTAAGCTGAAAGCCCCCGGCTTCTCAAAGTCCATGCTGGCGCTGGGCATGCTGTTCCTGTACCTGCCGATGGTGGTGCTGATCGTTTACTCGTTCAACACCTCCCGGCTGGTGTCTGTGTGGGCCGGCTTCTCCACCAAGTGGTACGGCGCGCTGTTTGCCAATGAGCAGATTCTGTCTGCCGTGTGGATGAGCCTGCGCATTGCCTTCTATTCTGCCAGCATGGCGGTGTGCCTGGGCACCCTTTGTGCCTTTGTGATTACCCGGTTCAAGAAGATGCGTGGCCGCACCCTGCTGTCCAGCATGATCACGGCGCCGCTGGTGATGCCGGAAGTGATCACCGGCCTGTCGCTGTTGCTGCTGTTTGTGCAGATGGCGCAACTGATCGGCTGGCCGGTGGACCGTGGCATGGCGACGATCTGGATTGCCCACACCACTTTCTGCAGTGCTTATGTGGCGGTGGTGGTGAGTGCGCGCTTGCGGGAGGTGGATTTGTCCATTGAGGAGGCGGCCATGGATCTGGGCTGTACGCCGCTGAAGACTTTCTTTGTGATTACGCTGCCGGTGATTGCGCCGGCGTTGGTGTCGGGGTGGTTGCTGGCGTTTACTTTGTCGCTGGATGATCTGGTGATTGCCAGCTTTGTGTCCGGGCCGGGAGCGACGACGTTGCCGATGGTGGTGTTTTCGTCTGTGCGGATGGGGGTGTCGCCGGAGATTAATGCGTTGGCTACTTTGATTATTGCGGCGGTTTCGGTGATTGCCTTCATCGCCTGGTTCTGGATGCGGCGGGCGGAGAAGCGGCGGTTGCGGCCTCGGTGAGTGGCTGGCTCGGGGTCAGGCTTGGGCTCCTATCCGTTTGGTTGTGGGGGCGGGATAGGTTCTGCAGGTTAAGGCACATCTTCTGATTTGAGGATGTGAGTCAGGCCGTTGCATTCCACCATGGGGTCGTCGCAGTTCACTACGATGTCGGACTTTGCGATGACGTAGGCTTTGCCGGTTATGTTGTTTTTGACCACCTGGTATTTCCCTGCCTTTTCCACTTCGGTGAATTCTCCGATGAAGCCGGTTTCCCTCAGGGATATGGTTTCGAGTTTGTCGCCGGGTTTGATTTGGCCCTCGTGGTTCATTAACGCCAGTCTTGCGGAGGTTCCGGTGCCGGTGGTGCTTCGGCAGATGACGCCGGGGTGGACGTAGGTTGCTGAGCGGGAGCGGTAGTAGCCTTCGGCTATTTGTTCTACCGGGCCCATGAAGTGGAGGAACGGGAGGGGGCCTACGTCGCCCAGGGTGTAGTGGGAGAAGCCTCTTTCGGCCTGGATGGCTTCGACGATGGCGTGGGCGGTTTGGGCTAGTTGGTGCTCTTCGTCCAGGGTGAGGTCGAAGCCGAGGGATTTGGCGTCTACCAGGGCGTAGAAGCCGCCGCTGTAGGCGACGCTGTAGTTGACCTTGCCGATGCCGGGTACGTTGATGCTGGCGTTGTGGGTGTGGATGTAGCTGGGCAGGCCTTCGCAGGTTATGGCTTCTACTACGCCGTTGTGCACGGTGGCTTCTATGTTTACCAGGCCGGCTGGGGATTCGAGCTTGAAGTGTTGCTTGCCTTCCTGTTTGGGGACTATGCCGGTTTCCAGTACGGCGGTGGCGGTGCAGATGGTGTTGGAGCCGGAGTAGATGGGGTAGCCCATGACTTCCATGATGATGTAACCGGCGGCGGCTTCGGGGTTGGTGGCGGGTACCAGCAGGTCTACGGACATTTCGGGGATGCCATAGGGTTCTTCCAGCAGCAACCGTCGCAGGCCGTCGGCGTCGTCGCGCAGGTATTCCATCTGGGCCCTTACCGTATTTCCCGGCAAGTCGATGATGCCGCCGGTGACGATTCGGCTGACGTCACCGGCGGCATGGGTATCCATCAGTTGAATGGTGAGTTCAGGTTTCATCCGCCCGCCTCCACGGCGAAGGGTTGTCCGTGTTCCAGCCACTGAGCATCCGGGACAATGACGATCTTGCCCAGGTAGTTGCTGCCACGGTTCACGAAGTACTCTTCAGCTTTGTGCAGGTCAGACAGTTTGAACGCGCCGTGCAGGACGGGTTTGAGCTGGCCATCGCGTATCCAGGTCATCAACTGGTTTGCTTCTTCCCGGGTGCCGTGAGACACGCCGAAGATCTGCACCTGGTACAGGTAGATTCGGGTCCACAGGATTTCGCTGATGTTGCCGCCACTGGCGCCGGCGATGCTCAGGCGCGGGTAGGTGCTTCGGGCGTTCATGTCGAAGATCATGGCGTCGATGAATTTGTCGGTCATTTCGCCGCCTACCAGGTCCATCACTGCGTCCAGGGGTTTGCCATCCGTTTCGGCCTTCACCCGGTCGACGAAGGTGTCCATGTTGCTGCGATCCAGCACCGCTTCGGCGCCAAGATCGAGCAGTGCTTTTGCCTTGCCTTTCTGGCTCAGTGCGTAGGGAATGGCACCGATAATCCGGCAGAGCTGGATCAGGGCCGTGCCCACACCGCCGCTGGCACCCGTGACCAGAACCCGTTCGCCCGCCTGCACGTTGGCAGAAGTGAGCATGTGGTAGGCGGTCTGGTAGGAGCACATGCCCATGGCCGCCAGCTCGGCATCGGCCAGTTCCGGGTTGGGGATATGGTGAAACTGGTCAGACGGCAGGACGACGTATTCGGCGTAGCCGCCATCGGCGCCATGGCCGTAGTAGTCCGGGGTGAGATTGATGTCGGTGCGGTCGTTGGCGTAGATGTTGAAGTCCAGCAGGCCTCGCTCCCCGATACGTTGTTCGCTGACGCCCTCACCCAATGCGACTACACGGCCTACGATGTCGGCGCCTTGTATGCGCGGGAAGGTTAGCGTGGGTTTGCCGCCCATCTGGAATGAGGTCATTTCGCCTTTTTTGGTGGGGTATAAACCTTCACGGGCTTTGCGGTCTGTGTTGTTCTTGGCGGTGGCGGTTACCTGGACCAGGACCTGGCCGGCTGCTGGTCTGGGCACCGGAACATCCTGGTATTCAAGCTTTTCCAGGCCGCCATGGCCGGTGAGGACCATGGCTTTCATGGTGGGCGGGATGTCGGGCATTGAATTCTTCCTGCGTTGGTGAATTCTTTGATTCACTGAGCATAGGAAAGATCTGGCTTTGTGTCAGGGAACGTGATGAGTTTGGCTTGGGCTCCCATCCTTCTGGTTGTGGGGGCGGGCTGGGAGGTGGGGCGTGTTTTTCTTCTGGAAAAAATAACTCGCTTCGCTCAGACATCTTTTTTTCTGCCAGAAAAACACGCCCCACCTCCCGCCGGCAGAACCTTGTTGGAAAGGAAGCTCAGTTCGTGATCGAGCGCTGTGTTTTAGACGGCTTATCGAGCAATTACTTTGTACACCGGACGCAGTCTCGGGATTTGTTTTAGGATCACTTGAATTACTGTCATCAGGGGGACGGCCAGCAGTACGCCTACCGGGCCCCAGAGCCAGCCCCAGAAGAAGATGGATACGAAGATGATGACGGGGTTGATGGCCATGCGGAATCCGTGGATCCAGGGTTCCAGGAAGAAGCCGACGATGGTGGTGAGCAGGATGAAGCTTAGCGGTGCCAGTGCCATCATCCAGACGGTGTCCAGGGTTAGTGCCGACACTAGCGCCAGTAGCGCGATGGTGAGCATGTTGCCGAGATAGGGAATAAACCGTGCAAGGCCGGCGATCAGGCCCCATACGGCCGGGTCCGGCAGGCCGATGGCCCAGCAGGTGAGCCCGGTGATCAGGCCTACCGAGAGGTTGCTCAGGCCCAACACGGCCAGGTACTGGGCGATCTGGTGTTGGGAGTCGTGGGTAATTCTGAGCACGGTTTTGCGCTGGGATCTGGGGATTTGCCGCACGAAGTTGCGGATCAACCTGTCGCCGCTGACCAGCAGAAAGTAGGTCAACGCCAACGCCAGCGCCAGGCCGGCCAGGCCGTTGCGGGCCTTTGTCATCAGCTGGCTGCGCCAGGAATCGGTCTGCAGCACGACCGTTGTGGGCTTGTCGCTGTCACCTTCGGCCGATAATCCCTCTACAGATTTTTCCACCTGCTCTGCAGAACGGGTGACTTTGTCCAGTTGCCGCATAATCTCGCTGTCGCCCACCAACAGGCGTGACAAACCTTGCGGGGCCCGTTCGGCCCATTCCAGCGCCGGTGCCGTTACAGCAACCCCCAAGCCGACAATGCCGGCCAGCACCACAAGCACCAGTACAAGCGAGCTCACCACCCGAGGAACATGCCATTTCAACCGGGCTTTTTTCACCAGGGGCGACAACAACAAGCTGGTGAGCACGGCGAGAATGATCGGCAGAACAATCTGGTGGGCCAGGTACAAGGTGTACAGAATCCCCAGCGTGAACAGGCCGTAGATGGGAGTGGACAACTCGGCAAGCGCTGACGCTTTTTTGTCTTCCGGAGCGGTCTGGTCGGGCTTCTGGTCTTCCATGTGCAAGTCTGGCCTGGTAAGTGTTTACACAGAAGCCTGCGCTTCCGCAAAGACACCAGTGTAGCGTTTCGAACAAGTGGCTGCATTATCAGGGCATTACAAACGCCACGGCGCTGAACCATCAGCCACTCGGCTCGTATAGTTAACAAATGCCACCGGATAACCAGAACCTGCATGAACCCAAAATACGACACATTGTTCTACGACGGCAGCTGCCCGCTCTGCGCAAAGGAAATCCGCACCCTGCGCCGGCTGCAGCGTGGGCAACTCATCTTCGCAGACATTCACGAGCAACCGGAAGGCAGCCCCCAACTGCCCTCCCATGAAGACCTCCTCCGCCGCCTGCATTTGATGACCTGGACCGGCGAATGGGTAACCGGGCTGCACGCCAACGTGCGGGCCTGGAGCCATGCGCCGTTTGGGCGGCTGTTCAAACCGCTGTTGTGGCCGGTGATCTATCCCATTGCCAGGCGGGTTTATGAGAGCTGGGCTGACCGGCGGTATGAGCGGAAGTATGTTTGTGCTTTGGGGGTAAAGAAAACGTAGCCTCCGCGTGCAGCCTGACGCCTCTTAACCCGCCAGCTTTGGAAGAAAAGACGTATCAACCCAGTAGCGTTTCAGGTTGCTCTCATCCACCAGCACGGGCACCGTGTCCCGTTCGATGTGGTTACTGGGATCAAACCACAGGTTATCACTGCGAAACACGTGTAAGTCACCGGTTTGGGGATGCTGCCACTGACAGACGATTCGGAACGGGTTACGGCCGTTAACCGTGAGGC
The DNA here is from genome assembly GCF_002258215.1 of Marinobacter vinifirmus. Taxonomy (GTDB): domain Bacteria; phylum Pseudomonadota; class Gammaproteobacteria; order Pseudomonadales; family Oleiphilaceae; genus Marinobacter; species Marinobacter vinifirmus. The sequence continues at coordinate 35,149 of NZ_NEFY01000018.1, forward strand.
TTGTGTTCTGCTCGACCGATGAAAATTTCGCGAGTACTTCGGTGCCCTTGTCTTTCAGATAGGCAGTTGATCGGACCTTCATCCAGCTATAAACCAACATTCCGGCCCCAATGGCTCCGAAAACCAGTCCCAAGCAACCAAGGATGATCGGCAGCCCCCACAGGGAGAAGAAGGTGTTAATTCTGGCACTTTCAGGAGTTGTTGACTCATACAGCACAGACACTGTTTCACCACGACTGAAAGCTGGGGGATTGGAACCAGAACGTGACCGGAACTCTACCTCCCGACCATTCGCGTCTTCGAAGACCAGCACAGGATAAAACGTTGTCGAATCGCTTGAGCGGGACCGCTCAAGGTCGATTACCGTACCAACAGTTTCAGATGCACGCTCAATGAACTTGGAGGTGTTTATATAGCTCATCATTGCGCCGATAAGCAGCCCCGCACCAATGAGGGTGAAGACGTCTTTGAGGATTCTCAGGGTTTTCAATGTATCTCTCCTTGAACTGAATTTTCTTCCATGCGGTGTATCCCCGTCCTGTTAACTACAGGAATGGACATGCTTAGCAGCCGGCATTATATCGCGACAGGAGTGGGAGAAAGGTACGATTCCGCGAAATTGGGAAATCAGTCACCCATTCTTTTTTTCTGGCAGGCGATAGCTGGTATTATCGCTGCCAACATGGATTGTAAACCGCTGCAAGGAGCACAAATGCGCAATCTGCTCTCATCGTCCGTTATCGTTGCTTTCTTCGCTGGTTGTACTTCGGTTACCAGTGAGAGGCTCAACAATGCTCAGATTGAAGCCATTCAGGGCCGCGTTGAAGAACGCCACCCAAACCTTTCTTCCTCTCAACAAACCGCAATTACAGAACTGGTTGTACGGGCTGTAGACAATATGGTTTTTGTGGAAGGTGGAAGCTTCATGATGGGGGAGTTTGGGGTGCCCTGTGAGCCTGGATCCACGGAACTCTGCAACGCCGATTTCTCGCCAGACAACGATTATGCCCACAAGGTAACCTTAGACGACTACTATCTGTCCAAGTTCGAAACTACGCTTAGTGACTTTGACTTGTATCGCGAAATTATGGGCAGAACGCCTTACGCACCAGAGTTAAGGGCGAGAGAGGATCGACAGCACTTGTTTCAGCTGGATCTCCCGGCATGGACAAAAACTTGGCAAGAAGCCAAGGACTATTGTGTCTGGCTGGGTGAACTGGCGAACAGACCGTTCAATCTACCCTCGGAAGCGCAATGGGAGTTCGCGGCCAGAAACCGTGGAAAGAACGTGCTCTATGCCACGAATAATGGTGAGTACACACCAGGGGTAAATACTCCGCCCGACGATGGTCCAGCTAAAATGCGCCCGGTCGACAGCTTTCCCCCCAACCCTCTAGGCATCCACAACCTGACGTCCAACAGTGCGGAGTGGACGCTAGACTGGTACTCCGAGACTTACTATCAAGAAAGTCCGGAAATGAACCCGACCGGTCCCTCAACCGGAGAGACAAAAGTTATTCGCTCAGGAGGTTACAGAACTGCCAGTCCCAATAAGACCACCATACTGAGGGACCATGTAAATCCTGTAGAAGAGCACTATTACGAATCTTTGGGTTTCCGTTGCGGTCAAACTCACACAAGATGACTTGTATGAGTTTGATTAAGCATATCTAAACGAGCTACCAGTCTATTGATTTTCTGGTTGATAGGTATTGGAGACCAAGCCAATTTCAATGATTGCCTGGTCGGTTTTATAGCCAAATCTGAAAGAATCCAGTTTTGAAATTGCGACAACTGACTATCGGTGCTTCCATCATCCAGAATGGCAGTCAATTTTCTCAAACTATCCATGGGGTCGACTTTTTCACCACCCTCAGACATGTGCTCAAGCGTTTCGAAAAATTTTCGCCATGTCCGGATCTGCGAGACCAGAATAAGAAGGGCTGTTTCCTGTTTTTCTTCCCAGCTATCAATAAACGTCTCACACAGAGTCGACATCATCATACCCAGAGTTTCAGGGGGTAATTGATGATAAGGCAATCCATTAAACGCTAGGTCCTCAAGTTTTTCCTTACCTTTTGCCCCGTCTATGATGTTGTTGGCCAGCGATTCTGCAGCAACTTTTCTCTCCGATCTCGCCGCCCAAATGCGATTAAACACATAAGCCGGGCTACTCAACAGTTCAATCAAATCTGTGGCACTTTCAGAGAAGGAAAGGTAAAGCGATCGCGCCCATTGATGGAACAGCTCCGCTTGTATATTGGACAGATATTGATAGTCCACTTCCGATAACACTTCAAAAATAGTCTTAGCGAGGTTCCACACCTTATCGGCGCCGATTTCACAGCCAAAAGAACCACTGGCGCCTGGCCCAAAGACTAATCGACCTTTACAGACAAAATAGATCTTATCCGCCAAGAAACGAAGCTCAAAATCAAACCCCGCGCCGGCTCCGACTGCGAGCGTCCCGCCGATAGAGATATTGAACAAGTCTTGCCAATCTGCGTTCTTCCGATATTGCTCCTCGGGATGAACCCAGCTGAACTTGCCTGCTATCGCACCTCCAGCTTCAGCACCGGCAAAAGCGTCACCCGTGACGGCCAATCCTGCATTCGGACTTGCTTCGACCTTTTTGTTTTCCGACAACAGAAACGAGGCCGCTCCGGAAGATAACCTTACGTTAGCTTCACCACTGGCTCGACCACCAGCAAAACAATTCAGGGTAATGTCACCGGAAAAACGGAAAGCACCAAACGCCAGATCAGCTAACTCGCCGCTACGATTACGATACGTAAACCGACAATCCCACCCGGCTTCATTCGGGACAAACACCTCCGCCAGCTTTGCCTCGGCTTCAATCAATGCCAGTGACGCGCTGGCCTTGGTCCCGATATCGATTTCCCCTTCACTGAGGTTAAAAGCATTAACGCCGGCACTGGCTTGCATGGCGAAACGCATCAAGTGGGCTTCTGCGCTAACTTGGAAACTATTTTCTACAGATGTCTCTCCTTCATCCCCTGATGTCCAGGTTAACTTCGAGTGCTCTTCCCCCAACAAATAGAAATCATCACTAGCCTCAGCAAACTTCACTTCAATATTACCCAATGGGCTTTTTGCAGCGTCTGCTGATATGCCATCGCGGATCTGGCCAAACAGTGCCTTTGCGGTGCCGGTTCGATCTCGCAGCATGTTGGATATTGACTTTGTTTTGCGCACATAGCGAATAGCCCCGTATTCGGTGACCAACCTCCGGTAAGCTTCACGGCGAATGTAATACCAGCGACCCGGTCGGCTGAAAACCATAACTTCGACGATTCCGGTTTCCCGCTTGGTTCTTCTCTGGGAAACAAAGCCCCTCTCTTTACTGTTGCTTCGGGAAGTCAGAAATTCATTTGATGAGATGCCTGTTCCTTTTACACCGGTGGAGGCACTTCCCTTTTCCAGCTTCGCCACTAGTTTATTGCGCTCTTCCCGCAGCATCGCTAGTCGCTTTTCCTTTGCGGCACTCTCAATACTTTCTCGTTTCCCTGCATCCGGTCGGGCAAAGGTCAGGTAATAGTCCGGATCATAGTCGTTATACCATTGAATCTGTTCATCAATAGCGGCGATCTGTGACTGGATTGTTGACGCCTTGGTAACGTTTTCATCTTCACTCGCCTCAGGCTCAGGCTCAATTACCCCCATCTCTGCAGCTTTGTCCATCCAGCGGCGTTTAGGGCTTATTTCACCAGATTCAGGATCATGCACAGCGTCCTGAGCACTTTTGAATTCAGCCATCAGTGCGTCAACTTCATCAATTTCCTTCAGCAGAAAATCAGCCGCATTCTGCGGCAGTGCAACGCACCATTTGCCATCACCGGCTCCGGTAACATGGATGATTTCAGTGTAATCATCTGTGCACTCAGTACACGATGCCTGCCCTTTCGCTTCACTACCAGTTGAACGGGGAGCTCTTAGAACATCAGTTTTTTGAGAACTCTGGCCCATTTCATTTGCCGGAATTATCAACTCCCAACCAACCTGGATATGGTCCTTGTTCGTGACTTCAGGGTTGACTGACTGAAGTCTTCTGACAGTTGTCTGATAGTGGTTGGCGATGGCCGAGAGTGTATCCCCGGCCTGAACTTTATGAGTTGTTTGCATGAGCTTTCTCCGACATGCTTTCCATAGCAATCAGACGGTCTCTTGGCGAGAGATCGTCTCGGGATAACGCTTCCTGATACGGTTCAGAATGATGAAAATCTGCTCCCAACTGGAGCGCCAACCTCAACCAGCGCTCAAGATAGGCCGCACTCAAAAAACCAGCTTTCTGGGCTTCTTCGAGGCAGTTAAACACCCATACAGCGGGCCGCTTCGTGTGGCCTAACGCCTCATCGTAATAAGTGGCATACCCGCTTGCTTCACCCGCCAGCCAATACCGCTCCGAATTCTTGAGTTCTGTGGCGGACACCACTACCTGGCCCGAATCACGCAGTTCATCAGCGGGTTGATTACACCCCTGGCTTTCACGCCAGACATGGCCGTCATGCCAGTACCATTGGCGCCCCACAGCGAGAAAGTTCTGGCAGCTTTGTTTGCTCAAAACACACAACAGCGGAGCAAACATACGCGGCTCATAGAACCTCAGTAGTTGCTGCTTCTTCGGCAGTGACTCAAAGAGCCAACGAGTCAGGTGCTGACGAAGTTCTTCCGCAGAAGAGCCTGAGGTAATCAAGATACCCATAGAAGATGATTCCAGCTGCAATTGCAGCTGTGTGCGAAAACCAGGTGCATCTCTCAAGTCAATAAGAATGGGACCACTTGCCCAGTCAGGCTGCCAGCTTGTTCCCTCAAACAGACTCCACCATTCGATACGTTCACCCACCGTGCCAGAGTAGAGCTGTTCAAGGAGCGTCTCATCGCTAGCCAAGTCCAGGATGGCAAAATCGTAGTTTTCCGGTGCAGTTGTTCTTGGGGCTATCAGCTCAAGTGTGCTGATGTAGTTTGCAGCGTCCATGCTCATCAAACTCGCAGTTGGTTACTGACAGCGCTCCTTCACGAGCGGCTTGTTTAAGCAATGGGGAGCGGAGTTTTGCTCCAGACGCACTGAAGCGCTGGGAGGCCAGTGCCAGCTGGGCATGCTCAACTTTCGGCGAGTGATGTTCAGCAATTAACGCTGGCTTGGCCGGAGTCTGCGCCCCAACCCCACTACCACTCCCCGGCCCACCCCCGGAGTTCATCCGCACCAGCGGCCCTGACACCGTCACCCCGCTCGGGTCCACCTTCACAAAACTGCCGCCCGCATTCAGCGTTACCTCGGCTCCGGCTTCAATCACTATTTTCATACCGGCCTTGTGGTGAATCTCCGTACCGGCTTCCACCAGCTGGTTCTTGCCCTGCTTGCTGTGGTGGCTTCCGTTAACGGTGAGGCTGTAGTCGGCGCCGATGCTTTCCCGTCGTTCGCCTTCGGTGGTGTGGTGGCTATTGCCTTTGGTGTGGCTGAAGCGGTTGTTCTCCACCGTCAGGTGGCTGTCGTTCTTGATGACTTCGGTGCGGTTGTGTTCGGTCAGCAGGTCCAGGTCTTTCTGGGCGTGCACGTAGATTTGTTCTTCGTCCGCTTCGTCTTCAAACCGCAGCTCGTTGCTGCCCTCACCCTTGTGGGTTTTGGTTTTCAGGGTGGTTCTTGTTTTGTGTTCTGGCAGCGCGTACGGCGGTGTGTTGGTGGCTTGGTAGGTGCGGCCGGTAATAATGGGCTGGTCCGGGTCGCCATCCAGGAAGGAAACGATCACTTCGTGGCCGATTCTGGGCAGGGCCATAAAGCCGTATTGGCCACCGGCCCAGCCCTGAGCCACGCGCAGCCAGGCGCTGGAGTGTTCGTCATTTTTTGAGTAGCGGTCCCATGGAAACCGGACTTTGACGCGGCCGTACTGATCGCAGTGGATTTCTTCCCCTTCCGGGCCGGTGACGAGGGCCATCTGGGGGCCGTCCATCATGGGTTTGTGATTGCGGTAGTTGTATAAGGTACGCCAGGTTTTGTCGGCCGGGATAGCGCTGAAATCGTTGTGGTAGCTGGTGGGTTCGCTGCCACCCTCTTCTTCCACCGCCTGGGGCTGTTTGCCGGTGTGGGTGATGGCAGTCAGCAGCCATTCCCGGTTCAGGGTCTGGCTGTCGTGTTCCTGCAATTCCACTTTGGCGCCTGGGGTGAAGTCCGGGCGGTTGCTTTCGCCCTTGGCCAGGGAGGCGTCGTTTCTGAGGGCGTCCAGTCTGGCCTGGGTGAAGGGCTGGCCGCTGGCGTCGGCTTTGTAGCGGCCTGGGTAATCGTAGTGTTGATAATCTTCGCGGTGGTTCGGGCTGCCGGCGCTTTGTTCGTGCATCAGGGCGTAGGCCGGATTCTTGAAGGTGTAGTCCTTCGTGGCTACGGAGGAAGCACGCACCCGCTCTTCGTAGGCAAAGCTGAATACGCAGGCTTGCTGGGTGCTGCCTCCGGCTCTGGTGTTGCAGGTCACGGGTTCCAGTTTCGGGGCATCGCCGTGGTGGTCAGCAAGAATCAGTGCTGGTTGTTCTTCACCATCCACGCTGCCGTGCTGGTAGCGGTAGTGCCAGCCTTCTTCGGCGGCCAGTCGTTCCAGGAACTGCAGGTCGGTTTCCCGGTGCTGGACACAGTATTCCCGTTCTTCGGGTGGGCGTTTGAAGTCGAAGATGGAATCAACAATGCCCCGCTCTTCCAGCAAGGTTCGCACAATGGCGTCGGTAGTCTGGGCCTGGAAGATGCGGCTGTTGTGCATCAGGCCCAGACGCCATAACGGCGGCTGGATGACCACTTCATAGCGGGTGCGACGGTGGCCGGTGTTGCCACGAACAAACTCATTCACCACGCCGGTGAAACGGCGCAACGGTTGCCCATCCTGCCAAACCACCAGGTCTACCGGTTGTTCCAGAATGTCGGCAGCGGCCACGTCTGGGTCAGTACTGGCCAACTCTAACCGGCCATGAAACAAGGAAGACAGGTGTTCGGTCAGCGCGAAGCCAACTACCGAAAAGTGATCAGAGGGGAATTCGCCTACACGGGCGGTGAACT
>NZ_NEFY01000019.1 GCF_002258215.1 Marinobacter vinifirmus
TTTTTTTTGGTCACTGAAGCAGCTTGCCGGCGAGCTGGATCTGTGACCAAGGGTAGGTGGTCACAAAGTAGCGTCCTCGATGGCCACCAGGTGTGGCCAAAGCGTTTTGTCCTGGTACGGGCGTGGTGTGTTTGGTACTGGTGGTGGCTGAATGGGGCTGTGAGGTTGTTTCAGAGGGAATGGAAGGCGTGTCAAGGGGTAGGTGCGGCCCACAGCCGGAGGCGAGGACACGGCCCCTTGACGCGGCTGTAATGACCCATACGCTCCAGGCTGGGGAGCGGGAAGGGAGGCCGTAGGCCGCATGTCCCGCACCCCTGACGACAGATGGCGAATCGCTCCCCTCGCAGGCGAGGGGCGGGGGGGAGTGGTCACACCGCGGAGGCCCGGGCCGGGTGAGATTGTGCCCATAGGTATTTGGTCACACGCAGCGCGATCGGCCGGGGGTTGTTTGTGTCCATAGTTGTGGTCACAGATCCTGGTTGGCCAGGCGCAGGCCTTGTGACCAGTCATGATGATCTTTACAAGTCGGTTACTTTGTACCATCAAAGTTATTGATTTTGCAGGTTTGTGGATCTACACTGTGCATCATAGTGTGTATTTGAGAGGGTACCATCATGGCAGCGTTAATTGAGCGCTCAGATCAACTGGTAAGCTTGACGGATCTAACAAGACGTGGATCAGGTATTTTTGACAAGGTGGCAAGCTCCAAGAACGACCGTCTTGTCGTTTTGAGAAAAGCGGAGCCTATTGCGGTTGTTCTCAATATTTCCAGCTTTGAAGCGATGTTGGATGAAATGGAACGGCTACGTACTGAGGTGATGGCTCTACATCGAATGGGCGGTTTAGCGAATGACCGCGTTTCACACAATGAGCTACAACAAAGCCTGGGGTTCTGACAATGCCCCAGGCATGGACAGCGGTATATCACAGTGACGTATTCAATGACCTTCAGACTATTGGCAAGATCAATGCCGCTAGAGTATTGAAGGTCATCGAATCATCATTGATACCAGATCCCTTAACTGGCGGCGTATCTGCCGGGCCAGCTCTGCCGGGCTGTTACCTATTCAAAATCGACGATTACCATATCCTATACCAGCTCGACGTGAATCACGCCGAGGTATACGTATTGGCCATTCGTCAGGAAACGGGTTTATCTGGCTGTGGCAGCCAGAAAGCAAAAACCCACCGGGAGGTGGGTCAATGATGTATTTGGGAAATTTGGTAAGCACTTTGGCGAGTGCGAAATGTTTCGTTGCTGTTGCTAGGGTTGGCACCCTGGTTATCTTCAGTTCTTTGGTTTGGCAGACCGTGAGAACTGTGCTTTCGATGACAGACACCCACAAAAAGGAGGTATCCGCTATGTAGAACTTTCCAGCACCTAACCGCAGGGCGGTTACATCGTCCGTACATTCACCGGGCTTGTTCTACCAGGGTGTCATACTGTTTTTGGCGAAACAGCGTGGACACGTTTCTCTATTCTAGGTAGTTCAAAGCCCCATTGCAAGTTTTGGAGTGAAAATTGGGGTTTTTTTCGTCAGGCCGACCCCCTTTAGCCGGGGGTTATGGTGGCCGCAAGTAGCTCAACAGCTCAGCAGCAGCGATTTTTTCAGGCTGACACTGCGTTAAATCGTGTATTTAACGAAGCGCCTTATCTGTCCCGTTGCAGCGATAACAAGACTGCCGCGAAGATAAGACCCCGCGAATATGCGATCCGCTTCCCGTATATGCAGGTGAACAGGCCTGGCATGGTGTCATGGCTCGTGTTCGACCTCGATCACACCAATTCATTGATATGGGATGATGAGGGGCTTCCGGCCCCGAATATCGTTGTGCGAAACCGAGATTCAGGGAAAGCGCATTTGTATTATGCGATCCCGCCGGTATGCACGTCTGAGAACGCACGTTCCAAACCCATTGCGTACATGAAGGCCGTCTATGAGGCGATGGTGGCGCGGCTTGGTGCTGACGCTTCCTATAGCGGCCCGGTCGCCAAAACGCCTGGCCATCCTTGGTGGGACACTTGGGAAATACACAACGCGGTATATGACCTGGGCGAGCTGGCCGACTATGTTGATCTGGCGTTAAAACCATTGTGGAGCACAGGGCCGAACTTCGAAAATCTTCCCCATTCACGGCATTGCATTCTGTTTGAAGACCTTCGCTTTTACGCCTACTCAATCGTTAACCGCGAACGCGAACAAGGCTCCTTTCAAAATTTTATCCGCCTGCTCGAAGCCTACGCCTTCAACCACAACAATTTTAAGAACCGGGGTTTTGACATGAATTTGTCAATTTCCCAGGTAAAGGCAACGGTGAAATCAGTGTCCAGGTGGACATGGGATCGTTATACCGGAAGTAGTCGCTGCAATCGTGGGGTGATGCGGCTCGATCCTGACATGCCACTCCAGGAGAAGCAGCAACTATCAGCAAAGCGCACTCATGAGACGCGCCAAAAGGCCACAGAATCGCGCATAAGGGCCGCAGTACACCAGCTCTTAGAGAAGGGTTCAAGGCTCACTCGAACGGCCATAGCGGCCACTGCACGGCTATCAAGACAGACCGTTGCAAAGTATTCACAGATTATCGAAGAGATACAAAACCAACCGGCCAACGTTGTGCCGATGGCCGCAGCCAATGGCCACAAAGAAAATGTTAAGTATGGTGCCTATCAGATACCTGCCCCTGCTATGCGGTCGGGGGTTAAAGAGAAGCCTGGCGGCCACAGCGATGGTCTATGTATCTCAATTAAGCAAGGTGCAAGCCAGTTAGACCTGGATTTTGTCGGTGTGACTGATTTTATGAGGATGGCAATTATGCAATTACGGCGAATTCCACCGCCTGATTAAGCTGTATAAAAAAATAAAAAAAAAATAATCTTGTTATTTGTTGTTGATTACGGAGTTGTGGGCAGAGTGTGTAGTGAGTGTGGGCGACAGTGTGGTCAAAGTGTGAATGGGGTTTTTGCCATTCATGCTTTGTCCACACGTCCCGAAGGGATCGTCCATGCTCAATGCACACGCCTCGGAGAGCTGTCCACAACATGGATCTGGCACTGTAGTTGAGTTGTACTACGTTTATTGTTGAACACTATATCAAAGGAGATTTTATGTCGGCGCATGATTGGATGCTTTTAGGGTACCTGCTCTTCGTTACATTGAATGTTGTTGATCTGATGGTGACAAAAGTTATTTTGGAGAATGGTGGTAAAGAATGGAATTTCGTTGCCCGCTTTTTTTACAAGCATATGGGCATTAAGGGAATCGCCTGGTTAAAGGTGTTTGTCCTGGCCTGGTTTGGGATACAGTATTATTTCAAGGTGCTGGATCTGTACGTCATCTTTTATCTGAACTTCATGTTTGCTGTTGTTCTGTACTTTATGTACCGGGATGCGGTTCAGGCCGGGTTGAAAGATAAGTTAAACCCAGCTCGGTTGTTCACTCGGAAATAGCCTTTTACAACTTGGGGGTACTTGCCCCCTTCCTCGCTGTATCTCTACAACCTTCCCTATCAACGACACTGGTTCTGGTTGCAGTAAACCAGTGCCTGTGTTCTTGGCCGCCTCTTGCTTTCGCTACCGGTGAAGCCAGTTTCGCAAGCGAAATTGAATTTATTTTACCTGTATACTTGTTTTGTATGTATTGGTATGTATAATACATACATACGATTACATACAGCTAAGCGGGGTTTATTGGGATGGCTATTTCAAGAGAACAAATCATCGACGCGGCAGAGCAGTTGGCCGCCGAAGGTATCAATCCAAGTATGCAAGCTGTTCGTGAGCGGCTTGGTGGCGGCTCGTTTGCAACCATTTCGCCGGTGCTCCGGGAGTGGAAAGAAAAGCGTGAAGCTACGACCGTGGCCGTCCTGGAAATGCCCTCAGAGGTTAAAGGTGCCCTTGACCGTTTTGGTGCTGATCTTTGGAAGGCGGCTTCTGCCCTGGCGACCGCGCAATTTGAGAAATTGAAGGAAGAGAGCCGGTTTAATATCGAGGCAGCTAATAAAGAACGTGACGAAGCCCTGGGCGAGATTGAGCGGCTTGAGACTGACCTGGTGGCCAAGGACGAACTTGTATCATCAGCAAAAGGTGATCTTACGCAGCTCCAGGGTGTGGTTGATGAAGAGCGCAGTAAAGTTGCAGCGTTACAACAACGCAATGATGACCTACAGGAAACGATTGCCGGCCTGAGAGACGATCTGAAGGAGAGTAAGGCGGAAGCAAGAGGTGCGTTGGATAAGCTGGATCAGCTTCGCCAGGCGCAGGCTGAGTTGTCTCGCGTGAACGGCGAACTCAGTGCAACAGTGGAAGCTGGTCATAGAGAGCTTAAGGAAGTAACCGAACAGCGCAATGAATTCAAGTCTGAGATAGCACGGCTGACCAAAGTTGTTTCCGAGCTTGAAGCTGCAAAAGACAAAGCAGTAACTGATGCGCAGGTCTCGAAGACTGAGAACGCTACGCTTCAGGGCGAAGCTAAACAGCTTTGTCACCAGGTTAGGACATTGGAAGAGCAGGTAGCGCAAAACCGGAAAGTGATTGATTCGTTAACAACGAAAAGCCGTCAGAAAGCAACGCCTGGCAGCAAGCAAGCTGGGGCCAGCAAATCAGCAACCAAATCGGATAAGAAGGAGAACGAGTGATGAAAACACAGGTTGTGAGACGGGATGAAGCGGTGGCCGAGCTGGCCACTTGGGATTACAAGGGGCATCTATACACTGAAGCGGCTGTATTGCTCAAAGTAGGGACTGAAGGGGTGATGGTCGGTATCCTGAGTTACACAGATCTTGAAACCGTTCTAGTGCCTGATAGCTATGCTCCGTTCTATAAAAATTACTGCCAGGCAATGAGCGCCTTTGGCGCTCTGTTCGGCGACAATTAGGATGACCGGTTGACGACAATTATCTTGGCCGGTTGGGTGTCACAATAGGTACCTTGTTTTCTGTTCGGAGTTCAAGGTGCCAGGACAACATATCACCCACCGACAAGAGGAGCTGTATATGCAGCATCGCCAACAAGGCATGACTCAAGAAATCGCTGCTGCGAAGTCTGCCATTTCCACCCGCACTGCCCGACGTATTGAGCAGTCCAACACCTTACCTCGCGCTAAAGCTGATAGAGATTGGCGCACTCGCGAAGATCCACTGGAAGCCGTATGGGAAACCGAATTGGTTGTTCTGTTAAACGCTAAACCAGAGCTCACGCCCATTACTTTGCTGGAGCATTTGCAGGCGCTCTATCCAAACCAATATGACCAGCGAGTACTGAGAACATTGCAGCGTCGGGTTAAGAAATGGAAAGCGCTACATGGCCCGGAGAAAGACGTTATCTTCCGCCAGCAAGCTCAACCCGGTTTACAGGGCTTCTCTGATTTTACTCATCCTGATAGCCCGATCACCATTAAGCAGCAACCCTTTGCTCATTTGCTGTATCAGTTCCGCCTTGCTTATAGCGGCTGGCGTTCCATCACTGTGGTTCAGGGCGGGGAGAGCTATTCTGCCTTATCTACCGGTTTACAGCGTGCGCTGACGCAGGCTGGTGGTTGTCCGGTAGAGCATCGCACCGATAGCCTCAGTGCCGCCAGAAACAACACACAAAACGTCTGGACAGATGCCTATCAGGACTTTTGCGAACATTACAATATGACGCCAACGCGCAATAATCTTGGGCAATCGCATGAGAACGGGGTGGTTGAGTGCGCTAATGGCTCATTTAAACGCCGTCTGGCGCAGCACCTGCTACTTCGCGGTCACAATGACTTTGACAGTATCGAAACCTATCAGGCTTTTATTGACCAGATTGTTGGCAAGCTAAACCAGCGCTCACGCAGCCGCTTTTTAGAAGAACAGCAAACCCTGCAAGCCTTACCGGAATATGGTGCTGTTGATTACACATTGCTGAGCATTAAAGTCACCCGTAGTGCCACCATTGAAGTGCGCCGGGTGGTGTACAGCGTGCCATCACGGCTGATTGGCGAACGCCTGCAAGTACGGCTGTATCATAACAAACTGGTGCTCTATGTGGGTCAGCAAGTGGCGCTGACCTTGCCACGAATTTACCCGGCACCCGGCCAAAGCCGTGCGCGTTGTATCAACTACCGGCATATTATCCGCTCACTGGCCGCTAAACCACAGGCGTTTCGTTACTCGCACCTTCGGGATGATATCTTACCTGACGACAATTACCGGCAGCTGTGGCAGTTAGTGGACGATGCGTTACCGGCACAGGAGGCCTGTAAATGGATAGTCACGGTGCTTTGGCTGGCGAGCGAATACGATAGTGAACAAGAGCTGGGAGAGACCTTGTTGCAAGAGGCCAGAGCCGGTCTGTTTGAAAGTGCCAAAACCATTCAGGAGCGCTTTTACACCCCGCAAAACGCGCCAGAAATTAAGACAAAGCAACATAACCTGCAAAGTTATGATGCACTGCTAACGTCATTAAAGGCACAGGCGAAACATGATGTGGAGGTGCCATTTTGACCTCCTCTGTTGCATTACTGCTCAAAGAGTTACGGCTCCCGGCGTTCGTCAGACACTATGAAAAACTCTGGCAAACCGCGGTAGAGAAAGGCTGGTCGCACAGTGACTATCTGGCGGCCTTATGCGAATACGAGCTCTCAGAGCGCTTTACACGGCGCACACAAAGCTGGGTACGCGAAGCCAAGCTGGCACCTGGAAAAACCTTAAGCGCTCTGGATAACAACGTGCTGAGCCGCACAAATCAAGCGCTTATCGCCAAGTTGCACCAAGACCTGTCCTGGGCGCATCACGCCGATAATATCCTACTGATTGGCCCCAGTGGCACCGGCAAAACACACATAGCCAATGCACTGGGTTACCAGCTGATTGAGCAAGGCATACGCTGCAAACTGTTTCCGGCCATTGGCTTGGTACAGCAGTTACAACAAGCCAAGCGCGAGCTGGATCTGATGAGCGAAATGAGCAAGCTGGATAAGTATCAGGTGATCATCATTGATGACATTGGTTATGTGAAAAAAACCGATGCAGAAACCCAGGTACTGTTTGAATTTATCGCGCATCGATATGAAAGCGGTAGCCTGATCATTACAGCCAATCACCCGTTTAGTGCATGGGATCAGATCTTCCCAGACAGCATGATGACGGTTGCGGCCATAGATCGGCTGATCCACCACGCGACAATTATAGAATTAGAGGGAGAAAGCTATCGAAAACAACATCAGTTAAAACAGGCTAGAAGTAGGAAAAATGAGAAAACCTAACCGGCCATCATAATTGACGCGAACCGGCCAAGATAGTTGACGCCGAACAGCGCTCTTCTCGATGAAGCTATAAAAGAATGAGGGACTAGAAATGTCACGGCACTTTTTTAAAACGCTTTACCAGGGGAAACCTGCCACTGTTTTGCTGGGGTATGATCAACCTTTAAACGGGTTCTTTATGGTTATTGAAGAAGATGGCCAGGAGAGCGACGAGTATATTTACTCGAATTTGTTTGATGAGGTGTCCCACCCTAGTACCTTGGAACCCTACCGGAAGCGGCTAAACGAACTCGGTATTTTTGTTCCGATTGAAATGATAATGGAAGTCGAAGCTGATGGTGCTGCACGTATGGGAAATAAAAATGTGTACCATTCTATTGTGAATGGTACGCATCGCCGAGAGGTAGATTAAAAAGGCTTTGTTTTAACATTCCAGACCATTTTGTTTTTGTGCCTTGGGTGCGGTACCTGCTTTGCATTGTCTTCAGCAATGAGTACCGGCCCTTTCAAGCCATTGTCTTCTGTATAGAATACGTCTCCTTTTCTCACCTCGCTCATTGCGCAGGTTTCCCAGGTCATTAGATCGTGGTCTTTGATTCGTAGAACCGTCATTGGCTGCCCTCACTGAAATATCTCACTATTTTTTCTATACTGCATTCGTCAAGGCCTCTGCTTCGTTCGATTAAATGAAGGTTAGGCCAGCCGGGTTCATACAACCTTTCCTGATCGTCGATACAGATAAACCTAGAGATACCAAAGTAACTGGTGAAGACTTCGATTTCCCGTTGCCTTCTGTATGGAGGAGCTGACAGAACAGGTGTGAAACCTACAGTCCTGTTTACAATCTCCTTTGGGAATATCCTTTGAAAGAATTCGAGATCCATTGTTTCCCGCCAGTTAGACGACATTACCAATTGAAGTCCAGGTATCTGACTGGTGATTGACGTTAGAACATCAGCGCAAGAAAGGTTGCCTGTATCGTTGGGATGTAGAACCCCGTCAACGTCATAGAATAATGTCGGCCCTGTAAGTACGTTGCCATTACAACAGGCCTCTATTTCCATGTCTTCTTTAATGGGTAGTGTCGCCTTACGGGGTGAACCTCGCTTAGGAGGTTCATTACTTGGTGTGCGCCGGAATAGATGGAAAGTAAACATTCAAGCCCCCTGCTCTATCACTGGCCTACCGTCAGCATCATTGATGAACTTATGGCATCCTTTTTCATGCGACTGAGTTTGGTGAACCCAAAAATGAAATTCCTTAGCCTGTGAGTAGCGGCGGATAACTGGTTTGCCACAGCCAGGACATTCGCGGGATTGATCTTTTATCACTACTGGTAAGCCATCTTCATCCTTGATGAACTTCACACAGTTTTTTGCGTGCTTCTCGTTAGTGTGTACCCAAAAATATTCGTCATCAGTGTCTTTTTTCTTCAGGCGCTTAATTTCATTGCCGCAACCAGGGCAGTCCGTTACCGGAGAATCATACTTCTCCCGGTAAACGGGTATACCATTATCATCATCAAGGAAGTCCTCACAGCCGTGTTCCTCTTCCATATGAACCCAGAAGTGCCCTACCCCTTTCTTTTTAGACTTCAAGCGTTTAACTGCCTTCCCGCATTGTGGGCAGGCAGCGGTTTCAACCAGAGAATCAATTTTTATATTTTTCGCTTCGTTTGTTATTGAGGAATATACCGACCTTACTAACTGAAAGTAATTTGATTGCCCTGCTGCTATTTTATCCAGGTGACTTTCCAGAATGCGTGTATAGTCGAGGTTCATAAAAGTCATGGCGTCCAAGGCATCGACTATCATTTCGCCAGTTTCCGTTGGTCTAATCTTGTTATCAGATTTCTTTTTGCCATCACCAATGATGATATATCCCCGGCTCTTGATGTTCTCCATAATGCTGGCGTAGGTTGACGGACGCCCTATTCCTAATTTTTCGAGTGCTTTTATCAGCGTTGCTTCGGTAAATCTTGATGGCGGCTCTGTCGATTTCGTTAGAAGATTAGTTTCTACATCGAACTCTTCGTCTTCTTCAGCCGTTGCTGGAAGCTCATTATCGTTTGATCCAGGCTTTTCTATTTCCGCAATAACTCGCCAACCAGGATATTTTTGCACTTTACCTGATACGGTGAATTTCGCTTGCGAAACTACTTCACCAGCGGTGATTTCATCGACCGTTGTGAACTCGATACTGGTCACAATATCGACAGCAGGAGGCATTACGCTTGCCAGCGTTCTTTCACGAATGAGTTGATACAGTTTACGTTGCTGTTCCGTTTCTCCGCAGTTTTCGTCTGCTGGATCTGTTGGCCGGATAGCTTCATGCGCTTCTTGCGCTGATTCTTTGGTTGCCCATTTCAATTGAGTTTGTTGAGTGTCTTTACCAATACTGGTCAGAAACTCTTTTACCAGGTAAAACGCATCCTCAGACAGATTTGGGGTGTCAGTTCTATGATATGAGATTGCACCTTGTTCAAAGAGGGCTTGTGCGTACTTCATTGTGTTTGCGGGAGTGAACTTCAAGATGCTTGATGCGGCCTGCTGTAAGGTAGATGTGGTGAAAGGTGCGCGAGGTTTTGCTTCCTTTTCTTCTACGATAGATTTACTGACAACAACCCTATTTGCTTTGGCAATTGCTTCAGCAACTGCTTTATCAAAAATGTGTTTACCATCTTCACACCATCCCTTTGCATCTAATGTCGCTGTTAATCCATTGGCCAAGTGAATTTCAACTACATAGTAGTTTCGCTTGCGAAACTCTCTTATCTCCCGTTCCCTCAAAACGGTTAGTTTTACTGCTGGCGACTGAACACGACCAGCGCTTAGCGGAATCCCTGCTTGTTGTGAGAGTAGGGGGCTGATGTGGTAGCCTACGATCCGGTCAAGGACTCTGCGGGATTCCTGAGCGGACACCAGATTGTCATCAATCATCCTGGTGTTTTGTAAGGCCTTAGATATTGCTGACTTTGTAATTTCAGTGAATGTCACCCGCTTTGGATTAGTAAGGCCAAGACACATTTTAAGGTGAAACGCGATAGCTTCACCTTCTCTATCAGGGTCTGTTGCCAAGTAAACCTCACTGGCACCACTAGCCAGACTTTTGAGGTCGCTGACCACTTTTTTCTTGTCTGGACTCACAACATACTTCGGCTTGAAGTCAGGAGGCTCTACGCCCATTTCCTTGTCTGGTAGGTCACGAATGTGGCCTACACTGGCTGATACTCGCCAGCCATCACCAAGGTAGCCCTTAATCTTCTTCACTTTGTTAGGGCTTTCTACGATCATTAGTTTCATTTTAACCTTTCCCGTATCGTTTTGACCTATTTTGATTTATCATAGTAATACATTTTGAATTCTGTGTCTTGTGATCGTTGCCCTGTATAATCCGGGCCAGCTTCAACCGATTTCGCAAGCGAAATTAAAACCTCAAGGGACGTAACAATGGAAAAATTACAGCAACTAAAACTATCAGATTTGGTGCCTGACCCGAATCAGCCGCGTAAAGATTTTGACCCTGAAAAACTGGAAGAACTAGCAAGTAGCATTGCGGCTGTAGGTGTTATCCAGCCTATTCGGGTGCGGCGTAACCCGGATGGCCAGCCAGCTTACATGATCATTGCAGGAGAAAGACGCTGGCAGGCGTCAAAAAAAGCAGGTAAAGAAACCATACCGGCAGTCATTGTGGAGGACGAAGAAGCGCTTACAGATGATGCAATCTACGCCCACCAGTTAACGGAGAACTTACACCGCCAGGATCTAAACCCGGTAGAGAAGGCTGAATTTATAAATGGGCGCATCGAGTACCTGAAGAGCCAGGGAGTTACAAACGCCATCGAGCAAGCTGCACAAGAGCTGGGTGTTACGCCGTCCTGGGTAAGTAAGAATACAGCGATTCTTAAATACGAGCCTGAGATCCGCGCACTGGCCAGAGAAGGAAAGCTCCGTGATTACACGTTGCTCAAAAAGATTTCAGGGCTTCGCTCGGATAAGAAGCAACAGGCAATTGACTTGATAGAGCGTGGTGAATTTAACGCGAAGGAGTTCTTTGCACGAAAGAGATATGACAAAAAGCCGAAGCAAGAAGACCCGACAGACGAATCAGTTTCGCAAGCGAAATCTGATCCAGATGCCAAACAAAAACCGGCAGCCCTAAGAATCTTATTCACGCCAGATGAGCTGGTTAAATTGATTGATAAAACCGGCTATTCTTCCATGCTGGATAGGCATGACCCGGATTGGCGGGTAGCTAATCCGGCTATCATGAAAAGTTACGCAGAGAAGTTTAAAGATTGGGTGGTTGAGACAGAATAAAAAAGGGGGGCTTAGCCCCCTTTTTTATTTGTCTTCATCTTCTTCAAGATCATTGAGCAGACTCATTGTTTTATCGTCACTTTTCAGATTAAGCCCCCCGAAGTCCATTGCAAAATCATCCGGCAGCTCAACGGCAGCCTTTGCCTTTTCAACTTCGTTTGGCTTACCTTCTGCTTCGGGTTTCGCTTGCGAAACTGGCTCTTCTTCCGGCGCGGCATTTTCTGTTTCAGCTTGCTTTTTGGCTTTTTGTTTCGCCTTCCGTGCACGGTTCTTTTCACGCTTTTTGGCGGCTTCATCCGAGTCGTTACTGGTGTCGTCTTCGGAATCGTCCAGTTGCGCCGGGGTAGGTTCTGCTGCTGAATCTGGCTTATTCTCTTCCTCGCTTACTTGCTTCGGTTTTCCAGCAGGGTTTGTTGGAGCGGATTCTTTCGGCTTAGCCTTATCCGATTCTTGGTCTTCAAAAAATTCAGGGTTGTCGATACCTTTAGTTGGCTCTGGCCTACTGTCTTTATCGGTGGCCTTTTTACCCCTGAACTGGACGACATTATCATCCTGCTTGTTTTTACTGTCTTCTGCATCAGAAGGCTTTTTGCTTTCTGGTTTCGCTTGCGAAACTGGTTTTTCCTCTTTTTTCTTAGGTGCAGAGAATTCTTCAGGAACGGTATCTATGCCTGTGTTTTCCTGCGTTTCGTCGTCACTGACGTTGGCCGGTTGAGCAGGAGGGGTGTATACCTTTTCCTTATGCTCCAGGTATTCGTCAAGAGCCTTCATGTCCTTCACTGGAACGAACGAGCTAAAGCATATTGATGCCAGGTGTCGTGGTTGAACAAACACACAGACCCTTGGAGGGAGGGTAAGCACCATATTGGTGTTGATGTAATTTTCTTCCTGTGCGCCAACAAATCGTTGGTTGTCCCACGTCTCGCCACCAGTATTGCTAATGTCCGTTTTTTCCATCCTGGTAACTTCCTTGATGATGGTGCCGGAGAGGTTAGCTGCCCATTCTGCCGTCTCGAAGTCAGCACCACCATAAACCGCCTTTATCTGCGAGTTCACATTGATACTCTGGTGAACATACTTCGGGTTCACCGATTTATCGTCAATGTTGAGCAAGTCGTTCTGTGATTGGTAAGCCAACACGAAATTAACCCGGAAGCCCACTGCCGTAGCAAGCGCTTGGGCAAGCGTCTTAGATGCCAAAAAGCTCACTTCGTCAATGACTGCGGTCAAGTGGGTTTTACGCTCTTTATCCAGGCGGCGAGCTTCCTGGATTAGTTCAGCGATAAATATCTTTGTTGCAGTCTTAACTACGGAATCATCCAGGCTGCCTTGTACGTAGACAACAGCACCTTCTTTCAATGCCTTCTCAATACTAAAGCCGCTACCTTTTTTCGGGCAGAGGCTTTCTATGTTTGACCACCGGGCAAGCTCTGCATTGATGCGGTTTGCATCCGTTTCTTCCATAAGCCTTTTCAAAACTTCCACCTGGCGTGTTTGACGAAACGCCTTTTCCAGCTCTTTCCGCTCCTGTGACTTGTAGTAGTCGGTACCGGGGTCGCCGGTAAAGTCCAAACCAAAAGCTGTTTCTAGGCGAGTCAGACCGTCCCGGTCTGTACCGCCGGAAAACGGTGCCCATTTGCCGATGCCATCATCATGGAGTGTTAAATAATAGAACTTTCGACCAGTAGCCTTGCAGGCTTGGTACATGACATGCGGGGCAAACTTATCCTTCTTAGGATCTATATAGAACAGGCAATCGCCACGGCGAATTGCCTGATCCATAAGCCCACCCATGATAACGCCTTTACCGTACCGAGTAGGGCCGATCACCTGCATGTTCGTTTCATACCAGGTGTCAGCCGGAATATGAATCGGTTTATCTTCTTCGCTAAGGCCAACCAAGATGGCGTCTTTTTTATAGTATTTCGATGGCAGGAAATCCTTCACGTTGAAACGACTTGCTTCAAGGCGAATATCCGTAGGCGAATCATCTGTTTGTGTATTGCGGAGTTTGCGAAGTATTCCCGACCAAGCAGGAAGAGCATACCGCAAAAGCATAAAGCGTATCATCCAGCCGGAAGCGGCTGCGGCAAACAGAGTAAACCAATTTTGAACGGCGAGGTTCAGGAACCACTGAAGCCAGACCTGCTGGCTATCGGCCAACTGCTTCTGAGTGGTCATGTCGTACAGGTACAACATTATGAAAGGCAACAGGAGCAATATTGCTCCAAGCCACAAGATCGTTTTTCGTATCCAGACGAAAACGATCTGGTGGAACGGCTGCTCATGGTGAGTGCTCAGGGGAGCCATGCTAATGAGGCAGCCTATGAAAACTATGCCAGCCCAAACAGGCCACCAGTAATCATTCGTCCATTCCATCATTGCATAATTCACCTGGCCGAACCAGTTGAGTACGGCGTACTCAGGTTGTGATGTTGGCATTTCTGTTTGTCCTCGCATTTGCGTAGCGGCTTAGCCGGTCTTTTCCGACCGGAAAAAAGCCGCTACATACACCTTTTTACCATCATTTTCTACAACAATCTTATCATCAATCTTTATTGAGTGTAAGTTTGATGATAGAATTGATTATGTTTTTGATGGTAAAAAGAGGTTCAGCACCATGCAAAACGCTATCGCGTATCTTGCATCATGCTTCACTGATGGCACACCAGGCGGGAACGCCGCCAGGTGCGCTAGGCTGCGCCTCTTTGCCTTAAAGCCCTTCTGGACGGCGGGCTTACGTCAAATTCACCATTGCACGCGGGGGAGCGCCCCGCTTAGCAATAGGGACGAGTCCCTCTTGCCGCACTGTACTCGCTGGACGCTCGTGCCGTTTGCAATTCACCCTGCCGCCGTCTTCGGCTCAGTCGTGTCCGCCCGAGCCTTGACCCCCCGCTTTGCGGGGCTTCGTCCCTACGCTTCGCTTCTGTCCTCGTCGCTACATAGCCGTTCGGCTATTTGCGATTGGGCTGGACGCCCAACCACCGAAAGCGGGGGGTCAAGGCTCGTTGTCACTCCCCTCGACGGCGGCAGGCCGCACAGGACAGGGATGCCTTGGGGCACCGCTTCGCTTCCCTGTCCTTCAGGCGAGCGTGGGCGCTCACCTGTCGTCCTTTCGGTGTTAAGCCGCCTCGCTAGGGCGAGACTGCTTAACAGTTCCTGTCTTCGGCTGAACGCCTTCGACTGGAACCGCATCGGCCAACGCGCCGTAGGCGGCGCTTTTGGCCTGGCTCACGCGGGGGCGTGAGCCTGCGCCGGGGTTCCGGTCGCCGGGGCGACCTCCGAACCTGCTGGCTTGCTGAACGCAATGCCAGCGGGTTCGGCATCCGCAACCTGAACGGTTGCTGCCGTGTGACGCCTGCATCTTGTCAGCAGGCAACACGGCGTTGCGTTTGCTGAAGCAAACGCTGTCAGCGCTTCGAGCATCGTAGTTATTCCGATACTCCGAAGTAGCTGAGATAACGCATGGCGAATGCCACGGCATTCGCTGATAGTAGCGGCACTTCGCTTGATGCGATGTGCTGACGTTTAACCGATTAAAGGACGCTGTGCCAATGCTGATTGAGAGTCGAGATACAAGCCTCAAATACCCGAAGGCAATAAAAGAAGAAAAAACGCGGCTTGTACTCGATTGGCTTCTTGAGTTCCGTTTTTCTTCGATTGATCTATTGGCTAAGCGAATTGGCAGTAACGCAGTAAATGCCAATCGCTTTTTCAATGCGCTTTTGTCTGACGGCGTAATCCAGTCATTCAAAAACGTACACACGAAAAACGAACGTTACGTAATGCTCACAAGTGCAGGCCTTGCCTATCTCGAAGTGCAGGGTAGGGACATATCGAAAGCAACGACCAGGGTTCAACACCTTGGTCGCTATTCACACATTATCCACGACATGGCGGTTCAGTACGCTGTATTGAACCGCCTTGACCAATTTGAAGAAGTTGTATGGGACAGGCACATTGATTTGCCTGAGCATCAAGAGAAGCCGGATGTAATCATGAGATCCCCCAGGGGGTATTGGGTGGCGCTTGAGTATGAGCGCTGGCGTAAAGACACCAAGCGCATTTATATAAGTTTTATGAACCACTCAGCGGCCCTTGAGGCAAAGCTGTACGCTGGGGTTTTTTACCTCTTTGATCGGGCCGCTGATCACCTTCATTACAAAAAGCTGTTTGATGGAGAGGAATGGCCTCGGTACAAACGAGAGCGTAAGTCAGGTCGAATCAAGCATCTTGATTCGACTTTTAAGCCAGATGATGTAAAGAATTTGCGAAAATGCTTTGTTTTTTTGCATGAGCCAGTTGAACAGCAATAAAGCTTGCGTTATGATGCGTCAAAGTATAGTATTTTGATTGTTCAAAATTGGCTAAGTTGAATTGTACAAATGTTGCGCAAATATGGGATTTCATGTATAGTCGCGGTATCGTTTG
The DNA here is from genome assembly GCF_002258215.1 of Marinobacter vinifirmus. Lineage (GTDB taxonomy): Bacteria > Pseudomonadota > Gammaproteobacteria > Pseudomonadales > Oleiphilaceae > Marinobacter > Marinobacter vinifirmus. Next base: position 15,986 of record NZ_NEFY01000019.1, read on the forward strand.
CTAACTCTTTGTTAGCAAACGAGCTGCCGGACGCAGCAATTTCAAGCAACTGTTGGGTTGACGCAGGGACGCGCTATCAAGTTGATCCCTGGCTTCTCTACGCAATTGCGGAACAAGAAAGTAGTTTGAATCCGCTTGCCGTTAATCACAACAACCGCGACAAGTCGCGTGATGTTGGGATAATGCAAATCAACTCTTTCTGGTTTCCAAAGCTGGAAAAGTACGGCCTTTCTGAACAAAGCCTATTCGACCCTTGCACGAATATTCATGTGGGTGCCTGGATACTTTCCCAATCCATACAGGTATTTGGGAATAATTGGCGCGCTGTTGGAGCTTACAATGCTGGTACAGGAAAAAATGAAACAAGAGAAAACCTTCGTCAAAAGTACGCCGAGCGCGTTTATCAGCGTTATCTTCGCCTTGTTAGCGGCGGGATGCACAAGCCTGCCGAACCGTGAAGTTCCGCATGAACTCGGTGTTAAACAGGTTCCTGGTAAGAGTGAAGGGCATCCCGCCGAATTTGTGTTCTGTGACATGAACGGCGGCGCTTGGAGTTGCGAAGCCGCAACTCCAAAAACGCCGGTATCCTTCGTGTCAGTAAAGCATTCAGATGACAAACCAATCACCGGGATCGTCAGAGACTCCCTTAAAGGTGCAACGTCTGACGGCGGTGTTTCGGCTTTGGACAAGCAGAAACAAACGTCGTTTTCACAAAGCAAAACGGATAGTAAGAAGTCATCTTCCCAGCCTGAGAACACAAAAGCTGTGCCTGCTGTCCCGCCAGTTGCGGTGGTTTACTTTGATTTTGACAGCTCCGTAATTACCGCTGATGCCAAATTAACCCTTTTGGCTGCCCTTGATGAGTTGTCAGGCAAGGCAGTTGAGATACATGGGTATACCGACAATGTTGGCAGTGAACCCTACAACAACTGGCTGGGATTACGTCGAGCCAATAAGGTGAAGGATTTCTTTGAAACGGCCAAATCGACTGCTACGCAGATCGAGGCCTATGGACATGGCCTTTGTTGCTACGCGGAACCTAACGGTACCGCTGAGCAACGGGCCAAAAATCGGCGCGTCGAGGTTTACGCAGTCGATTAACCGAAGTGTCGCTGTCCTGGTAGAGGCGATTAGGGCAGCGGCCTGTTTGACTAGCCTCAATCTCAAACTTCATGGAGTTAAAAAAGATGAAAACTGCAATTTCATTGCAACAAAACGGACAGAAGCGGGGCTACTTCGCAGCCGCGCTGATGTTTGCCTTCGCGTTTCTGCCTGAGCTTGCTCTTGCCGCTTCTATCGGTATTGGTGGCGGTACTGGCGGTACCGAGTTCCAGGCGTTCTACAACTTTATCTATGCCGCAGCTACAGGTTATCTCGGTCGTTCTATTGCCATTGTTGGCGGTCTGATTGGCCTGGGTATCGGTGCAGGTACTGGTAAAGCGTTGCCTGCTGTTATCGGTGTGTTCCTGGCGATCTTCGGGGTGCTTGGCCCGACCATCGTTAACGCCCTGTTCACCAGTGCGACGATTTAACAGTAATTGCAACAGAAGGGGTTAGCCTGGCTAACCCCTTCGCAAAAACGAGGTGGATATGGACGAAGAAGATTACTGGATTCCACGGAATCTGGATGCACCACCACTGATGTTTATGTGGGAAGCCGACAGCGCCATCTTGGTTATCTTTTGGCTGATAGTCGGCGGGGTGCTGAATATGTTTCTCATGGGTGTGGTGTTGGCGATTGTGTTTGGTCGTGGTTACGCCTACCTCAAAGAAGAGGGTGGCCGAGGCCTTCTAATGAAGATCCTGTATTGGTACACGCCTTCAGATATTTGGCTTTCAAAGCGTATCCCATCGCACATACGGGAGTACATAGGTGGATAAACAAAAATACAGTTCAACAGTTATCAATGCCAATTACAAGGCATCGCTTTGGATGGGTGTGGCCGGGGTGCTCCTGCTTTCCAATTTGATGCTTGCTGGCTTTGTCGTGACTGCTGATACATCAGAAAAAACTATCGTGGTACCGCCGCAGGTAGATACACCATTTTCCGTGCAGGGGAACGAAGTCAGCCCTGCATACATTGAACAAATGGCCCGGTACTTTTCTCAGCTCTTGCTGACGTACCACAAACAGAATGCCCAGTCTCAGTTTGATACCGTTCTTCATTACACAGATCCGTCTGTATATAGCGCAATGAAGACCCGGTTTGCGGTGGATTACGACCGCATTTCACGCAACGACATAAGTAGCGTTTTTTACCTGATGGGGATTCATATCAAAAAAGACGTGGCCGTCATCACTGGTGAACTAAATGGCTTTATCGGTAGCCACTTGGTCAGCAAGCGCCAGAAGACATACGAATTGAGATTCAAGTACAACGGCAAGTTAACCATAACTGGCTTCAATGAGCTTGAGAAAGATTCTGTTGGTTCGTACCAGGTGGTGAAGCCGAATGAAGAAGTAATGATCGAGAATCAGAAACCCAGCTCAGAAGCTGCTATGCCTGGTTCATTTGATGGTGGAGTGCCAAATGAAAATGAATAATCAATACGCGGATGCAGGCTCTTTTCCTGTTCAGCCCTGGCTCGTATGGATAATCACCACGCCTTTAGCCATTGCAATGGTAGTTACATTGCTTCTGTATTCCGGTAACGCGAATGCTGCACAGGAATTCAGAGTAAAGGATGGTGACACCATCACGGTTAAGGTGTCTTCTCGTGAGTTAACCAGGATCAGTATTCAAGGTGAAGGCCGTTTAGATAAAGTGTGGGGTTCGGCTGGTGTTTTGGAAATCCAACCGGATAAGGATAAGGGTGAGATTTTCATCCGGCCAGCTCCAGGGGCACCGGCTGCGCTTAGCTTTTTTGTCCGTGATGACATGGGCGCTACCTATACGATAGTAGCGCAACAGCACGATATACCGTCTGAAACGATTATTTTGAAACCTGCCGCGCCACGTAAAAGCGTTGGCCGGGGTTCTGAATACCGTTCAACTCCCTTTGTTGACCGGGTAAAGCGATTGATGAAAGGAATGGCTTTAGGTGAGCAAGTAGACGGCTATTCCTACGAAGACTCCGAGAAAAAGGTTCCTCTGTGGGCTGAAACTCAAATCATTCTCCGCAGGACATACACAGGTTATGACCTGCTTGGCGAAATCTACACGATTCAAAATATCAGCGATGCAGATATGAATTTTCATGAACGCGAGTTCCTGGACTTTGGTAGTCGTGTGCAGGCGGTTTCATTGGAAAGGCTTTCACTTGGAAAAGGCGAAACAACTTTTCTCTATGTTGTGCGTAAGCCCCTGGGAGGTGAGTAATGGACGCTCCAGGTAAAACTAAACGCAAGCAACTTATCATTGCTGTCGGTGGGTTCTCAGCTTTCATCATCCTTATGATGGGTGGTATGTGGCTGTCAGATCCAAACCGAGGTAAGCCTACTCCGTTGGAAATCCAGCAAGAGCAATCCCAGGAGGTGATGAGGGACTTCACCGCGCGAAGCAGCGGTTCAGTCAGTGCTGAAGAAACATGGATAGCGCTTTCTGAAAAGCGCCTGAAGGAACTTCAGACCGAAAATAAAATTTTACGTGATCGTCTTGAAGAGATTGCCAGAATGGTCGGTAATCAGGGCGCTAACTCTGCCATCCAGGGTACACCGGTGACATCCGCAGGCCTACCGGCTACTTCATTACCACCGGCACCCATTCCTGTGGCTCAACCTGCACCGATACCAGGGCAGAACCAGGAACAGCCTACTGGCGAAATAACGCAACAATTCGTCAATCGCTCGTTACCGCCACCACCTGCGCAAAATCCAGGTGCTTACGGTGGAACGCAAGCTGTCAATCAGGATGGCCAGCCAATCAGCCGGATTCAGGTAATAAGTTTGACCGATGACACAGCACAAGGGCAGGGCGACGGTAACAAAAAAGCCAAGAACGTATCGCACTACTTGCCAACAGGCGCATTTTCAACCGCAGTCCTTTTATCTGGTATGGATGCGCCTACTGGTGGTCAGGCTATGTCAAACCCTGTGCCGGTGCTACTACGTCTGATGGATGCAGGACAGTTGCCTAACTTTTGGAACAGTGACGTGGATAACTGCCACGTCACTGGTGCAGCTCATGGCGACATTTCAAGCGAACGGGCACATATCCGGCTGGAAACGCTGACGTGCGTTCTGGTGAATGGCGACATTATTGAAGAACGGGTTCAGGGGTACGTTGCCGGTGAAGATGGCAAAGCTGGTCTGCGCGGTCGTCTCGTCAGCAAACAAGGCTCAATGATCGCAAAATCGCTGCTTGCCGGTATTGCGTCGGGAATGGGCAGCTCAATTTCGCAGCAGTATCAGCAGGTATCAACAAGTGCATTGGGTAACGTAACAACCATTGACCCAAATAAGACGGTTCAGGCCGGGCTTGCTACTGGTACAGGTAACGCACTGGAAAAAATCGCTGACTATTACATTGCGCGAGCAAACGAAATGTATCCGATCATCGAGGTCGATGCTAACCGGATTGGTGAAATTATTCTGTTGGGTGGTACCGAGTTTGGTAAGAATCTGATTGGTAACACTAGGGAGCGTAAAGAATGAAGAAGTTAATTTTCCTGGGCCTAGCCCTGACCGTTTTAAGCGGCTGCTCAACTACATATACCTGTGGCCAGTTTCCACAGTCAGGCTGTCAACCGGTATCGACGGTCTACGACAGAACAAATGAAGGCTTCCATGATTATCGCCGTACCTTGTACGACGAGGAAAAGAAAAAAAAAGGTTCGCGTAAAGAAGCCGACACTCATGTGCATGTAGGCCAGGCACATCGAACGCTCAATTATGCTACACCGGGTGATCCGTTATTAACGAAGCCTGTTGTCCTGAGAATTTTGTTTAATTCATGGGAAGACAAAGATAAGGATCTAAATGCCGGTGGTTTTGTTTACGTGCGTCTGAGGGATTCTGAATGGGTAGTCAACAAGTAACATTGGTGGATCGTTTTCACGCAGTAAAACGAAAAATTGCAGATAAAGTTAAATCGTCCTTGGTTAATGATGTACCGCCTGGCGTCCGTTTTAAAAATACTGGCGATGTGCCAACGCTGGCGTCATTAAAGGCATTCTCAGAGCGCTACGCTGTAGCCTCTTTACTGCCGTATGAGGCTTATGACGAAGAGACAGGTATTTATTACAACCGGGATACCGTTGGCTTTATGCTGTACGCTAATCCAGGCACAGGCCTTACCGCGACAGAGTTAAAAACCCTCAACGGGTTCTTTAACCAGTCACATAAGGCCGATACCACCATTCAGATTTCAGTTATCGCTGATCCTAACGTTGAGCCTATCTTGAAAAGATGGGCCGAAACAAAGGGCAACGCAATAGATAAATCTATTGCTGAAATCTTTGAGACGCTGGGAAACAACCGCGTTGAATATATGCGCCAGGGTAAGTGGAACTCTCTGTTCACTGACCAGGCGTTCTTGCTGCGCAACATGCACTTGGTTGTATCCTACACCATTCCTATTCCGAAAGGATTAACCGGCATTGATGTGCACCAGGACGATATTGATCGTCTGGTGCGTACCAGGGAAGCGGCCATCGGTACACTGCGTTCTGCGAAAATTTATGCGCAGTCTATGTCGCCTGAGCTGTTCATTAACATAATGAACGGATTGCTAAATCCTTCTACTGAGCCTCAGCCACGGCTTTATTATGACGACAATAACCTAATCAATAGTCAGATTGTCGATGATGACACAATGGCGCTGTTTGATTCAGGGGCGTCAAGCCTGATCCACAAAGACCAGGCTTTTTCTATCTTGCCTTATCACGTTCGGCAATTCCCGCAGACGTGGCCAGGATTCAAGAACGGTCAGCTCATTGGTAGCTTTACCAATAACATTCTACGAATACCTTGTCCTTTTATCGCCACTTTGACGGTAAATGCACCTGACCAGGTATCAGCTAAAGGTAAGGTGACTCGCAAATCCGTTCGTGCAACGCAGATGGCCGACTCACCAATGGCAAAGTATGTACCTCAGTGGAAAGACCGTAAGGTCGATTGGGACTACACGGCCAAGAAGGTGGACAACGGTAACAAACTGATGGATGCGTTCTATCAGATCGTTTTGTTCACGCCACAAGGCCGAGAACAGGAGTGTGAGCAAGCTTTAAAATCTGTTTATGAATCACTCGGCTGGGTGCTTTCAAAAAGCCGCTACACGCCGGTACATTCGTTCCTGGGTGCGCTTCCAATGGGGCTTTGCCAGGAGTCGAAGCGGGCATTAGAAATATTCGGGCACTTCAACACCCGCCTTTCCTGGACGTGTACCAATATTGCTCCCTGGATAGGCGAGTGGAAAGGTACACATACTCCGATGATGATGTTTAACGGTCGTCGTGGGCAAATCACTTACTTCGATCCGTTTGATAATGATAAAGGTAACTACAACATGAGTTGTAGCGCTACCTCGGGTTCGGGTAAGTCGTTTTTCACTCAGGAATGGGTATTTAGCTGCCTGGGATACGGTGGCCGTGCATTTATCATTGATGCTGGCCACTCCTATAAGAACCTTTGTAAGCTGCTCAAAGGCACATACCTGGAGTTTGGTAATGATGAGGTCAGGATATGCCTAAATCCCTTCAGCTCAATCAGCGATGACGATCCGAAATACTTTAAAGAGCAGCTGCCTTTGCTAAAGATGCTGATTGCTCAAATGGCTTCGCCAGAGAGGCCATTATCAGCCAAGCAACGTGCAGTGCTTGAAAAAGCGATCATGCGGACTTGGGAACAATACGGCAGCAAAGCGACTATCAGTAGCGTAGTAGACGTTTTACTTGCCGATAACAGCGATGACGGCCCTATGCACGCAACAGCCAAAGACTTGGCTGTTATGCTGCATTCCTACACCAAAGATGGCATGTACGCCGACTACTTTGAAGGGGATTCAAACGTCAACCTGGACAACTCTTTCGTAGTGTTGGAGCTGGACGCGCTAAATACGATGCCCGATCTTCAATCGGTTGTACTGCTAATTCTAATGATGCGAATCACTCAGGTAATGTACCTGAGTGGAAACAAAAAACAGCGCAAGCTGTGCATCATTGACGAAGCCTGGCGTTTGCTTGGCCGTGGCCGCGCCGGTGAATTTATCGAGGAAGGGTACCGTGTTGCTCGTAAGCATGGCGGTTCTTTCATGACCATTACCCAAAAGATCAGTGACTACTACGCTTCGGAAACTGCAAAGGCTGCTTACGCAAACTCAGATTTCAAGGTTTACCTACGTCAAGATCCGGGCGAGTTGGCAGAGGCTGAGGCCAAAGGCCATATCAGCAATACCAGCGGTAAAGTCGATGTTATCCGCTCATTGGAAACTATCCAGGGTAAATATTCAGAGCTTGCCATTGACTCACCAAACGGTCTGGCGGCCTTGCGTTTCACCGTAGATCCAGTGACTGAAAAACTTTACTCAACCAAGGCTGAAGAGGTTGATTACATCCGGGAAGCGGAAGCCAGGGGCATTCATATTTTTGATGCCGTTCAGGAGCTGATTAGAAGAAGCGGAAGCCGGTAAGGTTCCACAGACACTATATGCTCAGGGCCGCTCTATGCCGCGCCCTGGTACCCAGGCAGGCCCGGAAAACGAGTCGAACAGATAATCCTAGTTCGGCCCGTTTTACGGGCTTGCTTTTTTACGAATCAAAGTATAGTATTTTGATTCCTCATTATGGTATAGTTTGAAACATGAAAAACATAATAGTCTCACTGATCTGTGGCCTGTTGGGTGCGATGATTTTTACGCTGGTCAACAACCACTTATATGCGCGTCCAATCGCAGTTGTGAAGCTGGACGAAATCATTGCGTCACACCTGAGAGAGTACGGCGAAAGGGAACTGACTGAAGAGCAACAAAGGGAAGTCAGTGAGCGATTCGCAAAGTCTCTTGACCAGGTAATTAAGCGTGTTGCAGATGAACATAAGGTAACGCTGTTGGTGTCTCCGGCTGTCATCTCGGATGTTCCTGATTACACAAACTACGTCAAGTCGGAAGTAGGGAGGATGGTAAATGGCAACTAAAAGCGTAGCGCCAGAACAGCATAGCGCAACGCCTGAGAAACAGCTTCGCATCAAGAAGTTCAGGAAAAACCTGTGGCGTTGGCTTTGTGCCATTGGTTTCGTGATCTTGTTGGGTTGGGGTGCTTCCCCTTTCGTGAAGATTGGATTCAATGGCACAAGCAGCGTAGACGGTTACGTCTTCCTGATTGTGAAAGGCGTTGCCCCTCAGAAGGGCGAATTGGTGGCGTTCTGGCCGCCTGAAAACGAGTTCTACCAAAACATATGGTTCGTTAAGTATGTTGCGGGGAACGCAGGTGATGAAGTGGTTAAGGATGGTCAGCGTTTCTACCTCAACGGGAAGTACCTGGGGGATGCAAAGACCGCTTCACAAGGTGGAGTGGCGTTAAAGCCAGGCCCGGCTGGCATCATTCCGCAGGGACACATTTTCGTTTGGACAGCACATGAACACAGTTTTGACAGTCGCTATGAACAAATCGGTTGGATACCTCAAAGCAGCGTCATTGGTCGCGCTTATCGCATCCTGTAATGCAGCTTTAGCCAAGGACTTGGGTGTAATCGGTAAAAGCTATCCGATTATTGAACGTGACTTGGTTGAGGTTATACACGAGCGCATTCAGCAGAAGACCGAATCCGGTGAGCTGGATGCAATGCACGAGGGAATGCGGGATAGATCGAAAGGTTATGCCAGGCGTCCGCCTGGTGTTTCGCTACCCCGCGCTCAGGAATACCGAGCCGTTGAAATAAACCCGCTCTACACCTTGGATAGGGATATAACGGATGCAGATGGCAAGGTGTTGTTCACGGCTGGTACCCAAGTAAACCCTCTTGAGGTTAATCCGCTGACCAAGGTGCTTTGTTTTATCGACGGGGACGACCCGGCGCAGGTTGACTGGCTTCAGGCCTATTGTGCGAAAGATATAAGAAACAAGATGATCTTGGTGAGCGGCGACTTTCTGGCCGTGACCGAACAGATTGGTATGAGATTGTACTTCGACCAGCGTGGATACTTGGTTGAGCGTTTCGGTATCCAGGCGGTACCGGCTGTAATAAGACAGAGTGGCAAGGTGCTATATGTTGAAGAATTTCCGATTAAGTAGTTTGGCCCTTGCGTTCCTTGTGGCACTAGGCTTTTCAGGGAAGGTGACGGCTGCTGCCTGTGGGGGTAAGTTCCCCAATCCTGTTACTGACATTTGCTGGCTTTGCCTGTTTCCAATAAACATCGGCATGGTGCCTATCACCATGCCTGGACAAACAGACAACCACGATCCAAAACCGCCTTTAATCTGTACCTGTCCAGCACCGCCGCCGATATTCGTTCGTATCGGTGTGGGGGTCAGCTTTTGGGAGCCAGCGCGGGTCGCTGAAGTGGTGCGTACCCCTATGTGCTCTCCCACTCTCGGGGGGGCTGTGTTGGGTACTTTGCCGGTACCTGCCGGTACTAACCACGAGGGTGACGATAGTGGCGGCGCTTTCTACCACGTTCATTGGTTCCAGTACCCTGTTTTGAGCTGGCTAGGTATGGCCATCACCCAGGGCGCTTGCTATGTCAATGAAACCTTCGATATGTCGTACCTATCTGAACTTGATCCGCTATGGGATGACGATCAGTTGTCATTTGTCCTAAACCCGGAAGCTATCTTGTTTGCAAACCCGGTGGCGCAGGCAGCTTGTGTGGCCGATACCGTTGCCGCTGCAACTACTACGTTTGGTCTGGATACCCTGTTCTGGTGCTCAGGCTCCCAGGGATCGCTTTACCCGCTTAGCGGTAGTCATGCCAATCATGTAGGTGGTGTAGATAGTTCCTTGGCCATTGTTCACACGCATATTTTCAAAATGCACCGTCAGTTCCTTGCTCAGGATACGTCAACCTTGGGTGCGATGTGTGGAAACCTGCCTCAACCGATCATGCGGAAGAACCAATACAAGCAACAGATGATGTATCCGGTACCGCAAAATGTTAGGGGTTATGGTCTTGGTGCACCTTCAACGATTTGGGGCGCTGGCCGTGAGTTTCCTTATAAGGGTGAAGACTTCAGCTATTTGATTTGGAGGAAACGCACATGCTGCGCATTCTAATGGTTGTGGTGATGCTATCACCAGCCTTAGCTACGGCGGAAACGCCGAAATACCAGGAGCCTGATGAGGCGGCAATTAAGCAGCAAAAAACCGTTATCCAGGACGCGATGAAAGACGCTGATCGCATCATGAAAGACGGCACCTTAGACAAGCTGCTGGGCCAGGAACGAGCGAAGCTGAATGGCCTTCAGGGAAATATGCCGGGGCTTAATATTCAGATGCCGGAATATCTTGAAGATGAGCGTGATGATCGCTACATGGCCAAAGCGCTGGCCGCAGGCAAAGCCATCGACGAAGTTCCGCCACAAGAGGCAAAGTATCCAATCGTGCTTGTCAGCCTCTCGATGCCGGAAAGCCAAATCAAAAATCTCATAGCCGAAGGCTACAAAATCGGGGCGGCAATTGCAGTTCGCGGGTTAATCGACGACGACTTTGAAACTACGCTGGTGAAACTGAAGCAGCTCGCCGGGGAAATGGATGGTGGTGTTTTGATAGACCCAACATTGTTTCGGCGGTTTGACGCAAAGGCAGCGCCAACGTTCGTCTTACCATTAGAGCCGCTGCAACAATGCACCGATCAGGGGTGCCCCACACCCAAGCACGTTAAAGCAACAGGTTCAGCCACCTTTAAGTATTTTCTAGACCTGGTAGAACGTACTGGCGATGAGAATGAGAAGGCTGAAGCGAAGGCTTGGTTAGCGAAGTACGGAGAATAACAAGATGAAACAAGGAGTTTTATGGTTGTCCATGATTATCGCTTTAAGTGGTGCTTCAGGCGCTGCTTTAGCGAATAACACGACACAGGCCAATGCTGATGGTAAGGCTTTTGCAGACAGTCTGAATAATGCGAAAGTCAAAGACCTGGGTAAAACTGTAGATCCAACAACAGTACCAAATTACCAGGGAACGAGCATACCTGAAGCAGGGTATTACAATTCTGGCCTCAACATCGAGAACCAGGCACAAACAAAGGCCGCGTCTGATCCAAACGCGCAGTACATTAACAACGCCAGAACCAACAGGCCTCAAATCACGGTAAATAGTCAAACAGACCCTTTATTCAAGCGCCATGAGGAAATCACCGATAAGGCACATAGCCTTACCGATACGTACTCAGGTTGTGTTGATCTACCGGTTGGTACGCAGGATGTGACTAAGTATGAAGAAAAGTCATGCAGCGTCAGTGGGCACCAGGACACTATTAATTTTACGTGCAAGCGTCAGTTAAACGTATCGTGCTCCAATCCTAATGCAGGGCAGCCAAACCCGTTTACTGATGCTGATTTTACAAAGTCTGGCGATCCGGGTATGAGTTGGGGTTCGAGCGGCAATACCTTCTGGTACGGCCATACAACCAATAACAGAAGCGGTAGTTGTAAATTTTACGAGAACACCATCCAGTTCTATATCTCTGATCTAAGCACGGTGCCTGAATTCGTTCTTGAACAGGTTATCTATGATGATTGGCTGTTCGTGTGGGTTAATAACGAAGTTGCATTTCAAGCAGTGGGTGGTACGTATTACGCGGGATTTGATTTAGGTTGGAAATTCCCTGGCGAATATAGCTGTGAGCACAAATCAATTCGCTCATACAACATTAATGTCAATGCAAAACCGAAGCTAAAAGTAGGGTGGAACACTATATTTATACGCAACCTTGTCGGTGGTGGCGGTAACGCCTATTTAAAATTCCGAGGTCTTCGTATCCACGGTTGTACGCAATCGTCATCGTATAGCTACGTGTGTCCAACAGGTGAAACACACACCAAGGGGACTCTGAAGAGCACTACATGCACCAGTGGGCCGGAAACACGTTATATCAACGGATTTCCTGTTTACCGGTCATGCTGGGAGTGGGATCAGAACTATACCCGTTTGTCAGACCCGTATTTCGTGAAAGATCCAATGTGTGGCCAATTGGAGGCTCAGGGATGCGGGCAGACCAGCGCAGTGTGTACCAGCCATAATGGCAGCTTCTGCGAGAACCAGACAATCAACTATAGCTGCCCTTATCAAACCTCAGCAAGGCATGTCTCAATGTGCGGAAGCCAGCTTGTCTGTCCAGATGGCAATTGCACATCCGAATTCGGACAGAGCTATGAGCCGGCCACAGAAGACTTCAAAAAAGCCGCGACTGGTCTGGCTGTCGCTGGTGAGATAGCCAAAGAGTTAGATAAAGAAAATCTGACCATCTTTACAGGCGATAGTAAGGCTTGCAGCAAAGCCACAGCAGGCTTCTCGAATTGTTGTAAAGACAGTGGATGGGGTACCGATATTGGCCTGGCAAGTTGCAGTAATGAGGAAAAAGAGCTTGGCATGATGAAGGAAGCAGCCCGAGTGCAATATGTGGGCAATTATTGTAGCCAGGACTCACTGTTCGGGTGTCTAAGCCGCAAGTATGTTTACTGCACGTACCCATCCAAACTTTCCAGGATAATTATTCAGCAAGGCAAAGCTCAGCTTGGCCTGGGCTTTGGTGCACCGAAAAGCCCGGACTGCCAAGGTTTCAGTCTTGAAGAGTTGGAGTCACTGAATTTTGACGCTATGGATCTTTCTGAATTTTACTCCGACGTTATGAGTAATGCTGAAAACGGCACAACACCTAACGCTAACAATGTGGCTAATGACATTCAGGAAAAGCTAAAACAGCGTTTTCCACAGCTAAATGAAGGAGGGGGCAACTGATGCGTTATATCCTCGCACTGTTGCTTTGTACGCTAATTGCAAATGCACAGGCGGCATCCGAAGGGGTGCCGTCAAAACAACAAACCTCGGCAAACCAAACCAGGCAAGAACAGGCCAGACCCAAAACCTATTTCTCCGACCGGGAGCGGGGTTGGTTCTGGTATGAAGATCCGGTTCAGGAAGTTGAGGAAGAAGTGAAAAAGCCGGAGCCAGTTGCCGGTGGTGCACCTGCCTCACCAACGCTGACACCTAGAGAGCTTTTGAAAAAGCAAGGGGAGCAATGGGAGGATGCACTGGCAACAGCCATCCTGGAGCCGACGAAAGAGAACTATCAGCGATACCTTGCGATGACGGCGCAAATCCAGCAGCAAAGCCAAGACTTTGCGACTGGTTTTAAGCAAGCGATATGGGTCACACCAGAGTATGACTACACGTTACAGAAGCCTCGAACCACTCAGGCAATTGTGGCTCAGAATGAGCAAGAATTGACACTGAAGGAAAGTGAGCTTTACCGGCTGTCACAGCAAAATGGCTTAATTTTCTTTTTCCGAAGTGATTGCCCATTCTGTCATCGGTTTGCACCTGTCTTAAAACGGTTTTCCGAACAGTATGGATTTACGATTATCCCCGTATCGCTGGATGGCGGCAGTCTGCCGGAATACCCGTATCCGAAGCAAAACTACGACATGGGCAACAAGCTGAATGTGAGTGTTGTTCCGGCCTTGTTTATGGTGAACCCGGATTCCAATAGCGTTTCAACCGTAGGTTACGGCTATGCGGACTGGTCACAATTGATTACTAAAGTTCTCTTCGCAGCTCAACAGCTCGAAGGAACTGCAACAATGAGAGTAGGGGATGTTCGATGAAACGATCAATATTTAAAGCAACAGCGCTATCTTTGGCGATAATTCTACCAGCATCCTCGCTTGCAGATACGGGTTCTAAAGTGGCCAGTTGGTTCGACAATATGAACTATGCAACGGTGACTTCACCTGGTGTTTATGAAGGACAGTCAGCCCGGTTTGCAACCCTGGGCGGGATTTCGGCACGAGCACCTATTACTCAGCCATTTAATTTCGTCAGTGTTCAAACCCCTAAGTTCAGCGCCGGTTGTGGAGGCATTGACTTCTATGCGGGTGGTTTCTCTGCCATCGACGCAAACCAGTTTATTGATAACCTTCGGGCCATAGGCCAAAACGCACAATCACTGGCTTTCATGCTGGCCATTCAGATTGTCTCGCCACAGCTTTCCGGTGTGATGGAAGATATACAAACCTGGTCAAATAAATATTTGAATATGAATATGGATTCCTGTGAAGCAGCCAGCAAGTTGGTCGGTGGTGCTCTTCAATACTTTGACCAGGAGAAAGCCAACTGTATCACTACTCGCCAAAATGACTATGGCGAAGATTTTTCAACAGCATCATTTGCGTGTACCACTGGTGGTAGCCGCAAATCGACTGTTGGATCTGATGGTGAAGTCAACAAAACCGACTTCGTGAAAGGCAACTTAGCCTGGTACGTTTTGATGCAAGACCCATTTTTCCAGGCAGACACGGAGTTTGCAGAGGTGGTTCTTAACATCATTGGTAGTGTGATCATAGCGGATATGGCAGGTGCGTCTGACACACCCGTTGAAATCCGAATCATCGAGCCTGCCATTAAAGACGTGATTGAAAAGGAGCGGTTCCAGAATATTTATACCGCACTTCTCTACGGCAACCAGGCCACAGAGCAACTGCGCGTATATCGTTGTATAGGAGCAACGTCTGATCCGAATAGCTGTGCCAGTATGACTAACTCTTTACAGACCATAAACCCAGCCTGGACAGGCCTGTATGCCCGCGTTGAGCAACTGCTTCAAAGCATCATTACCAAGATCGACACGGACAGCGCCCTGTCACTCCAGGAGCGCGGTCTAATCGCTTCTACCAATGTGCCAATCTATCGCTTCCTATCAGCGTCAACCACGTATTTTCCGCGTGGTACTGATATTTCCAAAATTACCCAGGAATATACAACGCTGATTGCTCATGACATTTTACTTCGCTCTTTGGATGCCGTGATCCAAAGGGTAGAGCAGCGAAGCTCAACCTTGAGAAAGGGGATGTCTGAAGCAACTCGTATTAAGGCCTTCCGCGAAGACCTTGAGGCGGTCATGCGTGGTTTGGCAAAACTGCGGCAAGACAACGAGTACACTACTGAACAGCTTATCTCAATGCAGGAGCGGATCTACAAGTATGAGAAGGCTTTGCTACCTAAGCTGGGCGGTGAAATTGTGACTGCGGCAATGTGGGGTAAGAAATGAATTGGGAAGTCGTTGCATACGGCAGTGGCGATATGCTGAGAATGATATTCACAGCTATCGCTTCAATTTTTGGTAACTCAGATTATAAAGCGGCCATGCAAACTGCCGGTATGCTTGGGTTTGTAACCGTGCTTTTTAAGGCAGCATTTGACCGAAATGTGATGGCCAATTTCCGGTGGTTCATCGGCACCATAGTTTTGATTATGGTGGTTTTAGTACCAAAAACTACCGTTATCGTGAATGACAGGATCACACCTGCCAATAGCGCTGTGGTCAACAACGTTCCAATTGGGTTGGCAGCGACAGCCGGGTTCTTCTCATTTGTTGGTGACTGGCTGGCACGTTCCTTTGAGACAGTGTTTTCAATGCCAAACGAGGTTAAGTACACCACAACGGGGTTACTGTTCCCTCATAAGCTGTATGAAGCGACCAGGAAAATGGGTTTTCCTGATGACCGTACAAATAGTAACTTTAAAGAGTTTTTTGCTTCCTGTGTGGTCGTCGATGGCATCGGCCACAGAAGGTTTACCTGGCGGGAAGTTATGCAAGCGCCAAACCTGATGAATTTCTTCGATACCAGGGTGGCTGTGAATGCGGCGAGCTTCAGGTACACAGCAGGGTCTGGTACGGAGTCAATTCTTCCATGCAGATCCGGTTTCACAAACACCCTGAAGCCGGATATGCTGGCCCTGTACACGGACGTTATAAAGTACGGCGTGGAAGGCGATTTAATTTCACGCTTTGATAGCGCCAACGCTGCATCTACCAGGATGCAGGCGGACATGCAGAATGCTATTAACTTTATGACGGGCGTCAGCCTGACGCCACAGCAGTTTGTAACACAACAAGCCATCATTAACGCTATGGCAACGGGCACCCATAAGCTATCGCAGGAAACTGATGCCACAGAATTTAATCAATATATTGTTAGTGGGGCAGAACTACACCGCCTGACCACATATCAAGCATTAGGCGATATAGCCTCAGAGAAATTGCCGTTACTACGGACAATCTTCGAGGCCATCATCTATGCGATTTTCCCGATCATCGTTCTAATGGCCATTGTGATACCAGCCAAGGTACCTATGGCCTATATCACTGCATTGGTATGGATAAATCTGTGGGCACCAATGTATGCGATCCTGCACTTCATTATGTCCTACTACTCACAGTCAACCATGACCGAGATAGCTGCGCTTTACGGCAACGGGTTTTCTGTTCTGGCCAATGCTGAAATGGCCAAATTCAATTCCGATGTGGTTGCAACAACCGGCTATCTGGCAACCGCGTTGCCTATGCTTGCCTGGATGCTGGTGTCTAAGTCCGGCGCTATGGCAGCATCTTTTGCTGGCCGTGTAATGCAGGGCTATGACCAGTCTGTCGAGAAAGGTGCAAATGAGGCGGTAGACGGCCAGGGTCAACGCATGGGTACCAAGTGGGAGCAAACCGGCTCTGGTGGTATCCAGAACAGCAACCTTATGGACTCTGGTTCCCGGCAAACATCAACTGTGGATGGAAATACCATTCTTTCTCAGACCTCTTCACAGTTGATGGTTACGCCGCAAATCACTGAGCAGACTATGCAGGCCAAACAGCAGGCTCTGGATACTGCAACCGAAATGCGTGAATCAACAGCCGCCAGGTTAGGTGAATCAAATACTTCGGTTCTTTCAAGCTCAGGATCTGTATTGCAGCAGCTAAGCCAGCAGCAGGGCGCTAATAACAACTTCAAGCAGTCTGAAACCGCACAGCAGCAGCAGAATTTCACAGCACTAAAAGGTGCTGTTGATGAGTGGGCTAAGACCAATGGCGTTGAAATGAGCGACCAGGCCAAGGCTGCAATGTACGGCGCAATTGAGGGTAAAATTACTGCTGAAGTCGGTACGCCACTGAAGGGCATTTTCGGAAGCGGCGCGAGCACCAGTGTCACCACCAGAGCAGGCGGTAATATTGAAGGGTCAACCTCTGAAACAGAGCGCGATGCTTACAATATGGCTGAGAAGTTCATGAACAGTGAACAATTCTCTAGCGTAACAGCTTCTATTGGTTCCGGTGTGCGTGAAATGGCTGCGCAATTTGGGGTGTCAGAAAACAACTCAACCGTGGATCAGCTTAGTACGTCATTGTCACGACAACAGTCTGCTCAAAGCGAATATTCACAGGCAGCTTCACAGGTGCAGTCGGCTCATGAATCACTAAGCGCTACGGAGGCGTTAAGTTCAGTGCTGAGTGGCGATGGAAGCCAAACGCTGGTTCAGGCTCTAATGAAGTCAAACAACGGTGATGTTGGGCGCGTTGATTCATTGTTAAGAGAAGCGGCAGGCGGATCTTCAGAGGCGATGCAATCCATTAAATTCGCCTTGGTTGATGCGGATGAAAGGTTTGGGATGGGGGCAGATCCTCAGTTCCAGCAAGTTCAACAAGCGTTACTTAACGATGGTCGTGACACCGTAGCTTCAACCTTCAGCTCGGGTACTTCAGGTGTGAACTCACAAGGGGAGCAATGGCGAAGTGGTGTCGATGGCCAAGCCACTGTTACCCAAGAGCAAGTTCAATCTGCAACCACAACCGCCTTGGAAGCTCAGCAAGCAGCTATGAATGATCCAAGTAGCGCAATTACACAGAATGGTAATACAGAGCGTTTGCAGCGTCTGGAAGGTCAGGTAGATGGTAAAGGGGAAAGTACACAGGAAAAAGTAGAAGCCGTTGCCTATATCAATGAAGCATCACCAACCCCGTTCGCAGCCATGTGGTTCAACGAAGGCCAGCGCGATCAGATGGAAGGCGACCTGAAAGAAAATATTCAGGAACGCACTCGTAGACGTAGCGGGGGAGAATAATGAATAGATCGATAAAAATAGTAGTATTAGCGGCTATTCTTGGCGTTAGCTTTATTGCTAACGCCCAGGATAAACTAATTAATAATGAGTATTTAAGGCTCATGCCAGGTGTTTTTTGTAAAACAGAGCTTGAACCACAAGAATGCTTGAAAATCGTATCGAGATATGTTGCTCAGCGGCATATCCAAGCCAATAATGATTACTATGCTGAGCTGGTTTTATCCAGGGTTAGGCCGTTGGTTAAAACCTATGTTGAAGACCCGGCAAAACCTTATGACAGCAATCTTTTCAGCAAAGTCCATGAGCAGGTTAGGCGAACCGTAATTGAGGAAGTTGCTAACCACTGGCTAGACACTGGTGAATTACCAAAGTTAAAGTGAGCGGGAATTAAAAAACCACCTACGGGTGGTTTTTTTTGGTCACTGAAGCAGCTTGCCGGCGAGCTGGATCTGTGACCAAGGGTAGGTGGTCACAAAGTAGCGTCCTCGATGGCCACCAGGTGTGGCCAAAGCGTTTTGTCCTGGTACGGGCGTGGTGTGTTTGGTACTGGTGGTGGCTGAATGGGGCTGTGAGGTTGTTTCAGAGGGAATGGAAGGCGTGTCAAGGGGTAGGTGCGGCCCACAGCCGGAGGCGAGGACACGGCCCCTTGACGCGGCTGTAATGACCCATACGCTCCAGGCTGGGGAGCGGGAAGGGAGGCCGTAGGCCGCATGTCCCGCACCCCTGACGACAGATGGCGAATCGCTCCCCTCGCAGGCGAGGGGCGGGGGGGAGTGGTCACACCGCGGAGGCCCGGGCCGGGTGAGATTGTGCCCATAGGTATTTGGTCACACGCAGCGCGATCGGCCGGGGGTTGTTTGTGTCCATAGTTGTGGTCACAGATCCTGGTTGGCCAGGCGCAGGCCTTGTGACCATCAACATTGCTTTGATCTGTACGTTCCGTGTGCTAATATCTTTAGGCCGACTTGTCGGTCTTGAAACTACTAACGTGATTAATCAGTGTACTTCTGGTTAATCACCAGGTAGTGCACCTCTGCATAAAGGGGTTGAATGATGCGAAATAAACGTTCTACACAAGCCAGGCATGAACTTTTAATGTTCGCTGCTGAAGTTTTGGGAAACCACTACAGAAAGCAGGCAATGTCTGATAATGATCGTTTAGAAGCTAATTTGAAGCGTGAAGTGTCGGCTTTTAAGTCTTCACAACACAAATCAAATTCTCGTTTAGGCATGTCCAATCGGACGGTGGCTTAGACAAATTATGTAGGGTGGGCTTTAGCCTGGTACCTACAGCGCAATTGCGCAAGATGCACCTCGGTCTTTCAGGGGTTGGAAGGAGTTGTTATGGCTCAGGTAAAAATTGGCTGGTATCAAATCGAAGAAAACTGGTTATCTGATGGAACAGTTGATGTTGCAATCAGTGACCGCAGAACGAATGAGCTTGTCGCCTTCCAAATTGATAATTTGGAGGACTACGATAAGGTGATTCAGTTTCTCGATACGAACCGCCAGATTGGTGTGTTGTCGCAGCTCAATGTAGCTAACGGCAACTAACGCTAGGGGATAGAAGTCACACTACTTGTTAGTGTGGCTTCTCCCTAGCGGTGATTTAAACATCCCGCTATTTTCTCTTCAAAACGTGCTTAACGCACTTCATAAAACACCAGGCTAACCAGGCATTCAAGGTGTCAATCCAGCGAACTGTACAATGGCCAAGAACACGCCACTCGTTGCGACGTTTTTACATATTTTGCGGCTTCATTACATAGTGTTTTGATTGAGAGACGTGCTTTCATGTGATATGTTAACAACGCTTGGTTGCCGGTTCTGGTTTGGTGATGCTGAATGGCGGTGCACTGGTGGAATGTAGGCTTCAAGTAAAAAAGGCGCACCTCGGCCAGGGTCAGGGGTAGGAGAGCAACATGAGTAATGCGAATCATACAGAACAGAACGACGCACAGCTTCCTAAACTTCGCGGTTCCAGGAAGCAACTTGGGTGGGCATACAAAATCCGCGAACGGTTTGCTGAACGCAATCCGGGCGCAGAACAGTTGACCACTGAGCTAGATGCGAAATTCTGGATCGACAACAAAACGTCCCTTATTGGGGATGAGAAGTTGCCGAAAGCACTTCCGCAACTGACAGGTAGTGATAGCCAAATTAAATGGGCATTCGCTATCCGGTCAAAATTTGCAGATGTGTTTCCTGAGAGCGCATTACTTCGCTCTCATACTGACTCGAAGTTTTGGATTGAGAATCGACGTGTGTTCGATTTCGCAGTCCTTGGCTTCAAACTGGCACCGACCGGGGATGCTAGTCAGGAAGAGTGATATTGAGCATTGTTTCAATATCGCTTGGAAAAGCCGTTCTTCGGAACGGCTTTTTTTAACGTGGTGAAAACATGGCAAGCCCTAAAGTGACTATTGAAACAAACGAAAAACCACTAGACAAAAATGCGCTTGATGAATTGATACGGTTTTCGGGGTATACCGTTGATATGATGTTGCAATATGTGCCTGAAGATAATGGAGGATATCTGATCTATGCGAAGTACCAGCATGGGCAGGTTGTTCGTCAGGTATATACGCAGCGCAACACACCAAGGCGTTTTAAAGACCTTCAACGAGCGATTGATTGGGGTAAGCGAATCGGTTTCCGATCTGTTGCTCTGACGATAGAATACAACACCTACCCCGATCCAGACTCCCCAAGCTAAGCCGCCTGGAGGGTATGAACTGGCTTTTCAGGTTCATACCACTCCTGGTGGCTCTTCCTTCCAGGGGCGCAAGGGTTGCGCCTCAAATCCGACAAATGCCTTTGAAATACCCTATTTCCTTGCTTACAATGAGTAGGCAGGGTGGGCTTCGGCCTGGTACCTGTGATTGGCTCCCGGAAACGGGATTGTGACCAGTGCATGACTGGTCACTTGGCCAGTCGGTGCACCTCTACCTAAAGGGGTTATATGATGATTGATACACCAAAGGAACTATCCGCAGCACTTCATAAAACAGGTGGTGAGGTAGCAGTGACTCAATCACTGTACTGGCATTACCTTGAGGTGTTACCGCCGCGTGTAATGGGGTCTAACTTCTTTGTCTTCCAGGAAGGCGACGGAGAGAAGCTTCAGTTCACTAAGCGGGGTGATCAGTATTATTGCCACTTACTCGGTGATTATCTGGTTACTGAAGATTGGAAGATTCATGCTGCTGTTGGTAGACGCGAATTGAATCAGCCTTTCAAGCTGCTTTTCGTATTTACCGATGACGAAACATGCGATGTGCCGGATGAATTCAGAGAGTTTATTGGCAAAGAGTTTGTTTCAGTATCTGCAATCGCAGCCGCAATGAATGTAACGTTCCGTATTTAAACAATCAGGGTGGGCTTTGCCCGGTACCTGTTGCGCTTTCGCGCAAGACGCGCCTCGGTCTTTCAGGGGTTGGAGAAACGAAATGGGATCTATCGCTAAAACCAGTACGGGAACAGTAACCGTAAGCTACAACAAGGCTCACATGAATGAGCTGGATGATCAGGTGTTCAAATACGCAGTAGCGTCATTTTCACACCTGGTACAGCGCAATCAACAGCTTTGCTTTGCAGAGTTTGGTGAGCTAATTCAGCGTCATTATGTCGCTGAAGGTAAGACAAAACTGTGCCTTGAGGTTCTGGAGAAGGCCGCGATTAACCATCGCTACCTTTGCAGCTTCAAGTACCGAAACCCGCAAAGCGGCCTCGTAGAGGCTTCTGAAGCGATAGTTGAAGTAGAGCAGTGGCGTCAGGTCAAACCCATACTGGAACGGCAGATAAACGCCCAGGTAACAGACCTTGAATTCAAGGGTGTTTCCTGTGTGTATCGTAAGGGCAGCTTCGCTTATGACGCTAAGCGTCAGGAGGTGCAATTATGAGATCGCCATTTCAAGAGGGTGTTGATTCACTCAAGGCAGGTAACTACTACTGTAGCCTGAACCCGTATTGCCGGGCTGCGCAGCCAGCGGAGCATGAGCAATGGGGTAAAGGTTGGTATTCGGCGTATCGTGAGGCTGCACAGCGCCACGATAATGAATACCTGGTTACTTGGGTAGGGATGGATCGTTCGTACCATGAAGACGAATATTCATCCCTGGAAGACGCTCAGTGCCATGCGGTGAGCATTTCCGAGCACGGAGGTCATAGCATTACCCTCTCAGATGATGAGGGGAATGAATACGACTTCTGATCAGTAGAGCCACCTTCGGGTGGCTTTTCTTTTTGGTATACTCAGTTTTGCGCAACATGGCGCACAGGCGCACCTCGGCCTTTTTCAGGGGTTGGATGAGTAATATGGCTAATCCCCATATACGGGCGTTTACGCGCCTTTTTAACGAGACTGCACGCTATCGCCATCGTTATGAAGTCTTCCGTGATTTCGTGATGATGGCCGGGATTGCGATTCAAAACGCATTCCTGAAGTCTGACGAACTTGAACAGGAATACCTGGGCATTGTTCGCCGGTACGAAAAAGAGGATGCAGCTCGTATGTCGCACTTGTTAGCGGAGGTTGTGATGGGGTTAGAAGTTTATCCCTGTGACTTCCTGGGCAGTGTGTTCATGGAACTTGAACTTGGCTCTGATCGAATGGGGCAGTTTTTCACTCCGTTCGAGGTGTCCAAAATGATGGCCATGATGGTACACGGCGACACGATAGACACGCTTTCTGATAAGCCGTTTATCACGCTACAAGAGCCAGCTTGCGGAGCCGGTGGGATGGTTATCGCTTTTGCTCAAACTATGTATGAGAAAGGCCTTAACCCCCAGAAACAGCTCTGGGCGAGTTGTGTTGATGTAGATCCAGTGGCCGCAATGATGGCTTATGTGCAGTTATCGTTGCTGCATATACCGGCTGAAGTGGTTATTGGGAACTCATTGTCAATGCAGTTCACCAGGGTAATGCGGACTCCAGCGCACTACCTGGGCTTGTGGGATTCAAAACTTCGCCGTCAATGGTCGAAAGATGAATCTGACGCCGCCCAAGTCGTTGAGGATGCGCCTACGGCGGTACCTCAGCCGATGGTTGTCATCGAAAAAGGGCAAATGTCCCTGTTTGATATGACGGCCTGACCGTGAAGCCACCTTCGGGTGGCTTTTCTTTGGCCTGCTTTTGGATCGTACAATCCAATTTTATATTATTTCGCAAGCGAAACTGATCAGTTATCATGAGGCGGCAGGGTAGGCTTTAGCCTGGTACCTGTTGCGCTTTCGCGCAAGACGCGCCTCGGTCTTTCAGGGGTTGGA
>NZ_NEFY01000020.1 GCF_002258215.1 Marinobacter vinifirmus
AAACCGGCATCCGCAAAACCGTCCAGTGGTACCTCGACAACCTCGACTGGTGCCAACGCGTACAAGACGGCAGCTACCAGCGCGAACGTCTCGGCATAGACAAGTGATGGTTGGGGGTCTGTCCCTACGTGGACTGACCCCCTTGCACCAGATTGGCAGCCTCTTGGCACCCAAACCCGGCAACACCCAAACCATGAAAATACTATTACTAGGCAAAACCGGCCAAGCAGGCTTCGAACTCCACCGCACCCTCTCCCCCCTGGGCCCCATAACCGCCCCGGGCAGAGAAGAGCTCGACCTAACCAACGAACAAGCCGTAGCCGACTACCTGGCCCAAACCCAGCCAAACCTGATCGTAAATGCCGCCGCCTGGACAGCTGTAGACGCCGCCGAAACCCAGCAAACCGAAGCCCAACGCCTCAACGCCGGCTTACCCAAACAGCTTGCAGAATACTCAAAGGCCAACAACGCTCGCCTGGTCCACTACAGCAGCGACTACGTCTACCCCGGCACCGGCACAACCCCGTGGCAGGAAACAAGCCCCACCGGCCCCCTGAGTGTATACGGCCAAACCAAGCTAGAGGGCGACGAAGCCATCCAGCAAAGCGGAGTAGACCACCTAATCTTCCGCACCAGCTGGGTTTACAGCGCCCGCGGCAACAACTTCATGAAAACCATGCTGCGCCTGGCCGAAACCAAACCCGAACTCAACATAGTGGCAGACCAGATCGGCGCACCCACACCGGCAAGGCTCATCGCCCAGGTAACCGCACTGGCCGTGCACATCCAACTGGAAGCAGGCCTTTACCACCTGGCCCCAACCGGCGAAACCAGCTGGCAAGGCTTCGCCAAAGAAATCTTCCGCCTGGCCGGCAAAAACACAAAAGCCAACCCCATCCCCACCAGCGACTACCCAACACCGGCAAAACGCCCGCTGAACTCAAGGATGGACGTAACCAGATTGCAGCAAGCCCTAAACATCCAGCTCCCAGACTGGCAAAGCCAACTGGCGCTGACGCTCAATGAATATCTCGAAGAAATTTGCCACTAAACCCACGAAAGAACACTAAAAAATCTTTAAATCTTTGTTTTTTATTTCGTGTTCTTTAGTGGATTTCGTGGCAAAAATGTTACGACGGGGTCTGTCCCTACGAGGACAGACCCCTCTGCACCAAAATCAAAGGAAGCAAAAGTGAAAGGAATAATCCTCGCCGGCGGCTCCGGCACCCGCCTCTACCCCATCACCAGAGGCATCTCCAAACAGCTTCTCCCGGTGTACGACAAACCCATGATCTACTACCCGCTCTCCGTACTCATGCTGGCGGGCATCCGGGACATCCTTGTCATCACCACCCCCGAAGACCAACAAGGCTTCCAGCGCCTGCTCGGCGACGGAACCCAATGGGGTATTAACCTGAGCTACGCAGAACAACCCAGCCCGGACGGTCTCGCCCAGGCCTTCATCATCGGCGAAGACTTCATCGGCGAAGACAGCGTATGCCTGGTACTCGGCGACAACATCTACTACGGCCAGGGCCTCAGCAACATGCTGCAAGCCGCTGCCAAGCGAGAGAAGGGTGCTACCGTATTTGGCTACCAGGTGACCGACCCAGAGCGCTTCGGCGTAGTGGAGTTTGACGACAACCACCGCGCCATCTCCATCGAAGAAAAACCGGCCAACCCGAAATCCGATTACGCGGTAACCGGCCTCTACTTCTACGACAATGACGTAGTCAACATCGCCAAACAGGTAGAACCCAGCCACCGGGGTGAACTGGAAATCACCAGCGTCAACCAGGCCTACCTGGAACGGGGCGATCTGAACGTCGAATTGCTGGGCCGCGGCTTCGCCTGGCTGGACACCGGCACCTTTGACTCCCTACACGAAGCCAGCGGCTTTATAGAAACCCTGGAAAAGCGCCAGGGCCTGAAAATCGCCTGCCTGGAAGAAGTCGCTTACCGCATGGGCTTCATCGGCGAAGAACAACTGCTGGCCGAGGCCGAAAACCTCAAAAAGAACAGCTACGGCGCCTACCTGAAGAAACTGGTCAAATCCAAGTAAGCCAACTCTATGAAAATCACCGAAACCAAGATTCCCGCCGTAAAACTCATCGAACCCAAAGTGTTCGGAGACGAACGCGGCTTCTTCATGGAAACCTGGAACGAAAGAGCCTTTCGCGAAGCCGGCATTGATGCCACCTTCGTGCAGGACAACCACAGCCGCTCGGTAAAAAACACCCTGCGCGGCCTGCACTACCAGATCAAACAGCCCCAGGGCAAACTCGTCCGGGTAACCCGTGGCGAAGTGTTCGATGTAGCCGTAGACCTGCGCACCAACTCACCCACCTTCGGCCAGTGGGTAGGGGAATACCTCTCGGAAGAAAACAACCGAATATTGTGGGTGCCACCGGGGTTTGCCCACGGCTTTTTGGTAACCAGTGATACGGCGGATTTTCAGTACAAGTGCACAGACTTCTACGCACCGGAGCACGACCGCTCCATCCGTTGGGACGACCCAACCCTGAACGTCAACTGGGACGTAGCCAACCCGCAAGACCTGCTGCTATCCGGCAAAGACAAAGAAGCCCAAAACCTGGAACAGGCCATGGCTGAACTCAAAGAGCATTACTGAATGATACCCGTCACCAAGCCCTACCTCCCCAGCCGGGAAAAACTGGATAAATACCTGGACGGCATCTACGAACGCCAATGGCTAACCAACAACGGCCAACTGGTACAAGAGCTCACCCAACGGCTGGAAGACTACCTGGGCGTTGAAAACCTGCTGCTGGTCTCCAACGGCACCCTGGCCCTGCAAGTCGCCTACCGCGCCCTGGGCGTGAGCGATGCAACTCCCGGCGCACAGCCGGAGGCCATCACCACCCCGTTTACCTTCATCGCCACCGCCAGCTCCCTGAAATGGGATGGCGTGCAGCCGGTATTTGCAGATATAGATCCGAACACCTGGTGCTTGAACCCGGCCAATATCGAAGCGGCCATTACCCCGAACACCCGGGCCATCGTACCCGTGCACGTATTCGGCAATGCCTGCGATGTAGAGGCCATCGGTGCCATCGCCCAAAAGCACAACCTGAAAGTCATCTACGACGCCTCCCACGCCTTCGGTGTGAACTACAAAGGCGAAAGCCTGCTCAAGCACGGCGATGCCGCTACTCTCAGCTTCCACGCCACCAAGCTGTTCCACGCAGGCGAGGGCGGGGCCATTATCTTCAAGCGCAAAGAAGACCTGGAGCGGGCGAAGAAAATGATCAACTTCGGCATCACCGGGCCGGAGAGCATTGAAGAGCTGGGCATCAACGCCAAGATGAACGAAATGCAGGCGGCGATGGGGTTGTGCGTGCTGGATGAGATCGAACAAATCAGCGCAGATCGTCAAGCCGTTACTGAGACTTACAATCACTTTCTTGCCGGCAAGCTCCAGAAGCAGCGCATTCAAGCGGGTGCGAGCTACAACCATGCCTACTATCCGGTAGCATTGGAAAACGAGGCGAAGGTAATCGAACTTATGTCCTCCCTCCGTGATTCAGGCATCCTTGCGCGTCGTTACTTTTATCCATCACTGGATGCAGTAGCCGCTCTGGAGGCAACTTCAACGGCCTGTTCGGAATCCAGAAAGCTGGCTGAGCGCATTATCTGTTTGCCAATTTATTCCGGCTTGAAAGTTGAAGAGATTGAGATGATATCCAAGAAAGTGTCAGAGGTTGCTCAGTGATAACTCGACCAACGGGCGCCTTTTTTAGAAAACCGGTTAACTCTTCAAAAATCGTTGCCTTTATTGAGAAGCTGGTTGCTCCCATTAAACTTGTCGGTGCCGAAGGTCTGGAATTGAGAGGCATCTGTGACTCCCGTACCGGTGGTCATAATCAGCTTGTCTTTGCTAACGCCGAGCATTTTGGCAAAGGTGCAGAGTTAACAGGCTCCTTTGTTTTAACGGATGAATTGCCGGATGAATCAATCCAAGGCTCCAATCAATTCTGTGTGGTGTCAGACCCCAGAGCTGTATTTATGGACGTGCTTACGTGGTTGATTGATTCAACAGGCGTAGATGCCCATTGGAGTGGCTACACCGGTGAGGCAGCGGTCTCGAGCGAGGCGCAGGTTGCAAGCTCAGCCGTTATCGAGCCTGGCGTCGAAATAGGCGAGGGCAGCGTGATCTGTGCCGGTGCCGTTATCAAGCGTGGTTCGCGGATTGGCAGGAATACCATCATTCGGGAAAACGTGGTGATTGGAAGCGACGGAGTGACGGTGTACCGGGCAGCTGACGGTCGATTGCTGAAGTTTCCCCATGTGGGTGGTGTGTCTGTTGGCGACAACACTGAAATCGGTGCAAATGCTGTGATTGCCGGAGGCATTCTTGCCGCCACGTTTATCGGGAACGATGTAGTCATCGGCAATCTGTGCAATGTAGGCCATGGCGCAGTTGTCGAGGAAGGGGTTTGGATGTCTGTTGGGTCATTGCTTGGTGGCCATACCACGGTGCACGCCGGAGCGACCATCGCAATGGGCGTCAGTGTTCGGGACAACCTGGTGATCGGCGCAGAAGCATCGCTGGGTATGGGCAGTGTTGTGGTCAAAAATGTTGAACCGAACCATTCGATGTTCGGTAATCCCGCCAAGCGAATGGTTGGCCTGAAAACCGGCCCCAAACGATAGGTTAGGAGTTGTTATGTCGGAAGTGCTGAAATTTGTGTTCAAGGGCAACCGAAACTATATCCAAGGAACCAGTTTGTTTAATGCCTTGGTTGAGGTAGCTGGTCAGAGAGGGGCGGCGGAAGGCAAGATTAATGTGTCATTCAAGCACATGATTCACAATCCGGTTTGCATTCTGGACGAACGTGCGCCAACAGCAGCCGATGCGGTAGTCGCTAAAATAGCTGGAACCGACGGTGAGAGTTACTCCCTGTGCATTAATGCAGCGACTGAAACCGAAGAAGCCGTGCGACAGGAGTTTGATGAGCCAGAAGCTTGCCGTGGCTCCATCGTCGGCGATAAATCCATCGTTCAGGACAAGCCTCACCATGCGGACAGGATTGAACTGCTGGTATCACTCTGCAAGAAAATGCACCAGGAGTGTGTGGATAGTTCAAAAAAATGGGTCTTTTCCCGGTATGACGGCCAGTTTCCAATCCCCGAGATGGATAAGGTGGAACTTCGCATCACCAAACAGGTGGGCACACGGCTAACCTGTAGTGATGTTTTGGTTAATGGCGAGAAAATCGCTGACATGTACTTTTCATGACGCATTAGAATAATAGGAGCCACTCATGTTAGGGATTCAGTCGGTAGCGAGTTATTTGCCGAAAGGTCGAGTCGATAATTTGAAGCAGGCAGACCGGTTTGAAACAGATCGTGAGTTTGTCGAGCAGAAAATCGGCGTGGCAACTCTGCCTCGGTTTGAGGAGACAGACAGCGTTGTTAGTGCCAGCGCAGCAGCCTTCGACCGCCTGTGTGAAAAGGTTCAGACCGACAAGTCAGAGATTGAGTGCGTGGTTTTGTGCACTCAAAATCCGGACAAGGGTGGCTTGCCCCATAACTCAGCTTTGGTTCACGCTGCTTTGGAACTGTCTGAAGACTGCGCCTGCTTCGATATCGGGCTGGGATGCTCTGGGTATGTTTATGGTTTAAGCGTGATTCAGTCTTTTATGGCTGCGAACGGAATGAAAAAGGGTTTGCTTTTCACCTGTGACCCTTATTCTCGAATTCTTGACCCGGAAGATAAGAATACTTGTCTCCTGTTTGGTGATGCAGCGTCGGTTACATATATCACCGATACACCACGCTACAAACTAGCCAGCGCAAAATTTTCTACCAAAGGTACTGGCAGTGAGGCACTTCAGAAAACAGAACATGGCCTGGAAATGAACGGTAGGGCTGTGTTCAACTTTGCTTTGCAGGATGTACCCAAGCAGATCAAGCGCACGCTGGCATCCGCAGAATTGACTGCTGACGATATTGACCTGTTTCTGCTGCACCAGGGCAGTCGTTTTATGCTGGAAAACACTATAAAACGAGCTGGAATACCTGCTGAAAAGGCCCCAATCAGGCTCTCTGAAACCGGAAACACTGTTTCGTCGTCTATTCCGCTCCTGATGGAAGCAGAATTGGATAACAACCCCCGAAGAATACTTATGTCAGGCTTCGGTGTCGGATTATCTTGGGCGACAGCAATCTATGAAGAAGTAAAACCAAACTAATAGGAAGCACTATGAACCGCGAAGAAGCTGTAAAAATTGTTATGTCCATGCTGGAAAAAAATGTTGAAGACCTGGAAATGTCTGAAGACAAGATGGGCAAAACACTTGTGGACCTGGGTGTAGATTCACTGGATGTGATGCTGGTGATTATGGATGTGGGCGAGGCTGCTGGGGTTGCCATTAGTGATGATGAGGCGGAGGGGTTGGATACTCCTGAGAAGATTGTTGAGTTTATTTTGAAGTAATAATTTTCGATGATTGAGTTGTGGCAAGAATTGACCTTGCCCGCCTTCAGGACGAACTGAACGAAATGGCGAACATCTTCGAAAAGCTGTTCGCCATGAAAGCCATGATCATGAACCAGAACATCCCGGAGCTGGCCGAACAGTTCGACAAGCCCCTGTTCATCTGGATTCGCCGCGACCCGATCTTCAACATCCAGTCTGCGCTGGAAGCCCGAAAGCGCCAGTACGGCGACATCAACACCTGGTACTCGTTCAAGATAAAAGAATACCCGCACCTCAAAGACCTGGACCCGTTGGAGTCTGTGGCCGGCCAGATCGCAGCCATCAACCGCTCGGTGGAGCAGGGCATTGCCGCGCTGCCAGAGCACAAAAAACTGGTGGTTCAGTACGAAGACTTCTGCCAGCGGCCGGAGTACTACTACAACGAAATCACCCGCCGATTGGTTGAGCAGGGTGGAGTGAGAGCAGAGCAGGTGCCCGAGTACTCCGGGGAAGTGAGTTTCTCGAATACCAATCGGTGGCGGTTGGAGGAGTATTCGCAGGGGGATGCGGAGCGGGTTTATGAAGCAGTCACAACGGGCAAGGAATAAGCAAAATCGTGTTAGGTAAAATCAAAAACCGCCTTCGCCAGAAGGCAACAGAGCTGCGCAACCAGCGAAAAGCCTCGGGCAAGGTCAAGTATTTCTGTATAGGCCGGAACAAGACAGGGACGACCTCCCTGAAGCGCGCTTTCGAAGATCTGGACTACCCCGTAGGCAACCAGCGCAAAGCGGAGATTCTGACCGGCGAGTGTTACTTCGCCGGCAACTTCCAGCCCATCGTCGATTACTGCAAGACCGCCCAGGTCTTTCAGGATGTACCATTCAGCTACCCGGAAACCTACAAGCACCTGGATAAAGCCTACCCGGGCAGCAAGTTTATTCTCACAATCCGCGACGATGCAGAACAGTGGTATCGGTCGATCACCCGTTTCCACGCCAAAATGTTCGGCAAGGACGGTCGAATCCCTACGGTTGAAGACCTGAAAAGCGCAACCTACGTTCAGCCGGGCTTCATGTATAACGTTGTTCGAGTGCACGGCACACCAGACGATGACCCTTACAACAAGGAAATCATGGTTGCTCACTACGAACGATACAATCAGGAAATTATCGAGTACTTCAAAGACCGCCCGGAAGACCTGCTGGTGATCAACGTTGCGGAAAAGGGCGCGTACCAGAAATTCGTCGATTTTCTGGGCGTGGATTCGCCGTTTGACGATTTCCCGTGGGAAAACCGCACGTGAAGAACGGCGACATCTGATGCAGGCGATGAACCGAAAAATCGGTGTGGGGGTGCTCTGGAACCTGGCGAGCCTGTTCCTCACCCGAGGAGCCGGCACCATCTTCATGTTGTTCCTCGCTCGCTTTCTTGCGCCAGAGGCATTCGGCTTAGTGGCCATGGCGACGGTGGTTTTTGAGTTGGCAAATGCCTTTATCAACTCCGGCCTTGGTGCTGCGCTCATCCGTAGTAAAGACGTTTCTGAAGCCGATCTGAATACGGTGTTCTACACCAATCTGCTACTAAGTCTCGTTGCATATGCAGCGCTATTTACTGGCGCTCCCTATATCACTGCTTTCTACAGTCAACCAGAACTGACACCTTTGATTCAGGTGATGGGTTTAGTTGTCTTCATCAATGCGGCCAAGGTTGTGCAAACTGCCGTACTCAGCCGCAAGATGGACTTTAAAACCCGGATGAAGGCCAATACGCTGAGCGTGGTGGTGTCAGGTTGCCTGGCGGTAGCCGCTGCCTGGAGCGGGTGGGGTGTATGGAGCCTTGTGGTTCAGATGCTGAGTTCAGCACTGATTTCAGCACTGGTGCTCTGGTTGGTTAGCCAATGGCGGCCAGCTTTGCAATTCAGTACCGAATCGTTCAGCCGATTGTTCAGCTTTGGCAGAAACCTTCTGGCGGAAGGGCTGCTGTCTGTGCTTTACCAGAACTCCTATGTGCTGGTGATTGGTCGCTTCTTTAGTGCTGAGTTGACCGGTTTGTACTTCCTAGCCAAGAAAGTAAGCAACCTGATTGCGCAGCAGTTGACGGGTGCAGTACAGGGAGCTACCTTCCCGGCTCTTTCGACCTTACAAGACGACAACGCAGCTTTGCGGCACAAGTATCGCCAGATCATGCAGCTGATGATGTTCCTGATTGCTCCGATCATGGGGTTGCTGGCTGGGCTGTCGCCTGTGTTGTTTGAGTTGATGTTTGATGAGCGCTGGGCGGCGGCGGTGCCTTATTTGCAGTTGCTTTGTGTGGTTGGAGCGCTTTATCCGTTGCATGCGTTGAACATTAATCTGCTGAACGTAAAGGGCCGGTCTGATCTTGTGTTGAAGGTTGGCTTTGTGAAGAAGGCCGTTAACCTGACGCTGTTGTTCCTGGCGATACCTTTTGGGGTGATAGGCATTGTAATAAGTCAGGTAATCGGGACTTTTTTGGCGCTAATTCCTAACACTTACTTTTCGGCGCGTTTGGTGGGTTATTCACTCTTTGATCAGATTAAAGACGTTGTGAAACCGTTGGCGGCTGCAGGGTTTGCCGGCATTTCGGCTTGGTGGGTTGCACAGCTTGAAATGCCGTTTCTGATACTGTCACTGCTATTCGCAGGCGTGGCGGGTCTGCTTATCTATATTCTCGCTAGCGTTTTGTTGAGGGCTGAAGGTGCTCGGATGATCTGGCTTAAGGTTAACGACAGGTTGACAAAGAAATTTGGGAAGAAAGCGTATGGGGGTCAATGAACGTGGTCGCAGGTAGTGAAGTAATGGAGCAGCCAGCTGCGATGGGTATGAGCTTTAAGCCAGGTGATCCGGTACCTAAGCCGCCAAAGCCCAGGGCTGAGGAAGAGATTATGAGTGGGTGGCAGGGCGATCCTCCTGTGCCATTGGTGTCGGTGGTGTGCATTACCTTCAACCAAGAGAAATATATCAGTGAAGCACTCGATAGTTTTTTAGCCCAGAGAACAAGCTTCCCATTCGAAGTGATTGTTCACGATGATTGCTCTACAGACGGAACGCGAGCGATTATCGAAAGCTACGTGTCTCGTTACCCGAATATCATCAAGCCTGTATTCCAGAGAGAAAATCAGTTTTCTCAGGGAAAGCGCCCGACTTTTGTTGCTTCAAAGTACACCAAGGGGCGCTATATCGCCCTCTGCGAGGGTGATGATTATTGGATTGATGAGCAAAAACTGGAGAAGCAGGCGAACTTTTTGGGAAATCATCGTGACTACTCCGCAGTCACACATCAAACGGTTAAATTTTTTGAAAGTGACACATCCCGTTCTCAGGTGTTCACCGAGGTAAACAAAGATCATTGGGAACTTGATGATTTGTTGTTTGGCCGGAAGTATCACACGGCATCGTTGATGGCGCGTGGTGAGGTATTCAGAGACAACGAAATACCGGAAAATATCGTGTCTGGCGACAAAGCCCTTTCATTCCTTCTATTATCACTGGGAAAGATAAAGTATTTTCCAGCGCCTATGGCTGTTTATAGAAAGAACCCTGGCGGTATTAGTACTTGGGTGACAGCTGATATTATGGCGGGTGACCTTAACTTGTTGCCCTGGCTTAAGCGCATAAATACTGAGTTTCCAGTTACCAAATATCGAGCAATAATCCACAGCACAATTTGCAGTTATCCACCGGCAATTCGTTTCAGCGTAGCGCTTAAAAATTATCTATTATTCTGTGTGTATTCTTTTTCTTATTTTCCAAAAAACCTTAGACCAATCATTGGCCTAGCTAAGGGTATGGCTGCTCGAGCGGTACGCGGCGGGTTTAGCGGACTCTAACTGAACAGATAAGGTCGAACGCTTTAACTATGAAAATCTCCATAGCCATGGCCACCTACAACGGTGCCCAATACATCCAAGAGCAACTCCAAAGCTTCATAGACCAGACCCGTCAGCCGGATGAACTGATCATCACAGACGACTGCTCCACAGACCAGACCGAATCGATCGTTCGCGAGTTCGCCAAAACCGCGCCCTTTACCGTTGAGTTCCATCGTAATGAGAAGAACCTCGGTTACTGCGGCAACTTTAACGCGGCCTTGATGAAAACAACGGGCGATCTGGTTTTTCTCAGTGACCAGGATGATGTGTGGTTCCCTGAGAAGATCGAACACATGATCGATGTTGCTGAGCGTAACCCGCAGGCGTTGGTGGTAATGAACGATGCGGCGCTTACGGATGGTGAGCTAAATGAGGTGGGGTTGACCAAGGTAGGCCAGATCCGGTCGGCTGGCTTTCCTATGAAGGCCTTTGTGATGGGCTGCTGCTGCGGCATTCGACGTGCGTTGCTAGATTTTTGTATGCCTATTCCTCGGGGTATTGAAGCGCATGACAACTGGATTGTGGACTTCGCTGAGGCCCTGAATGGCAAAGTTGTTGAGGACCGAGTACTCCAATACTACCGCCGGCACGAGACTAATGAGTCTCAGTTTATTGTGAACAGGACTACCAAGGTTACTAGGTGGCAAGCTCAGATTCATTCGCTTCTTCAATCAGTCAAGAGTCTAAAAATTCTCTTTGACGGCAATAGCCGGCACAGGGAGAGCGACTGGATTGCACGACAACAGGTGAGAGTTGATGGAATTCAGCAGGCTATATCTGCTGCCCCCGAGAAATACCACGAACGAATATGTGAGATGCTTGAAACGGCGGAAAACAACGCAAAGACATATAAGCTGCGGGTTGGTGTTCGAGAAAAGTGGATCTTACCCCGCATATTCGCAACTCTTGGGCTTTTGTTCCGGGGCGGATATCGGGACACTCAGGGGCTTAAAGCGGTTTTGCGGGACCTGATGGGCTGATGTCGACACCTCAGCTCAAAGGAGACCCATGCAATCTCCGCTCACCATCCGCGCCGGCGAGTACTCGGTAGGCGCCCACATTTAGCAGCACCTGACACACCCGGGGATGAAATACATGCAGTACGTAAAACTCACCCCTTAGCAACTGCTGGAAAGGCTGGATGCCATTCACCTAAGCGTTAAGTTGCTGCAGTCTTATATCTGGGTGACCAAGGATAACGGCTCCGGGCAGCAATGTTGGGAAACCAGGGGCTTGAAAAAGGCGGAAACGGAGGCGTTGATGCTGGGGGATGGTCGTATTGCGGCGGAGCGGGATTTTAGTGGGTTTTTGGACAACTGGAATGTGATATTCCAGAGTTGGTAATTAGCAAGAACAAAAGTATTACCATGAAAAGAACTTCGCCCTGGTGTCCCGTTCGGGTTATTCCTTAGCGTAAATATGCTATCAGTCAGGTCGATTTTCACCGACTTGGAGATTCTGTTTTGGCCCGGAAACCAGCACCCCTACCGTTTTCAAGTGGCGTAACCGTTATATCGAACAGGGCCTGAGTGGCCTGCAAGACGCTCTAAGGCCCGAACAGCCCAGCCAACTGGTCCGGAAAAGGTCAAGTCGATTCTTGATGACGCGTTCAAAAAGCTACCCAAGGAATCAACCCACTGGAGTGTCCGGTTGATGGCTGAATATGTCGATGTCAGTCGCTGGCAAGGTGCATCAGATCTGGAAAGCCGCTGACCTGAAACACCCGGATAAGGCGCTGGTGCGGTCGGTGGATGAAAAACGAAGATCCAGGCGCTGGATCGCACTCAACCAAAGCTGCAACTGAAACACGGCCAGATCGAGCGCCGGACCCACGATTACATGAGGCATGGGACGACCAGCTTATACGCGGCCTTGAATATCCTTAACGGCGAAGTGATTCGGAGCACTACACAACGCCACCGCGTCAAAGAGTTTCTCGATTTCTGCGACAAATTGATCGAGAAACACCGAAAGAGCAGGACCTTCATCTAATTCTGGACAACAGCTCGACTCACAAAACACCAGAGGTGAAAGCCTGGGTGGAAAAACATCCCCGGTTCAAGCTCCACTTCACACCCACCAGTCCCTCTTGGCTAAATGCCGTAGAGGGCTGGTTTGGTCAACTGGGACGCTGCGCTCTGTACCGTGGTATTTTTACCAGCGTCGGCGAACTGAAGAAGGCGATTCGTCGTTTTATCCAAACTCATAATGAAAAGCTGGCAAAGCCGTGCCCCTGACACAACAGTGCAGAATCGATTATGACTTCAGTAGCGCGAGCAGAGCTGAGCGTTATTGATAATAAATAATAGGATTAACCAGACGCAACACTAGGTTGGTGCTTTCGATGTTGCATTCGCGTCTTAGACAAAATTTAAAAGAATCTGGTGATGCCAAATAATCCATTAATTAAATCTCAATGTCAGGAGCCAGAAATACAAGATGAATTCTAAGCCTTTGGTAAGCATTATAGTGCCGTGCTATAACTCCCAGGAAACTATTTCTCGGTGCTTAAAGAGTGTTCTCTCACAAGACTACCCCTTTCTAGAAGTTATTGTTGTTGATGATGGTTCCTCTGATCGTACATACGAAATCGTCTCCAAGGAAAATAATGTAACTCTGTTAAGGCAAGAGAATAAGGGAGCACCAAGTGCAAGGAACTTCGGTTTAAGTGTGGCCAAAGGGCGGTACATAAAATATTTGGATGCTGATGATGAGTTGTTACCTGGTTGCATCTCAAAACAGGTCAGGCTGCTATCGCGTTTGCCCGATGAAGTGATTGTGTATGGAGATTATTTGCTCTGCGAAGGTGATAATGAAAAATATATAAGTACAAAGCTCAAGTACAATAATCAGGTGGTTGGGCTTTTTTTCCAAGATATATTGACGACCACTCCTCTACATAAAAAGTGGATGCTCGATAGAATAAACGGTTTTGATGTAAATCTGCCAAGAGGGCAGGAGTGGAATCTACATATACGTTTGGCGGCATCGGGCGCTCGATTCGTTCATGATCCAGGTGCAGTTTACAGATACGTGCAGGATGCATCCTCTAAAAGAATATCCAGTATAAACAGATCAAAAACCACCAATGAAAAACTAATTATTGATTTTGAAAGGGAGGTTTTGACACATAGCCAAGTAGAGGCTCTTTTGAGCAGCCAAATGTTTTGGTTGCGTTGCTTGCGGTTTATCATGCTGGCATCTAGGGCAAAACATATCGAAAATGCTGAAATTCTCGGAAGGGCTGCTAAGATTTCTATCCCTTCGCCATTTCTGAGAAAGGTTTACCTTTCTAAGTGTTTTCCGGACCGTTTATTCGTAAGGTGGTTTCGCCTTTTTTGCCTAATAACTTGGCGGAATACGCCATCTATTCTGAGGGATATGAAGGCAGGGGGGGGCGGTTGAAGCGTTCTATGCTGAATGGTTCAACTGAAAAATAGATCATTGAATAATTCCTTTTTCCCCCTTATCAAAGATCTGGTAAATTTTCGTGATTGAAGAAATTTTTTTTTCTGTAGTTGTTCCCCTGTTTAATAAGCAGAGTGTAGTGCTTGATACGATTAACTCTGTCATTAACCAAAATTATCAAAATTTCGAACTTATTGTAGTCAATGATGGATCTACGGATCGTTCTTTGGATATTGTTAATCAGAATTTTGACGGGCGTGTTAAGGTTGTAGATCAGAGCAATGCTGGTGTTGCAGCTGCAAGAAATGCTGGAGTGAAGCACGCGAAGGGCGACTGGGTGGCATTCTTGGATGCTGATGATCTTTGGGCATCCGAACATCTTTCTCACCTCGACGAGTTGATAAAAACCGTGCCCGATGTTGTGATGGTATCGTCTTCGTCAAGAAAGGTGCCTCCAAAATTTCAGCTTAGCCAAGTCAAGAATACTGAGTCGGATTATCGCTATACTACGAGCTTTTTTAAACGTGAGTCTCAGGTTAATTTTCCTGTTAATAGCTCTTCGGTGGCGGTTAAGCGCAAGGTCCTTTCCAAGCTGGGCGGATTCCTTCCATATAGTAGCGGCGAGGACGTTGAAATGTGGGCAAGGGTTGCACTGACTGGGAGGGTTTGTATTTCGAATTTTTGTTCCGTTTACTACAGGCAAGATCTGACCTCAGGGCTCTCTGGTAAAGCTATTATAGAAAATCGACTGGGTAATCAGCTTGGAGGGATGTCTAGCACCCCTGTGCTCAGGATGATAAAGGAGAGAATTAAAAGTAATGCTCTTACGGTAGACTCTGATTTGAAGGAGTACATATGTTTCAGGCTGGAAGTGGGTTTAAAGGTCAGGTTTGCGAAAGGTGATATTAAAGGATTGAGGGAATTGCTGCGCTGTTCAGATTGGAAGAGTTACTGTTCGCCTTCAAAGTATGATTTTCTACGGTATCTTCCTGATTTTGCCATTCGATCGCTCAGGGTTCTATATTTTTCAGTTAGAAAGTAGACGTCATTATTTTTATGTTACAGTTTTTGACTGCCGAAGATATCTCTATCGTAATGATAGATAAGTGATTTTATGATTTTAAGTGTTCTGATAGTGAATGATACTCGTGTTGACAGGCATCACGGTTGCAGTGCTGTTATGCAAGCAATCGTTAGGCTTTTAGCAAGGAACGGTGTTGATAGGTTTTCCTTTCTGCCTGCGCATTCGGACTGGAGAAAAATGTCAGATTTTCGGCGTTTTGTATCTGATTTCGACTTAGTTCTAGTAAACGCTGAGGGCACTATTCACCATGACAGAGAGGCTGGGCTTCGGCTTCTAGAGATTGGGGGCGTGACTCGCTCTCTGGGGGTGCGTTCTGCGCTGGTAAATGCAGGCTGGGAGGGCAATAGCCCTTCGCTGCTGTCTCTGCTGCGTAACTTTGATTTTATTTCAGCAAGAGATACGAGAAGTGCAGTAAGAATGAGGGCGTCCGGCGAGGTAGTGCGTGTTGTTCCAGATCTCAGTATATGGGCTGCTAGAGATGAAGGTTTCAGGCCTCTTCGTTGCAATAGAGATATATGTAAGCTCGGTGTTACCGACAATGTTGACCGCTTCAAGTCTCTTTTTTTAGAGAAGTTGAGGCACATGAATTCAGGTCAGTCTGTTTCTATCGGATATGCTGCTAAAGGAACCAAAGGTCGGCTGAGTTTTATTCGTGATGGAATATCTATACGGGAAGACTTTTCGAATCCGTATAGGCTGGTGGCGCTTCTGAAAATGCGAAATAGACTTTGGAAGTCTAGCCAGGAAGATTTGCACAGGTTTATTCAAGAGATTTCTGGTTTCAGTCTTTTGGTTTCCGGGAGGTTTCATGCGTGTACCTTGGCGTTGTCAGTCGGAACCCCGATTATTGCCCTGCCTTCAAATACAGACAAGATCGCCGCGTTATTCGAAGACGCCGGGCTCGACTCATGGCGCTATGAAAGCGTTATTGATTCTGACCATATTCAAAGGGTAAAGGAAGCTCAGTGGAGCGATGCTGAGTATCAAAGTTTGTCTGCCTATCTAGAGAGTGCTTCAGTACTTACGGAAGAAATGTTTTCTGATCTCGCAAAGTTAATGCGGTCAAAGTGATCGCTGTAAAGAGAGTAGGTTGATGAAATCTTGTAATCGTCAAGCATCTAATCGCATTAACTCCTGGAAATGGGCTCAGAAGGTTGTTAGATCAGGTGGCTCAGTTTGGGATCTTGAGTGGTTAAAAATAAGCGCAGAGGTAGCTGAACAACGCAACTTGATACTGCCGTCCCCGGAAGAGCGCAAGGGCACGGCACTGGGAAGGTGCATTCTCGCCTTAGCAATAATTACTGGGTGGGTTCTGGTGTTCTTTTACTTTGTTCGCCAAAGGCTGGGGGCCGCACAGGAATGCAAACTGTCTCATGCAGAGCGGCTAGTAGCAATTCACCCGGAATGGAGTACGCGAACTCGGCACTTAATAAAAGCTATTGGTAGTGCTCACCCCCCAGTAGGGGGGGTGATCTTGCTTGGACGACTAGAGGGTTTTGGTAAGGAAGCGTTAAAGGTTCGCCGTAAACTCTTACAAGTGGAAGGGGCTACTTCGCTACCGATTGTTATGCCTTTTTCCCCAATGGCTTGTCTGTTGGGGTTGATGGATATTCCTGGAGCATTCCAAGAGGGGTTGCGCTCTTACAAGGGGATGCCTTTTAACCTACGGTTCCGCGATCAAGTTGCAGTGAGCTTTCGAGTTGGATTAGGTGTAGTCGCTTCGCGCTGGTGGGATAGGTCGGGTTTTCCTACCGAGGTTTTTTTTGGCCACACTGGCATTGCCGACACAACTCTTCTGGAGCGTTCTATCCAGAAGCGAGGGGGAAGAACGATACATGTTTTGCATGGCCAGGCCACCGGCCCTAATTTTGTCGGATTCTCTAATGAGGCATGGTTCCGAAGTCAGTTTGACGCAGTAGCATACGAAAAGCTGGGATGCTATCGGGTATGTGGTATTCAGAAAGCAAAGAAACCTGCTTTACGCCGTGGGAATTCCGGGTTTCTTTTGCTTACAAACCTCGCGCATCCGATGAATCCTCGTTTTCGTTCAGACCCTTTGAAAGACGAGATTTCTTTACTCCGCTGTGTAGGTCAGGCGAGCCGTAGTCTGGTAGGTATTTGCGGTCCGCTCTACTGGAAGCCCCACCCTGTAATTTCTGAATTGCCGGAGAAAATTCAGTCTGAACTTAGGAGTGTGGCAAAACAAGAGGGATTTTCTGAGCTATCAAGCGATGCGAATATTTTTGATGTTGCGGGTAACTGTAAATGGGTGTTTAGCAGTCCATCTACTGTTGCCATAGATTTGCTGCAAATGGGTATTCTAAGTTTGATTCTTGATCCCCAAAATACGGTTTTAGACACTGCACTATCGAAGCTCCCTCAATGCGAGGCCAGCGCGGGAAAAGTATTGCATTTTCTTGATGATATTTCTTACCGAAAAAACTACAGCGAGATGTTTGATGAATCCTATTCGGAAATTCATCCTGCAGTA
The DNA here is from genome assembly GCF_002258215.1 of Marinobacter vinifirmus. Taxonomy (GTDB): domain Bacteria; phylum Pseudomonadota; class Gammaproteobacteria; order Pseudomonadales; family Oleiphilaceae; genus Marinobacter; species Marinobacter vinifirmus. The sequence continues at coordinate 17,315 of NZ_NEFY01000020.1, forward strand.
CCTTTGAAAATTTCTTGGTAAAGGCCTTTTATGTCAAGTGTAGATGTTGGAAAACGTGTTTTTCTTGCTCAGGGTGAAGCTTTGAAGCTGATAGGGAAGAACCTTGATCAAAGCTTCGATCACGCTGTTGATCTGATTATGAAGACTTCCGGTAAAGTGATTGTTTCAGGAATGGGGAAATCGGGAATTATAGGCAAGAAAATTGCTGCTACTTTTGCTTCTACCGGGACGCCTAGTTTTTTTGTTCATCCTGCGGAAGCCTTTCATGGCGATCTAGGAATGTTCGCCTTTGAAGATGTTGTCATATTAATCTCCTATAGTGGTGAAACTGAAGAGGTAATTCGTTTAGTTCCTTCTTTAAAGCATTTTGGAGTGAAGGTTATCGCGCTGGTCGGCCGGCCTGATTCAACTCTAGGTCGTAATGTAGATGTTGTTTTAAGTGTGGCGGTTGAAAGAGAGGTATGCCCCAACAATCTTGCTCCGACTACATCTACCACAGCGACACTTGCGATGGGAGACGCGCTCGCAGTTGCATTGATTGAAAAGCGTGATTTTAAGCCTGTGGATTTTGCTGTTTTCCACCCCGGAGGTAGTCTAGGGCGCAGTCTCTTGACTAAGGTTCAGGATGTAATGCATTCAGTCGTCCCTAATGTTCATCCTGACTCCTGTTTAAAAGATGTGATAATGGTCATTACGCAGGGTGGACTAGGGCTTTCAGTCGTTCTAGATGGAGAGGAAATTGTTGGCATAATTACGGATGGTGATTTGCGCAGGGCGTTATTCAGGAAGGGTGAAATACTTAATTTAAGATCCAAAGATATCATGTCAAACAAGCCGCTGACTATTTTGTGTAGTGAGTTAGTAAGACGGTCGGAGGAAAAGATGCTCGACTCTGGTGTTACAGCGCTATTGGTGTTGGATGAGTTTGAGAAATTAGCAGGGATAGTTAAGCTTCAAGATGTTTCGCGTATATAGCTTAGTAATGAAAATCGTATCTGGGAGCTATATCAGTTGAGAATATTATTGGTTATTACCAGTTTGGGAGTCGGTGGTGCGGAGCGGTTGTTGACATCGCTTGCAGATAAGTATGTATCGCTTGGGCATGAGGTTGTCTTGGCCTATTTGCACGGCGATGTTTGTATTCGTCCCCAAGACTCCCGAGTATGTCTGGTTAATATGGACTTGAAAAAAAGTCCGTTTGGAATAGTCCTTGGGCTTGGTCGGATGCGTAATTTGATTCTAGAGTTTCGCCCAGATGTGGTTAATAGCCATTTGGTTCATGCCAATATTATATGCCGGTTATTGAGATTGGTAGCGCCAGTGCCATGTTTGATTAGCAGCGCACATAATACCAATGAGGAGGGCAGGGGGCGGATGCTCGCCTATGGCTTAACTGATCGATTGGCGGATATCTCAACGAATGTTTCCGATGAAGCAGTGTTGGCTTTCGAGCGAGAAAGAGCGGTTCGAAAAGGAAGGATGGTGGTTGTATATAATGGGGTTGATCCAGATGTTTTCCGTTATGACCACAAGTCTCGCCAGGCTATCAGAGAGGAGTTAGGTGTGGATGATTCATGCGCCTTGTTTCTTGCGGTTGGCCGGCTATGTGAGGCTAAAGATTACCCGGCTTTGCTAAGATCGTTTAAGTCCATCGCAGATGCTGTACACACTAAACTGGTAATAGTTGGCGATGGCCCCCTGCGTCATCAAATGATGGAGCTCTCCAGTTCTTTAGAAATTTCTGACAGAGTTTTTTTCCTTGGGGCCCGTAACGACATACCAGCTCTGATGTCAGCATCCGATGTATTTGTTCTTTCTTCTGCATGGGAAGGCTTCGGGCTGGTTGTTGCTGAAGCAATGGCATGCAAGCGTATCGTCGTGGCTACAGGCTGTGGAGGTGTGAAGGAAGTTGTGGGTGATGCAGGTTATTTGGTGCCGCCGGGAGATTGCGATGCGTTAGCTAGATCAATGCTGCAGGCGCTTGAGTTGTCATGCGAGAAAAGGGGAGAGATCGGGGAGAATGCCCGACAGCGCGTTATAAGCAAGTTTTCACTGGATGCGGCTGCAGGTCGTTACATGGCCTTATATGCGGGAGCAACCAGTAACGGAGGTTTTTTCTGATGTGTGGGCTTGCTGGCGTATTGGGTTCTGGGTGCGTGACTAAGGCGAATCTCAGGCGGATGGTGGATGTAATTGCGCATCGTGGCCCAGATGATGTAGGTGTTTGGCAGGATAGTAGTGCTTCTTTGATCCTTGCACACCGCCGTTTATCAATTCTGGATTTATCACCAGCAGGACATCAACCGATGCAGTCTCCTTGTGGTCGGTACGCCATGGTCTTCAACGGCGAGATATACAACCATGCTGAGCTTCGAGATGAGTTGTGTATGGAGCATGCAGGTAACATAGCTTGGCGCGGTGCGTCAGATACTGAAACATTAATGTACGCTTTCCAGACATGGGGGGTGGTGGATACGCTCCGCCGGGCAAGCGGCATGTTTGCAATAGCTTTTTGGGATAGAGAAACCCAGTGTCTTACTTTGGCCCGGGATCGATTCGGTGAGAAGCCTTTGTATTATGGGCGCATAGGTGGGGGGCTGGTATTTGCCTCCGAACTGAAGTCGTTTCACGAGTACCCTGACTTCGTCGGCGAGCTTGATACTGGCGTTGTGGAAAGTTATCTGCGTTTTGGGTGTGTGGGTGGCAGTCAGAGCATCTATAAGAATGTACTCAAGTTACCGGCTGGTACCACTCTCCGTGTTACGCACGAGAGCGGCCGAGTTGGTGAGTTTCCGAATCCGGAAAAGTGGTGGTGTGCAGTTGAAGCTGCGCGTGTTGCCCGCCAGACTGCCTTAACCTCGTCAAAGCAAGGAGTGAGCTTAGTCGAGAAGTCATTGTCCGCCTCCGTCCGGCGGCAGATGACTGCAGATGTACCTCTTGGCGCTTTCCTTTCCGGTGGTATCGATAGCTCTTTAGTTGTTGCATTGATGCAAGCGCAGTCTGATCGCAAGGTCAAGACGTTTTCGGTAGGATTTGATGATCCTCGCTATGACGAGTCAGCGCATGCAGCGGCCGTGGCAGCGCATATTGGTACGGAGCACACCACGTTACGGGCAACGTCAGAAATGGCCCTGGACGTGATTCCGAAATTGTCAGAAATTTATGATGAACCGTTTGCAGATTCATCACAAATACCCACTTATCTTATCTCCTGCCTTACCAGAGAGCATGTAACTGTGGCTTTAAGCGGTGATGCTGGTGACGAGTTGTTTGGTGGCTACAACCGCTATGTTTGGGTGCCTCGGGTTTGGAGCAAACTTGCTAGTATGCCGCGGCCACTTCGTCAGAGATTGTCGCAGTTTCTGCGGGGCATACCCTCTGATGGTTATGATCGGCTGATGAACCTAGGCGGACGCGTGCTTCCTTCCCGATTCTATATCCGTACATTTGGTGAGAAACTCTATAAGTTGGCGGATGTGCTTGAGTGCAGTTCCGATCGAGCGCTTTTTGCCGGGCTAGCTTCTGTCAATAGGCAGCCTCGAACATTACTTAACTCTAATTTTTACCGAGAGTCGCCGCTAGATCAACTTTATCCAGTTTTGGCCGGATTTAATCAGGTCGAATGGATGATGCTGATGGATACGCTCAACTTTATGGTAGATGATGTTCTTGTTAAGGTTGATCGAGCCAGCATGGCAGCTGGTTTGGAAGTTCGGACTCCATTTCTTGACCCCCATGTTTATGATGCAGCCTGGCAGTTGCCAATGGATATGCGTGTGCGCGATGGTCAGGGTAAATGGGCGTTGCGCCAGATTTTGTACCGCCATGTACCGCGAGAGTTGATAGAGCGGCCTAAAATGGGGTTTGCCGTACCGCTTGATGAATGGTTGCGTGGACCGCTGAGAGAATGGGCCGAAGATCTTCTAGCGCCCGCTTCTTTGAATAATATTCCTGTTTTCAACACTAAGGCGGTCCATTACATCTGGGACAAACACCTTCGGGGCAAAGGGCACTATGCCCAGCAATTATGGTCAGTACTGCAACTTTGCGCTTGGGCAAAGCGTTGGAAACCGAGTATCAGATGAGAGCGCTGTCTGCCTGTAAATCAATTCTTTTCTGTTAGGTAATTCATGGTTCCGTACTGGCTTTTCCTGGCCATTCCTGTCGGTGTTATTGTCGCCAACCTACGGTTTAACGAGAGATCCAAGGTGTGGGCTTGGGCCATGGTGTGGATGTTTTTCTCTTTCGCCATAGGTTTGAGGTTTGAAGTTGGTGGGGATTGGAATGCATACATACGGTTGCTTCAGGTCCAGGATGGTAAGACCTTCTGGTCCGCCCTTACTGCTGGGGACCCTGGGTACTATGCGCTTAATTGGCTGGTGGCGCAGCTAGGCGGTTCAATTTATTTAGTTAACACTATCTGTGGGATGGTGTTTATGGCAGGAGTTGTTAGGTTTGCACGTAGCCAGCCTCTACCTTGGTTGGCCCTCCTAGTATCTGTGCCTTACATGATTATTGTGGTCGGTATGGGGTACACCCGACAGTCAGTGGCCTTAGGTCTTGTGTTGATTAGCTTGGTTTCATTGACGAATGGAAAGATACGCTGGTTCGTATTCTGGGTAATGATTGGTGCAAGTTTTCATAAATCGGCAATATTAATGTTGCCTTTGGCTGCCTTGTCGGCAACGTCCAATCGATTTTGGAGTTTATTCTGGATTAGCTTGATGTCGCTACTCGGCGGCTATCTATTTGTGTTTGACTCGGCGGAGGAGCTCTGGGTTAATTACGTGGAAGCGGACCTGCACTCTCAGGGTGGGTTGGTTCGCGTGTTAATGAACGCTATTCCAGCGATGCTTTTTCTTGGGTTTCGATCATATTTTCTGTTGTCCGAATCAGAAAGAAAGCTCTGGTTTTGGATGTCTCTTTTGGCATTGATTTGTATTCCGCTTGTTATTATTTCTTCGACAGCAACGGATCGTGTTGCACTTTATTTGATTCCTGTTCAGGTATTTGTGTTCTCAAGGTTTCCTTTTATTGTAAGTGATCCCCGTCAACGGGGCCTGATAACCCTTGCCGTAGTTGGATATTACATTTTGGTGCAGGCCGTTTGGTTATTGTTTGCGACAAATGCGGCAAAATGGTTGCCTTACCAGGCAAGTTTCATGGCTTGAGGCAAGGCTCGGTTTAGCGGGGCAACTACACTCAGCGACAGCAACCGGTTTGGGTAGCGTTCAGGATAGTGTGATGCGGTTGGCCGATACCGGCTTCGTTCATTTTTTGGGTCGCTAGTTTAGTTGACTATTTTCTCAATGTGTTGTTTAGAACAATAAATAATCCATGTTTGCGGTCTCAAAACTCACCATAGCCCTGATGTCGCCTTTGGGCGCATCGTTATTTGGCGGCTTACTCGCGCTCTTGCTGGCCTTGGTAGGTCGCAAGCGCCTGGCTTTCTGGTTTGGTGTCTTAGCGCTGATTTGGCTCTGGTTCTGGTCCTTGCCTTTGGCTAGCAACTGGGTACGCGGCTACCTGGAAGATCAATTCCCACCCATGGCGGTTCATGAAGTGCCCCAGGCAGAGGCTATTGTGGTGTTGGGCGGCGGCGTGTCGCCTGCCGGCCATGGTGACCTGTATCCGAACCTGGAATCCGGTGCTGATCGGGTTTGGCATGCCGCCCGGTTGTTCCACGCATCTAAAGCACCGCTGGTGCTGTTGACGGGTGGCAGCGATCCCGAGCATAGCGCCACTTCGGAGGCAGAGGCCATGCAGCGGTTTATGGTGGATCTTGGCGTTCCTGAACAGGCCATTCTTTTGGAGCAGCAAAGCCGAAATACCACACAGAATGCGGAGCACTCAGCGGAGATACTGGCAGAGCAGGGCATTAACCGGATTCTGCTGATCACTTCTGCCTATCACATGCCAAGGGCGAAGGGATTGTTCCAGGCTCAGGGCCTGGAGGTTATTCCGGTCGCAACCGATCAAGAGGTACTGTCCAGGCCCCTATGGCGAGACCTGCTCCCTGAAACCAGTGCGCTGGACAGCAGCAGTCGGGCAATCAAGGAAATTGTTGGGCGTCTGGTTGGGCGGTAGTAACTCTGCAATGGCACACTCTGAATTTATTAAAACACTGAATTTAAGCCGCACCAGTGCACCAGTGGGGTAGTAGATTGGCAGTACGCAAAGACATAGCTGAGTTACAAGGGCACGGGCAGGCGGGTGCGCTTTTGAAGCGGGTTGTTTTTCTTACGTCTAATACCTCTTGGTATTTGTATAACTTCCGCGCGAGCACGATTCAGGCGTTGCGTGAGCAGGGTAACCGGGTGATTTGCCTGTCGCCGCCGGATGATTTCAGCCAGCGCCTGGTGGATGAGCTGGGGGCGGAGCACATTGGCTTGCCGCTGGATGGCAAGAGCACGGGCGCGGTGCAGGAGCTTCGTAGCCTGCGGTTTATCTGGGCGGTGATGCGCCGGTACCGGCCGGATTTTGTGTTCAACTTTACGGTGAAGATGAACATTTATTGCGGGCTGGTGTGTGCGCTGCAGAAGGTTCCGTTTGCCAACAATATTTCCGGCCTGGGTACGGCGTTTATTCACGATTCCTGGCTGTTCCGGCGGGTGCGGCAGGTGTATGGCCTGGTGAACCGCCGGGCGCATCGGTTGTTTTTCCAGAACGAGGAAGATCTGGGGGTGTTCCGGGGCAAAGGAATGCTGGGGGATACGCCTTTTACCCTGTTACCGGGGTCCGGGGTGGATTTGCAGCGGTTTCAGGCCTCGCCCCTGCCGGAAGGCGGGCCGTTCACCTTTATTATGATTGCCCGTTTGCTGGGGGATAAGGGTGTTCGGGAGTATGCCGAAGCCTGCCGGCAGCTGAAAGCCGAAGGGCTGGATGTGCGTTGCCTGTTGGTGGGTCCGTTGGGGGTGAGTAACCGGACGGCGATTTCCGAAGAGGAGGTTCGCCAGTGGCAGGCCGAGGGCATTGTGGAATACCCGGGTGCCACAGACGACGTTCGCCCGCTGATTGAGCAGGCCCATGTGCTGGTGTTGCCCTCTTACCGCGAAGGCATGCCCCGCACCGTTCTGGAAGCCGCCGCCATGGGCCGCCCGGCCATAGTGACCGATGTACCCGGCTGCCGCCATGCCATAGAGCCGGAGGTGACCGGTTGGTTGTGTGAGGTGCGCAGTGCGGAGTCTTTGGCTGGGGTTATGCGGCGGGTTGTGGGGATGGATGCTGTGGAAGTGCAGAGGGCTGGGGATGCGGCCCGAGGGAGGATGGAGCGGGAGTTTAGTGAGGATTTGGTGGTTCGCGCCTACTTGGAGTGTTTATGAAGGTTTATGATGTATTCAACGGCGACGCAGACGGCATCTGCGCGCTGATTCAACTTCGCCTGGCGGAGCCTTGTGATTCCACGCTGATCACTGGCGTTAAACGTGATATCGCCCTGGCTCGCAAAGCACCGGCCGAATCGCCTTCCCGGGTAAACATTCTGGATGTGAGTCTGGATAAAAACCGCGATGCGGTCGATGGCTTGCTAGCCGCAGGCTGTTCGGTGTTTTATGTGGACCACCACTTTCCCGGGGAAACCCTGCCGGATGCGCCGGGCTTTACCGCGTTGATTGATACCCAGCCCACTACCTGCACCAGTTTGTTGGTGGATCAGCATTTAGGTGGGCGGTTTCATAACTGGGCTATTGCGGCGGCGTTCGGGGACAACCTGAATGCGGTGGCTGATGAGCTGGCTGCGAAATCGGGTTTGAGTGCCGAGCAGGCTGAAGCCCTGAAAACCCTGGGTGTGTGCATCAACTACAACGGCTATGGCGCCACCGTGGAGGATTTGCACTTTCACCCGGCGGATTTGTACCGGGCGTTTGTGCAGTTTGAAGACCCGCTGGACTTGATTGCCACCGAGCCTGCCGCCTGGCAGAAGCTGCGGGATGGTTACCGGGCGGATATGGCCGAAGGGCTGGCTGCGCCGGTGCTGAATGAAACTGCAACCTCGCTGGTGGTAAAGTTGCCCGACCAAGCCTGGGCCCGGCGGGTGAGTGGCGTGCTGGGTAATGAGCTGGCTAACCGTAACCCGGATAAGGCTTGTGCGATTGTGACCGAAAAGGCCGATGGTTCTTACCTTGTAAGTATTCGTGCGCCTTTGAACAACCGCACCGGGGCTGATGACGTGGCGAGGCAGTTTCCGACCGGTGGCGGGCGTAAGGCAGCGGCCGGGATTAATGATTTGCCGGCGGAGCAGCTGGATGCGTTTGTTGGCGTGATGTCTGAGTTTTGGGCTGACTGATTTTTTTGCCACGAAATCCACGAAAAAACACGAACAAAGAATACTGATTAGATAAAGAAAAGCGTTTTTGTCTTTTATTTCGTGTTCTTTCGTGGATTTCGTGGCCAAACAAATAAATGGAAGAGTAATGACTTTAACACCCCCGAAGAAAACCCACCTCAAGCAGTTAGAGGCGGAGTCGATTCATATTATTCGTGAAGTGGCCGCCGAGTTTGATAACCCGGTGATGCTGTATTCCATCGGCAAAGACTCCGCGGTGATGCTGCACCTGGCTATGAAGGCCTTCGCCCCCGGCAAGCCGCCGTTTCCGCTGATGCATGTAGATACCACCTGGAAGTTCCGGGAGATGATTACCTTCCGGGACAAGATGGCCGAGAAGCTGGGTATGAAGCTGATTGTTCATACCAACCAGGAAGGCGTGGAGCAGGGCATCGGGCCGTTTACCCATGGTAGTGCCAAGCACACCGATGTGATGAAGACCCAGGCGCTGAAGCAGGCGCTGGACAAGTATGGCTTTGATGCGGCCTTTGGTGGCGCCCGCCGGGATGAGGAGAAGTCCCGGGCCAAGGAGCGGGTGTATTCGTTCCGCGACAAGTTCCACCGCTGGGACCCGAAAAACCAGCGCCCGGAGTTGTGGAGCCTGTACAACGGCAAGGTGAACAAGGGCGAAAGCATTCGCGTGTTCCCGCTCTCCAACTGGACCGAGCTGGATATCTGGCAATACATCTATCTGGAAAATATCGACATTGTGCCCCTGTACTACGCCGCTGAGCGCCCGGTGGTGGAGCGTGGTGGCACGCTAATTATGGTGGACGACGACCGCATGCCGCTGGAGCCGGGCGAAACGCCGGAAATGAAGATGGTGCGGTTCCGTACCCTGGGCTGCTACCCGCTGACCGGCGCGGTGGAATCCGAAGCGGCGACCTTGCCGGAAATTATTCAGGAAATGCTGTTGACGACCACTTCCGAGCGTCAGGGCCGGGTGATTGACCACGACGGCGCAGCATCGATGGAGCAGAAGAAGCGGGAGGGGTATTTCTAATGTCGCACGCATCGGTTTTGATTGAAAAAGACATCCTCGCGTATCTGGACCAGCACGAGAACAAAGACCTGCTGCGGTTTCTGACCTGCGGCAGCGTGGACGACGGCAAATCCACCCTGATTGGCCGGCTGCTGTTCGATTCCAAGCTGATTTTTGAGGACCACCTGGCCGCGCTGCACAAAGACAACGAGCGCCAGGGTAATGCCGGCGAAGCGCTGGACCTGGCCCTGTTGGTAGACGGCCTGGCTTCCGAGCGGGAACAGGGCATTACCATTGATGTGGCCTATCGGTACTTCAGCACCGACAAACGCAAATTCATCATTGCGGACTGCCCGGGCCACGAGCAGTACACCCGCAATATGGCCACCGGTGCGTCTACCTGCGACCTCGCCGTGGTGATGATCGACGCCCGCAAGGGTGTGCTCACCCAATCCCGCCGGCACAGCTTTATTGTCAGCCTGCTGGGCCTGAAGCATGTGGTGGTGGCCATCAACAAGATGGATCTGGTGGAGTTCAGTGAAGAGCGCTTTAACGAGATCCGCGCCGAATACCAGAAGCTGGCCGATCAGTTGGGTCTGCAAGACGTTTACTATGTGCCAATTTCCGCCCTGAACGGCGACAACGTGGTAAACCGTAGCGAGCAAACGCCCTGGTACCACGGTGAAACCCTGATGACGATTCTGGAGCAGGTTGAACTGCGTAAAGACCAGAACGTGGAAGATTTCCGCTTCCCGGTGCAGTTTGTGAACCGTCCGAACCTGGATTTCCGGGGCTATTGCGGCACCGTGGCCAGTGGTGTGGTGCATAAAGGTGATGAGCTGGCAGTGCTGCCGTCTGGCAAGTCCTCCCGGGTGAAGGGCATTCACACCTACGAAGGCGAGGTTCCCCGCGCCTGGCCGGGTGATGCGGTGACCATCACTTTGGAAGACGAGATCGACATTTCCCGGGGCGATCTGCTGGTGCACGCTAATCAGCAGCCGGATATGGGCCAGCGTTTCGCCGCCCATGTGGTGTGGATGAATGAAAAAGCCTTGGTGCTGGGCCGTGAGTACGGCATCAAAATCGGCACCAAGGTAACCGGCTGCTTTGTGAACAAGGTGCTGGAAGAGGTGGATGTAAACACCCTGGAGCGCAGCACCAACGTGACCGGCGGGCTGGAACTGAACGCCATTGGCCTGTGTGATGTGGAGTTGTCTGAGGCGGTAGTGGTTGAAGACTACAAAAACCACCCGGGTACCGGTGAGTTTATCCTGATTGACCGGCTGACGAATGTGACGGTTGCGGCTGGCATGGTTGAGCGGGCACTGGATGCTTCCGGGGAGTTGCCGAAGCGGGAGTATTCCGAGGCTGAGCGGAATCTGAATAAGTTTATCCGTGAGAATTATCCCGAGTGGGGTTGTAAGGCGGTATGAGCAATATTGTTTGGCATAACCACAAAGTTACCCGCGCAGACCGCGCCAGTAACAAAAACCAGAAGCCCTGCCTGCTTTGGTTCACCGGCCTGAGCGGCAGTGGCAAGTCCACCATCGCCAATGCCCTGGACGTTGCCCTGCACGAGCGGGGTTATCACACCTTCCTGCTGGACGGCGACAACGTGCGCCACGGCCTGTGCAAGGATCTGGGCTTCTCCGATGACGACCGGGTAGAAAATATCCGCCGCATTGGCGAGGTGAGCAAGCTGTTTGCCGATGCCGGCCTGATCGTGCTCAGCGCCTTCATCAGCCCCTTCACCAGCGACCGCCGCCTGGTACGCAACCTGTTCCCCGCCGGCGAGTTCATCGAGGTGTTCATGGACACCCCGCTGGACACTTGCGAAGACCGGGACCCGAAAGGCCTGTACCAGAAAGCCCGCGCAGGCGAGATCAAACACTTCACTGGTATCACCTCTCCCTACGAGGCCCCGGAGCGCCCGGAAGTTCGTTTGGACACATCTGCCATGACGGTGGAGCAGTGTGTGGAGTCTCTGATCGAATACCTCCGGCACCGCGAACTTATTAAATAACGGGGTCAGACCCCCGATACATTTTGCTCCGGCAAATGTATCGGGGGTCTGACCCCAATTCAGGCTTGGTTGCATGGATTGGCAGGCTGTTCTTACTTTGATGACGCTGGCAGGGGTGCTGGGCACGCTGGCGGTTACCCGTATAGCGGCCGATTTGGTGCTGATGTCGGCGCTTGCGTTGTTGTTGTTCACCGGGATTCTGGGGCCGGTTCAGGCGCTGGCAGGGTTTGCTAATCCGGGGGTGATTACCATTGCTACCTTGTACGTGGTGGCGGCCGGCTTGAAGGAAACCGGGGCGGTGCAGTGGATTGCCCGCATGCTGTTGGGGCACCCGAAATCCCAGCGTGGCGCGCAGGTGAGGATGATTGCGCCCACGGGCATTTTGAGTGCCTTTATGAACAACACGGCTGTAGTGGCCATGTTCATTCCGGCCATTCAGGACTGGGCCCAGCGCCTGGGTATTCCGGCTTCAAAGCTTCTTCTTCCCCTGAGTTACGCAGCCATTCTGGGCGGCACCTGCACGTTGATTGGCACCAGCACCAACCTGGTGGTGGATGGCATGTTGCAGAGTGCGCTGGGGATCAACCTGGGGCTTTTTGAGCTGGCCTGGGTGGGCATTCCGTTGCTGGTGATTGGCGGTGGGTTTTTGGTGCTGTTTGGCCATCGGTTGCTGCCAGACCGTGGCGGCATTTCTGAAGAGCTGGATCTGGTTCGGGAATATGGCGTCGAGATGGAAGTGGCCAGCCCCGGGCCGCTGGCGGGTAAGACGGTGGCTGAAGCCGGGTTGCGCGCGCTGAGCTATGGCTACCTGACGGAGATCGACCGTAGTGGTCGACTTATTACGGCAGTAGAGCCGGACAGAACCCTGCAGGCTGGCGATAAGCTGTACTTTGTGGGGGCGCCGGAATGTGCCAGTGAGCTGCGGCGGATTCAGGGCCTGAAACCTGCGAATGGCAGTGTGCACAAGCTGGAGGTGGAGAACCATCAGCGCTGTCTGGTAGAGGTGGTGCTGGGGCCGGAGTTCTCGGCCTTGGGGCAGACCATCCGTGATAGTCGGTTTCGTACCCGTTTTAATGCAGTTATTTTGTCAGTATCCCGCGAGGGCCGGCGGGTGCCGGGTAAGCTGGGTGATATTACCTTTCGCATGGGGGATACCCTGCTGCTGGAAGCCAGTGAACAGTTTGTGGCGCAATACCGCTTCCGCCGGGACTTTTTGCTGGTGAGCGCCCTGAACGATTCCACTCCGCCGGATTTCCACAAGGCGCCCCGTGCGTTGGGGATTCTGGGGGTGATGGTGTTGCTGAGTGCCTCCGGGCTGCTGTCGATTCTTGAAGCGGCTTTCCTGGCGGCTGGTGGCATGATTCTGGCAGGCTGCCTGACTGCAAGCCGCGCCCGCCGAAGTGTCGATTTGCCAGTGTTGGTGGTGATTGCAGCGTCTTTCGCGCTTGGCAATGCCATGACGGCAACCGGTGCCGCAGAGTGGGTGGCCAGCAGCCTGCTGAGCTTCGGCCCGCTCACGCCCTGGGTGGCGTTGGCGCTGGTGTATGTGCTGACCGCTGCATTCACCGAAATGATCACCAACAACGCTGCTGCGGTGCTGATGTTCCCCATCGCCCTGGCCATTTCCGAGCAGCTGGGTGTAAGCGTGCTGCCCTTCGCCATTGCAGTGATGTTCGCCGCGTCTGCTTCGTTTATCACGCCGTTGGGATACCAGACTAACCTGATGGTGTATGGCCCTGGGCGGTATCGGTTTACGGACTATGTTCGGATTGGTACGCCGTTGTCGCTGCTGGTGGGGGTCGTGGCAGTTGGGTTGATACCGTTGGTTTGGGGGTTTTAGAACTTACTCCAGGGAGCAGGAGGCACTATGAAAAACATCATCATTTGCTCAGACGGAACCTGGCAATCGCCGGAATCCGACACATCCACCCACGTTCTGCGCCTGGCTGAGGGCATGGCCCCGGAGGATGCGGCCGGTAATAAGCAGGTGGTGTTTTACGACTGGGGTGTGGGTTCGGAGGGGGACAAGTTCTCCGGCGGTATTACCGGCAAGGGCATCGACAAGAACATTCAGGATTGCTACCGCTTTGTGGTGCATAACTACGAGCCGGGGGATGCGCTGTATCTGTTCGGGTTCAGCCGCGGGGCCTATACGGTGCGCTCGCTGGCGGGGCTGATTCGTAACTGCGGGATTTTGCGGCGCGAACATGCCGAGAAGGTGGGCCATGCCTATGCCCTGTACCGCAACCGAGGCCCGGCCTCTGCCCCCGGGCGGCAGAAGGCGGGGACCTTTCGCAGGAACTACGCGGTGGCGGATGTGAGCCGTATTCACTTTATCGGCGTGTTCGATACCGTCGGCGCCCTGGGCATTCCCGCGCCGTTTCTGGGTACCCTGGGTACCAGCCGCTACCTGTTCCACGACACCGAGCCCAGCCGCATCATCAACCACGCCCGCCATGCGGTGGCCATAGACGAGAACCGGCAGGATTTCGAGCCTACCCTGTGGAGCCCCAAGGCGGGGATTGATTTGCAGCAGGTATGGTTTGCCGGTGTGCATACCGACATCGGCGGTGGCTACCCGGACCACGCCCTGGGCGATATCCCCGGAGAGTGGATGGCCCGCGAAGCCCAGGCCTGCGGCTTGGGCCTGGAACCCCACTTCCTCCTGCGCCTGAACCCGGATTATGCAGGGCGGCAGCATAATGAGTACAAAGGCTTCTATAAGGCCATGGGGCGCAAGCATATGCGGGCGGTTGAGCCGGTGGTGCATGAAAGCGTACGGCGGCGGTGGGAGGATGATTTGGTGCCGTACAAGAGCCCTGGGTTGGGGGAGTTGGTTGGGCGTTTGGGGTGGGGTGGTGTGAGTTTGGTGGGTGACTGCTAAAAAAATATTTCACTCCAAGGAACGGGAGGCCCAGTTTCGGTTGAGCCGTTATGTTTTTCTATCGGCTCATATTTCATGCTAAGGTGAGCCGATAGGTTTCTTCTAATGGCTCATTCGATGTATACATGGCAACTGGACAACTGGCCCGCTTACAGCTTTGATCAGAAATCTGCAGAGCTCTGGACGAGTAAGGCTCTTGCGGCGTCTCATAAGATTCTTGGGGCGATGGCGGTTGTGCCGGAAAGCCTTGGTAGCGAAGCGAAGTTGGATCTTCTGGTCAGCGCTGCGATCGAAACCAGTGCGATTGAGGGCGAATCGCTTAATCGCGAGGATGTGCGCAGCTCCATCAAGAATCATTTTTTGAGCCCCAATGAGAAGATGGCGGTACATGACCCGGTAGCGGCAGGTATCTCCGCTCTGATTCTTGAAGTGATGGATCTTTACGAAGACCCATTAACAGCGGAACGCCTGCACCACTGGAATGAACTGGTGCTTCCGGTGCACAATTCTGGCCCGTTTCTGGGCCCGGCCGGCATGGCGGGGCAGTGGCGTACTCATCCAGATGCCATGCAGATCGTCTCTGGCCCTGTTCACAATCCGACGATTCACTTCGAGGCCCCGCCTTCTGTGCGTGTGCCCGAGGAAATGCAGCGGTTCCTGGATTGGTTTGAGGATGGCTCCCGCGCCTTACCCGGTGTGGCGCGTGCGGCGATTGCTCATCTGTGGTTTGAAACGATTCACCCCTATGAAGACGGTAATGGCAGGGTGGGGCGGGCTATTGCGGATGTGGCTGTGTGCCAGATGCTGGGGCAGCCGCTGATGATGAGCCTGGCAACGGTGTTAAGTCGACATCGGAAGGCTTATTACCAGCAGCTTAACAAGGCGTCGAAAGATATGCTGGATGTGACGCCTTGGGTTAATTGGTTTGGCGAGCGGGTTGTTGAGGCGTTGGAAGGTGCGTTTGATGTTATTCAGTACGTGGTGAAAAAGGCCCGCTTCTGGGACGGGCTCGACACTGAATCTCTGAATGACAGACAGCTTAAGCTGATTCGCAGGATGCTGGGCCAGGATGCGCCGAGCTTTGAAAATGGGATCAATGCGGCGAAATATCAGAACTTAACGCGTTGCTCCAAAGCCACTGCTACCCGGGATCTCCAACACCTGGTTGTTAAGGGTGTGCTGGCGCCCATTTATAGCAAAGGGCGCTATGCTCGGTATAAGCTGGACTTGTGATTCTGCGGGTTAAAGACTTTTTTGCCACGAAATCCTCGGAAGGACACGGAAAAATGAAAAGATAAGGACTGTTTGGCCACGAAATCCACGAAAAAACACGAAATTAAAGATAGAAAGCTTTTGGTTTTTCTTATCAGTCATCTTTGTTCGTGTTTTTTCGTGGATTTCGTGGCAAAAAAAATCAGTAAAAGGACTAGATGATGCTCAAGGAAAAAGAGCTCTGTTACCGGATTACCGGTTGTGTATACGAGGTTTATCGCCACCTGGGTTGTGGTTTTCTTGAATCGGTGTATCAGCGGGCGTTGGTACACGAATTGCGGGCTGCTGGGTTGGCTGTGGAGTCTGAAGCCGCGGTTACCATCAACTACAAAGGCCAGCCCCTAGCCGAGCACCGTTTGGATTTACTCGTGGAGAATCGCATTATCGTTGAGCTAAAGGCCCAGCAAAAAGTCCCGCTCGCAGCAGAATCCCAGTTAATCAACTACTTGAAGGCGACAGGTTTGAAGCTCGGCTTGTTAGTCAACTTTGCTTTTCCCAAAGCCACAGTAAAGCGCATCATTTATTAGTCTCTTAATTTTTTCGTGTCCTTTCGTGGATTTCGTGGCAAAAAAAAGGAACTCTCCCCCACCAATGAACAAAGTACTGGCAGCCTACAAAGAACACACCCCCAACCCCCAGAACCCCGCTGAAAGAGTATCCTTCGGCACTTCCGGCCACCGCGGCACGTCGCTGAACCGCAGCTTCAACCGCTACCACATCCTGGCCATTACCCAGGCGGTCGTGGACTGGCGGAATAAGCAGCGCATTACCGGGCCAATGTACGTGGGCAAAGACACCCATGCCCTGTCTGGCCCGGCGATGGATTCGGTGTTGGAGGTATTGGCGGGTAACAGTGTGGTGACGCGGGTGGATTCTGCCGGGGGCTTTACGCCCACGCCGCTGGTGTCCCATGCCATTCTGGTGCACAACACCGATAAGCCGGCGGCATTGGCGGATGGGTTGATCATTACGCCTTCTCATAATCCCCCGGAGGATGGCGGGATTAAGTACAACGGCCCGGACGGCGGCCCGGCGGGTACGGATGCTACGGGTTGGATTGAGCAGCGCGCGAACGAATTGTTGGAAGCCGGGCTGGCGGGTGTAAAAACCTCTCCCCGCCGGCAGGCGGTAGTGGCGGCCGAGCCCTGGGACTTTGTGCAGGAATACGTGCAGCGGCTGGGGCAGGTGCTGGATATGGGTGCCATTGCCAGCAGCGGCCTGAAGCTGGGCGTAGACCCCATGGGCGGCGCGGCGTTGGCGGTTTGGGACGCCATTGCCAAGCACTATGGCCTGGACCTGGAAGTGGTGAACCGCAACCAGGACCCGGATTTCGCCTTCATGCCCCCGGACCACGACGGCAAGATCCGCATGGATTGCTCCAGCACTGCCGCCATGGCCAACCTGCTGACCATCAAAGACCGCTTCGACCTGGCCTTCGGTAATGACCCAGACGCCGACCGCCACGGCATTGTCGACGCCGCCGGCCTGATGAACCCGAACCATTACCTGGCGGTGTGCATCGATTACCTGCTCAGCCACCGGCCGCAGTGGGGCGCGGAGTTGAAGGTGGGTAAAACCCTGGTGTCGTCGTCCATTATCGACCGTGTGGTAGCCGGGCAGGGCCGGGAGCCTTACGAAGTGCCGGTGGGCTTCAAATGGTTTGTGGAAGGCCTGCACACCGGCGTGCTGGTGTTCGGCGGCGAAGAAAGCGCCGGGGCGAGTTTTCTGACCTTTGATGGTAAGCCCTGGAGCACCGACAAAGACGGCATTATTTTGTGCCTGCTGGCGGCGGAGATCCGCGCCAAGACCGGCAAGTTACCCAGTGAATACTATGCGGAGCTGACGGATAAGTACGGTGCGCCGGTTTACCGCCGAAAAGACTTCCCCGCCACCGCTGCGCAGAAGCAAAAGCTGAAAACCCTGAAGCCGGAGGACTTGCCGTTTACCGAGTTAGCCGGGGAACCGATTGTGGAGGCCATGACGGTTGCGCCGGGCAATGGCGCGGCAATTGGTGGCCTGAAGGTGACGACCCGGAATGGGTGGTTTGCGGCGCGGCCTAGTGGGACTGAGGATCTTTGTAAGATTTATGGGGAGAGTTTTTTGGGGGCGGAACACCTGAGTCAGATTTTTGTGCAGGCTGAGACGCTGCTTAGGTGAGGAGTCTGCGAAGGGGTTCCGAAGGGGTCTGACCCTACGGGTCAGACTCCCTGACTGAAGTGACCCCTAAAACTTGGACAGTTTAATCAGGCTGCAGCGGCAGCCTGCTCTCTGTACTCCACCGGAGTCAGGCCATTGAGTGTCAGCCGGATCCGGTGGTGGTTATAGTAGTCAATGTACTGCTCAATTCCGTGTCGTAATTGCTCAACGCTATCGAACCGGTTCAAGTAATAGAACTCGGATTTCAATGTGCCGAAGAAGCTCTCCATAGCCGCGTTGTCCAGGCAATTGCCCTTGCGAGACATGCTTTGAGTTAGCCCCTTCTCCTCGAGCATCCGGCAATACTCCGGATGCTGGTAATGCCAGCCTTGGTCCGAGTGTACCACTGGACTGGTTCCTTGCTTGAGTCGCCTCAAGGCCTTTTTCAGCATCTCCGTGACCATGGGAAGCACCGGCCGGTCACGGAGTTCATAGGCCAGGATTTCACCGTTGAACAGGTCCATCACCGGCGACAGGTACAGCTTGCGTCCTTGCACCTTGAACTCAGTAACGTCCGTTGCCCACTTCGTGTTGGGCTTGGTGGCCCGGAAGTCCCGGGCCAGTAGATTCGGTGCTTTCTTGCCCACGGGGCCTCGGTAGGAGCGGTATCGCTTCACCCGAACTCTGGATTTCAGCCCCAGCTGTTGCATCAGCCGCTGAACGATTTTGTG
>NZ_NEFY01000021.1 GCF_002258215.1 Marinobacter vinifirmus
GAGTTATTGTCAAATCTGGTGTATGAGCATCAGGCGGCGTCTCTGCCGGATTGATCATCCACCCGTTCTCCATCCCGAAACTGAACGTTATTCACGACCAGCTTCAGTTGGTTAAACCCCTTGATCCGCTTCCAGCGTTTCTGGGCGGATTGGAGCAATTTAAATACCATCGATAACGTAGTGTCGCGGTTGCCACAGGACCGGCTTCGCTTGGTCCTCAGCCTGACTGTGGCGAAGGTGGACTCAATGGGATTCGTGGTCCTCAAGTGAATCCAGTGCGCTGCCGGGAAATCGTAAAAGGCCAGCAGTTCATCCCGGTCTTTTTCGAGGTTTTCCATGGCCTTCGGGTACTTGTCCCGGAATCGCCTTAACGTGCTGTCAAAGGCTTTGTGAGCGCCATCACGGGTCTCCGCCAGATAGATCTCATGCAGGTCTGACTTCACCTTCGGCTGTACGGACTTGGGCAGCTTGTCCAGCACGTTGGCAGTCTTGTGAACCCAGCACCTCTGGTGCCGGGTATCCGGAAACACCTTGCTCAGCGCTTTCCAGAAGCCCAAAGCCCCGTCGCCTACGGCCAGCTTGGGCGCATTGTCCAGGCCACGTTCACGCAAGCCGGTGAGCAGCTCTCGCCAGCTGGCTTCGGACTCGCGGTGGCCATCTTCCACCGCGACCAGCTCCTTGTGGCCATGCTCTGTGACCCCGATAATCACCAGCAGGCAAAGTCGATCATCCAGACGAACATTGCTGTAGACACCGTCTGCCCACCAGTAGACGTAGCGCTTCTGGCCCAGGTCACGGCGACGCCAATCCTCGTGCTCCTTCAGCCACCGTGCCTTGAGCCGTGACACCGTGTTGGCGGACAGGCCCTTGGCCTGCTCGCCGACCAAGGCACTCAGGGCCTCCTGAAAATTGCCAGAGGAGACACCGCGCAGGTAGAGCCAGGGGATGAGTTCATCCAGACTCTGGGCCCGCTTCAAATACGGTGGCAGGAGCTGACTGTTGAAGCGAATGCCGGAGCCGCTGCGGTCCCGGACCTTGGGCACCTGAACGTCAACATCTCCAACGCCTGTCTGAATGGTTCGCTTTGGTAAATGACCGTTTCGGACTACCGCCTTGCGACCATCGGGTGTCAATACATCGGCATACTGATCCAGTAGCCCCTGAAGCTCAGACTCGACAGCCCGCGCAATCAGGTCACGGGCACCCTGTCGGATCAGATCGTGCAAGGGATCGTTCGTGGTCGCCTCTGGTTGTGAAAGAGCATGCAGGTTAGACTTGGACATGGCGTATCCATCCTCTGTTGGTTGTGATCTTGGTGGTGATCAACCAACAGGATACGCCATCCTTTCAGCCTGCTTCCATACACCAGAAATCACCATAACTCGGTGGTGGGAGCGCCACCCCGCTTTTGTTATACGAAATGAATCCGCATTAAGTGACTTTTTCCTATGATGACTCGTTCTGCAGTATTTGTGTTCCTGATGCTACTACTAGCTGGTGCGGTACAGGCGGTTGAGCGTGAGCATCCAGCAAAGGCAAAGGTCATTCAGGTAGATCGTGATCAAAAAGTGCTTTCCCTCACAGTCGACGATGCCACTGTTGAGGTAGGTGATTTGTTTGTTGTGTTGCGGGAGCCTGATCATGCAGGCATCCCGGAGAAAAACCTTGCAGTCATCGGTATCGAGAGTATCGGAAAGGATCAAGCAGTAGGGAAAGTGCTGTTTGGAACGATGCCCTCCGTTGGCGCTGTATCGAAACGCTTCTACGGTATTCCGGCGGTGTTTACTGACAGAGTCGGCGATCCCACGCCGGTAACGCCGGCGTTGAAAGCCCGATTTCCTGATCTTTTGTGGCGGGACGAGCCAGAGGCGTCAAACGATGTGCCATTGGTGCGCTTTCAAGTTACCGGGAGAGGTCAAGCCGTTGCGACCTACAATAACACCTGGTTGGTCGGCATCGTACAGACCGATGCTGAAGCACATCGGGTAGGTTCAGTTGAGGGGGAGGCTTCATCGTCTCCATATGCGAAGCTGCCAATCAATGCAAAGTCGTTGTCCGCGTTTCGTTCTGGCAGCGATTACTATTTTGCGGCGGAGCATGGAAACAAACTCAGCTTTTTCCTTGTTGATTCCAGCGGGGCTGTTCAGAGCCTGGCGTCCATTGAGGTGCCCCGTCGGGAGAAAGTCATCCGAATGGACTGGTACGTTTCAGAGAACTCATATTACCTCATTTTGAATCAGTGGAATGGCCGTAGTGTTTCAAGTTCTTTGATCCAGTTGGCCGAGGGGAAGGCTGAAACCATCGGTTTCATTCCCTTAATCTTGGGATTGCAGGATTTGGACGCTGACGGTCGCCGGGAAACTATTCTCGGGCAGTCTTTCTACTCAGAGCAGGGGTTTGGTTCAGAGATCTATAAAATATCAATCTCACCGAACGGGCCTGATCTTGAGAAGGCCGTTCATGAAGAATTAAGCCAGTACACGCCAGTGTTCCGGGTAATCGGTGCCGTTGTTCAGAACGAACCGAGACCTTTGAATATGGTGACCGTCTCCCAAGGGAAGGTTTCATTTTTCCCTGCTGGCACCGAGGGCCCACATCTGGACTATGAGATTGGAAGCCGGGTGGCAGGCACGAGTATGACTTACGACGTGTCGCCTGAGTTGGTGTTTAGTCCGAGGCAAACACTATTTTTGCCGAACCTGCTCGTACGCTCCGGTGGGGACGCAGTTAATATCGGGATTCCACAGGAATCCAGTGCAGCCGAAGATATGATAGGTGTTTATGATACTCGAGTTGATTGGTTGACGCTGAGATCCGGGAAATCTCCCAAAACGCAGTCAACAAGTCTTCTAACGTCGGTTCCGGTGTCCCCCGTATCAGGCAATACAGAGTTATTCTTTATGTCGCCGGATGAAAACTCAGTTCAAAGTGACAGTTTTGACGTTGAGACGTTGGTGTATCGGGCTGCTATGCCTACTGGTCGCTGACTAAAGCTGGATAAGTTGCCCTTGTAGTCGTCAAATGCTTCTGGGAAGCTCGATTAGAACCCGAAGACCACCTTTGGGTGATAAAGAAAAATGCATGGCACCACCGTAGTCATTGATGATTTCCTCAACGATTGATAGGCCAAGGCCATAGCCAGGGGTTTTTTCGTCCAGTCTTTTCTGGCGCTTGGTAAGATCGGCGAGTTGGTGTGACGCTACTCCGGGGCCGTCATCTTCAACAAGAATGGTCAAAGTGTCATCGTGAAGTTTCAAGTGTAGATGAACTTCCTGAGAGCACCATTTGCTTGCGTTATCAAGCACATTACCCAAGATCTCATTAAAATCACGCTCATCAATTGGCCAGACAAGCTCTCTGGGTAATGTTTCTTGAAGATGGATCTGTTTGTAAGGATAGATTCGACTGACTACGTCCACCAGTGCCAGAGTTCTCTCAATGATCGGTGTCGCCTTTCCAATGTACTGACCGGACATTTCGGTTTTTCTCATTTGAGTGTCGATCAGCTCGTGCATTTCAGACAGTTGAGACTTAATTTGACTCGCGATTGTGGTGGGAATGGCTTCGTCATTGATCATGGAGTTTATGACGGCAAGGGGGGTTTTTAAGCTATGAGAAATATCTGCGGCTAGGTGGCGTGAACGGGTAAGTTTTTTGTCGTACGACTCTAATAGACGATTAAGATGTTTGACAAGTTCATTGAATTCTTCAGGTACGTTCTCATCCAGTCTATTACGCTGACCCTTTTTAAGCGACGTTAATTGGGCACTCATCATTTTTAAGGGTTTTAGTGCGATAGTTACCCCAATAAATATGATCAATGATATCGTAACGAGAATTGTAAAAGATATTATCCATATAAGAACGTGGATTTTGTCAAGCGTGTTTGGTGAGTAGGAGCTTTTTTCAATTATAGTAACGCTTAGTTTATCTTGTCTGTTATTAAATATTCTGTAGTAGCCAAGGATTGAGCGATCATCATCCGATATGTGAAAAATTCCAGGCTTTCTGAACGATTCTACCACCTGTAATTTCGGTTTAATGTTCTCGCTTGTAAAACTCCGACCTTGACTGTCTTCGATGTGAACTGAATATTGAGACAATGAAAAATTTCTGAGAGAGGATTTTGTAATTTCTTCTTTATCATTTGTTAGCATCTTTGAGAGTCGGTTAGCTGCAGCCTCTAGCTGCTGCCTGTGAAGCTCGTCATGGATATAGTCGATT
Source organism: Marinobacter vinifirmus (assembly GCF_002258215.1). GTDB lineage: Bacteria > Pseudomonadota > Gammaproteobacteria > Pseudomonadales > Oleiphilaceae > Marinobacter > Marinobacter vinifirmus. The sequence continues at coordinate 4,225 of NZ_NEFY01000021.1, forward strand.
AAAAGGGTGTGTGAGAAGAATATCAGCCCGGTACACGCGAAACCCGTTAGCGTCAGGAAAGTAAGCAGTTTCCGTTTTATTGAAGGGCGTTGTTGTTTTCTGGGCATGTTGTCTGCCAAGCAGGTGGTTAGAATTTGTTATCGACTAAATCTAGGCCTAAAAAAGTCGCACTACAAAAGTAGTGCGGCAAGACGGAATGGTGGAGACCATTCACGATGCAACTGGTTTTAGAATGTCGTGTATCGACAAGTTTCTATTATTCAATCGAAAAAGCTATTGGTGCGACATTATTTCTAATGAGTAAGCTGATCTTTTGAGAATTGGTCTGATTTAGATAGATTAATATCGCCCGACTTCATCATCTCGTGATAAATGTCGTCTTTATTCGATTGCATCAATTTTCGGCGAGCTTCCATGCCTACTTCAGATAAGGCTGCCTGAGTCATTACCCTATGCTGTCTCTTCATGTCCTGAACGCTGCTTTCGGAGAGCATGTTTTGTGCCAGGCTGCCGTCATTGGCCTCAGAGGCATGGAGACTTCCTGCCGCCAAGGTTAATGCTAGAGATGTGAGCAAGAGATGTTTTCTCATAGAGTCACCTTTAAGTTGAATGGTCTGCATCCCGATGGAAACAGATGAACTTTAACTCAGCTTGAAAAAATAAAATTAGATGATGAAAAGAGAGCACGGCTAGAAAAGCGGGGGCGACGGGGTCGTTAATACAAAGGTGTTAAGGAGGCGTTTTTTCAATTTCGTTTCAATTTCGTTTCAAGTTCATCTGCTATCAATGGCAAGTCGTTGTTCTGGCGGAAAGAGCGAGAACAATGAACCACTTACCGGTAGTGGCCGACAACTGAAGCGCATTAGCTGTCTGTTTGTTCAGGGCCAAGTACCGGTCTGATGACATACAACGAAAGCCCATGGAGACTGATTTACAATGCAAACTAATAAACTCAGGTTAGCGATTAGAGCAACACTAGCGCTTTCGGTTACGGGTCTGCTGGCCCCGTCTGTTCATGCGCAATCTGCAACTGAACTTCAGACACAGATTAATGATTTGCAGCGCCAATTGGATGACATGGCGGAAAGTAAGGGGGCGGAAGGTTGGATGGTGCCTGGCACCAACACCACTGTAACAATCGGTGGCTATGTCAAGCTGGACATGATCTATGATTTTGATCAGGACATGGGTGACAGCCTGTTCGTAGCAGGCCTTGATACTGCTAATAGCGATAGCGACCCTTCATTCCGAGCCCATGCTCGACAATCACGGGTTCGCATTAAGACAACCACGCCAACCGAAGTGGGTGATGTCAAAACGACCGTTGAAGGTGACTTCTACGGTGGTGGCGGTGATGAAGTTTTCTCCAACTCCAGAGGGCTGCGTCTTCGTCACGCCTATGGTGAGCTGAACGGCCTGCTCGCCGGTCAAACCTGGAGTAACTTCATGCAATTTACCGCCTATCCGTCCACGGTTGATTTCGACGGCCCAGTAGGTGTTTCTTTTATTCGTCAGGCACAGTTGCGCTACACCATGCCTCTTGGCGGCGGTGCTAATTTTTCCGTTTCTGCTGAGAATCCGGAAACAACGGGTTTTGACGGCTCCCGCGATAATGCGCCGGATCTGACTGCCAAGTACAAGTGGGCCGGCAGTGCTGGTGGCATTGAAGTTGCCGGTCTGGCACGTTCGCTTCAGACTGACTCTGCAGCTGCTACGGGCGACGATAACGCCTTTGGTTATGGCGTTTTGATTGCTGGTCGGCTAAGCCTGACCGACGCCACCACGGTCATGGCAGGGGCGATCTTTGGTGACGGCGTGGGTCGTTACATCTACAGTTCCTTCAGCAATAATGACAGCAGCGCTAGCCGCACTGGTATTGGTGAAGCATACATCGACGCCAACGGCGATCTTGAAACCATTGAGGCATACGGTGCCAACGTTGCTATCAGTCAGCAGTGGACGCCGAAGTTCTCCTCTGGTCTGTCCTATGGGCGCGTAGAGGGCGATCAGCCAGCAGATCTGTTCCCGAACTCCTTTGAAACCCTGCAAAGCGTTCACTTCAGCAACTTCTACAAAGTTGCTGACCCGGTAACGCTGGGATTGGAGCTTTCCTTCGCAGACAAAGAGTTGGCCAATGGCGAATCTGCTGATAACACTCGCCTGCAACTGGCTGCGCAGTTCGATTTTTAATCGTTCATAGTGTTGCTTCACATAATTGGACCCAACGACGGGCTGAAATAGGCCCGTCGTTTCTTATCTGCGCTCCCTCCCATGCGCTGGACGATGCCCTCCTCTTTTGTCTCTTTCTTTCACCTCTTTTTGGCGTATACCCCGCCATAGTTTCGTTGAACTCCGTACGAGTTTAGGTGTGATGGCGCCGAATTCAGACTGATTTAAAGGTCTGTCTGTAGGGTCGTCCTGGCATTTACGGCGAAAACGCTGATTCATGTATCTCAGTCAAATAGCCAGGATGATATTGAATGAACAAACGACTGTTGTTGTGGGTGCTGATAGTACCCGGAGTCTTGAACGTCATGCCTTCGGCGGCGGCCACCGCCGGGGAGAGCGTTTCACTCAAGGAGTACCAGCAAGCCAAGGCCAGACAGGCTGTCTCTTTGAATGAGGCAATGGTAATGGCATTTGAGAATAGCCCGATATTGGCTTTAAGGCGGGCTGCGGTGTCCATGCAGGAAGCCGAGCTCGATCATGCCAGCCGCTGGGCGCCCAGCAACCCGGAGCTTGAGCTGAGTGGCCGTGATAATCCAGATAAGGCAGATCAGTCACTGAATTACGAGGTTCGGGTTACTCAGGAAGTCTGGATGGGCAATCGGGGCGATCTCGGTCAGTCGCGTGCTCAGAGCACTCTCACTTCTCAACAGCAGGAACTTGAATACCTGAAGGTGGCGACCAAGGCCCGAGTGCGGTCAGCCTACTTCAAAATACTGCTTGCACAGAAAGAACTGGAAACGGCAAGCCGCACCGTTGAGCTGATGCAGCGAACCAAAGAGCTGGTCGAGGTGTCCGTTGAGCGGGGCAAACAGACCCGGATTGACCTCAATACCGCTGTCATTGGCTTGGCAAGAGCTAAGAGCCAGAAGGCCGAAGCGGAGCAAAAGCTTAGGCAATCAAAAATTGACCTGACGGAAGTTCTTGGGGTGTCCCCCTCCGATGCGGTAGGGGTCGTGGGAGAACTCAATGTAGCTCGTGCCAACTTGCCACCAACTAATCGCCTGGTCGCGCTGGCTCAGCGCCAGAGAGGGGATCTGAAGGCGGCAGCAGCCAGAATTGCTGCGAATGAGTCCGGCCTGGAACTGGCCAAGAGTCTAAGTATTCCGAACCTGAAAGTGTTCGGGTTCTACGAGCGGGAGGAAAGATCCAACCTTTTTGGTGCGGGTGTGTCGATGCCTCTGACTGTGTTTCATGATTATTCCGGTGAAAAAAGGAAGGCCTCGGCTCAGTTGAAAATGTCCGAGCTTGAGGCCGAGGCACTGCGTTTGGCGACTGAACGCCAGGTCGTATCTGCTGTAGCTCAGTACGAATCCGCCGTACGCAGATTGCGCCAGATGAACGAGTCGATTCTCGAGCGTTCGGAGGAAACGCTGCAACTTATGCAGAAAGCTCTTCAAGCGGGAAAAGTCGATGCTTCCGATGTCCTGTCCGCTCAGGACAATCTTTTGTCGGTGAGGAAGGAATACGTCAAAGTGCAACACGACTATATCGACGCCGTCCGGGCGTTGGAAGTGAGCACCGGCGGTGCCCTTTCAATGTCATCCGGTTCCTGATGACAAGAAAATTAATGGTTGAACGTTCTCTTATATCGAAGGTGTTTAGATGATTCGAAATCTGCAGATATTGTTTGTCGCGATCAGTTTTCTGGTCTATCAGCCACTGGCGTACGGCGCCGAAGAAGCCGAAGGAGGGCAGCACCAAAAGGGTGAGGCTGGGCACTCGGCTGAAGGCAGTGAGGCCCGCGAAGTTCATCTGACTCCAGAGCAGAGGGAGTTGCTCTCCGTGCAGACTGTAACGGTGCCCCGAGGTCGTGCTGATAATATCGTTACTGCGCCAGCTGAAGTTCATTATGTTCCGGATCGCGTCGCTGAGGTAGGGCCGCTATTGCAGGGAAAGCTTACGAGACTGGCTGTTGATCTGGGGGACCAGGTTGAAAAAGGCCAGTTGTTGGCCACGTTAAACAGCGTTGAGTTGGCTCGCATTCGTTCCCGCCTGAACTCGTTGAAAGCTCGGAAAGAAGCCGCGACTGCGGAGTATCAGCGAGAAAAGCAATTGCGGAGTGAAAGCTTCACCAGCGAAGAAGAGTTCCTGGACGCCAAGGCCGCTTATCTTGAGATTACAGCGGAGTACGATTCAATTCGTGAGCAACTGGAGGTTTTTGGCAGTGATTCGACAGGCGCAGATAGCAGTCTTGCACAGTACGCGCTCCGTTCTCCTATCCAGGGGCGCATTGAGCGCATGGATGCCCGGTTGGGCCAAACCTTAAGCTCTTCAGATACGCCTTTTACCGTAGCTGATACCTCTGTGGTGTGGGTGATGTTGCAAGTTGCCGAAACTGACATTGGCAGGGTATCCGTCGGAGATGAAGTTCAGGTCTTCTCAAAGTCGGTTGCAGACCGCTTTCACACCGGGGAAGTGTCCTGGATCTCAAATGAGCTTGATGAGGAAACCCGCACCATTACGGTTCGCGTTGTACTCGAATCCCCCAACGGCGACCTTCGTCCAAATACCTATGCCAAAGCGAGAGTCATGACTCAATCGGCGGCATCACTGCCCCTAGTTCCACACGATGCCGTGCAAACCATCGATGACGAGTCCGTTGTATTTGTTCCGGGTAATGAAGGGGGAGCCTACAAGGCGGTTCCAGTCACTCTTGGTAAGGAGGCTAACGACTGGATAGAGATTAAGTCCGGCATCAGCGCAAACACGGAAGTGGTCTCAGTGGGCGCTTTTGATCTGATGTCGGCCATTACCGCCAGTGGCCGCAGCGCCGCTCACGGACACTAATACTCGGGGGGAGCATGATCAACGCAATTGTGAATTATGCGCTGAACAATCGTTTGATGACGCTTGTCTTTGCTATCGCCGTGATCGTTGCCGGCGTATTTTCATTTCAAAAACTGCCGGTGGATGCGTTTCCGGACGCGACACCGACCATGGTTCAGGTATTCACTACCAGTCCTGGATTGTCGCCGGTTGATATCGAAACGCTGATTTCCTATCCCGTTGAGATCAGCATGTATGGTATTCCCAAGTTAGAAAAAGTGCAGAGCACGTCGATTTTCGGACTTTCGCGGGTGACCATCTATTTCGAAGATGGCACCGATATCTACTTCGCCAGGCGGCTGGTAAACGAACGGCTATCCGAGGCCAAGCGCCAGATTCCCAAAGGGATGGGGGAACCCGAACTCGGGCCCATCGCAAGCGGTCTTGGGCGCATCCTGATGTATTCCCTGGAAGCTGAGGATAAAGATCAATACAGCCTGCAGGAAATTCGCACGATTCAGGACTGGATTGTCAAACCCCAGCTCAGGACCGTGCCGGGCGTAACCGGTGTGCTTTCTATCGGCGGCGAGGTAAAGCAGTACCAGGTCAATATTGATGCGCAGAAGCTTCAGGCAAGGAACCTGACGGTGTCTGATGTTCGCGGTGCCCTCACCCAGAATAATCGTAACGTTGGCGCCTCATTCATTACTCGAGGAGGTGAAGAGTACATTGTCCGTGGTTACGGCTGGGTCAACTCCGGTACCGCAGGCATCAAAGATATCCGGAACATCATTGTGTCCAAGAGTGAGGGAGAATCTCCTATTTACGTCAAGGATGTGGCGGAGGTTGGCCTTGGACCGGCAATTCGCCGTGGCGCAGAGGTGTCCTCAGGTGAGGAGTCCGTGGGCGGCTACGTGATGAAATTGATTGGTACCAACACCAGTCAGGTTCTAGAGGATGTCAACTCAAAAATCGATGATCTGAACAAGTCACTTCCTGAAGGGCTGAAAATAGAAGCGTATTACTCTCAGGCAGACTTGGTGGGCAAGGCTATAGGCACTGTCGAGAAAGCGCTGCTTGAAGGCTCGGTTCTGGTGCTGGTTTTTCTCTATCTGTTCCTGGGTAATATTCGTTCCACACTGATCGTGGTGGCGACGTTGCCGTTGTCTGTACTCTTTGCGTTCATTGCTATGCGCATGTCGGGCCTGTCGGCCAACCTGATGAGTCTGGGGGGGCTGGCTATTGGCATCGGCATGATGGTGGACGGCGCTGTCGTGATGATAGAGAACATCTTCCGACACCTTGAGGAGCGATCCGATGAAAAGATCAGCGTTCTGAGGCTTGTAGGTGAGTCAGCCCGGGAAGTGGCTCGTCCGATCGTGTTTGCCATAGGCATCATCATTATCGTTTTCCTTCCACTGTTTACGCTACAGGGCGTCGAGGGCAAGCTGTTTTCGCCCATGGCCTACACCATCAGCTTTGCTCTGATCGGTGCGCTTTTGCTCGCGTTAACGTTGGTGCCGGTTCTGGCCTCCCTGTCATTCAAGATGGGCGGGCGTCACAAAGAGCCAAAGCTGGTTCTGTTCCTGAACCGGCTATACAAGCCGGTAGTGAATACTGTCGTCAAAGCCCCTAAGATTGTGATGGGCGTTGCCGTCATTGCTTTTGCCGGCAGTCTTCTGCTGTTTCCCTATCTCGGGAGCGAATTCGTGCCCACGCTCAGGGAAGGCACTTTCCAGATTCGCTCGACACTGCCTCCTGGAGCCAGTCTTGAATCCGCCATCAAATATGGCAAACGGATTCAGTCCGTTGTAGACGAATTTCCAGAAGTCACCGGCACCTATGCCAGGATCGGTCGTGCCGAGGTCGGTGGTGATCCTGAACCTGTGAACGTTGTCGCGACGCTTGTCAATCTGAAGCCCCTGGATCAATGGCGAGAGGACGTGAGCTACGAGGATCTCCAAAGCAGGATTGCCGATGCTTTGGATGATCGGGTTCCTGGGCTTGCCAACAATCTGTCCCAACCGATTCAGCTCAGAACCGACGAACTCCTGTCAGGCGTTCAGGCGCAACTGGTTGCCAGCATTTTCGGCGACGACTTGGACGAGTTGGGCCGGATCGGCAGGGAAGTGGCGGCACTGGCGCAAGAGGTGCCGGGTGCAACGGACGTCCGCGCTCAGCAGAGTGCGGGTAAAAAACAGATCGTGATTCGCCCCGACCGTGAAGTACTGGCGCAGTTCGGCATCAGCGTCGATAACCTGATGAGTACGGTTGAAACCGGTATAGGTGGTAAAGGCGCCGGGCTGGTCTTCGACGGTGTCCGTCGATTTGAGATTTTCGCCCGGCTGCAAGAGTCCTATCGCGGGTCCATCGATGAAATCAGAAAGCTTCCCCTCAGGGGCAACAGTGGCGAGCTTATCCCGCTTGCACGGGTGGCCGATGTTGAAATGTACGCAGGCCCCAAGAAAATTTCACGCTCCAATGCCAGTCGCCGTCAGTACGTGCAGATGAACGTGCGTGGTCGCGATATGGGCGGTGTTGTTCAGGATTTGCGCAAGCGGATCGAGGAGCAAGTGGATATGCCGCCGGGGTATTTCGTGGAGTTCGGCGGTCAGTTTGAGAACCAAGAAAGGGCCATGGCGCGGCTAGCGATCGTTGTGCCCATTACCCTGGCGCTTATTTTCCTGCTTCTCTTTTCTGCATTCAGTAGTCTTCGCTATGCGGCGCTGATCTTCATGAATGTGCCCTTTGCGGTTACTGGTGGCATTGTCGCGTTGTTTGTGACGGGGCTTTACCTCTCCGTGCCCGCTGCTGTGGGGTTCATTGCGGTGTTTGGCGTAGCCGTACTGAACGGTGTGGTAATGGTGAGCTACATCAATCAGTTGCGGGACGAAGGCTACGAAGTCACTGAAGCAGTCAAGCTGGGCGCTCAACGTCGTTTGCGGCCGGTTCTGATGACAGCCTCTGTGGCTATTCTGGGGCTGATTCCCCTGCTGCTGGCCGATGGCATTGGCTCTAATGTCCAACGGCCACTGGCAACGGTTGTGGTTGGCGGTCTGATCACGTCAACGCTGCTGACGTTGGTAGTGTTGCCCAGCGTGTATCAATGGTTTGCATCCGAACGTCGTGACGTTGAAGTCTGATAGTCAGGAGGCGGTTTATGTATGAAATAAAAGCGTATGTCAGAGAAGTGATGGCAGAGCATGTGGTTGATGCTCTGGCCAAAGTTAAGGGGGTGGCAAGCATTGCTGTCGTGTCTCTCAACGAATTTGGTCATCTGGTTGGCGATGAATCGCCTCTGGAGAAAGTGCAGATGGTCAAGCTGGAAGTAGATGTAGCGACCGATGCTGTTGCCGATGAAGTTGTGGACATCATTGTGCGAACGAGCAGGACCCGGGATGGACACCCGGGGGACGGCAAGGTACTGGTATCCCGCCTGGTTCAGGCCGTTCGTATTGAAGACGGGGCGACCGACGAAAGCGCACTCCAACCCACTTCAATCTAGCCCCTTCCTGAAATGAGACGGTGGCATCGCGGCGATTGGTCGCGAGCTGCCGTTCTTAGCCTCATTGAGAAGCGCTACAAAGAGTTTTTAGCGACTCATATCTGAACTGTTTTTCCGAATTCAAACTCATTTCAAAGTTTGCACTTATTATCTCGATCTTTTCCTGCCTCGTCATAGGCGCCTTACACCTATGATTTTTGGCTATTAATCGCTTCGGGAGAAAGTCGATGAAGGCAAGCAAGCACTCGCCTCGGGCGTTGCTGTGTTCAGTACTATTGTCCATTCCTCTGTTCGGTCAAGCTGAGACTGTTAATTGGGCGAATTGGCTCACTGGCCAGATAAGCAAGCACCCGGAGGTACTGGCAGCGACAGAGCAGGCGGCAGCGCGGAAAGAGGACGCTGAGGCAAGCGAACAACCGCTGTATAACCCAGAGTTGTCCGTAGGAGCAGACAGAACGGGCAGTGAGAATAACTTTGAGGCAGGGCTGTCACAAACGATCGATTGGTCTGATCAACAGGGCGCATTACAGGAGAAGGCAAAGCTGATCAGGCTGTCTGCGCAAGCTGGCTTGAGCGAAGCAGTTCTGACACAAACGTCTGAATCATTGTTTGCGCTTGTCGAGTGGCGCGCCACTACGCTGTTTGAGGAAATTGCTGAATCCCAACAGCAGCGCCTGGATGCTTTGCTGGACCAGGTTGAACAGCGCCAGCAGGCAGGTGATCTGGGGCGTGCCGATGCAGAGCTTCTGTTTCTAAATCTATCCCGTCAGTTGAGCGAAGTCGCCCAGGCAAAGGCCGCAGTTGATCGGGCAGAAACTCAGGTTCAAGAACGTCTGCCGGACTGGAGGCCTCAGGATGGGGGAATCCCCGAGTATATATGGCCAGCGCTGGAGTCCCAGCTTGGTGAGGCTGATCTGCTGTCACACCCGTCAATTGCAGTCGCTCGATCCGAGTGGCAGGTGCTGAAAAGTGAGGCAGAGGTTGCGAGACGCAAAGCCACAGCATCGCCGACAGTAGGGCTGAGCGGAGGGCGTGACGGTGGCGAGAACGTGGTTGGCCTGACATTCTCGATCCCTCTGAACGTCCGTAATAACTACAGCGCTGAAATCCGGGCCGCGAATCGACGGGCTCTGGAGGCCGAAGCGCGGTTTCAGGCGCTCTACCGGAAACAACAATATGACCTGGCAGGCGCTCGCGCTTCCTGGAAGCGATACGACAAGCAACTTCGTCGATGGAAAGAACTATCCCAGGGGCGTGTACAGCGAAGTGCCGATTTGCTTGAGAAGCAGTGGCAGGTCGGCGACCTCTCCACCTCTGAGTATCTCCAGGCGTTAGGCCAGCGCGCGGAGAGCCTGAAAACCGGTATTGAACTGGAAAAGCTGGCGCAGCTGGGCCTGATTGAACTCTTGAGCCAGTCTGGCGAACTGATCACCCCCTTCCAATAATATTCTGGAAACTGGATAGTCATCATGAAAAAAACTCTGATTTCAGTATTTGTATTGACGCTGTTTATAGCTCCCCCTTCATTGGTGCAGGCCGAGGAAGATGCGCATAACGAGGCGGGCCATGATCATGCCGCCGGTGGCGACGATCATCGAGAAGGTACCGGTGAAGAGGATGAGCATGAGGGCGGGCATGCTGAAGAACGTGAGCATGAAGAGGAACAAGGTCATGGCCACGAAGAGGAGAGCGATGGTGGTCATGAAGAATCAACTACCGCAAGCATCAATGCCAAACAGAAAGAGCTCGCCGGCATTGAGGTAGCAACCCTCGAGAGCAAGCGCGTTGACTATGAAATCTACGCTCCCGGTGAGCTGCTGACCAACGGCTATACCAGCTATCACGTGTCCCCCCGGGTTGCCTCGGTGGTGTTGAGACGTCACGTGGAATTGGGTGAGCACGTAACCAAAGGTCAGCAACTGGTAACCCTGTTCAGTGAGACGGTGGCACAGGCGCAGGCTGATTACAGGAAGGCTTTTCCTGAATGGGAGCGAATCAGCGGGCTGGGTCGTTCCGTGGTTGGTGATCAGCGGTTCAATACGGCGAAAGCGAATATTGAAGCGGCGAGGGCGACTCTGCTTGCTTATGGGCTAAACGATGATGACATTGGTGCGTTGAAGGCCAGCGGCGTAGGTAGTCTCGGTGAATACACGCTCAGAGCTCGCGTGGATGGCGCAGTGCTGACCGATGAGTTTGAGCAAGGACAAAGAGTTGAGGCAGGCCAACCGCTGGTGACTCTGGCTAATGAAAGCGAACTTTGGGTAGAGGCTCACCTGCCAGCAAACTCCGACATTGTCCTTAAGCAAGGGGCCGAAGCGGAAGTAAGAGTTGCAGGCCGAGTAGCTGTGGCAACGGTATCCCAGGAAGCTCATACCATTGACGCTGTGACCCGCACGCGAATTGTTCGGTTGGAGCTGGACAATCCGGAAGATCGTTTTCATCCCGGAATGTTTGCAGATGTGTATTTCCTTTTTAAAACCACGGAGCCGGTGCTTGCGGTGCCGGAGAGTGCGTTGATGCGAGGCGCCGATGGCGACTGGACGGTCTATGTGGAAGAGGCTGAAGGGGAGTACGAGCCTGTGGAAGTGGAACTGGGTCGCGCAATTGGCGGACTCCGTGAAATTTCGGGCCTGACTGCGGGCCAACGGATCGTTTCGCGGGGCGCATTTTTTGTGGCCTCTGAAATTGCCAAAGGCGGCTTTGACCCACACAACCACTGATTCCGGGAGCCATTATGTTCAACCGAGTTGTCGACTGGGCGGTTCAGAACCGCCTGTTGGTTCTTATTGCGCTTGCAGTGCTTATCGCCACGGCCGCGTTTCAGATCCCAAAACTGAATCTTGATGCTTTCCCTGACGTTACAAACGTCCAGGTCGCTGTTAATACAGAGGCGCCCGGACTTGCGGCCGAGGAAGTCGAGCAACTGATCACCTATCCCATTGAAGCGGTGATGTATGCGTTGCCGGATGTTGAGGAGGTTCGGTCCATCTCCAAAACCGGGTTGTCTGGTGTCACCGTGGTCTTTAAAGAGGGCTCGGATATCTATTTCGCGCGCCAACTGGTGTTCGAGCGGTTGCAGGCCGCGCGGGAGCTGATTCCGGACGGGGTCGGGGTGCCTGAAATGGGCCCGAATACGTCCGGTCTCGGCCAGGTCTACCAGTACTTGCTGATAGCGGACCCGGATTCGGGGTACGACGCAATGGAATTACGCAGCTTGCACGACTGGCTGGTCAAGCTGTTGCTGATACCTGCTGAAGGGGTAACAGAGATTCTGTCGTTTGGCGGAGAGGTCCGCCAGTACCAGGTCAATCTGAACCCGGCGCGAATGCTGTCCTATGACTTATCACAGAACGACGTCATGGACGCCCTGGAGAACAACAACTCCAATGTTGGGGGCTGGTATATGGGCCGTGGACAGGAGCAGTTGGTTATTCGCGGTATGGGCTGGCTGGGTAATGGCGAGCAGGGGCTGGAGCAGATCCGTCAAGTGCCCGTTAAAACCAGTGATGGCATTACAGTGACGGTGAGCGATGTCGCCCAGGTAGCGCTGGGCACTGAAATTCGCCAGGGTGCGGTGACCATGACCCGGAAGGATGAAGACGGTCAGGTTGAACAACTGGGTGAAGTGGTTTCTGGCATTGTACTCAAACGAATGGGGGCCAATACAAAAGCCACCATCGACGGCATCGAGGCCCGCATTGATCGCATAAATCAGGCGCTTCCGAGTGGGGTTCGTTTTGAGCCCTATTACAACCAGGCGGATCTGGTGACCAAGGCCGTAGAGACGGTGACCAATGCACTTCTGTTGGCTTTTGTGTTTATTGCGATCGTGCTTGCCCTGTTTCTGATGAATCTTCGGGCAACAACGCTCGTGCTGCTTTCTATACCGATTTCTATCGGTATTGCGCTGATGATCATGGCCTGGTTCGGTCTCTCGGCCAACTTGATGTCTCTGGGCGGCATTGCTGTGGCAATTGGCATGCTGGTGGACGGCTCTGTTGTTATGGTCGAGAACATGTTCAAACATCTGACGCATCCGGATGCTGAGCATGACGCCCGTCGGGATGAATTGGTGAAAAACGACCCTGACCCATTGGACGCGTCACACGATGACCATGGCATTGCGCTTCGACTGCAGGAGGCAGGCCGGGAAGTGGCGCGACCAATTTTTTTCGCGACGGCGATTATCCTGGTCGTTTTCATGCCTTTATTCAGCTTTGAAGGTGTGGAAGCCAAGCTTTTTCAGCCAATGGCGATCAGCATAATGTTGGCCATCGTGTCCGCTGTGATCGTTGCTCTGGTGGTTGTGCCGGCCTTGGCATCGTTTATGTTTCGCAAGGGTATTCGGGAGCGGGAAAGTTTCATTTTAAAGCCCCTCGAAAAGCTTTATCGCAAGGGCCTTGACTGGTCGTTGAAACACACCCGCTCTGTTGTCGGTGCAGCAGCTGTCCTTGTTGTGCTGGCGGCCTTGGTCGTGCCGCGACTCGGTACTGAGTTTGTCCCCGAATTGGAAGAGGGGACCATTAACCTCCGGGTAACGCTAGCCCCCTCATCAAGCCTTGATACCGCGCTTGAAGTGGCGCCGAAACTGGAGGCCATGCTGATGGAATTTCCAGAGGTGACCTACGCCCTGTCCCGGGCTGGCCGAGCGGAAATAGGCGGCGATCCGGAACCAGTCAATAACATCGAGATATATATTGGTCTCAAACCAACAGCCGAGTGGACCAGCGCCAGTAATCGCTATGAATTGCAGGCTTTGATTGAGGAGAAGCTCGAACAACACCCGGGGCTACTGTTTAACTTTTCTCAGCCTATCGCGACTCGGGTTGATGAATTGCTGTCAGGTGTCCGCGCGCAACTGGCCATCAAACTCTTTGGCCCGGATCTCGACGTACTGGCGGAGAAAGGCCAGCAGATTGAAGCGGCGGTCCGAACAGTTCAGGGAACACGAGACGTGGCCATGGAGCAGATTGCTGGTGAAGCGCAGTTGGTGGTTCAGCCTGACCGTCAGGCACTATCCCGGTACGGACTTGCCGTGTCTGATGTGATGAGTGTCGTCCGGGATGGACTGGGTGGTGCCGCCGCGGGCCAGATCATCAACGGAAATGAGCGGTACGATATCTATGTGCGTCTGGCCAAACGTTTCCGGGAAGACCGGGATGCCATTGCCGATTTCAGGTTACAGGCGCCGTCTGGAGCCTGGGTGAGACTCGGTGATGTGGCCGATGTGTCTATTGAGTCCGGCCCGCCTCAGGTGCGCCGCGATGACGTTCAGCGCCGTGTGGTCATTCAGTCTAATGTGCAGGGTCGTGACATGGGCAGTGTGGTTGCCGATATTCAGGATACCATCGCGACAGAAGTGAACCTTCCCCCCGGCTATTCGGTGGATATTGGTGGTCAGTTTGAAAACCAGCAACGAGCTCAGAAGCGATTGACCATTGTGGTACCTGTATCTCTGGGCCTGATCGCGCTGTTGCTGTACTTTGCTTTCAGTTCGGTTGGTCAAGCGCTGTTGATTCTGGTCAACGTGCCGCTTGCCGTTATTGGTGGCGTCTTTTCACTCTGGATCTCCGGCCAGTATCTTTCGGTGCCCAGTTCCGTTGGATTTATCACACTGTTTGGTGTGGCGGTGCTTAACGGGGTCGTAATGGTCGAAAGCATCAATCAGCGAATACAGGATGGGTTGAACGTGGATACTGCGGTGTTTGAAGGTGCCGTCTCCCGTTTGCGTCCTGTCTTGATGACAGCAATAACCTCGGCACTCGGTTTGATACCGATGCTATTGTCGACGGGCGTGGGTGCGGAAATCCAGAAGCCATTGGCCAGCGTGATTGTAGGTGGTCTCGTGACTGCGACTTTCCTAACGCTTTTTGTTTTGCCGGCTCTATTCACGCGCTTCTCAAGGGCTAAACTCGATGATATGCAACGGTAGAAGATAGGTGGAAATACACAGTTTTGATCGCGAGCAGGGGAGGGTAATCCCTCCGTCATAGCGGGGCGGAGGAATTATGGTTGTGCTCTACTCTGGGAAAGGAAGCACAACTGTAATTCTGGCGCCCCCTGTTTCTGAGGGGCCAATGTTCATCCGTCCGAAATTGTCTTCTAGTATTTCGGACACGATGGACAGTCCCAATCCAAATCCAGAAACGGTTTCGTCAAGCCGGGAACCTCTATCCATCACTTTTGAGGCCGCTTCTGGAGTAATCCCAGGGCCGTCGTCTGCAACTTCTATCGTTAGCCCGGAATCGGTCTGGCTTATTGAAACGTCAATCTCAGCCTGACTCCATTTCCCGCCGTTTTCGAGCAGGTTACCGAATAACTCTGATAGGTCCTGACGCTCCATGGGCCAACTGAAGTTATTCGGCAAGGATGTATTAATACGGAAACTCTTATCGGGAAAGATTTTTTCCATGACAGAAATGACGTTGTTCGCTATTTCAATCGGCAAACATGTTTGCCCCATCTGCCTGCCGGAGATATCTGCCTTGCTCATGCGGTAGTTCAAGGACCGGCTTAGATCCTTTAGGTTGGAGGCCATGAACTCTATGTCGTCGCGGGACGGAGGTAATGAACCAGTGTCTGACAAGATTGCGAGATTGGCAGAGATCGAGGTCTTGACCATGTGAGAAAGATCGGAATTGAGGCGGCGGTGGCGGTCAAGGCGACGACTTGCTAGTTCAAGTAGGTTATTGAACTGTTTGATCAGCGGACTGAACTCCTCTGGTGCGTCAGGATTCAAACGAGGTTGTTTGCCAGATTGCAGTCTCCTCATGTCTTCCTTGATGTGTTCGATCGGTTTCAAAGCGAGGTAAGTAGTGGTGCCTACCAGAGCCAAGAGAACAACAAGTAATAATGCGGAGGCAGCCAGCAAGGTCAGGTGAGCCCCACTGGATCGCTCGGCGAGTCCGCTTTCCATTTCCAGGATGGTGACTGACGAAAGCGGACTATCAATTCCGCCACCTCGTTTCAATCCAAGAAGGCCATCTGCACCTTGGGATATTTCTACAAAGCCCGCCGGCTTTCTTGAAACCATGCGCAACGTTGTTTGATCTATGTTGCTACTGGCAATGATGCTTCCGTCTTTCATTTCGACGACGAGCGCGTGCTCCAGTAGCAATTGGAATCGATCAATCATGCTGCCAATCTCGTCGGGCGTCGGAACTTCGTTTTCAATGATGGTTTGAAAACTCTCCACCTCCTTGTCAAGGCGATGTTTTCTGGACTCGTTCGAAAGCTGCTCTATTACATAAGTGTGCGAGAAAAAAATTAGTAAAAAATACAAGAGGCTGAAAGCGATGCCATATTGGAGGACAGTTTTTCGGATGCTTTTCTGCGCTGTCATGAAGGTGCTTTTGTCGATTGAGCGGAAGGCTTCAGTTGAAGGCACATAGAGGTGCTCTGATTGGAAAGCATAGTTGGAATCGAAGCGTGCCGCAACGGGTGCGAGCCGGAGGGAGGGCCGCTCTGGGCTTCAGATCGGTCTGGCTTGGTCTTATCGTTCTTAGGCATTTGAATAACTTGATTTAGTGTCATCAAATCAAAGCCGACCTAAATGGCTTTTGAGCTTGTGGTAGCCGCTGAAAAAAAAACGTTTCATCAGCATATATTTTCAAGTGTGTTTAAAGTTTCGATGTTCTACTAAACACCCAAGGCCATTGAATGTTGCTGGTCTAATTGAAAAAAATGTCGGAGCCGTTTTATGAAGAAAGTATCCATGATTATAGTAGCTTCTTTCGTGGCAAGTGGTGCTTCTATAGCCCACGCAGGAGGGCAAGCGGACAGATACAACGAGGCAAGAAGCTATCCTAATAAGAGCATAGATGAACGTTCCTCCCAGTATCGTGTGGAAGAGAGCGAGACCATCAAAAAACTGAAGGAAGAACATAGATTGATTAAAGAGTTGATTGGGGATCTCTTGGAAAAGCAATAACATTTATCGTTGTTTACTTGGAGCCAGACGGGCAATTACGTGGCTCCAAGATTAATTTAATGGTAGATTTTGTTAATTTTCCCAAAATTGCGAAAGTCGCGCTTTAGTATTGATGAATCTCGTAAGGAAGACAGAGCGCAAAATGTTGGAAAGCTGCATTCTTAACTAAGATATTTTGCAGTATTCATGGCTAATTCAGACCTCCCTCGATTTTTCATAAAACCATATCTAATCTAGAATTACCAAGTTAAAAATAGTTCTATTTTAGTCATCGTTTTTTCAATTCTTGTTCCTATTTGGTGCGCATTATTGATGAGCGCACTATCGACGAGCAATGCAACACTTGAAGCAGAGTGCTTATTGCATTGAATTGTTAAATATTTAATCATTTTTATGAACTGCGGCCCTGATTTGACAATAATTGCTCATAGAATAAGTTTTTTAAAAGGTGGCACAAAACGTGTATGCATTATAGGTGCGTTATTCAATGCGCAAATAACTAAGCTGCCCAAATAGAAGGTAAAAACGATGAAAAGACGTATCTCGACTAAAGATTGTTTGCTAAATGTTGGTTTGCTCGTAACTCTCCAAGCGGTCCCGTTAATTGCCAGCGCAGGTGTTAGTGCTAATTTGGGCATAACAAGCAACTACTTATTTCGCGGTGTGACACAAACAGATGGCTCAACGGCGACGCAAGGCGGGCTTGACTACGAACATGCGTCGGGGCTTTATGTTGGCGGCTGGGGCTCCAATGTGGATTTCGGCGATGGGACGAGCTACGAGCTTGATCTTTATGCTGGCTTCTCCGGTGTAATTGAGGATATCGGTTACGATGTTGGCTACATTTATTACTCTTACCCTGATGCTCCTGAATCTATTGATTTTGGCGAAATATACGGAGAGTTGAGTTACAGCATTGTATCTATAGGTGTTGCTTACACAGCAAACAGCGACGTAAGCGGCGAAGGGCTGTTCGTTCCAGGCGATATCTATTATTACGCATCAGTTGATGTGCCACTGGAAGACGATTTCAGCACAGGTGTTTTGATTGGCTATTATGATTTCACTGATGATGGCAAGGCGTCTATTGGCGAGGCGAGCTACGGACATGCAGCTGTTAACGTCACCAAAGATGCGGGAAGCTTTGGAGCTTTTAGTGTTAATCTGGAGTACGCTGATATCGATTCAAGTAACGCACTTGGTTCGGTCAGTTCGGACGACCCGAAGTTTTGGCTGGGCTGGACTAAGTCTTTTTAATCTATTTGGTATTTTTCACCGAAATGGTTAATCGTTGAGAAAGCTGGCCCGGTTTGTGGGCCAGCGCATTTATCTGGCGAGCCCTGGTCCTTGAGGAAAATGGTTAAATCACAGTAAAATCATTTAAGCTTCAACCCTTTTTTGAAGAGAATCTCTTGCAAAGTAATATCCTTGTCCTCTCAATGTTTTTATTCGTTTTTTTCCGAGTATCTTTCTGAGCCTGGCTATGTAGACTTGAACGACATTTCTGGTTGGGCACCTTTCGATATTATAGAGTGCTTCAACAAGTTCGTCCTGTGAGAAAACTCTGTCAGGAGAGCGAAGAAAGCATTGTAAAAGGCGGTACTCCGTTGCGGTTAGTCTGAACTCTTTATGATCGGGAGTTGTTAGGGTTCTATAGGTTGCATTAAGTAGAAAACCATCCACGATGATCTTATCAGTTGCTCGCCCGTCTTTTCTTCGTATTATGGCGCTAAGTCGAGCTTTTAGTTCATCGAATTCGAAGGGTTTTGGAAGATAATCGTCTGCCCCGGCATTCAAGCCCTCAACTCTCTCTGTCCAGTTGGAGCGGGCAGTTAAAATAAGAATAGCTTCATCTCTGCCACTGCTTCTCCATTTTTGCATCAAAGAAAGCCCGTTCTCGTCGGGCAGTCCTATATCCAGAATGATCGCCTGATAACTGCTTGTCTCTACGAAGAAATTTGCCTCTTTTCCGTTTTGGGCAACATCTACAGTAAAGTTTTCCTTCGCAAGCCAAACGGAGATTTTTTCTGCGAGTACCGCGTTGTCTTCGACAATTAGAACCTTCATCTATAAGCGCCGTCTCTGGATGTTGGAAAATTGTGGCTGTCGCCCTTCTCGAGAGCAAATCAAAATTAGCTAAGAGACCGGACTTCAAGCGACCCGCTATAACAACAGACGAAGCTGAATCTAGCTTGAAAAAGGCATTACGGTGAGGAAAGTTTTCTATACAAACACTATCCACATGTGATCGCTTAACCACATACCAGGTGGCCGGGTCAACGATTGATCACCGGGACCGCCCTGGGAAGGTCAACTATCACGGACAACCCACTTTTCGGAGCAGGTGAGAAGTTGAGGGTTCCACTGTAGCGTTCGACAATTTCTCGAACAATCGCCAGCCCAAGGCCATGGCCTGGGGTCTGCTCGTCCAGCCGCAACCCCCGTCGACCCAGATTGCCGATTTCAGCGTCCGCGACGCCGAGCCCATCGTCTGTTACGCCGATCTGCAGATTTCCGGAGTGTTGAACGAGTGACAGCTCCACGCATCGTTCCGACCATTTGCCTGCATTGTCCAGAAGGTTGCCCATGATTTCATTCAGGTCGTGCTCCTCGATCGGCCAGCGGGCGTCCTCCGGCAGGGAGCTCGACAGTTCAAAGGACTTTTCCGGGTATAGTCGCCCCAGCATCCAGACTAGATCCCGTGCCTGTTTCAGAGGGTAAGCGCTTTTCCCAACCTGTGGCCCTGCAAAGCGACTTCGGCGCATCTCGGCTTCAAGCTGTTTGTCGATGTCATTGAGTCTCGCGGTCATCTGAAGGCGGAGATCGTTGGAGAGCGGACGACTGGTGTCCTCAAGAATCTGCCGGACGGCCGCAATGGGGGTTTTGACGCTGTGAGACAGATTCGCCAGCGCATCCCTTGATCGTTCCAGGCGTTGATCCAGCGAGTCGAGCAATTGGTTGAGCTGCTGGACCAGCGGTCGAAATTCCTCAGGTGCTTGGACATGAATCCGCGAGACCTTGCCATCCTGAAGTCGCTTCAGCGTGGCCTTCAGTTCGACGACAGGGCGCATGGACAGATTGATACCGAACCAGATCACAACGACCAACAGCAGAATCAGCAGAATAGAGACGATGGCCGTCCACCCGTGCAACTCTGCCTGGCTGCGTTTCAGTGCGCCAAGATCCTCGGACACGATCACTACAATCGGCGTATCGCCGATCCGGAACGACTTTCGGTACGCAAGAATGCTCTTTGGGCCTTCGACGGTGTCCGCATCCCGAACACGAACGGTCCCATCCTTTGCTGATTCTATTAACGACGTTAACACCGGTGCCCAGGAATCCGGGGAAATGATCGTTCTGGACGGAGAATGTATGGCGAAGGCGTGGTGAAAGACTTCCTGAAAATAGTCACCAGTCTGGAGACTGTCCAATTGACCGCCAGAATCACGAATCTGATGCTCCAGAAAGGCGACCTCATCCTTGAGACGTGTCTCGACGAATTCCCGGGACATCCGGTCCAGTAAGAGGCCGTGAACCAGCCATGCAAGCCCCATTAGCGCAATGCCCGCTGGCAGTAGCAATAAAAGCAAGGTGCCTGGGCGCGCAAAGATCTGTCGCCGAAATGTCAGAAGCCAAAGTGGAGGGCTCAGATACTTGGGCCGACCCGGTCATCAAGTATGGCATTGCGCCTGAAACTCTAGAGGGACCTAATACAGTTGGGCATCGCTTTGAGGTAAGCCAGCAGCTGCCCTGGCCGGATCATCTGTCGGCGTCTCGCAAGGCAGCGGAGGCCGGAATGCTTGCCGCCCAGCAGGAGACTCAGTGGCTAATAAGGCAGCTGACAGCTCGCGTTAAGGAGGCGTATGCATATTGGTGGTATACCAATGAAGCGATCAATCTCCATCATGAGACACGCGCTTTGGTAGAGCAACTGGCCACCGTAACGGAACAGAGGCTTGACTATGGCATCGGCTCGCAAAGTGAAATGCTCAGGGTCAAAACGGAGTTGGACACTCTAGATGCCAGACTAGTAGAGCTGCAAGCGGAAAAGGCCGGGCTAGCCAGCGACCTGATTCCTCTGCTTGGGCGTCGTCCGACGGGGGCCAGTTTGCAACTGACGGAGGCATCTGAAACGCTTCTGTTCGCCGATGGACAGTTGGAACCAGATCATCCGCTGATTCGGGCAGCCGAGGCAAGGGAAGCCGAGGCGCGCGCGCGGCTGGATGTTGCCGAAGTCGATCGTAGACCTACGTTCACAGCTAATGCCGGCTATAACAGCCTGTGGGCTGACGAGAGAAAACGTTGGGTCGTCGGCATTGGCGTTCGGATTCCATTTAGTGGGCAGCGCCAGCACAGCGCCGTTCGAAAGGCGACTGCCGAAGCCTCACAAAAACGATGGCTGGCCACTCAGGCTCAGCGGGAATGGCGGGCTTCGATCGCTAAACTGAGGGCAAGCGTTGAGGCCGGCCATGGTCGCCTGAACATCCTCAACGAGCGACACTTGCCAAACCAGCGCGCGCACTGGGAAGCCAGTCTGAACGAGCTGGCCAGTGGCACTGGCAGACTGGAGGACGCAATAAATAGCGCAAGACAGCTTACTGGGGTCAAACTCCGTCGAGCTGGGGTGATCCGTGATCTATATAGTGCCTCGGCCGGATACGAAGCCCTGATACCGGTGCGTACTATCAATGCGTTAAATTAAAGAGGTAATTCAATGGTCAAGTCTTCGGGCATTTTGGATAGCACCAGAAAGTTCCATTCCAAATGCCCGAAGACTCGAAAAAACCACTTGGACCAAAACTCATGAACCTTCCTGAATGTTCGCTTTGCGACCATACCGAGTACCAACAGCTTGTTCCGATCTCATCCAAGGGGGCTCATCGAACGGTCACTCTATTGCGGAATAAATACGTTGTTCCGTTGAATGGGCGAGGGGTCGTGAAGTGAGTCGCTGGTTTTTTGCGGACAGGGTGCGATTTTCTACCAATCAGTTAAACCTTCCGCACCCGTCGGGACCAGGCTTAATCGATGTAAAGATTCGTATCCGAATGTTTCACCTTGCGAAGTGGGTTCCAGGGTAGCGGTTGGGCAGTTATACAGACTTGCTCATAGCATATGAGCGGTTTCTTCTGTGATCACAATTTTTTAATTGTTCTACAATTTGGCGTTTCAGTGAGTTTAGCTTCCCGTTGACATTTGGATAGCATTAGCCGATATTTGTTGTACGGTTATTTTCCGTACGCGATGGCGTCTAGGTTTAAGCCAGTAGTACAGCAAAATGGAAAACACCAAAACAGAGGGACTGGTCGATTGGCCAGCCAGTTGAAAGAGGAACACCGCATGTCAAAAACAAGCGCGCGGCTGGATTTACGAATTGATCCAGCTATTAAAGAATTGGCGGCGCGCGCTTCAGCTCTGACCGGGAGTCACAGTCTCTCAGAGTTTGTCATCCAGGCAATCCGGGAGAAGTCGGTTCGCGTGATCGAGGAGGCTGAGGTGTATCGCCTGAACAGCCAGTCGTTTGATGCTTTTGTGGCAGCTTGCGAGGCAGCTCCAGCACCGAACGAGGCGTTGCTTAGCGCGAAACGTCGCCGGAGCAAAAGGATGGAAAACGGTGACCTTGAGGTTAGAGCCATTAGATAAGAAGTCGCATGACCGGAAATCGTTTGATTGTGGGCTGGAACGGGTAAATGAGTTCCTTAGGCGAGAAGCTCGCAAGCAAATGGACAAGAAAATTAATCGCACCTGGGTGCTGGTGGATGATGAACCTACAAATGTGTTGCCAGCTCCGGTCCTGGGGTATTTCACCCTGACCAGTGCAACCGTGGTGCGTGATGAGTTGCCAGATCAGGAGACCCGTAGTCGATACCCGGCCTATCCCATTCCAGTGATCAAGCTTGCGTGGCTGGGTGTGGATAGCAAACTACACGGATCCGAGCACCGATACGGTGAAACGATAGTTCTTGAGGCGTTGGAAGAGGCGTATCGGATTGTTCAATACACTGGCATGGGAATAGCGGTTGTAACGGACCCTCTTACCCAGAGCAGTGATCGTTTTTTTAAGCGCTACGGCTTCCTGCCTATGGGAAGGCAATTCGGAGATCTGCAGTCGCTTTACTTGCCTATGGGTACAATTGGTCAGCTGATTGATCTTCCATCTTGAGAATGGTCGCAACCAGGAATTGTCGCCCGAACGAGCGTTCAAAGTTTTGGATAACGGGCCTGTAGTGAGATTTTGGTTCCATTCATAAAATGAATGCTCTCGCTGCCAGTCCGTCATCAGCATAAGAGGTATAAAACCTGGCGTTGCTCTCAGGCAGGGCTGGAGCAAACCGACGAGTCCACGATCTCTGGCGGATGGGTCAAGCCCCAAGAGAGCTGCAGGTGGCATTCTACCTAACCTTTATACAGTGCTGCCGCCCCTCTTAGCGCTGCCAATACCAATTGCTCGTCGTCACAAACGGACTGCTTCTTAAGTTGTGCAAGAGCAAGTGCGCCAAGCCGAAAACTTTGTGAAATGGGCAGGGGTAGGGCGTATCCGGTACCTGATCCTTGGCTGGCAGCCAGGTAAATCCTGCCGGGCTGGCGCTCAATCGTTATCCCCTTTGTTGGCCTCTTAAACTCGGCCTTGGGTAAATAGCCCAGACACACACAACAAAGAAGTGGTAGGTCGTCCTCGCCCAATTGGAGAACAATCTTCCTCTTCCATTCAACGCGTTCACCTTGGCGTGGTGCGACTTCCAAATTCAGTGCAGCCAGCGGCACGCCACCCTCTTGGGTGATGTAGGTCGCCTCTGCAGTGAGAGCCGCCTTTGAACCGAAACAGCGTACCTTTGCCTGGAGAGCAGGGTGTTCAGGCTTGACCGTCGACATAGCGGTGAATGCTCAATGCTTGAATGACAGGTTCTGGCTCTATCTTGGATTCGCGCTGGAGTCGAACTGGAACCTCATTACGAAATGCTGGATTTTCACGCCAAGCCAACCTCGGGAGAGTCTCCTGCTGTGCAATAACTACTCCCGAAATCGGGCAACTCTTCCGGAGGACCTTGCCCGCCTCGCGATAGGCGTAGTTTGCTCGCAATTGATTCGGCAGAGTGATTCGGCGGACCAAAGGCTGATCGGGTGAACATTTTCGCCTCAGGACATCTACGGCGGTGTCTGCCAACTCCACATCGCGATCCCTGAGTCCTTCGGCAAGCGCCATGGCCTCATCAAAGCTGAGTTTCTGGATCCGGGCGTGACTGGTTGCCCAGGTCCAGGAGATTGAATCCAAATTACGAGGCATGATCCGGATCTGTCGGTAACACTCCCGCAGATCAAGCGTCTGAATTCCTGCACTTTTCAGAGCGTTCTTCAGCACCGTTTCCCGTGATACCCCGCGCTTCTCAAGGGAAAGGTTCCGGATTTTCAGAACAGTTTCCTTGAAGTGACTTTTAGCTGCATTTAGCTGCTCGACCGCCGACACTGTCGCATCTGAAGCACAAATAATGCCCGCTTCGTATTTCCTGTTGTGAGTATCGTCAATGGTCAGCCCAACCGCATCTATAATCGCAGCTCTGCGCGCATCCGCGGTATAGCGCTGTTTTTCAGTGGCGCCAAAAGTTGGGATATACACTTCAAAATTTCTGGCATGATCCGCTTCTGATAGCTTCTTTAGCCCCTCACAATGATCGACGAGGGATTGATAAGCAGTCGAAAGCTCCTCGATCAAGTCACGCGGGACAGGGACATCGCCAACATCAGAGTTCAACATGTTTTGGATCTCCCAATATCAGAGTACGGCACGGACACTGTGTGAACACAAACAAAATCAAAGACCTGATTTATTATACCATATATTCCTGCAGACGAATCTCTTCATTAGCCAATACCAGACTCTGACGGTATCTTGGTTGCACCTAAGCAAAAGATCCTTGAGATTGCCTGAACTCACGAATTGGACACCATGACGAAACTTGCGATCCCACTAAGCCTTGAGACGTTACAAGAGCTGGATAAAGACCGGACAAGACTCTCCGGCTTAACCAATGCTGAGCTGGCGGGTTTGTTTACCCTGTTTAAACTGGCCAACTCATCAAAACCCTTTAATGGCCCTGCGAGTGAACGTCTCCTTGCGGAAAGCCTCCTGCTGATTGGTGATTCTCAAGAGGCCAGATCAGAAATTGAGGACCTGGTACAGGATCGAGTAGAGCACTTTTCTGACCTGGCTCCGGGCAACAGCGACATGTTCTTTCTCATGTCAGTCTCGGACGTTGCCAACAAAAGTTACCTGGAACAAAAAAACCGATGGCGTTACGGTTGCTCGAAAGAGTTCAACCAGGTGTTCATCAAACGTAACATCCTGGGTCTGCAGCGGAATGTGTCACTATCGACTGAGCATGACCGCTTGATTCGAGCCATCGAGGCCGAGCCGGACGAACCCATGGCCATTCAAGGCTTTGCCGGCGTGGGTAAGACCTACCTCATCACAACGCTTGCGGCCTCCTTGAGCGCCAAAGGTCTCTCTGTTGTAGCTCTGGCTCACACCCGTCAGCAACTCACAGCGCTCATGGAACGCACGCAAGCCGTTCGGGGATTGACGTTAGCGGAATTGATGAAAGAGCTGGTCTATCCTGGAGAGCCTGCACCCAGGCCCTCCAGGGGCTCGCGTTACCGGATGGGGCAGCGCTTCAACCGCACCTATGAGCAAATGGCACATATTCTGGGGATCCAACCGCTTCAGCGAGCGAAGCCTCCCGAGGTTGCCAAAATTGCGTGGAA
Organism: Marinobacter vinifirmus; assembly: GCF_002258215.1. Classification (GTDB taxonomy): domain Bacteria; phylum Pseudomonadota; class Gammaproteobacteria; order Pseudomonadales; family Oleiphilaceae; genus Marinobacter; species Marinobacter vinifirmus. The sequence continues at coordinate 29,418 of NZ_NEFY01000021.1, forward strand.
GACGGTAACGTCGTTTTGCCACAACTCCGGTCATGAGATCACGACTGAACATCTACCCGCTACGATAAAATCTCACTGGTCCGCCTCAGACAAAGTCATTCTGGTAGAAGTTGCTCGCAGGATGTGGGAAGTCATTGTGAATCCGCCAAATCAGGAATCTGAACTGCCAATGCGGATCTATCACCAAATCAAGCATGCTGATGTTGAAGGCAAGGTGCTTCCTCCTACGATCCGTATCGCCCTGGTCGATGAAGCCCACGATCTGCCCCTGCCCATTATTAATATTCTTGAGCGAACGCCGCCACCACAGGCGACATTTACCTTTGGTGATCGATACCAACACCTTTTCGGGGCCGGAGGAACTCAGCGACCAGGGCGATCACGAGGTCGAGAACTAGGCGTATCAGTCAGGGCTGGTGAGAGCACAACGGAGCTTTTTAACCAGGTTCTTGCGGCACACCCCATTACTCCGGAGCTGGAGTTTGTCGGCATCAGACCAGAAAACACCCGGGTTGTGTCCTACCAGACCCTGCCGGCGCCGAGCGGAAACTGCGCCATCATTTTTCGCTCATACTGGGCCTTGTTTGAGCAGTTCCAGCGATGCGCCCATGAAAAAGCCGCTTTCACGTTGATGCCAGGATCGGAGAAAGCCCTGCAGTGGTTCATGGGCGACGTAATCGAGCTGTTCAATCACGGTACGCGCCCAAGCTTCCCAAGCTTATTCCGGTACGGAACCTTCGATGAACTGGTAAAGCGTGAATCGCAACACGCCGATATCAGTCGTATTGTCGACCTGCTTTCCCGCGGTTATCAGCTCAAACACCTCGATGAATCATTGTCTCGGCAGGCGAGGGGCTCTGTAAATGTTCTGTGGCTAGGGATGCCAGAGCACACCAAGAACATGGAATTTGAAAAAGTTGTTATTGCGGACGATTTTTTCAGTCAGACCAACATGGTCTCAAAAGATGCTCTCGTGTCCAGCGTGTACACCGCGATCTCGCGAGTTAAAGCGGAGCTGCACCTACCTGCCGAATTTGATAATTGGGTAAGGGGGCTCTCAAGCTGACCAGGGAAACGTCGGTCCACGGTTCAGCGCGATGCGTTATGCCCCTGCGGTTTTCGGATGATCCGAGGATTACCTTCATCTTAATCTTTAGGGTATACGGATTTAATGGTTGATGGGGCACCTTCACCCCATCAATCTGATACCACCCTCAGATGGTTGATAGATCGACTCCGTAGTTGAGTTCCTCTGCGAAGTCCGGCAGTCCGTAACCGATGGTTTTCTTGTAGAAAGGAGAGACCTTCGCAGTCGGTGCCTTTTTCTTGTGCTTCGTGGTGTAGAGCATTCGTGCCCGCATCACCTCGAAGGAGTAACCGCGCCCTTCACGGTTCTTGTCCTTGGCCAGTCGGTTGATGGACTCCGTGTAAGCGTTGGTGACGGGCATGTCCGTCTCGAAGTAGGTCATGGTCTCTTCGCGCCAGTTTCCCACTGCCCTGACCAGATCGCTCCAGACTTCCTTTTGGCCCTTCGGGATGGTGGCTATCCACTCGTCCAGGGCGGCTTCTGCCTGGAGCCGTGTGGTGGCGTCCCAAGAGCTTTTTGCCAATAATGAGCATTATTTAACCCTTCAACGCCAAAATGCGTCTGGCACCGTTAAGTACAATGCCCCCCGCGATGGTGCCGATAATCAGATCCGGATAATTGGAACCGGTCCACGCGACCAGGGCGCCGGCGGTGATGACCCCCAGGTTGATCACCACGTCGTTGGCCGAGAATATCCAGCTTGCCTTCATGTGCGCCCCGCCTTCCCGATGTTTGGATATGAGCAGCAGACAACTGGTATTGGCAATCAATGCGACGAATGCGATAGCCATCATCACCAGCGATTCAGGCTCACTACCGAATACAAAGCGTCTCACCACCTCTACGAGCACGCCCACAGCCAAGATCAGTTGCAGTACACCAGCAAGATGCGCGGCACGTACCTGCATTTTCACGCTATGTCCAACCGCATAAAGGGCAAGCCCGTACACCGCCGCATCGGCAAAATTGTCCAGGGATTCTCCAATCAGGCCGGTGGACTGGGCGATCAGACCGGCAGTCATTTCCACCACGAACAGAAGTGCATTGATGCCGAGCAACCAGCGCAGGGTCCCGGATTCTTGCTTAGCAGAAGCTGCCGAAAACTCGGCGGCCTTGATGGTCTCCGGATTTGCAGCGACGGTTTCCTGAAGCGAGGCGCCTAGCCCCAAGGTCTTCAGTTTCGAGGTGACGGGCTCGACCTCGCCGTCATGCACGACCTTCAGCCGGCGGTTCGACAAGTCGAAGGACAGCGCCCGAATCTCCTCAAAGCCGTTCAGGGCTAGGCGAATCATTCGTTCTTCTGATGGACAGTCCATCTTCGGCACGGCATAAACACTGACCCATCTCCCTGGCGCCTCGGAGGAGGCCTGTATATCGGTATCCGCTGCGGACGTTGCATCACCGCCACAGGCGCCACCACAGGATTTGCTCATGATACGACTCCACTTGAACAATGTTGTGGTACCATTTAAAACTATAAAGCTACTATAAGGTCAATAGAGTAAAGAATCCGTTGGGGAGGAGGCTGATGCGCATTGGTCAGTTGGCGCAGTTGGTAGGGGTCGAAACACAGACGATCCGCTTCTATGAACAGCAGGGCTTGTTGCCGCCGCCTGATCGGCAGGACAACGGTTACCGTGTCTATACCGAGAAGCATGGTGAGGGGCTGGCCTTCATCCGTCGCTGCAGAATCCTGGGCCTGTCACTGGCTGAGATTCACGAACTACAGAGCTATCAGGACGACCCTCATCAGCCTTGTACCGCCGTCAACGCCTTGCTCGATGATCACATCTCTCATGTGCGGTCGCAGATAACCGCTCTGCAAGCGCTTGAGAAACAACTCGTTTCACTGAGAGCGAGTTGCAACGATGACCGGGAAGTTGAGGCGTGTGGGGTTCTTGCTGGAATTAGCGAAGGAAACATGCACCAGCAGTAGGTGAAGCATCAACCAGATAATCCGATGAGATGCCGGTCTGTCTCACTCTCATGCAAAGGTAAGATCAACCATTTAATCCGCTTACCC
>NZ_NEFY01000022.1 GCF_002258215.1 Marinobacter vinifirmus
TACTAATGGGTTCGAAAGTAAGCGAACATCATTTATAATGTAGGCTCCGTTCGCCAAGCTTATCGGATATTTACACACATGCGCCACGATGACGGTCGTAAACTTGATCACAAAACATTAGAAGCCATTCGCGTTCGCGCCGTTCAACGGGTCATGGATGGCGAGAGTCCAGAAGTCGTCATCAAAGCGCTGGGGATGAGCCGAGCACGAATCTATGAATGGCTGGCTGCCTACCGCGAGGGTGGCTTTGACGCGCTCAAGGCCAAGCAGATTTCCGGTCGTCCCAAGAAACTGAGCGGTGCTCAGATCCGGGAGCTGTATATCTGGATAACGACCTTTACGCCGGACCAGTTGAAGTTTGATTTTGCCCTGTGGACTCGGGGCCGAGTGCGTGAGCTCATCCGGCAAAAGTTCAACGTCCGGTTAAGCGATGTCTCGGTCGGTCGTCTGCTTCGAAACCTGGGGCTGACGCCTCAGAAACCCCTGCATCGGGCCTACCAGCAAAAGCCAGAGGCCGTGAAACAATGGAAAGAAGAGACCTACCCGGAAATTCGCAAGGAAGCAAAAAAAGTCGGCGCCACCATCTATTTCGGCGATGAAGCCAGCATTCGGTCTGATTATCACAGTGGCACCACCTGGGCACCCAGGGGTGAAACTCCGATCATCCGTAATACGGGCAGTCGCTTCAGCATCAATCTGATCTCGGCCATCTCGCCTCGCGGCGAGCTTCGCTTTAAGACCATTCAGGGCAACATGAACACCGATGCGTTTCTTGGTTTCCTCAAGGCTCTGGTGCAAGACGTTGACAAGCCGGTTTTCCTGATCCTCGATAACCACCCGGTTCATCATGCTCGTCGGGTTCGAGACTATGTTGAGAGTCTCGACGGCAAGCTCAGGTTGTTCTTCCTGCCGCCGTACTCGCCGGAGCTGAATCCTGACGAGTCTGTTTGGGGCTATATCAAATACCATCACGTCGGTAAAAAGATCATTAACAGCAAAGAACAACTTCGGAGCACTGTTTACCGGCAGCTTCGACGTTTGCAAAAATTGCCACGACTATTGAAATCGTTTTTTGGCCATCCGGATTTGGCTTCTATCTCTGGGTAATGTTCGCTTACTTTATTTCGAATTAGTAAGTGCAAGGCTGTCCTTGCCCACCCTTAAGGCCACACCTTGAATTGCTGCCCGTTTCCAGATCCACCCCACCATAGTCAGCACCTGGAAGCGCGACCTATTGGAGAGCGCGTCCGACCTCCTCGAAGGCAAGAGTATAGTCGGTAAGCAATTCGATGAACTCAGCACGGACGAACTGTACCGTGAGATTCGCCGACTGACGGTGGAACGCAATTTTTGTTGCTTAAGCTCCTGGGTGGCTCGTTCCACTTTGGCTGAGCTCCATGTATTTCACAGAGCCCTTCGGAAAATCCTTGCGAACCAAAAGCACTTCATCAACCTGTCACGTCAGTGACACGACAGTGTCATCTCTCAGCTTTACCGTTCAATTGTAACTCGCAATACGGCGAGCTTATTTATTGCAAAAGGTGATCCTGTGGCGCCAACTCAATCAACCAATGTGATGCTTCGAGTCGAGAGTATGGGCGTAACCTACCCGGGAAACGTCCTCGCGCTCAAACCCACCAACGTTCACTTTCACAAGGGCGAATTCACCGTGCTACTGGGACTTTCAGGCGCGGGTAAATCCACTCTGCTTCGTTCACTGAATCACCTGGTTAAGCCCACAACCGGGAAGGTTGTGTCTGGCGAGTTTGGTGAACTGACCAACCGTAGAATCCTGCGACAGCACCGCAGCCGCACCGCCATGGTGTTCCAGCATCACCAGCTGATCGAACGATACACCGCGTTACAGAATGTGCTGACAGGCAGACTTGCGTATCACGGTACTTGGCGAAGCCTGCTTCCCCTGCCCCGGCAGGACCTGGAGTTGGCTCTGCAATGCCTCGACCGCGTAGGTCTGGCTGACAAAGCGCTTTCCCGAGTAGATCAGTTGTCCGGCGGCCAGCAGCAGCGGGTTGGAATCGCCAGAGCATTGGTGCAGCAACCATCCATGATTCTTGCCGATGAGCCCGTTGCCAGCCTGGATCCGGCCACTTCTGAAAAGGTACTCGGCCTACTGCGCGATATTTGTCAGGAAGATGGAATCACCGCGGTTATTTCCTTGCACCAATTGGAATACGCCCAGCGTTTTGCAGACCGGATCATCGGCCTTTCGAACGCTCATATCGTTTTTGACGATGCTCCTGAAAACCTGAAATCGAAACACCTGGACGAGATTTACCACCGTTCACCCAGCGTGGTAGCTGCGGAAGGCAAACCAGCCATCCATAAACCTAAGACCACCCCGATAACGACAGACGTACTGGAGATAGCACAATGAAGACAATGATTCACTCTTTGCTGGCTCTGATAATGATGCTCGGCATCCATTGGTCAGCCCATGCCGCAGATACAGACCCTGATCTTTTGAAAGTTGCCTTGCTGCCGGATGAGAACGCGTCAGAACTGATCAAGCGAAACCAACCTTTGAAGGATTACCTGGAAACCACTCTTGGTAAGGAAGTAGAACTGATTGTTACCACCGATTACTCCTCCATGATCGAAGCCATGCGTTTTGGCCGAATTGACCTGGCTTACTTTGGTCCGTTGTCCTATGTGATGGCCAAGAGTAAGAGTGACATTGAACCCTTTGCCGCCATGGTGGTAGACGGGAAGCCGACTTATCGCTCCATCATTATTGCCAATGCGGACTCTGGCGTTGGCTCCTTCGCGGATATCAAAGGCAAGAAAATGGCCTACGGTGACCGCGCATCCACTTCCAGCCACCTGATCCCCAAGACCGTACTCCTTGAGAAGGCAGAGCTCGAAGCCGGAAAGGACTATGAGGCTCATTTCGTCGGTAGCCATGACGCTGTTGCGGTTAACGTCGCCAATGGCAATGCCGACGCCGGAGGGTTGTCCGAAGTTATCTTCGAGCATGTGATGGACCGCGGTTTGATTGATCGGAGCAAGGTCAAAGTGCTGGGCTACAGCGGTGACTTTCCTCAATACCCCTGGGCCATGCGTTCGAACCTGGCCCCTGAGCTGAAGAGCAACATTCAGAAAGCCTTTCTGCAGATCGATGACCCGGAGATTCTCGACAACCTGAAGGCTGAGGGATTCGCGGCAATTACCGACGAAGATTACGATGTCATCCGCGCTATGGGTGGCCTGCTCAATCTTGATTTCGCAAAAATGTGAGGAGTGCCCCATGAACTATACAACGACGGAACCGGCGACTCTGTCGCCGGCCCCGTCGGCCTCCGTGCTGGATGAGCACGCGAAAGGCTGGCGGAAAAAACTCGGACAGTCGCTGTTAGTGCTGCTCATCATTTTTGTCGCAAGTTGGTACGTAGGGCTGCTCAATTTCAATACACTTGCCAATGGCGTGCCAGCCATAGGCACACTCATTGGCGAATCTCTTCCCCCTGACTTCACCAATGTGGCCAGCTGGGTGTCGCCGTTAATCGACACGCTTGCGATGAGCATTGCCGGTACTGCCATTGCAGTAACCTTGTCTGTGCCACTGGCATTCCTGGCTGCGCGCAACACCTCTCCACATCCGGTGGTGTTCCAAGTAACTCGAACCCTTTTAAACGGTTTGCGTTCAGTCCCGGAACTGATCATGGGCATCATCTTCGTGGCTGCTGTTGGTTTTGGGGCGTTGCCTGGCGTACTGGCGCTCGGTCTTCACTCCATTGGCATGGTTGGAAAGTTTTTTGCCGAAGCGATTGAGCATGTAGATGAGGCGCCAGTGGAAGCGGCCGATGCTGCCGGCGCTACTCGCTTGCAGGTGCTCTATCACGCCGTGCTGCCACAAGCACTTCCTCAATTCGCGGACGTGTCCATTTATCGCTGGGAATACAATTTCCGTGCCTCGACCGTAATGGGCATGGTGGGTGCCGGTGGTATTGGCTTCGAATTGATGGGCTCGCTGAGAATCATGCAGTATCAGGAAGTCAGCGCCATTCTCATTGTCATCTTGTTGATGGTCACCGTCGTGGACAGTCTCAGTGGCCGCCTTCGTAAGAAATTCAAATAAGGAACGTCGATGAAACCCAAGGTTGTGATAACCCATAAGATCCATGACAGTGTTCTGGATGAACTTGCCCAAGATTGCGAGCTGGTCACCAACCAATCCGGCGCCACGTTGCCCCAGGAGGAAGTGGCTGCGCGCGTTGCAGACGCTGATGCGATGATGGCGTTCATGCCAGACCGAGTTGGAGTGGAGTTCCTACAGGGGTGTCCGCGCTTGAAGGTGATTGGTGCAGCCCTGAAAGGCTATGACAACTTTGATGTGGATGCCTGCACGCGTCATGGGGTTTGGCTGACATTTGTACCGGATTTGCTAACCGTGCCTACTGCAGAGCTAACGGTCGGGCTGACGATCAGTCTCACCCGACAAGTCAAGGCGGCGGACCACTTCGTTCGATCCGGTGAATTTACTGGCTGGACACCACGCTTCTATGGGCAGGGGATCGAAGGCTCACGGATTGGTATTGTGGGTATGGGGGCCATCGGCCAAGCGGTGGCGCAGCGCCTGAACGGATGGGGAGCGGATTTAATCTATTCCCAGCCGGAACGTTTACCCGTGCAGCATGAGCAGGCACTGGGTTTGTCCCATACTCCCCTCAAGATGCTGCTGGCCCAGTCAGATATTGTGATCCTGGCACTGGCGCTCAATGAGCAAACCCTCCACACCATTAATCGCGAAACGCTAACAGGAATGAAACCGGGCGCATTCCTTATCAATCCCTGCCGTGGATCTGTGGTGGATGAGGGTAGTGTTCTGCAAGCGCTTCAATCCGGTCAGTTGGGGGGGTACGCCGCTGATGTGTTTGAGATGGAAGATTGGGCGAGAGAAGATCGTCCGAGGGAGATCGCCCAGGGGCTCAGGGCCCACCCCAACACGCTGTTTACTGCTCACATCGGATCGGCAGTCAGCCAGGTGCGTCTGGCTATCGAGCAACGCGCTGCTCGGAACATTCTGCAAGTGCTTCGGGGTGAGCGGCCGGGTGATGCGATCAATGATCCCAGTGGCCGCGAGAGCGGCCCATGCTGAATCTTGTCTGGCTGAAGAATTTCGTGGCGGTGCTGGACCACAACGGGTTTCAGGCCGCAGCCCGCCAGTTGGACATCGCACAACCCACACTGTCCCAGCACCTTCAAAAACTCGAAAACCAACTTGGCGTTTTATTGGTCCACAGGGGGCGCTCTGGCTGTGAGCCAACCCGGGCTGCCTTAACCTTGTTGCCTTTTGCCCGAAGTCTGCTCCGGCTGGAGGAGCAGGCGAGATCTTCCATTATGGAGGCTCGACTTCGCGTTGGGGCGAGCTCCAATATTGGGATTTATATGCTCCAGCCCTACATCCGTCGTTACAAGGAGCTGGGCGTAGGGCCCGAGGTGGATGTGGTAATAGATTCCAATCCGACTATTGCACGGCATTTATCGGACGGTGAGCTGGACGTGGCGATTATGGAGTGGTGGCATGATCTACCCGGATTCCATGCTCAGGCGTGGCGTAACGAGCCCGTTGTTCTAATCGTTCCGCCTGGTCACCCGTTAGCCCGTCGAACCGATATCGACCGCGATACGCTGTCTAACATGGCTCTGATCGGCGGCGAACCCGGCACCGGCACTGGCCGGCTTTTGGCGACCTACTTCGGTGAGCATGGGCCATTTCCGACGGTATCTATGCAGCTGGGTAGCACCGAAGCCGTCAAGCAAGCGGTTAAGGTCGGACTTGGCGCATCGTTGGTGCTTGAAAGTTCTGTACGGGAGGAGGTCCAAAATGGAAGTCTGGTGGCTATTCCCGTGAGTGAGCCTGGCCTTAGCAAGGAGCTGATGGTGATTTATCCGAGCAGCCTGGACAAACACAGGCCAGTATACTCGTTTGTTGGGCATCTCTGTGAATAGCTATTGGGTCCACCTCACGCATATCTAGCTGGGAATGCAGATACTGAGCCTCACGCTCACTTCGACAACGCAGTATTCCGTCATCTGCATATCGGCAGAATGGGATATCCGGATGACGAACGGTCAGCCAACGATCCAATGCATAATGCAGAAACAGGTTTGCCAGAACTGGCGATAACGGGCCACCTTGTGGTGTGCCAACGTTCCGTCGTTCCTGCTTACCATCTTTCGTCTGCATCGGTGCCGTTAGCCAGCGCCTCACATACAGCAGCACCCAGGATTCAGAGCAATGGTGGGGTCAGTTCACGAAACGGAAAAAATTGTACGCTAAGCCTTTGGCATCAATGATATCGACACCATTTTTTCCACAATTCATAAAGTTGCGCAGTAATTAGTCGACGACTGGCCCTTGCTAAATAATTTTCATTTCAGCATGAGTTGTGCTTTAAAAATTCAATTCTGCAACTACACTCATTGGGCGAACAGAGCGAGAAATCCGCCGTTAATTCCAATAGCGGCTACGCGAATGAATATCAGCTCTTAGGGAAATATTATGTTAAATTGTCTATTCACCGCTGAAGAACTAACCCCCCAATAACCCCTGCGCAAAATGCCCAGTAGCAAACGCCAGCCCCGCTGCGGCCGTACCCATGATCAAAGTCCGGAGTCCTGATCGCATTGCTGGTAAGCCATAGACGATACTTTTTAGCATTCCGATACCCAAGAAGACGACGCCTGCCAAACCAAGACTCGTCAGGAACTGAATCTGACTCTCCAGACCCGGGATGGCATAAGGCAGTAAAGGTAAAGCACCAACCGACAAAAATGCGGCGAAGGTAGTCAACGCGGCTCGGCGTGGGCTGAGTCCGGCACCCGAGAGTCCGTACTCTTCTCGCAACATGGTTGCTACCCACACATCGGGATTACGACTGATAGCCTCCACTACTTGCTCCAGCAATTCGCCGTCGAATCCCTTCGCCTGAAACAGCTGGCGAATTTCCTCACGTTCACCTTCTGGCACAGCACGGATATGTTCACGTTCTGTGCGTTCAGCAAATTTGATCTGATTCAACTGCGCCTGGCCCGCTTCGTAATTACTTACCGCCATGCTGAAGCCGTCTGCAATCAGGTTTGCAAAGCCGAGTACCAACGCAACCTGTGGCGAGAAACCTGCGCCGAACGCACCCGATACAACCGCAAACGTTGTAACGCAGCCATCGATGCCGCCAAGTACAGCGTCTGGAAGTGTCGATGCCTTAACGGGACCGGCAAGCCGTGCACGAACGGCATTTGGCTGGTGCTCGCTTAGCAGTCTGTCATTTTCTGTGGATGGCATGTTTCAGCCTCCTGTTCAGGACGCGATGCGGTGTGCTTTGAGATTATAGACTCTGCTCGGCATTGTGGCTTTGTCCATCAATACACATCTTCAAGATAACGCCCCTGGCCTCTCAGCGTTTCAATATCGATGTGCAGGGGTTTGAGAATGTCTCCTATCACCTGCCGCACGGCCGCTGCCATATCCCGGCCACCACAGACCAGTATCTGCGCACCGGTGCTAACCATCTGCTGTACCGCTAACTCATCCTGCTTTAGCCTATCCTGCACGTAGGTGCGCTCGTCTGCTCTTGAGAAGGCAGTGTTCAGCGCGCTCAGTCGATGATCGTCAAGATAGCGCCCGAGCTCGGGTTGGTAGAGAAAATCCGAACTGGAATCGCGACCGCCCCAGTACAGATACATAGGGTTGCGTCTGGTATTTTTTCGGATGAAACCGGTTAACGGACCAATGCCGGCACCTGCACCGATTAGGATAACTGGCTGGCTACCTGTAGCTGGCCGGAAGCCTGGATTGGGGCGGATAAAACCATCGATACAAGCTCCCGGCTTGAGGTCATGCAAGTACCCGGAGCATAGACCGCCGGGCTGCTTGCGGACGCATATCTCAACAATCCCGTCGCTAGCTGAGGACGCGAGCGAGTAGAACCGCGGGGCTTGACCGTCGGGGGGCATAACCCCAACTAAGTCTCCCGCCTCGAAGGGTGGCAGCGCTTTAAATCTTCTTGGAAAAACCCTTGGCCATCCGCCCTGCTCCGCCAGCTTGAACCGGAAGATACTGGTTGGTGCCTGCACCGCGATCCCGTAGTCCGCCCTTTCTACCAGTTCCAGTTTTACCGTAGCAGGATGCAACGCTTTGTAGTTCAACAAAAGCGGCAGTCCGATAAGTTCACCAACCCGGCTTCCCCACTCACTGAATTGGGCGGCAGAACACCGGTCAATCAACTCAATGGCGAGCAATCGGTTCATGCCTTTACGGGCGAGCACTGCATCCACCTCTAAGGCAAACTGACAGTAGCTCGGAAACTGCCGGTCACCAAAACCCAGTACCGTGTATCGCAGGTTCTTCTCAGCCCGGAATTCTTTGAGCCTGGCCATAAACTGCCGGGCCGATGCGGGTGCATCACCATCGCCGTATGTCGAAGTCAGCACGAACAGCCTGGAAGCCTGCGGATACTGCTTAGCCAGGGCATTCATCTCGCTGCAATGCACGCGGAAACCGGCCTTATTCAGGCTGCTATGGAGTTCCCGGGCAAATCCCCAGGTGGCATTACCTTCGGAGCCGACCAGAATAATTGTATCCGCCTGAGCGGCATCGGCGTTGTCAGGAAGCTGCCCTGAAGACCGGCGACGCTGCCACCAGATGGTTGCACCTGTTATCGAGAGAGCTGGCACAGTCAGTGCCGCAGCGCCAAGAATCAGGCCAAGCCACCATAGGCCTTCACCGGTGTGCAAACGTACAATCCAGTCCTGCAATACGCCGCTGTCAGAGCGCGGCTCGAACTGCAGCAACTCGCCCGTAGCCTGGTCCACGAATCCGGAGCCGCCGGCGGTTGACAGTGAATAGGCATCCTGCGGATCACCGGGATAGGGAAACACCAGTTCCCGGAGTTCGCCAAGATCGAAATTGCCTAGGGCTTTTAAGGTGCCCACAGGCGATGGTTGCCCGCCCGAGACCTCAGCCGGAAACCTTGGCCCGGTGTCAGGCGCTTCAGCCAGCAAACCAAAGCGCTGTGCGGACATATAGCTGCCGGTCAGCGCGGATAACAGTAGGCCGAGCACGGCAAACCGGGCCAATTCGGCATGGATTCGTTTCCCGCCAGAGCCGGAAAGCGGTCTTAATATATTCTTCCAACCCCCGGTACGCCGGGCTATCAAAAATATTCCCGAAAGACACAGAAGCACCATCAAAACAGCCAATACGCCGGCCAGCGCTCTACCGGCATCATCCAGCATAAACGCACGATGCAGATCCTTGATCCAGCCAAAGAATGCGGAAGGTTCGTAGGGCGTGCCCTCACCTGTTACCGGATTCACCAGATCCGCACCGGCCTGGCCGTCACGGCTGTAATAGACAATGACCTTGCCAGAAGGCTCTCGCACGATCTGCTCAGTCCCGGGATAGTGAGCAACGACCCGGTCTGCCAGCTCGGCAATACTGACTTCACCGGAAGCCGGAATGACCGCTGACACTCTATCCAGCGTCGGAGCCAAAGCCAACACAGCTCCCGTGACCGAGAGAACGATCAGGAACACGCCTGCAAGCAAACCCGGTAAACTGTGGAACTTGCGCAACATAATAGCCGATGCTCCTGGTGAATTATTGAAGCTCGTAGGTCAGAGCGCGCACGTAACCACGTCCTGAAACCGGCTTTCCGGACCCTTCGGTGGTCAGGGGGGCTATCACATCGGCTCTGATATCGCGCATATCTTCAACAGCAGAGTCGACTCGAACCTCATAGCCGTTGTCGATCAGCGAATCATCGAGGTTCAGAGTCACTTTCAGCGTGCGGCCACTGGTAACACTGGCGCCAGTCAAGCCGTCATACTCTGCAGGATCAAGCCCACTGCCCCGGGCCCAGCCTCCCAGGTGTTTGTAGTATTTAGATTTCTTCCCGGAAACCCAAAGGGTACCCTGATACTCTCCGGCGGCATCGGTAAGATACAGCGCCAGATAGGCTCCATCGCCGCCGTAATTCTGTAGTTCCGTAGTGAAGGTCACGTCACGGGCCTGGGCGAATACCGGTAAAGCCAAGGCGGCGAAAAGGCTGCAAGTGAGAACAAACGTTTTCATAAATGGTCTCCAAAAACCTGATGAACGTTAAAGGAACAGGGCAAATTCGCTCAGTTACTCAACGGTAACCGTGGGACGCCCCTTGACGATGCCGTTGCGTGGCGCCTGACTTTTGGGATTGTCCTGTCCATTTTTCCTGTTGCCGCGGTCCCTCTCCTCATCGTCACTGTCTTCACGCTCCCATTTCATCATGGTCAATGAAGCGGGCGCGAAAGAGGCTTCTGCCCTGACCCCATCGGCATCGAGGCCCCGGACTTCATAACAACCGTCGTCAACCTTTATTCGGTGAACTGTCCAGCCTTCGGCTTCCAGCTTTTCACGCAGATTTTCACGGGGCTGCCAACTCGCCACCGGATCATCGCAGTCGTCATCGGCCAGTGCGGTGCCGCTCAGAAGTAACAAAGACAGGCTCAGAATAATGGGTTTGGTCTTCATGGTGTCTCTCCTGCTGGTTGTGTTAAATCCACTCTAAGGCGCTAACCTGACAACGACCTGAACAAACGAGGCCATTTCAGCGGAACTGAAAAGCTTCTTTATGGAAGCGAGTCAGGCGGAAGGGTGCTGCCCGCAAGCCGTTTCTAATGGCTTCCCCCAGCCCTGCCGGGCCGCAGAACCAGACCTCTGCGCCTGCTGCCGAGCGTCCGTTGGTAGACAACGTCTCGGCAGACAACCCCTGCCCCTTGCTGCTGTCATGAATCTCGAGGTGTATCCCGGGAAAGCCATCGCAAAGCGCCCGAAGTCGATCCACCATGGGGTCCTGGCCGGCGTTGCGCGTGCAGTAATGCAGATCGGCTTCAGGCACGGTGGCGTCGGTGGCGCTGCTTAGAGCTTCGAGCCAGGCCAGAAACGGCGTGATCCCGATGCCACCGGCTATCCAGATCTGGTGGGATTTGCGGTTGCGGCGATCGAAGTTAAAACAGCCGTAAGGGCCTTCTATATTTACGGTTTGCCCCACGCTGATTTTCTGGCTCAGATTGCGGGTAAAGTCTCCGAGGGATTTGATGAGGAAGGTAACAGTGCCATTTTCCCGATCCGCACTGGCGATGGTGAACGGGTGCGCACCCTCAATCCGGTCGAAGGTCACAAAGGCGAATTGCCCCGCACGGTGACCGGGCCATGCCGGCCCCATGTGGCAGGTAACTTCGGTGACGTCCCGGTCTGGTGTTTTGATCGCGGTGACCATGCCGCGAACCTGGCGACGACGACCAACTCTGCCGGTCAGAGATAGCCCGCTGGCGATGCTCCCGCCAAAGAGCAAAATGGCCATCAGTAGTCCGATTGGCTGCTGCCACCATTGCAGCGGAGTCAGCCACGCCGCGTGGAAAGCGAGCAACAGATAAAGCACCGGCATGCCGCGATGCAAATAACGCCAGTATTTGTAGGGAAACTTGCGCCACAAAGTGATCAACAGCATGGCGAACAGCAGATAGACGGCCAACTCCCCTACCTCTTCCGCAGCATCGCGCATGGTGTCGATGAACCCGGAATAATCCTGATCGTGCAGCCTGCCGGCCTTTCCGAAAATCGACTCTATAACATCGTCACCCATTTCAATCAGCCAATGAGCTGCCGCGAATACCACTGCCAGAATGCCCGCCCATTTGTGGGTGCGATAGATCTGATCCAACCCGCCCAGCGGTCTCTCCAACCAGGCTGGGCGCAGTGCCAGCATCATGGTCAGTGACATCAGAGCAATGGATAACAGCCCACTGAGCAGCAGGCTCTGGTCATAGACTGCCCAGGGAGAACCGGCCCCAGGACCTGCAAAGAGGTTCCAGGCCCATAGGCCCAAAACCAACACAACGAAAGGAAAAATCATCCGCATCATCACATCTCCTGCGATCGGTACCTGGAATATTCCCCCGAAGGCTAGCGCCCAAACCTGACAGCCAGCTGAAGGTCGGTGAAGAGAGATCGAAGCGTTATTGACCATTCAGGCTGTTGTCAGGTTCGAGCTGTAGTATCTTGATTTCAGGGCTGGGTCAGAGGTGAACAATGCGGGTTCTTTTGGTGGAGGATACGGCGGGATTGGGCGAGGCGGTCCGGGATCAGATTGCGGACGACGGCCACGCCGTGGACTGGGTGCAAACTCTGCGCTTTGCTGAGGCGAGTATCAGGACCACAGCCTACGACCTGATTCTGCTGGACCTGATGCTGCCCGACGGCCATGGCTTCGGCTTTTTGCGAACGATCCGGGCTACCGGAATAACAACACCGGTGATCATTCTGACCGCCAGGGATCAGGTGTCTGACCGGATTGAAGGATTGAATGCCGGTGCTGACGACTACCTGGTCAAACCCTTTGATCTTTCGGAGTTGTCGGCCCGCGTGGCCGCGGTGGCTCGCCGATATCGCGGCAATCCAAGCCCGATCATACAAGTGGGCGAGCTGATGATTGATCTTGGCGATCACCGCATCAGTCGCAACGGCCTGCCGGTAGAACTTACGGCACGGGAGTGGGCATTGTTTGAGGGCTTTATCCAGCGACCCGGAATGCTGTTATCGCGATCGCAACTGGAGGATCGTCTATACGCTTTCGGGGCCGAAATCGAAAGTAACACCATCGAAGTTTATGTCAGCCGTCTGCGTAAAAAGCTGGGGCGGGACGCTATCGTAACCGTCAGGGGAATGGGCTATCGCCTGGAAACACATGACCACTAGAACCAGCCTGCAAAAAACACTCGGTATCGGCCTGACACTCGGTGTCACCCTACTCTGGCTGTTGGGCGTGACCGCTTCGGGACTGGTGGCACAGCATGAAATGAACGAGGTCTTCGACAGTGCCCTGGAAGAAACCGCCCAGCGCATACTGCCACTGGCGGTCACCGACATCCTGAACCGTGAGAACGGCGCGGGCAATCAAAAGGCCCCAGCCCTGAAAGACCATGACGAATACCTGACCTATCTGGTACGGGACGAAGCTGGAAATATTCTGCTCCAGTCCCACGATGCCGACCCTGGCGTGTTTAGCAGGACCCCCGCGGAAGGGTTTTCAGATACTCTGACCCACCGGCTATATGGCGTATCTGCAGTCAGCTATACCATCTATCTTGAAGTGGCCGAACCCTTGGCGCACCGGCGTGAATCCGCTCTGGAGGCGGGATTAGCCTTACTGTTGCCTTTACTGGTGCTGATTCCGGTCAGCCTGTTGGGTGTCTGGTGGATTGTCCGGCTTTCCCTTCGTAAGGTGGTCGATTTTCAGCAAGACATTGAATCCCGCGGCGCGGGAGATCTGTCCCCTGTTGTAGAAGAGCAGTTACCCCGTGAATTTGAACCAATCGCCGGTGCCATCAACCGGCTGCTTGAGCGTTTGCATCGTGCTCTCGAATCAGAACGCAGCTTTACCGCCAACAGTGCCCATGAACTGCGAACTCCCCTGGCAACAGCGCTTGCCAAAGTGCAGCGACTGAAAACCAGAATGCCCGATGATTATCTCAAGAATGATGTTGCAGAAATTGAAGAAGCGTTACGCAGTCTCTCGGTGCTGTCCGGAAAACTGCTCGAGTTGGCAAAAGCAGAAGGTGGCGGTGCACTCTCACAAAGCCAGCAGGATCTTGTGCCCATCCTCGCGATGATTGCCCGGGATTTTGAGGCCCAGGCACCCGGGCGAGTTGTTTTATCCCTGCCGGAGCGCGAAGTGAACTCCTTTCTTGATCCCGATGCCTTCGCCATCCTGGTGCGTAACCTGATCGAGAATGCCCTTAAGCATGGTTCCCGTAGCGAGCCGGTGAAGATCAACCTGAACGATAATGGGGTTTTAAGGGTCTGCAATGGCGGTGCAAGAGTGCCACCGGAACAGCTCGCTCTTTTAAGAAACCGGTTTGCACGCGCCAAAACGGACGCTGCAGGTTCTGGCCTGGGCCTCGCGATTGCCGATGCGATTGCTAAAGGTGCCGGCATGACCCTGCATCTCAGATCGCCGGCAACAGGACGGCAGGATGGTTTTGAAGCGGAGCTGAATCTGGCATGTATCTGACACTCACCGACATTGTGCTGCTGACGAGCATCATTCAATCGCTGGCTCTTGCCGTTTTTCTCCTACTTCCATCCAACAGTGGGCTCATATCTAACCGACTCCTGGTTGCCACTCTGGTGTTCTTCGCCGCCGGGCTGGGAGAGATCTTCCTCTATGGCAGCGGGCTTGCGCTCCAGTACCCAAACTTCGCCTACCTCGGAACACTCATCGGACTTCTACAAGCCGGCACGCTCTATCTATATGCGCAATCGCTGATGTATCAGAATTTCCAGTTACGCGGGAAGCATCTCGTGCACACGTTGCTCTTCTGGGTGGTCGGCGCAATTTTTCTGATTGAATATTATTTACAGCCAAGCGAGACCAAAGTTCAGATTCTGCTTGAACGGGACCACCCGGGCGTACTTACCTCTCCCCTTCTTGCAGTCGCTATTCACGCGGTCTTTCTGGGCTACCTGTACGCGACTATTCGTGCGATTAACCGTTTCGGCCTTGGTATTCGACAGATTTTCTCGAGTATTGAAAACAAACAACTTGCGTGGTTACGGACGCTTCTGATCGGCTATGCAGTGGCTTGGACCGTGAGCATGATGTACTGCCTTACAGCGCATGTGTTTAGAAGCGTGCCTGGAACCGAGTGGGTGGCCGGCGCTGGCGCTGTAACGGGCTTCATTTTCATCAATTTTCTGATGATAAACTCTCTTCGCCAACCCGTTGTTTTCTATGGATTGGCAGCAGACCAGGCCGCCTTGCTGGAAGAAGAGCCCACGCCGCAGTTTGATCAAACTTTAAAGGTCAGGCTCCAACAGTTAATGCACCAGGAAAAGCCCCACTTGCACCCCAACCTGACCCTGGAACAACTTTCACGGAAATTGGGCGCCCCTTCAAGAGAGGTTTCACGGGCCATTAACCAAGGCTTTGGCTGCAATTTCTTTGAGTTCGTCAGTCGCTATCGCATCGACGAGGCGAAATCGCGCCTGGCCGATGCAGCCAATCAGGCAAATATTCTGCAAACTATGTATGACTCTGGCTTCAACTCGAAGTCCGTATTCAACACTGCTTTCAAGAAAGAGACAGGATTTACCCCCAGTGAATATCGCCGACGAGCCCTGCAGGGCGATATCCGACCCTAGCCACGATCCTGAACCTGGCTACCCGGCGTTCGAGTACGCTCTCACCCGATACTGAAACCTCTATCCTTTTGAATTATATATTTTATTTCCAAACCATGGAATCGGTTCGGTTTCGTACCTGAGAACGCTTCTTTGACCTCCCTTCCGTACTCTGATTGCCAAGCGCCACCAAACCCGGTGCTCGTGAAGCTCAACGCACTATGAGGAGGTCATGTATGAAAACCAAATTACGCAAAACCACTGTTCCCGCAGTGGCCGCAGCAATCTTCAGCCTGATGTTTGCCGGTAGCACCCAAGCTCATTGTGATGCTCTGGACGGTCCCGTGATTACCGAAGCCCGTGCGGCACTGGAGTCAGGCAATGTTAAGCCCTTGCTCAAATGGGTGCCGGCAAAGGATGAGGCCGAAATCAAAAGGGTATTCGCCGATGTGCGCCAAGTCCGCGGGCAAAGCGAAACTGCGAAAAACATTGCCGATCAGCATCTGTTCTCGACGCTCGTTGAGGTTCATCGTGCCTCCGAAGGCGCACCCTTTACCGGCATCAAGCCTTCCGGACAGATTGATCCGGGTTTAATGGCGGCGGATGCGGCGTTGGAAAACGGGCAAATTGATCGCCTCGTGGCAAATATAACCCGCAAGATCGAGAACGGTATTCGTGAGCGTTATCATGAGGCTCAGCGTGCAAGGGCCATGGCTGATCAAAGCGGCGATAAGGGGCGTGCCTTTGTCGCTGACTACGTCAATTACATTCACTATATAGAGGGCGTGCATGGCGCTGCTGGAGGGCAGGGGCACTAATTCCTATCTTCACGCAGACGCAAAGCAGGCTGACGGCCTGCTTTGCCGTTGTATTCATTTCCAGTTTCGCCTTCGGCTGAATTGGTACCATCATTCTATTAAGGCGCATCAAAAAACATAAATGAAGCCAACACCAATCTCCGCTTCATAATCATTCCGGGATATCGGGCTATCTGAGACGTCACTCCCATAAACTTCGTAAAGAGCTTCGCCGAAGATCTGCCAGTTCTTATTCAGGTAGTTCCGGTAATTAACATTGACCCCCGTCGAACGATACCCGCTATCAACGTCGGTTTCTGGAAGACCTGAGTCTATCGATTGCCGGGTGTTCACACCAAAGTCCCGGTTGGCTAACTTGCCATCGTGGAACGTTGCAGCCGCGCCAATTTCCCATCCAGTGCCATCAGGCTGGCAAGCCAGGCAGGTTCCTGCGCCGAAAATCCCCAACGTACCGATCTCTCCCGCTGAAACACGACCATCCAGGAAGTAACGCCAGTTTTCTGCAAGAGCGTAACGCACCTCAAGCAACATTGCCGCTCCAGAACTTGATTCACCCAGGCCATCCAGTCTGCCATCCTCGGAATCACCCTCTTCCCGGCCTTCTTCGTAGCCTACCGAGGCTTGAATCAACCACGCATCCCTGGCCAGTGTTCGCCACCCAATGGCCTCACCTGCCCAGAAAAAAAGGTGGTCACCCGTTCGCCACTGAACACCCCCAGCCGGATCGACCTCAAGCTCGAACTCGTCTGAACCCTCATAAGCCGTCTCATACTCAACGCCCAGGCCAAGCCCAACACCCCAGCCATCGCCATCGGTAAAATCAACGACAGAGGGAAGCGGAACCAGAGGGGTTCTCGTCTCCGTCGCATTTACCAACCCAAAACAAGAAATTGCGCCAAGAAATGTGGCGGTTTGCAGAACTGCTTTTATCATGGTTTTTCCCCCATCAAATCGTGAGGGGTTATACGGCGTACGCTTCATTATGGATGCATATTTTAGAGAGGCTGCCGGGCCATAAACCCGGCATTCAAATATCTATTACCCCAGTTTTACGTTCATGGTGATTTCTGCAGTGAATACCGTTTGCCCGTCTTCGTCGATGACAGAAACCGGAACGATTTTTTGTCCCGCACTATCCCAGTCAATTCCTTCTCCGTTTGCGATCGCGCGCAGGTCGGTTTTCGCTTTGGCCAGGTAATTCACGCTCATTGACTGAGGAATCCATCGGGCACCGCTCGGAATTGTCGCATCAGTCATCAGGCCAGCGACTAACTCGGCGGCGTTGCACATGGCAATGGCGTGGACCGTTCCCAGGTGGTTTGTGATTTCCTTCCTGAATGGCACCTTCGCCTCGGCGTAGCCTTGCTTCAATTCGACAAGCGTTGGCTGGATAGTGCTGAAGTACGGCGCTTGCTGACACATCATGCTGGAAAAACTTTCGGCACCAAAGGCGTTGAATGCTGCGAGTGCTTGGCTCATAAATCGTGATCTCCATGATATTTGGTAGCGACAAGTTACTAAACAGAATATCATTCTGTAAAAGAATAATGTTCTGTTTATGGAGAGGCTGTCAAGGAGTAAACTGCCGTATTAATCGATACAGGAATGAGCAAGAGCCCTTTATGCCTGACGACGATATTCTCGAAAAGCCGTTCCCAGGGC
Source organism: Marinobacter vinifirmus (assembly GCF_002258215.1). GTDB lineage: Bacteria > Pseudomonadota > Gammaproteobacteria > Pseudomonadales > Oleiphilaceae > Marinobacter > Marinobacter vinifirmus. The sequence continues at coordinate 17,662 of NZ_NEFY01000022.1, forward strand.
GCAGATCTGCGCTGAAGCGGAACATTCTTGAGAACGCCCTGGCTTGCTTCAATGAGCTTGGCGTGGAAGCCACGACCATCGACACCATCAAGGTTCGGTGTGGCGCCAGTGTTGGTGCTATCTACCATCATTTCGGAAACAAAGAAGGCATTCTGAGCGCCCTATTCTTCTGTGCGCAGGATAATCAGAGAGCGAAACTGACATCAGCTCTGGAGACGGCGAAAACACTGAAAGAAGCTGTCCACCTCATCGTTAAAAGTTATGTGGACTGGGTAACGAGTTACCCGGAGTGGGCTCGTTTCCTTTTTCAGGCTCGATCCGCTGTGGCTAAAGGGCCACATCAGCAGCAACTCAGAGAGCGCAATATTGAAAACTACCGTGAGCTGAGGGAGCTGTTATTCAGGCTGGATTCCGGCGCGAATGAGATTATTCAATGCCAGGAATTACTTCCATCTCTGATCATCGGGCCGGCGGAGAACTTTTGCAGGGCCTGGCTTTCCGGGCGGATCCAGACGTCACCCCTCGAGTATCGGGAACAGTTTGCGGAATCGGCCTGGCGGTCCATTCATAGGTAAGGGCCTGATAATGGCGTTGGAGTCGGGCAGTACCCCGCCCTTATATACATGCTCAGTAGCCTGCGACCGACGAAAGGCTTAGAATCCTGCCCTGACTATTCTCCGGCCTTTCTGGCCGATGCTTCTCATTACCGTATCAGGATCTGCCGATGTCTGACCCCTCCTAGTCGCATTAAAGGAGCACCCTCACATCATCGAAGACCGGTCTGAAACGGCAGAAAAACTTGCCGCCCAATCATTCATCCTATTGTACTTGGCAGTACTCATTGATTTTTTAAATAGAAATTAGAAAAATCAATATAACCATATGTTTTTAATGAAAATATTGGATAACACAATATTGTGAGTCTGTTTGGTAAGTAGGCTGACGAAGTGGCCAAAGGCAAGTATCATCAGTCCATCGCCTTTCTTTAGGCGATAAAAAACCCCAGGACCGAAGCCCTGAGGTTTTACCAAGCGGTAGGGGCCTTCCGCCAAGAATAACCCCCTACCTATATCCACACAGCCAGTAAGACTGATGGGTTGAGAATAGTACAAAACGAGACGCTTGTATGCCAATACCCTTTGGATCTATCGTCCCGTGATCGTAACGCCTCTTACCGTCACCTCACTGGCTATCTCGTACAGGAGATCAGCCATGGTCATCAGACCCGCTGTCTACGTTCGAGCCTACTTCCGAATGGTCAACGGCACGCTTCAGCGTGTTTGCGCCCATTTCCGGAGTTGGCCAAACCGCTAAATGAGGATGATGCCGAGGGCATCCCTGGGCATCGCTAGAATCTTTTCATTGATGTGAGGTGACGCATGTCCAAAAAATACCGAAGCGCTGTAACAGGCCGTTATGTAACCGAGACCTTTGCCAAGAAACACCCGCGGGAAACCGTCGGTGAAAAGAGTAAACCGTCTCGGAAGAAAAAATAACGAAGTCGGCACAAGGACGTGCCCTGGAACCCGCTTCAGGCTCTGGTGGTCTCCCAAGTACACTGCGCATAATCGGCGTTACGTTAAGGTCGCAAAGCGAATATTCGCGTAACGCAATGGAATGGCCTCTGCTTGGGGTTATGGGAAGTCAGTAGTTGCGGGGTAAGTCCACCACCGTTTTAGAAATTCCATGGAAACGGGGTGGCCCCGTGTGCGTCCAATTTCATGAGCTTTTCGAATCGAGCGCTGGCATTCACCAATAGTCACTCGTCGATGTTTTAGTGAGAAATGACTCCTCAAGATAATCAAGAAACAATGAGATTCGTGTTGCGAGCCGCGCTTTCTGTAGGTAGACAGCGTAAATGTCGGCAGCAGGCGTTTCATACTCTGGAAGCACCAATTCCAGCTCACCGCTTCTCAAATGCTTAGCAAGGTCCCACTGGGCTCGCATCAACAAGCCATGTCCCTCAATTGCCCATTGAAGAGCGACATGCCCGTCATTTGTGCTTAACTTCACCGGCACTCGAATCGCTTGAGTTTGATCATCTTTCGTTAAACGCCAGAGGCTGGCCGTTTCATCATTTTGACGTAGCGCAATCGCCTGATGGTTACTCAGATCCTGAGGCACGACTGGACGCCCAACTCTATCGAGATATTTTGGACTTGCACTAATAAAACGTCTGTTCGGAGCTATCTTCCGAGCAATTAACCGTGAGTCTGGAACGTCGCCAAAGCGAATTGCTATATCAGTTGCGTCGTCAGGTGGTGATACATGCTTGTCGCTTAAAGTTAGCCGAACTGCCAAATTCGGATATGTGGTGACAAACTCAGATACAAGCGGGGCGATGTATTTTCTACCAAAACCAAGCGGTGCATGGATATTCAACTGGCCGGCCGGTGCTCCTGACTGGTTTCGTATGACATCCTGCATTTCCTCTATCTTGGAAAGGATGCTTTGGGCATATTCAAGATAAATCTCACCTTCTGGTGTCAATGAAATGCGCCTGGTTGTCCGATTAACCAGCTTCACTCCTATCTGATCTTCTATCTGAGCCAAGCGTTTGGTAGCCGCTGGAGGAGATAGATCCAGCTCCTGAGCCGCCCCGGATATGGAGCGTTTCTGTGCAAGGCTTACAAAAAACCGCATCGAATCGTCAGCCGTCATTATTAACCTTTACGAACAAGTGTTTTTACTTTTTGTGAACCTTAAGCCAGTTTCCACATTCTATGATCACCTTACAACCCATCCGGTTACTCCATAAGGCGAAATCGGAACACTGTAAGAAGAGGATAGAAGCGTGGAGAAAGAAGCTGAAGTTCAGTCTTTAACCGACATTCTTGCGAAATTCACGGCCTACATCGGAAAACGTCTGCCAACCGACGTGAAAGATAAACAGGCCGAGTTGCGCGCCAAAGAAACCAATCCCATGGCAATTGAGATTTTCGACGTGATGGCCGAAAACCAAGATGCCGCAGACAAGCTTGATCGGCCAAGCTGCCAGGACACTGGTGTAATTCAGTATTTTATCCAGGCCGGATCGTCTTTCCCTTTGCTTGGTGAGCTCGAATCCATTCTGGAAGGAGCAACCATAGGTGCAACTGAAATTGGTCCTCTTCGCCACAACGCGGTCGAGGCATTTGTTGAGAAAAACACGGGTACAAATACAGGTTCGAAAATTCCATGGCTCGATTGGGAAATTCTTCCGGGAAAAGACCATGTGATTATTGATGTTTACATGGCCGGCGGTGGATGCACGCTACCCGGAGCATCGACGGTATTGATGCCAGGTCAAGGCTACGAAGGTGTGGCCGAGTTCGTTCTTGATGTAATGACCTCCCGAGGCTTGAACGCTTGCCCCCCTCTCCTAGTTGGCGTTGGTGTGTCGACATCCGCTGAGACGGCTGCTCGATTGTCCAAAAAGGCGATTCTCAAACCAGTTACCGCTCGCAATACAAACGAACAGGCAGCGCTCCTTGAGGAGCTTCTGGCAGAGGGCATCAATGATTTGGGCATTGGTCCGCAAGGTCTAACCGGCGACAACACCGTGATGGGAGTAAATATTGAGTGGTCTGCTCGTCACCCCTCAACAATTGGCGTTGCCGTTTCAACTGGTTGCTGGGCTCACCGCCGCGGCCAAATCAAGATCAACGCAGACCTTTCCTACGAAATCATCTCTCATCAGGACGTCAAGCTATGAAAAAGGTATTAAAAACCCCTATTTCCATCGAAGACCTAGAAGCGCTGAAGGTAGGTGACATTGTTTACCTCGATGGAACCCTTGTCACCTGCAGGGATGTGGCTCACCGGCGTCTAATTGAATATGGACAGGAACTCCCGGTTGATCTTGCCGGTGGCGCAATTTTTCACGCAGGCCCAATCGTTCGAGAAAAAGATGACGGTAGCTACGAAATGGTCTCAATTGGACCAACTACCAGTATGCGAATGGAGAAGTTTGAGCGCGAGTTCATAAAAAAGACTGGCGTCAGGCTGATTATCGGTAAAGGAGGAATGGGTCCGGAAACAGCCGCTGGATGCTTAGAAAACAAGGCGGTTCATGCGGTCTTTCCAGGCGGCTGTGCAGTTGTCGCCGCAACGAAGGTTGAAGCGATAGAAGGTGCTGAATGGAAGGACTTAGGTATGCCAGAGACACTCTGGATAAACCGAGTAAAAGGCTTTGGCCCTCTGATTATTTCGATTGATACCCACGGCAACAACCTATTCGAAACAAACAAAAAAACATACAACGAGCGAAAGTCCTCAGTACTAGAACGAATCAGCGAGCAGGTTAAGTTCATAAAATAAGCTACCTCGTTAATCGATCTAGATATCAAGGTTAATTCCTAACGAAGCAATATCTAAAAACAAATAAGTATTGGAGATTGTCATGAAAACAATTAAAACCTTTGTTCTTTCTGTGGCTCTAGTAGCCGCATCATCTTCCCTGTTTGCGGAAGACAAATCCGCGTGGCCGGAGAGCTTTACAGTAGGCACTGGGTCACAAGGTGGCGCATATTTTGGGTACGGCACCGCTTGGGCAAACATTGTATCTGAACAAACAGGCGTAACGGGTGGTGCTGAAGTAACCGGAGGCCCCATGCAAAACATGGCCTTAGTTCATACAGGCGATAACCATTTCGGCATGACAACCATGGGCCCTGCAAGAGAATCGCTTGAGGGGAATAATGCCATAGCACCAGGAATACAATTGGACAATGCCTGTGCAATGTTTCCCATGTACCAGACGCCGTTCTCTATCACTGCATTGACGTCATCTGGCATTACTTCCATCTCAGACATTCCCGATGGCGCCGTCATTGGGTTTGGTCCAGCAGGATCTACCTCTGATACCTATTTCCCACGTATGTTGGCAGCACTAGGCCTTAAATTTGAGCGCCGAAACGGAGGGTGGTCAGATCTTGGCGGGCAAGTTCAGGACGGACTGCTTGACGTGGTTGCATTTGCAGCTGGTGTGCCAGTTCCAGCAGTCAGTCAGCTTGAGGTACAAACTGATATCAACATTATTGAGTTTACCGAAGAAGAACAAGCAAAAATTATCGACGCCCTTCCTGTGAGTGACTACGAAATCCCAGCTAGCGTATACAAGAGCCTTGAAACTCCAGCTCGCTCTGTCGCTATGTGGAACTTTGCAATAGCAAATTGCGATCTCCCAGAGTCGTTTGTATACGAAGCTGTAAAAGCAGTGATGAGTGACAATGAGCGCATGGTTCAAGCCCACAAAGGAGCTCGCACCACACTGGCAAAGCACTGGGATAAGAATACCTTCCTGCCATGGCACCCTGGAGCTGCGCGCTGGTTTAATGAAAATGGGGGCAGCATTTCTCCGAATTTAATTCATAACTAATTAGATTTTTGCGTGGCATCTTGGTTTTTTTGGGTGCCACGCGTTTTAAACATTAATGTGGCGCTAAATCAAGCAAAGGTCTAGTCATGAATAACGACAAGAATTTGGCTCAGAAGCCAGACCACCTTATCGCCCAAGGGGTGGATGATGAACCAGTAGAGTCGAATCTACGACTCTTTAAAGGGCGCTCCTATCAAATCGTAACGCTCATTGCGGTGGTGTATGCAGCATTTCATATGCTCGCCTTAAACGGAATAGGTATTAAGGCAATGACGGGCGGCTTGGTCGACATTCCATTTCTACCCGACTTCCCCATTGAAACCTGGAACTTCCGTATTGCACACGTCGCAGGCGCATTGATACTCGGCTTCTTAATGTTCTCGGCGACGGGATTCGCTGACGGTCAGAAGCCCAGTTCGAGAGCAATTCGTGTCGCGGCCTATCCATTGTTGATTTGCGGGCTATTTTCGCTCGGCATGGCTTTTTATTTTGCATGGGAGATCGCTTCTGGATCTAACTGGAATGGAATAAACAAAAACATCAGATTCAATGAAATATGGCTGTATGGCGCCCCATTATGGGGAGCAACAGGAGGCTCTATCATCCTCTCATGGTTTGATAAACAAAGCCGTGGTAGGTTCGCTCCACACGATTTTGTCCTCGTAGTATCTACGCTTGCCGTTGCAGTCTATTTAATTACGATTTATGGCACACAGATGAGAAATTCAACTGGAACTGCCTTTGCTCCAGTTGGTATCTCTATGGCGGCCGTTGCCGGAACAGCGTTGATAATGGAACTCACGCGACGCGTGGCAGGTATGGCCTTGGTTGTGATTGCCACCGTGTTCTTGATTTACGTGTTTATCGGTGAATTTCTACCCAGCTTTCTTAACTCACCCGCTATTACTTGGGAGCGCTTTTTCAGCCAGGTATACACTGACGCCGGCGTATTGGGCCCAACCACTGCTGTATCTTCAACCTACATCATTCTATTCATAATTTTTGCGGCATTTTTGCAAGCATCCAAAGTTGGCGATTATTTCGTGAACTTCGCCTTTGCGATAGCAGGTAAGGCCCGGGGGGGGCCAGCGAAGGTCGCCATTTTTGCATCGGGCCTCATGGGCATGATCAATGGCACGTCTGCCGGCAATGTTGTTGCGACCGGCTCATTAACGATTCCGTTGATGAAAAAGGTCGGGTACGAGAAGAACACAGCCGGTGCGATCGAAGCTGCTGCATCGACAGGTGGTCAAATTATGCCGCCAATTATGGGTGCCGGTGCATTCATTATGGCTGAAGTGACGGGAATTCCGTATTCGGATATTGCCATCGCAGCGATCATTCCGGCCATTCTCTACTTTGTCTCGATTTTCTTTATGGTTGACTTTGAAGCGGCCAAATTAGGCATGAAGGGAATGCGAAAAGAAGAGTTACCCCGCGTTTCCAACATGGTGCGCCAAGTGTACCTGTTTGTTCCAATCTTGATCTTGATTGTGGCACTTTTTATGGGATATTCGGTAATCCGTGCGGGCACCCTGGCTACAATATCGGCAGCTGTCGTTAGTTGGTTTACTCCTTACAAAATGAATTTGAGAAGAGTCTACGGTGCGTTTGAAATCGCGGGGCACATGTCGATTCAAATTATTGCAGTCTGTGCATGCGCAGGCATTATAGTTGGTGTGATTTCGCTCACAGGTGTCGGCGCTCGTTTCTCCAATCTGCTCCTGAGCTTGGCTGATACGTCACAATTGCTGGCGCTTTTCTTTGCCATGTGTATCGCGATTCTTTTGGGTATGGGGATGCCAACTACAGCAGCCTACGCCGTAGCCGCATCAGTTGTAGCCCCGGGGTTGGTCGATTTAGGCATTCCATTGCTGACAGCGCATTTTTTCGTTTTCTATTTCGCGGTCGTGTCAGCGATCACACCTCCTGTGGCTCTGGCATCCTTCGCGGCGGCCGGGATTTCGGGAGCTAACCCTCTAAAAACGTCCCTAGCATCATTCAAAATTGGCATCGCGGCCTTTGTTGTACCGTTCATGTTTTTCTACAACGCTACACTACTAATGGAAGGTGAATGGTTACATGTACTTCGTTCAGGATTCACCGCTGTATTCGGTATTTTCTTGCTCGCATGTGCTGTTCAGGGGTGGTTTGTAGGAAATTGCGCAAGTTTCATTGTTCGCCTGACTTTGGCAGCCGCAGCTTTCCTAATGATTTCAGGTGGATTGATTACAGACTTGGTGGGTCTTGGAGTTGCAGGTGCAGTATTCATACTTCAGAAGATAGTGAACCGAGAATCTATTGTGGCTAGCGCCTGATCAGCAGTCCCTCTAATAGTCTAGTTGAGCTGATCTGTGCCGGAATATCTGTTTTACAGATCTTCGGCACAGATCAGCCACATCCAACCACTCAAGAGGTTAGCAGGTTCGCTTTATCCTCAGAAGGTATTCCATGACGGCATTTTCCAACCTTCTTAATGAAACTCAGAGCTACGAAATCTTAGCTTCAGTCCATTACCCAATCGCTGCCCGGATGGCAGTTGACCTCGGCTTCAAATATGGAATGGTAGGGGGATCCGTGGCTTCTTTGAGCATGTTGGGAACACCTGACCTTATGTTGCTCACCTCCACAGAGCTCTGCGACCTGGTAAAACGCACGAGCCAGTCATCGAGCTTGAAAATCATAGTGGACGGAGATGCGGGCTATGGAAATGCCCTCAATACGATGCGCACTGTCGTGGAGCTGGAAATGGCGGGAGCCACTGCCGTCACAATCGAGGATACGAATTTACCCATTGCGTACAGACAAACAAAGACCAAACTAATTTCGCAGCAGGAGCAAATTGATAAACTGTCCGCTGCGCTCGATGCCAGACGTTCTGATAGTTTCGGCATAATCGCGAGAACGCAGATCGTTTCTGGTGAAGACATTGGGGCGGTGGCAGAAAGAGTCTTTCAGTATTCTGAGGTTGGTGTCGATGGTATATGTCTCGCTGGCGTGAATGATCCCGAGCAGTTGGAGTTGATATCAAAAGCCAGCAGTAAGCCAAAGATGCTAATTAACTACGGTAGAAAAAATACACTCACGGAAGAGATGTACGCAAGGTTCAATATCAAGCTCCTCTTGAATGGTCATTCACCTTTTGAGTCATCAATTGTTGCCACCTATCACGCGTTGTCGGAATTGTCTGGCCGTACGCCTTCAGATAATGAACTTCATTATAAATCATTAATTGGACGGTACACAGAAGAAAGATGGTTTGATAGTTCACTGAAACGGTACTTGCGGATATTCGGATAGAATTAAGTAAAAGATTTTGAATCCCTATCTTTTCTAGTTCATGAACGTTCTTCCAAATCTCAAATACGAACTAAGTCATGGAATTGAACAATTGAAATATAATTGTTATTTAGCGATGGTAATTTTGCTGAACTTTAAACTGCGCATGAGGAAATAGGCCAGGAGTTTATAGTGGACCGATGTAAGTCCAGTTCGCTTCAATTTAGGATTGGAGGAGCCTGATCGAAACCCGAGGGTAATCATCGACTGGAGCTGGCAGCGTCTGCAGCACCCAGGGACGAAGGAGAAAAGTTACGCACTTAGATCTCAATGCTCTCAGCGATCTCCAGAGCATCTTCCACCTCAACACCAAGGTATCGCACGGTACTGGACATATTTGTGCGGCGTTTTTCAAGATAGTTGGCACTGTTTCTCCGTTTAAGCAGCGTCTTTTTCCACAATCGATTTTTCCGGATTCAGCGTCGTTGGCCCGACCGGTTCACAGTTCCTGATTGGACGTGTTCCCCAGCGGCCAGGAGTTCGTTCTCTGGCCTGTTCCAGCACTCGCTGACGCTGCGCCAGGATAGCCTTGTCCTGACCCTCATGCCGCTCCTGCGGGGTTACGAACCTCAATTTACTGTGCTTGTGTTCCGTGTTGTACCAGTTCACAAAGCCGTCTACCCAGCGTCGCGCGTCGTCCAGACTCTTAAAGCCAGCCGAGGGCCAGTCAGGGCGGTACTTCAGAGTCCGGAATAAGGATTCCGAGAATGCATTGTCATTGCTGACCCGAGGTCGGCTATACGAAGGCAGTACGCCCAGCTCTTCGAGCTTTGCCTTCATGGTCTGGGCCTTCATTGGGGCTCCGTTATCCGAGTGCAGCACCAGAGGCCGGTGGAGACACTTCTCCCGCAGCAGGCAACGTTGTAACAGTCCGGCGGCGTAGTCGCCGCTCTCAGCCTCATAGACCTCGTAACCCACGATCTTCCGGCTGTAGACGTCTTCAAACATGTACAGGTAGTAGAACTGCCCACGCACCGTCGAAGCCAGTAGAGTAAGAGGCAGGGCGTAGTCGAACTATCTCCCTGCCTCTCCTCTCCGAACCGGACGTGCACCTTTCAGCGCATCCGGCTCTCCGCTTAAACGCTGGCGAAGGCCATAGCAACTTCGGGAAAGCGAGAGGTCCACGTGTTTCTGGACTCTGTCCTCAGGTAGGGATTACCCTCTGGAAGACGCCAACGGAATCGCTTTTTCCCGTGACCGACGAGTCGGTACAGGATGGCTCCACTGAATAGCCCCTGATTGGTTTTGCCATACAGCACCCAAGTCTTACTTTGACCTGAAGCCGGGGCTTTGAACCAATGACGCATCAGCGGTTTGAGCCGGGAGCGATATTTGCGGCCCAGCCAATGGGCCAGTTTCCAGAACACGACACCATCGATGTAGCTGAAGACTTTCGCTTTGTAATCGACGAACTGGTAGAACGCCGCCCAGCCTTTCAGCTTTCGGTTGATGGATTCGACCATGTCGATTTTGCTTTCACTATAATTGCCTGACAGCTTGGCGGTTAAAGATGCTGCAAAGTTACGTGCCTTATCCCGGGGGATTGTCGTCACCACCCGCATGTCGCCATAGCGGCTCCGCTTGCGGATGATGCGATGCCCCAGGAACACGAAGCCGTCATTCACATGGGTAATCTTGGTCTTATCCATGTTCAGTGTCAGCTTGAGAGTTCCTTCCAGCATCTCCCGGCATTCTTCTCTAATCGCCTCTGCCTGGGCTTTGGTGCCCTTGACGATAACCACAAAGTCATCGGCATAGCGGCAGTAGGCGACGGCTGGCTTCCATTGTCGGTTCTCTCGGATGGCTGAGCTTCGACCGATTCGGATACTGTGGTTCCAGTACCATCGATCCTTTCGGGCCTTTTTGCCGAGGTAGCGCCTATTCAGGTACTGATCGAACTCATGCAACATGATATTCGATAGCAGTGGCGATATAACACCGCCCTGAGGTACGCCCTCACTTGCTGCCCGGAAAAGACCTGCATCAATATGACCGGCTTTTATGAATCGCCAGAGAAGGTTCAGGAACCGTCGGTCCCTGATTCTGCGACGTACAGCTTTCATCAGAAGCCGGTGATGCACGGTATCAAAGTAGCTGGACAGATCCCCTTCAATGACCCAGCGTCCGCGCGTTTCCTTATTGTCCGTCAGTTGCAGTTTCACTGTACGGATCGCGTGATGAACGCTCCGCTCCGGTCGGAACCCGTAGGAGAGCGTATGGAAGTCGCTTTCCCACATGGGTTCCATCGCCATTAACATGGCCCGTTGAACGATGCGGTCGCGTAGGGTCGGGATACCCAGTGGTCGTTGCTTGCCGTTGGCCTTTGGGATATACACCCTTCGGGCCGGTAACGGCTGGTAAACATCGGAGAGTAAATCACTCCTGATCTGTTGAAGAATAGCCGGCAGCCTGTCCTGCACAGTCAGCTTGATCTCTCCGTCTATCCCGGGCGTGTCTGCCCCTTTGGAAGACAGAGTGACCCGAGCCGCTTCTGCGAGCCAGTCAGGCTGTGCTATCAGGCGCAACAACCTGTCCACCCGGCGGGTGGGGTCGGTTGTTGTCCAGGTCGCTAGCTTGCGTTGCATTTCGCTGATTATCAAAGGTCTTCACCTTGTTTGGTCAGGTAGTTTGCTTGGCAAACACGTTTAAACTGCTCCCCTTCGCCATGTAATGGGCTTTCCCCATCGCGGACTACTACGGGAGCTCCGCCAGTCAACTTGGCATCGGGGTCATGCCCCCTTGGCATCCAATATTGACCTTCCCCGGTTTACCTATCTGGACTCCAGCATGCTGAGGAGGCTGCCCATCGCACTCTTTACCCTTGCTTGCCGCAAGTTGACAGGAAGCAGCAGTCCAATCTGTGATGGATACTGCTGAACCGAAGCCCGAGCTACCAATTTGGACTTCTTCGTTTGGCAGCGCCTATGCGTCATGCTGCCCAACCTTCCCGTACGGCTTATCAGGTCACGTAAGCCGTGGTGACATTTCAACCCACAGAGGCGGATGAATGGGTTCATGTTCTTCAGCCTTTCAGCACTCAGCCTTGAGGATCATCTTGGCTTAGTGACCTCGCCTCAATCCCCGTTGTCAGCGGGTTACATCACCCTGCGGGCATACCGCAGGTCACTGCCGCTCAGGCTCACCACCCTCACAGTGGGTGGGATTGATTGGTTACTTCCTCCTGAATTACCGGTTCAATATTCCAGATAGACTCGTGGTCCATTTGAGCTTCCATGCTCGCCCTGGACTCCGGGCACAC
>NZ_NEFY01000023.1 GCF_002258215.1 Marinobacter vinifirmus
AGTAGAGTAAGAGGCAGGGCGTAGTCGAACTATCTCCCTGCCTCTCCTCTCCGAACCGGACGTGCACCTTTCAGCGCATCCGGCTCTCCGCTTAAACGCTGGCGAAGGCCATAGCAACTTCGGGAAAGCGAGAGGTCCACGTGTTTCTGGACTCTGTCCTCAGGTAGGGATTACCCTCTGGAAGACGCCAACGGAATCGCTTTTTCCCGTGACCGACGAGTCGGTACAGGATGGCTCCACTGAATAGCCCCTGATTGGTTTTGCCATACAGCACCCAAGTCTTACTTTGACCTGAAGCCGGGGCTTTGAACCAATGACGCATCAGCGGTTTGAGCCGGGAGCGATATTTGCGGCCCAGCCAATGGGCCAGTTTCCAGAACACGACACCATCGATGTAGCTGAAGACTTTCGCTTTGTAATCGACGAACTGGTAGAACGCCGCCCAGCCTTTCAGCTTTCGGTTGATGGATTCGACCATGTCGATTTTGCTTTCACTATAATTGCCTGACAGCTTGGCGGTTAAAGATGCTGCAAAGTTACGTGCCTTATCCCGGGGGATTGTCGTCACCACCCGCATGTCGCCATAGCGGCTCCGCTTGCGGATGATGCGATGCCCCAGGAACACGAAGCCGTCATTCACATGGGTAATCTTGGTCTTATCCATGTTCAGTGTCAGCTTGAGAGTTCCTTCCAGCATCTCCCGGCATTCTTCTCTAATCGCCTCTGCCTGGGCTTTGGTGCCCTTGACGATAACCACAAAGTCATCGGCATAGCGGCAGTAGGCGACGGCTGGCTTCCATTGTCGGTTCTCTCGGATGGCTGAGCTTCGACCGATTCGGATACTGTGGTTCCAGTACCATCGATCCTTTCGGGCCTTTTTGCCGAGGTAGCGCCTATTCAGGTACTGATCGAACTCATGCAACATGATATTCGATAGCAGTGGCGATATAACACCGCCCTGAGGTACGCCCTCACTTGCTGCCCGGAAAAGACCTGCATCAATATGACCGGCTTTTATGAATCGCCAGAGAAGGTTCAGGAACCGTCGGTCCCTGATTCTGCGACGTACAGCTTTCATCAGAAGCCGGTGATGCACGGTATCAAAGTAGCTGGACAGATCCCCTTCAATGACCCAGCGTCCGCGCGTTTCCTTATTGTCCGTCAGTTGCAGTTTCACTGTACGGATCGCGTGATGAACGCTCCGCTCCGGTCGGAACCCGTAGGAGAGCGTATGGAAGTCGCTTTCCCACATGGGTTCCATCGCCATTAACATGGCCCGTTGAACGATGCGGTCGCGTAGGGTCGGGATACCCAGTGGTCGTTGCTTGCCGTTGGCCTTTGGGATATACACCCTTCGGGCCGGTAACGGCTGGTAAACATCGGAGAGTAAATCACTCCTGATCTGTTGAAGAATAGCCGGCAGCCTGTCCTGCACAGTCAGCTTGATCTCTCCGTCTATCCCGGGCGTGTCTGCCCCTTTGGAAGACAGAGTGACCCGAGCCGCTTCTGCGAGCCAGTCAGGCTGTGCTATCAGGCGCAACAACCTGTCCACCCGGCGGGTGGGGTCGGTTGTTGTCCAGGTCGCTAGCTTGCGTTGCATTTCGCTGATTATCAAAGGTCTTCACCTTGTTTGGTCAGGTAGTTTGCTTGGCAAACACGTTTAAACTGCTCCCCTTCGCCATGTAATGGGCTTTCCCCATCGCGGACTACTACGGGAGCTCCGCCAGTCAACTTGGCATCGGGGTCATGCCCCCTTGGCATCCAATATTGACCTTCCCCGGTTTACCTATCTGGACTCCAGCATGCTGAGGAGGCTGCCCATCGCACTCTTTACCCTTGCTTGCCGCAAGTTGACAGGAAGCAGCAGTCCAATCTGTGATGGATACTGCTGAACCGAAGCCCGAGCTACCAATTTGGACTTCTTCGTTTGGCAGCGCCTATGCGTCATGCTGCCCAACCTTCCCGTACGGCTTATCAGGTCACGTAAGCCGTGGTGACATTTCAACCCACAGAGTCGGATGAATGGGTTCATGTTCTTCAGCCTTTCAGCACTCAGCCTTGAGGATCATCTTGGCTTAGTGACCTCGCCTCAATCCCCGTTGTCAGCGGGTTACATCACCCTGCGGGCATACCGCAGGTCACTGCCGCTCAGGCTCACCACCCTCACAGTGGGTGGGATTGATTGGTTACTTCCTCCTGAATTACCGGTTCAATATTCCAGATAGACTCGTGGTCCATTTGAGCTTCCATGCTCGCCCTGGACTCCGGGCACACTGTAAGTAATGTCACCACACCAGACCTCGTCGGGCTGCTCTACCGAAAACTCACGATCCAGGTGATTCGGGATATCCGGTCGCTCAACGGTGGCCTGCTTATAGGCGTGAGGGCCAGGTTGCTTGCAAATCAGCCCCAGCTCACCCATCAATCTTCGTACCTTGAAGCGACCAATGACAACGCCGTCGTCATTGAGCATGCACTTGATCGTTCTGCTGCCGGCAGAGCTGCGGCTCTTGGTGAACAGGCGGTTTACCTGCGCCTTCAGGGCCAGACGCTCAACGTCTATCTGGTTCCGCCGGTGGCGGTATTCGTAATAGCTGGAACGGCTGATATCGAACGCATTGCAGACCATTTCAACAGGCATTTGCTCACTCAACTGGTCTATCAGCGCGTACGATTCAGGTCGTCCGACATCAAGAGAGCGGTAGCCTTTTTTAGTATGCTCTTCTCCATCTCAAGGCGTTTGCAGCGGGCTTCCAGCTCCTGAATCCGGCGTTGTTCCGGGGTTAAGGCTTTGCCCTTCGGGGTAATGCCTTCTCGCTCATCCGTCAGCTGTTGAACCCAGCGCCGCAAAGCACTTTCACCCACGCCCAAGGACGTAGAGGCCTGGGCAATGGTGTAACCTTGATCCAGTACCAAGCTGGCTGCTTCCTGTTTGAATTCAGGAGTAAAGGAACGTCGTTTTCTGGTCATCAGACACCTCGCTTATGGTGGCAATCTTACCACCTACGTTGGTGTCCGGAATCATTGAACCACTACAGCCTGTCTGTTTTAAGACAATCAAAACCGGACAAAATTCACGTAGTTGCTCGGGCACACTTGAACAAGTAACGTATTACATCAAGGTCAAAGGGCAGCGGTCATTCTGGTAGTTTTGCGACAACCACAACCGGACAACCCTGTGCCCAGATTCGGCGTTAATCGTGTAAACATCGGTATTAAAAGGGATTTCCAGAAGGTGCGACTTGAAACGTAACTGTTTGAACCACCTCAAATTAAGTGGATTAACCCCTACTTAAAACACCATAGAATAGTGCCCTCCGGAGGCAGAGGTCAGAGGTTCGAATCCTCTCGGGCGCGCCATGAATATCAAGGACTTGCGTGAAAGCGCAGGTCCTTTTTTTTGGCTTGTGCCCAAATGGTGCCCAGGCAGTGCCCTGATATTCAGGCACCCTTACGATCCTTACTGCAATAGCCAACTACGCCTGCAACTCATCCATCAGCCAGTTCCTGAATGCTTCCATGCCTTTGGTGAGCGGCCGGTGTTTCCGGTAAACCAGGTAAAATGCTTTCTTGGTATCGAGCGGGATATCAAAAGGCACCACCAGTTTGCCGGATTCGATTTCCCGGGAGATCAGGGTCTGGTCTGCCAGGGCCACGCCGAGATTCTCCTGGGCTGCGGCAGTAGTCAGCTGACTGCTGGACAACTGCATGGAGCCTTTGGGGGTAATGAATTCAACCCCGGCTTTCTTCAGCCAGTTATCCCACTCCCAGGTTCGCTTGCTCACGTAGATTAACGTGTGATTGGCCAGGTCTGAGGGCTTCTCAAGCGGTGGCCCGGTCTGCAAGAGGCCAGGGCCGCACACGGGCACCAGCATCACTTTGCGCAGAAACTCCACTTCAATGTCGTCCCACTCGCCATTCCCGTAGTAGACCGCCATGTCTGTGCTGGTTCGATTGAAATCCAGCAACCCCATAGACGCATTGATCTGCAATTCGACATCCGGAAATAACGCACGAAACCGGGACATCCGCGGCATCAACCACCGGATGAGGAAATTGGGGGCTACGCTGATCTGAACCACGCTGGCACCCTGGGTCACCGAGAGCCGTTGCGTCGCCATTTCGATCTCATCGAATGCGTGCTTTACAGACGCCAGGTACTGCTCCCCCTGAGGGGTCAGGGTCACTTTCCGGTTGCTGCGATGGAACAGCTCTACGCCTAAAAAATTCTCAAGCGTTTTAACCTGGTGACTGACCGCTGAAGGGGTAACGAACAACTCCTCCGAAGCCCCTGAAAAACTTAGGTTTCTCGCTGACGCCTCGAACATCTTCAAGGCATTTAAAGGTGGAAGTCGACGCATAGGGGCAAACCCTTATCATGAATTTTTCTCAGCATTGCGCTTAGAATTTATCGCTTTTTGATCGGCCTGGAAGCTCGTAGCATAAGCACCATACAAATTGCCAGTTGCCCTCAGGAGGCACCATTATGAAACAGCAAGACAGCAACATCGTTACCCAGGCAGAAGTCGACCACTATATCGCCCTGGCGACCGAATACCGCAACCAGTACATCAAAGAGCAGTTCAGCCAACTGGTAAAAAACATTAAAGAGCGTTTTCATGGCATGACCGCTCGGGTATCTACCAGCCACTAATTATCCTGGGCACATCCGAGTAGCCTCCCGGTGTGTCCAGTGCAGCAGGCGGTCAGTACGCTAGGCAATCTTTTGCCGGCGCACCCAGGCCGCCCGAAGCACTTCCGCGATCATCCCCGCAAGAAGCCCGAACACCGGGTCAGCCCATACGGTCACCAGCGCGGTTACGCCTATCACGGGCCAGCATGACGGCCTGGCTGTCCACAGACGTTTCGACGACGCCAGCTCTACAGCAGCGACCAGTAACAGGGCTCCCAGGCCTGCCGCGGGAATGGCCGCAATCACCGAAAGGCCCCCCGGCAACAAAGCCACCAGCAACAGCCCTGCTCCCAGCAAGACGGGTGCCACACCGGTTCTGGCACCGAAGCGATAGTGCGCCGCCAGCCCCCCGGCTCCGTGGCACATAGGCAAGGCACCAAAGGGCACCAGGCAGAGGTTGGCCAGGCCGGTGCTTATCGACAGGCGCGCCGGCGAAGCCCGATGAGCCTGTTCTCCGAAATAGTCTCCCGCCAGTAATGCGGTTAGCAGGATGGCGTTGGTTAATGTCAGGGCTAACTGTGGCAGTGCCAATACCGAAAACCCTTGCTGCCAGTCACTCAGGCCCGGCAGCTCCGGCCAGTTGAATGCAACGGAATCTGGCATGGCCAGCGAAAGCCCTGGCGAACCCGTTACCGCGCCAACCGCCAAAGATACACCCAACCCGATCAGCGTTGCCGGCCAGGCAGGTAACCGCCACAGAATAAAGACCAGCACCAACAAAGTGGCCAGCCCCGCCAGCCAGGACGTCGCCATCAAGCCCAGGCTCATGCCTGCCAGCAAAAGCCCCAGCCCCAGCTGAAGGCCGCTCAGTATCGACCCCGGAACCAGCCGAGCCACCCGGTTGATCCATCCGGTCACCCCTAACAACAACATGATGGCACCGATCAGAATACCACTGGCCACCAGGCTTTCGTGGCCTACCTGGGTGGTCAGTAATAAGGCGGCAACCGCTTTCATCGGCTGTACCGGGATCGGCAGGCGATAATATAATCCGGTCGCAATGTAAAACACCGCAAAACCCAGCAGCACAGGCACCGGCGCAAGCCCGGCGACCGCAATCGCGCCAAGGCTCAGGGGCAACAGCGTGCCGATATCGCCCAGCGCGCCGCTGACCTCTCTTACCCATTCTTTTCGGGTTGTAAGCATGCTGGCTCCTGTTCCACCCGTCTCTCTAACCTGGCAACTCGTCAGGCGTTATAAACCACTCGCCCCAATTCACGGATATCATAGCCACCCAGTGCATCGGCCCGTTGGGCAAAACGCTCACTGCCGGCAAAGGCCAGCAGCTGCTGCATGGCCGGCTCAAAATAGTGGCGACGGCGCATGGCCAGGTCGAAATGTTCCTGTTGCAGCGGAATAAACGCCAGCCCCTGCCGGCGTGCCGCCGCTTCAATGCCAATGCCGATATCCGCCTCACCCTGCCGGATAGCTAACGCAAGATCATCCTCACTGAGTGACGGGTGCGAGGCCCAGCCGAGTTGCTCTGCATCGATTCGATGGCGGGCAAGCAGGCTCTGCAACAAATGGCTGACACCGGCATCGGGCTGGCGGTGGGCAACCCGAATACCGGGGCGGGCGATATCTTCCAACCGTGCAAGTTTATGGGGATTATCGGCAGCAAGGAGAAGCCCCTGTTGTCGTTTCGCCCACCGGATCAGCACCAGATCACGCATCCCGCCCAGCCCCAGTGTAGCCGGGTCGTTGTACCGCTGGCTTTCGGCATGCCAGATATGCATACCGGCAAGCAGCGCCCGCCCGTTAATCAGCCGCTGCACCCCATCGCCACTGCCCTGGCACAACAACGCCAGTTCCGCGCCGCTTTCCTTCACGGCCCACTCCAGTAGCGGATCCTGGCTACCGGCCAGAACCGGCGGCGTGGGCGCGCTGACAGCGTCGTCCCCCTCCAGGTGGTTCATTAACCACAGATCAATACGCTGGCGCGGAAACAGCAGCTTTCCGGTCACCCGCACACAGGGAATAACGCCCTGACTGACCAGGTCGTAGATTTTGCGCTCCTTCAGGCGCAGATACTCGGCCGCCTCTGCGGTGGTGAGGTAGGTGGGAAGGGACATTACTCTCTCCTGCTGTCCGGCAAAGCATACTACTGTTTTTGACTGCATATATTTCAGCAGGCTGTGCAAAGCGTAGTTAGAAACGCCACGATGCTCAAATAATAAGGAGACGCAGCTTTGGAAAACAATGCGTTCTATGTAGCACTCTCGCTACTGTTCAGCCTGGATGCAGCCCTGTTCCAGATTGTGATGCTGTCGCTACAGGTATCGCTGCTGGCAGTCCTGATCGCTGCTGTGCTGGGCTTTCCCCTTGGCGCAGCGGTCGCGCTTTGGCGCTTCCCCGGCCGTGGCGGGGTCATTGTTATGCTCAACGCCCTGATGGGGTTACCACCGGTGGTGGCAGGGTTGATGGTTTATTTACTGCTTTCCCGCGCCGGGCCGCTGGGCGAACTGGGGTTTCTGTTTACGCCGGGGGCCATGGTCATTGCCCAGGTAGTGCTGGTGTTACCCATCCTGGCTGCCCTTTCGCGTCAGAAGGTCGAAGAGATGCTGGGCGAGTACCGGGAGCAATTTGTTTCTCTGGGCATGTCACGGGCACGCATGATGCCCACCCTGTTGTGGGATGCCAGGTTTGCCCTGCTAACCGTGCTGCTGGCGGGCTTTGGCCGCGCCAGCGCGGAAGTGGGCGCGGTAATGATGGTGGGGGGCAACATTGATGGGGTTACCCGGGTAATGACCACCGCTATCGTACTGGAAACCGGCAAGGGCAACCTGCCGCTGGCACTTGGGCTTGGCATTGTGCTGCTGACCCTGGTGATACTGATTAACGCCGGCGCCTACATGGTCGGTGAACTGACCCGGAGGCGAACAGGATGACCTCATTGAGCGCCTCACACCGGGTTTCCTCAACCATTGCCCCTCCGCCGGCACTGCGGTTTGAGGGCGTGACCTTCAGCCATGAAGACAAGGTGCTGCTGGGGCCCTGTTCCTTCACCCTGGACGGCATTGGCCCCACCCTGGTGATGGGGCCTAACGGAGCCGGAAAAAGCCTGCTCCTGCGGTTGGCCCACGGATTGCTTTCGCCCGGTCAGGGGAAGGTCTCGTGGTCCGGCGGGACCCCCCCGCGCCAGGCCATGGTATTCCAGCAACCGGTGCTGTTGCGCCGCTCCGCGGTGGCAAACCTCATCCACGCACTGGCCGTGAATAACGTTCCCCGGCGGGAACGCGGCAAGCTCGCGCTTGGCGCCCTGGAACGCTTTGGCCTGGCCGCCTGCGCAAAGACACCGGCCCGGTTGCTCTCCGGCGGCCAGCAGCAGCGCCTGACGCTGGCCCGGGCCTGGGCACTTTCGCCCCAGGTGCTGTTTCTGGATGAACCCACTTCTGCGCTTGATCCGGCAGCCATCAAGGCTGTAGAGACCGCCGTCCATGACTTTCACCAGAGGGGAACCCGCATTGTGATGACCACCCACGATATCCACCAGGCCCGGCGCCTTGCCGGCGATGTGTTGTTTTTATCGGGCGGAAAGCTGCGCGAGCACACCCCTGCCGAAACCTTTTTCAACCAGCCCGTTTCCCCACAGGCTCAGGCATTTGTGGCCGGCGAACTGGTCGAATAGTTGTTCCGAAAGATGCCTTTACCCACGAACGGAGAAAACAAAATGAAAAAAACCCTAAACCTGGTACTTGCCGGTGTGACGGCCATGGGCCTGGCACTCAGTGCCCATGCCGAGGATTACATTACCCTGGCCTCGACAACCTCCACCGAGAACTCGGGGCTGTTCGACTCCATTTTGCCCAAGTTTGAAGAAGCCTCCGGTATTGCGGTACGGGTGGTGGCCGTGGGCACCGGCCAGGCGTTTGAACTTGCCCGCCGGGGCGATGCCGACAGCCTCCTGGTGCATGATACGGCCGGCGAGAAGCGGTTTGTCGAAAACGGCTACGCCACCGAGCGAGCCGATGTCATGTATAACGATTTCGTGCTGATTGGCCCGGAGAGTGATCCTGCGGACGTCCGCAGCGCAAAAACGGCAGCGGAAGCCTTCGCAGCCATTGCCAATGCCGAGGCACCCTTCACATCACGGGGCGACGATAGCGGCACCAACCGTGCTGAACTGCGCCTCTGGGAAAATGCCGGGGTTGAGCCAGGCGGCGACTGGTACCGCGAACTGGGCAGCGGCATGGGGCCAACCCTGAATACCGCAGCAGCCATGGATGCCTATGTCATGTCAGACCGGGCCACCTGGGTAGCCTTCGGCAACCGCCAGAACCTCACCCTGGTCTTTGAAGGCGACGATGTGCTGTTCAACCAGTATGGCAGCCTGTTGCTGTCTGAAGAAAAGCACCCTCACCTCAAGCACGGCCTGGCCACCAAGTGGCACAACTGGTTGATTTCAGAAGACGGCCAGCGGGCCATTGCCGACTTCAAGGTGAATGGAGAGCAGCTGTTTTTCCCGAACGCCAAATAGGCTAATCTCTGGCAATCTATGTAGAGGCTGCGCTCTGCAGCCTCCATAAGACGGCCAGAGCAAAATGACGATTGATTCCATCCTTCCAGATCCTCAAGACCCCCGGCTGTCCCGTTCAGTCGAGGGCGTTGACGAAACCGGTCAACCGAAGTCGATCAGTGTTATCGAAGAACGCCCCCTGACCATCTACCTGAACAGCCAGGAGATCGTTACGGCCATGACCATCGGCGATCACCCGGAATACCTCGCTCTTGGCTTTTTACTCAATCAGGGCATGCTGAAAGCAACCGACCAGGTTACCGGCATAGATTACGACGAAGAACTGGAAGTGGCCGTGGTTCGCACCGCCGGCACCACGGACGTCGAAGACAAGCTGGAGAAGAAAACCCGCACTTCCGGCTGCGCCGTTGGCACCGTGTTCGGCGATATGATGGCCGGCCTTGAAGGCCTGGCACTGCCTGATACCCCGGTGCACACCAGCACCTTCTACGACCTTTCGTACCAGATTAACCACACCCCCAGCCTGTACATGGAAACCGGCGCCATTCACGGCACCGCTCTATGCCAGGGCCGGAACATCCTGGCCTATATGGAAGACGTGGGGCGCCATAATGCCGTCGACAAGATCGCAGGCTGGATGTATCTCAACAACATTACGGCAGCCGACAAGGTACTCTATACAACCGGCCGTCTGACGTCCGAGATGGTAATCAAGACTTCCCTGATGGGCATTCCGACGTTGATCAGCCGGTCCGGCTTCACCGCCTGGGGCGTGGATATTGCCCGTCAGGTCGGGCTGACCCTGATCGGGCGGATGCGAGGCAAGAAGTTCACCTGCCTCAGTGGCCAGCACCGACTGGTGTTCGACCAGGACCTTTCACAGGTGCCGGATGAAGACAAAAAAATGCGTCGAAAAGGGGCTGAACATGAGTAAGTGCGCCGTCATCCTGGCCGGCGGCCAGGCCAACCGCATGGGCGGTGTTGATAAAGGCCGGTTGATGCTGGGCGATCAGTCCCTGATTCAACGAGTTATCGGCAGAATTACGCCGCAGGTAGACGCCGTGGTGCTAAATGCCAATGGCGACCTGGGCCGCTTCGATGATCTTGGCTTGCCCGTGGTCGCCGACTCCATACCGGATTACGCAGGCCCCCTGGCCGGCATTCTGGCAGGCATGGACTGGGCCGCTGAACAGGGGCATGACTGGCTGTTCAGCGTGGCGGCAGACACGCCGTCATTCCCCCTCGACCTGGTCGAACGCCTGTCCGGCGTCGACGCTCCAGTGGTACTGGCGGCAACTCCGGACCCGGAACGTGGCCGGATCCCCCAGCCAACCTTTGGCCGCTGGGATGTTTCGCTGCGAAACGACCTGAGGGATGCCCTGAACGACGGCGTGCGCAAAATCCGCCAGTGGACGCTGGCCCATGGTGAGTCGCTGGTGATGTTCGATGAGGTCGACTTTTTCAACATCAATACACCGGAAGACCTGGCCTGGGCAGAGCAGCACCTGAAATGAATGTGATCGGCATCGTAGGCTGGAAAAATTCGGGCAAGACTACCCTGGCCAGCGCAGTGATTCGTGAATTATCCGCCCGGGGCCTGAACGTCAGCTCTATCAAGCACGCCCATCACCTGGTGGATGTGGACCAACCCGGAACCGACAGCTACAAACACCGGGAGGCCGGCGCACAGGAGGTCATCCTGGCGGGCGGCCAGCGCTTTGCCATCATGCATGAACTCCGGGGCGCCAGGGAGCCGACGCTGGACGAGTTGCTAACCCGGCTGGGCCCCTGCGATTGGGTTGTGGTAGAGGGTTTCAAAACCCACTCTCACCCCAAAATCGAGGTGCACCGAAAGGACAGCACCCGCGCCGCCCTGTATCACGAGAACTCCAGCATCGTTGCCGTCGTGGCAGACTATGCTGCGGACTTCCAAGGCCCGGTTTTCGACATCAACGATGTCTCCGGAATCGCTGACTTTATCCTGAAGCGTGAACCGTCATGAGCAGCAGCGCCAATCAAGAAAGCACCGTAAAACCGCTTCGTAACGACTGTTTTGCCCTGCCTCCCGGCGTAAACTGGACGCCGGTAGACGAGGCCCTGGAGCGTTTGCGATCCCGTTTACACCCGGTGGTGGGTGTGGAGCACTGCGTTCCTCTCTCGCAGCTGAACGGCCGCATACTGGCCACCGACGTGTTTGCTCCCCGGGCCCACCCGCCGAGCAACAATTCCGCGGTTGATGGCTATGCGTTTGCCGGCCCCCTGACCGAAGTGCCCTGCGCACTGCCGCTGGTCGACGGCCGCAGCGCCGCCGGTGAACCCTATAGGGAACAGGTTCCCGAAGGCCACGCTATCCGCATCCTCACCGGAGCAGTCATGCCGGCAGGTACAGACACGGTAGTGCTGGAAGAAGACTGCGAAGTCATCAATGGCCAGTTGCACCTGAACGGCACACTGAAGGCAGGCGCCAACCGGCGCCTGGCCGGAGAGGATATACAGGTGCAGGACCGGATTCTAAACGCCGGTACCCGCCTGACGCCCACCCAGATTTCCGTACTCGCCAGCGTGGGCGTGGAATCCGTCGACGTTTACCAGCGCCTGCGGGTTGGCGTGCTGTCGACCGGTGATGAAGTAAAGCCCGTTGGTGCCCCGATCACTGACTGGCAGATATACGATGCCAACCGCCCGATGCTGAGCTCGATGATCACGCAGCTGGGCTATGAACTGATCGACCTGGGCCACGTACTGGACCGGCCTGAAGCCGTGAAAGAGGCGCTGGAGCGCGGCGCGGAACAGTGCGACCTGATCCTCACCAGCGGCGGTGTTTCTGCGGGGGATGAAGACCACGTATCGAAAACCCTGAAAGCCCATGGCGAGATCAGCAACTGGCGCATTGCCATCAAGCCGGGCCGTCCCCTTGCCCTGGCCATGTTCAAGGGCACACCTGTGGTGGGCCTGCCGGGCAACCCGGTTGCCGCCTGGGTTTGTGCACTGCGATTTGGCGCGCCGGCCATGGCCTTGATGGCCGGTGCGGAATGGTTTGAGCCCCAGAGTTATCTCGTGCCGGCCAACTTTTCCAAGAACAAGAAACCGGGGCGCAGCGAGATGTTGCGCGCCCGTGTTCGCGATGGAAAAGTTGAGGTATTCGGTTCCGAAGGCTCCGGGCGGGTCACCGGCCTGGCCTGGTCCGAGGGCATGGTCGAGCTGGACGAAAGCGCCCGGCAGATCGAACCGGGCACCCCGGTAAAGTTCATTCCCTACGGCAGCTTCGGGCTGTAATCAATCGACGCTGCCGTGTACCGCAAAGGCCTCCAGCGAGGCATCCTGCGGGGCCCGGGAACGGTAGGTTTCCTCAACCCCCAGATCGGTCAGCCGGCGGCTGACCATCAGCAGGGTATTGTCTTCGAAGTCCTCGCACATGGTGCGCATCTGGTCGATTTCTTCGCAGGCCACGGGGTAGGCCGCATCAATATCCGGCGCGCCGTAGATCTCGACAAAGGTTTGCGCCAAGGTCCGGCGTAACTGCTCCAGTTCCGCTTCGGTGATGTTGCACACCCCCACAAAACTGGCCCGGCCACCAGACTCGATGCTGTACCAGCCGTTACTGAAGGCCTGGCGGGCCTTGCCCTTCAGGTCTGCTTCGGTCCAGTTGGAAAACTCGAAGCCGCCGGAAATGGCCCACTCACCACTGGGTGCCGGGTTTTCAAAAACATTTTCATCGGATACGTCCAGCCTCAGGGTTCGTGCCAGCTTCATACATGCTCCGCGAATTCAATCAAGCTCACTGTTTCGGTCATCACACCCTCCCGCAGCAGCATCCGGCCTTTTTCATCCAGCCCGACAAACAGCCCGGGCTTCGGATACTCGATCGTTTTGCCCAGGGTGTCACAGCGGGGCCGCCATTCGTTGTGTACCCGCTCGAACCCGCTGTCCAGGAAGTAGGTCAGCCATAACAGGGTGTGTTTGGACCAGCTTTCCAGCAACGCCATGGGGGTGATATCCACACACCCTTCCTCGTGCAGGCAGGTTTCATTCGGGTTGGCACCCGGCTCGTCGCCGGCCGGGATAAAGGGCACATCAATGCCGATTACCAGCCAGTTGGGGCAGGCTTTGGGATCGGACACATCCGCCGCAAAGCGGACACTACCGCAGACAGCACCGTTCACCTTGATACGATCGGGCCACTGGAAATGTACCGGCACTTCCGGCGGGGCCAGGGCGCCGAGGCTCTCGGCCAGGCCGACCTGGGCCACGTAGACTGCCTGGATGGCTTCTTCCAGGGGCGTTTCCGGTGCCAGCACCAGGGCCGCATGCAGGGTATCGGGGCCCTCCGAGTAGAACACCGTACCCGAATCGACGCCGGCAATGGCCCGGCTGACCGCCTTGGCAAACGGATCCATGTGTCTGGGCACCGCTTCGCCCGTGAGCAACGGCGGGAACTGGGGTGACTGCATCATCGGATGGCCCGGGCGTAGAGATCAGAGGCGATGATTTCATCGGCAATGCGCTGGAAGGCTTTTGCCTGTGGGCTCTCTGGCTTGGAGACCACGATCGGCACACCGCCGTCCGAACCCAGCCGGATATCCAGGTCCAGCGGGATCTCTCCGAGGAAGGGCGCGCCAAGCTTTTCAGCCTCGGCCCGGGCACCGCCGTGTCCGAACGGGTGATGCTCCTTGCCGCAACCGTCACAGATAAACGACGCCATGTTCTCGATCAGCCCGAACAGGGGCACTTCCATCCGCTGGAACATGTCGATGCCCTTGCGTGCATCCATCAGAGCAATGTCCTGGGGCGTGGAGACCACCACGGCACCGGCCACAAAGAATTTCTGGCTCAGGGTCATCTGCACGTCACCGGTCCCCGGGGGCAAGTCCACCAGCAGTACATCCAGCCGGCCCCACTCCACCTGGTTCATCATCTGTTGCAGGGCGCCCATCAGCATGGGGCCACGCCAGACAATGGCTTCGTCTTCCGGAGCCATCAAACCCAGAGACATCAGGGTTACCCCGTGATTGCGCAGCGGCAGGATAGTGTGGCCATCGGGGCTGGACGGGCGGCCTGAAACACCCAGCATGCGGGGCTGGCTGGGGCCGTATACGTCGGCATCCAGCAGCCCTACTTTCAGGCCTTTCGAGGCCAGCGCAACCGCCAGGTTCGACGCCACCGTCGACTTGCCCACGCCGCCCTTACCCGAGGCAATGGCAATAATACGATCAACGCCCTTCGGGTTCTTGTCCTGTGGCCGGGGCGCGTCGGTTCCAATCAGGTTGTCTTTTCCTACTTCGGTGTATTGAACCATGTTACTTCCCGTCTAGTGTTCAGCTGTCCCGATAGTCGTCACTGGTGCGAACCCGGGGGCGCTCACCGCCCGCCATGGGTGCGTTGTTGCCATGGTACTGGGCCTTGACCCGGCAGTCGTCGCACATTTTGATCAGCTGAACATTATCAGATTTGGTGTACATCCAGTGCTGGTTCTCCAGCTTTTCAACAATCCGGTTAATGGTGCTGGCAACACCAAACGGCTTACCACACTGGATGCACTCGAAAGGTTCCTCGCCATGCAACGCCCGGGGGCTCAGCGCGTCCTTCGACAGGTCCAGCCGGGGCTTCAGGGTGATGGCCGTCTCGGGGCAGGTACTCTCGCAGATGCCGCACTGGACGCAGGCGTTTTCGGTAAAGCGTACTTCTGGCCGATCAGGGTGATCGCCCAGAGCCCCGGTAGGGCACAGCGACACACAGGCCAGGCACAGCGTGCACTTGTCGGAATCAATCTCGACGGCGCCATAGGGTGCGCCGGCCGGCAGCGGAATCGGCGCCTCGATGTTATCTGCCATCGCGTTGGCCGTTACCCGGGTGATATCACGGCGCCCGCCCACCAACAGTACCGATTCACTCACCCGCCCGGCGTTGTCGCCCGCGGCGCAGAGTTCGATGGCTTCGATAACCCGGACCCGGCTGGGAGAGTTCCGGGTGCCCGTAAGCATGGCCTGGGCCAGTTCAACTTCCGCCGCAACCGCCCGGCGGTCAATCTCGTTGTCAGGCAGAATCAGCACTTCCGCGTAACCGGCACCGAAGGCTGCCATGATTTCGGCATGGCCAACCCGGTCAATGTGCTCCAGCCCGAGCGGAATCAGATCGTCTGCCAGGCCATCATCGTAACGGGCCAGGTAGGCAATCGCCTCAGCGCCGGCATCCAGGGTATGAAACACCAGCCTCGGGGCCTCGCCAGATTGCTCGCGATAAACCCGGGCCATCACCTCCAGGTTTCGTGTGATGGCTTCGAAGGAGGTCTCGTTCATGGTAATCGCAGAGGTCGGGCAAACCGCCGCGCAGGATCCGCAACCGGCGCAGATGTCCGAGTCGATCTGGATATGTTCGCCGGCAGAGAAAATGGCCTCGGTGCAGCATACGTCCAGGCAACGGGTACAGCCCGGCTGATTGGCCCGGGAATGGGCACACAGGGATTCTTCCAGCCGGAAGTACACGGTCTTCTCGAACTCACCCACCATCTCCCTTGCGTTCAGGGCAATGCGCTCAAGCTCCCCGGTCCTGGCCGGGTCGGCCCAGAAGTAGCCGTTACGTTTCTCGTGGCTGGGGAATGCCGGGCCCATGCCGCGCAGGTCGATAAAGATGTCACATTCACTGTGGGCGGTGGCTTTCGCCTCGCCGTAACCGGGCTCGCCCCGGCCGGCGGGATTCAGCATCTGCAGGCCGGAGAACTCCAGCTTGAAGTTGCCCAGTGCGCCATAGGCACTGGTCAGCTTGCCCTTCGCCACGTCGTAGGCCGCCGAGGGCAGTTGTACCGGCCCCGCATCATTGACGATACAGGTCACGCCGAGTTCATCCTGAACCAGTTCGGCCATGCGTATGGCCTGCTCGGTGGGGCCAACAACACAGCATACACCGCTGGAACGGATGGTTTTCACCGGTGCCACGGGGGCCGGCAACTGAGCCGCAGCCATCAGCGCTGCCTGCTTGGCATGGAGGCGTTTCGGATTCGCCTGCGGCGCACTCCACCCCGCGCGATCCCGGATATCGAGGGTGCTCAGGGGCGCGGAATGCTGGATCTCCGCCTGTATATCCTCGCCCAGGCGCTCGAACAGAGCCGCCTGCTGGCCACAGGCAATAAGTACTTCGTTTGCGCCACCCAGGTGCTCCGCAGCGGTTTTCATGTCTGTGCCGCACAGCTGATCCACAACGATGACCTGCTCGGCTGCCGCGGCCGCCTGCAGTGCCTTCGGATCAAAGCTCTGTGTTTTGTCACAGGTGCATAACAGTAGGGTCTTGTGTGCCGTCATCAGGAATTTGGCTCTTTTCGTTGTTTTTCTGCGTATACAGATTAATTCTGACTTTCGAGCATGCCACAGGCTTTTACGTAAGGACAATTGGATAATTGTTTGTGTCCTGCTAGCTTAGGGCTATAACAAAACGAGAATTCCCATGAGCAGTCGTACAGAGCATTGGAAACGTGAGTTACAGGTGGGGGCCGTTGTACGCCGTACCCCGGGGATAACCCGCTGGGCGAAAGACATCTGGAAGCCCGTGGCGGTGATACCCGGCGCTCCGGAGGCGTTCTGGAAAGAGCTGGTTCGCGAGGACGAAGTGGTCGATTACCACGCGGGCACGGTCACCATGGAGTTGTTCCGCGCGGATGTAGAGGGCTACCTGGTCTCCCTGAATATGGCCGTGCCTTCCGTCTGGATTGTCATGGACAAGGACCAGACTGGCCAGTCCCCGTCTGGCTGGGTGGTCAGCACTGTTACCGCCAGTGCCCACGAGGCGCTGGATTCCCTGGATAGTGGCGAAAGCATTGTCGAACCGGTTCCGATTCCCGAGTCCCTGGCGGCCTGGATCAAGGAATTTATCGATATGCACTACATCGAGGAGCCCTTCAAGAAACGCCGCCGCAATGAGGTTGCTGTCGACACCGTCGAAGACGGCAAGGGCGACCCCCGGATTCGCCAGGAAAGCGACGTTTACCGCGCGCCCTCCAATATCAAGAAGCCGAGGGTTCACTGATGGCTGAGTCACGTCTTCAGCGCTGGGCGCGCAAAAAGGCCGAAGCGGGCAAACCGGCCGAACCTGTCCCTCCCCAAACCAATGACCCCGAGCCTTCACCCGAGGAACAGGAGCTCGCCCTCAATGAAGCCCTGCCCGAGCAGGAGGTGCTGGCGAAGTACAACCTGCCCGACCCCGACACTCTTGAACTGGGTGCGGACATCACCGGCTTCATGCGTAAAGAGATTCCGGAATTACTGCGCCGCAAGGCCCTGCGGGCACTGTGGAAAACCAACCCGGTGCTGGCGGTGCTGGACGGCCTGAATGACTACGACGAAGACTACACGGATGCCGCCCTCGCCACCAAAACCGTAAACACCCTGTATAAGGTGGGACAGGGCATGTTCGATAAGAACACCCGCCGTGAAGAACAGGGCGACACACAGATCGAGCCCCGGGCGAGCTCTCCAAACGTGATTCCACCTGCCCCGAAACAGGCGCCCCCTGTGAGCGCTGACAATGAACCTGCGCCCGAAACCCCGGTCATACCTTCAGCAGAGTCTTATCCGGCCGAGCCGGCAATTTCCGAACCCCGGGAAGAGTGGGAGCCACGCTACAGGCCGAGGATGCGTTTCGAATCCTGACGGCCGGAAGTATGATTGCACCGGATACAGGTTAGGGCTATAACTTACAAATGACTGTCTGAAAGTCGTACAAAAATCCGAAGGAAAAAGACTTGTCTGATACCGCTGCACTTCAATGCCCCCGCTCGATCACTGACGAAGACCGCGCCCGGGCCCAGATCTACCAATTACTGGCTGTATTGTTAAGCAGCCCGCCTTCGGACGAGCTGCTTAAAGGGCTGGCGTCCTTGCAGGGTGACGACACCCCCCTGGGTTCCGCCTACAAAAACCTGGCCGCCCTTGCCCAACGTACTACGGCCGTCGACGCCGAGCAGGAGTTCAATAACCTGTTCATTGGCGTAGGCCGGGGTGAGCTGTTGCCCTATGCCAGTTATTACCTGACCGGCTTCCTGAACGAGAAACCGCTGGCAGACCTGCGTACCGACCTGATGGCCCGGGGAATCAAGGTCAGCGACGGCGTTAAAGAACCGGAAGATCACATCGGTACCCTGTGTGAAATCATGGCGGGCATTATTACCGGCGAATTCGCCTGCGACAGCGATGTGTCATCACAGAAAGCTTTTTTTGACGCCCACATGGCAAAGTGGGCGGCGTTATTTTTTACGGATCTGGAAGAAGCGCAAAGCTCAGTCCTCTACGCTCCGGTCGGCTCGCTGGGCCGGGCCTTCATGGCGGTAGAGGCGGATGCCTTTGCAATTCAATAACCGGGATCTGCGCGATCCCTTAACTCAGGTGGAGGAGTCCGATGGACAGCCCGAAGCGTGAAAACAGTCGGCGCCGCTTCCTGCAACTGGCCGCATCTGCAGCACCCGCTGCTGTTGCCATGGCCGTTGCACCGAACGCTGCAGCCGGGGTGGCAACAGAAGCCCCGAAAAGCAGCGGTCTGCGCGACACTGAACACACTCGCAAGTATTTCGAATCGGCTCGCTTTTAAGGATGCGTGAATCATTCAAGGTTGCGTGACGCTCTTGGATGATCACACCTCCGGAAAAACGAGAATAAAAAGAGAGAGGTAGGTGACATGTTACGGAAGAAGACCAACGGGGTTGCGAAAGGCCCCCGTGCGGGATCTTTACTTTCATCCCTCGCTGCCAAGACTATGGACCGTCGTAGTTTTCTGGCGGCTTCCGGTGTAACAGTGGGAGGCCTGGCGGCCTTGTCACTGACGTCGGGGCGGGTTCAGGCAGCAACTCCGTCGAACGAAGGCGGGGAAATTGTCCTTAAAAAGTCTGTGTGCACCCACTGTTCGGTTGGTTGCACCGTGGTTGCCGAGGTTCAGAATGGCACCTGGGTAGGCCAGGAGCCCGGCTGGGACAGCCCGTTCAACCTGGGTTCACACTGCGCCAAGGGCGCTTCTGTGCGCGAACACGCCCACGGCGAACGACGCCTGAAGTACCCCATGAAAATGGTCAATGGCCAGTGGCAGAAGATCTCCTGGGACGACGCTATCAACGAAATCGGCGACAAGATGTTGCAGATTCGCGATGAGAGCGGCCCGGATTCGGTGTACTGGCTGGGCAGCGCAAAGTTCAACAACGAACAGGCGTATCTCTACCGCAAATTTGCGGCTTACTGGGGCACCAATAACGTCGACCACCAGGCCCGGATCTGCCACTCCACCACAGTCGCCGGTGTAGCCAACACCTGGGGCTACGGTGCGATGACCAACTCGTACAACGACATCCACAATTCCAAGGCCATTTTCATTATCGGGGGCAACCCGGCCGAGGCGCATCCGGTGTCGCTGCTGCACGTCCTGAAAGCCAAGGAAGAGAACAACGCGCCGCTTATCGTTTGTGACCCGCGCTTCACCCGCACGGCCGCCCATGCCGACGAATATGTGCGCTTCCGGCCCGGTACCGACGTAGCCCTGGTTTGGGGACTGCTCTGGCACATCTTCGAAA
Organism: Marinobacter vinifirmus; assembly: GCF_002258215.1. Taxonomy (GTDB): domain Bacteria; phylum Pseudomonadota; class Gammaproteobacteria; order Pseudomonadales; family Oleiphilaceae; genus Marinobacter; species Marinobacter vinifirmus. Next base: position 19,714 of record NZ_NEFY01000023.1, read on the forward strand.
ACGGCTGGGAAGACCAGGAATTCATTCGTACCCGTGTGTACGGCATGGAGCAGATCCGCGAAGAGGTGAAACGCTGGAACCCCGAGGAAGTCGAGCGGGTAACCGGCACCCCTGGCGCGCAGCTTGAGCGTGTCGCCCGCACCCTGGTCAATAACCGTCCGGGAACCGTTATCTGGTGTATGGGTGGTACCCAGCACTCCAACGGTAACAACAACACCCGTGCGTACTGCATCCTGCAGCTGGCGCTGGGCAATATGGGTGTAGCCGGCGGCGGCACCAACATTTTCCGTGGCCACGACAACGTTCAGGGCGCTACCGACCTGGGCGTACTGGCAGATACCCTGCCCGGCTACTATGGCCTGGCGGCCGGCTCCTGGGCCCACTGGGCACGGGTCTGGGAAGAGGACCTGGATTGGCTGAAAGGCCGGTTTGCCACCATGGACAAGAATGGCAAATCCAAGGCCATGATGAACGAGAAGGGCATCCCGGTATCCCGCTGGATTGATGGCGTACTGGAAGCCAAGGAAAACCTCGAGCAGCCCGACAACACCCGGGCCATGGTGCTGTGGGGCCACGCGCCCAACTCGCAGACCCGTATGCTCGAAATGAAAGAAGCCATGGAGAAGCTGGACCTGCTTGTGGTTGTTGACCCGTTCCCGACCGTGTCAGCCGTGCTGCACGATCGCAAAGACGGTGCCTACCTGCTGCCGGCAACCACCCAGTTCGAGACCCGCGGCTCAGTAACTGCCTCGAACCGCTCCCTGCAGTGGCGGGAAAAGGTGGTCGAGCCACTGTTCGACTCCAAGGTCGACCACGAAATCATTAAGCTGTTTGCGGACAAGTTCGGCTTCACCGATCGCATGTTCCGCAATATCGCCATTGAGGGCGACGAACCGGTGGTGGAGGACATCACCCATGAGTTTAACCGGGGCATGTGGACTATCGGCTATACCGGCCAGTCGCCTGAGCGCCTGAAGAAACACATGGCCAACCAGCATCACTTCGACAAGACCACCCTGCGTGCAGTCGGTGGGCCTTGCGATGGCGATATCTACGGGATGCCATGGCCGTGCTGGGGCACTCCGGAGATGAACCATCCGGGCACACCGAACCTGTACGACATGTCGCTACCGGTGTCCAAGGGCGGCCTGACTTTCCGCGCCCGCTTCGGTGTTGAGCACAACGGCAATAACCTGTTGGCTGATGGCGTGTACTCGAAGGATTCCGACATCAAGGACGGCTACCCCGAGTTCACCATGCAGATGCTGATGGACCTGGGCTGGGATAAAGACCTCACAGCCGAGGAGCGTGCCAGCATTGATGCGGTTGCAGGCCCCGAAACCAACTGGAAAACGGACCTGTCCGGCGGTATCCAGCGTGTAGCCATCAAGCACGAGTGCGCACCCTTCGGTAACGCCAAGGCCCGCGCCATCGTCTGGAACTTCCCGGACCCCGTGCCGCTGCACCGCGAGCCGCTGTACACCAACCGTCGAGACCTGGTGGCGGATTATCCCACCTACGCCGACAAGACCTTCTGGCGGGTTCCGACCCTGTACGAATCCATCCAGCAGAAGGACTTCAGCAAGGACTTCCCCATCATTCTGACCTCCGGCCGCCTGGTCGAGTATGAAGGTGGTGGTGACGAGACCCGCTCGAACCCCTGGCTGGCAGAACTGCAGCAGGACATGTTCATCGAGGTGAACCCGCGTGATGCCAACAACCTGAACATCCGTGACGGCAACGACGTCTGGGTGTCCGGCCCTGAGGGCGCACGCATCAAGGTTAAGGCCATGGTTACCGAAAGGGTTGGCGAGGGCGTTGCCTTCATGCCATTCCACTTCGGCGGGCACCTGGAAGGAAAGGACCTGAGGGACAAATACCCGAAAGGTGCGGATCCTTACGTACTGGGTGAATCCACTAACACCGTTCAGACATACGGGTACGACTCGGTCACGCAGATGCAAGAGACCAAGTGCACCCTGTGTGCGATCGAACCAGCATAACAAGAGGTGTAGACCATGGCACTTGAAGGACAAGCAAGAGCAAAATTCCTTTGCGACGCCGAGCGCTGCATCGAATGTAATGCCTGCGTAACGGCCTGTAAAAACGAGCACGAAGTCCCCTGGGGCATCAACCGTCGCCGAGTGGTAACCATCGAAGATGGCAAGCCGGGCGAGAGGTCGATCTCGGTAGCTTGCATGCACTGTTCAGACGCGCCCTGTATGGCGGTTTGTCCGGTGGACTGCTTCTACCAGACCGAGGACGGCATCGTGCTGCATTCCAAGGACCTGTGTATCGGTTGTGGCTATTGTTTCTACGCCTGCCCGTTCGGTGCGCCCCAGTTCCCGCAAGCGGGCAACTTTGGCAGCCGCGGCAAAATGGACAAATGCACGTTCTGTGCAGGCGGCCCTGAAGAAGACAATTCCGCAGCCGAGTTCACCAAGTACGGCCGCAACCGTATTGCAGAGGGTAAACTGCCGATCTGTGCGGAAATGTGCTCGACCAAAGCCCTGCTTGCCGGTGACGGCAACGAGGTGGCGGACATCTATCGCCAGCGCGTGGTGAACCGTGGTTTCGGTTCCGGCGCCTGGGGATGGGGCACAGCCTACGAGAAGAAAGGTGCATAAGCTGATCTGAACGAAGTTCCGGAGCTCCCCGAGCTCCGGAACTTCTTCAGTCACAACACCTTCTTGCTGATTCCGCTGGAGTACTCTGATGAACAAACGTCTGTTGGGTGCCGCCGCCCTTGTGCTGGCGTCACTGATATTCAACCCTGCCTGGGCGCAAGAGGGCCCGGAGGTTGACCGCACAGCAACCGGGGGTGCCCAGACCCTCGAAGATATCATGCGCCGCCAGGAGCAGCAGAAACTGGACGACAGTTTCCGGTCCGAAAATCTGGGCAATCCTGAGAAGGCGGCACCAATCACAGAACAGCTGGGAACCCGGGGCGGCGTCTCGGATGCCGACACCTGGCGCGCGATTCGCTATAACCAGATCGACCCCACCGTGCAGTCTCCGGGCCCGGCCAATGGCGTCATGATCCAGGACGGGGGCATCAGTTGGTACAAACTGCGGGAAGGACCCATCATCACCTGGGGCGGTGGTGCCCTGCTGGGGATCATCGTGCTGCTCGTGGTGTTCTACTTTGTGCGTGGCAAAATCATGATTGATGGCGGCCCTGCGGGCACGACCATTGAACGATTCAAAGCCATAGAGCGGTTTGGTCACTGGCTGCTGGCCGGCTCGTTCATAGCCCTGGGCGTAACGGGGCTGCTGACCTTGATGGGCCGCAGTTTCCTGATCCCGGTGATCGGGCACGATGCCTTTTCGACCCTGGCAGTCGGTTCAAAGTGGCTTCACAACAACATTGCCTGGGCATTCATGCTCGGCCTGGTTATGACATTTGTGATGTGGGTAGCGCATAACATACCCGATAAACTCGATTGGCAGTGGGTCAAGGCGGGAGGCGGCATCTTCACCAAGGGCCATCCATCGGCCAAGAAATTCAACGCAGGCCAGAAGGTTGTTTTCTGGACCGTGATGCTGCTGGGTGTGTCTGTCTCGCTTTCCGGATTATCCCTTCTGTTCCCTTTCCAGATGCCTCTTTTTGGCGACACCTTCGGTGTCATCAACAGTATTCTGGGCACGGGCCTGCCAACAGAGCTGACACCACACGAGGAAATGCAATATGCCAACATCTGGCATTCAATCGTGGCATTCGTGATGATGCTGGCCATCATCGCCCATATCTATATCGGCACTGTTGGTATGGAAGGCGCATTCGATGCGATGGGTAGCGGCCAGGTTGACCTGGAATGGGCTCGCCAGCACCACGACCTCTGGGTAGAAGAGGAAGAGGCCAAACAAGGCAAAGGAGGATCATCATGAAGGTAATGATTTCCGCATTTGTCGCAGCATTGATCATAGCCTCGCTCGCCCCGGTTGTTCTGAACCAGTTCGGCTGGTCTTCAGCGGAACAGGGCAGCAGTGAGAGTGTACGACTTGACTGATCAAACCGAGGTATACCAGATCGACGCCGTCGGTTTGGTATGCCCCCTCCCTATTCTCCGCTTCAAGAAACGCACCCAGGGGTTACCCAGCGGCACCCAGGTCGAGTTCCTGGCCGATGACCCCAGTGGCCGTAAGGACATGCAGGCGCTGTGCGATATCACAGGGCACCGGATTGAATGGATTCGCGAGGAGGAGGCCGGCGTGCTCCGTTATCGGATTTGCCTGGCTTAGAGAGAATGCCTTTGGATTCTTTCTGCAGACTTTCATTTTCCCCAGACCTGAAATGAAAAAACCCCCGGCAGCAATGCTGTCGGGGGTTTTGGTATTAAGAGCCTGACGATGACCTACTCTCACATGGGCGAACCACACTACCATCGGCGCTGGTCTGTTTCACGTCTGAGTTCGGGATGGGATCAGGTGGTTCCAGACCGCTATGGTCGTCAGGCAAAACGGATGATCACTGGGAAGGACGAGATAAAACGTGATGGTGATTTCTTTGAGCGTGGCCTTTGCCTTGCTCTTGCGTTATCCGCAATTGTCTTGGGTGTTATATAGTCAAGCCGCACGAGCAATTAGTACTGGTTAGCTCAACGCCTCGCAGCGCTTACACACCCAGCCTATCAACGTCCTGGTCTTGAACGGCTCTTCAGGAGGCTCAAGGCCTCAGGGAGATCTCATCTTGGAAGGGGCTTCCCGCTTAGATGCTTTCAGCGGTTATCCTGTCCGAACATAGCTACCGGGCAATGCCACTGGCGTGACAACCCGAACACCAGAGGTTCGTCCACTCCGGTCCTCTCGTACTAGGAGCAGCTTTCCTCAAATCTCCAACGTCCACGGCAGATAGGGACCGAACTGTCTCACGACGTTCTAAACCCAGCTCGCGTACCACTTTAAATGGCGAACAGCCATACCCTTGGGACCGGCTTCAGCCCCAGGATGTGATGAGCCGACATCGAGGTGCCAAACACCGCCGTCGATGTGAACTCTTGGGCGGTATCAGCCTGTTATCCCCGGAGTACCTTTTATCCGTTGAGCGATGGCCCTTCCATACAGAACCACCGGATCACTATGACCTACTTTCGTACCTGCTCGACGTGTCTGTCTCGCAGTCAAGCGGGCTTGTGCCATTACACTAACCGCACGATGTCCGACCGTGCTTAGCCCACCTTTGTGCTCCTCCGTTACGCTTTGGGAGGAGACCGCCCCAGTCAAACTACCCACCACACAGTGTCCTCAACCCCGATAAGGGGCCAGAGTTAGAACCTCAAACATGCCAGGCTGGTATTTCAAGGTTGGCTCCACTCGAACTGGCGTCCGAGTTTCAAAGCCTCCCAGCTATCCTACACAAGCATGCTCAAAGTTCACTGTGAAGCTATAGTAAAGGTTCACGGGGTCTTTCCGTCTAGCCGCGGATACACCGCATCTTCACGGCGATTTCAATTTCACTGAGTCTCGGGTAGAGACAGCGCCCCCATCGTTACGCCATTCGTGCAGGTCGGAACTTACCCGACAAGGAATTTCGCTACCTTAGGACCGTTATAGTTACGGCCGCCGTTTACCGGGGCTTCGATCAAGAGCTTCGCACAAGTGCTAACCCCATCAATTAACCTTCCGGCACCGGGCAGGCGTCACACCGTATACGTCCACTTTCGTGTTTGCACAGTGCTGTGTTTTTAATAAACAGTCGCAGGGGCCTGGTATCTTCGACCGGCTTCCGCTCCACCCGCGGGGGTTTCACGTACACACCGGCGTGCCTTCTCCCGAAGTTACGGCACCATTTTGCCTAGTTCCTTTACCCGAGTTCTCTCAAGCGCCTTGGTATTCTCTACCTGACCACCTGTGTCGGTTTGGGGTACGGTCTCGAATAGCCTGAAGCTTAGAAGATTTTCCTGGAAGCAGGGCATCAATGACTTCGCGCCCTTGGGCACTCGTCGTCACGTCTCAGGATTGTGGACCCGGATTTGCCTAAGTCCACTCCCTACTCGCTTAAACCGGGACAACCGTCGCCCGGCTCACCTAGCCTTCTCCGTCTCTCCATCGCAGCTATCCAAGGTACGGGAATATTAACCCGTTTCCCATCGACTACACCTTTCGGTCTCGCCTTAGGGGCCGACTCACCCTGCGCCGATTAGCGTTGCGCAGGAACCCTTGGTCTTCCGGCGTGCGGGTTTTTCACCCGCATTGTCGTTACTCATGTCAGCATTCGCACTTCTGATACCTCCAGCAAGCTTCTCAACTCACCTTCGCAGGCTTACAGAACGCTCCCCTACCCCGCATACAATGTATGCAGCCGCAGCTTCGGTGACCAGTTTGAGCCCCGTTACATCTTCCGCGCAGGCCGACTCGACTAGTGAGCTATTACGCTTTCTTTAAAGGATGGCTGCTTCTAAGCCAACCTCCTAGCTGTCTGAGCCTTCCCACATCGTTTCCCACTTAACTGGTACTTTGGGACCTTAGCTGGCGGTCTGGGTTGTTTCCCTCTTCACGACGGACGTTAGCACCCGCCGTGTGTCTCCCGGATAGTACTCACAGGTATTCGGAGTTTGCATCGGGTTGGTAAGTCGAGATGACCCCCTAGCCGAAACAGTGCTCTACCCCCTGTGGTATTCGTCCGAGGCGCTACCTAAATAGCTTTCGGGGAGAACCAGCTATCTCCGGGCTTGATTAGCCTTTCACTCCGATCCACAAGTCATCCCCTGGCTTTTCAACGACAGTGGGTTCGGTCCTCCAGTGCCTGTTACGGCACCTTCAACCTGCTCATGGATAGATCGCCCGGTTTCGGGTCTATGTCCAGCGACTGATTCGCCCTATTCAGACTCGGTTTCCCTACGGCTCCCCTAAACGGTTAACCTCGCCACTGAACATAAGTCGCTGACCCATTATACAAAAGGTACGCCGTCACAGAACAAGTCTGCTCCGACTGCTTGTACGCATACGGTTTCAGGGTCTATTTCACTCCCCTCACAGGGGTTCTTTTCGCCTTTCCCTCACGGTACTGGTTCACTATCGGTCAGTCAGGAGTATTTAGCCTTGGAGGATGGTCCCCCCATGTTCAGTCAACGTTTCTCGTGCGCCGACCTACTCGATTTCACTGGACTCAGGTTTCGGATACGGGGCTATCACCCACTATGGCGGCTCTTTCCAGGGCCTTCTCCTACCAGTTGTCCAGCTTAAGGGCTGGTCCCCGTTCGCTCGCCGCTACTTAGGGAATCTCGGTTGATTTCTTTTCCTCGGGGTACTTAGATGTTTCAGTTCCCCCGGTTCGCCTCTTACACCTATGGATTCAGTGTAAGATACCTAACCGAAGTTAGGTGGGTTTCCCCATTCAGAGATGTCCGGATCACAGCTCGTTTGCCAGCTCCCCGAACCTTATCGCAGGCTTCCACGTCTTTCATCGCCTCTGACTGCCAAGGCATCCACCGTATGCGCTTAGTTGCTTGACTATATAACCCCAAGACAACTG
>NZ_NEFY01000024.1 GCF_002258215.1 Marinobacter vinifirmus
GATCGCGGCTATACAAACGGGGTACGCTTTTCGTATCTGACAGACACCGCTGACGAGAACGATGGAAAGTCGGCAAGATTTGCCCGGACTCTGCGTGATGAGCTGCGCTTTCTGCCAGGTATTGGAACTGCTGATTCAAAGCAGGCGGTAAGCCTGAGTTTGCGGCAATTCATGGTCACACCTGAAGATATTACGGTTGAAGATCCGCAGTTCGACGACATTCCCTATGCCGGCCACCTGTCGCTCAGCGGCACACTATGGAGCTGGAACGCCGATACGATTACCGGCTTTGGTGCTCACATTGGTGTTATTGGGCCCGAAAGCGGTGCCGAGTCGGTTCAGAAATGGGTGCACAAAGCCACGGGAAGCGACAAGCCGCAAGGGTGGGGGAATCAGCTTGGAACCGATGTGGTGGGTGGCATACAGGCTGCGCATGGCCGAAAACTCCTGCAAGCCGGGCAGGGCGGCAACATTGAACAGCGTGTGTCGGTGATCGGATCCGGACTACTGTCGAGTTTTCGAACCTCCGCTAAAACCGGGTTGGTCTGGCAGCTTGGCAGACACCTTCCTATAAATTTTGTGCCGGACTACGCTGGTACCTCCTCAACCATCGCTTTGCCGGGCTCGTTCAAGGATTCAGGCAGTAGCTGGTCCGTGTATGTGGGACTGGGCGTGGAATATGTAGGTTATTCTTACATCGATGACAATGCCGGGGCTTACCGTTTCGACGAAGGGCCGCTGATCGGCCAGCTCGGTCTGGGCGCTACCTGGCAGTGGGATCACCTTCTGGCCGCGGTCACATTGCGTGCCTCGACCAGCGAAGACGAGCGCCATAAAGACAACTTCAGCTTTGGGACGTTGTCAGTTTCTTGGGCAATATAGAGAGGTCGGTTTTGACCGTTGCTTACGGGATGTGGTGGCGCTTGTTCCCGCTGTTAAACAAAAGCGAACATTCGAGTTTATCTTAATAATTCGATAGAAACGCGTAAACCGCTACAGGACTTAGTCGAAAAGCTGATTTTACCTTCATAGCGAGTCACTATATCTCGAACGATAGCAAGGCCGAGACCGTGCCCAGGTGTTTGCTCATCTAGCCGCAGACCCCTTTGGCCCAAACTGGCTAAATCCTTGTGATTAACCCCTGGGCCATCATCAGCAACAACTATTCGCTTGAAGCCGCTGCCTTGTTCCACAGATAGCTCTACGCATCTCGAAGACCATTTGCCAGCATTGTCGAGTAAGTTGCCCAATACTTCATTTAGATCATGTTCTTCTATCGGCCATCGGCTGTCTTCAGGCAGAGAACTCGATAGTTCAAACGACTTTTCCGGATATAAACGACCGAGCATCCACAAAAGATCCCGTGCCTGTTTTATGGGGTAGGCGCTTTTTCCAATCTGGGGCCCTGCAAAACGGCTTCGACGCATTTCAGCTTCTAATTGCCTGTCGATATCGCTTAGTCGCTCCACCATCTGGCGCCTTAGATTGGTGTCGAGAGGACGTGTGTCGTCTTCCAGTATCTGCCGGACGGCTGCGATGGGGGTTTTGACGCTATGAGACAGGTTTGCGAGAGCGTCCCTGGAGCGCTCCAGTCGCTGATCTAAGGAGTCCAGCAACTGATTTAGTTGAAGAACCAGCGGGTGGAACTCCTCTGGCGACTGAACGTTGATTCGGGAGATCTCTCCGTCCTGGAGTCTTTTTAATGCGGCTTTGAGTGTGACAACCGGTCGCATGGACATCGTGATTCCGAACCAGAGCACGGCGACCAAGAGCATAATCAACAGAACTGATACTACGGCGGTCCAGGCATGAAGTGCAGCTTGGCTGCGTTTCAGCGCACCCAGATCTTCAGAAACGATTACGACGATGGGTGTTTCACCGACCTGAAAAGACTTTCGGTAGGCGAGGATGTCTAAGGGAGTATCAGTGGTTTCGGCATCTTCTACGCGAACGGTTCCGTCTTCTTCGTTTTCAATCAGAGGCGTTAACAAGGGCTCCCAAGTATCGGGTGAAATGATGGTCTGTTCGGGTGTATGTATGGCAAAGGCATGATGAAAAACATCCTGGAAATAATCGCCCGTCTGGAGAGTGTCAACTTCACCATTCGCGTCGCGAATCTGGTGCTCAAGGAAAACGACTTCATCTTTCAGTCGGCGTTCAACGAATTCCCGAGACATTCGGTCGAGCAGCAAGCCATGGACCAACCACGCCACCCCCATTAGACCAATTCCGGCGGGCAGTAACAGCGCAAGCAAGGTTCCTTTTACGGACGCAGGCTTTTTAAGGAATCGCATTAAAAATGTACCCCTGGCCGCGTCGTGTTGAGATGGTTTCGCTGCCCACTAGCTTCCTTAACCTCCGAATATACGCCTCAATGACGTTTTCGCTCGGGCTATCATTCAAGTTGTAAAGCTGTTCCATTAGTTGTTCTTTGGAAAAGACGTGGCCAGGGCGGCTCATCAAACAACGTAGCAGCCGGAATTCGGTGCCGGTAAGTGTATGTTCCACGCCGTCGTCCATCTTGAGACTCTGGCGGTTTTCGTCCAGTTCAAAGCGGCCGGCTTTAACCTGAGCATGGACCCTTCCTTCACTTCGACGCACGAGTGCGTTGAGGCGTGCGATTAGCTCTTCTGTCTGAAAAGGTTTTGCCAGGTAATCGTCTGCCCCGGCTTTTAAGCCGTTAACCTTATCCTGCCAATCGCCTCTCGCGGTCAGAATCAAGACCGGACAGCTGACGTGATTCGTTCGCCACTTTCTCAATACGTCCAGCCCGTTGCCATCAGGTAGACCCAGGTCCAGAACAACAGCACGGTAATCCTCTTGCTCACCCAGAACGACGGCTTCTCGGGCACTGGGAGTTGTATCAACGCTGAAACCTGCTTTTCCCAACTGCCTGACCAGACCCTCAGCAAGCAAGCGGTCATCTTCGACGAGCAGTAAACGCATGAGTTTTTCCTTCTATGTATGGTCCGCGGTCGAAAGTGTGACTGATTAACCTGAATTCAGCCTGAACGGAAAATAGTTCGAGTTTTTCAGAAAGAATTCAGGTTAGTGAGAGAAGGTAACAACCGATTCTAGACATTGCTCAAGATTGGGGCTCAATCCTGCAGTGTTTTTCGAGCAATATTTTACAGAGGATAAAAAGATGAATGCATCAAAACTATTCGTAGCGGGTATGGCGCTTTCAATGTCGGCAACAGCGTTTGCGGCTGGCGCCCATGATGGTGGCCACGGGCACGGCGCTACAAGCGGTGAACCTGGCAAAGCGTCGGAGGCCAGCCGAACCGTAACTGTCGAGATGTACGACAACTACTACGAACCCGAAGAAATCAGTGTAAAGCCGGGTGAAACCGTTCGCTTCGTGGTGGAGAACAAGGGAAACCTCGTCCATGAGTTCAATGTTGGCACTCCCGACATGCACGAAGCTCATCAAGAGGAAATGATGATGATGGTTGAGCATGGCGTCATCCAGGGCGGCAAGCTGAACCACGACATGATGAATATGGATATGGGGAATGGCCATTCCATGAAGCATGACGACCCGAACAGCGTGTTGCTGGAACCGGGCCAAAGTAAAGAAGTGGTATGGAAGTTCTCTGATAAAGGCAATATCGAATTTGCCTGCAACGTGCCGGGCCACTATCAGGCCGGGATGTACGGTGAGGTCAATTTCGAGTAACTCGCTTAACTGAGGTCCGCGAGCGCGGGGCTGAGACACGTTTCTCGGCCCGGCTTCAATGACGTGTAGTTCGGAGCAACACAGATGAAACCACGCTTTTTGACAGGGCTTTTGAGCCTGCTGATGCCAGCCATGGTTCTGGCCGGCGAATACGACCTTACGGTCGACCGGGTAAAAATTGATACCGGCGATTTTGTGAAGGAAGGCATTGGATACAACGGCGCATCTCCGGGACCGGTAATGCGTTTCAAGGAAGGCGAGAACGTCCGGATCAACGTGACCAACAACCTGGATGAGATGACGTCCATTCACTGGCATGGTTTGATCCTTCCTTTTGATCAGGACGGCGTGCCCGGAATCAGCTTCCCAGGTATCAAACCGGGTGAAACCTTCACCTACGAATTCCCAATCCAACAGGCGGGCACCTACTGGTTCCACAGCCATTCAGGCTTCCAGGAGCCAGATGGCGCTTATGGTTCTATTGTTATTGAGCCTGAAGGTCGTGAGCCGTTTCGCTACGATCGGGAATACGTGGTGCAGCTCACCGACAAACACCCCCATTCCGGTGACCGCATCATGCGCAACCTGAAAATGATGCCGGATTACTACAACCGCGAGCAGCAAACCGTTGGCGAGTTTTTCTCGGACGTTTCAAAAAATGGTCTGATGAACACCGTCAGTGACCGTATGGCCTGGGGTGGTATGCGGATGATGAAGGCGGACGTTGAGGACTTGCAGGGCTTTACGGGCCTGATCAACGGCAAAGGGCCGGACCAAAACTGGACGGGACTCTTTGAACCAGGCGAGCGCATTCGGTTGCGTTTTATCAATTCCTCGGCCATGACCTACTTCGACATCCGGATTCCAGGTCTGGACATGACTGTTGTGCAGGCTGATGGCAACAACGTTCAGCCGGTTAGTGTGGATGAATTCCGGATTGGTGTGGCGGAAACCTACGATGTGATCGTCCGACCGAAAGATGAGCAGGCCTACACCATATTTGCCGAATCCATGGGGCGTTCGGGCTATGCCAGAGCGACACTGGCCCCAGAAGAGGGCATGGAAGCAGCCGTCCCGCAACTGCGTGAACCGGCCCGCCTGACCATGGCCGACATGAGCGGTATGCATGGCATGGACCATGGCAGCATGGCCGGAATGGATCATGGCGACATGGATATGAGCAGCTCAGAAGGGATGGGCGGAATGGACCATTCTTCGATGGAGGGAATGGATCACTCGAATATGCAAGGAATGGATCATTCCGACATGGAAGGCATGGATCACGGTTCCATGGCGATGGGTAAAAAAGAAGGTCCAAGCGATCCCTTCTACGCCAAGGGTAGTGGCCTCGTACCTACCGCAGCCAATGGCGGTAAGTTCTTGTCCTACGCTGACCTGAAGGCTCAGGACCCGTTGTATGAAGACCGCGAACCGACCCGGGAAATTGAGCTTCGTTTGACCGGCAATATGGAGCGGTATACCTGGAGCATTAATGGCGTCAAGTACGAAGACGCAGACCCAATTCGTCTCAAATACGGTGAGCGAGTTCGCTTCAAATTCGTGAACGAGACCATGATGACTCACCCCATGCACCTGCACGGTATGTGGTCCATTCTCGATGTTGGTGCAGACCAATGGAACCCGATCAAGCACACGGTCAGTGTGCAGCCAGGCACCACGGTTTACATGGAAACCGAGGTCGACGAGCCCGGTCAGTGGGCGTTCCACTGTCACCTGTCCTATCACGCGGCCGCTGGTATGTTCCGCAAGGTCATTGTTGAAGGTGGGCCAGAGTCGACGCAGGCCAAAACAGACGTGATTGCCAAAGATGGAGGTGAGGTATGAGCTGTATTCGATCAATTGTCGCAGTCAGCTTCCTTGCCTCTATTGGTGTTTCAACGGCGGTGACAGCTCAGGAAATGATCTCAGACACGACCGCTCGAAAACAGCCGCTCACAACCTGGGGTGTTCAATTCGAGGAATTTGAGTACCGCTACAGCGACGATGACGAGGAGCTGGGCGTCTGGAATGCGGATGCCTTCTATGGCACCGACGACTTTAAAGTCCGGCTGCTCACAACCGGGGAGTACGAGATAGAGGAGCAGGCCTACGAAACGCTGGAAAACCAGCTGGTCGGCCAGATCCCTATCTCCAAATTCTTCGACGCCAAAGCGGGCGTGCGTTTCGATACGCCCGAAGGGCCGGACCGTACGTATGCGGTTCTCGGTGTGGCCGGGCTGGCGCCCCAATGGTTTGAGATCGATGCAAATCTGTATGTCAGCAAGGATGGCGATACGTCAGCCGAACTGGACGCTGAGTACGAATTGCTGTTCACCAACTACTGGATTTTGGCGGCAACGCTGGATGCCTCAGTAGCGTTCAGTGAGGATGAAGAGATCGGCGTCGGCAAGGGATTAGTTTCCACCGAAACCGGCCTCCGGCTCAGCTACGACCTGATCGACCGTGCGTTCTCACCCTACGTGGGTGTGGTGCACGAGCGTAAGTATGGCGATAGCGCCGACCTGGCCGAGGCGGACGGCGGTGGCACAGAAGACTGGTTTGCCGTGATCGGCGCTCGAATCGCATTCTGATGCTGATGGGCCATGGGGAAACCCACGGCCCTTTTTCGTCTATGATTTGATGTAACTCAAATCCACCGAAAGTCTGTGTCCATTTTCAGCCGCAGTTCAGATTGAAGTGTTTTGATACAGGGAGAAGTCATCAGGAAGAGAGGTGTCACCCCATGACCAAAGCACACAAAGCAACCAATCAGGAGCAGTTTTTGTTGCGCCGAAAAATGGCCGTCGAGGGGCTTGGAGAGGATCAGTGGGATGGGCTCATCCACGATCTTAATCGCCACCCCTGCGTTGATTTCGCCGAGCGTAAGCCAAATGGCACATTGCAGGTGACGTACGACGGAACCCACTGGTCCGTCGATGAATTACTGGAACTGATCAAGGCTTACGGTGGCCAATTGAAAACCGGATGGTGGACCCGGCGCAAATTGGCTTGGTACCGGGTTACCGACGACAACGTCCGGGCAAATGCCAAGCATGAGCCGTTCTGCTGTTCCAAGATTCCACCCATGAAAAAATAACAGGAGGTTGAATGAACAGGGAGGAAGATCGAACTACCCGCTACCAGGAGGGCAGTCTCACTTTACCAGGGACAGTCATGCTGGGTACCGGCGTCATGATTGGCGCCGGTATTTTTGCTCTGACCGGGCAGATGGCGCAGATGACCGGCGTTCTTTTCCCGCTGGCCTTTCTCGCGGCGGCCTTGATTGTCGGCTTCAGCGCGTATTCCTATATCAAGATTTCCAACGCCTACCCGTCGGCCGGGGGCATTGGCATGTACTTGCATAAAGCCTATGGAAACCGGCTGCCAACGGCATTCAACGCCCTGTTGATGTACTTTTCCATGGTGATCGCCCAGAGCTTCCTGGCCCGGACATTCGGCTCCTACACCATGCAACTTTTCGGCGGGGATGACAGTGGCCGCATGGTGCCCATTCTTGGCGTCTCACTGATTCTGGCCGCGTTTCTGATCAATCTTCTGGGTAACCGGATGATTCAAGGGGTGGCGTCTTTCATAGGCATTCTTAAGATCGGCGGGATACTGATTTTCGGTCTGGTCGGGATCTGGATTGCCGACTCAGTCTCAGTTGATTTTTCGGAGCCCGGTGAAGCCGGAACGCTGGGCAACTTCTTGGGCGCGACCGCGTTGGGCATTCTAGCGTTCAAAGGCTTTACGACCATTACCAACAGTGGTTCGGAAGTCATCGACCCGAAGCGAAATGTCGGCCGTGCCATCGTTATCTCCATTGCCGCCTGTGTGGTGATCTACACGCTGGTGGGATTTGCGGTCGCCAGCAATCTATCTCTGGCTGAAATTATCGAAACGCAGGATTACTCTCTCGCCGCTGCTGCACGTCCCGCTCTCGGCGAATACGGCGTCTGGTTTACTGTTGCGATTGCCATGATGGCCACGGCGGGAGGAATTCTGGCCAGTGTATTTGCTGTGTCCCGCATGTTGGCCATGCTGACGGAGATGAAGCTCGTACCACATCGGCATTTTGGCATGCCCGGCAGCATCCAGAAACACACACTGGTGTATACCGTTGTCCTGGGGCTGATCCTCACCGCCTTCTTTGATCTGTCACGAATTGCCGCGCTGGGTATCGTGTTTTACCTGATTATGGACATTGCCATTCACTGGGGTGTACTGCGCTATCTTCGCAAAGACATCAAGGCCAACACCTGGGTGCCAACTACAGCCATCTTGTTGGATCTTTTGGCTCTGGGCGGCTTTGTCTGGGTAAAACTGAATACGGACCCGTTCGTCATTGGCGTGGCAGTGGTCACCATGATTGTGCTTGCAGTCTCCGAGCAGATTTTCCTGAAAAGATCGCCGGAATCCGCGCAAGCGAAACAGGAAGAGAGTCACGCGCATCGTCACCATTAACCAGAATCAGGAAGAGAGGCTATTGCCATGATGGGAGATAACATGTTCGGGAACACCATGTGGGCAGGCCACTGGCTGTGGATGCTGGTGATTGCCATTGTGGTCGTCATTCCGGCCTGGCGTATTTGCCAGCGCACGGGGTATCCGGGGTGGATGGGTGTACTGATACTGATCCCTATCGTCAATCTGGTTCTGCTGTATTTCATTGCATTTGCAGACTGGCCCGCCGATAAAACAGGAGATCAGAATGGCTGAGCACCATCACGCCCATGACCACGATCACCACGCCGATAAAGAACCTGGCGGGCACACCGCCAAGGATCCGGTTTGCGGCATGGCAGTCGATCCGCATACCGCGGAACACCGCAGCCAGCATGGCGGTAAAACCTGGTACTTCTGCTCGTCGCGTTGCCAGTCCAAATTCGACGAGGACCCTGAGCAGTACCTCGATTGGGAAAAGAAACAGCAAGAGCCGGTAGCGCCGGGCACTATGTATACCTGTCCCATGCACCCCGAGATTCGGCAGCAAGGGCCAGGGGACTGCCCAATCTGCGGCATGGCCCTAGAGCCCGAGCAGGTAAGCCTGGACGACGGGCCTTCGGAAGAACTCAAAGACATGACCCGCCGATTCTGGATCGGCCTGGTGCTGGCCCTGCCTGTACTGGTACTGGAGATGGGTGGGCACCTCACCGGACTCGATCACATTATAGCCCCGCAGATGTCCAACTGGATTCAACTGGTGCTGGCAACGCCTGTGGTGCTCTGGTGCGGTTGGCCCTTCTTCGTCCGGGGTTGGAAATCCGTGGTTAGCCGTAACTTGAACATGTTTACGCTCATTGCCATTGGTACCGGCGTCGCGCTGATCTACAGTCTGGTGGCGACCCTGGCGCCGCAGATCTTCCCAGGCGCCTTCCGGCAGGAAGACGGGTCGGTCGCCGTCTACTTCGAGGCGGCTGCTGTCATCGTGGTGCTGGTGCTGCTGGGGCAGGTGCTGGAATTGCGCGCCAGAGAGAAAACCTCTGGTGCCATCAAGGCCCTGCTGGATCTGGCACCGGCGACGGCCAGAAAACTGGACGACGATGGCAGCGAATCCGATGTGTCGCTTGATCAGGTCAAGGTGGGCGACCGCCTGCGGGTGCGCCCCGGTGACAAGGTGCCGCTGGACGGCGAGGTGCTTGAAGGCAGCTCCAACGTGGATGAGTCCATGGTGACCGGCGAGCCCCTGGCGGTCAGCAAGAAATCCGGCGACCAGGTGATCGGCGGCAGCATAAACCAGCAGGGCAGCTTCATCATGCGGGCCGACAAAGTTGGCCGCGATACCATGCTGTCCCAGATTGTCCAGATGGTGGCCAGCGCCCAGCGTAGCCGCGCACCGATCCAGGGGCTGGCTGACAAGGTAGCAGGCTGGTTTGTGCCGGCAGTTATTGTGATTGCTATTGTCGCCTTTATTGCTTGGTCCTTCTTTGGACCCGCACCGCCTATGGCGTTCGGGCTGATTGCAGCGGTCAGTGTTCTGATCATTGCCTGCCCTTGCGCACTTGGCTTGGCGACGCCCATGTCCATCATGGTGGGTGTCGGACGCGGTGCTCAAAGTGGCGTTCTGATTCGCGATGCGGAAGCCTTGGAGCGTATGGAGAAGGTGGACACCGTGGTGGTGGATAAAACCGGCACGCTGACAGAGGGCAAGCCGCAAGTCACCCGGCTTGTCGCGGCCAACGGGTTCGATGACAGTAGTCTCATGCGTTATGCAGGCGGCCTGGAGAAAGGCAGTGAGCACCCACTGGCTCACGCCATACTCGATAAAGCCAAGGGCATGGACCTGAAGCTTCCGGATGCGGAAGACTTTGACTCTCCGAATGGTAAAGGGGTTACCGGTCGAATAGACGGCAAGCGGGTGCTACTTGGTAACCGCCTTCTCATGGAGTCGGAAAATGTTGACACCACGCGATTTGACGGCGACGCCGACCAGCTCCGAAAAGATGGTGCTACCGTGATTTTTGCTGCTGTCGACGGAAACGTCGCAGGGTTGCTGGCGATTGCCGATCCGATCAAGGAAACCACCGAAGCCGCTATTTCCGCGCTGCAAAAAGACGGCATCCGGGTGGTCATGCTGACCGGCGATAACCGCACTTCAGCTGAAGCAGTTGCCCGAAAACTGCATATCGACGAAGTGGAAGCGGAAGTCCTGCCGGAAGATAAGGGCAAGATCGTCCAGCGCCTGAAAGACGAAGGCCGTGTTGTCGTGATGGCGGGTGACGGCGTAAACGATGCGCCTGCACTGGCAACGGCGGATGTCGGTGTGGCCATGGGCACCGGGACCGATGTCGCCATCGAAAGCGCCGGCATTACGCTGCTACGCGGCGACCTGATGGGCATTGTCGAGGCGCGCCGTTTGTCTCTGGCGACCATGCGCAATATCCGTCAGAACCTGTTTTTCGCCTTCGTTTACAACTCCGCCGGTGTTCCGATAGCGGCAGGGGTTTTGTACCCGTTTTTCGGGATACTGCTGTCGCCCATTTTTGCAGCGGCCGCCATGTCGCTGTCCTCGGTCAGCGTGATCGTGAATGCGCTGCGTTTGAGGGTGGTGAAACTCGGGTCAAAGCAATGAACTTCTGAATCATTGGAGGTAGCTATGTCATACACGATCGATCAAGTTATCAAAGATGTCGATTTCGAGGACGTGGACAGAAGAGCGCGTCAGGCCCTCACTGATCACGGCTTCGGTGTGCTGACAGAAATTGATGTCAAAGCCACCATGAAGAAAAAGCTGGACAAGGATATGTTGGCCTATCGGATTCTCGGGGCCTGCAATCCTGGCATGGCCTGGGAAGCCATCGGTGTGGAGCCTCGCGTGGGTGCCATGCTGCCTTGCAACGTTATTCTTCGTGAGGTTTCGGAGGGCATTGAGGTAAGTGCAGTGGATCCATTGGCTTCCATGAGCGCCATCGATAATGACGAGCTCAAGCAGGTTGCCGGGAAGGTCAGAGATATGCTCTCTGAGGTTGTGGAATCGATCTGAAGCCGGTAGAGGCGTCGATTTGCTGCAGTGCCTGCGGTTTGCAATGGATTAGCGAATTAGCCAGGCGAGCGCATAGCCCAACTGAACACTGGAAATGCAAATAGGACTCCTCATTTGACGACGGGATACCTATTTGATGTCAGTCATATTATGGAGAAGAAAAAAGGAAAAAAGATATGGATATAAAGACTTTTGGACAACTGATCGACTGGACGCGCGATCTGCACTCACATCTGGCGAGCTGTCTGTCCCATTGCGCAACAAAGCACGAGGAAGAACGGGTCCGTGCGCTTTTGGATTATCTGGCAGCTCATGAATCGGAAATAGAGCGGATCGTGAACGAGTTTGAGCACCAAGGGGATAAGAAGGCACTGGAAACTCGGGTGTACGACTACCTGTCCCATAATCCGATCAAAACTCATCGAACCTGCGACGAGCCTTACGCGAAGCTTGATTTTGATGGTATCTGCCGGGAAGTGTTCGACTTTCATGATCAGATTATTGATCTCTACAAAACGCTGATTGGAAAAGCCGAAATTCCAGAAGCAAAAGAGCTGTTCGAATCTCTTTTGGCGATGGAGGAAAATGAGTCGATGAGACTGGCTCGTCAGGTTGGCCGAATGCAGGATCTATGAGATCCGAGCACTTTTGCTGACGGCTTAATCCCTTTGAATGTTTCCAATTGAGGCTCACCTTCACACCTCAAAGACGGGCGCAAAGCCACCTCCCGGCGTTCGAAAGTTGGTGGCCTGGCCCTGGTACACACGGGCAGCGGCAAGCAGATGTTGCCCGGCATAGGTGTACAAACGGATATCGACCTTTCTGGTGGTGACCGTGCCATCCACTCTCAGGGTGCGTTCTCCGGCGGGAACGAAGTTCTGCGCGATGTAATCACCCTTCAGGATCTCTTCGAAAACGCGGCGGGTTAGTTTTTCGCCCCGATAGACGCCCTTGCTGCCATGGCCCGCTACCGGTTTGAAAAACAGTTTACGCCGGTTGCTCCACAACTCCGCCTCATCACTTGCTGAAACCAGCCGGGTCTTCGGTACAGCTCTATCCAGAAATCCTGCCTCGGTTTCACTCAGGCCCCAGTCGCGCAGGGTTTGGGCATCAGATAGCAGGATCAGGTTCCGTTTGTCGGCCATCAGCGCATGGGCGCGTGGATTGGGCGTGACGACCGCCGCGCCGTCGAGGTAGGCTCGCCTCAGCGCCCCAAGAGCCGGGGCCTCCAAGGCAAAATCCACCAGGCGGTTGTACACCATGTCAATAGGCTTGCCGTGGGCGCTCAGGGCACCATCAACATACTCAAGCTCCGATGGGTCGAGGATCAAGGTCTCTATGCCTCTGGCCTGGAATAACTGCTGGGCCAGTTGGAATTCCGGGAACATAAACTGGGATTCTGGGGCATCGTCCACAATGGCCAGGCAACCGGGCGTCGAGTCGCCACCTTGCCGTTGCCACTCCTGCTGGAACATGGCAAACACCGCGTCCTCGAACCCATCCAGTGCACGGTTGGTGCCAGCGGTCTGCTGGGACGGGTCACAGCATCGGTGTTGAGCCCGGGCCAATACCGTGTTCAGAAATGCGCCGCCGGCGTTGGTGTTGATTTCGATCAGCTGAGGTCCGTTTTCGCCCAGGTGAAAGTCGTAGCCCATGAAGGCCCCGATGGGGCCTGGGTCAAAACCGGCGATGTCCGGCGCCCAGGACAGAGCTCTTTCCTTATAGGGCGGAAGCTCGGCTGCGAATTCGATCGCCTGAACAATCCGTTTCATCGTCGCGATGTCCGCTTGGGGAACGAAAACCGGTGTGTTTGAAAAGAGATGAAGGAGTTCAGGAGTGGTCGGCAGCTCGTTCCCAATGCCTGAAAACTGCTTCCGGAGGCTGTCAGTGAGCGCTTTTCGGTCAAGAGTGATGCAGTAACACTGCCGGTTGAGCTGGTCGGCGTGGGTTTTGGTTGTTCGCTGGTTTTTCTGGGGCACGTCTTGCATTGGGTGTCCATGGTCATTGTGAATCGTTCCACCTTGATTCTGGTCAAACGGATGCATGTTTCGCAACTGTTTTCAGGCCTGTTTCAGCGTGGTGTGATGGACTGCCAAGTAATGACCATGCCTGTTCGGGATCTTGCTTACCGGGCGAGGAAATCTTACTGAAACCCTCTGACCAAAAAGGGCACGCTATGAAACATTCGTTGCGCAAGAAGTGGATTGCTGGAATTACGGCCAGTGTCGCTATGAGTTTTTCGCTGATGGTGGCCGCAGACACGAACCGGGCATTTGTTCCCATGGGCACGGCGGGTGCCGTCGGCGTTATTGATCTGGAAAACCGCAAGGTGACTTCGTCCATTGGCGGCACACTGAATACCCACGGTTCGGCACTGACCCCGGATGGCCGGCATCTGGTGGTGGGTAGTTTGTCGGCGCATGATCGTCAGGAGCCGGTTAGTCGCCCCGAAGGCGTTTCAGAAGATGAACACGCCGCTCATCATGGGGGCGGGAAGTCTACTGAATTGGAAGCAGGGAGTACCGGGCTGCTCTATTTGGTGAACACGGCCACAAAGACGATTGACCGCAAACTGGAAGTGCCGGGGCCTGTGCACCATGTGCTGGTGACTTCCAACGGTCGCTATGCCGTTTCCACGCATCCTGCCCGTGGCAGTATCAGCGTTGTGGATCTGGATTCCGGTCAGTTGGTCAAAACTGTGGCGACGGGGCCGGCCCCCAACTATCTGGTGCAAACCGACGACGGCCAATCCCTTCTGGTCAGCAATACCGGTAATGGCACGGTCAGCGAAGTGGATACCGAGCACTGGTTCGTCGAGCGCAATTTGCGAGTTGGCGGCAACCCAGAGCATATGGTGCTTGCCCCCGGCAACCAGCGGCTCTACGTGAATGATGCTGCATCCGGCCAGGTTCTTGTCCTTGAGCTTGCCAAAGGCGCGGTGGCGAACCGGTACGAGGTTGGGGAGGCGCCCCATGGCGTTGGCTTGAGCGCAGATGGCCAGACCCTCTATGCCACCAGCCAGGGCGGCAACCAAGTGGTCCGGATTGAGCTAGCCAGCGGCGCCCGCCACACCAGGCCGCTGGCTCCTGCGCCCTATCATCTTGCGGTCTCTCCCTACGATGGCCAGCTACTGGTGACCAGTCGGGCAGAGAACAAGCTTTGGGTGCTCGACCCGGAATCCCTCGATGTGGTTGATGAGATCGCGCTGAGCGGCATAGGCCATCAGATATCCCTTGAGGCCCATTAGTACCCTGTTCTGACACTGGCTTTTTCGCAAAGGAACCGCTCATGGATCGACGCTTTAAAATTACCTTGGCAATGTTTGCCGTTATCGCACTGGTTTTACTCTGGGGAGAACACAAGGTTCATCTGCTTGGCGCCTTGCCCTGGCTGATACTGCTTGCTTGTCCGCTGATCCATATTTTTATGCACGGAGGGCACGGAGGGCATGGAGGACATAACCACCAGGCAGAGCAACCGGGAAAGAGTGGAGAGCAGCGTGATGACTGATGGTGCATCGGATTATGGCCTTTGGAGCCTAGTGGTGCTGAATTCGGCGATTTTCATATTCTTCGCCTTCAGTTTTTTCAAACCGCAGACCCGCCGGGACTGGCGTTCGTTTGGTGCCTTCAGCGCGTTTCTGGTGGCACTGTTCACCGAGATGTACGGGTTCCCGCTGACGCTCTACTTCCTCTCCGGCTGGCTGCAGAGCCAGTATCCCGACGTGAACTGGTTGGCTCACGACAGTGGCCACTTGCTGGAAATGCTGTTTGGTTGGAAGGGTTCCCCACACTTTGGGCCGTTTCATCTCTTGAGCACAGTGTTTATTGGCCTCGGGTTTTATCTGATTGCGGCTGGCTGGCGTACCCTGTATGCCGCGCAAAAGGCAGGGCAGTTGGCCACAACCGGCCTGTATGCCCACGTTCGCCACCCTCAGTATTCCGGCTTCGTGCTCATCATGTTCGGTTTTCTGCTGCAGTGGCCAACGCTGCTGACGCTGGCCATGTTCCCGGTGCTGGTGTGGATGTACTCGCGCCTGTCTATTCACGAGGAGCGTGAAACAGAAAAAGCGTTCGGCTCCGATTGGCGGGCCTATGCAGCCAGAACTCCCCGTTTTATTCCGCGATTGAGGAATTTGAGGCGCAAGGAAATCGAGGAACAAGAATGATGCATGGGGCAACTATCTCAGTAGGCGTTCTTACAGTCGCACTAATCAGCGGCTGCGGTAAGCAGACGGTGGATGACCGCTGGTACACACAGGCTGAGGTCGAGCGCGGCGCAGTGGTGTTCGACGACAACTGCGGAAGCTGCCATGGCGGCAATGCCCAAGGCGCTTTCAATTGGAAAAAGACTCTGAAGGATGGCTCTTACCCGCCGCCACCGCTCAACGGAACAGGTCATGCCTGGCACCATTCCTTCGACACGCTGATGGGTACAATTAGTCAAGGTGGCGCCCCCATGGGTGGGAAAATGCCGGCCTTCGCAGACGAGCTCTCCAGGGACGATCAAAAAGCCGCTATCGCCTATTTCCAGAGCAAATGGGACAAGCGGATCTATGAGGCATGGTCTGAAAGGAGTGGGCTCTGATTTCTCTGGGTAATCAGACGATTAACTCAAGGAGGCAGCGTATGAAATGCTTATGGGTGGTGGCTTTTCTAAGTGTTTTTCCGGGCAGTGCGCTGGGTGGTGCGCCCTCGGCGGAATCATTGATTGAGGGGATGGAGGCCACCCTGTGGTCGGACAGCAACCACGGCCGTTTCACCATGCGTATCGAAACCGAATACTGGACCTGGGAACCGGACCTGGAGGCCTGGATGGTTCGGCAGGTTTAAGATGGAATTATAGCGAGTTAATGCCGGTAGTCACATGGACAGGCACAGGGGTAATTCCTCTTGCACAATGGGTTTTCTTGCCACCGATAACGGGCCTGATTGTCAAATGGATGTTTCTTGGGTGGTTGACTCTGAGAGCCAAATGAAGAGGCATCGTGGAAGTGAAGTAAATTACTTTCTGTATTTTCAATATTTAATAAATAGTCGACTGTCGTTCTAAGAGACAGTCGACTACTGGTTATTCTCTAACACGCTGGATTTATTTAAGTATGATTGTGGTGTGTGTTTCTGACTGATATTTTTTGCTGCTTATTGACATTGGACCCGTTCATTGATTTTTGAGATTGCATTTCTTTCATGCAGGTCATCATTCTGGTTTTTGCGTCGGCTGTTTTGTTCGGGTAAGTGCGCGCTTCATTAATTCGATCGGCCAATCCTGAATTGGCAGTGGCCATTGTAGAAAATAAAGTGGCAGCTGCGGCAGCGATAATGATTTTTTTCATGATGCTCTCCTTAATTACCTTAAACCGTTCAAGAAATTCAGTTCAGTTTCAGTTTTCTGTGATTTACTTGAGCGTGATCAGGACGTCGACTGCTCGAAGCCCGAGCCAGCCGACGCTTGCGTCTCCACGAGTTGACTTTGCCGCAGGAATTACCCTGCGGTATTTTTTTGCCTTTGTTTCAGAGCGTTGTGATAAGCCCGGCCTTCTTCCGTCATCATTTGCACGCGAGCCTCAAAGCCCCCTTCGGACATCGCATTACGTGTCATGTCTCTGTGCAAGCGCTGCATCTCTTCATTCTTAAGTATTTCTTCAATGGATGATTTGTCCATCATTTGGCTGTGCATGGCCCTCATGTCCTTATTGTCTGACATGTTGCCGGCGAGTACGGACGTTGAAACAGTAACTGCTGCTGCAAATATAAGTAAATTTTTCATTCTTACACCTCCTAGTTGGTTGGTGAGATAATTAAAGCATCGGTTTCTGAATTGATCCTGAAAGAAATAAGAAAATCTAAAATAAAGTAATTTTTTTCAGGAATAACAGTATCTTGATATAAATCAAATTGTGCATTTTCGTTCTGCAATTCAGTTTGGTTTCAGATAATTGCTATAAGATTGCGAGTCAGAAACATTTCAATGGAGATATAACGTTGTCCATTCTTCCTCACCTTATAAAGCCGGCCTTTCTCGGTGCTCTGGTTTTGACCAGTTTGCCCGCTTGGACGGCAACCAGACTTGAGTTAACCGGCGCGATTGATGCGGCCATCGAGAACGATCCGTGGCTGCGTCAGAGTGTGCAGATGCAAGATGCTCTGTTGGAAGAAGCTGTTGCCGATGGGGCACTCCCGGACCCCCGGATGACGCTTGGTGCCGCGAATTTGCCCACGGATACTTTCGATACCGGACAGGAGGCAATGACTCAGGCCACCATTGGATTTACCCAGCGAATTCCGCGAGGTGATAGCCGTCAGCTGGCCAGTGAAAAAAAGCAGGAAATGGCAGGCGTTCAGCCTTTTCGGCGCGAGAACCGCCGGGCGCAGGTCATGGAATCGGTAGCGCATCTCTGGCTTGAGGTCTGGCGAACCCAGCAAAGCATCGAACTGATTGAAGATAATCGTGCTCTGTTTCAACAGTTAGAGGATGTCGCAGAGGCTGGGTATACCTCAGCAAGCATGGGTTCCAGGCAACAGGATGTTATCCGTGCCTCGCTGGAACTGACGCGACTTGAGGACCGGCTGACGGTGCTGCATTCGCAACAGGCATCGAACCGCGCGGAGCTGGCAGAGTGGATAGGCCCGGACCAGGCCAAGCTGGCTGTCAGTAAAGATGTACCCAACGAGTTGCTGAGAGTGTTTCCTCTGGGCTGGGCTGAAACATCCGCAGAGGCACTGATCCGTCATCCGTCAATCCGCGCGACTGATCAGCTGATTGATGCCCAGAGTGTTGACGTTGACCTGGCTCGCCAGGCCTACAAGCCGGAATGGTCAGTATCTGCACAATATGGATACAGGGAGCGGGCACCAAACGGTCAGGACAGGGCCGACCTGTTTTCTGTAGGCATTGGCTTTGATCTCCCGATCTTTACAGGCAACCGGCAGGATCGAAAACTGAATGCATCAGTGGCGCGACTGGAGGCGGCAAAAACAGAACGTATTTTGCAGATCCGGGGACTTCAGGCCAAAGCCCGTGCGGCCGTGGCCCGGATCGAACGACTGGATGACCGCATAGAGCTCTATGAACAGACCCTGCTGCCGCAAATGGAGGCGCAGGCAAGCGCAGCATTGACTGCTTACAACAACGATGACGGCGACTTCGCCGAAGCGGTACGAGCGCGAATTGCAGAGCTTAATACCCAGGTTGAATTGATACAGATGATGGCCGAGCGGGCCAAGAATCTGGCGAGTTTCCGTTATCTGACGTCCGACACTTCCGACATACCTTCCTTTTCACTGAATCGTTACCAGGACTGACCATCATGGCTAATTTTGCTCGCCCTTTGGGCTTTGTATTGCTCGGCGGCCTCGCCGGTGCAGGGGCCACGTACTGGCTTGACACTGACGCGACTTCGACGCCTGCAGCTGAAATGGCCGCTTCTGGCCCAAAGGAGCCGCTGTATTGGGTAGCCCCGATGGACCCCAATTTCAAAAGTGACAAACCCGGAAAATCCCCGATGGGGATGGATCTGATCCCCGTATACGAGGAGGGTGGGTCAGCTGAGGATCCAGCCGGCACGGTCCGAATTTCACCAACGGTCGTCAACAACCTTGGGGTTCGAACGGAGCCGGTGATTCAGGGGCGCCTGCCTAACAACATTACTACCGTAGGCTACGTGCAGTACAACGAAGACGAGATGGCCCACGTGCACCCTCGTGTTGAAGGCTGGATCGAAGCGCTTTATGTCAAAGCCGAGGGCGAGCCTGTTGAGCAAGGCAAGCCTTTGTACACGCTGTACTCGCCCACCCTTGTGAATGCGCAGGAAGAACTGCTTCTCGCGATGAACCGTGGCAATCAGAGACTGGTTGATGCTGCTACCGAGCGATTGTTGGCGCTGAACGTACCGGCTAGTCTGATCAGCCAACTGCGCCAGAAGCGCGAAGTCCAGAGAACCATGACGGTTTACGCTCCGGGTTCCGGGGTGATCGAGAATCTGAATGTTCGTGAGGGTATGTTCATCAAGCCCGGAAACCGGGTTTTATCGATTGCCGCACTGGATGAGGTCTGGGTGATCGGCGAAGTGTTTGAAAGCCAGCTTTCCGCCGTAGAGGCTGGTAATCGGGTGCAGATGACGCTGGATTACATGCCCGGTCGCGAGTGGCGCGGAAACGTGGATTACGTCTACCCCGAAGTGAACCCGAAAACCCGGACGGCGCAAGTGCGGATGCGCTTTGATAACGATGATGGTGTTCTGATGCCAGGCATGTTCGCTCGCCTGGATGTTCAGGGCGAACGGGGACAGCGGCAGTTTCTGGTGCCACGGGAGTCGGTCATCCGCACCGGACAGAGCGATCGACTGGTTCTGTCGATGGAAGAGGGCGCCTTCAAGTCGGTTAACGTGAACGTTGGGCGCGTCGGCGACAAGTATGCGGAAATACTCAATGGCCTCTCGCCAGGCGACACGGTGGTCACATCCGCCCAGTTCCTAATCGATTCGGAATCCAGCAAAACCTCGGACTTCCAACGGATGTCATCGCCTCAGGATATGGATGAGCAGGGGATGGATCATGAAGGCATGGATCACAGCACCATGAGCCATGGCGGAGGCGAGTCATGATTGCCGCTATTATTCACTGGTCTATTCGTAACCGCTTCCTGGTGTTGCTGGCGACGTTGCTTATCACAGGGCTCGGCCTTTATTCGCTGAAACAAACGCCGGTGGATGCTCTGCCGGATCTGTCCGATGTGCAGGTCATTATCAAAACCAGTTTCCCAGGCCAGGCGCCGCAGGTGGTGGAAGACCAAGTGACCTACCCGATGACGACAGCCATGCTCTCGGTACCGGGCGCGAAAACGGTCAGGGGATACTCGTTCTTCGGTGACTCCTATGTTTACGTGATCTTCGATGAAGACACCGACATGTACTGGGCCCGCTCCCGGGTACTGGAATACCTGTCCCAGGTTGCGCCCAGCCTTCCAGACTCTGCAAGGCCTCAGCTCGGGCCAGACGCTACCGGAGTTGGCTGGGTTTACCTGTATGCGCTGGTAGACCGCACTGGGAACCAGGACCTAAGCCAGTTGCGCAGCCTGCAGGACTGGTTCCTGAAGTACGAACTGCAAACGGTGCCGGGTGTCTCTGAGGTGGCTGCGCTAGGCGGTATGGTGAAGCAGTACCAGGTCAAGGTCAGCCCGGAAAAACTCAGGGCGCTGGGAATTCCTCTGGCTCACATCCAGAACGCCATCAAGAGAGGCAACCAGGAAGTGGGCGCCTCCGTCATCGAGATGGCCGAGGCGGAATACATGGTGCGCACGTCTGGCTATATAAAATCCCGTGAGGATCTTCTGTCGATTCCATTAGGACTCGATGACAACGGTACCCCCATATTGCTGAAAGATGTGGCCACCGTTGAAGTTGGCCCGCAGATGCGGCGTGGGGTTGCCGAACTGAATGGGGAAGGTGAAACCGTCGGCGGTGTTGTGGTGATGCGCTTTGGTGAGAACGCTCAGGCAACCATTAATGGCGTGAAGGCGAAACTGGAAGACCTGAAATCCAGTTTGCCTGAAGGCGTCGAGGTGGTGACGGTTTACGATCGCTCTGGTCTGATTGAGCGGGCGGTCAATAATCTCGGCTTCAAGCTGCTTGAAGAGTTTCTGGTGGTGGGCCTGGTGTGCATCGTCTTCCTGTTCCACATGCGCTCGTCGCTGGTGGCGATTCTCAGCCTTCCCGTGGGTATTCTGGCGGCCTTTATCGTCATGCACTGGCAAGGCATCAATGCCAACATCATGTCACTCGGGGGGATTGCCATCGCTATCGGCGCCATGATTGATGGTGCTATTGTAATGATCGAGAACATGCACAAACACATGGAGCGAACCCCGTTAACGTCTGAGAACCGATGGGAAGTCGTTGCACGGTCAGCCTCTGAGGTCGGGCCCGCGCTGTTTTTCTCGCTCCTGATCATTACCGTCAGTTTTGTGCCGGTGTTTGCCCTGGAGGCGCAGGAAGGGCGGATGTTTTCTCCCCTGGCGTTCACCAAAACCTACGCCATGGCGGCGAGTGCGGCCCTGGCGGTGACGCTGGTGCCGGTGCTGATGGGCTATTTCATTCGCGGCAAGGTGCTGCCGGAGCACAAGAACCCCGTGAACCGCCTGCTGGTTGGCGTTTATATGCCGGTGCTGAAGCTGGTGTTACGCTTCCCGAAAACGACGGTTATTGTTGCGTTGCTGGCATTGGCTGTGGGCCTTTGGCCAGCCACCAAAATCGGCAGTGAATTCATCCCGCCACTGGATGAAGGCGACCTGATGTACATGCCCACCACCTACCCGGGCATCTCCATTGGTAAGGCTCGGGAACTGTTGCAGCAAACGGACAAGCTGATTGCCACCGTACCCGAAGTCGAAACCGTGTTCGGCAAAGTGGGGCGGGCGGATACCGCTACCGATCCGGCTCCATTGACGATGATCGAGACCTTCATCCGGCTCAAGCCGAGGGATCAATGGCGGGAAGGCATGACCACCGAAAAGCTGAAGCAGGAGCTCAATACTCTGATTCGGTTCCCGGGGGTAACCAATGCCTGGGTTATGCCGATCATCACGCGCATCGATATGCTGGCAACGGGTATTAAAACGCCGGTGGGCATCAAGATTGCCGGTCCGGACCTTACCGTCATCCAGAACATCGGTAAACGCCTTGAGGAAGTCATGGTCGACATCCCCGGTACAGCCTCCGTTTACTCTGAGCGAGTCGCTGGGGGCCGCTACATCAAGGTGGATATTGATCGTGAGCGTGCCGCTCGTTATGGGCTGAATATCGCTGATGTTCAGCAGGTAGTGGCCTCCGCTATTGGTGGAATCAACGTTTCCAGAACCATCGAGGGACTTGAGCGGTATCCCATTAATCTTCGTTATCCGGAAGACTACCGGGATTCGCCCGAGAAGCTGGAGCAACTGCCCATCGTGACCGCATCCGGCCAGCGCATTGCCCTGGCAGATGTGGCGGAGATCGGCGTGGAGGATGGCCCGCCGGCCATTAAGAGTGAGAATGCCCGCCTGAACGGCTGGACCTTTGTGGATATTGAGGGTGTCGACGTAGGCACCTATGTTGAACAGGCCATGGTTACCGTGAGTGAAGAGCTGGATCTACCTCCCGGTTATTCAATCAACTGGTCTGGTCAGTATGAGTACATGCTCCGTGCGAAGGAAAAACTGACCTATGTGGTGCCGTTAACGCTGGCCATCATCGTCATCCTGCTGTTTCTTAACTTCCGCCGTTTTGCCGAAGTGGGGATTATTATGGGCACGCTACCGTTTGCGATGATCGGTGCTATCTGGCTGATGTATCTGCTTGGTTATAATTTTTCGGTAGCCGTCGGTGTCGGTTTCATTGCGCTGGCCGGCGTTGCGGTAGAGATTGGGGTGATCATGCTGGTGTATTTGAATCAGGCTTATAACGCAATGCTGGAAACGTGTGATGACAAAGGGCTGACGCCAAGGCGAGAAACCCTCCGCCATGCCGTACTACACGGTGCCGGTATGCGGGTTCGGCCAATCATGATGACGGCGGCCGCCATTATCGGGGGGCTTGTGCCCATTATGATTGGCACCGGTACAGGGTCGGAGGTGATGGGCCGGATTGCGGCACCTATGGTGGGCGGTATGATTTCCGCTGTCATTCTGGCGCTGCTGGTGATTCCTGTGCTCTTTTATCTCTGGAAACAGCGAACTCTTGGTGAGTAACGCCGATAGCAAGGTGCCAGGATTCAGCCTGGCACCTTGCTATCACGTCTTTACCGGTTATCACGATCATTCGCAGGGTGCCTACCCGTCTACTGCGCATATTCCAAAATCTATTTGCCTGAACGTTCGCTTTGCGACCAGGTTGGCCAGCAGAGAACGATTTTCTGAGCCATACTTAAAGGCCCTTACCCTCCGAAGAGGGCCGCGTCATGACATTTCCTATCAGCAAAGCTCCCTGGAACAAGGGGAAGCTCGTTGGACAAAAGCTACCACTCAAACTCGAACAAATATGGGCTATCCGTATTCGGTTAGAGATTGCAAAAAACATCCGCGAGCTGGCGATGTTCAACATGGCGATTGATTGCAAACTCCGATCTTGCGATATGATTAAGCTTTTGGTTCGAGATATTTCCAGAAACGGAGAGGTTCTGGATCGGGCGCAAGTCATTCAGCAGAAAACCAGTCAACCTGTTCAGTTTGAGATAACCAAAAAGACTCGCGAATCGGTCGAAGCGTGGATCGAATTTCGCGGACTCTCGGGTATGGATTATTTGTGGCCGAGCCGGATGAGAAAGTTTGACCACATCACTACTCATCAATACGCTCGTATCGTCAAGAAGTGGATAACCAGCATCGGACTCGATTCTTCCGTCTATGCCACTCACTCAATGAGACGGAGCAAGGCAACATTGATCTACAAGAAGACCAAAAATCTTCGAGCAGTCCAGTTGCTATTGGGACACACACCCCCTCTGGCAGGATAGTTGGCACTACTTAATTTTTAACCAGTTGGGCGGTTCAGGTGTTGATAGTGCCTCGTTATTCCGATGAACGTAAAGCCGCAGTGCTGGCGAAGTTGTCGCCGCCCCACAGTATGACCGTAGCCGCTCTGGCGCGGGAAGAAGGCATTTCGGATCAAACCCTTTACAATTGGCGGACACAAGCCAGAGATGAAGGACGCCCGGTGCCCGGTTCCAAAGCCAAGTCAGACCAGTGGTCAGCAGAAGCAAAGCTGGCAACCGTGATTGAGACAGCCGCGCTGTCCGAAGAAGAACTCAGCCAGTATTGCCGGGAGAAAGGGCTTTACCCTGAGCAAGTCCGGCGCTGGAAAGAAGAGTCCCTGCAAGGCTTCCAGCGCAGTGCCGAGCGGGAAAAGCAACTGCGCAAGAAGAGTCAGGCAGACCAGAAACAGATCAAGAAACTGGAGCGGGAATTACGCCATAAGGAAAAGGCTCTGGCCGAAACTGCTGCACTACTGGTGCTGCGAAAAAAGCTGGATGCGCTCTGGGAGAACGACAACGGGGACGACTGACCCCGATCCCTGAGCGCAGGATAACGATTGACCTGATCCAGGAAGCCAAGAGCGCTGGCGCCCGATTATTCCGGGCCTGTGGTGAAGCCGGCATTGGCTTGCGCACCTATCGGCGCTGGTTCCGTGAAGGCGCGGTGCAGTCGGATAAGCGCCCGGAAGCGGTACGCCCCAGTCCTGCAAACGGGCTCAGTGAAGAGGAGCGACAGAGGATCCTGTCGACCTGCAACTCGGCCCGTTACGAGAGTCTTCCGCCGTCTCAAATCGTACCATCGCTGATGGACGAGGGGCTGTACCTCGCCTCTGAGTCGTCGTTTTACCGGATACTGAAAGCTCACAACCAGTTGAACCATCGGGGGCAAAGCCTCGCGCCCCAGCGCTCCCGGGAAGCGACCACACACCATGCCTCCGGGCCTAGTGTTCCGTCTGGTTAATTCCTAAGCGGAAGTGCGCTATAATTCGAGCTATTATTTACGAGCTCGGAGACTCTGTTTTGGCCCGGAAACCAGCACCCTTTAATCTTACGGTAAACGATCAACTGGAGCTGGAAAGCTGGCTGCGAACAAGCACGCTGAGTCAGAATCTTGTTCTGCGAGCACGAATCGTTTTGGCCCTGAATGCCGGTGAATCACCCAAAGTCGTTGCGGAGCAACTGGGAACCACGACGGCCACGGTATTTAAGTGGCGTAATCGTTACACCGAACAGGGCCTGAGCGGTCTTCGGGATGCACCAAGACCTGGACAACCCAGAAAGCTGGATCAGAAAAAGGTTAAAGCAATTCTTGATGACACGGTCAAAAAGGTGCCCAAGGAATCTACCCACTGGAGCATCCGGTTGATGGCCGAATATGCCGGTGTCAGTCGCTGGCAAGTGCATCAGATCTGGAAAGCCGCTGACCTGAAACCGCACCGGCTGAAAACCTTCAAAATAAGCAATGATCCGGACTTTGCTGAGAAGGTTTTCGATGTCGTTGGCCTGTACCTGAATCCGCCGGATAACGCGCTGGTGCTGTCGGTTGACGAAAAAACGCAGATCCAGGCACTGGATCGCACTCAACCAAAGCTGCAACTGAAACCCGGCCAGATCGAGCGCCGTACCCACGATTACAAGAGGCACGGGACGACCAGCTTATACGCGGCTCTGAATATCCTGAACGGCGAAGTGATTGGGCGCATTACACAACGCCACCGCGCCAAAGAGTTTCTCGACTTTCTGCGACAAATTGATCGAGAAACACCGAAAGAGCAGGACCTTCACCTGATTCTGGACAACAGCTCGACTCACAAAACACCAGAAGTGAAAGCCTGGCTGGAAAAACATCCCCGATTCAAGCTTCACTTTACGCCAACCAGCGCCTCTTGGCTGAATGCCGTGGAGGGCTGGTTTGGTCAACTGGAACGCCGTGCTTTGTACCGTGGCATTTTTACCAGTGTCGGCGAACTGAAGAAGGCGATTCGTCGCTTTATCCAAACTCACAATGAGAAACTGGCAAAGCCGTTCCGCTGGCACAAGAGTGCAGAATCGATTATGACTTCAGTGGCGCGAGCAAAGCTGAGTGTTATTGACAATAAATAAACGGATTACCCGGACGGGACACTAG
>NZ_NEFY01000025.1 GCF_002258215.1 Marinobacter vinifirmus
CGGCCAATCCGGTCGGGGTGGACTGGGTTTGTGGTGACCTGCATGGCGAGTTCGAGGCTCTTCAGGCCGCGTTATCGAATGCTGAATTCGACACGTCCGTTGATCGTCTGTTTCTGTTGGGAGACACAATTGATCGCGGCCCAGAGTCCCGGCTTCTTCTGGAGTGGGTTCTAGGTACCGACTGGGTATACAGCGTGATGGGTAACCATGAGCTCATGTTTATCGCCGGCGCTGAGGATAACCGAAACCGTTACAAGCACCGGGGAATGGGCGGTCACTGGACTGCGGGCCTGGATGAAACCTCTTACAAAAATCTGGCAATTCAGTGTCGTTACCAGCTGCCGCTCACCATGACGCTCGAGTGCGATAACGGACAACTCGGGCTGGTACATGCTCAAAGCCCTTTCGATGATTGGCGAACCGTTCAGGAGACACCCTTTTCAGAGCGCTTTGCCATCGAATGCACGTGGCCCTGGAACCGCGCGCAGGGTGCGGATCAACACATTTCAGGTATCACGGCCGTGGTATCGGGCCACATCGGAACCGCCGAGGTCATTCTGAGGGGAAATCAGGTTTGGATCGATATTCTGGCGAAAACGGGTCAGGTGCCGTTGATGCCGGCTCGTCAGGTGCTGGATCGAGTGGCGGCACATCCATCTGATCACCAATAGCAATCCGTTCCAGGCCAACCGGCGGAGCTTGATCCCACTCTCGGAGCGTCTCTGGCACGGGCGCGTCGGGGTTACACTGGGCCACCAGTTCAGTCAAGCTGTAAGACTTTCTATTCTTCATAGCATTACCTTCGGTGGCCTCTGCGCCTCCCGGATCACCGCGGCCTGCCGAACTCCGGTTTCTGGGTTGGAGAACCTGTCTGGCGCCTGGTATTCGCCATCCCACTCCTGAGCATGCCGGTAGCGAACAACCTCTTCGGGGGTGAGCTCGACAATTTCATCAAAGCCGGTTTCGTAGCTCTCAACCAGCACCGGTGTTTCCGGTGGTGGCTTTTGTAGCTGTGCCATTAGTTCTTCTGCGGTCACGTTAGATGCCCTCAGAGCATGAAATATTCGTCGTCATCTAGATTCACGTGCACACCCTTTTCATTCACCCGCTCCTTGCACAGGTCAACGAGTGCGTGGTCATCAATTGATGTTGCAAGCCATTCAGGCAATTCGCCCTTATCCGGCATAGGCATCCACGCAGCAACGGTGGCCCCTTCAGGGATATTGACCCATTGCCGACCCACAGCATAGGCATCAGTGATACCGCTGTTTCCACGACCAGACCAGTATCCCAAGTACAAGACGATCACGACCTCCCTGTCTTCAGGCATTTGATCCTTGGGATTAATCCACGACATGTGCCCCTCCTCAATCAAAATTGGCCGATTTATATCTCCACTACAATCGGCGCGTTCCTCGGCTCATAACGTGCGGTGCAGATACTGGCGTTAATCAACTTCATTTTTTCACGTTGATACTGTCCGTAGCCCTCGTGGATATGACCAAAAATGTGCGCTTTAAGTGAGAGTTGCTGGATTCGGTCAAGCAAGTCCATGCAGCCAACATTCTGGCATTTGAATCCGAGGTTTGCCTCATCACCAATGCCTTTCGGTGGTCCGTGGGTGATCAGCACATCGGTATTGTCCGGAATGAGCTGCCATTTCTGGTGCAACTGCTGGCCACGCTCCAGCATAAATGCCCAATCCATAAAGGTGGGTGTCCAGGGTGAACCCCAGAACCGAACCCCCTCAATCTCCGCGCCGCTGTCTTCCAGGTAATTGGCGTTCGTCAGTGCCTGCCGTGCTAATTCCGGCGTTTCCTGGAAAGCCCAGTCGTGGTTGCCGGCAATTACAATTTTGTGCCGGTGCGGCAGCGTTCCGAGCCACTCATTGAGCTCTTCGATATTTTCCAGCGTGCCCTGGCCCAGGCAGTCACCGGCATGAATCAACACATCGCCATCTGGAACATTCAGTATGCGATGGTGCAGACTGTGGGTGTCGGAAATACAGACCAGTTTCATACCGCCCTCTCCGGTAATGTCAGTAACTCGGACTCTAGTGACCATTTCATAAAAGACAGCAGCCTGGTGATGTTTCGGGCATCATCCACGCCCCGATGCTGGCTGCCCTCAAAGGCGAGATCGTGAAAAACCAAAGCGCTGGCTAGACCGTTCCTTTTTTTCTGGCCGGTGGTGCGGCGCCAGATACGTTTCAGGTTCAGATGAGGGCGGGCTAGGATAGCTGGCTGCGCCCCGTCCAGCAGGCTTTGGGCTTCCAGATGCAATCTGTCGTAGTTGCCCCAGCTGCACCAGATTAAATCGTCCGGCAGATCACCCAGCCAGGCATTCATAGCCTGAACAGCCCCCGGGAACGCCGGCGCTTCGTCCACCATCTCCTGGGTGATCCCGGTCAACTCAGTGCAAAAGCTGCTTAGTGCAGGATTCCGGATTGGCCTGACCAGAAACGATCCGGTATCCAGCAGCTTCCCTTGTCGAGTCGCAAGAGCACAACCGAGTTCGATGATCTCCATGTTGTGGATACCTTGTCCCTCGCCGTCAGGGGTTTTCTGGTCTTCCCAGCAGGTTGCCTCGAGGTCGACTACAAGGATCGATTTGTCACGCATTTGTCTTGTCCGGGTACTCGGTTTGGAATCTTAAAAGCGGATGTACCGATTTTAGGGGGTGGTTACAAAAGCGCTTCTCCGCTGATGTTTTTAGTAATGAGTATATCGCATTGCTAAGGGCTCTCAATTTTGTGTCGTCATCACACAAATGAAGCTGGCGGACCACGACCGCAACTGCAAGGATGAGTAAACGTTGGTTGGTGGCCTCGTGTGTTACCGCCCTAGAAAACTATGCTCAGTAAACAACCCACTTCCAGTGTAAGTACCGCCATCGACAACAAAGTCCTTAAAAACCACCATCGTTTGGCGCACATGAATTTTTCCTTTCTGAAACACTAGACCTGCGAGCCGGGTTGGTCGCTCACCCTGCGTGAAGCAGAAGTCATTCCTTGAAATTCTGGAACTGTGAAGTGCTAATTCATGTTGAAGTGGCCCGAAAAGACAGCTGGCAACGAGATTTGTCGCGTAAATGACCCGACTTGCAGCGCGTTCAGAGGTGAACCCACATTTCGCGATCAAACCGTGGTAAAACGTAAGTGTTCGCTTTGTGATCAGTCTCAGCCCGGTCGCTAGCAAACGTTTGCACCGACACCTAGGCTTTTCATCGCCCCATGACAGGGGTGAGCTTTGAGATATGTGAGGAGAAGTCGTATGACTCAAGCTGTACCTCTAAAGAAGAATCCCACCCCAATGGAGACCGTTGAACAAGTCTTTGCGGTCATTCGAACAGGAGCCCATTCTATTGTTACTCGTCAAGGCAAGTTGGTAAAACTCGATCGAGGCAGCATTTCCAATGCATCTCAGGAGCTTCTGGAGAGGTTTTTGACGGCTACGCTTAACGGTTTAATAGAACGAAGAGAGCACATGAAAGAAAGTGTTCTCACCTCAAGTTTTTACCTAGATCCGACAGGCTCTCGAGGTTACACGGCGTTTACGGTGCTACAGCTAAATGGGGGCGGCATAACCTCAGAAGAGATCGAGTATTTTAGGGCCGCCGTTGCCATTCTCTCGTCGGAAGTTATTGGCCAACCGTCCTTATTTGCGGCAACGCAGAAGCTCGCCAGCTTGGATCGCGAAGACGAGGACTATTTGCGAGATGAAGCATTAAAGTTCCTTCAAAAATTTGGAGGACAGAAGATCAAGAAAACGGTGTTCATCCATTTAGGGTTTGACGATCGTGAGGGGCAGGCCATTAAAGATTCACTGCCTTCGATTGAGGCGACCGAGGTCGTGAATGAAGTAGAGGAGGGCTTTGCAAAGCCGGACGGCTACTCCATTTCCGGGAACGAAATCTATCTCCTGAGAGTGAAAGGGCACAGCGTCGAGACGCGACCGGTAAAGCTTCAAGGCATTCATCAAAGCCACTTCGATACGGCGGCAAAGGCATCACTAGAACGCTCTACAGTGAAGTATACGGCCCGACGTTTGAAACAGGGCGCGAGCAAAAAGGAAGTACTGAGCCTCGTCTCTCTCGATATCATTGAGCCGAGCCCCGAGGACTTTTCTCTGACGTGAATGGAGTTTCACCAGAGGGGCATTTTAGTCTTCGTGCGTCGTTTACCCGAGAGAACAGTATGACGCAGCAACAATGAGCAGCGCGATCACAAGTTCATTGCGACGGTGAATGCAGCCCGAAAATCCCTTGTTGAAGATGAGGCCCCCGTATTCTTGTTCTTTTGCCTCTGACTCATGGTCTTGCTTGTTGAAGGTATCTAGTTGCGGTTTCGCACCGGTGCCGGTCCCGACGATGGGTGACACCTTAAAGCCGTGTTTCAAAAGTCGCTTTTTAACGTCAGGATCATTGTACCGAGCATAGACGTTGTAGCTTGCTTCGGGAACTTTAAACAGGTCCAAGACTAATCGGATCAGCGACCGATCCTCTTCACTATTCATTAATAGATGCCCATTGCGACCTATTAGCGACGGCACGCCGTTAACGGGTGGAAGTGAGGACGACAGATCGAGCTCTTCATAGGGCGGGAATTCGGCGGCCTGACCAATGATTCGCACCCAAGCGTCAGGTGAAACTTTTGTTAAGAGAAGGTTCGGATACTCTGTACCGTAGACTTGAACCGGTTTGTTCTTCTTGAAGTCGTGAATTTTGAACCGATGCTTGTTGTTTACCTGATTGGCTAGCCAATCCATGTCTTTTAGGGAGTCAGGGTATAACTGCAAAGCGGCTTCGGTGTGATCGTAAAAATGACCAAGGGCTTTGAGGCGCAAGGCCTGAGCGATCGTGCGGGGCGAAGGGCGTGAGGTTGGGAGCAGTGTGTGGGCGATCTCACTGTGGTCCGATGACTTCTGGGTGACCCAGTCTCGGGTCTGTACGGCATTCGGTATTGTGCGAGTTCGACGGTTGCTGACTGGGGTTAAAGCCTCCGCCCACTCGCTTACCATACGGTTGTACGACTTAAAGCCCGTACGAGGGGTTGCATGTCCCATAGCTCTTGCTAAAGCCATGGCCGAGCGCCTTGTCGAAGAAACACCGTTCCCGAGTAGAATTTGGCTTATCTTGGCGTGATTCAGGTGACCGGAAAGTTTTTTGGTTAATGGCGTTTCGAAATCAAACAACGCTAGGGCTAGTAAGTTGCAGAAGCTATGTCTGGCGTGGTGAAGCGTCATCAACGGATTGCCCGTAACCTGTTTAAGGACTTGTGAAATGGCGTTGGGCATGTGGTGCCTGGCAAACGGGCTGATAGCGAGTTCGCCTTTATCGATGGTGCACAGAATGGGCGCCTTCGGCGTATGGCTGGCCAAACTGTCGTAACGGTTAAAAACGAATTGTATCGTTGACTTCTCTTGGTCGGATAAAGGGAACATTAACGGCACAGCACGCCGGCTGCTTGGTCGTTTTAAGCCCCGGTATGGATTGTTTCTGATAAGAACCCACGTAAGATCCCCGGATTCACACCAATCCGTTCGTTGTAACCCAATGGCTTCTTGGGCTCTCAAGCCAAAGCGGTACGCTAAAATGAGAATGAACGCGGTCAATTGTGCATGGTCTGGTAAGGAAACTGAGCTACTGAGTATCGCGTGAAGACACGTCTGATACTCCGATTCAGAGAACAGCCCGGGCCGAACAGAGCGCCTTTGGCTGCCGAAGTCGAGTTCTTCCCATATGGGCTCCGCTACGTTTTGGCTTTTAGCTGCCCACCGAAAAAACTCTTGAAGGCGAGCCCCGAAATAGTCTAACTCTTCCAGATTGCTCCGTTTTAGGGTGATCATTTCACTGCACAAGGCGGTGATGTCTTCCTCGTCAAGAGCCGTCAAATCCAAGTGATAAGCCAGCCCTTGGAAAGCTTCACGTAGAGCGCCAAAGTATCTCGCGGGCGTCGTGATTGCGTAGGGTTTGAAGTGGGCGCCTCGTCGGCCTTTCCC
Source organism: Marinobacter vinifirmus (assembly GCF_002258215.1). Taxonomy (GTDB): domain Bacteria; phylum Pseudomonadota; class Gammaproteobacteria; order Pseudomonadales; family Oleiphilaceae; genus Marinobacter; species Marinobacter vinifirmus. Next base: position 6,000 of record NZ_NEFY01000025.1, read on the forward strand.
ACGCTGGATACGGTCTGCCAGCCAGTAACCAATCAACGTAATAGCGGACGTCACTTTGTTTGTATGGTCAGAGGTGAAGGTTCTAATGTCGTTGGCAACCTCGCGGGCGGTCGCTTTGGTGTAGGTTGCTTTGGTGTCTGTCGTCAGTCGGGAGCGTATTCCTTCGAAAAAGACTTGAGTGTTTGCGTACAACTGTTTGTTGTCGGAAGCGTCTAGTTTGAGGGGGTAACGAGCGCTAGCGGCGGAGGCGGTTTCTATCGAGGGAGGCTCCGGAGGGTGGTAGAGAATATCATCATGGAGCCGAAAATAGTCGGCCAAGCTACAACTGGTGGGTGGTTGCCGACCGCTAAGGGCGGCCGAAACGATGCCTGGCATCAGGATAAGGTTCGCTTGATTAATGAGGGTGATGAGTTGTTCAAGCAGCCATTGGTTTGTTAGGGCGGGTGCGTTTGATAGTGACGTGTTGGTGTGCGTTTGGATGACCTCCGACAGAGTTTGAAGGTGTTTTGAGGATATCGGCTTTGTCAGGTCGATAATGGACTTAATGCCTTTGCCAAATTGCAATAGCGACGCTGTTTTGTAATCAACTTCATGCCGTTGAACCGGTTGGGTGTAGCTTTCTTCGTCCAGGTCTTCGTTGTATTCAAAATAGAGCTTTTTCTTATTCTGGACTAAGCGGTAATGGATGCCGCGGGTCACATCGTCAATCAAGTCTGAGTAGCCGAGGCGCTTGTCGATGATGAGGAGCGCAGCTGCAACCAATAAAGCTTCCGATTTTGAAACGTTTGCTTTATCCGTGGCACTTCTTGCCGTCTTTGCCCAGCCTTGGAGTTTGGGCAGTATTGTTAACGCCACTGGGCTTTGATCCGTCAGCAGTGACTGCTCAGTATCGATGGTCACTAATCGGCGCCGGATGGGTTTAGCACTTTCATCCTCTAGCGCATCTAAACGCTCCATCATCACCGCGTAGCGAATTGCAGCTTGTGGGTGCGGCAAACCGTTCTCCCGCATCAGCATTAAATGACTCATTGCTTGAGTTTGATCATCATCAAGCTCTTCGAGCGTTTTAGAGCCCAAGAAAAGATCCAGGTCGCTGTCAGCGAGGTCTTTGGCTTTTTTAAGCGAGGCTATGCGGTTTTGTCTTCTTTTTTTGACACCAAATAATCTCGATTCTTGGGCGATGGGCTTTATTAACGTGGTGGGTTCTCCAATGGAGGGGAGTTGGCCTAGAGTGCGCGGTACCTGAAAAACCAGACGCTCAAATACGTCATTTAACGTTTGGGAGTACGCTTGATAATCGTCGATCCAGCAACGAACTGACAGATCGCTGTAAGTGGCAACGCCGCGTTCTGCATGCCCCATCCAACCATCAATGACTTCTGTGTCTACGCCGCTTCGCGCTAGCTGTTGTGCATATCGATGGCGGAATAGGTTTGAGGGCAGGGGCCAGTTGAACCATTCGGTGTCCGGGATGCTGCGGTCTGATAGGGAGCGCCAATGGATCGCTTCATCCAAGAGGAAGAATAAAGGGAGCTTGGCTGATGGTTGCTTCCGTAACTGAGAAATTTCTTCGGCTAGGTCGGAACGAACTGGCTCGATGACCTTGGCCAATTCGCCTAAATGGGTCTTGTACATCTCAACAAGGTTCCACGCTCCCAGAGGGAGGGGGACGAGGCGTCCGTTGTGGAGGCCGTCGTCCGCTTTGTCGTTGATGAAAACAGACGGTGGTTCCGAACAGAAGTGAGTGATCGATTCGAACGGGTCGGACAGATGACGGCAACCGGTTGCAGCATAAAGTGCCATAACGCAATAGCGTGCCAAGGCATTGTGGTAGCTAAGAGGGCTGTCCCATTGGGTATCGTTTAGGGCTTGAGTGGCTTGAGATATTTGATCAATAAGCAACGATTCTAATGGAGCTAGCAGGCTCCCGAGTACGTTGACTCTTGAGTCCCCCGCTTTATCGCTGCCACTTAATTCAAGGTTGAAACCGTTCTCGACGGCCTTAATGTCCCAGTTTGCGTACCCGCAGGCAGCAGGGAGTGCCGCTCTAGGGTGAGCAGCACTGAGTCGTGCAAACGAATGGTCGGATGTGAGATTGAAGACTTGTTGGGGGTGAGCGTTGGCAAGTTTTGCGCTCGTTAGTCTTGGGAAGTGGTCTTTGGCGTGTCGGTTGAACCAGGTTTCTGGAGTTTCGCCAGAGAGCTGAAACCATAGATTGTAAAGGGAGTGATTACTGTTGACTGCGGACTCGAAGGCGCCATTGAGCGCTTGCTGAACAACGCCGGGTATTTTGAGCGACAAAGATGACTCAAACGGCTCAATGCATTGAATCGCATTCTGGTCGGGAACCCAAGAATGATGCCTTTTGGGTGAGTGGCGATGAGCGACTGAAAAATCGGGCATCAAAGCCCATTCATTTTGTGTGGTAGAAGAAATCGCAAGTTCCAGTGTAAAGGGTAACGAGCGCGAGAGTCGGGTGGCCAACCAAACAACGGCCGCTCCTAAGCGGTCAAGCTGGTTGTTTGATGTGAGTAGTTGGTTTATCCATGCATTCAGAGATTGCAGTTCGGGCGGTAGTGGCTTATCCCAGCTCCAGGGTAAGTAGTGAGACAGCTCCGTTGTCTGAAGCAAGATGCTCTGGCCAGTGAGCCGCTGCCGTTCAGGTGGGTCGTCGGCATTGACTGTGTAGAGAAGGGCTTCTTCAGAGTTTTCGTCAGATTCGTCATTGGGCGCGTCAAGCAGATCCAGTGATTGGAATTGGTAGTCACTCAGTTGTTGCGTTTCGGGGAGTTGGTTGCGAGAGAATATGGCCAAGGGTGCGTGGAAGAAAGGCTGCGCCACATTTTCTAATTCATTGGGCTCGCAATTGCCTTCACAGATTAAAACGAGGGAGTTTAAAAACCGTTGGGCGCTGGCGTCTTGAGACTGGACGAACAACTCATTGGCGGCGTTTCTGAGGGCTAGAGTGAATCGATCAAAGGTGAACGGTTGCAGAGCAACATGGCGCTTGGCACGTTCAAGTGTTTTATCGATGATAAGCCAATTGTTGTGGTGTGTGTTTTGGGTCAAAAAGCTGGCGACTTTCTGGATGCGTTTGTCGCTCAGGCAGCGTCTGTTGGCTGCGTGATCCAGCGCTTGCACTATGAGCCAAATGCGTAAGGCTCGCCTAAGAGCGTATTGCTCTTCGGTATTCGCGATAGCGAGTGGGTTAACGATTAGGCAGAGTAAGAAGTGTCTTTTCTCAATACTGGCACCCAAGTCACGCAGCTTTTTCTTTGTCTGATCGGAGTTTCCTGCGTGGGGTAGTGCGGGGAACTCGATAGCGATATCTGAGGAGTCAGTGAAGGCTTGGCGAAGATCTGAAAGGAGCGCAACGAGGGGGTTGTTGGACCAGGCAGCAAGAATCTCTAAGGATTCTGGGTGGGACAGCTCTTGGTTTAGGTTGCCGATAACTGTAAAGTGCTTGCTGAATCCGAAGGTCAAGGCGGTAAGCTCGAATACCTCCGATAGTTGAGCATCCTTGGCCCAGGTATGAAGAGTGTCGTATTGTGGGGTTGGTTGCCTTACGGTCGTATTGTCGGTGGCTTGGGGTTCAACGCTGTGCCAATCTTGAGTGCCATTAATAGTCATTAATCGGTGTCTCGCGCATCTACCAATGTTCTTGAAACTATAGATAACTGCACGATTTATGGCAAAAAAGCACAATTTAGAACAAAATATATGTTCCTATGAGCGTCCTCCTCATAACCGTCGTAGGTTCGAATCCTGCCCCCGCTACCATAAAAAAGAAAGGCAGATCAGTTACTTACTGGTCTGCCTTTTTTGCGTCTGGGACCGCCAAACTTCCCCGTGACGAATATGTGACATATCTGTGCTAGGGCTTGTGACGGTTCTATCTGTGGTCAGGTGGAAAACGGCCGTCAGTCAGTTTTTGTTCTTCCTGTGAGAGTGGTCGTCTACGCCGCAAGCCTGAGTGCGTTCTTGAAGTTCCCTTCTAGCCTAATCTGCCACATTATTATTGCGACACCGATACTGCATTCGGGGCTGAGTGGGCTTCATGCAAGAGCCCGGCGCAAAGGTTGTCCGACCAAAGCTACTGGCCGGTATAGTGACGCAACCAGATGGTATGATGCCGGGATTAGTGACTGCTGTTTTTTGCGTTTTTTTCTAGCTGTAGGGGCAATGCCTGACGCAACGACGGGCTGACCAAACTCAGACATTTTTATGCTCGTTTCAGTCAGGCGTCCGTCTCATACTGCAATAACTAAAACAATCGTTAGGCAAATAACCGAACCGGATCGTAAATTGGACGTAATATTCGAGGCAGCCAGTTGTTCTTTAGTGAATGTTGTTGGTAGGTGGCATGGAAATTGGCGCAACTGCGCAGTTTAAAGGAAATCGACAGGAGTATCGGATGTTCTGGCCGTTAGTGTCATCTTTTCGTTTTTTGCGGACGTTCATCGCTATACTTTGCTTTTCGTCACTTTCTGCCTGGGCTGAATCGCCTGAGAACGTGGGTTTTTACTACGGTGATGAAGCGCCCATCAGTACATTGTACGGATACGATTGGCTGGTGCTTCAGCCAGACATGGTGGCTGAGGCCCGCATTGATCTTCTCGGAAAAGGTGGAATAAAGCCACTAGCTTACGTAGCCATTGATGAAATTGCCCGCTCGCATCAACTCTATCTGAATATACGTGAAGATTGGGTCCTTGGTGAGAATCCCGCATGGGATAGTGTCATTCTGGATATAACCAACCAGGATGTGCAGGAATTCATTCTTGATAAACTAATCTTTGCAGCGGTCAGTCGAGGTTTTCAGGGAGTGTTTCTCGATACTCTTGATAGCCATCGTCTCACTGAACGAGGACGGTCTCGAACCGCCGAGTTCATCAAAGCGCAGGCCTCAATTATCTCCGCGTTAAAAGCGCGCCACCCAGATACTATCGTTATTGCAAATCGCGGATTTCACCTGCCTGCTTCAACGAAGCAGCTAGTCGATGCGTTAGCGTTTGAGTCCTACTTTGCCGGATATGATGCCAATACTGATCGCTATCGGCCCGTTGCGGCCAAAGACCGGGCTTGGCTTGATGTGCAGATCGATGAATGGCTTGAGGCTTCTCCTGACACAGCCATCATAGCTATTGATTACACCGAAACCGGGTCCGAGGCAGTTGAGATATCACGAGAACTGAGGAAATTGGGGATGTTACCGGTTGTCACCGACCATTCTGTTACCAGGCTGCCCCCTACGGTACCCTCACGGGTGATAAATCAGATTCTGGTTCTTCACGACCTTCCGTCGTCTCAGACAGATCAAAGTCACGCGCACGCTCGACTAGGTGTAATTCTCGAGCAGTTAGGGTTCGTACCTAAGTATCTTTCTGCTCACAACCCGCTTCCTGATGAGTCCATTTCAGATAAATACGCAGGGATCGCAGTCTGGTGGCAAGCTGGACAACAAGGAAGTTCGCTTTGCCGGTGGCTGGAAGAGAAAATCGACGGAAAAGTTCCCGTTGTGCTCCTTGGGGCCGTGCCAAACTCTAGCAGCTGTCGCCGCGTGGTTGGCGCGGATAACTTCAGGCTTCCTCGAGGAAGCCTGAGAATTCAATTGCAGCAGCGGTCAGTTGGCAGGTTTGAAGGGACTCGCTTCCCCAAACAGGTGAATGTAGCGCTTCCAATTGCCAATGCCGTTAACGCATGGGTAACAGTCACGGATACCAAGGGTATGGGGTATGCTCCGATCTATACCTCTGATGCCGGGGGAGTTGCAATCACACCATTTCTATTTGAGCCAGGCCCCGACAATACTGCGTTATGGTTGTTCGATCCGGTGGCTTTCATGCGTGAGGCACTTCAGCCGAAGTTTCCGGTCGCTATCGATACCACAACCGAGTCCGGGCGACGAGTGTTGACCTCGCATATTGATGGGGATGGGTTTGTATCTCGCGCGGAGCAGTCACCGGCCAAGATCGCCGCGCAGGTAATACTTGAAGATATTCTTCAGGAATACCAGATTCCACATACCGTTTCGGTTATTGAAGCCGAGGTAAGTTCTGAAGGGATCTTCCCCGAGCACAGCAAAACGGCTTCGGATGTTGCACGACAAATTTTCAGTGAACCCAACATAGAAGTTGCTTCACATACGTTCAGTCATCCTTACTTTTGGCCGGTCATTGAGGGAGGGCCCGCCCCTGCTCCGGAAGATACTCTCTATGGCTATTCTTTGCCGGTGGAAGGCTACGAAATCAATCTGAAAAGGGAAATTCCTGACTCTGTTAAATTTGTAAATAGGCTGGCGCCAGTTACGAAACCAACACGGGTATTTCTTTGGAGCGGTGACGCAAGGCCTGGTCCGCAGGCTTTGTCGATGGTTCGAAAGCTGGGCCTTGTAAATGTAAATGGTGGCAACACTCGTCCTTTGCCGTACCACTCGCATCTGGCAGATGTCTGGCCGGATGGTCGCCCTGTGGGCGATGAGCTTCAGATATATGCCCCTGTAATGAATGAGAATGTCTACACAAATCTCTGGACCGGGCCTTTCTACGGGTATCGGCATGCAAAGGAAAGCTTCGCCTTGCTTGAAGAGCCATACCGGTTAAAACCTGCAGGAATCTACTACCACTTCTATTCGGGGACGAAGTTAGAAGCGCTCAAGGCGCTCAAAGAGGTATACGATGCCGCGTTAGCCGAGCCTAATACGCCGGTTCCTCTGAGCGCATACGCAGAGCGTGTTCAATCTCGATATTATTCCACCTTAACCGTTAACGAGGATGGGGCATATCGTTGGAAAGGGTATCAGCACCCAAGGTCTGTACTGATATCCCCTGAGCTATATCCAGACCTGAATCGAAGTATAGGTGTCAGCGGTTACACTGACCATGGGCGGCAGCGATTTGTTCATCTTGTTGGAGCCGATCACTTACTCTTTCTTTCGGCAGAGGCTGTCGACGGACCCTTCCTGAAAAGTGCGAACTCTTCCATTACTGACTGGGAGAGAACCGAGACCGGTGATGGAAAATGGAAAGTCAGGATGTCGATCAGTGGGCACGTTGCACCTGAACTCGAAGTTGGGGGCGTCAAGCGTTGTGCGGTAATCAGTAACCACAAGGTAGAGGTTGTTGGTGAGAACAAGTTCCGGCTATCCGCCCAGCGTCTGGAAGGGCTGGAGTTAGTTTGTCGTTGAAGGCTACGAATAAGCGTCCGTCGTTTTTCAGTGTGCCAGCCCTGACATTACTGGCAGCACTTATAACGTTGGCGTTATATGTTCTGTATCCAAGAAGCTCGTTTTTCGAAAACCTCAGCAGCACCAGTAAACCGGATGCTCTTTCAATTGCATACTTGGAGGCTTTGATCGCTTCCGACCCAAATAACGCATCAATTCGCATGAGTTTGGCGCGAATGTATGCCGAGGTTGGCAAATTCGATACCGCCTGGAGCGTTCTTGAGCCCGTAAAATTTAGTGAGAAGTCGGACCTTTCGCATCTGGAGGCAAGGGCAACAGTGTTGTTGCGGGCGTTTACCGCAGAGAGCGAACCTGAACGCAAAGCTAAGCTCAGGCACCGTTTTTACGATGCCCTGACCATGCTGTCACAGCATGCAGAACGTCGAGATATCCCCAGCCCTTTGCTCGAAGATTTTTTCGCAGTGGCCGAACCGGACATCACCGCAGCACTTTTACCGCCGTTCCTGTCCGGGCGCTCTCTGCGGGAAGGGTTGCGTTTGCAACAGGTACTGGCGGGGGCTCAAGCTGCTTCGGGTAACCCCGGTGCGGCTGCTGAAACGCTTTCGGGAATCGTTAAGTTGTTGCCTGGGCCTGACAAATCTCGTATCCAAGAGTCCATGATCGAATTTTACCTCGGTGCGGGTCAGCCAGATAAAGCTTTGGATGCATTTATCGACGCGGAATTACCTGGTGAGGACCCAGTCAGTCTTCGCCGAGGTATTGAATTGGCGAGATATGCGGATAACACGCCCTTGGAAGCGAAATGGCTGGAAAGACTTTCGGAATCCTCCGCAGTGAATCTCTCGATTCTGCGCCGTTTGATTGATATGCAACTCGCGACTGGTGAGGTGATCAAGGCCAGCGTCACTGCGGAGAAAATGCTTGTTAGCAAGGAAACTCTGACGGATAAAGACGTCGTAAAAATTGCTCAGGTGTTCGATTGGAGTAGTAAGCCAGAAAAAGCCCTCGAAACCTGGTTGTTGGCTTATCAAATGAAGCCCAGTAAACGGGCGTTTCAAAGGACTGAAGCTCTTGCTGCCAGCTTAAGCCGGTGGGAAAGTCTGATTGAGTTAATTGAGCTTTCGATGCGCCACAGGCAACTCAGTCCCCCTGAGCACATCAAGCTAGCCGACTCCTATGTGCGATTGGGCGAGCTAGATAAAGCCACCCAAGTGCTTGGGCGAGGTTTAGTTCAGCACTCAGATAATGCAGAAATTCGAGACCAATTGGTGCAGTTGTATTTTGATGATCTCAGGTACGTTGAAGCAATTGAAGTTCTGACAAACGCCTCTGAGTTATCAGAGGTTTCTAGGTTAATGTTAGCCGACCTTTACTGGCGAACACGTCAACCGGAACAAGCTTTGGCCGTATTAGCACAAGAGGAGTTTTCCGGCGCCGCCCAGCAAAGCGCTGCATTAATGCGGCTCAATATAGCTGTTGCGTTAGCCGACTATGGCACTGTCCGGGGAGAGTATCGCAAGCTGGTAGGTGAGGATCCTTCACAGTTGAGCGACGACCTCTTGGAACGGCTGTTGAACCTGGCGTATGTGTTCGAAGAATACGATCAGGTGATTAGAATCGGAAAGATTTTGTTTGGTCGCAGCGGAGAAGCGGACTTTATAAGCTCTGTGGCCTCCGTTCAGGCGTCACTTCTCAAATGGCCAGAGCTTCGGGAAACGCTCAAGTTTTGGAGGAAAAGTACAGGCAATCCTGAATCTGATGTGTCGTTTTTGATAGCACTGGCAGCTTATTTTCAATCTGAGAGTCGACCCGATGATGCGCTCGATACTCTCCGAAGAGCTCTGCGTTTAAGCCCTGGTAGTGAAGACGCAATGGTCGCACTGGGGTGGTTAAAGCTGGGGTATCCGGAGTTGTCAGTGGAAGAGTTTCCCGCGATTCTGGAGCGACTTGCAGTAAACCCCAAACCAGACAGACTTAGCTTATTGATTGAGGCTTACTCGGTATTGGGTAATGACCGTGCAGTGCATCATTGGCGCAAATATCAGGCATTTGTTGATAGTGAGCGTAAGTACAGGACCCCCACCCTGGAAAGGGAGTTGGCAGGTACGGCGTTATCATCTGGTGGCTATCGAGCACCCAACACGCTCAAGGCGATGGAAGGTGGTTATGAATTTAATGATGTTGGCAGGATGACGGTTCAGTCCCGCGCACTCTCCGCAGTGTATGGCTGGGGGAGCTATAGCGTGCAAGGGGCATTTGCTGATCTTGGGGGCACTGGCGACACCTTGTTCGATCGCGAGCCTCGCAATGGCACTGAGTCCGAAGTTTCTATTTCGAAGTATGCAGCGAATTGGCTACTAGATATTGGGGTCGGTCATAGGGAGCGAATAGGTTCGCATGACCTATGGGGTAGGGTTTCCCTGGAACGACCATTAACAAAGCGTTGGAGTGTTGGGCTCAGCCATGAACTAGGAGGAAGAGCGTTGGATTCTGCTGAGTCATGGTGGCTTGCAGGTAAAAACCAGACATCCTTTTCGGTTCGCTATGCGCCCACGGCACGTGTGGCTGTTTCTGCCTCTTACGGTGATATTTCATACGATACGTATGCGCAATCATCTCTGGCGCAAGGCCATGAACTGAATGTACTGGCCAGCTACCAGGTTTGGTTTGGCCGCCCGAACTGGGTGCTTGAGGCTGGATACAGTAGTCAAAGACTGTCCGACCTGAATGAGTTGGATGGCAAGACGAGTGCGATGTTTGAGCAACCCATAGATACCAGCAACGTTGTTACGGAAGACTATCGACGCTTTGGCATTGGTAGCCGTTGGCAGAGGGGGCAGGCCTCTGGTCTCGATTCTCTGCAAGTTGGGACCAGCTGGTTTGTGGATACGAGGGCAGGGTACGTATTGTCATCCGATTCAGTGGCTTTCGGTGTCAGCGCCGGCATGGGAATCCCCCTTCTTGGCCGCGACAGGTTGTCAGTATCGGGCGGGTGGCAATCCGACACGCTCGATGGCAGCGCGAGCGCGAGTGTTCAGGCGACGTATACACTTTATTTTTCTGATTGAGCGAGGATTTCATGGTTAACAAGGTTGTTATTGTCCTTAGTGTTCTGCTCCTGGTTACAGGCTGCTCCACTCTGATCTCTGAAAAAGGAAATCAACGGCTTGATATTTCAAATAGGTATGCAGTAGTCCCTTTGATAAATCTTTCGGAAACCCCTCAGGCGGGGGATCAGGCCGCTAGCATTGTTACGGCCATTCTCCGTGCTGAGGGCGTAAAAGATGTCACGTTGTATCTGCCGGAGGATGACAATCCGCTGATGTATGAAAGTCAGGCGCGTCAGGCGGAGGCCGTCACGAGCGCCAGGGCCGAGGGTATGGAAACATTTGTTGCGGGTACGGTTGAGGAGTGGCGCTATAAAGCCGGATTCGACAGTGAGCCGGCAGTCGGAGTGACGTTAATGGTGATAGATACTAAAGGTCAGATTTTGTGGTCCGGGACTGCTGCGCGAACTGGCTGGTCCCGGGAGGCAGTTGGCACTGTTGCGCGTGAAGTGCTTCAAGATTTGGTGCAGGCAATGCCTTTGGTTAGCCTCGAGCAGTGAAGTCTATGTCTTCAGAGCTATCTGAACGCGCGGAGGAATCATCAACGCAAGTCTCCAGTTGGTTTAAATGGTCAGAAACTGCGTTGATCACACTTGCCACCATAAGTTTCGGCTACTGGACTCGCCCGGAAGATCCGTTCTATCTAAATGAACCGATTCCTTGGCTGATTATTGCTCCGTTGCTGACTGGGCTGAGGTACGGCTTTTTCGCAGCGCTCCTGGCTAGTGTTTTCGTATTACTTGCCGCTGCCAAAGAGCTTGGCACAAACGACTTGTATGAGTTCCCTTGGAGTTGGGCCGCTGGAATCCTGTCTTTGAGTCTGCTTGCTGGCGAATTCAGGGACTATTGGGGGCGCAAGCTCGACCGGGCGCAGGCCGTAGCCAACTACAAAGGCCGCCGACTGGATGAATTTACTCGATATTTCTATTTATTGAAGGTATCTCATGACAGGCTAGAGCAACAACTAGCGGGAAGCTCCGGAAGTCTCCGGGAATCTTTGCGAAGACTGTATGGTGAACTCTCATTTGCTGGTGCCGGTGAGCTTAACGATGAATCCGCAGGTCTCATGCTGGGCTTGCTCGCACGTTACGGGCAATTGCAGACAGCTGCCATCTATGGCGTTGAAAAGGGAGAGTGTGGTAGCAAACCCCTAGCGTCTATAGGTGATTTTGGATCAGTTCAGGCTGACGACCCACTCATTCTGCACGCTTTGGAGCAATCCACGCTCGTGTCCGTACAAACGGAACTCCGCAACTATGCCGGCGACCTCAATACTGATCTGCTACTTGCCTTACCCTTAGCGGATTCCAGTGATGAAGTGGTTGCTGTTTGCCTAGTTAAAGCAATGCCATTTTTCTCTTTCCAGTCACGGGTGCTCCGCCTGCTGGCCATTTTGGCTGGCCATATGGCTGATGTGCTGACGCAAAATAGGGTGGTTGACTCAAAAGACGCCCCAGAACTACGGGCATTACTGTTTCAGGCAGAGAGAGCGGGCCACGATGCTTCTCGCTTCAATATGCCTGCGGTAGCTTTCGGGCTTGAAGTCGATAACCAAAACGCCACGCATTTTCTCGCCAGAATTGAGTATCTCCGCCGTGGGCTTGACTTATTTGCGTTCAATCAAGATGGGCAAAGTACTCGAATTGTTCTCTTGATGCCCCTGACGGATGAACTTGGACTGGCGGGATATATTGCACGCTTGGATGAAGATTTGACTCATCAGATCGGTGCGTCACTTCATGATTTGGCCAGAACAGAAACCCTTGTGATTGAGGATTCGGAAACATCGCTGAAATGGATTCGAAGTTTTTTGTCAAAGGGTCAGCGTGATGAGTAACTATTGGTTGATCCCATTTGGCCTGGCCGCAGAAGCTGGTGGTGTTTCTCTGTTGTTAACGTCATCTCAGACAATGGAGGCCGTTGCTACCTATGCCGTTCTGCACGCATTGGCCTGCAGCGCCTTTACGCTCGTGCTCCTTGTATTTATGCCTCAACGTTATCGTACGATGCGGTTTTTGCCAGGCCTTTTTTTGTTCTGTCTTCAGTTTGCCATCCCTGTTATCGGCAGTATCGGCGTATTTTCGGGCGTTTTGTTAGCGCTGTACCTTCCACGGTTAGAGCGTGATGTGCCCTGGCAAATTGTTGAAGCGCCGGAGCTACCCTACAAACCGCTGGATCTTGACTCGATGGTAACCTACACAGAGGGCGGCTTAAGACAAGTCCTTCGGGAAGCGAAAGACCCGGATAAAAGGCTGAAAGCACTGCTTGCGACGCGCCAGATGGCGGGTCCGGAGCCCGTAGATCTATTGCGCAGTGCGTTAAAGGATCCGGCTGATGACGTGCGGTTGCTCGCATACTCTATGCTCGAGCAGCGTGAAAAGTCACTGGTCTCAGAGGCTAGCGAATTGCAGGCTCAGTTAAAAAACAAAACCAGCGATAAGCACCAAGAGCGCGCCATGAGGCGGCTGGGTCAAATCTGGTGGGAAATGGTTTATCTGGGGCTTGCCCAAGGCGGGCTTCGACATTATTACCTTGAACAGGCTCGAGAAGTTCTTGTCACCCTCGTCGGCAAGTATGATCGACACCAAGACTGGCGTTTGTTAGGGCGTATTGAACTTGAAATGGACAATCCCGTTCAAGCTGGTGAGGCCTTTGAGGTTGCTTTGGAGAACGGATGCTCGCCGGAGTCTGTCTACCCTTACTTGGCTGAAGTCGCATTTCTGGCTCGGGACTTCAGTCGAGTGCGATATCTTCTCGCCCGGTGTCCACAAGGTAGATCGCACCCTTCGCTCGTACCTCTGTTCGATAGCTGGCTATCATGAAGTTTCTACAGAGCAAACGTCAACCTGTTGCCGATATATGCCTGCTTCTTGAAGGTACTTATCCGTTTATACGCGGTGGAGTGTCGTCATGGGTGCACCAGATTATCACCGGTTTGCCAGAGTTTACCTTCGCACTTGTGTTCATAGGGGGTGCGAGGAAGCACTATGGGCCGCGCCAGTATGAACTCCCGTCTAACGTTACGCACTTCGAATGCCATTACCTGATGGAGGGTAGTGAAAACCCGCGTCCGGCGGAGAAAAAGGGGAACGCGCGAGCATTTGATTCCCAGCGCAAGCTGCATGAAAGTTTCAAACAGGGCTTCAAGGTTGATCAGAACACAATTCGTAAAGTGTTCAATGACTTGGGTCGTCGTAGGGGGATCACGCAAGAAGACTTTCTGTACAGTAAGGAAAGCTGGAATATGATTGATGAGAGTTTTAAAAAATACTGTACGGAGCCGTCGTTCATTGATTATTTCTGGACAGTGCGAACGATGCATGCCCCTCTTTTTGTACTCGCACGCATTGTTGAAAACCTTCCACCAGTTCGGTCGTTACACTCAATTTCAACCGGGTACGCGGGCCTGTTGGGCGCGATGGCGAACGTAAGACACGGCATCCCGTTTGCCCTCACTGAACATGGAATTTATACAAAGGAACGTCGAATCGACTTATCCCAGGCGCAATGGATATCAGACCCTGAAGATCCCGTAAGTGACAACCTGAATGCGCAGCTAGGTTACATTCGACGGCTTTGGATAAGGTTTTTTGAAGTCATCGGAACAATGGCTTACCAGCAGGCTGATCCTATCGTGTCACTTTATCAAGGGAACCGATCCCGCCAGCTACATGACGGCGCAGATCCTGAAAAGACACTAGTTATCCCTAACGGAATAGATCCGGATCGGTTTCGAGAGGTAAGGCTTGCCCGGCCGGAGAAAACTCCAAAAGTACTAGGACTGGTTGGCCGGGTGGTGCCAATCAAAGACATCAAAACATTTGTTCGAGCCATACGAGCCGTGTGCGAGGTGATGCCGGAGGCTGAAGGATGGATAGTTGGTCCGGAAGATGAAGATCCGAAGTATGTTGATGAATGTCGGCAGCTCGTTACCAGCCTGGGCCTGGAGAACCGCGTGCGGTTTCTCGGGTTTCAGAATGTAAACGAAATTATGCCGCAACTGGGTTTGATGGTACTGACTTCAATCTCTGAGGCTTTGCCGCTGGTTATACTTGAGGCTAATGCCGCAGGACTTCCCTGTTTGGCCACAGATGTTGGGGCCTGCCGAGAACTGATTGAGGGGGCGGGAGAAGAGGACAGGCGGATAGGTCCTTCAGGTGCTGTTGTTCCTATTGCTGATCCGGATGCCACCGCGAAAGAGGCCCTACGATTACTTGGGGATTCGCAAGCGTGGAGGTCGGCGCAAAGGGCAGGCCTGGAGAGAGTACGGCGTTACTACACGTTAGATAGCATGTTTTCTCAGTATCGAGATATTTACCGCTCCTTGATCATAAGATCCGGAGAGGGAAACTGCTGATGGCCGGTATTGGATTCGAATTACGGAAACTACTTCGTAAAGATAGCTTTATCAATTTGCTGGGTGCCTACGGATTGGCCGGAGTCATTAGCTCCGGCCCCTGGGTGCTTTCTGTATTGGGCGTGATGCTGATTGGTGTTTTCAGCGTTTCATTATCAGCGACGCAGGGCGAGGTTGTTCAGTTTCTGGTGTCTGTTACCTATCTGATGGCGTTGTCCCTGATCGTTTCGGGGTTATTTCAGCACGTCTTCACCCGCTGGGTTGCGGACCGCCTTTATGAAGGCGCGCGCTCTTTAATCCTGCCAAACCTGATGGGGCTGCTCTGGGTCACTACCGGATTATCTTTTGTGCTGGCGTTAGCTGCAGCGGTTTGGTTAATGCCAGGAACCTCCACCGGCTATCGAATGATGATGCTGGCGAATTTTGTTGTGCTCTGTAATTTATGGCCGGTAACGATCTTTCTCTCCAGCATGAAGTCGTATCGTCGAATCGTGGTTATTTTCGCCATCGGGTACTTAATAGCTATTGTCGCCGCACTTCAACTGTGGCCGTTTGGGCTGGAAGGATTGCTATTTGGGCTCTTGTTGGGGCATGGATTCCTGTTCTTCGCCTTTTTTTATACGATTATTCGCCAGTATCCTAGTGATACCTTAATCAGATTCGACTTCTTTAATCGAGCCCAGGTATTTCCAGCACTGATATTCACGGGTCTCTTTTACAATGCTGCTGTATGGGCTGATAAGTTTATTTTTTGGTTTAGTCCCTCTACGTCGGAGTCAATTGTCGGAGAACTTCGCGCATCGGTAATTTATGATATTCCAATTTTTCTCGCCTATCTCTCGATAGTGCCGGGTATGGCTGTGTTTCTGGTCCGAATGGAGACGGATTTCGCTGAGGCATATGATCGTTTTTATAATGCGGTTCGGGACGGAGATACGCTTGAGCGAATCAATCGTTTTCGAGATGACATGGTTTTGGTTGCCCGAAACGGCATCTATGAGATCTTTAAAGTTCAGGGCTTGACGATCATTTTGATTTTCATGTGGGCGGGTGAAATTCTTGATGCACTAGGAATTTCTCGCCTTTACTTGCCGCTTTTGTATATCGACTCTGTTGCAGTCGGTATCCAGCTGATATTACTGGCCATACAAAATGTGCTGTTCTATCTTGACTCGCGCGGAATCAACCTGACGCTTTGTATTCTTTTCTTTGCAGGCAACATACTGTTTACATTTTTGTCTATACAGCTTGGTGCATCTTTCTATGGTTACGGCTTTGCTGCTGCAGTTCTAATTTCGGTCGTTGTAGGTTTGGCCTTGCTTTCCCGGAAGCTCAATCAGTTGGAGTATGAGACATTTATGTTGCAGGGGCGCTAGTGGGCATAGCTAAATCACCTTTTAGGAGTGGATTGAGTGGCCGTTGTAACAGGTCTGACCCGATATTAGGCCATGTTCGTTACTCTTACTAATGGGTTCGAAAGTAAGCGAACATCATTTATAATGTAGGCTCCGTTCGCCAAGCTTATCGGATATTTACACACATGCGCCACGATGACGGTCGTAAACTTGATCACAAAACATTAGAAGCCATTCGCGTTCGCGCCGTTCAACGGGTCATGGATGGCGAGAGTCCAGAAGTCGTCATCAAAGCGCTGGGGATGAGCCGAGCACGAATCTATGAATGGCTGGCTGCCTACCGCGAGGGTGGCTTTGACGCGCTCAAGGCCAAGCAGATTTCCGGTCGTCCCAAGAAACTGAGCGGTGCTCAGATCCGGGAGCTGTATATCTGGATAACGACCTTTACGCCGGACCAGTTGAAGTTTGATTTTGCCCTGTGGACTCGGGGCCGAGTGCGTGAGCTCATCCGGCAAAAGTTCAACGTCCGGTTAAGCGATGTCTCGGTCGGTCGTCTGCTTCGAAACCTGGGGCTGACGCCTCAGAAACCCCTGCATCGGGCCTACCAGCAAAAGCCAGAGGCCGTGAAACAATGGAAAGAAGAGACCTACCCGGAAATTCGCAAGGAAGCAAAAAAAGTCGGCGCCACCATCTATTTCGGCGATGAAGCCAGCATTCGGTCTGATTATCACAGTGGCACCACCTGGGCACCCAGGGGTGAAACTCCGATCATCCGTAATACGGGCAGTCGCTTCAGCATCAATCTGATCTCGGCCATCTCGCCTCGCGGCGAGCTTCGCTTTAAGACCATTCAGGGCAACATGAACACCGATGCGTTTCTTGGTTTCCTCAAGGCTCTGGTGCAAGACGTTGACAAGCCGGTTTTCCTGATCCTCGATAACCACCCGGTTCATCATGCTCGTCGGGTTCGAGACTATGTTGAGAGTCTCGACGGCAAGCTCAGGTTGTTCTTCCTGCCGCCGTACTCGCCGGAGCTGAATCCTGACGAGTCTGTTTGGGGCTATATCAAATACCATCACGTCGGTAAAAAGATCATTAACAGCAAAGAACAACTTCGGAGCACTGTTTACCGGCAGCTTCGACGTTTGCAAAAATTGCCACGACTATTGAAATCGTTTTTTGGCCATCCGGATTTGGCTT
>NZ_NEFY01000026.1 GCF_002258215.1 Marinobacter vinifirmus
CACAAAATCGTTCAGCGGCTGATGCAACAGCTGGGGCTGAAATCCAGAGTTCGGGTGAAGCGATACCGCTCCTACCGAGGCCCCGTGGGCAAGAAAGCACCGAATCTACTGGCCCGGGACTTCCGGGCCACCAAGCCCAACACGAAGTGGGCAACGGACGTTACTGAGTTCAAGGTGCAAGGACGCAAGCTGTACCTGTCGCCGGTGATGGACCTGTTCAACGGTGAAATCCTGGCCTATGAACTCCGTGACCGGCCGGTGCTTCCCATGGTCACGGAGATGCTGAAAAAGGCCTTGAGGCGACTCAAGCAAGGAACCAGTCCAGTGGTACACTCGGACCAAGGCTGGCATTACCAGCATCCGGAGTATTGCCGGATGCTCGAGGAGAAGGGGCTAACTCAAAGCATGTCTCGCAAGGGCAATTGCCTGGACAACGCGGCTATGGAGAGCTTCTTCGGCACATTGAAATCCGAGTTCTATTACTTGAACCGGTTCGATAGCGTTGAGCAATTACGACACGGAATTGAGCAGTACATTGACTACTATAACCACCACCGGATCCGGCTGACACTCAATGGCCTGACTCCGGTGGAGTACAGAGAGCAGGCTGCCGCTGCAGCCTGATTAAACTGTCCAAGTTTTAGGGGTCACTTCAGACTAGGGGTCTGTCCCTACGAGGACAGACCCCTCAAGGCACCAAGTCTGGTTCTAATCAGGCTCAACTTGGTACGTAGAGGGGGCGATCCTTAACTGAGCTTGGTACGTAGAGGGGTCAGTCCACGTTGGGACAGACCCCTTCAGCCCCCTCGGCCCAGGCAATCAGGGCGGCCAGGGCCATAGGCCGAGCAAAGTAAAACCCCTGAAAGCGGTGGCAGCCCCACGCTCTTAGAATGTCGAACTGCGCCTCGTCTTCCACGCCTTCGGCAACCACGGTCAGGCCCATTTCGCGGGCCATGGTGATTACGCCTTTGCACACGGCGGCATCTTTGTGGTTGGTGACCACGTTTTCCACGAACGATTTGTCGATCTTTATACTGCTGGCGGGCAGGTCTTTCAGGTAGCTGAAGCTGGAAAAGCCGGTGCCAAAATCATCAATCGCAGTGGAAATGCCCAGCTCCTGCAGGGAATTCACCAAACTAATAGCGCGGCAGCGGTCTTTCATCAGCACGCCTTCGGTCAAATCCAGCTCCAGCAGATCAGCCGGCAGGCCGGTTTCGGCCAGAATCTTCTTCAGCTTGTCCAGAAACCCCGGGCGGTGGAACTGCAGCGGCGACAGGTTCACCCCCATGCGCCCGGGCAGCAGCCCCATTTCCTTCAGCTGAACGGCATCCTTACAGGCCTGGGTGAAAATCCACTTGCCCAGCGGCACAATCTGGCCGGTTTCCTCTGCCAACGGCAGAAAACGCTCCGGCGCAATCAGCCCGCGAGTAGGGTGCTGCCACCGCACCAGCGCTTCCACACCGAAAAACTTGCCGTTCTGGTCTACCTGAGGCTGGTAATGCAGGAACAACTGGCCGCTGCGAATGGCCTCTTGCAGATCCTGGCGCAGGGTAACCCGGCGTGAAAGCTTGGCGTCCAGCTCTGCCGAATACACTTGAAACGTATCCCGGCCCTGGCGCTTGGCCTTGTACATCGCCATGTCTGCCTGGCGAATCAGCTTCTCTGGCGACGTTTCGCTGTCATCCAGCAGGCTGATCCCGATACTGGCAGACAAGTACAGCTCATGTCCGCCCACCTGCTGGGGCCGGGCAATCTTCTGCAGAATGCGTTCTGCCACCTCCTCCGCCTGCCGGGCCGATTCCAGGTCTGGCAGCAGCACCACAAACTCGTCACCGCCGAATCGGGCCAGCGTATCGGTAGGGCGAATGCACGCCTCCAGCGCCCGCGCCACAGCTACCAGCAGGCGGTCGCCTACCTTGTGGCCCAGGGTATCGTTAATCGGCTTGAACTCGTCCAGGTCTATAAACAGCACCGCCATCAGCCGGTTGTTCTGGCGGGCCAGGGTAAAATCCTGCCGCAACTTCTCTTCAAACATCGTGCGGTTGGCCAGGCCTGTCAGCGCATCGTGTGAAGCCTGGTACGCCAGCTTCTTCAGCAACAACGCCCGGCCAGACGAACGAAACAGCCAGGCAGACACAATCATGCCGCCCACCACCAGCGTGAGCGAACCGGCCCAGGAGAAACGCAACGGTTCCGGCACAGGCAGTTGCGGAAAGGCAGACGCCAGCAAACCGGCAAAACCGGCCAGCAAAGTGCAAGCCAGCAGCAAAAATGGCCAGGCCTGCAACCGCAGTGCGTGAGTAATTTGTGGCATAGACGGAGCGCCGCCTCAGAGTGGATGAAAAAACCGGCGTATATTGTTAGGCCAGTTTGTTTTTTGTACAACGGCAGTTGTGTAAATAAAGCGTCAAACACGTAAATTCTTGCAAAATCCGGGGTCAGTAGTTGTCTTGGCCTCCGCCGTAGGGCAAATTGGCATTCTACAGCCCGCCACAGTGACAAATTTTTTACCATGCCACGCTGGTTTTCCCGAGATTCCCTCATTTTCCAAAGCTCCATTCTGGTAGCGCTCCTTGTTGTGGTTATTGTTGTCACCCAGTACCCGGTCTATCAGAAAGACCGGGAGCTGCAACAGGTCGACATCGACCGCAACCTGGCACTGATGCAGCTGATGACAGAAGGCTATATGGAACAGCTGACAAGAGACGTCGAGGTGATAGCCGCCTCGCCGGAGTTGCAGATGTACATAAAAGACCTGTCCTCTGAGCGCCTGGTGGCTTTGCAGAGTGCCTTTCTGAGCCTCTCTGGCCTGAGGGCAGGCTATGACCAGCTGCGTTATATCGACCGCTATGGTGTTGAGCAAATCCGGGTAAACAACCGCAGTGGCACGCCGCAACTGGTCGAGCAGGGCTTGCAGATTAAAACGCATCGAGACTACGTAAAGGCGGGCCTGGCAAGAGAAGCCGGGGCCGTGTTTGTGTCCCGCTTCGACCTCAACATTGAAAACGGCCGCGTTGAAGTGCCCTACGTACCCATCGTTCGGGTGGTGGCTAGCGTATACGTAGATGGTGAACAAAGTGGCCTTGTGGTGCTCAATGCCAAGGTGAACGACCTGCTGCATCAACTGCGGACAGCGCTGCCAGATAATACCGACCTGGTGGTGCTGGACGATTCCGGCGGCTGGATAGCCGGCGGTGGCGACGCCGACTGGGCATTCGTCAGCGATTCGGCCAGCGTTTTTTCTGTTCGTTACCCGGCGCTTTGGCAGCAGGTTCGCAGCCGCCCAGAAGGGCAGTTCGAACTCGAGGGCCAGTGCTACGACTATCGTTGGCACCACTCTTCCAGGCCTGGCATTCAGTCTCCGGAACTGTTGCTGGCACAGCGGTCGGTGGGAGAACCCTGCTCGGCCTTTCGCACCGATGCCCTTAAAAAAACAGGCATTCGGCTGGGTTCCGGGTTGCTGGTTACCTATCCGTTGTTTTTGCTTTGGCGTCGCGCTAACACCCGCAAGCGGCAAGTGCAGCGGGAACTGGCAGAAAACTACCGCCAGTTGCAGGTGGTTACCGAAATGGCCGGGCACGGGTTGCTGATGGTAGACCGAAACTGCCGGGTACAGTGGATTAACCCCGAGGGTGAACGGCTTCTGGGGTGGACAGAGGCAGAGCTGATTGGCCGCGACCTGCACGAAACCTGCCATGTCACCCCGGATGGCTGCAGCCTGCACGAGGGGCCTTGCCCGACCTTGCACACCCTGGTCACTGGCGAAGACAGCCAAGCTGATAAAGAACGTATGATCCACAAAAGTGGACGCATCCTGCACCTGAGCATGAGCGCGCGGGCCTTTGGTGACGATGAAAGCCGCGGTGCCATCTTGGCCATTGCGGACGTTAGCAGCCATATAGAAACAGAACGCAACCTGACCCAACTGGCCAGCACCGATGCCTTGACGGGCGTATTAAACCGCGGGGCCTGGTTGTCGTTGGTTACCGGCTGGCTGGAAGAAAGCAGCGATGATATCTATGTCATCATGCTGGATATCGACCACTTCAAAAAGGTAAACGATACCTACGGCCACAGCGCGGGTGATACAGTGCTGAAAACCTACACCCACACCATCGGCCAGCTACTGAGAAAGGACGATGTGTTTGGCCGCATGGGTGGAGAAGAATTCGCCCTGGCCGTGCGCCATCTGAGCCTGAACCAAGTGTTGGCGCTGGCTGAGCGCATTCGCCGGGCGGTGGTAGATATGCAGTGCACCTTGGACGACGGCCAGGTAATCACCATAACCGTCAGTTGTGGCGTGGCAAAGTACGGTGGCGAGGGCAGCGTGAAACCTTGGCTGGATAAAGCAGATAAAGCCCTGTACCTGGCCAAGCACTCCGGCCGGAACCAGATTCAGTTTTACCAGCCGATAACGGGTAACGGTTCAGAATAACCGGCCTGCGGCACAGGGAAACGTATGCAAAACTGGCTAACAGGCATAGACCTGGGCGGCACCAAAACCGAAGTGATCCTGCTGGATAACCAGTCCAACGAAACCTTCCTGTCTGGCACCGGGCTTTCACTCACCCACAAACTGCGCACCGGCCAGCAGCTGCCCGCCCATGCCATAGTTGAAAACGCCCGAAACGGCGACCCGCAAGCCACCGAAACCCTGCATGAATACCTGGAACACCTGGCCCGCGGGCTGGCCGCCGTCATCAACCTGATCGACCCGGACATCATCGTACTGGGCGGCGGTATGAGTAACGCCGAACAGCTCTACCGGGAACTGCCGGCCAAGCTGCCCGGCTACGTGTTTGGTGGCGAGTGCGATACGCCCATCGTGAGAGCGGTACACGGAGACTCCAGCGGCGTGCGCGGAGCGGCCTGGCTGGCCAATACCTGAACCCACTCACAAAAAAGCACCACACGACGCTACCTGTCGCCCCCCTGACTACACTGGAACAAAGGCAACGCCAGAGGAGGGCACACCATGCGAGCGATTACCGTGGCGAAACACCTGATGATCGCCCTGGCCATAGCGCTGCTTGTGTTGGCATCCGGCTGGCTGCCCGCCCAGGAAAACTGCACCTACCGCAAAGACGCCCTGGGCAACATGCGCTACCAGTGCGACAGCGGCGAACAGGGCACACTCCGCAAGGACGCACTGGGTAACTGGAACGACAACCGAACCGGCGACCGCTACCGCAAAGACAGCCTTGGAAATTATCTGTCTTCCGATGGTGAAGAGGTGTGGGGCAAGGATCCGCTGGGGAACTGGCGGGACCGGGAAGGGCGGCGGTGCAGGGAGGATGCGTTGGGGAATTTGGCGTGTGAGTAGGAAAAGTGGTTCGTAAACAAATGCAAAATTTTGTGTGAGTTTGATCGAACTCCCGGGAATGCCTTGGATTATTGTACTTAGAAGGCTAATGTTCTTTCAGGTCTGTGCTTTGTCACGGGTGGATGCATAACCCGGTAACTCGGGTTTAACAATGGAATGTAAGGAGTATAAGAAATGCCCTCCAGAATCGCTTTCCGTCGAATTTTCACTATAACAACCTTGGGTCTGCTCACCGCTTGTGGCGGAGGCGGGGGTGGCAGTGATGATGGTGGCTCACCGCAAACACCTCTTTCCCTGGACCCAAATAACTACGGCTCTAATCCTGCTCCGATTCGCCAGGTATCTGACCTGGATCGCTCCGTAGGTGTATACGACGACCTGACGGAAATTCAGACGCTCGTCGATGATGTGGACTACGCCTTATCCAGCACGGCTGTCGGATACTCTGCTAAGGCTTCCAACTATTGCTCCCAAGAAGCCGGAAATCTGGAAATCAAGGAGGAGGAAACTGGGCCCTACAGTGGTCGAATCTCCTACCGTTTTGACGATTGCCAGGTTGCCGGATACCCCGAGACGCTCTGGCTGGATGGAACCCTGGTTATCGAAGGTTCCGGCGATGAGGTACAGGGCACCATTAAAGAAACCTACGCGATAACAGGCCGTATTGGTGCGGACGGCGCGCCACTGGGTATCAAAGGAACGCTGACTTCCAGAATTACCGAGCGCAGTTACGATGATCAGTCCATTGAAATTACCAGTCCGGCGATGGAGTACCTGCTTCGCTCGAAATACGTTGCGATTCGTGACTCCAGAATGTCTGTGGCAATCAAGAACGATAGTTTCACCCTAAGCATGCAATCGGATCTGATCGGGTCGGCTATTGGTGGTTTTGTCACGGTTACTACGCCAGTCACCATTTCTGGGCCTCTGAATGGTTGTCCCACCCAAGGGCACATGAAGATGACTGGTGATGGTGTGGTCGAAGCTCGGTATGGTCAGACGACCGGGACAGCCGCAGCAGTAGAGATTTTGCTGAATGGAAGTCAGGTGGAAAACCTGGATAGTTGTTACGGCAGCCTGCCTGCTGTTGTTGGCGGAGGAAACTCAAGTACTCCTTTACCGAGTGATAACTATTCGAGCACGCCTGTGGAGACAGTGCCTGGTAGTGACCCGAGTTAATAATGCAACAAACCGGAATCTACGAGCAGCTAATCACCAAGCTCATCGAAAGCCGACTGGATAGAGACAAGTTCTATGTCGGCGAGCGCGAGCTAAACAGCGCCGAAGCCTCCGTGTGGCTGTCACGATTCCTCTCCAACATTCTGGAATTTGCCATTGAAGCCGTACCGTCGGGAGACGACCGGCTTCAGGAGCAAATCGAGCTCTCCAACCAGTTGCTGATGTGGCTCAAGAGCCAGATTTCCGACGAAGGCTTTCTGGAAGAGAATCTGCTCGATAGCCAAGGTAAAATCCTCACGGCGCTCTACGAGTTGGAAAACCCGGTTGCTGCCAACCTCAAACAGTACGTTGAAGATATCTTCCCTCTTACGGGCTTAACCCAAAGTGAGCTGTTCTCAGGCAGCAATGCTGGCTTGTCGCTGGAGTCGGAACTCAAGCGCGAAATTCTGTCAGCAGACAAAATCTACTGGCTGGTGTCATTCATCAAATGGGCCGGCATCCGCATTTTCCGGAAAGAGCTGGAAGCCTTCACCGCCAGTGGCCGTGAGCTTAAAATCATCACCACCTCCTACATGGGGGCAACGGATGCAAAAGCCGTTGAGTACCTGGCGAGCCTGCCAAACACGGAAGTGAAACTGAGCTACAACACAGAGCGTGAAAGGCTGCACGCCAAAAGCTATTTGTTTCTCCGGAATACAGGCTTTCACACCGGTTACATCGGCTCATCAAACCTGTCCCGATCGGCGCTGACCAACGGCCTTGAGTGGAACCTGAAAATCACCTCTCAGGAAATTCCCCACATCATCAACAAATCTCTTAGCACTTTTGAAACCTATTGGGCTTCGGAAGACTTTGAGCGGTTCGATGGTCAGGCTGAGAGTACCGAAAAGCTCAATCGAGCCTTGAAGCAGCAAAAAGGCTTGGATGCTCCCGGCGTCTCCCACTATTTCGAAATCACGCCGTTCCCCCACCAGAAGGACATTCTGGAGCAGCTCTCCGTGGAAAGGGACGTTCACCAGCGTTTCCGTAACCTTGTGGTGGCCGCCACTGGTACTGGCAAAACGCTGATTTCGGCGTTTGATTTCCAGCGGTTCCTGAAAGCAAAGCCAAACGCCCATTTCCTGTTTGTAGCGCACCGGGAAGAAATTCTGCGGCAGGCCCGCGAAGCCTATCGGGGCGTACTGCGAAATAATGGCTTCGGCGAACTTTGGGTGGGCGGCCAGTTGCCGGAACACTACCGCCAGTTATTCGTATCGATCCAGACCCTGAACAACCAGCTGGATCAGCTGAAACTGACTGAAGACTATTACGACTACATCGTAATTGATGAAGTGCACCACATTGCCGCATCCAGTTACCGGGCGGTTTTGGAACACTTCTCGCCTGAGATTCTGTTGGGGCTCACTGCGACGCCAGAGCGGCACGACAATCAGGATATCCTCAGTGACTTTGGCGGAGTTATTGCCGCGGAGTTACGACTACCAGAAGCCATCAACCGCCGTCACCTCTGTCCCTTTCAGTATTTTGGGATCGATGACGACACTGACCTTCGCACTATTCCTTGGCGTCACGGGCGTTACGATGTTACTCAGCTGACCAATTTGTACACGCACAACCAGAATCGAGTTAAAAAGATTTTGCGAAGCTTGCGGGAAATCGTTACGGATATTGAAAGCATGAAGGCTTTGGCGTTTTGTGTGGGTCATGACCACGCGAATTTCATGGTTCAACAGTTACTACTGCATGGCATCAAGGCCGATGTGCTCACCAGTGACAACAGCCACGAACGCCAACAAAAGCAGCAAGCCATTCGCTCCGGGCAAATCAATGTTCTGTGTGTGGTCGACATATTCAACGAAGGCGTCGATATTCCAGAAGTGGATACCTTGCTGTTCCTGCGCCCCACCGAGAGCCTGACCATCTTCCTGCAGCAACTCGGCCGTGGACTGCGTTTGGCAGACGACAAAGACTGCTGCACGGTTCTGGATTTCGTGGGCAACTCCCGGCCGGAATATGATTTCGCCAATAAATTCCGGGCACTGGTGGGTAAGTCAGAACGCTCGATTACGGATGAACTGAAGCAGGGCTTTCCCCATGCACCACTGGGTTGCCGAATTGAGCTCACCAAGAAAACCCAGGAAATGGTGCTGAGCAACATCCGGCAAGCCACGCTGACCATGAAGCGGCTGGTGACACTTGTTCGGCAGTTCCCACAGCACTCCACTCAGCCTCTCACGCTGAAAAACTTCATAATCCATCATCCCCACATCGACCTGAACGAGCTCTACAAACGGGGCAGCTGGGCCGAACTGGTGAGCAAAGCGAAAGACGAGGACGTCGCCGATGACTCGCCTTTCAAACTAGCGAAGAAGGCCATCTACAACCGGATTTTGATCTGCGACGATCACCAGTACCTGCTGTTCCTCAAGGGGCTATGCTTGGCCGGATTTAGCTGGGGCGACGCCAGCAATCGCCAAGCCCTGATGTGCCATTACGACTTCTGGCAGAAAGCCGGGCCGGAGCTGGAGTTTGATTCGTTGGCACAAAGCCTGGCAGAACTCAGCAAGTTGGGGCTGGAACAAGAGCTGGCGGACGTGCTCGACTGGAAACTGTCGAAAACCAAGCACGAACAGCCGGCCATGCCGGAGTTTCAGGAAGTCCCGCTGCGATTGCACGCCCGCTATTCCCGAGAGCAGATTCTGGTTGGTTTTGGTGCCATGACGTTCGAGCACCAGCCACCATCGAGGGAAGGTGTGTATGTCATTCAGGATCAGAATATCGAGCTGCTGTTTGTCACCCTGGATAAAAACGAAAAGCAGTTCTCGCCAACCACCATGTACCACGACTACGCGATCAACGAGCATCTGTTTCACTGGCAGTCGCAAAACAGTGCCCGGCCTGACCGTGGCAAAGGGAAGGACTATATTCAACACCAAGCCATCAACAAACGTTTGTTCTTGTTTGTAAGAGAGCAGGCGAAAGACGAATATGGCCGCACGATGGGGTTTGTGAATTACGGAGAGGTTAATTACGTGTCTCACACCGGATCTCAACCCATGAGTATTACCTGGAAACTCCGAACGCCGATGCCGAACTTTATGTGGCAGCAGGCGGCGAAGCTGGCGGTGGCATGAGTTACGGTCCATACAACAAACACGCCCAAAAATTCTTCACCCAATACCAGTCCCTAACCTTCGAACAGGTCCACAGCGACTGGCTCCCCCAGCTGGACAAGAAAACCGGGCTCGCGCTCGATATAGGTGCCGGCAGCGGCCGCGATGCGTTGGCACTGGCGGAGCGTGGCTGGGATGTGGTGGCGGTGGAGCCGGCGGCGGAGTTGCGTCGGCTGGGTGAGGCGGCAACGGCCCATCGCAGTATCCAGTGGGTGGATGACTCTCTGCCGGATCTGAGCGAGATCCGAAAACTCAGTTACCGGTTTGATCTGGTGCTGGTGTCTGCGGTTTGGATGCACTTGCCCCCTACTTACCGGGAGCGGGCGTTCCGGATTTTGACGGAGCTGCTGGCACCGTCCGGTATGTTGGTTATCACGCTGCGCCATGGGCCGGGAGATGGTGAGCGCCAGTTCTATGAAGTTTCGAAGGCCGAGCTGGACAGTTTTGCCCGCCACCGGGCGGTTATGCCTGTGCCTTTGCCGGATATGCCGCGTGCGGATCAGCTGAAACGCGAGGATGTATGGTGGGAAACCGCCGTATACCGTTTGCCGGATGATGGCACGGGAGCATTGCCCACGCTGCGGCATATCATCATCAATGACAACAAATCCTCCACGTACAAATTGGGCTTGCTGCGAACCCTGGTGCGCATGGCAGACAGCGCGCCGGGGCTGGTACTGAACCGCTCCGATGATTGGGTAGAGCTGCCACTTGGGGCAGTGGGGCTGTTCTGGATCATGCTGTACCACCCGCTGGTGCTGAAGCATCACTTGCGGCAGGCGCCAGGTTCCCGGGGGCTGGGTTTTGCCGTCGACGATTTCTACGAGCTGGGTAAGCTGTCACCGCTGGATTTCCGGGTTGGTTTGTCACTATCAGCGGAGTTTGCGCCTGTGGCTATGCGGGCGATTAAACTGGCGGCTTCAAACATTCTCAAGAATCCCGCCCACTTCACCACCTGGCCGGGCACCAATCGCCAGGTTTTCGAGGGTGGCACCAGTCGACTGACTATTCGTAACGAGGCGGTTCGCCTGGATAAGGAAACCCTGGCCCGGTTCGGGCGTTTCCGGGTGCCTGCCATGCTCTGGGACACATTCAGCCGTTACGCCTGCTGGGTTGAGCCGGCCATTGTGAATGAATGGATCAACCTGATGGGAAGCTGGGAGGCCCGTTATTCAACGGAAACCTATCATCAGGCGTTGCAGTGGGTAGAAGGGCGGCGAGATACCACGGTCGTGCGCAAGCTGGTAGAGCAACAGCTTTCCGCTGGCCCGGTGGAGTGTGTCTGGACGGCCAGAAATCTTGCTCGTACCCGCTACGATATTGACCACTGTTTTCCCTGGTCGCGCTGGAACAATAACGATCTCTGGAACCTGTTGCCGGCTTCTCATACCGCCAATGCGGCGAAGTCTGAAAAACTGCCGGCGGATTCGTTACTGAAACAAGCCCGGCCCCGGGTGATCGAGTGGTGGGAGCACGCCATCATCGGTACTGAGCGGGAACAACAGTTCTTCTCCGAAGCGGAAGCTGCGTTGCCGTTGCTGGGCGAGAGCCGCACGGTAGATAGCGTGTTTGAGGGAATGTTGCAGCAGCGATTGCGGTTGAAGACCAATCTGCAGCTGGCGGAGTGGCTTGGGGTTTAACTGCCCGGCCTTGCTTTCCTCAAAAACGTATATACAATGTAAATATCTTTCAGGCATGAGCTTCACCCTCACCAGGAGTATCCGCAGTGACTGATGGTCCCAAAAAGGTGAAACCGAAAAAGGTGAAGCCCAACAAGAAAGATAGTCAGCTGCTGATTCGTATCAGCAGTACCGAGCGCGAGCAGTTCATTGAGTTGTGTGAAGAGCTGGACACCAGCGCCGCTCGCGAAATCAGGCAGTTTATTCGTGGGTTTATCAAGAAGAACAAACCCGCAAACTAGCCGCGACAATGCCCAGGAGGCAATTATGTCCAAGAAAGCTGAGAAGAACCTGAAGAAAAAGATCAACGCCCGTAAAGCCAAGATCGAAAAGCACGAAGCCAAGATCAAGTCGCTGAAGAAGAAGCTGAAGAAAGCTGCCTGATGCGATGCGGGCCGCCCTGTGCGGCCCGTTGATACGCTAGCTATGTAGTTGTCCAGTTAACCTACCGTCACAAACAAACGCGTTTTTGTCACAGTCTCCCCGCCGCTAACAATTTAAAATTCTGCGAAATCTCTCCCTCTGCGGTGTTGTTTCCTATGCCCCATTTTTTGCAGAAATTCCCCCTGTACCTGGTTGTTGTCCTGTTTGGTGTGCTGCTGGCCGGTTGTGGTGGCGGTGGATCTGGTGATGACGTGGGCGACTCCCAGGCGGGCGGCTCTTCTGTGCCATCGGGGCAGGAGTCTGCTGTGGGCAGCGAGTCGGTTTCTGAACGCAAGGCGGTGCTTAGCTGGACGGCGCCCAGCACCCGTGAAGACAATACCGGACTCGATTTGGGCGAGCTGGACAGCTACGTTATCCGCTATGGTCAGGACAGCGAGAATCTTACCCAGCAGGTGGTTGTCCCTGGCGCCGCCGAACTTAAGGGGGGTGAGACTCCGTCTTACACCATCACCGGCCTTAAGCCGGGCATCTGGTATTTCACGGTGCAGGCGCAAGACCAGGCCGGTCTGCTCAGCGCGCCTTCCGAGATGGTTAGCAAAAGCATTTCTTCCTGATGACAACCCGTAGGAATTGTCGGCATTTAGGCTATAGTGAAACAATTATGGACGTTGCCCGAACGGATTCACTATGAAGCACCGAATCGCCGAGCTGGCAGACCAGCAAAAAATTCAGGACATGATTGCCCACCAGGCTCCGTTCCAGGAGATCCTGGATGCCATTACCGAGATGGTTTCACACCAAGTGCCCGAGTGCGTGGTGTCTTTCATGATGTACGCCCCCGCCGACAACACCCTTAGCCTGGTTTCAGGGCAGGGCGTGTCTGAAACCTACCGCCAAGCCATGCAGGGGGTTTTGATTGGGCCGAACGTGGCCAGTTGCGGCAAAACCGCCTTCACCCGCGAAGTGGTGATTACCCCGAACATAGAGCAAGAACCGGATTGGGCGCCCTATGCGCATCTGGCCCGGGCCGAGGGGCTCAAGTCTTGCTGGTCTGTGCCGGTGCTTACCCCCAGCGACGAGTTGCTGGGCACCTTTGCGGTGTATGGTCGTTATCCTTCTGAACCGGCAAGTGAAGACCTGGTGTTAATGTACCGGGCGTCTGGCCTGTTGGCGTTGGCGACCGCCAGGGAGCACGACAGAAAAGCGCTGCAGGATCATGAGCAGCGTTATCGCAGGTTGTTGTCCCAGCATGAAAACACCCTGTCGGAACTGCGTTTCCAGGAAACCCACGATCCGCTAACTCGTTTGCCCAACCGCACCAGTTTCGAGGCGTTGCTGAACGAGCATTGCTGCTCGAATGGCGACCGGCTGGTGGGGTTGCTGGTGAACCTGGACGGCTTTACCACGATTAACGAAGGCCTGGGCCACACGGTGGGCGACCAACTGTTGCAGGCGGTGGCCGGTCGGTTGCGGGCGGAGTTGCCGAAAGAAGCGTTTCTGGCGCGCCTTGGTGGCGATGAGTTTGGGATTCTGTTGGGTACTCGCAGTGAGTACACCGATGAGTTGCCTCTGAAGACAGCGGATACTGTGCTTGCGTTGTTGTCCCGTCCGTTTGTGGTGGGCGAGCACACGGTGCATATCAGTGCCAGTATCGGGATTGCGTCCGGCTCCGATGGATGTGAGGGCAATTGCGCGCTGATGGCCCACGCCCATACTGCGGTGCGCGAGGCCAAGAACCAGGGGCGTAATACCTGGGAGTGGTACGCCGGCGAGCAAGACAGTTCCATTCGCGAGCATGTGGCGATCCGCCGGGAGCTGCTGGAGGCGATCGAGGGCGATCAGTTTGTGGTGCATTACCAGCCGCTGGTAGATGCCGCCACCATCGAGATTCGCGGGGTAGAGGCGCTGGTGCGCTGGCAGCATCCGGAACGCGGCCTGGTGCCGCCGGGGCTGTTTATTCCGGTGGCGGAAGCAACCGGGCAGATTATCGACATCGGCCGGTGCGTGCTGCGCCAGGCCTGCCACGATATGAAGCAGATTGTTGAGCACCTGGGCAGGCCCATTACTTTGGCCGTGAATATTTCACCGGTGCATTTTCGACGGTCCAGTTTTTTCAGTGAAATCCAGGCGGTGCTGGAAGACACTGGCCTGGCTCCGTCTTACCTGGAGCTGGAAGTTACCGAAGGCGTGCTGATGAGCGCCGCGGAAAAGGCCCTGGAGCAGGTTCAGGCACTGCGTAACCTGGGTGTAATGGTGGCTATGGATGATTTCGGCACCGGCTTCTCCAGCCTGAGTTACCTGCGGGACTTGCCCATCAACAAGGTGAAGATAGACCGCAGTTTCATCAACGATATCGACACCAGCCGCCACAACGCCGCCATCGTGAAAGGCGTGATCACCATGACCCACCACCTGGGCCTGGAAGTGGTGGCCGAGGGTGTGGAAACCGAAGCCCAACACGAATACCTGCGCGCCCACGGCTGCGACTTGCTGCAGGGCTTTTATTTCTCTCGCCCCGTGCCCCTGAAAGAACTCCTGAAATAGCAGGCTACAAAGATTGGCAGGCTACAAAGGGGTCGTACTCCCGGCAGGGGTACGACCCCACCCATCTGCCAGCACCAGTCACCGAAAACCGCTTTCCCCCTAAGTACTTGCCCGTAACGAATTGTTGTCCCGCCCCACAAACTGACCGATATCAAATTCCCGCAAGCCTGCTTTGCTACTGTCCAACCTAGATAGCAACCGACTCATCACGCAGGTGATTCCATGGACAAAATCCGCCGGGCCTTGCTCGGGCAGATCGCAAAGCTGACCGCCGGTGCCGCGCTGGTTCCTTTAAGCAGCCTTGCCTCAGCCGGCATTAACGACCAACCCCCGCGCCGTGAAGGTGATCCCTCCAAGCGCTACGCCATGCTGATTGATTTGCGGGCGTGTATTGGCTGCCAGGCCTGTACGGTGTCTTGCCATATCGAGAACGAAGCGCCGCTGGGCAGTTTCCGTACGATTGTTTCCCAGTACGAGGTGGAGCATGAGGAAACCGGCGACATTGCTACGTTCATGCTGCCGCGCCTGTGTAACCACTGCGACAACCCGCCTTGTGTGCCGGTTTGCCCGGTAGAAGCCACCTTCCAGCGCCAGGACGGCATTGTGGTGGTGGATAACGATGTGTGCGTGGGCTGTGCCTATTGTGTGCAGGCCTGCCCGTACGATGCCCGCTTCATTAACGAACACACCCAGACAGCCGACAAGTGCACTTTTTGTGCGCACCGCCTGGACGTAGGCCTGCTGCCGGCCTGTGTGGAGTCCTGTGTGGGCGGCGCGCGGATCATTGGCGACCTGAACGATCCGGACAGTCAGATCAGCCGCATGATGAAAGAGCACTATGAAGACCTGATGGTGCTGAAGCCGGAGATGGGAACATCGCCCCATGTGTTCTATCTGGGCATGGAAGAGCGGTTTATGTCTCGCCCACAGGCCAAGCCGGCCATTTGGGATGTGCGTACTCAGGAAGGTGAGGAGATCGGTTATGAATTCGATGGCCATTGAGGTTCTTACCCCTCGCTATGGCATTGCCTGGTACCCTTGGGCGGTGCAGTACTTTTTCATGATTGCGGTCTCTTACTCGGCGCTGTTGCTGACGGTGCCGGGGCTGATTTTCGGTAACAAGAACTATCAGCCGCTGGCCAGGGTGGCCCTGCTGGTAACGGTTACCTGCACTCTGGTGGGGCCGGTGGCGCTGCTGGCAGATTTGCACCAGCCGCTTCGCTTTTGGCACTTCTACGCCAATCTGAACACCCAGTCCTGGATGTCTATTGGCAGTTTGTTGCTGCCGCTGTACCTGGTGATGGTGCTGGCCTATGCCTGGCTGGCGTGGCGCCCGGCCATGCAGGAGCAGGCACAGGAGCCCGGCTGGATTGGCAAACTGTCTGGCTGGATCAGCATGGGTAGCTGGCAGGCACCACGCTGGATGCTGGTGCTGGCGGGGCTGGGTGCCCTGGCGTTTGCCTTCGGCATCATGCTGTACACCGGGGCGGAGGTAGCCATTCTGAAATCCCGCCCGCTGTGGCACACCAACTGGCTGCCGGTGATGTTTGTGCTGACTGGCCTGGTGGCGGCTTCTGGCCTGGTGGTTCTGATCAACCGCTTGATGACCGGTAACGATGAAGAGATCAACCGGCAAGGTCTGAAAGTGATCTTTGTGAGCATGGCGCTTGCGGCGGTTGTGGCGGCGCTTTGGGTATCTGAAGGCATTACCGGCTTCAGCCCGTCTGTTGAAGCAGCGTTTGAGTCTTTGCAGGGCAACGCGGAATGGCGCATGGTGGCTATTTACGGCCTGGCGGTAGGCATTGTGCTGACCCTGGCGACCATTGCCATGCTGCGCCGCCCGGGCTGGATGACCCGCGCCTGGATTGCCGGCCTGCTGGCGGTACACATCGGCTGGACCTTCCGCTGGATGGTGCTGATGGAAGTGCAAACCGTGGCCAAGAACACCGCAGGTTATTACCAATACGCCGTTGAGGCAGGTTCCAGTGGCTTGCTTGGAATTGTCGGCACCTTCGGGTTGTGGCTGGCAGCGTTACTGATTATCGACATCCTGGTGCCCTGGAAGAAAGGCCTCCAGGCTGGCAGCCACTGATTAAGGGCGGAGCATAGTTATGGACAAGAATCGTCGTAATTTTCTGAAAGGAGCAGCGGCCGCTGGTGGTGCTGCTACCTTCGCGGCGGGCTACTACGACCCGCTGGAAAAGATGGCCAAGGGCCTGGTAAACGGCACCGCTGGCAAACAGACTAACGACCGGCTGCATGCCAACAGCCTGGCGCCGGAGTATTCCGTAGACCCCACCACCGGTGAGGTAAAACTGAACCCGGACCAGCGCATTGCCTTCACCGTGTGCTATGGCTGCACCACCAAGTGTGGCGTGCGGGTGCGGATTGATAAAGAGCAGGACAAGGTTCTGCGGGTGTCTGGTAACCCGTACCACCCGCTGTCTTCTGACGAGCACCTGGACGAGGACACGCCGGTAATGGATGCGTTCCGCCAGATGAGTAACTTCAAGGATCAGGGGCAGCTGAACCGTTCTACCGCCTGTGCCCGTGGCAACGCTGCCATGGCCCAGCTCACCAGCAACCAGCGTGTACTCACCTGCCTGAAGCGGGTAGGGCCGCGGGGCAGCAACCAGTGGGAATCTGTCCCGTTCGAGCAGCTGCTGGATGAAATTGTGGAAGGCGGTGACCTGTTCGGCGAAGGTGAAGTAGAGGGCCTGCGTGCCATTCGCGATCTCGAAACTCCGCTGGACCCGGAAAACCCGGAATACGGCCCCAAGGCCAACCAGCTGATGGTAATGGAAGCCACCGATTATGGTCGCTCTGCGCTGCTGAAGCGCTTTGCTTTCAATGCCTTTGGTACCCGTAACTATGGCCACCACGGTGCCTACTGTGGTCTGGCCTTCCGCATGGGTTCCGGTGCGGTGATGAACGATCTGGCCAAGAACGCCCACGTTAAGCCGGATTTCGCCAACACCAAATTTGCACTGTTCATCGGCACTGCACCCAGCCAGGCCGGTAACCCGTTCAAGCGCCAGGGCCGTTTGCTGGCCCAGGCCCGTACCACGGGTGACCTGGAATACGTGGTGGTCGACCCGGCTTTGACTGCGGCTGCGTCTCACGCGGCGGGCGAGCGCA
The DNA here is from genome assembly GCF_002258215.1 of Marinobacter vinifirmus. Classification (GTDB taxonomy): domain Bacteria; phylum Pseudomonadota; class Gammaproteobacteria; order Pseudomonadales; family Oleiphilaceae; genus Marinobacter; species Marinobacter vinifirmus. The sequence goes on from NZ_NEFY01000026.1 coordinate 17,421, forward strand.
ATAACTGGATTTCCATTCTGCCGGGCACAGACCCCGCGCTGACCATGGGCCTGATGCGCTGGATGCTGGAGAACGATGGCTACGCCAAGGATTACCTGGCCATTCCGGGTAATGCGGCGGCCAAGGCGGCCGGTGAAAAAGGCCACTCCAACGCCACGCACCTGGTGATTGATGACGATGCTCACCCGCGGGCTGGTTACTTCTTGCGTATGAGCGATATCGGCCGCGCCACTGAGGGCGCTGCAGACGATGTGCCGGTGGTGGTGGATGCCAATGGCGAGCTGGCAAGCTCCGAAGTGGCCAGCAGTGCCGAGCTGTTTGTGGAGCGTACCGTAGAAACCGGCAACGGCCCGGTTGTGGTGCGCAGCTCCCTGTTCAAGCTGCGTGCAGAAGCGCAGAAGTACAGCATTGAGGAATACGCCGATATCTGCGGTATTGATGCGGAAATCATTCGCCGGCTGGCGAAGAAGTTTGCCAGCCATGGCCGGCAGTCCGCCGCCGATGCCCACGGTGGCATGATGTCTGGTGCGGGCTTCTACGCCTCTTTCAGTGTGAACATGCTGAACGTGCTGGCGGGCAGCTTTAACCATAAAGGTGGTGTGGCCAAGGGTGGTGGCTCCTTCAATGGTGTGGGTAAAGGCCCCCGGTACGACCTGGCAGATTTCCCCGGCAAGGTCGGCCCCAAGGGGATTTTCCTGAGCCGTTCACGGTTCCCGTACGAGAAGTCTTCCGAGTACAAGCGCAAGGTGGCCAGCGGCCAGTCTCCGTACCCGGCCGAAGGCCCGTGGCGCAAGCTGGCGCCGCCGATTCTGACCGAGCATTTGATGTCTGGCCTGGATGGCTATCCGTACCGCATCAAGGCGATGATCGGTGCCATGGCCAACCCGCTGTATGGCCAGGCTGGTCTGACTTCCGTCATCGAAGAGAAGCTGAAAGACCCGAAGAACATCGGCCTGTTTGTGGCGGTGGATGGTTTCATCAACGAAACCAACCGCTTTGCCGACTACATTGTGCCGGATTCCGTGATGTATGAAGTGTGGGGCTTTACCGGTGCCTGGAGCGGCACGCTCACCAAGATGACCACGGCCTGCTGGCCGGTGGTGGAGCCTCGCCAGGTGAAGACTGCGGCCGGCGAGCCGGTGAGCCTGGATACCTTCTTCATTGAACTTGGCAAGAAGCTGAGCCTGCCGGGCTTTGGTGATGATGTGATTGCCGGTGCCGATGGCACCATGCATCCGCTCAACCGCGCCGAGGACTTCTACCTGCGTGCGGCGGCGAACATTGCGATGACTGGCAAGCCGTTGTCTGCGCCCAGCGAGGAAGACATTGTGGCTGGCGGCATTGAGCCGCTGATGGATCGTATCAAGTCTACCGTGGCGGAAGACGAAGTGGGCCCGGTGGCGCACCTGTATTCCCGCGGTGGCCGGTTCGAGACGATGGAAAAGGCCTACGACGGTGACAAACTGGGCCACGCCTGGAGCCGCCCGCTGTGTGTCTACAACGAAGATGTGGGCACAGCCATCGACAGCTACAGCGGCAAGCGCCTGACCGGTACTCCCATGTACCATCCGCCGCGCTTCTGGGATGGCTCGCTGATGCGGGAGCACTTCCCGGAAAACGAATGGCCGCTGCTGGCGTTCTCGTTCAAGAGCAACCTGATGAACTCCTACGCCATCGGCCTTGAGCGCCTGCGTATGATCAAGCCCTACAACCCGGTGCTGATCAACCGCAAAGATGCTGAGAAGTTTGGTGTGCAACACGGCGACACCATCAGCATCGAAAGCCCGGGCGGCAAGGTGCTGGCACTGGCGCTGGTGGGTGACGGCGTGCACGAAGGCGCTATCGGCATCGAACACGGCTACGGCCACCGCGAACTCGGTGCCGCCGGCCACGTGATCGATGGCGAAGAACGCCCCGGCAACCCCTACCTGGGTGCCGGCGTGAACATCAACGACCTCGGCTTCGCCGACCCCACCCGCACAGACCAGGTTGCCACCTGGCTGGAAAACGTCTCCGGCGCCTCCGTACGCCAGGGCCTCCCGGTGCGAATCCGCACCGTTTGATAAGTGAAGTGACCCCTAAAACTTGGACAGTTTAATCAGGCTGCAGCGGCAGCCTGCTCTCTGTACTCCACCGGAGTCAGGCCATTGAGTGTCAGCCGGATCCGGTGGTGGTTATAGTAGTCAATGTACTGCTCAATTCCGTGTCGTAATTGCTCAACGCTATCGAACCGGTTCAAGTAATAGAACTCGGATTTCAATGTACCGAAGAAGCTCTCCATAGCCGCGTTGTCCAGGCAATTGCCCTTGCGAGACATGCTTTGAGTTAGCCCCTTCTCCTCGAGCATCCGGCAATACTCCGGATGCTGGTAATGCCAGCCTTGATCCGAGTGTACCACTGGACTGGTTCCTTGCTTGAGTCGCCTGAAGGCCTTTTTCAGCATCTCCGTGACCATGGGAAGCACCGGCCGGTCACGGAGTTCATAGGCCAGGATTTCACCGTTGAACAGGTCCATCACCGGCGACAGGTACAGCTTGCGTCCTTGCACCTTGAACTCAGTAACGTCCGTTGCCCACTTCGTGTTGGGCTTGGTGGCCCGGAAGTCCCGGGCCAGTAGATTCGGTGCTTTCTTGCCCACGGGGCCTCGGTAGGAGCGGTATCGCTTCACCCGAACTCTGGATTTCAGCCCCAGCTGTTGCATCAGCCGCTGAACGATTTTGTGGTTCACCTGCTCACCAAGGCGGCGCAAGGCGACCGTAATGCGCCGATACCCATAGCGGCCATGGTGTTCGCGGTAGATCGCCTGTATGCGAGCTTTTAAGGGCTCGTATTTGTCTCCCGCTCGCAGCACCTTGAGCTGGTAATAGAACGTGCTGCGGGACAGCCCGGCTGCACGCAGCAGTCGTGCCAGGGAAT
>NZ_NEFY01000027.1 GCF_002258215.1 Marinobacter vinifirmus
CGTCAGCGGTGTCTGTCAGATACGAAAAGCGTACCCCGTTTGTATAGCCGCGATCGGTTCCGGTAAGCAGGTCGTTATCCCAGGACAGGTTCACGACTTCAGCCTTCAGGCTGGTTGGGAAAACACTAATGACGAAAAACAGCAGGAGGGCACATCCGCAGCGACAACTCAAATCCAGTCTCTCCGGTTGATACAAGAGTTAACAAGCATGGCCTATGTCGAGTCATACCGTTACAACGGCCACTCAATCAGATGTGCAGACTAAGTCGCTTTCCCTCGCTTTTCTAGCTCCCTCCCATCGACGCAGTCAGCTCTTCCGGATTAACGTGCCGCCGGACGAGATAAGAACACCCGATTACTTGGAAAAGTTCAGCTGTAGTCAATCGACCTGACAGATACTGGCTCTTTAACTATTGGTAGTCTGAACTCTACACTAATCGCCCCGAGTGTCAGCTATGTGGTTGCCGAATCCCCCCCGTTACTCTTGATAACCTCTGATGCGGCCAACCCTTGACTGTTAACGAGAGCCGATGGGTGATACTCTCTCGCAAAATATAGCTTTCTACAGGCGGACTCTCGGACTACCCCGCTCGACAATTGTCCAATTTCGGACAGTTAAAACCAGACATTTTTTCTGAGCTTGGAGTTCGCATAGTAAACTGTGAACTGGAAAATAAGCAGTTGGAGCAGCGGTCATTCTGTCCAGTTAAAGCCATCTCTAACCTGACAAGTGTGTGCCCAAACTTGGGATAAATCGTGTAACTAGCGGTGTTAAAAGAACTTTTCGCGAGCTTCCGCCCGACCTGCAAGTTACTGACGAACAACGATTTAGACCCACCGACCTCACTCCAAACCGCCCCCAATCGGCGCCCTCCGGAGGCAGAGGTCAGAGGTCAGAGGTCAGAGGTCAGAGGTCAGAGGTCAGAGGTTAGAATCCTCTCGGGCGCGCCATATTTTTCAAGGGCTTACGTGAAAACGTAGGCCCTTTTTATTTGGCTGTGTCCAAATTGTGTCCATGGTGTGTCCACGGTTTCTAGGACATTTTTTCCGGCCATGGAATTTTGACCTTTGCACTGAAACCGAAAACTCCGAAGATGGACACAAAAACTGCCAGAAAATATCCTCATGTGTGTCTGTTGCATATTCCGGCCCATCGTGACCGCCCATTCCGTTTGAACGTGACCGCCTGTTCCGGTTGATCGTGACCGCTCATTCCGTTCTATCGTGACCAATTTCGGGTCGTTTTCCGGAATCGCCGGTCACGATGCCGGAACCACCGGTCACGTTCCTCCGGAATCACTGCCAACGCGCTGGAATTCTTCAACTTTATCCGGCATACCCGTTCCTTTTTTATCACGAGGAAGGGCAAATGCCGGCAGCGAGGATTTCCATGCGACAAATCATCGAGGTCTTGCGCCTCAAGTACGAAGCGGGCCTGAGCCATGAGCGCATTGCCCGTGCCTGCGGCCTCTCCAAGGGCGTGGTCGGTAACTACGTCAGCCTGGCCACCGCGCAGGGCATCACCTGGCCGTTGCCGGAAGGCACAGACGAGGCCAGGCTCGAAGCCCGGCTGTTCCCGGCCAAGACGCCGCCTTCACGCTTTGCCGAGCCCGACTACTTCCAGGTCCATCAGGAGCTGAAGACCAAGGGCGTCACCCTGCAACTGCTCTGGGCCGAATATGTGGAACGCCACGGCGATAAGGCCCTCCGGTACAGCCAGTTCTGCCACCACTACCGGCTCTGGCGCGTCCAGTTACACCTTCGCCGAGGCCACCTGGTGCCAGTCCCTGCCGGACTGGGTCGCCTCTCACCAGCGGATGCTGGCGTTCTATGGTGGCGTGCCGGAACTGCTGGTTCCGCACAACCTCAAGGCAGTGGTCACCAAGGCAGACCGATACACGCCCCAGATCAACGAGACCTACGCGGAGCTGGCCGCCCATTACCAGACGGCGGTCTTACCAGCACGCCCCTACAAGCCCAAAGACAAGGCAAAGGCCGAAGCCGCTGTGCTGCTGGTTGAACGCTGGATCCTGGCCCGGTTGCGGCACCGAACGTTCTTCTCACTGGCTGAACTGAACTCGGCGATTGCAGACCTGCTACCAGCACTGAACCAGCGCCCGTTCCAGGGGCGCTCCGAGAGTCGCCAGAGCCTGTTCGAAGCACTTGATCGACCCGCACTCAGGCCACTGCCGGCAACGCCCTACGTCTATGCCGAGTGGCGCAAGGCACGACCAGGCATCGACTACCACATCGAGATCGACAAACGCTTGTACAGCGTGCCTCACGCCCTGGTGGGGGTGAAGCTGGATGTTCGGGTTACCGATACGTCTGTTGAGGTCATGCACAAAGGCCAGCGGGTGGCCCTGCACCCTCGGCATGGCAAGGGCCGCTTCGTCACCCTGACCGAGCACATGCCCAAGTCCCATCAGGCCCATCAGAACTGGTCGCCCGGGCGGTTCCTGAACTGGGCCACTGACATCGGTCCCGCCACGCTCGACGTGGTACAGCGACAGCTCAAGGATCGTCCGCATCCCGAGCATGGCTACCGGGCCTGCCTGGGGCTGTTGAACCTGAGTCGACGCTACAGCCGTGACCGCTTGGAGCAGGCCTGTAGCCGAGCACTGGCCATCAACTCGGCAAGCTACCAGAGCATCAGCTCGATCCTGAAGCAGGGTCTGGATCAGCTGCCTCTGCCACTGAACGAGGAAGAACCGGAACTGGCCGATCTGCCCGTTCACACCAACGTTCGCGGGTCCCGCTACTACCACTGATACCGGAGAAACTGATGTTGACTCAAAACACCCTCGACACCCTGCGCCAGCTCAAGCTGACAGGCATGTGCGATGCCTTGGAACAACAACGGGCACAGCCCGACACCCACGACCTGGCGTTCGAGGAACGCCTGGCCTTACTGATCGACCGGGAGGTGCTGCACCGGGAAAACCGCCGATTAGAGCGGCTGCTGAAGGCAGCCCGGTTGCGAGTGCCTGCCTGCGTGGAAGACATCGATTACCGCCATCCACGGGGGGCTGGAACGCTCCCGCATGGCGGGCCTGGCCAGCTGTGACTGGATCCGCCAATCCCTGAACCTGTGCATCACCGGACCAACCGGTTGCGGCAAGACCTGGCTGGCGTGCGCCCTGGGCAACCAGGCCTGCCGGCAGGGGCTGTCGGTGCGTTACCTGCGGGTGCCGCGCCTGTTCGATCAGGTGCGCATCGCCCACGGCGATGGCAGCTACGCACGACTGATGAACCAGTTGCTGAAGACGGATCTGCTGATCCTGGACGACTGGGGCATGCAGAAGGTGACCGCACAACAACGCCAGGACCTGATGGAAGTAATCGAAGACCGGCACGGGCGAGGCTCAACGCTCATCGCCAGCCAGTTACCAACCGAACACTGGCACGACTACATCGGCTCCGCCACGCTCGCCGACGCCATCCTGGATCGGCTCCTACACGGCGCTCACCGACTCAATCTGAAGGGGGAATCACTGCGAAAAGCGACAGCACAAAATACGGAATCGGTTGACCCATCGTGACCACTCAGAGTGCAAAACCGACTCCAGCGTGATGGCCGTGTGCAAATCGGTCACGATCCCCGGAATGACCGGTCACGTTCGCCGGAATACGCAGGAGGATGGCACAAACCGCTGTTCGACTGTTTTACGTTACCGGCTTTGGCTGTTACTTGGAAAAAGGAGGCCGGTGACACTAACCCAATTTGGTTTACAACGTCTCTGATTTACTTCAACCTCACTCCTCGAAAATCATGCCAGCATTGGTTGACCGTAGTTAACCCCATTACCCTCTGCGAATAGGCAAACATTCCGCGCCGAGAGGTAAACAAAGGTAGGATAGGCAGGTGTTTCATCAGCAACGAATCTGCCTCACGGTAGAGCGACCTCCTGCTTGACGCTTCGATTGTATTTCGTGCTCGGTCCAATAGAACATCCACCCCTGTATCATTGTTGTACCCAGCATTGAAGCCAACAGGCGATTGGTTGGAGCCATGAAGCACTTGGGCCAGCCAAAGATCGGATGACATGCCCCAACTCATCTCTGTAAAAGCAACACCCACGGGAGCACCCTCACGCCATTGATTGCAGTACGTGACCCAGTCTTTGTGGAAAGTTATCTCTAACTGGATGCCTACTCTTTCCAAGTCTTGGGCCAACCGCTTGTATATTGCACTCGGGTCGAGCTGTGCAGAACCCGCTTGGGCTGCCTCCACTTTAAGCACTAGCCCATCAGAAAAACCCGCATCTGCCAAGAGCTTTATGGCTAACTCTGGATCATACGAATAGAAGTCTGGCGCGAACTCATCATACGACGGAGCTCCAGGTGGAATTGCACTGACTGCGGGCATAGCAGCACCGGGAAAGAGGTCCGCACACAGCGCCTGGCGATCGATAGCATGTGCTATTGCATGCCGTACACGCAAGTCTGATATCTGTGGGTCTCTCTGGTTAAACACTAGATACCAGAGGTAAGGTGGTGCAAACTCCGGTACGTTAAAGCCCTGCGCAGACAAACTGTCCAAATCTGCCCCCTCCAGACTATACGCAAAGTCCACCCGTCCTTCGATTAGCGCTCTTACTCGATCGTCACGATCAGGAAAAGGCAAAAACTGAATAGCCTCAATCTGAGGACAACCATACCAATAATCTTCGTTTCGACGCAGTTCTACAGCAGAACCATACGCGGTTTCAAATCGACGATAGAACTGAAATGGGCCAGTCCCTGGTGCTCTATCAGCACACTCATCAGGACCATATTTCCGAATTGCTTCAGGACTAATCAATGACTGTGATCCCGGAGCGTCCTCTTGTGTCATATACCGGAGAAACTCCGGATTTGGCTCGGAAAGGCTAAGCTCAACCGTCATCTCATCAAGTGCTCTAACTCTATCGATCAGTCCAACTCCAGAGCGGTTCAAGTCCGCGGCCACAGGTGAGAAAAAAGGTGAATCCGGACAGCATAAGCGCTCGTAGTTGATAACCACAGCTTCTGCGTTTAGTGGAGCACCATCATGAAAATTCACGCCGTCCCTTATTTTGAAAACATAGGTACGAAAATCTTCTGATATCTCACATTCGACTGCGAGCCTTGGGATAACATCTGTCGGGTCATTGAAATTAGCGGGAGCGGAATCAAAATCGTCTTCGAATAGGCTTTCATGGGTCTGCTGCACTACTCGACCCGTATTCCACCCCCCGAACGATCTGGGGGGATCAATCTCATCTACCGACCAATCAAGAGCAACCCTCAGGATCTTGTCTTCTTGCATATGCTTTTCCTAATTGAAATTTATTTAAGTGGCAAATAACCGACTATGATCTCGGGCATGGCGCATTGACGCGATCTCTAAACCTGCTGCGGCACCACATTCCATCTCACCGATCCCCGTGCCAAGAGATATCCCCGCAGACCCAATAATCTCAGGGGCAAGAACGACCAACATCGCTTGAGCTGCAGACGCAGGAATCACGTCCAAACGAACGGCAGCTGACAGGATCATCGTGACGACGCCTCGTAACTCCATAAGCACAGCATCTTCCCTGCTTATTCCCATTGCAGCTGCAACGGCTCCAGATACTACTGATACATGGCCTGGGGTTTTTTTGTCCGCGACTTCCTGGACAAATTTTACGAGCGTAGAGTTAGCGTGGAAAGCGGGTGCCAACGAAGCTAGCCTGCTACCGCAACGACGAGAAGCCGCTTGTGATGAAGCTGTCAGCTTGAGGAGGTCTAGCCGGGCATCTATCTCAAGCAAACCGCTAAGAAGGCCAGCTCCAAGCGCGTCATGGGCCAACGCGGCAGCTGCACCATCAGCTCGTGCAACCCCGTGAGTCAGAGCCGACGTAATCATGCTTTGCAGATCTTGTGGCGTTTCGACTCGCCCATCTCTGAACAAGCGCTCAAGACCAAATGCATGTGCATGCCTCCCAATCGGCAATGCTGAATCGGAAAGCTGCATCAGTGCCAATACAGAGCTAGCGTGAGTATCGAAGGTACAGTTAGTCATGGAGGTGACGATGGGAACCATGGTCTGAGACGGTCGCGCCACTCGGGGGCGCGTCAGCAGCAAAAGCTCGCTCCTCAAACCGAATCTGGATATTCCGGAAGCCTAGTGCACGAACTGGCCGTGCGGTTAGGTCTGGTGTGTCAGTTACGGGTACCAGAATTTCATCATTGCGGAATTCAGCAGGGGTATGCCGATTACCTAGTGCATGACCAATCTGAAAGGCCTGTGAAGGTTCTAACTCGCTCAAGGCGACGACCATCACTAACTCAGGTCGCCGGGCAACAACTAGAATTCGTCTAGTGTCATCGTGGACTACAGCCCCATCAAAGAGCCAATCTGGTCTGGGGAAATCTATCCCGACTTGCTCTCCATTTTCACTAACCGCACGCAATCGGCGACGTCCTGCGTCTGCGGCTGTGATCCAGATTTTATCTCTAGCTCTTCCGTTAAAAGCCCTGTCATCGTAACGACCTAGAATTTCGTGTATTAGCAACATTGTTCTTCTACTTCCTTAATGTTGGTGCCGGGCGACCTCGAACATGATGTCGGGCGATAGCCCACACGCTCTGCATAGCATTTCGTAAAGCCGGAGCATCGTCGGCGAGAAAACGGACGATGGCGCCGCAACCGGAAGCGAGAGCTGCAGCCCCGCCATAGACCATTTTTAATTCCCCAAGCCGTGCATTAATTTTCGTGGCCAGCTCTTCTTGATCGTTTTTCTGGCTCAAGATCACGAGAGAGCCAATATATCCGGCTTGCCCCAACGCTCCTATTAACGCCGGGCTCGCTTCGCCCGGCCTAAACGTCGACGCGTCGACCAATACCGGCTGACCGTTAAAACTTGCCTCAAGGCGTAACGAGACCGCGTCATAGACGTATTCCTCACCGCGGGCAACCCTACCAGGAGCAATGCTTTCACCCAAAATTGCCTCTGCGCCCTCCGCCAGGTCAATGTGAGTTTCCTGCCGGTACACAGCCTTGGGGTGCGCGATAATCATGTCCGGAATCGATTCGATAAACGCCCCTCGGCCCAGCTTGATGTGTGTTGTCTGAGCAGCCAATCCATTGCCTTGAATACGAGTTGCGGAGGGCGTTGAGATGCAAACTGAGACATCGTCCTCAAGATGCAAATCGGTACGAAGCCGGTCCCCCCCAAAAACCGACCCCGCTGCATTCTGGGTGTAGATCAAGGCGCCAGATTCAGAGTCAAATGGAAGCACTCCCGTGGTAGTCATCGGATACCGCTGCCTACGCTCCACTAGTCTAGTACGGCCGTATTTGTCGGTGCGAAAACGCAGCGCCAGCAGACCGTCGTTCATCCGGTCAGCTTTCCGAAAAGCGCACTTCGTTTAATTTCCTCAAACACTGCCTTTACTCCCAGGCCACTGCGGAGGTCGGTGAAAAGAGATGCTCTATCTGGGCGCGCTAACGAGACGTCGCCTGTGATCCGTTCCAAATCGGCATCTACATGCGGAGCTAGATCTATCTTGTTGACCACCAGCAAATCTGCTCTCAACACACCCAAACCTCGCTTTCGGGGAATATCATCTCCGCCAGATACATCTATGACAAAAGCCCACCAGTCCACAAGCTCACTAGAGAAAGTGGCAGCTAAGTTATCCCCTCCGCTCTCGATGAGAATGACGTCAGGCTGAAAGCGTCGCTCTAACCGTTCCGCTGCTTCAAGGTTTACAGATGGGTCTTCACGGATGGCAGTGTGAGGACAGGCCCCGCTTTCGACACCTAGAACTCTCTCGGGATCGATTAAGCCCGAACGCTTGACCCGCTCAGCATCCTCATCTGTAACAAGATCGTTTGTTATCACTGCGACAGAGATAGATTCCTCACTAAACAAAGGGAGCAAGCGTTCCACTAACCGCGTTTTTCCACTACCAACTGGGCCTCCGAACCCTAAACGAACCGCTGCCATAGCCTAGACTCCTTACTTAAGCATGTATGATTGTCCCAGCGTCACCCGAGTTAAAGGTGTGCTGATGAGTGGCTGACCATCGATTCGTACTTGAAAAGACTCTGCGTCAACATCGATGTTCGGCACTAGATCATTCAGCAACATATCGCTTTTTCTGGTCCCTCGTGTGTCAGCTACGGGTACCATGGCGGACTTGAGATCTAGTCGACGAGCAATGCCTGAAGTGATCGCGGCTGGAGAGACGAAGCGCACACCCAAAGCCTGAGGTGCCCGCCCGAAATAGCCCCACATAGGTCTGTAACGAAGTGGCTCACAGCTCATCAGCGATGCGTTGGCCTCACCCAACGGCGCCCACACAGGAAAGCCAGATTTCATAATGAGTTCCGGCTTGGCTCCAAAGTATTCCGGTTTCCAAAACACGAGATCGGCCAATTTCCCTACCTCTAGCGAACCAACTTCAGCATCAATGCCAAACATTCGTGCTGGGTTGATCGTATATTTTGCAAGATACCGACGAATTCTGAAGTTATCTGCTCCACTACCGCGGTCTTCCGGTAACGTCCCCCGAAGCTCTCTCATATGATCGGCAAGTTGCCAGCACCGCGTAATAGTCTCTCCGATTCTCCCCATTCCTTGGCTATCTGATCCGATCGCGCTTATGGCGCCAATGTCATGCAAGACATCCTCGGCCCCAATAGTTTCTTTACGGATTCGGCTCTCCGCAAATGCAACATCTTCGGGCAGCCGAGGATTAAGGTGGTGGCTCGTCATGGCCATATCGAAGTGTTCATCGAAGGTGTTTATGGTGAACGGGTTCGTCGGGTTGGTCGATGAAGGCAAAATGTTGGCTTTTCCGCACATTCGGATGATGTCTGGCGCGTGGCCGCCACCAGCACCCTCTACATGGTATGCATGGATGCCACGTCCGGCGATGGCACGCATTGTGTGTTCGACGAATCCGGACTCATTAAGCGTATCGGTATGCAGCTGAATTTGGCCCCCACCGATCTCGGCAGCCTTGAGAGCAGCATCAATCACCGCAGGAGTCGCGCCCCAGTCCTCGTGAATTTTTAACCCCGCTGCGCCGGCGGCTAACTGTTCTAGTAAAGGCTCAACTGTGTGGGAAGCGGCCTTTGCAATAAATCCGAAGTTGACAGGGAAGGCTTCTGCTGCCTGCAACATGTGCCCCAAATTTGTCGTTCCAGTTGAGGCTATAGGAACAGTAGTCGGGCCGAGACCGCCTCCCATCAATGTTGTGAAGCCAGCCGAAAGCGCTTCCTCTACTTGCCCCGGGTCGATGAAATGAACATGACAGTCGATCGCTCCTGCAGTGACGATTAACCCCTCAGCCGCTCGAACATCTGTGTTAACTCCCACGATAAGGCCAGCAGTCACGCCGTCCATTATGTTTGGATCACCTGCTTTACCTATGCCAGCAATCCGGCCATTCTTGATGCCAATGTCCGCTTTAATGACGCCAAGAACTGTATCGATGATCAAAGCGTTTGTGATGACGAGGTCAAGCACGCCATCAGCCGCAGTTAAAACACCATCGCATCCAGTGCCGCACCTCATGGTTTTACCTGCACCGAACACTAGCTCGTCACCACCAACACAGCTGTCGTGCTCCACTTTTGCCCATAAACCTGTGTCACCCAACCGAACAGAATCCCCTACAGTAGGCCCATAAAGCTGTACGTACCTCGAACGTTCGATTGAATGAGCCATACACTACTCCTGCAAGAAAACTGATAGTCGGGATTTGGCGGCGGAATAGACGTTTGGGTCGTCCAGAGAGCCATTAACCAAACCGGCAAGGCCGTTCACAATTCTGGCTCCGCCAATTGCCACTAGGTCGACCTCCCGCAGGTCCCCTGGCTCAAAGCGCAGTGTTGTTCCAGCAGGGATATCGAGGCGAAATCCGTATGCGGCCGTACGATCGAAATATAGCGCTGGGTTGACTTCGAAGAAGTGATAATGCGAACCAATTTGGATGGGCCGGTCAGCTTTGCTTTGGACCCTTAAGCTCGTCGTATCGCGCCTGCTGTTTACCTCTACTGGTCCTTCGCCAAGCTTCCATCGCGGGTTGAGGGGTACCAAAAGATCCGACGTTCCCGGCCCGATCGGAGCATGGACGCAAACGAGCTTCTGCCCATCTGGAAAAAATGCCTCAACCATAACGACGTCGATCCGCTCAGCAACGCCCGGCATCACATCATCTTCGGTTAACAGGCTTGCTCCTAAGGAAACCATGTCAGAAACGGTTCCCCCTTCACGCGCACCTTCACAGATGGCGTCGGCGATCATAGCCCGGGCTTCAGGCTCACTGACGGGAAGTCCTTTTTTATGACGAGACCTCGCAAGCTCTGCTGCCTGGTGTAACAGAAGCCGATCAATTTCGCGCGGAAAAAGCCGCATTACTTACCTCCTACCGATTGCGCATGATCTGTTCACTACTGACCTTTGCACTTGAAATGGACGATCGACACCCGCGCCTATTTAGACCGCTAGATGAGCCGACAATTGATCACTTGTTACTTGGCTGTCTACTACCCCTTGTTCAACTATCTCGCCGAGCTTCAGGATCATGAAGCGGTTCGCAATGCTTAAAGCAAAGTCCAAGTGCTGTTCCACGAGCAGTACGGAAATACCTAAGTCATCACGTGCCCTGACCAATACTTCTGCCATACGGTCAACCATTGCAGGTTGGAGGCCTTCTGTTATCTCATCGATAAGCATCAATCTCGGGTGTGAAATTAGGCCCCGGCACATCAACAACATCTTTTGCTCACCCCCAGAAAGAGTGCCGGCCCGCTGTTTCATCCGTTCAAGAATACGAGGGAAAAGTGGCTCGATTGCAGGAAGGCGTTGCCTGAAGAGCCGGTCCGAATTGACCCCAAGCCGTAAGTTATCTTCGACTGATAAATCGGGGAATAGGGTGTTTTCCTGTGGAATATGAGCAACACCAGACCGCGCCATAGTATGCGGGGGGGCCTTGGTAACGTTCTTATCCCTTAAGATAACTTGCCCACCGAAAGGACTGACAAAACCCATAATAGTCTTGAGAAGAGTAGACTTGCCCATACCGTTCTTTCCCAAAACCGCCAAGATCTCACCTTGTTTTATATCCAGCGAGACGTCCCTTACCACGGAAGCTGAACCGTACCCACTGGTAAGATCGCTGAGCGTTAGGATCGCATCGCTCATGCCACTTCCTCCTCTTTGTGGCCCGCGTACACGGCCTTTACCAAGTCAGATGCGACGACTTCTTCTACAGTACCCTCCATCAGGATGGCCCCTTGATGAAGAACGACTACGCGGTCACTAATCGCTCTAACAAAGTCGAGGTCATGTTCGATAAGAACGATGCAAAGACCGAATTCCCGAGTGAGTTTTGTCAGAACGCTACCTATAGCCATGCGCTCCGGTCTTGTTAGCCCTGCCGTAGGCTCATCGAGCAGAAGTACTGACGGTTCAGTTGCCAAGACCATCGCGAGCTCCAAGCCACGTTTCATTCCATGGGAGAGATTCTGAGTTTGCTCGGAAAGCTTTTTGTCTAGGCCTGTTGCTTGCAGAATATCCAGAGAGGGCTGAGGTAGGGCGATGGTGTCGCTACGACTGAAGAGACTAGTGCCGTCAATCCGGTAACGGGCCAGCTTAAGGCATTCCGAGACGGTTAATGTCTCGAATAGATTGGTGTTCTGAAAACTTCTGCCTACGCCCAAACCTACTACTTGCTGAGGTGAACTGCTCGCTATCTCAACATTGTTAATGTAAAGCGTCCCGGTCGTTCTTTCTTTTCCGTCGCTGATGCAGCGCATTAGCGTTGTCTTCCCCGCACCATTGGGGCCGATAACACCCAGCAGCTCTGTACCCTTTCCGACGAGGTTCACGCCACTTAGAACTTCCAAACTCCCGTAACGACGGGAGAGCCCTTCTATCCTTAAGGGTGGAGCATCTCCGAAAGATCCCTGTAGCATTCTCGTTGCAGACGCTTTAACGATGTTGGCCTCAAAAGGAATGGCATGTCGTTGCGGCCGGAGGCGATTCCAGAGGCCGCTGATAAGAGGTGCGAGGCCGCGGGGTAACGCGACTATAACCCCTACGAAGGCTATGCCGGTGAGCAACTTCCAAATAAAGGGCATCGCCCCTGAAAGCCAGGAAGACATGGTATCAATGCCGATGGCTGCGAAAACCGGGCCAAGCAGTGTCGCTCTCCCTCCTAAGGCAGTCCAGATCAAAAGCTCAGTACCAAGCTGAAAGCCCGCCAACTCTGGCGCAACAACATTTGAGAAAGCCGCGTATGCAAATCCGGCGACTGAAGCCACCATTGCCGCAAACACCATTAGCATCGTTTTGATGCGGGACACAGGGATACCCAAGTATGCGCTGCGGTCTTCGTTCTCACGAATAGCTACAAGTACACGACCGAAATCGCTACGAACCAGCAGCCATCCTGCGGTTGTGGTTGATACAAGAAAACTCCCAGCTATCCAGAACCAAACTTCCAGGCTCCAAAAGTACGTTGGAAAACCCGAAAGTCCACTAGAGGATCCAGTGTAGCTACCGCCCGAATATATTACCTGCGTAAGAACAATAGGTAATGCAAGCGTTATAATAGAAGCATAAATAGGTGACGATCCGTGGAAGAAAGCCAACCATCCAGTCCCAGCTGCCACGATTGCCGCTGAACCCAATGCCAGAGCTAGGCCACCAAGAGCCCAGCCAGGCCCAAATCCGTAGTGCGTGAATACAAGGCCACATGCATACGCCCCTATCCCAAAAAAAGCAGATTGGCCGAACGTCAGAATACCTGTATATCCCCAGAGTATGTCCACCGTCATAACCACGGCGGCAAGGAGCAATGTTCTGATGAGTACATTGGTAAAATAGGTGTCAAGAAAGAAAGGCGCGACCGCTACTGCACATAGTCCAACCAGACAACCAACAAGAGCAGTACGATGAGTACGAGATAGCGTAATTTCTGATTTAGGCACGACTAAACCCCTTCGGATTTAAGCGGAGAATCATTGCTGCAAGAACCACAATTGTCATACCTCCGAGAATAGGGCTGATAAATGTACTGATGAGCACTTGAGTTCCCCCCAAAATTAGTGAGGCAAGCAGGAGGCTTGGGAAAGAGACTCCCGATATCAGCACCAGCATGAAGCTGTTCACTAGCCAAGGTAGTCCCATATTAGGATCAACCGAGAGTAACGGTGTTATCAGGGCGCCAGCAGCGCAAGCTAATCCCGAGCCTAACCCAAAAGTGATGGCGCGGACCCTGGTGCTATCAATGCCCAAACCGCGGGCGAGATCCTCATTGACAATCACAGCCCGAGCATTGAGGCCAAAACGTGTCAGACTAAGTAATCCTATTAAGGCAATTGCGAGCAGTACGGCGATAACGCTAACTGCTAATCGGTACGCGGAATATTCAATCCCGAGAACCTCAATAGTTCCCGATAATGGGGATGGGGCAAACTGAACGCCGCGTCCAAAGGTCAGCGCAAATATCTGACTAATTACAATACCTAGCCCCCAAGTGGCGAGGATGGCATCAAGCGGTCGGCTATAAAGTGGCCTTATGATGGTGCGTTCGACAACCAATCCAAAAGCAACTCCAACGATCCCGGCGAGTGGCACGGAAAACCATGGGCTTATACCCGCAGCACCAGTTAGATAAGCAGCATATCCGCCGGCAGTAAGAAACGCGCCGTGGGCGAAGTTCAAAAGCTTCATTACCCCAAGGATGATCATAAGTCCGCTTGCGACTACAAATAGAATTCCGGCTGTCGTCAGAATGTCGAAGGTGACGCTACCCACATTGAACCTCTTACCAGTAGAGGGCGCGGATCTAAATATATAAGACCGCGCGCCACAAGCTAATTAGTCGGCGAATTGCGGGCACTGTTCGCCCGGGTCAACGTTCTTAAAAGACTTCACGACCTCGACGGAACCATCGCTTGCCACTTTACCAAGGTACATAGTTAGGGCGGCATGCCGTTGTTTATCCATCTTTATTGCCCCTCTTGGACCCTCGACAGTTACCTCGGAGAGGGCGTCTATGACTGCGGATGGTTCAGTAGATCCAGCCTTCTCGACAGCGGCAGCGTATGCGTATATCCCGTCGTACTGAGGAACAGACAGCTCATTAGGTGTCTCCGCATCATCGCCAAACTTATCCTTTATAGCTTGAAGAAACTCTCTGTTGGCTGGTGTGTCCAAGCTTGATATATAAGACGCTGCTAAATAGACTCCTTCCGCGTTCCCGCCCATGCTTTTTGCAGTGCCCTCGTCGATCGCATAGTTCCCGTATGGAATATCCACTCCTGCTGACCGGAGCTGCCGCGTGAGTGTCACATTAGGAGCACCACCCGATGTAGAAGTAATCAATGCATCAGGATTTGCCGAACGCAACTGCGAAATGATTGCTGTCCAATCGGAGCCTTCGATGGGCAGATAGGATTCACCGACGACGGTTCCCCCTTTGCTCTCCACATACTCACGCGTAAATTTAAGCATTCCCCGACCGAAGGCATAGTCACTGCCAATCAGGAAAAACTTTTTAGCGTCATATTCAGACATAAACTGATCTACGATAGGTTCTACCTGTTGCTCCGGAACCCAGGCATTTATATACATCCATGGCGAGCAGGAACGACCCTCATAGAAGGATGTATAGATGAGAGGAACTCTGCCACGGTTTACAATTGGCAGGCCTGCATTTCGAGCCGCCGTAGTCTCCATTGCGACAATGCCGTCAACTTCTTTTTGAAATACTAAACTATCATATGCTCGCTGGGCGCCTTGGGCCCCCGAGGCATCATCAGCAATTTCTAACTGCAAAGGCCGACCCAAGACTCCTCCTTTGGCGTTAATCTCTTCTACAGCCAATTCAGATGCCTGTACCACGGACGGTGCAACAACGCTATTGGCCCCGCTTAGCCCCACAGGAATGCCAATCTTAATTGGTTCCGCTGCGTAAGCAGACATTCCAAGACAGCATGCTATCCCCACCAATACTTTTTTTAATTTCATAACTTTCGCCCTATGAATTATGATCAATTAATTATAAGAAATATTACAATTCACTAAACGTCGAGTACACGTCTGCTCTCCTGTCATCCAATAAATTATTATACTTATTTAAGTTTCGACTACGCCTCGCCAATCCCAAGTCAACAGTTCCAATTATTACTTCCTCTCTGTCACCACTAGCAGGACCAACTATAGGCCACCCAGTGTGGTCAATTATCAGGCTATGACCTACGAACCTCTGCCCTCGTTCAACTCCAACCCTATCCGCACAGGCAATAACGAGACCGTTACTGTGCGCTGCTGCTTGATGCAAAATGGTAGAAATGGGTATCCCATTCGATTCTTGACTAGAAATTGGCACCCAGTTAGTAGGAATACAGACTAAATCTGCACCCTGCATCGCAGCGATCCTGAATATTTCTGGAAACCAGCCGTCATAGCAGATAGCTACACTTATCCTTCCATATGGGGTATCAAATACAGGAGCTCCGAGATTCCCTGGCTCAAAGTAAAGGGTTTCATCTCCCCAGAGGTGCAACTTCCTATAGACACCCAACACTCCAGAGGAGGTTACGATCACTGCACTGTTGTAAATATTGTTTCCATCAAGCTCTGCAATCCCGGATATAATAATTACACCTAAACGCCGTGCCACATCACTCCATGCTTTACTAGCTGGCCCGCCGGGAATAGTCTCCGCAAGCTCAAAAGCCTCAGATCGAGTGCGAAAAACATATCCAGTACTGCATAGCTCCGGTAAAACTATTACCTGAGCGCCCGAATTTGAAGCACGTTCAATTAGCTCGACGCTTTTTCCAATGTTGTAGTCAACATCACCGAATCTTGGCTCAAACTGTACACAGGCAATAGTGAGAAGTTCTTGGCAACTTAACTTCGAGCTTTCGATAGACTCCGATTTCTCATGTTTACGCATCCGACACCCTTCCCCCCGCTGAAAACAAATAAAAGAGGCATACCCGTTTCCTATCTGTTTGATCGGGCTGTTCTTCCTTACTTTGAATAGCCGACCTCGAAATCCTAAAGTGGTGCTTGCAAAGTGCGGGCCAAGTCAGAACACCCCTGTAATGGGGCCTATTGAGATCAATCCTGCAACAATGACGCACCTACTTGGTTCACGCTGGTTCGCGACCGGTAAACATTGGTGCATGGAGCATTGCGGTCTTCCTAGGCTACTCAATTGCTGTTAGAGGCGATCAAGGATAGGAAGTCACTGCCAGAGCACTCAATCAATACCGAAGGCGAGTGCAGATCAGCCGTGCATTAAGGGCAACATACAAAAAAAGGGCCCATAAGGACCCCACCACAACCGCACCGCCGGCGCGGGGAATCTCGATGCGGATGGTGCTAAATTGACTCGAGACTAACGGGTTGTCCGGCACAGGCGTTACGGCTGGCAGGCGGACCGGAACGATCCTTGTGCTCCCGGTGTTTTACCCGCCGTTCGCGCCTCGCTCATCCAGCGCCGGGCCACGTTAGGGTTGAGGCCGTTATCCAGCGAAATCCGGGAAACAGACGCCCCGGGCTTTAGACTCTCGGCGACGATACGAGCCTTCAGCTCTTTGGAGTAACGACGACGTTTTTGGTAGGACTTGGTTACGCTTATTTCGTCATGTTAAGTGTCCACTTATTTTTAAGTGGACACTTAACATGACGGCCGCAGCACCTGGCTCAAGATTTACCAGACGGTTACGAAGGAGCGGCTGTCTCAGGGGCATCTGGCCTATTTTGTTAGTGATGTCATCTCCGAATGAAACATGACTTCCGACGGCTCTCCGCGTGATTCGTAGGCAATCGTCAAAGCTTTTTTTACCAGCTCCGTATTGGGCGATAAAGACATCGCCCAGCCTACCGGTTTACGAGAGAACAAATCGATGACCACCGCCAGATAAGCCCAGCGTGCACCTGTCCAGAGTAGAGTAAGAGGCAGGGCGTAGTCGAACTATCTCCCTGCCTCTCCTCTCCGAACCGGACGTGCACCTTTCAGCGCATCCGGCTCTCCGCTTAAACGCTGGCGAAGGCCATAGCAACTTCGGGAAAGCGAGAGGTCCACGTGTTTCTGGACTCTGTCCTCAGGTAGGGATTACCCTCTGGAAGACGCCAACGGAATCGCTTTTTCCCGTGACCGACGAGTCGGTACAGGATGGCTCCACTGAATAGCCCCTGATTGGTTTTGCCATACAGCACCCAAGTCTTACTTTGACCTGAAGCCGGGGCTTTGAACCAATGACGCATCAGCGGTTTGAGCCGGGAGCGATATTTGCGGCCCAGCCAATGGGCCAGTTTCCAGAACACGACACCATCGATGTAGCTGAAGACTTTCGCTTTGTAATCGACGAACTGGTAGAACGCCGCCCAGCCTTTCAGCTTTCGGTTGATGGATTCGACCATGTCGATTTTGCTTTCACTATAATTGCCTGACAGCTTGGCGGTTAAAGATGCTGCAAAGTTACGTGCCTTATCCCGGGGGATTGTCGTCACCACCCGCATGTCGCCATAGCGGCTCCGCTTGCGGATGATGCGATGCCCCAGGAACACGAAGCCGTCATTCACATGGGTAATCTTGGTCTTATCCATGTTCAGTGTCAGCTTGAGAGTTCCTTCCAGCATCTCCCGGCATTCTTCTCTAATCGCCTCTGCCTGGGCTTTGGTGCCCTTGACGATAACCACAAAGTCATCGGCATAGCGGCAGTAGGCGACGGCTGGCTTCCATTGTCGGTTCTCTCGGATGGCTGAGCTTCGACCGATTCGGATACTGTGGTTCCAGTACCATCGATCCTTTCGGGCCTTTTTGCCGAGGTAGCGCCTATTCAGGTACTGATCGAACTCATGCAACATGATATTCGATAGCAGTGGCGATATAACACCGCCCTGAGGTACGCCCTCACTTGCTGCCCGGAAAAGACCTGCATCAATATGACCGGCTTTTATGAATCGCCAGAGAAGGTTCAGGAACCGTCGGTCCCTGATTCTGCGACGTACAGCTTTCATCAGAAGCCGGTGATGCACGGTATCAAAGTAGCTGGACAGATCCCCTTCAATGACCCAGCGTCCGCGCGTTTCCTTATTGTCCGTCAGTTGCAGTTTCACTGTACGGATCGCGTGATGAACGCTCCGCTCCGGTCGGAACCCGTAGGAGAGCGTATGGAAGTCGCTTTCCCACATGGGTTCCATCGCCATTAACATGGCCCGTTGAACGATGCGGTCGCGTAGGGTCGGGATACCCAGTGGTCGTTGCTTGCCGTTGGCCTTTGGGATATACACCCTTCGGGCCGGTAACGGCTGGTAAACATCGGAGAGTAAATCACTCCTGATCTGTTGAAGAATAGCCGGCAGCCTGTCCTGCACAGTCAGCTTGATCTCTCCGTCTATCCCGGGCGTGTCTGCCCCTTTGGAAGACAGAGTGACCCGAGCCGCTTCTGCGAGCCAGTCAGGCTGTGCTATCAGGCGCAACAACCTGTCCACCCGGCGGGTGGGGTCGGTTGTTGTCCAGGTCGCTAGCTTGCGTTGCATTTCGCTGATTATCAAAGGTCTTCACCTTGTTTGGTCAGGTAGTTTGCTTGGCAAACACGTTTAAACTGCTCCCCTTCGCCATGTAATGGGCTTTCCCCATCGCGGACTACTACGGGAGCTCCGCCAGTCAACTTGGCATCGGGGTCATGCCCCCTTGGCATCCAATATTGACCTTCCCCGGTTTACCTATCTGGACTCCAGCATGCTGAGGAGGCTGCCCATCGCACTCTTTACCCTTGCTTGCCGCAAGTTGACAGGAAGCAGCAGTCCAATCTGTGATGGATACTGCTGAACCGAAGCCCGAGCTACCAATTTGGACTTCTTCGTTTGGCAGCGCCTATGCGTCATGCTGCCCAACCTTCCCGTACGGCTTATCAGGTCACGTAAGCCGTGGTGACATTTCAACCCACAGAGTCGGATGAATGGGTTCATGTTCTTCAGCCTTTCAGCACTCAGCCTTGAGGATCATCTTGGCTTAGTGACCTCGCCTCAATCCCCGTTGTCAGCGGGTTACATCACCCTGCGGGCATACCGCAGGTCACTGCCGCTCAGGCTCACCACCCTCACAGTGGGTGGGATTGATTGGTTACTTCCTCCTGAATTACCGGTTCAATATTCCAGATAGACTCGTGGTCCATTTGAGCTTCCATGCTCGCCCTGGACTCCGGGCACAC
>NZ_NEFY01000028.1 GCF_002258215.1 Marinobacter vinifirmus
CACAAAATCGTTCAGCGGCTGATGCAACAGCTGGGGCTGAAATCCAGAGTTCGGGTGAAGCGATACCGCTCCTACCGAGGCCCCGTGGGCAAGAAAGCACCGAATCTACTGGCCCGGGACTTCCGGGCCACCAAGCCCAACACGAAGTGGGCAACGGACGTTACTGAGTTCAAGGTGCAAGGACGCAAGCTGTACCTGTCGCCGGTGATGGACCTGTTCAACGGTGAAATCCTGGCCTATGAACTCCGTGACCGGCCGGTGCTTCCCATGGTCACGGAGATGCTGAAAAAGGCCTTGAGGCGACTCAAGCAAGGAACCAGTCCAGTGGTACACTCGGACCAAGGCTGGCATTACCAGCATCCGGAGTATTGCCGGATGCTCGAGGAGAAGGGGCTAACTCAAAGCATGTCTCGCAAGGGCAATTGCCTGGACAACGCGGCTATGGAGAGCTTCTTCGGCACATTGAAATCCGAGTTCTATTACTTGAACCGGTTCGATAGCGTTGAGCAATTACGACACGGAATTGAGCAGTACATTGACTACTATAACCACCACCGGATCCGGCTGACACTCAATGGCCTGACTCCGGTGGAGTACAGAGAGCAGGCTGCCGCTGCAGCCTGATTAAACTGTCCAAGTTTTAGGGGTCACTTCAGTACATTTGGCACGATGAAATGTACTGGGGGTCTGACCCCGCTATTTTTTAGGGCCCGACCCCTTTGTAGACTGGATGGCTTGGTGCCTTACTGTGTACTACAGCCGGAAGTCGGCCTGCCCCAGCGGCAACACGCCTTTGAGATCACACAGCACGCCGTTGTCGCCGGTGTAGCTGCGCAGTTCTTCGGCGCTCATGGCGGCGTATTCGTTGTGGGGAACGGCCAGGAATACAGCGTCGTATCTGCCTTTCTCCGGGTTATCTACCAGGGTGATGCCATATTCGTGTTCGGCTTCGGCATTATCAGCCCAGCAGTCGGTTACATCGACGGAGCAACCGAAATCGCGCAACTCTTCAACCACATCAATTACCCGGGTATTACGCAAATCCGGGCAGTTTTCCTTGAAGGTCAGGCCCATTACCAGCACGCGGGAATTGGCAATCGTCAGGCCGCGCTTAATCATAATCTTCACCAATTGCGCGGCAGCATAGGGGCCCATATTGTCATTCACTCGGCGGCCGGCCAGGATAATATCCGGGTGATAACCAATCGCCTCGGCTTTATGGGTCAGGTAATACGGGTCTACACCAATGCAATGGCCGCCCACCAGGCCGGGCTTGAACGGCAGGAAGTTCCACTTGGTGCCCGCAGCCGCCAGCACTTCGTGGGTATCAATCCCCAGCCGCGCAAAGATCATCGACAGCTCGTTCATCAGGGCGATGTTCAGATCGCGCTGGGTGTTCTCGATCACCTTCGCCGCTTCCGCCACCTTGATGGAACTGGCCTTGTGGGTGCCGGCAGTGATAATGCCTGCATACAACTCATCCACCTCGTCCGCAATCTCCGGAGTAGAGCCGGATGTTACCTTCATAATGGTGGTCACCCGGTGCTCCTTGTCGCCCGGGTTGATCCGCTCCGGGCTGTAGCCGGCGTAAAAATCCTTGTTGAACGTCAGGCCCGAAACCTTCTCCAGCACCGGCACACACACCTCTTCGGTCGCGCCCGGGTACACCGTGGATTCGTAAATCACAATATCGCCGGCCTTCAACACCTTACCCACACTCTCGCTGGCCTTCACCAGCGGCGTCAGGTCCGGGGTTTTGAACTCGTCAATCGGAGTCGGCACCGTCACGATGTAAATCTGGCAATCGGCAATGCCATCCAGAGAGTCGGTGAACGACAACTTACTCGCCGCCCCCAGCTCCTCACGGGAAACCTCGCGGGTGAAATCCACGCCATCCTTCAGCTCAGCAATACGGCCAGCATTGATATCGAAGCCCACCACCTCACGCTTCTCGCCAAACGCCACCGCCAACGGCAGCCCCACATAGCCAAGGCCAACAACCGCAATCTTCTTCATCCATCCTCCAAACTGCGTTTGGGGGTCAGACCCCGGATACATTTCATCATGCCAAATGTACCGGGGGTCTGACCCCGAATTAAAATTAATGGGGTACCAGGACTTCGGTGCCGGGTACCATTGGTTTCAGTTGTGCTTGCAGTGCCCGCTTGGCATCGTCATCGCCGTGCACTACACGAATCTGTTTGGGCGCGTCGGGGATGCCTTCCACGAAGCGCAGTAAATCACTCTGCCCCGCGTGGGCCGAATAGCCGCCGACCTGGTGAACCTGGGCGCGGATATCATAGCGTTCGCCATCAAGTTCTACCCAACCACCTCTAGGGCCATAGGTGAGAATGTCTCGGCCCGGCGTTCCGGCAGCCTGATATCCGACGAACAGCACGTCGTTACGGGCATCGCCCAGCATAGCTTTCAGATAATTCACCACCCTGCCCCCGGCGCACATGCCGGAACCGGCCAGCACCACGCAGGGGCGGTGGGATTTGGCCAGGTATTCTACGGCATTCAGGTGGTCTTCGTGGGAGTTGATCACAGTGAGCTGTTCGAAAGACAGCGGGTGGCGGCCGGCTTTCACGAGCGCGCGGGCCTCGGCGTCCCAGAAGGGTTTGAGGTCGCGGTAGATTTTGGTGAACTCGGCGGCCAGGGGGGAGTCGACTACGATTTCCAGTTGGCTCCAGAAACCCCCAAACTCTGCAATCAGCCCTTCAATCTCGTACAACAACTCCTGCGTCCGCCCAATACTGAACGCCGGCACCAACACCGTCCCCCCATCCGCCAGCGCATGTTCCAGCACCTGCTTCAACCGGTAACGCCGCGTTTCCCGGTCTTCATGATCTTTATCGCCGTAAGTGCTTTCAATCACCAAACGGTCTGCCCGCTCAGGCGAAACCGGCTCCGGCAGCAGCGGCGAGTGCGGCGCACCCAAGTCTCCACTGAACACCACACGCTCATCATAATTCCCGGCCCGGGCATCGCACTCCACATACGCCGACCCAAGAATATGCCCGGCCCGCTGCAAACGCACCGAAAGCGAACACTCACCCTCATTAAACACCTCATGCCACTGTCCATAAGGCACCGGCACAATGCGGGCGCGGATCAGATCAAGCACGCGGTTGATCAGCGAACGATCCCGGGTGAAGCCAATCTTCAGGGCATCTTCCAGGATTTCCGGCAGCATAATGGCCGAAGGTTCGGAGCAGATGATAGGGCCATCAAAGCCGGCGGCAAGCAGGTAGGGAATCCGGCCTACGTGGTCTATGTGCACGTGGGTGACCACCAGGGCGCGGATGTGGGTGATGGAGAAGTCGATGGCCAGGTCGCCAGCATTGACCCGCTGCTTGTCTTCCTGGCCCTGGAACAGGCCGCAGTCTATCAGGATGCCCAGATGGGAGTCCGGCGCTGGCAGAAGGGTGGGGTCTGACCCCAGAGGGTCAGCCCCCTTTGTAGCCTGCGGGTTCTGGCACCCAATCTGTGATCGGGGTCTGTCCCTACGTGGACTGACCCCTCTGGCACCGATATCAGCTTTAGAAAGCCGAAGTTCATGACAAGAGCCAGTCACCCCACTCACCGCACCATGGTGCAAAATCTCAATCATTCAACAGTCCTTGTTACGTCCAATCCACCAACGCCGATCAGCGGCTAGTATCAAACATCCTGCGGCGAAACCCCGAACTTCAGCACCTTACCATCCGGCCTGCCCTCACTCGCTTCCTGACCGCCGTTACACCAAACAAGGTCTGCCAGCTCGCCATTCGGCGCGTATCCAGTCCGCGCTTGCTTTAAAAGCTCAATAACCGCCTGACAGTCAAACGCCTGGCTGGCATGGGAAAACTTGTTCAGAAAACCTTCAACCTCAGCCCACGGCAGAGACACTTCCCGCGCCATCATAATCCGAGAATGAGCCGTACCTTGCGGGTTATCGCCAATCAGTAGTTCTTCATACAATTTCTCACCCGGGCGTAAGCCGGTGTAGATAATCTCTATATCGCCGTCCGGGTTATCCTCGGTTTTCTCTTCAAGGCCCATCAGGTGAATCATCTTGCGGGCAAGGTCGGCAATTCTTACCGGCTCCCCCATATCCAACACAAACACCTCACCACCCTGCCCCATACTGCCGGCCTGCAGCACCAGCTGACTGGCTTCGGGGATGGTCATGAAGTAGCGAATAATATCCTGGTGAGTCACCGTTACCGGCCCGCCATCGCGAATCTGGTCACGGAACAGTGGTACAACCGAGCCAGAAGACCCCAGCACATTGCCAAAGCGCACCATCGAAAACACAGTGCCGGACTGCCGCTGGGCAAGGCCCTGAAGCACCAGCTCCGCCATGCGTTTGGATGCCCCCATCACATTGGTGGGGCGCACCGCCTTATCGGTAGAAATCAGCACAAAGCGCTCAACACCCGTGGCAATCGCCGCCTCTGCCGCATGGAAGGTACCGAACACATTGTTCTGAACCCCCTCAATTATATTGTGTTCAACCAGCGGCACGTGCTTGTAGGCCGCCGCGTGGTATACCGTCTGAATACCAAAAGCACGCATCACTGCCTCACAGCGGCGACGATGAGTAACGCTGCCCAGCACCGCATGCAAAGACACACCCAAAGCTTCGATCTGATTGATCGACTGCAACTCACGCTCAATGGCATACAACGAAAACTCGGACTGCTCGAACAACACCAGCCTGGACGGCTTGTGGCGCAGAATCTGCCGGCACAACTCGGAACCAATGGAACCACCGGCGCCGGTCACCAGTACCGCCTTGCCGAACAGGCTTTGGGACACCATGGCCGCATCCGGCCGAACCGGGTCCCGCCCCAGGAGATCTTCGATTTCCAGGTCCCGAATGTCGTTGATTCTGGCCAGGCCAGCGACCAGTTCCGACATTGAAGGCACGGTCTGAACCGGTACGGAGAGGCCTTCTAGGGTTCGCATGAGTTCTTTGCGGTTAACCGGGGCGGAGTCTTCCAGCGCCAACAGTACTCTGGACGCTTCCAGTTCCCGAACGGCTTTATCGATGTGGTCGATCGAGTAGACCGGCAAGCTCCCAATCAAAGAGCGGTGGTTTGCCTCCACCATTGACACAAAACCCACCGGGCGATATTCGGTGCCCTGAACCAGAGCAGAAGAAAGCTGCATACCTTTGGGGCCGGCACCCACTATCAGAACCGCATCTTTCTGTTTTCGCCCACGCCGTTGCACTACCGCCCGAACGGCAAAACGGCTACCCGCTACCAGCAAAAATGCGAATGCACCATAAATAACCGGTACGGAGCGGGGCACCAAAGCCTGAAAGAGAAAACCGAAGACGATCAGCGAAATACTAGAAAGGGTAACGCCAATGATAATGGCCAAAAACGCATGTTCGCTGAGATAGCGGATTACCGCGCGGTATAAGCCCAGCTTCACGAAAGCCGCGGTGGTGAAAAGGACGGTTGCGCCCGACACCCAGAGTTGTTTGTCTGAGGGCAGCCAGGTGTAGTTCTCAAATCTGAGTGCAAAGGCTGCCCAGACGGCAAGCGAGAGAAGAATCAGATCTGTTGTTACTGAAATCAAACGCTTAACCGGCCTGGATAAGCCCAGTATTTTTCCAATGAGGCCTGAATTCACACTGAATTCCCTTCAAATGAAACCATGTAACCGCTGCCCGAGCCCTATGATCGGCGAACTCTATCACCAGATCCCTTACCTGTTACAGTCTGGAGGATGTACAGAAAATAATCCCTGCCCCCCAAAGATTTCAGCATTTTCTCGTCTGTCTCCGCCAGTAACACCGGTGTAGACATATCGATTTCGTTCACCTGAGCTAACCCGGTAATTCCCGGACGCGCCGCCAGAACGCCCCGCTTTTCCCGCTCCTGTATCAACTCATCCTGATTAAAGAGGCAGGGGCGCGGGCCAACCAGACTCATTTCACCCTTCAAAACATTCCACAATTGCGGCAATTCGTCCAGCTTGGTTTTCCGAAGGAAGTTGCCAAACGGCGTGATTGAATCAGCACTGGCCAGATGGCTCGCAACTGATGCGGTGCCCTTTTTCATCGTCCGAAACTTAACCAGCGTAAAAGGCTTCTTGTTTCGGCCAACTCGTTCCTGGGTAAAAATTGGCGAACCGGTATCGAAGTAACCGATAACAGTGAGGACGATCAGCAACGGCAAGCCAAGGACCAATCCCGCTAACGCAAAGCAAAAATCCAGAATACGAATCATGATTCACTCCCTTGGCAAAAACACTGCTGAAGCCCTTCTTGCGATGTCAACGGCGGATTCCAGCCCAATAAATTACGGGCTTTAGAAATATCCACCTGAAGTGAACCCAAAACACGTCGTGCAACAGCTTTTTTCCCAAGCAGCGCAGCACCGAACATCAGCAACCCTTCGGGAACGGGCAACAAGCGCGGAGACTTGCCCATTGCCGCTGCAACCTCCCGTAACAATTCCGTGGTAGACATATCCCTACCATCACCGGCCAGAAACACTTGGTTGGCGGCAGCCGGATGATCCTGGCACGTCATGATTAGGTCAACCAGATTGCCCAATGCCAGCAAAGACCGTTGATTGTGAACAGCACCCAACGGCAATGGAATTCCTTTATTCACCAGTTTATTCAATGTTGCGAAATTTCCTTTCACTCCGGGGCCATAAACAAGCACGGGGCGGATAATCACAACCTCCATCCCGGTCTCGCGAGCCAGGCTCATCAGCCCCTCTTCCGCCTCACGCTTCGACACACCATACGCATCCTGCGGATCAGGCTCGGTATTTTCAGTGAAGGGTTCACCAGGATGAGTCTGCTCACCATTCACCTTAATGGAGCTGATGAAAATAAATCTCCTAACCCCAGCCTCTGCGGCCTGACGCGCAAGACTAAGGGTACCATCCACATTAACACGCCGATATTCGGCCAAAGGGTCGGCCACCTCATCCTTCATGATATGAGCACGAGCCGCCGAATGTATGACCACATGCCTGCCATCAAGCGCTTCTGACCAGTCAGTTCCTCCATCAAGTTCGCCAGTAACAACGACCTTCCCGGGGCAACCCAGGCCCGAGCGCCTGACAGCACAAGTTAAATCCACATCCGGGTCACGTGCGAGCGCAACAGATAACGCCTTCCCGACAAAGCCCGTTGCGCCTGTTAGTAAAACCCTCATTCTGCATCTTCCGGAAATAGAACGTCGCGAAACTGGAGTGCCAACTGGCTATACTCATATTGTTCCAATGCAAGTGTGCGCCCTGCATCACCCATTTTTTGGCGCTCGGTTTCAGGCATCCCATGAAGTGCCAACACAGCAGCCGCTAACTTTTCAGGATCCTGGGCGGCAACCTGTATACCGGCTCCCGCTTCTTCGACAGGCTTATACCCGCCAGAATCAATCGCATATATAATCGGTTTGCCAGAATACAGATAATCGAACAACTTGTTAGGGGATACTCCAAACCTGAACAACGGGTCTTTGGTAAGCCCGATATAACAGGCATCAAACATGGCCAGCATTGATTGAATCTGCACCTTGGGTATCGGATTTACAAAGAAGACATTAGTCAGCCCTTTGTTGGAGACAAGCTCTTGTAATATGGCTTTTTCCTTACCCGAACCTACAAGCACAAAGGCGATATCAGAGTTACCCTTAACACGCTCTGCGGCCTCAATCAGCGAATCAAGGGCATTTGCTGTTCCAATTGCTCCGGTGTAACCAACAAGAAACTTCCCCTCTGGCAACTGTTTAACAGTCTCCGCACTCAGCTCTGCGTTTTGCTTCACTTCGTCCAGCGAAAATCCATTCGGTACCCAAGAAAACTTGCGAGGGTCCATTCCACGGGACACCATATGATTAACAGCGTTTTTCAGGTTTGATATAACCCTGTCTGAATCACGGTAGGCCCTATCCTCTACCCACTGCATCAACCGAATAAATGGATGCTTTAGAGGGAGTCCCCCTATCTCAACAAACGTTAACGGCCAGATATCACGCACCTCAAACATCAAGCGTGCTCCATATCGGGCCGCAAGCCTTTTCGCACCAGGAAACGAAAGCAACGAGGGAGATGAGCAAACAATCACCTCAGGCTCATCCGGGATAACTTTTGCGAGCTTCTGTATACGCCAGGGGAACAAAAACCATCCGAGCGCCCTCACCTTGCTGTGCGCTTCGGAATACTCCGGCATCTTTACCCACACAACCGTAAATCGCTCATCCTTTTCGAAGTGGAACCTCGAATCAAAAACCGGCTTCTCGCGTAGAAGATGGTGCGCAGCAGAGGTGATCAGGTACACGTTGTAACCAAGCTTGGCCAACTCCTGCCCGAGATAGTAATGCCGCCCCGCATATCCATAGTCCGGAGTGGATGCGTACTGGTTAATAATCCAGACGGTTTTACTCATCGCAAGCATTCATCAGCTCTTCAACTATCCTGCCGGATGCCTTCCCTCCGCCATAAAGCTGCTGGTTATCCGAAACCCGGCGCCCAAGATTGCGGGCTACCGAATCTACAATTCTCGCAAAGTTCGCCCCAACCAACTCGTTTGCGCCCACCTCGATTAACTCCACCCACTCAGTCTGATCCCTCATGGTCACACAGGCTCTGCCAAAGAAGAACGCCTCTTTCTGAACGCCACCACTATCTGTCAGTACCAGATCACAATGATCCAGAAGCCAGACCATCTCAAAGTAACCAACAGGGTCGATGATATGAACATCCAGGCTCAACCCTTGCTCAGCAATCAGTTTCCGGGTGCGAGGGTGTAAAGGGAGTACGACAGACGATTGTTTTGCATGGGTGTCATTCAACGCCTCAACAATGTTCGCGAGCCGCTCTGGGTTGTCTGTGTTCTCTGCTCTGTGCAGTGTTGCCAGCACAAACTTTTCCGGCAAATCCCCACCAGCAGGAGCAACAGCCTTCGAAGCAAACAGAAGGGCAGCGTCCTGCATAACATCCCCAACCTGCATCACGTTCACAGGTTTGCTCCCAAAACCTTCATTTTTCAGGTTATTGACAGCCGTTGTCGTCGGGCAAAACAGCATGTCGCTGATCTGGTCCGTCAGTATGCGATTGATCTCTTCCGGCATATCCATATTAAAGCTGCGCAAGCCTGCCTCCACATGAGCAACCGGAATGTGGAGCTTGGCAGCAGCGAGTGCACCCGCCAGGGTTGAGTTAGTATCACCGTAGACCAGCACACGATCAGGCTTATGCTCGAGCAGCGCTCTTTCTATCTCCACCAGCATACGGCCCGTCATTTCGCCATGGCTCCCACCGTGGATATCCAACTGAATATCCGGTTTAGGAATGCCCAGCTGGTTGAAAAACACATCGGACATATTGGCATCAAAGTGCTGACCGGTATGCAGAATGATCTCATCAATGCCCTCAGCCTGTTGAATGGCTCGGGAAACAACGCTGGCTTTTATGAATTGGGGGCGTGCGCCAATGATGGTAAGAATTCTTTGCATGAATAATCAACCAATTAGTGACTTGTAGAAATCAAGCAGCTTTTGCTCTTCGATACCCCAGTTATAGCGGTTCAAGACAGCTTTTTGACCATTTCGGCCCATCTGCTCAGCCTTTTCTGGGTTCGCAATCAAATCGTCAATAGCCGCGGCAATTGCTTGGGGATCCTGTGGGTCGACACATAGCCCACACTGATTTCCTTCTATGATCTGCTTCCAAAGGGGAAAGTGAGAGCCAATGACGGGAACACCTGCACTCATATACTCAAACATTTTATTCGGCTGAGCATCTATGTGATTAGGCGAGGGAAGGAAGGTAACAAGCCCCGCAACACAACGAGCGAGCAGATCACGAACTTCTTCCCGCCCGACAAAGCCAAGGGCATCTACCTGAATCCAGCCAGCATCACACTGAGCTTCCTGTTCATCGGCACTGTTTCCGAACTTGCCCGCAAGCTGTAAACGAGCACCGGACGTGACAAGCCCCATAGCGCGAACCACTTCCAATATACCGCGAATACGGCCGATGCCACCGACATAAGCAACATGGTCGCACTTCTGAGTCCAGTCCACGGTCCCGGTAGACAGTTCGCCCAACAACGGATAGTTATTTATATCCACCGAACGAACGCCCATGGAGATAAACTTGTCACGGATGTAAGGCGTCGCAGAAACCACAGCATCTAGCTTGCGACAAGCGTATTGCTCATACAAGCCAAACGTTTTAGACAGTAACCATCTTGCGGGCTTGTTAAGATACGGCTTGCCCAGCAACTGCTTGGGAACATCTTCATGGGCGTCGAATATCACCTTTTTCCCACGTTTTTTGAGCTTCAGGCCGATGGGCAACAACTCTGGGTCGTGCAAGTGATAAATATCGGCATCCAGCTCCAGCGCTTTGGCCAAAACCCGGCCAGGAGCATTACGAATTCGGTCCACGCGTCCTGCGGACGCGCCGACATCGTGGATGACGACATCAGCCTTGGTCTCATCCTTCTTTCCATCTGCGACGATCAGGGAAACTGAGTGACCATGGCGAGCGAGACTCGTGCATTCTTTCAAAAAAATGCGGGTGTCGGCCCTAGGGTGAACAGAGGTAAGGTGAGCGATTCTCAAAGGTTAGCCTCCTTTGCTTCAGCTTCTCGCACCCGTAGACTAAGAATACAAGCCACATTCAAAAGTACAACCAACGACATCAATTGATAGCCGGAGAAAATATTATTAGTCATCATAACCATAAATGAAATTAATGTGAAAATTAAAAGACTCCCACCCCAAGCATTACAAACCAAAGAATAAGCTAACTTCAAAAGATAGACAAAATAACAAAAAAACAAAAAAACACCCAACAAACCATACCTTTGAATAATTAGAGCATACTCAGAATCTATTATAGTACTAAATGACGAT
This sequence comes from Marinobacter vinifirmus, assembly GCF_002258215.1. Lineage (GTDB taxonomy): Bacteria > Pseudomonadota > Gammaproteobacteria > Pseudomonadales > Oleiphilaceae > Marinobacter > Marinobacter vinifirmus. The sequence goes on from NZ_NEFY01000028.1 coordinate 10,880, forward strand.
TTAGCCGGACCCAAACCAACCACAGGAGACTGCAAAAACCTATAATATGCATCAACCATGTTGTCAAGCCTCACATTAAGGCTATTATTCCTTCCTTCTAACGCGTACTGAAACCCTAAATATAAATAAGATAGATCAAGAAAATAGATCATGGACAAAAGGAAAAAAAAACCGAAAACCAAGAAAACAAACTTGTACAATATAAAAGCTCTAAAAAAAAATAAAAAATAGGTCGAGAGAGCAAAAACTAGTGCAACCAGCGCCGTTCTACTTTGCGTTAAAAAACAAAGAAAAACAAAAATAATACTAAAAAAAACATATAAGAACTTTCTACTAACAGCGTACATGGAAAAAAAATACACGCAAAAAAAAGCAGCTATTACCCCTCCAACATTTGGGTCAGAACCAGTGAGTGTGATTCGGCGACCAGAAATCAGGGAATCAAGGTGAGCACTATCGGCCCCTAGGTAGATGCGGGAAATGAATTCGCCAATGCCAAGCACCTGAAAAAAGCCTATGCAGCCAACAACAACCGCAGAAAGGAACAAACCTCTGTGGAAAATATCGACCGACTTCAAACCTAAAAATGGAATAGCGAGAAGATATGGAAAAAACTGAAAGTATTTAATTGACTCAACCAGATCTCGAGTATTTATCGAAGAAAAACCCATAAACCATGAAAATAAGGCTGACACGCAAACCATCAGCCCGAGCAACATAGGAAATAGAGCAGAAAAATGAAAAACGGGCGCCTTACTCCAAAACATGAACACCAGAAGTGCAAGCAATGGCGAGACGAAAGTGACAATGTAGACCCCCAAACCATAAACAGACAAGGGAGGCAAGGCTATTGAGGAGACGAGCCCAAAACAGACAAAAACAGACAAAATTGTCTGCTCCTGTGAGCTAACGAAGCGCTCCCTAAACACCTTATGGTTTTTACTCAACTACAAACCCCTTTATCTTTGGCACCCGGATAGGGTACGGTGTTTATCTCGCGGATCGCTAAAAACATCCAACCGGCTCGCTCTCACGTACCGCTGCCAGCCACCACGATTCCTATGGTGCTGTCGGCTATCCGGTGAATATACTCACCTTCCTTGATGGTCGCCGCCATTTCGACAAATTGTTTGACGAATCTGGATTTCTGCCAAGCGATGTCATTTCGGTTATCCTCTCTATTGTTACCAGCCCTTGAATATCACATTCCAATTGTTCAAAAACCCGCTAAAATCCCGCTCCGGCGTAACACCCTCCTCTCCCCGCACCAGCGCATCCGTTTGCACCTACTTCAACCCCCTGATTTCCCAGCATTGCTTCACGGCGCCCTTACCCTTGGTTACCCAAAGATAAGACTGCAGCGATTTAACATCTGGGTGAATGACATCCAGTCTTTCCAGCAGTTGCTGCGGGGTGAGTATTACGTACTGCATGTCCTCTTTGTCGTGGGTGTGTAGTACAAACACCCAATAGTCCGCTGGGGATTTACGGATTTTTTCCCGATTAAGAGTCCACCACCCACAGGAAAGCAGCTTCTCACGGTATTCCGACCTGCCGTGGGTCAGGAGGAAGTCCTTGGAGAACTTTACCTGCAGCGACGTAGTCTTTTTGTTGGTTTTGTCGGTCACGAGCAGGTCTATGCCTGTGTCTTTAGACGGCACCCATACATTGACTTTATCGCCGTTCGGGTCTCGCAGGTGCTGCTCTATGTGGGAGCCTACCAGGTATTCGCCGGCGTGGATGGTGAATAGGGGTTGCATGGTTGGTTATGCTCTCAGTTGTTGCCTACGCCAAACAAACCCAACCACCTCCAAAACCTCCCCCCGAAAAACCACCGCCCAGGCGGCCAAAACAACCAACCAATACCCAACCATCCAGCCTTTCAAAGCCTCACCCCAAAGCGTAAACACCACGGCGCCAGCCACAGAAACCAGTGTGAAGGCGTAAAGCACAAGCCGGGGCATGGGCTTCCATAGGTAGATGGAGAATTCGGTTCTCAGGAAGAAGAACACCCAAAAGGATACACAGGTGCTCACCGCTGCCCCGGCCGCCCCGAAGAGAGGAATTAGCCACCAGTTGCCAACCAGGTTGATCGCGAATGCGGTAATGGCCGCCAGCATGGAGAAGGAGCTGCGCCGGGAGATGCCGATGCCTACAACGGTGGTTTCAGAGAGAGTGTACAGCAAGGGGTAACCAATGCAGGACACCACAATCCACCGCACAGCCGCGTAGTTGGCGGGCAGAAAAAAGGTAACAACCCAGGACAACAACCCGGCTAATGCAAACCCGAGGACAACCAACGCCAGTATGTAACGGCTGACTTTGTGCACGTTCTCCAGCCCGGTGCCTGCGCTGGCCCATTTGTAGACGGTGGGGGCCCAAACGGTTGAGAAAACGCTTTGCAGTATAGTAGCCGCGGCGGCAAAGCTGACCGCCACAGAGTAAACGCCCAGCTCTTCAAAGCTGGCGAGCGTCCGCAGAAATACCTTGTCTATGGCTGTGAGGCCCCAGAATGCCAGCCCACCCAGAATCAGTGGCAGTCCAAAACGGAGCATGCTTTTTAGCTGATCAAGATCCAGTTTGGTGCGAACGCCAGCCAGCCATTCCGCTCGGGTGTTCCAACCGTATATTGCGCACACGAAGGTAATGGCTGCAGTATTCGCCAACACAAGGTTGGTCAGGTCCTTATCCGCACCAACGGCAACGTATCCCCCGATAATGGCCAGCATAAGCAGCTTCGGGAGCAGCTGACTCATTGAGAAGGCCAGACCACGCTCGTTCATGCGCAGCACGAGCGACAAAAACCGGGAAAGATAACTGGCGACCAAAGCCACTGCCACCAATACACTCAGGTGCCATGCGGGCACATCAAAGAGCCAACCGGCCAGCTTTCCGCCAAGCGACAGCAGCACCAAAACGGTAACCACCAACAACACCAGCCCCGGGAGCATTGCGCGCTTAAACAATGCAGGCTTGTTGTCTGCCTCGTGAAACTCACGAACGTAAGACTGGTCCAGCCCCAGACTAAATAGCAGAATACTAAAGCCAAGAGTGACTTGGAGCATCGCCATCCGGCCTACGTCTTCCTGGGAGAAGAACCAAGTGATTATTGGTAGGGAGATTAGGCCAAGGACAGCACCGCCGATTGGGCCTATGGCGAAGGCGGCTATTTGCTTAGGTGTCACCGATAGAACTCAAATATAGCGTCTACAACTCGCTGTTGTATTTCCTTATCAATACCAAACCACATCGGCAATCTAACCAGCCGCTCACTCTCAGCAGTCGTGTAACGATCCTCACCATTAAATCGACCAAATGCTGCTCCGGCCCTGGCAGAGTGCAATGGCACATAATGAAACACAGCCAGAATGTCGCAGTTTTTCAGGTGTTCCAGAAGTGCACTCCGCTCTTCCAGGTTCGACGTTTTCAGGTAGAACATGTGCGCATTATGAGTACAGCCATCCGGTATATCCGCAAGCTCAATCTGCGCCGCATCCGCTAATGGTTGCAGCTTCTCGCGGTATTGATGCCAGGCCTCAAGGCGGGCATCGTTAATAGTTTTCGCGTTTTCGAGCTGGGCCCACAGGTAGGCCGACTGCAGTTCGCTCGGCAGATAACTACTGCCAATGTCCACCCACTGATACTTGTCCACCATGCCCCGGAAGAACTGGCTCCGATTGGTGCCTTTCTCCCGAATCACCTCCGCACGCTCTGCGAAACGCTCATCATTGATGATCAGCAGGCCACCTTCACCGCCACTGGTATAGTTCTTTGTTTCATGGAAGCTGAAGGCTCCCAGATGGCCGATGGTTCCCAGCGCACGCCCTTTGTAGCTGCTCATCATGCCTTGAGCTGCATCCTCAACCACGTAAAGGTTATGGCGCCCGGCAATGGCCATGATGGCGTCCATTTCACAGGCAACGCCGGCGTAGTGCACCGGCACGATGGCTCGAGTTTTGGGAGTGATGGCGGCCTCGATCAGGCGTTCATCGATATTCATGGTATCGGGCCGGATATCCACGAAAACGATCTTTGCGCCACGGAGTACGAAGGCATTTGCCGTGCTCACGAAGGTGTAGCTCGGCATGATGACCTCATCGCCGGGCTGTATATCGATCAAGACGGCAGCCAACTCGAGTGCAGCGGTGCAGGAAGGCGTCAGCAGTGTTTTCTTGGCTGGAAGGTTGGCTTCAAACCAGCTCTGGCATTTTTTGCCGAACGGGCCATCGCCGGAGAGTTTGTTACTCTGCAGCGCCTGTTTGATGCATTGCTCTTCAGCACCAGTAACAGGCGGTTTATTAAACGGGATCATTTTTGCTGCTCTTTCAAAAATTGCGCTTCGAGTTCTAACAAATCCTTCTTGCGGTCTTTTATTCTGCGAGCGGGGTTGCCTGCATAGATACCCCACGGTTGGGTGCTTTTGTTCACTAGAGTCATCGCACCCACAGAGCACCCTTCTCGAATTGTCACTCCGGGAAAGATGATTGCCCCGGCACCGACAATCACTTGTTTTTCAAGGATTACTTCGGCCAGATATTCGCCTTTGAATTCCTTAGGTACTAAAGAATTCACCATTGTGTTGCCGCTGTAATCATCAGACTGAGCGAAAACCTTCACGCCGTACGCTAAAGTACAGAAATCAGACAGTGTTATGCCCGGAGACCCGCCGGCCACCAAACACATTGGGGTAATGTGACAATACTTACCAACTGAGACCTTTCCCGATACAACACAGAAGTCATCAATCCGAGAACAGTCCCCCAACACAATAGATTCAGGGTTGTAGATACTCGCTTTATCACTGACTTTTACGCTCTCGCCGACAGATTTGAACCCCATCGCATCTATTTGCTCTCTGGTCAGATAAGCCATTCTATCCCTCGAAAATATCCGCAAGTTGCTTAATCAGCGTTGCCTTTGAAAAATATGAGTGAACCACACGGGCATTCTCGTCCGCCTCATCACGAGCTATCTGGCGGAGCTCTAGTTTGTCAACATCGCTCAGGTTAATTCCCAAGCTTGTCAGAAAGCGCCATTGGCTCACGTCACTCCGCATAAACACCGTCTTCCCCATACCCAAAAGCGTAATGGTGTTCCCCATGGCTTGCTGTCGCTGATGATTGAAGATCGCAATATCAAGGCTTTTCAAAAACTCCAGATATTGCTCAAACGGCATGAAATCCGTCATGGGTACAAATTTATCTCCGAACCATGCTTTGCCCTGACTGATTACTTTCTTGGCGTGGTTCTGGTCGCCATAAGACAAAGGTGCATATATTTTGAGGGGCTGGTCCTTGAACGGCAACAGGCGTTCGAGCGCTTCGATGTGGTTATTGCTTGGGTCTGCAGAGTTGCCGAGGAGTATGTTCAAGCCATCATGGTCGGAGGCTGGGCTTGGCTCCATGATCATTTTGGGATCGACTACATTACTCAGGTACATGATGCATTCATGATGGGTGCCCCTGGCTCCGTACCATTGGCGGGCAAGCTCTACATCTCCTTCGATGTACGTTACCAAATGGCCGACCCTGCGGATTACCAATCGTCTGAACGGTTCCTTAAGTCGAGACCGCCATGAAGCTTTTGATGTCTTATATTGATATAAATCCCCACCCCAAATCACCCAATAACATTTGGGCATTAGCCAAGGCATAAGCGCAAGCACCACTAGTATTCTGGGATTAAACAACCCATGCAACATGACTATGTTGGCAGCGTTCATCTGGGTAACGAGCTTGACATAACCCTTCAATGCTCCAAAAAATCGGTTGTTACAAATATATACATTGCGGTTTTCAGCAATTCCATGCTTATCCTTCGCAGCGCTTAACCAGAATCTGTGATCCTGCTGGGGAAATTCACTACTAATAAGGGTTTTTAGGGGGTTAAGGAAAGCACTTGGACTACCGACATGTAAAATCACAAAACTACCTTTCAAAGCTCACCATGGATCAGGGCGCTGAGGTATTCGCCATAACTATTTTTGCGTAATTCCTGCGCTTGCTGTTCTACCCGTTGCTTGCTCAACCAACCCTGGTTGTAACCAATTTCCTCAAGACAAGCGATCTTATAACCCTGACGCTTTTCGATGGTTTCTACAAACTGTGCGGCTTCCAACAAACTTTCGTGGGTGCCGGTGTCCAGCCACGCAAAGCCTCGGCCCAGCAGGTTTACGTTTAATTCGCCTTTTTCAAGGTAGACCCGGTTTACATCGGTAATTTCCAGTTCGCCACGGCTGGATGGCTGAACCGCTTTGGCTACATCAACTACTTTGTTGTCGTAGAAGTAGAGACCGGTTACCGCAAAATGTGATTTTGGCTGGGCGGGTTTTTCTTCGATGGAGATGGCCTTTTGGGAGCTGTCGAACGCCACCACACCAAAACGTTCCGGGTCTTTAACCTGGTAACCGAACACTGTTGCCCCGCCCTGCTCATCAACCTGTTTCACAGCTTCGCGGAGTTTGGGAACGAAACCCTGGCCATAAAAGATGTTATCGCCCAGCACCAGGCACACGCTGTCGTTACCGATAAATTCTTCGCCGATGATAAAGGCCTGAGCGAGGCCATCCGGGCTTGGCTGGATTTCGTAGCTGAGATTAATGCCGAATTGTTCGCCGGTTCCAAGCGCACGTTTAAAGCCGGCCTGATCTTCCGGCGTGGTGATGATGAGGATGTCCCGGATGCCCGCCAGCATGAGTACAGAGAGCGGGTAGTAGATCATGGGTTTGTCGTACACCGGCAGGAGTTGTTTGGAGGTGCCGAGTGTTATGGGGTACAGGCGGGTGCCGGAGCCGCCTGCCAGGATTATTCCTTTCACTTTTGCTTCCTTGACTTCAATTCGGAGTTTGAGGGGTCAGTCCGCGTGGGGACAGACCCCTAGTCAAATTCGGTGCAAAGGGGTCTGTCCACGTAGGGACAGACCCCAATCATCAGTTGTCTATGCCGAGGCGTTCGCGCTGATAGCTGCCATCCTGAACGCGCTGGCACCAGTCGAGGTTGTCGAGGTACCACTGGACGGTTTTGCGGATGCCGGTTTCGAAGGTTTCTTCGGGCGCCCAGCCGAGTTCTTTCTGGATTTTGCTAGCGTCTATGGCGTAGCGCATGTCGTGGCCGGGGCGATCTTTTACGTTGGTGATTAAGTCCCGGTAGCTGCGTTCCTGCGGGCGAAGTTGCTGGAGGATGTCGCAGAGGGTGTGCACTACTTCGATGTTCTGTTTTTCGTTGTGGCCGCCGATGTTGTAGGTTTCGCCGGGCTGGCCTTCGGTGACGACTATGTAGAGGGCTCTTGCGTGGTCTTCAACATAGAGCCAGTCACGGACCTGGTCGCCTTTGCCGTAGACCGGAAGCGGCTTACCTTCCAGGGCGTTGAGGATCATCAACGGGATGAGCTTCTCCGGGAAGTGGTAGGGGCCGTAGTTGTTGCTGCAGTTGGTCACCAGTGCCGGCAGGCCGTAGGTGCGCTGCCAGGCTCTTACCAGGTGGTCTGAACTGGCTTTGCTGGCGCTATATGGACTGCTTGGGGCGTAGGCGGTTTGTTCAGTGAACAGGCGCTCTTCCGCGTTGGGTGTGTCGCTTGGGTGCGGGAGGTCGCCGTAGACTTCGTCTGTGCTGATGTGGTGGAAACGGAAGTTGGCTTTCTTTTCGGCTTCCAGCGCCTGCCAGTATTGGCGGGTGGCTTCCAGCAGGGTGTAGGTGCCTACGATGTTGGTTTCGATGAAGTCTGCCGGGCCGTCTATGGAGCGGTCTACGTGGCTTTCAGCGGCCAGGTGCATGATGGCGTCTGGTTGGTGTTCGGCCAATACGCGATCCACTTCGGCGCGGTTGCAGATGTCTACTTGTTCGAAGCTGTAGCGCTGGTTGTCGCTAACCGCCGCCAGGCTTTCGAGGTTGCCGGCGTAGGTGAGTTTGTCGAGGTTGACCACTTCATCGTTGGTGTGGGTGATGATGTGGCGGATGACGGC
>NZ_NEFY01000029.1 GCF_002258215.1 Marinobacter vinifirmus
TTCGACATCACCGCATAAGCGGCAACATCTACCGCGAACACAGATGCCAGAAGCCGGATTCGCTCTTCAATCCAGCCCCGCCGGTGCTCATAACAGCGCCCGGTTGCGCGGTCCTGCCCGCACAGGAATGTGCGGCGCACGCAGCGTGAGATTACGTGGTAGAAGGGGGTATCTGAAACGCTGACCAGTTCTGCTCTGGCTTTGGGCATGGTGGGGTCCTTGTCTTCCGTGACTGTTGACAGTGTTTGATTCTTGTACAAGTATACAGCTGTATAAATATACAGCAAGGGAGGGTGGTCTGGATGTGTATAAATTGCAATGAATATAGCTTTAAGGCTATAGTTAGGGGCGGCTATGTGGGAAATTGAAACAACTTGTCGGTTCGATGATTGGTACTTTTCACTTGGCGAGGTGGATAGGGAAAATGTTCTGGCGGCAATACTCGTTTTAAGAGAGAAAGGCCCAATGTTATCCCGGCCACACGCCGACAGCGTTTATGGATCTGTGCACAGCAATATGAAAGAGTTGCGGGTGCAAAGTAAAGGCAGGCCCATTCGGGCATTCTTTGCATTCGATCCTGCCCGTACAGGCATAATTCTCTGTGCTGGTGAGAAGACAGGTAAAGACAAACGGTTTTATGATGAAATGATTCCAGTGGCAGATCGAGAATTTACCGCCCATTTGGAAATGCTCAAGGGAGGAATCTGATATGGCAAGTTCTTTGGACACACTGCTGGCTAACGAAAAGCCGGAAGTTGTCAGGCAGGCGCAGCTAAAGGCAGATCGCATACTTATGGAGATTCGTCTCAGCGAGGTGCGTGCATTATTGCAGAAAACCCAGAAGGATATGGCGGAGGCCATGGGTGTGACCCAGCCTACGATTGCGAATATGGAAAAGGCCGGTAAAGACTTGAAGCTATCATCTATTAAGCGATACGTGGAGAGTGCGGGAGCGAAAGTCCGTTTGGATATTGAGCTTCCTGATGGGACTCATCTGGCCATTCCTCTGTAAAAGCACTGGCTGATTTCCGTGCGCGTCATGCAATCGTCTGCAATCGTGGACAGGCACTTGTGAGCATGGCAGCTGAGCGTAAGTTGATACTGCTGCAAGCAGCTTCAGAGCTGGATGATCTGAAATCCCCACCTGGTAACCGGCTTGAAGCCTTGAACGGTGGCCGGGAAGGCCAGCACAGTATTCGCATTAACCGGCAGTGGCGGATGTGCTTTCGATGGCCTGGACAGGCACTAGCCTGACCAAGCACTCCACCAACCATCTTTTACACTCTTTCACCAAAACCCCTCCAGATTTGCGCTATGGTAATCGTAAAAAGGAGGTTAGCATGCTCAAAAGGACGCTGCTTTTAATTAGTCTTTCCATTCCCGCACTCGGCCACACTGCAGCTTACCAATGCAAGACCAACGGCCAGACGGTGTTTTCAGACCAGCCGTGCGGCGAAGATGCCCGGCGCATTCAGGTTAAAGCCCCGGCACGTATTGGCGGAGGCTCAATGCTTGGCAAGAGTGGCTAGGAATTTCTCGATCACAGGGACCGGAAAAGTGAGGTCGAAAGCATAGACCGGAGTATCGAGCGCCTGACCCGCCAAATGTACCGGGGGTCTGACCCCGCAGCTTACTCGTAAGTGCAGAAGTAAGCCGTATCCACCTCAGCCTTCACCTTAAAACTGGTATTCGCGGCCACCTCAAAAGCCTTTCGGGCATCGTATCGAACCCAGCTCTCACTGCCCGGCAGCTGAACCGTCAGCGCGCCACTGACAACCGTCATCACTTCCTTTTGGCTGGTACCGAACTCATACTCACCCGGGCTGATGACGCCCACGGTGGCAGGTAGTGTCTCGCCCTGGAAGGCGATGGATTTTACTTTGCCGTCGAAGTACTCGTTTACACTCAGCATGGCCGTGATTCCTTATAAATTGGGCGGCTAATATACTGCAAGATCCCGTGGACAGGCACTTGTTAATTAACGAGGGCATTATGGACCTCTTTGACCAATTCACCCCGCCAGGAAACCTTCTGCCCTACGATGGCGATGTCCGCTATTACGGGGTAGTGATGGGGCACGGGCAGACAGATGATTTCTTCCGGCGTTTGCTGGAGGAAATCCCCTGGGCCCACGACGAGCTGGTGATGTTCGGCCGGCCCGTGGTCACTCGCCGTAAGGTGGCCTGGTATGGCGACCGGCCGTTTACTTATACCTATTCAAGGGCCACCAAGCAGGCGCTGCCCTGGGTTCCGGTGCTGGCGGAGTTGAAAGCGCTGGTCGAGCAGTGCAGTGGCGAGCCCTATAACTCCTGCCTGCTCAATCTTTATCATAGCGGTGAGGAGGCAATGGGTTGGCACAGTGATGACGAGCCCGAGCTGAAAAAGCACGGCGCAATCGCTTCGGTGAGCCTCGGGGCGCCGCGGCGGTTTGTCTTCCGGCACAAGCAGAGCAAGGATCAAATAAAGCTAATGCTGGAACACGGTAGCCTGCTGGAGATGAAGGGAAGTACCCAGGCCTTCTGGCAGCACAGCCTCCCGGCGACGAAGACGGTGCAATCGCCGCGGATTAATCTGACATTTCGGGCTATGGTGGCATAGCGGGGTCAGACCCCCGATACATTTCGCTTTGCCAAATGTACCGGGCTGTGGGGCTTCACGCGTTAATCATGGGTAGGCACTCGCTTGGACACTAGCCTGACCCGGTCATCGACAGGCTCCAGGCGTTGCCTGTGCCCTGTTGATGCCTAAGAACCATGCGCATATACTGATTCAAATACTGTTCGAGGGGGCATGCCATGCGAACTACTGAAGTTGCGAAATCCGTACGTAAACCGACGAATCTGTCGCTGGATAGTGCTCTTCTTAAAGAGGCAAAATCCCTTGGAATCAATGTCTCGCGGTCTGCAGAGGCAGGAATTGCGGAAGCAGTCAGACTTCATAGGCAGAATAAGTGGCTTAACGAAAACGCCAAGGCACTTGAAAGCTCGAATGCCTATGTTGAAGCCAACGGCTTGCCTCTTGCACGACATCGGCAGTTCTGATGTCCCGTTTCGATATTTTTGAAAATGAAGAAGGGGCAGGGTACCTGCTGGATGTACAGTCCGACCTTCTCAGTGGCTTGAACACACGAGTAGTCGTGCCGTTACTGCCCAAATCGTCGGCGCCATTCCCTGCGCAGAGGCTCAATCCGGTGTTCAGCATCAACGGCATGGAAGTCGTCATGGCTACTCAATATATAGCCGCTGTACCGGAAACTGAGTTGCGCTTTTGCTCCGGTAGCCTTGCTGAGCTGCAGGATGAGATTGTCGCAGCACTGGATATGCTGTTTTTGGGCTTTTGATTCCACCCCACCAAATGTACCGGGGGTCTGACCCCCACCCCAAAGCTTGTCATGGACACGTGAGCTTGTAACTCCCCCCCCCCTTGGACAGGCACTAGCCCCCCATTCTCTGTTGTCCATTTCTTTTGCCTTGCATTGTTGTAGTTTAAGAACTACAGTTAACTTATGCTAGAAATCAAGCAAACGGACACTTATCGAAAGTGGGAGCGCAAACTCCGTGACCAGCGTGGCAAGGCGTTGATTGCAGCGCGTATATTTCGGTTGGCCAATGGGTTGGCAGGGGATGTAAAGCCAGTAGGGCAGGGTGTCTGCGAGCTGCGCATTCATCATGGCCCTGGGTATCGGGTCTACTTCAAGCAGCGTGGGAACGAGGTCATTATCCTGCTTTGCGGTGGAGATAAAGATACCCAGCAAAGTGATATCAACACTGCGCTGCAACTGGCATCAGAATGGGAGGCGTTATGAGCGACAAGATCTACGATTACGATCCGGCAGCGGCGCTGGATAGTGAGGACGCGATTGCGGTTTTTCTCGCCGATGCCCTGGAGACCGGTGATACGGCTTACATCGCCAAAGCCATGGGTGTGGTGGCTCGGGCGAAGGGGATGACAGAACTGGCCCGTGAAACGGGGCTTTCCCGTGAACAGCTGTATCGATCATTTAGCGAACAGGGCAACCCCACCCTGAAAACCATGCTCGCAGTGACCCGCGCCCTGGGTGTGGACTTGACGGCTCGTCCTCATCGGGAGCCGGCAGCGTGAAAGTTAGGGTCTAAGCAAGCTGATCATGGACAGGCACTTGTTAATTAACGGGCACTTGTTAATTAACGAGGGCACTATGGACCTCTTCGACCAATTCACCCCGCCAGAAAACCTGCTGCCCTGTGATGGCGATGTCCGCTATCACGGCGTAGTGATGGGGCAAGGGCAGGCGGGTGATTTCTTCCTTCCACCCCACGAAATGCGCGTGGGTCTGACCCCCGGCCCAAAATCACAAAGTCGTCAAAAACGCCGCCAGCTCCTCAACATCCCCGGCCGTCAACGGCGCGGCAATGCCAATCATCGGTGAGCTCTGCGCCGCCGGGTCCATCTCTTTGAAGCGCTTCAGGGCGATCTTGATGTATTCCGACGGTTGGCCAGCCAGGCGCGGCATATCGCGGAAGTCTTCGGCCTCTTTGCCATGGCAGGCAGAGCACTTCGCCTGAAACTTGGCGCGGCCAGCGTCGATCAGATCGGGAGCAGGGCTGGTGCGGGGCTTGGCTTGTTGCAGGGAGTAGTACACAGCAATGTTGATGCGCTCTTCCACGGTGAGGGTTTGCGCCAGCTTGCTCATCACGTAGTCTTCACGCACGCCGTTGCCGAACTTCTCGAATTGCTCGAACAGGTAAAGCGGGTGCTGGTCGGCCAGATTCGGAATGTAGTCACGCCTGCTGTTGCCGTCTTTCCCGTGGCAAGAGCCGCAAAACAGGATGCGCTCCTTGCCCGCAGCATAGGCGGCATCGCGCCGGGAATCATCGGCCATAATCGATTCCAGCTCACTCAGAGCTTGGTGAACCGATTGGGAAAACGCCACCGGCGCAGCCATCATTCCGGCTACCAACAAGCCACCCGTACACAACTTCCGCAGCATCTCGCACCCTGCCATCTGAAAATTGTGCCAAGAATATAGACATACCCGCAGGCCATTCTTGCTAAAGATCAATAAAATCCAACTTGGGGTCAGACCCCCGATACACTTTGCCGGGCAAAATGTACGGGGCTGACCTGCTTCGTTGATTATCTGATGGAAACCTCGAGCTCGCCGGATTCGTTGTCTTCTGTTACTTCTACGTCAAACATCATGTGCGAGGGAGCATCGCCGGTGGGTTCGCCAAGCGTTACGCTTCTGGTGCCCAGAGCGCCGTCTTTAAAGGAGGCAATCTGCAGTGTCGCTGTTCTGCCATCTGCGCGACTGTAATTGGCGATGCCAACCTGGTAAGTACCGGTTTGCAGGGTTTCTGCTTTACAAGATGCGAAATAGTGTTCGGGGCCATTGGCTGTGGTGTTATCAACATCCAGGTAGCCGGATTGTCCGCTCATGGTCTGATAGAAGACATGGGAACCGCCGGGTTCATACACGTGCAGGTCGACATCGCCAGTACCGTTCCAGGTCAGTGTGGCGGTAAAGAACCCTGTCTCGGCTTCTGCCGGCATCTCTGGTGGTTGCACAGCTGCCAGTTCATTCTCGATATCTCCCACAACTGCGGCACCAATATTCAGTGCAGGGTTAAGGTAAATCTCCAGAAGCCCGTGCCCCAGGATGTCTGTTTCACCATTCAGGCCCGCCGGGCGATCCAGATAGGCTGGGATAATGTCAGTTATGTCCTGCACACCTCCGGTAGCCCGAAGGGCGTTGATGACAAGGTCTTTGTCCGCGAGGCGATGCGGCCCGTTGGCTATGGGTGTCGCTGGTGCAATATGTACCAGTTTCAATGATTCGGCATCGGTTTGAGATGCAGCATAATCATAAGCGGAATTGGCAAAGAGGTTCCCTTGTGAATGAGCGACCATCACTATCTGTTTACCCTCAACTATCCAGGTATCAAGACGTGATTGATGCTCTGCGTAGTTGTTGAGAGTTGGCGGATTGTCTGCCAGTGAAGTCAGTGATTCCACGATAGATGCACGGTACCAGTCCAGGAAGTCATCGCGAATCTGGGGCAGGGTGGTTGCCAGTTGCCCCAGCTTCTCCCACCAGGTGCCGCCACCGTTGATGAGTTCCAGTGCGAGCTCGAAGCGGCCGTGAAGTATCTGCTCCTGCTCGAGAACCCGTTGCTGGAAAGTTTCTACGAAATCTTCGAGGCCGTTGGTGTGGTTATACATGACCTCGTAGCGAATGTTCTCGCCGTCGGCTCGCTCGTTGCCATGAATACGGCGAAACTCATTCAGCGCACGATGAGCTTCGGCGCTAGTGGTCTGCACCCCATTAAAAAATGCAAAGATAATTCCCGAATCCCGGCAAAGATTCCTTGTTTCAACAGCTTGTGCCCATGCCTGAATAGGCATTGCTGCTACCAGCAAGATGGCCATTCCAACGCTGACAAACTTCCGTGTTTGCTTATTCACAACTGTTTCCCTCCGGCAGCGACCAGGATGAACCATCCAGCGCTTTGTTGAACTCCATGTACTGTTTCAATCGTTCTTCTGTGTTGAATGTAACGGCTTCCAGGTTCCGGGACACGACAGCCGGTTCCGCGCCAGAGTTGGCATCACCAAATACCTCGTAAATACAGGCAGTGGCGCGAGAGATCAGCTGGTTGGTTTGGCGAACGGCCGTGGGGTTTGTAAGGTCTGTACTCAGCACCGACTGATTTGCTTTTGCCGCCTGGTTAGCCGCGGCAACCTGTTCGGTGTCGGAGAACTGGAGGGAAATGTATTCGTCGATATCATCACGAATGCCATTAGTGTCGGTGTCCGTACCGGGCAGTGATGCACTTCGATCGAGTTTGGGTATTTCTCCGGAGTCCTCAAGGGATTGCAGTGTAACTGCAGGGGGTGTTTCCGGTGGTTGAGAGGCGGATTTCGAGGTGTCGCTGTCGTTATCTCCACATGCGACAAGCGCCAGTGCCAACGGCAGGCACAGCAGTTCCTTCTTCATGTTCAGCTCCATTGAAATGTCAGGGTCGTCATTGAACCCGGCGTGATTGTATACATAACGTTACAATCTTATCAATTCGGGGTCAGACCCAAATGCATTTCACCCCGCAAAATGTTTTTGGGTTTGACCCCGCTTAGGGGGTAAGCTGGAAATATCATTCGACAGACAAGGACATACACGCCTATGAAACTTCGCTTCCTTGGTGGTACTGGCACCGTAACCGGCTCCCGTTATTTGCTTTCAGATGACTCCCATCGCTTGTTGGTCGACTGCGGTATGTATCAGGGCGTGAAAACTCTGCGGCGGCGGAACTGGGCGAAGTTTCCGGTGGATCCTTCCAGCATTGATGCGGTGGTGCTCACCCATGGGCACATTGACCATTCCGGCTACCTGCCGGCGCTGGTGAAGAACGGGTTCAAGGGCAAGATTTACTGCACTAAGGCCACCCATGAGCTGTGCAAGGTGTTGCTGCCGGATGCGGGTTTCCTGCAGGAAGAAGACGCCAAGTACGCGTTCCGGAAGAAGTTTTCCAAGCACGAGCACCCGGAGCCGCTGTTTACCGAGAAGGATGCCTGGGAAGCGCTCAAGCACTTCGAATCCTTGCATTACCACGAGAAATTCGAGCCGGTGAAAGGCTTTGAAGTTACCTTCACTCCAGCCGGGCATATTCTGGGCTCGTCTTGCGTGCATGTTCACCACAAAGGCGCGGACCGTACCGTGGTGTTCAGTGGCGATGTGGGCCGGCAGGATGACATCATCATGCGCCCGCCGGAGCCGTTACAGAAGGCGGATGTGCTGGTGTGCGAATCCACCTACGGCGATCGCACCCATGGAGAGTCTGATCCGGAGCGGGATCTGACGGAGATTATCACCAAGACGGCCGGGCGTGGTGGTATCACGCTGATGCCTGCGTTCGCTGTCGGCCGTGCGCAGATGTTGCTATATGTGGTGCACAAACTGATGGGCGAGGGAAAAATTCCCAAACTGCCGGTGTATCTGAACAGCCCCATGGCCATCAAAGCCACGGAAATCTTCATCAAGCACCATAAAGAGCACAAGCTGAACCATGCCCAGTGCGAACTGATCGATGATAAAACCCAGTTCGTGCGCACGGTGGAAGAATCCATCGAGCTGGATGCCGCCCGCTACCCCTGCATCATCATCTCTGCCAGCGGCATGGCCAGCGGCGGTCGTGTGCTGCATCACCTGAAAACCCTGTTGCCGAACCCGCGCAACAGTGTCGTCTTCGCCGGCTTCCAGGCCCCCGGTACCCGTGGTGATGCCCTGGTAAACGGCGCCGAAGATGTCAAAATCCACGGTGAATACTGGCCCGTGAAGGCTGAAATCCACAACCTGAACTCCATGAGCGCCCACGGCGACTACAACGAAATCCTGGCCTGGCTGGAGCAGGGTCACCTGAAACCCGAGCGCGTGTACGTTACCCACGGCGAAATGCTCTCCAGCGATACCATGCGCAAGCGCATCACGGAGAAATTTGGTTGGCATGCGGAGGTGCCGGAGTTGTTTGAGGAAGTGGAGATCTGAACCCGGCTTCGCCGCCTGCCGTATTCTCAAGCCACCTCGGAAAGTTGCTTCTCCAGACTTTCCGGCAGCGTAATGCGGACAAACAACTGCTCGGGGAAGAGGTAATCTTCCCCGGATTCATCGATCACCCGCAGCATCCCAACGGCTTTCGCCTGTGGGTCATCGATGAGTTCATAGAGCTTACGCGGCTCAAGAGATGCCTCGTACCAGTGCACTTCCGCTTCCATAGCCTAATCAAATCCAGGAAACCCGCTCCCGCCGAAACCCCACCGGCGCCGTCCCGGTACCCGCAGCATCCCCATACCGCTCCTTCATCCGCTTCTGGAAATCCTCAGAACCCAGCGCCAGCCCGGCAATCGCGGAATATCGAATCTGGTCTTCCACCGCCTCCGCCATCGGGCTGGCGACAAAATTGCGATAACTCACCAGCCGCTGATCGGCATCCGGCTGCAATTCCAGGTAACAAGGGTGGGGCACATGAAAGCGCGAGCCGCTGCCGTAGGCATGGCAGAGGTAGCTGGACCACTGGTATTCGCCGGCGTAATCCACCATGCCCGCCTTCACCGGGTTCAGTTCAATGTAGCGCTGGCATTGCAGGAAATACTCCTCGGTATCCACCAGGCAAGACTTGAAGCGCCCCTCCCACAAGCCGCCGGTGCGCTCGTACCGGGCGTTGTAATACTGCGCGTAAGACTGCCCGATCGACTTCATAAAAGCCGACAGCCCGTCATCAGTCTTCGGCGTTACCAGCAGGTGGGTGTGGTTGGTCATGAACACCCACGCGTGGATATCTACCTCGAACTTCTCCTGGTAGCGCGTGAGGTACATCGAATAGGTGGCGAAATCAGACAAATCCTGAAAACAAACCTGCCGGTTATTGCCCCGCTGAATCACATGCTGGGGCATCCCGGCCGGACAAATCCTTGGTCGGCGGGGCATCACACATTCCTTGTGGATTAATTTGAAAGCGCAACAATCTGCCCCACCTGCGCCAAAATTTCAACCCCGGGTCAGACCCAGAATACATTTCACCCCGCAAAATGTACTGGGGGTCTGACCCCCAAAGTTTGTTAACATGGGGGAAAACGGTCAGGCAGGATGCAATCATGCACTACAGCTCCATACTTCCGGATGTGATCAGGCTGGCGGATGAGGCCAGTGAGAAGGTGCTTCATATCTACGAGTCCGATTTCAAGGTGCGGTATAAGGAAGACAACTCGCCGATTACCGCGGCGGACGAGGCAGCTCACGAGGTTATCTTTAAGGGCCTGCGCAACATCAGCCGGGACATTCCGATTCTTTCGGAAGAAGGGGCAGAAATTCCCTGGGAAGAGCGCAAAAGCTGGCGCCGGTTCTGGCTGATCGACCCGATTGACGGCACCAAGGATTTCACCCAGCGCAGCGGCGAATTCACCGTGAATATCGCCATGATCGAAGACGGCGTGCCGGTGATGGGCGTGGTTACGGCACCTGCTCTGAAAGAAGCCTTCTGGGGGATCAAAGGCGAAGGCGCCCACATGCGCGACCGCACTGGTCGGGTACACAGAATCCGCGTGGCGGAACCTCGGGAAACCCTGCGGGTAGTCGCCAGCAAAAATCACCTGAACGACGAAACCCGCGCCTTCATCGACACACTCGGCCCCCACGAAACCGTGCAGGCCGGCAGCTCCCTGAAATTCTGCCGCATCGCCGAGGGCCATGCCGACATCTACCCGCGTATGGGCCCCACGAGTGAATGGGATACTGCTGCGGCACATGCCATTCTTCTCGCGGCTGGTGGGCAGGTGCAGACGGTGGATGGTAAGCCATTGGTGTATGGCAAAGAGGATATTTTGAATCCGCACTTTATTGCGGCCGGCGGGTGGTATTTTTAACGAGCGGGTCAGACCCCCGGTACATTTTGCCTCGGCAAATGTATCGGGGGTCTGACCCCGGATAACGGGGCAGAAGTTATGTACGCAATTGAGTTTGAAGCCCAGATCAAAGACGGAGTGGTCAAGATTCCCGAACAGTACGCGCGGTTAATGAATGCGCACGCTCGGGTAGTTGTGCTTATAGATAATGCCGACCAGGAAAAGAAAGCGATGTCTGAGCATTCTGCGAGCACCATTGATGAGTGGAAGGATCCACAAGAGGACGAGGTATGGACATAAAGCCCGGCGATGTCGTGCTTTGCGAGTTTTACTTTTCAGACTTTCAAAAGAGCAAGCGCCGGCCGGTAGTGGTGTTGAAAGATAACTTGCCCTTTGATGATTTCGTAGGAATCCCGGTAAGCAGCAAGATTGAGAAGCTTAATTCTGACGAGTCTTTGCTGGAGTCTTCTGATATCAGAGAAGGCACATTGCCGAAGACCTCCAAGGTGATGGTAAGAAAAACCTTCGTGATATCCAAGGCTGTGGTGCAGAAGAAGTATGGTGAGCTGACAGAATCCCGCTTCCAGCAGCTGCATGGGGATTTTTGCCGCTACTTTGGCTGTTGCTGAGTTTGGATGACAGGCGCTGGCAGAAGGGTGGGGTCGGGCCACGTAGGGCCCGACCCCTTTGTAGCCTGAAAGTATTAAAGCGGGTCAGACCCCCGGTACATTTTGCCTTGGCAAATGTACCGGGGGTCTGACCCCGGATTGGGGAGTTGGATGACCTGGTACGCGTTACAACATAAGCCTGCGCAGGGCGATCGGGCGGTTCAGCATTTGCAGAACCAGGATGTTGCCTGTTTCTACCCGAAGATTGAGGTGGAGAGGGTGAAGGGCGGCAAGCGGGCGAAGCGGTTGGAGCCTTTGTTTCCGGGGTATGTGTTTGTGAACCTGGAGCAGGACAACCCGATGTGGGCGAAGCTGCGGTGTACCCGGGGGGTGATCCGGGTGGTGAGTTTTGCCAACAAGCCGGCGGCGATTGCGGATGAGGTGATTGATCACATCAAGGCCAGCATGGATAAGGTGGCGGAGCAGGGTGGTATCAAGCCCGGGCAGGCGGTGGAGCTGGATGATGGGCCGTTTAAGGGCATCGGGGCGATTTTTCAGGCTTATGATGGGGAAGAGCGGGCGATTGTTTTGATTTCGTTTATGCAGAAGCAGCAGCGGGTTAGTGTGCCGGTTTCGGCGATTCGGCCTTAGGTGGTGATGGGCGCTGGGTTGTGTAGGGAGTCTGACCCGTAGGGTCAGACCCCTTTGTCAGATTCCTTCGCAGATTCCGGTTTGCAAATTTTTACATTGTTTTTGCGGTGTAAGTCCTTGATTTTGCATCATTGGCCTAAGGTGTCACTTGTTTGTAACACCGGAACCCGTAGAATTGCGCAGGTTTTCGAGTAATTCCTCATAACCCTGACAAGGAGTCAGTTGGGAAATCTTCCCTCCGGCGCAGCCGCTGCCTCTTTGTCCAAACGTTGAACAAGTCTTCGTATGCCCTCAAAACACTGGACCCTGGTCGGTGGGGCGGTAGCGTGCCTGACGGCGCTTTGTCATACCGCGACTACCCACGCAGCCCCCTGGATTGAACCCGGCGACAGCCGTGCGCGTTTTGCCCTGCAGAAGCTGGCGGACCGTGGCCATTTCGACCGTACGGTATCCACCTGGCCGGTGATGTGGAGCACGGTGGCGCAAGACATCAACCCCAGCGTTACCTCAGACCCAACCGCCACCGCAGGCGCCATGGCCTACCTGAATGCCGAAGAACAGGCGCAGTTCCGCACCGGCACCAAAACCGAACTCACCCTGGCGGGCAGTACCGAGCAGCCCCTGGTTCAAGGCTTCGGCAACGCGCGGCAGGAAGAAGGGCAGGCCACACTGGACTGGCAATGGCAGGGCGAACACTTTGCCATCGGCCTGTCACCCACCGTAGTGGCCAATCCCACCGACGACGAACAATACCGCTACGACGGCAGCTACCTGGCCGGCACTCTCGGTAACTGGGTATTGGGCGCTGGCGCTATCGACCGCTGGTGGGGCCCGGGCTGGCAGTCCAGCCTGATTCTGTCCAACAACGCCCGGCCCATGCCCGCCGTATGGCTCAACCGCAAGCGGGACCTGGCACCAAACTCCAAATGGCTCAGCTGGATCGGCCCCTGGAACCTCACCGTGTTCGCCGGCCAGTATCAGGACAAGCGCACCATCGACAACGCCAAACTCATCGGCATGCGCTTCACCTTCCGCCCGGTACAAGGGCTGGATATCGGCCTGTCCCGCGCCATCATGTTTGGAGGAGAAGGGCGGCCAGAAAACAGCTCCGCCCTGTGGGACGCCCTCATCGGCCGCGACAACAGTCAGGATGGTGCAGAGAACGACCCCGGCAACCAGCTCGGCAGCATAGACATCCGCTATGGTTTCGCCCTGGGCCACCAATCCATGGGCCTGTACACCCAAATGATGGGTGAAGACGAAGCCGGCGCCTTCCCGGCCCGCAAATCCTGGCTGCTGGGCACAGACTGGACTACCGGCCTGTTCAACACAGACCAGCAATGGTTCCTGGAATACAGCAACACCACCGCCGATGACTTCCTGGGCGATGCCATGCCCAACGTCACCTACGAACACTTCCAGTACCGCACCGGTTACCGGCACCACGGCCGCAACCTGGCCAACAGCTTCGAAGGCGATGCCGAAACCCTCACCCTGGGCGCGCACCAGTTCTTCGACAACGGCAACAACCTCTCGCTAACCCTCAGCTACGCCGAATTTAACAGCGATGGCCAGGTACGCGCGCAAATGCCAGACCCAGACGTGCGCTACTTCATCCCCGCTACCAACCAGAAAACCGGCATCGTCAACCTGGGCTACGGCACCGCCTTGTTCAATGGCCGGCTGGACCTCAACCTGCGGGGCACCGAAAAGAAAATCCAGCTGGCAGACACAGAGCTGGATCAATGGTCCGCCAGTGCCAGCTGGCGCTACCGTTTCTGACCAACGCCTGAAACCTGACTAATGCAACAAACCCTGAATCCGGCTATCATCACCGGCCTGATAACCAAAAAATATCCCGGCATTTCAATTATGGTATTGCGTACACTCGTCACCCTGGCCGCCTTGCTGGCCCTCTCCGGCTGCGCCTTTGCACCCGGCTCGCACATCAACACCAGCGGCTGGAACCCGGATTACCAAAGCCCACCGGAAGAAGACTTCAGCCACCTGGTACAAGTAAAACGCATAGGCCCAGACACCCTGCGCAACGCCATCGTGGCCGATGTACCGCCACCGGCGCCGGACCTGGTTCGTGAAGACAGCGACTACCAATACAAAATCGGCATTGGCGATGTGCTGCAAGTGACCGTATGGGACCACCCGGAACTCACCATACCTGCCGGCTCCAACCGCAGTTCGCAGGAATCCGGCAACGTGGTTAACGAAAACGGCACCATCTATTACCCCTACATCGGCTACGTGCAAGTGGCCGGCCTGACCACCCAGGAAGTGCGTGAAGAAGTCGCCAGCCGCCTGGCCCGCTACATTGAAGCTCCGCAGGTGGATATCTCTGTAGCAGGCTTTCGCAGCCAGCGGATTTATGTAACAGGCGCCGTTGATGAGCCTGGTGTGTACCCGCTTACTAACGTGCCCACCCGTTTGGTTGATGCCATTAGTCAGGCTGGTGGGTTGGAAGAGGGGGCGGACTGGCGCAACGTAACCCTCACCCGGGACGGCAAAGATTACCGCCTGTCGCTCAAGGCTATCTACGAAGTCGGCAACAAGCTTCATAACGTACTGTTGCAGCAGGGGGATGTAATTAACGTGCCTCTGGGCAACGATCAAAAGGTGTTCATACTTGGCGAAGTGCGAAGCAGTGGAACCCAGGCCATGGGCCGAAATGGGCTGACGCTCGCAGAAGCAATTTCCAACGTCGGCGGCCTTAACGGGCAGTCAAACGCAACGGGCGTATTCGTTGTCAGGCGTGCTGAAACCGCTGATCCAGATAGCGAGCACCTTATTGATATGTACCAGCTGAACCTGAAGGACGCAGCCGCCCTGGTGCTGGCAGACGGCTTTACTCTGCAGAACCGTGACATGGTATACGTAACCGCTGCCCCTGTCGCACGCTGGAACCGTGTGGTTTCCCTGTTAGTGCCGTCATTCAGTGCCCTGTTCCTGGCTGATCGCGCTACGAACTTGCTTGAGTAACCCGCAGGATGTTTAGCCGCATACTCGTACTCTGCACCGGCAACATCTGCCGCAGCCCGGTGGCCGAAGCCATGCTCAAAGGCGGCCTACCGGGTAAAGCGGTCGAATCCGCCGGCCTTGGCGCACTGGTAGACCACCCAACAGACCCAAACGCCGCCGAACTGGCCCAGCAAGCCGGCCTGGACGTAAGCCAGCACAAAGCCCGCCAGGCTACTACCGCCATGTTCAGAAATGCAGACCTCATACTGGTGATGAGCGAAGGCCAGAAAGCCCGGGTAGCAGAGCTGGACCCAACCGCCTCCGGCAAAACCATGCTTATAGGCCACTGGCTACCGGGCCGGCCAGACATCCCGGACCCCTACAAAAAAAGCCGCGAAGCCTTCGCCCACGTACACCAATTACTCGAAGAAGCCGTCACCGCCTGGCTTCCCCGATTGAAATAACACCAAGAGCCACGAATGACCCAAGCAAACAATACCGCAGCAACCAACCGGCAAGACAACGACGAAATCGACATCGGCTTTCTGCTGGGCAGCCTGTGGGACCACAAAATCTTCATAATTGTCCTGACCGCGATTTTTGCTGTGGCGGGGCTTGTCTACGCCACTCTTGCAACACCCATTTATCAGGCAGATGCTTTAGTACAAGTTGAAAAGCGCTCGGGCACCATTGGGGGGGCGAATGTTGGTAACCTGCTTGGTAACCAAGAGCCGAGTACCAGCACCGAAGTCGAAATCCTCCGCTCCCGCATGATTTTGGGGCAGGTGGTTGATCAAACGGACCTGGATGTGCAGATTACTCCCAATACCTGGCCGGTGATTGGTGAATGGCTGTTGCGCCGGGGCATGCAGCGCCCGGGCTTTGCCGAAGGCAGCGACACCGTGTGGGCGGGTGAAACCCTAAGTATTCGCGAGCTGGTAGCCAGCCACGACAGCAACACTCTGCAACTCACCCTGCGCTCGGAAGGACAGGGCAGCTACACCGTGCTGGATGCCCAAGGTAACGAACTGGGTAAGGGGCGTGTTAACCAGAAACTCACGATTGAAAACCCGTGGCTGGAATTGACCGTTAACGAACTCACCGCCCCGGCCGGCGCCACTTATACCGTTATTAAGAGAAGTCATCTTAGCGCCATCGGGGGCTTGCAGGGTCGGCTAGAAGTGCAGTCTCGTGGCGAAACTGGCATATTGAGGCTCAACATAACCGGCCCAGACCGGAGTGAGCTTGTTGAGAGCCTCAACGCCACTACCAATGTTTTCCTCACGCAGAACATTGCCCGCCAGGCAGCGGCGGCAGACAAGAGCCTCGAGTTTCTGGAAGAGCAAGCTCCAAAGTTACGGGAGCAGCTCACGGCAGCGGAAGACCGCCTGAACGAATACCGCTTGCAAAGCGACAGCATAGACCTCAGCTTTGAAACCCAGAACGCCCTGAACGGTTTGGTGAGTATCGAGTCGAGCCTGAACCAGCTCCAGCTGCAAGAAACCGAACTGGCCCGGCGCTTTACCCCCAACCACCCGGTATACCGCTCCCTGCTGGAAAAGAAAGAACAGCTGCTGCGCGAAAAAGCCCGCCTGGAAGAACGCACCGGCAACCTGCCGGAAACCCAGCAGCAAATCTTGCGCCTGAGCCGCGATGTAAAAGTTACCCAGGAAATCTACGTGCAACTGCTCAACCGCATGCAGGAACTGCGCCTGGCCCGGGCCGGCACCGTGGGCAACGTACGCATACTCGACGACGCCGTAGTGCAAGGCCAGGTAGCCCCCAAACGTAACCTGATCGTTGCCGTAGCCGGCATGAGCGGCCTGTTGCTGGCCATGATCATCGTGCTGCTGCGTGCCGCCTTTAACCGGGGCATTGTATCGCCGGAACAGCTGGAAGAACTGGACCTGCCGGTATATGCCACCGTTCCGCTTTCGGAGGAAGAGAACCGCCGCAACACCAAAGGCAAGAATGCCGGCAAGCGCAAAGGTAAATCCAAAGGCGGATTGCTGGCCGTACGCAACCCCGCTGACCTGTCCATAGAAGCCATCCGCGGCCTGCGTACCTCCCTGCACTTCGCCATGATGGAAGGCAGCAACAACCGCCTGGTCATCACCGGCCCCAGCCCCGCCATCGGTAAAAGCTTTATGTCGGCCAACCTGGCCGCCATTTGTGCCCAGGCTGGCCAAAAGGTAGTGGTAGTCGACGGCGATATGCGCAAAGGCCACGTACACGAAGCCTTCAAACAGGATTCCCACAACGGCCTTTCGGAAGTACTCTCCGGCAAACTGGAATTCGCACAAGCCGTCAAAACATCCGAAGTAGAAGGCCTGAGCTTGGTAAGTCGAGGCAGCGCCCCACCCAACCCCTCAGAACTGCTCATGCAGGCCAGGTTCACCGAATTCCTGGATTACCTGAGTGAACACTTCGACCTGGTAATCATAGACACCCCGCCGATCCTCGCGGTAACAGACGCCGCCATCATCGGCAAACAATGCGGCACCACCCTGATGGTAGTGCGCTTCGGGCAAAACACCCCGAAAGAAATCCAGATAGCCGAAAACCGCCTGGCCACCGGGGGCGTTACCCTCAAAGGCACCATCCTGAACGCCATGGAAAAGAAAGCGGCGACCAGTTATGGGTATTACGGCTACTACAACTACTCCTACAAATCCGAGTAAGCCGGCTACAAAGGGGTCTGACCCTACGAGGTCAGACCCCCACCAAAGCCCGGACACTCACTGACGCTCACGGACAAAAGCTGAAGGCTACAAGGGGGTCTGACCCTACGCGGTCAGACCCCCACCAAAGCTAGCGACAAACTCAACACCCGAGTACAGCACCAAAATGAAACTCCTAGTCACCGGCGGCGCCGGCTTCATAGGCTCTGCCGTCATCCGCCACATCATCACCCACACCAACGATGAAGTGGTCAACCTCGACAAACTCACCTACGCCGGCAACCTCGAAAGCCTGGCGGCGGTTAGCGACAACCAGCGCTACAGCTTCGAACAAGTAGACATCTGCAACCGCGCCGAAGTGGATCGCGTATTGGCCGAACACCAACCAGACGCCATCATGCACCTGGCCGCTGAAAGCCACGTAGACCGCTCCATAGACGGCCCGGCAGACTTCATCGAAACCAACATCGTAGGCACCTACACCCTGCTGGAAGCCACCCGCCAATACTGGCAGGCGCTGGAAGCCGAAAAGAAAGCCAACTTCCGTTTCCACCACATCAGCACAGACGAAGTCTACGGCGACCTCCCGCACCCAAGCGACACACCCAACGCGGAAGAGCGCCTGTTCACTGAACAAACCGCCTACGCCCCAAGCAGTCCATATAGCGCCAGCAAAGCCAGTTCAGACCACCTGGTAAGAGCCTGGCAGCGCACCTACGGCCTGCCGGCACTGGTGACCAACTGCAGCAACAACTACGGCCCCTACCACTTCCCGGAGAAGCTCATCCCGTTGATGATCCTCAACGCCCTGGAAGGTAAGCCGCTTCCGGTCTACGGCAAAGGCGACCAGGTCCGTGACTGGCTCTATGTTGAAGACCACGCAAGAGCCCTCTACATAGTCGTCACCGAAGGCCAGCCCGGCGAAACCTACAACATCGGCGGCCACAACGAAAAACAGAACATCGAAGTAGTGCACACCCTCTGCGACATCCTCCAGCAACTTCGCCCGCAGGAACGCAGCTACCGGGACTTAATCACCAACGTAAAAGATCGCCCCGGCCACGACATGCGCTACGCCATAGACGCTAGCAAAATCCAGAAAGAACTCGGCTGGGCGCCCGAAGAAACCTTCGAAACCGGCATCCGCAAAACCGTCCAGTGGTACCTCGACAACCTCGACTGGTGCCA
>NZ_NEFY01000030.1 GCF_002258215.1 Marinobacter vinifirmus
TTACTCGATGATCTTGGATACCACGCCGGCACCAACGGTACGGCCGCCTTCACGAATCGCGAAGCGCAGACCATCTTCCATGGCGATCGGAGCGATCAGGGTAACAGTCATTTTCACGTTGTCACCCGGCATTACCATTTCTACGCCTTCCGGCAGTTCGCAAGAACCGGTCACGTCAGTGGTCCGGAAGTAGAACTGCGGACGGTAGCCCTTGAAGAACGGAGTATGACGACCACCTTCTTCTTTGGACAGTACGTACACTTCACACTCGAACACAGTGTGCGGCTTGATGGAGCCCGGTACACACAGAACCTGACCACGCTCAACGTCGTCACGCTTGGTACCACGCAGCAGAACACCTACGTTCTCACCGGCACGACCTTCGTCCAGCAGCTTGCGGAACATCTCAACACCAGTACAGGTGGTCTTGGTGGTGTCGCGGATACCCACGATTTCCACTTCGTCACCTACCTTGATGATGCCACGCTCAACACGGCCAGTTACTACGGTACCACGACCGGAGATGGAGAATACGTCCTCGATCGGCATCAGGAACGGCTGATCGATGGCACGCTCCGGCTCAGGGATGTAGTCATCCAGGGCTTCTACCAGCTTCTTAACAGCGGTAGTACCCATCTCGTTGTCGTCTTTACCTTCCAGAGCCATCAGGGCAGAACCGGTGATGATCGGAGTGTCGTCACCCGGGAAATCGTACTGGCTCAGCAGGTCACGAACTTCCATTTCTACCAGCTCAAGCAGCTCTTCATCGTCTACCATGTCCGCTTTGTTCAGGAACACAACGATGAACGGTACACCCACCTGACGGGACAGCAGGATGTGCTCACGAGTCTGCGGCATGGGGCCGTCAGCTGCGGAGCAAACCAGGATAGCGCCGTCCATCTGGGCAGCACCCGTGATCATGTTCTTAACATAATCAGCGTGGCCCGGGCAGTCTACGTGAGCGTAGTGACGGGTCGGAGAATCGTACTCAACGTGGGAGGTCGCGATGGTGATACCACGCGCACGCTCTTCCGGTGCGTTATCGATCTGATCGAAAGCACGGCTCTCGCCAGTGCCCCATACTTCGTGACATACACGAGTCAGGGCGGCTGTCAGAGTGGTCTTACCATGGTCAACGTGACCAATGGTGCCCACGTTTACGTGCGGCTTGTTACGCTCAAATTTTGCTTTAGACACGGTTACACCTCTTCCTGTTTCTTAAGTCCTGGGGATCAACCCTTTTTAATGATCGCTTCGGCAATGTTCGAAGGAGCTTCCATATAGCGGGAGAACTCCATCGCATAAGACGCTCGACCCTGTGTTGCAGAACGCAGGTCAGTGGCGTAACCGAACATCTCCGACAACGGAACTTCTGCACGGATAGTTTTACCCGCGGGCACATCTTCCATGCCCTGCACGAGGCCGCGACGACGGTTCAGGTCGCCAACTACGTCACCCATGTAATCTTCAGGGGTAACAACCTCTACCTTCATCATCGGCTCGAGAAGCGCAGGGTTGGCCTCGAGTGCGCCCTTCTTCATCGCCATGGAACCAGCGATTTTGAACGCCATCTCGTTGGAGTCAACGTCGTGGTAGGAACCATCGTACAGAGTCGCCTTGATACCCAGCAGCGGATAGCCGGCCAGACAGCCGTTCTGCATCTGCTCCTCGATACCCTGCTGAACCGCCGGGATGTATTCCTTCGGAACCACACCACCAACGATCTCGTTCACGAAGATGAAGTTTTCTGCATCTTCATCATCCAGCGGCAGCGGCTCGATCTTCACTTTGACGTGACCATACTGACCACGACCACCAGACTGACGAACGAACTTGCCTTCAACGTCAACCGGCTTGCGAATGCACTCACGGTAGGCAACCTGCGGCTTACCGATGTTGGCCTCTACCTTGAATTCGCGACGCATACGGTCAACCAGGATGTCCAGGTGCAGCTCGCCCATACCGGAGATGATGGCCTGACCGGTCTCTTCGTCGGTGCGAACGCGGAAAGACGGATCTTCCTGGGCCAGCTTGCCCAGAGCAACACCCATCTTCTCCTGGTCTGCCTTCGACTTCGGCTCAACGGCAACAGAGATTACCGGCTCCGGGAATTCCATGCGCTCGAGAACGATCTTGTGATTCTCGTCACACAGGGTATCACCGGTAGTGACGTTCTTCAGGCCGATCGCTGCAGCGATATCGCCCGCCAGAACTTCTTTAATCTCTTCCCGGTCGTTGGCGTGCATCTGAACCATACGGCCCACACGCTCTTTCTTGCCCTTCACGGAGTTGAAAACGGCATTACCGGATTCCAGCTTACCGGAGTAAACCCGGAAGAACGTCAGAGTACCTACGAACGGGTCGGTAGCGATCTTGAACGCCAGGGCGGCGAACGGAGCATCGTCATCAACCGGACGGGTTTCTTCAGAACCTTCGTCGTCAACCTCACCGCGGATGGCTTTAACTTCATCCGGAGCCGGCAGGAATTCAATAACGGCATCCAGTACCGCCTGAACACCCTTGTTCTTGAACGCAGAACCACAGGTGGCCAGTACGATTTCGTTGGCGATGGTACGAGCACGCAGACCCTGCTTGATCTCTTCGTAGGTCAGCTCTTCGCCTTCGAGGTACTTGTCCATGAACTCTTCGTTGGCTTCAGCGGCAGCTTCGATCATCTGCTCGCGCGCCTTCTCGGCTTCTGCCTGCATGTTCTCAGGGATGTCACGAAGCTCGTAAGTCATACCCTGATCAGCTTCATTCCAGTAGATCGCCTTCATGCGCAGCAGGTCGACGATGCCCTCGAACTCATCTTCAGCACCAATCGGCAGCTGGATGGGTACAGCAGTCGCACCCAAACGCTGGCGAATCTGCTCAACCACGCGCATAAAGTCAGCGCCGGCACGGTCCATCTTGTTGACGAACACCATGCGCGGAACTTCGTACTTGTTGGCCTGGCGCCATACAGTCTCGGACTGCGGCTCAACACCTGAGGAGCCACAGAACACAACCACGGCACCGTCAAGAACACGCAGGGAACGCTCTACTTCGATAGTGAAGTCAACGTGGCCTGGTGTGTCGATGATGTTGATGCGGTGCTCGGGATACTGCTTGTCCATACCCTGCCAGAAGGTTGTAACAGCGGCAGACGTGATGGTGATACCACGCTCCTGCTCCTGCTCCATCCAGTCTGTTGTGGAAGCGCCGTCATGGGTCTCACCCATTTTGTGACTACGACCGGTGTAGTAAAGAATACGCTCGGTGGTAGTAGTCTTGCCCGCATCCACGTGTGCACAGATACCAATGTTTCTGTAACGTTTGATAGGAGTCTTGCGTGCCACGATATAAACCTCGGCTTGTTAGAAACGGAAGTGAGAGAATGCCTTGTTGGCTTCTGCCATGCGATGCACGTCTTCGCGCTTCTTCACTGCGGCGCCCTTGCTGTCGGCCGCATCAAGAATCTCGCCAGCCAGACGCTGAGCCATGCTCTTCTCGCCGCGCTTCCGTGAGTATTCAACGAGCCAGCGCATAGCCAGCGCGTTCTGACGGGAAGGCCGTACTTCTACCGGCACCTGGTAAGTAGCACCACCCACACGACGGGACTTAACTTCCACCATCGGCTGAATGTTCTCCAGGGCCTTTTCGAACATTTCGATCGGCTCTTCCTTGGATTTTTCGGCAACGATATCGAGCGCGCCATAAACAATGCGCTCTGCAACAGACTTCTTGCCGCTTTCCATCACGTGGTTGATGAACTTGGCAAGGCGTGCACTGCCGAATTTAGGATCGGGAATGATTTCCCGCTTTGCTGCAACTCTTCTTCTAGGCATCGATAAGCCCTTATATCTAAAAAGGTCTTCAGGAACCCCTGAGATAGCAAATGCTACTCAGCCTTACTCTTACCGTTCTTACAAGCAACGATAAAAGATACCCGCTCGGGACATCAGGACTTGGGTCGTTTTGCACCGTACTTGGAGCGGCCCTGCTTACGGTTCTGAACACCCTGGGTGTCCAAAGTACCGCGAACAGTGTGATAGCGCACACCCGGAAGGTCTTTTACTCGACCGCCACGGATCAGCACAACACTGTGCTCCTGAAGGTTGTGACCTTCACCACCAATGTAAGAGGAAACCTCGAAGCCGTTAGTCAGACGAACACGGCACACTTTACGAAGTGCTGAGTTCGGCTTCTTCGGCGTTGTGGTGTACACACGAGTGCACACACCACGGCGCTGAGGACAAGCCTGGAGAGCAGGAACGTCGCTCTTGGCTACCTTGCGCTTACGAGGCTTACGCACCAACTGATTAATCGTTGCCATGTAAGCAAACTCCAAAAACCATACCAATGAAACTTACCCCCTGTGCAGGGGGTAAAATTTAAGGGACGCAAGTGTAAGCCTGCGCCCCGATTCAGTCAAGATGACTGTTCTCTTTTTAACCACCCTCCGGATAGGTATCTACCCGGAGGGTGGTGCGCCTCAATCAGCTTTCGCGATTAAGTTCAGCGCTCAGAGCTTCTTCTACGTCGGCTGCAGTAATGCCCTGCTCTTCCAGGTCACGCTTGCGACGACGCTCGCTGTGGTAAGCCAGACCGGTACCAGCCGGAATCAGTCGACCCACAACAACGTTTTCTTTCAGGCCACGCAGGTAATCGCGTTTTCCGGTAACCGCACCCTCGGTAAGAACCCGGGTGGTTTCCTGGAACGAGGCAGCAGAGATAAACGATTCTGTTGCCAGCGATGCCTTGGTGATACCCAGCAGCAGACGCTCGAACCTTGCCGGATCTTTATCTGCAGCCACAGCCTTTTCGTTCTCTTCCAGTACCTGGGTGATTTCCACCTGGTCGCCGGACAGCAACGTAGTGTCGCCCGGATTGGTGATTTCCACCTTGCGCAGCATCTGGCGAACGATAACCTCAATGTGTTTATCGTTGATGACAACACCCTGCAGACGGTAAACGTCCTGAATTTCGTTGGTGATGTACTTCGCCAGCTCTACCACACCCAGCAGGCGCAGGATGTCGTGCGGGTTGGACGGGCCATCGGAGATAACCTCACCCTTCTCCACCGTTTCACCCTCGAACACGTTCAGCTGACGGTGCTTCGGAATCAGAACCTCGTAGGCATCATCGTCTTTCGGTGTAATCACCAGACGCTTCTTGCCCTTGGTTTCCTTACCGAAGGAGACCACACCGCTGATTTCAGCCAGGATGGCAGATTCTTTCGGGCGACGGGCCTCGAACAGGTCGGCAACCCGCGGCAGACCACCGGTAATATCCCGGGTCTTGGAGCTTTCCTGCGGAATACGGGCTACAACGTCACCCAGTTCCACATTCGCGCCATTGGCCATGGTCACCAGTGCGTTGGCCGGCAGGAAGAAGATTGCGGCGCCACCACCCGGCAGCTCCACTTCCTCACCTGCGTCGTCAATCAGCTGGATAGCCGGACGAATGTCCTTACCAGCAGCCGGACGCTCTTTCGGGTCAATCACTTCCATGGTGGACAGACCGGTCAGCTCGTCAGCCTGGGTGCGGACAGTAATGCCCTCTTCCATATTGACGAACTTGGCGGTGCCCTTCGCTTCCGCGATGATCGGGTGAGTGTGCGGATCCCACTTGGCAACCACGACACCGGCTTCAACCAGATCACCGTTCTTCACGGACAGCACAGCACCGTACGGCAACTTGTACCACTCACGCTCACGACCCTGCTCATCGGCAATCGCCAATGCAGAGGAACGGGACACCACAACCAGGGAACCGTCGGTCTTCTCGATGGATTTCAGGTTATGCAGGCGTACGGTGCCACCATGCTTGACCTGGATATTATCCACTGCAGAAGCCCGGCTTGCGGCACCACCGATGTGGAACGTACGCATGGTCAGCTGGGTACCCGGCTCACCGATGGACTGGGCAGCAATAACACCGACTGCCTCGCCCACGTTTACGCGATGGCCACGGGCCAGGTCGCGGCCGTAACACTTGGAACAGATACCGTGACGGGTATCACAGGTGATCGCAGAGCGCACCCAGATTTCGTCAACACCGGCACGCTCCACCATCTCGACGGTTTTCTCGTCCAGCAGTGTACCGGCAGGAACAACGGCGTTGTCCTTGTCAGTCGGGGTGAACACGTCACGGGCGGTAACACGACCCAGAACACGGTCGCCCAGAGGCACAACCACGTCGCCGCCTTCGATGTGCGGCGTCATCAGCAGGCCTTCGTCGGTACCACAGTCTTCTTCGGTAACCACCAGGTCTTGGGATACGTCTACCAGACGACGAGTCAGGTAACCGGAGTTCGCGGTCTTCAGGGCGGTATCCGCCAGACCCTTACGAGCACCGTGAGTGGAAATGAAGTACTGGAGTACGTTCAGGCCTTCACGGAAGTTCGCGGTGATCGGCGTTTCGATGATGGAACCATCCGGCTTGGCCATCAGACCACGCATACCGGACAGCTGACGAATCTGGGCGGCGGAACCCCGCGCACCGGAATCGGCCATCATGTAAACGGAGTTGAAAGACTCCTGCATCAGGTCTTCGCCGTCTTCGCCCTTCACCGGCTGGCCATCGGGGCCAATAACCTGCTCTTTGGACAGACGCTCCATCATCGCCTTGGACACTTTGTCGTTAGCGCGGGACCAGATGTCGATAACCTTGTTGTACTTCTCGCCCTGGGTCAGCAGACCGGACGCGTACTGGTTCTCGATGTCTTTTACTTCTTCAGAAGCCGCATCAACCAGCTCGTACTTCTCCGGAGGAATCTCGAAGTCGTTGAAACCGATAGAGATACCGGAACGGGTTGCGTAGTGGTAACCCATATACATCAACTGGTCGGCAAAGATAACGGTGTCCTTCAGACCAGCATCCCGGTAACAGGTGTTGATCAGGTTGGAGATCGCCTTCTTCACCATCGGCTTGTTTACGATCTCGAACGGCAGGCCGTCGGGAACGATATCAAACAGCAGTGCACGACCGACCGTGGTGTCAACCAGGCGGTAGGCTTCGGACCGGCTGCCATCTTCGGCAATGGCCACTTCCTTCACGCGCACTTTCACCTTGGCCTGAAGGTCTACCTTGCCGGCACCGTAGGCGCGGTGTGCTTCCTTGATGTCGGCAAACACCATGCCTTCACCCTGGGCTGCGTGGCGCTCACGGGTCATGTAGTACAGACCCAATACCACGTCCTGGGACGGAACGATGATCGGCTCGCCGTTGGCCGGCGACAGCACGTTGTTGGTAGACATCATCAGCGCACGGGCTTCGAGCTGGGCTTCCAGGGTCAGCGGTACGTGTACCGCCATCTGGTCACCATCGAAGTCGGCGTTGTAGGCCGCACACACCAGCGGGTGCAGCTGGATAGCCTTACCTTCAATCAGTACCGGCTCGAACGCCTGGATACCCAGACGGTGAAGGGTCGGCGCCCGGTTCAGCATGATCGGGTGCTCGCGGATAACTTCGTCGAGGATATCCCAGACCACGCCTTCTTCGCGCTCAACCATTTTCTTGGCGGCCTTGATGGTGGTCGCCAGGCCACGGTGCTCAAGCTTGGAGAAAATGAACGGCTTGAACAGCTCCAGGGCCATCTTCTTGGGCAGACCGCACTGATGCAGGCGCAGGTACGGACCCACTACGATGACCGAACGGCCAGAGTAGTCCACACGCTTACCCAGCAGGTTCTGACGGAAGCGGCCTTGCTTACCCTTGATCATGTCGGCCAGGGACTTCAGCGGGCGCTTGTTGGTGCCGGTGATGGCACGGCCACGACGACCGTTATCCAGCAGGGCATCTACCGCTTCCTGCAGCATCCGCTTCTCGTTACGTACGATGATGTCAGGAGCATTCAGCTCCAGCAGGCGCTTGAGACGGTTGTTCCGGTTGATTACCCGACGGTACAGATCGTTCAGGTCAGAGGTGGCAAAACGGCCACCGTCCAGCGGAACCAGCGGGCGCAGATCCGGCGGCAGAACCGGCAACACGGTCATTACCATGTCGCCCGGCTTGTTGCCGGAGTACAGGAACGCCTCAAGAATCTTCAGACGCTTGCTGAATTTCTTGATCTTGGTTTCGGAATTGGTCTGCGGGATTTCTTCACGCAGGCCGTCAACTTCTGCCTGCAGGTCGATATCTTCCAGCAGTTCCTTGATGGCTTCAGCACCCATACGGGCGTCGAATTCATCACCGAACTCTTCCAGGGCTTCGTAGTACTGCTCGTCGTTCAGCAGCTGGCCCTTCTCCAGGGTGGTCATACCCGGATCGATAACAATAAAGCTCTCGAAGTACAGAACCCGCTCGATATCGCGCAGGGTCATGTCCAGCATCAGGCCGATGCGGGACGGCAGAGACTTCAGGAACCAGATGTGGGCAACCGGGCTGGCCAGCTCGATATGACCCATGCGCTCACGGCGAACGCTGGCCAGTGCAACTTCAACGCCACACTTTTCGCAGATAACACCGCGGTGCTTCAGGCGCTTGTACTTGCCGCACAGGCATTCGTAGTCCTTGATCGGGCCGAAGATCTTGGCACAGAAAAGACCGTCACGCTCCGGCTTGAAGGTACGGTAGTTAATGGTCTCAGGCTTTTTTACTTCGCCAAAAGACCAGGAACGAATCATGTCAGGCGACGCAAGACCAATACGGATCGCGTCGAATTCCTTGCTCTGATTCTGGCTCTTGAGAAGATTCAGCAAATCTTTCATCAGTTAAAGCTCCGGATGGCGTTAATCTCGGGCGGGCACACGGGGTGCCCGCTCACGCTGCCAAAAACAATTCGGCTCACTCGGATTCCAGCTCGATGTCGATACCCAACGAGCGGATTTCCTTGACAAGAACGTTGAAGGATTCGGGCATGCCCGGCTCCATGCGATGGTCGCCATCGACAATGTTCTTGTACATCTTGGTCCGGCCGTTAACGTCGTCAGACTTAACAGTGAGCATTTCCTGCAGGGTGTAGGCGGCACCGTATGCCTCCAGAGCCCAGACTTCCATCTCACCGAAGCGCTGACCACCGAACTGAGCCTTACCACCCAGCGGCTGCTGGGTAACCAGGCTGTAAGAGCCGGTAGAACGAGCGTGCATCTTGTCGTCGATCAAGTGGTTCAGCTTGAGCATGTACATGTAGCCCACAGTCACCGGACGGTCAAATGCGTCGCCGGTACGGCCATCGTACAGCTTGGTCTGACCACTGGTATCCAGGTCTGCCAGGGCCAGCATGTGCTTGACCTCGGCTTCCTTGGCACCGTCGAAGACCGGTGTTGCCATGGGAACACCACCGCGCAGGTTGTTACACAGCTCCAGGATTTCCTGATCGGACAGGCTATCCAGGTCAACCTTGAACACCTCGTCGGAGTGGTTGTAGATCTCGTCCAGCAGCTTGCGCAACTCGAGGATCTTACGCTGCTCGTCCAGCATGCGGCTGATCTTTTCACCCAGACCCTTGGCGGCTGCGCCCAGGTGGGTTTCCAGAACCTGACCAACGTTCATCCGCGACGGTACACCCAGCGGGTTCAGTACGATGTCCACGGTGGTGCCGTGCTCGTCGTAAGGCATATCCTCGATCGGCATAACCGCGGAGATAACACCCTTGTTACCGTGACGACCCGCCATCTTGTCACCCGGCTGGATGCGACGCTTGATAGCCAGGTACACCTTGACGATCTTCAGAACGCCCGGAGCCAGGTCATCGCCTTGCTGCAGCTTGCCCTTCTTGTCGTCGAAGCGTGCTTCGTGCTCTTTCTTGCGCTCTTCCAGACCTTGCTCGGATTTCTCCAGCAGCTCGTTCAGGGCTTCGTCCTTCATGCGCAGCTTGAACCAGTCCGGACGCGGCAGTTCGGCCAGGTAGGCTTCATCCAGCTTCGCGCCTTTTTTCAGGCCCGGGCCGCTGATCACTTCCTGGTCTTTCAGGGCAACCATCAGACGCTCGTAAGTGGCACCTTCAACGATACGGTACTCGTCCTTCAGGTCCTTACGGTACTTGTCGAGCTGCTCTTTCTCGATGGACTGCGCACGGGCATCTTTCTCGATACCGTCACGGGTAAATACCTGCACATCGATAACGGTGCCGCGGGTACCGGTCGGAACGCGCTGGGAAGTGTCTTTTACGTCAGACGCCTTCTCACCGAAGATGGCACGCAGCAGCTTCTCTTCCGGTGTCAGCTGGGTTTCGCCTTTCGGAGTCACCTTGCCTACCAGAATATCGCCGGGGCCTACTTCTGCACCGATATAAACAATGCCGGACTCGTCCAGCTTGGACAGCGCGCTTTCACCCACGTTCGGAATATCCGCAGTGATTTCTTCGCTACCCAGCTTGGTGTCACGGGCCACACAGGTCAGTTCCTGGATGTGGATCGTGGTCAGACGGTCTTCCTGAACCACCTTTTCGGAGATCAGGATGGAGTCCTCGAAGTTGTAACCGTTCCAGGGCATGAACGCGATGCGCATGTTCTGGCCCAGCGCCAGCTCACCCAAATCCACAGACGGACCATCCGCCAGAACGTCACCACGGGCAATCACATCACCCTGACGCACGATGGAACGCTGGTTGATACAGGTGTTCTGGTTAGAGCGGGTGTACTTGGTGAGGTTGTAGATATCCACACCTGCATCACCGGCTTCGGTTTCTTCGTTGTTTACACGAACCACGATACGGGCGGCGTCAACGCTTTCGATCACACCACCACGACGGGCTGTTACACAGACACCGGAATCCTGGGCTACGGTGCGCTCTACACCGGTTCCTACCAGCGGAACCTGTGATTTCAGCGTCGGAACCGCCTGACGCTGCATGTTCGCACCCATCAGGGCCCGGTTAGCATCGTCGTGCTCCAGGAACGGAATCAGGGACGCCGCTACCGACACAACCTGGCGCGGGGAAACGTCCATGAAGTTAACCGCTTCCGGCGGAGCCACTGTAAATTCGTTCTGGTGACGAACGGTTACCAGTTCGTCAGTCAGGCGCTTGCCTTCGTCAGTCGCGGCGCTGGCCTGGGCGATAACGTAGTTGCTCTCTTCGATTGCGGAGAGGTAAACCACTTCATCCGTTACCACACCCTCTACCACCTTCCGGTACGGGCTTTCGAGGAAGCCGTAGGAGTTGGAGCGGGCGTAGGTAGCCAGCGAGTTGATCAGACCGATGTTCGGACCTTCCGGAGTCTCGATCGGGCACACACGGCCGTAATGGGTCGGGTGTACGTCCCGCACCTCAAAGCCTGCACGCTCACGGGTCAGACCACCCGGGCCCAAGGCAGAGATACGACGCTTGTGCGTGACTTCGGACAGCGGGTTGTTCTGGTCCATAAACTGGGACAACTGGCTGGAACCGAAGAATTCCTTAACCGCTGCAGCAACCGGCTTGGCGTTGATCAGGTCCTGCGGCATCAGGCCTTCGCTTTCAGCAAGGCTCAGACGCTCGCGAACCGCACGCTCTACCCGCACCAGGCCTACACGGAACTGGTTCTCGGCCATCTCGCCAACGCAACGTACGCGACGGTTACCCAGGTTATCGATGTCATCCACCTGACCCTGGCCGTTACGGATGGCGATCAGGGTCTTGAGGACATCAATGATGTCTTCGTGGGTCAGGATGCCTTCGCCTGTGCTCTCTTCACGGCCCAGACGACGGTTCAGCTTCATCCGGCCAACCGCAGACAGGTCATACCGCTCTTCAGAGAAGAACAGGTTGTTGAACAGGGTTTCCGCAGAGTCCTTGGTGGGCGGCTCGCCCGGGCGCATCATGCGGTAGATTTCAACCAACGCTTCCAGCGGGGTGCGGGTCGGGTCGATACGCAGGGTATCGGACATGAACGGACCGCAATCCAGGTCGTTGGTGTACAGGGTTTCAATGTCTTTAACACCGGCATCGAGGATCTTGGTAACCACTTCCTCGGTCAGTTCGGTGTTGCACTCCACCAGCACTTCGCCGGTAGACTGATCGATCATGTCCTTGGCCAGAACACGACCGTAGAGATATTCGGTTGGTACTTCCAGCTCGGTAATGCCGGCTTTTTCCAGCTGCTTGATATGGCGAGCCGTGATACGACGACCTTCTTCGGCAATTACGTTACCGTCCTGGTCTTTGATATCAAACGTCGCAATATCACCACGCAGGCGGCTTGGCACCAGCTCGAGCTTGCACACTTCCTCGCCCAGCGAGAACTTACTGGTTTCGAAGAACATCTCCAGCATCTGCTCGGAGGTGTAATTCAGCGCGCGCAGGAGAATAGACGCAGGCAGCTTACGACGACGGTCGATACGAACGAACACGGAGTCCTTCGGATCGAATTCGAAGTCGAGCCATGAGCCACGGTAAGGAATCACCCGGGCTGAATACAGCAGCTTGCCGGATGAGTGGGTCTTGCCCTTGTCGTGATCAAAGAACACACCAGGTGAACGGTGGAGCTGGGAAACAATTACACGCTCGGTACCGTTTACAACGAAGGTACCGTTCTCGGTCATCAGGGGCATCTCGCCCATGTAGACCTCTTGTTCCTTGATGTCCTTGATCGCCTTGTTGGACGATTCCTTGTCATAAATGATCAAGCGGACTTTCACCCGCAGCGGCGCGGCGTAAGTTACGCCCCTGAGCTGACATTCCTTGACGTCGAACACCGGCTCGCCGATTCGATAGCTCACATACTCGAGCGCGGCGTTGCCAGAGTAACTGACAATCGGGAATACGGATTTGAATGCTGCGTGAAGACCGGTTTCCCGGCGGTCTTCAGGAGCGGCTTCCATTTGCAGGAAGTCCCGGAACGAATCCAGCTGAATAGACAGCAAATAGGGGACGTCCATCACGGAAGGCAATTTACTAAAGTCTTTGCGAATCCGCTTTTTCTCAGTGTAGGAGTAAGTCATCTGCATTCCCCAGCTTTAGACCTGATACCTGGTATCAAGAAGCAATCAAATGTTCTGCTTCGGGGCCGAATTGCTCGGCTTATCGCGCCGTCTTGAACAAGACTCTGGCTGTAGGTTATAGATCTGACATCAACCTGCAATTGCACACCAGACTCTATAGCATATACAACAGAAAAAGGCCGGTGGCACGAAGCCACCAGCCCGTCCATGCTTAATGCACGGTGTCGATCAACAGCCGACTCTTACTTAAGCTCAACAGAAGCGCCTGCTTCCTCAAGCTTCTTCTTGGCCTCTTCAGCCTCGTCCTTGCTAGCGCCTTCCTTAACAGTAGAAGGAGCGCCGTCAACCATTTCCTTGGCTTCTTTCAGGCCCAGACCAGTCAGTTCACGAACGGCCTTGATAACGTTTACTTTCTTCTCGCCAGGACCGGTCAGAACTACGTCGAACTCGGTCTGCTCTTCAGCGGCTTCGCCACCAGCAGCGGCAGCCGGAGCGGCAGCAACAGCGGCAGCAGCAGAAACGTTAAACTTCTCTTCCATAGCTTCAACGAGCTCAACAACTTCCATTACGCTCATTTCAGCAATTGCGTTCAAAATATCGTCTTTAGACAGAGCCATGACTTTCTCCGAAAATGTAAAAAATGGTGTTCAACAGAATCAAGCAGCTTCTTGCTTCTGGTCGCGGACTGCAGCTACTACACGTGTGATTCTGCCCGGAATATCGTTCAGAGTACGTGCAAGCTTGGTAACTGGTGCCTGTGTAACAATGGCCAGCTTGGTCAACGCTTCGTGCAGCGTCGGCAGCGTAGCCAGGCGATCGATCTGTTCTGCGCCCATCAGCTCACCGCCAACAGCCAGACCCTTGATTTCGAACGCCTCTTTCTCTTTGGCAAAATCCTTCAGCAGGCGCGCAGCGGCACCCGGATCTTCCATAGAGAAAGCCAGAATGGTAGGACCAACCAGCGCAGGATCGATGCACTCGAACTCGGTACCTTTAATAGCAATCTTCGCCAGGTTGTTACGAACAACCTTCAGGCGAACATTCTCGGCACGAGCCTTGGCACGAAGCGCAGTCATGTCACCAGAGGTGACACCACGGTAGTCAGCCAAAACCACAGACAGAGCAGCTCCAGCAGTCTCGTTGACTTCAGCGACGATCGCCTTCTTGTCTTCGAGTCTAATTGCCACTGGATTTCTCCTCGATTTCGCCAGCTTTATGCCGGCAAACCCATCATTGTCCTCAAAGAGGACGCCTAACGGTGTTTGGGTTCAGAGAGAACGTCTTCACACCGTCTGCGCAGGCGTTGCTTTAACCCTTGCGGCCCTTGTTACCAAGGGCCTCGGGGGCCTGCGGTCTTTGACAGCCTTGGCTTCCGCCCAGACTACAAAGTAACTACCGATCAGAGGCTCAGAGTGCCCTGATCAATAGTCAGGCCAGGACCCATCGTAGAAGAGATGGTGATCTTTTTCAGATACACACCCTTGGACGACGCAGGCTTGGCCTTTTTCAGGTCTGCAACCAGAGCTTCAAGGTTTTCCTTGATGTTCTGGGCAGAGAATTCAACGTTACCCAGCGGAGCGTGGATAATGCCGTTTTTGTCAGTACGGTAGCGAACCTGACCGGCCTTGGCGTTCTTCACTGCAGTCTCAACGTCTGCAGTTACAGTGCCTACCTTCGGGTTCGGCATCAGGCCGCGGGGACCGAGGATCTGGCCCAGCTGACCAACAACACGCATGGCATCGGGAGTCGCGATAACCACGTCAAAATCCATGTTGCCTTTCTTCACTTCGTCAGCCAGGTCGTCCATGCCAACAATGTCTGCACCAGCGGCAGTGGCTTTCTCGGCATTGGCGCCCTGGGTGAATACTGCAACACGTACGGTTTTACCGGTACCGTGAGGCAGAACGGTGCTGCTACGTACAACCTGGTCGGATTTACGTGCATCAACACCCAGGTTTACGGCTACGTCTACAGACTCTTTGAACTTGACGTTCTGACCCAGTTCAGACAGCAGCGCAACCGCTTCGTCTACAGTGTAGGCGCGGGTGGAGTCTACTTTTTCACGAATCAGCTTCTGACGCTTGCTCAGCTTAGCCATCTTACAGACCCTCCACGTTCAGGCCCATGCTGCGGGCAGTACCAGCGATGGTGCGAACGGCTGCGTCCATATCGGCAGCAGTCATATCCGGCTCTTTGGTCTTGGCGATTTCTTCCAGCTGAGCGCGGGTAACCGTGCCCACTTTCTCAGTGTTCGGACGGCCAGAACCGCTCTTGATACCAGCTGCTTTCTTCAGCAGAACCGGTGCAGGCGGAGTCTTGGTGACGAACGTGAAGCTGCGGTCGCTGTATACAGTGATAACAGTCGGAATCGGCAGACCAGGTTCCATGCCCTGAGTCTTGGCGTTGAAGGCCTTACAGAATTCCATGATGTTAACACCACGCTGACCCAGTGCAGGACCAACTGGGGGACTCGGGTTGGCCTGGCCGGCAGCAACCTGAAGCTTGATATAGGCTTCAATCTTCTTTGCCATGATAGCTCTCCTGTGGGTTCGAACGCCTTTCGGCTCCCCGTTAATAACAACTGCAAATAGCAGACACAAAAAGCCCGCGTCGCTTCAGCGCGCGAGCTTTCAGGCTTGAAGGATGCCTCAGTCTTTCTCGACCTGACCAAACTCCAGCTCTACCGGAGTAGATCGACCGAAGATCAGAACGGCAACCTTGACTCGACTCTTCTCGTAGTCGACTTCTTCAACTACGCCGTTGAAGTCTGCAAACGGACCTTCAACAACGCGAACAACTTCGCCCGGCTCGAACAGGGTCTTGGGCTTCGGCTTGTCTGCACCACTTTCTACACGACGCAGGATTGCTTCTGCTTCGCGCTCGGTGATCGGAGCCGGCTTGTCTTTGGTACCACCAATGAAACCAAGAACCCGCGGGGTATTCTTGACAAGATGCCACGAAGCATCGTCCATTTCCATCTGGACCAATACGTACCCGGGATAGAACTTGCGCTCACTCTTGCGCTTTTTCCCGTCACGCATTTCAACGACTTCCTCGGTCGGAACCAGGATCTCGCCGAATTTGTCTTCCATTCCTTCGAGCGCAACACGCTCTTTCAGAGTGCGCATTACGTGCTTTTCGAAGCCAGAATACGCATGAACGACGTACCAGCGCTTAGCCATTGCCCACTCCTGTTAACCGATAAAGCCGGCGACCAGCCAACTGATCAGTGAATCCATACCCCACAAGATCAGCGCTACAACCAGAACAAACACCACAACGATAATTGTGGTCTGAACCAGCTCAGGCCTGGTGGGCCATACCACTTTCCGGATCTCGACACGCGCTTCTTTCAACAGGGTCGCAAAACGGCGACCACGGTCGGTTTGCAACGCCACAACGGCAGCAACCAGGCCAAGCGCAACCAGAGCCAGAACCCGATACAACACAGACTCTGCACTGAAATACTGATTACCGACGACACCGACGGCAATCAGAACGAAAACAACCAGCCATTTCACGGTATCGAAACGGCTGGTCGATTGAACGGCTTTTGACTCCATAGGAATCAGCTTATGTATCCGGATGTTAAAAAATGGCAGGCCAGGAGGGAATCGAACCCCCAACCTGCGGTTTTGGAGACCGCTGCTCTGCCAATTGAGCTACTGGCCTGCACCGAAACAACTCAGTGCAACAACAAAGAGTAACCCGAAGGTTACTCGATGATCTTGGATACCACGCCGGCACCAACGGTACGGCCGCCTTCACGAATCGCGAAGCGCAGACCATCTTCCATGGCGATCGGAGCGATCAGGGTAACAGTCATTTTCACGTTGTCACCCGGCATTACCATTTCTACGCCTTCCGGCAGTTCGCAAGAACCGGTCACGTCAGTGGTCCGGAAGTAGAACTGCGGACGGTAGCCCTTGAAGAACGGAGTATGACGACCACCTTCTTCTTTGGACAGTACGTACACTTCACACTCGAACACAGTGTGCGGCTTGATGGAGCCCGGTACACACAGAACCTGACCACGCTCAACGTCGTCACGCTTGGTACCACGCAGCAGAACACCTACGTTCTCACCGGCACGACCTTCGTCCAGCAGCTTGCGGAACATCTCAACACCAGTACAGGTGGTCTTGGTGGTGTCGCGGATACCCACGATTTCCACTTCGTCACCTACCTTGATGATGCCACGCTCAACACGGCCAGTTACTACGGTACCACGACCGGAGATGGAGAATACGTCCTCGATCGGCATCAGGAACGGCTGATCGATGGCACGCTCCGGCTCAGGGATGTAGTCATCCAGGGCTTCTACCAGCTTCTTAACAGCGGTAGTACCCATCTCGTTGTCGTCTTTACCTTCCAGAGCCATCAGGGCAGAACCGGTGATGATCGGAGTGTCGTCACCCGGGAAATCGTACTGGCTCAGCAGGTCACGAACTTCCATTTCTACCAGCTCAAGCAGCTCTTCATCGTCTACCATGTCCGCTTTGTTCAGGAACACAACGATGAACGGTACACCCACCTGACGGGACAGCAGGATGTGCTCACGAGTCTGCGGCATGGGGCCGTCAGCTGCGGAGCAAACCAGGATAGCGCCGTCCATCTGGGCAGCACCCGTGATCATGTTCTTAACATAATCAGCGTGGCCCGGGCAGTCTACGTGAGCGTAGTGACGGGTCGGAGAATCGTACTCAACGTGGGAGGTCGCGATGGTGATACCACGCGCACGCTCTTCCGGTGCGTTATCGATCTGATCGAAAGCACGGCTCTCGCCAGTGCCCCATACTTCGTGACATACACGAGTCAGGGCGGCTGTCAGAGTGGTCTTACCATGGTCAACGTGACCAATGGTGCCCACGTTTACGTGCGGCTTGTTACGCTCAAATTTTGCTTTAGACA
>NZ_NEFY01000031.1 GCF_002258215.1 Marinobacter vinifirmus
CGGGCGTGTTCACCCGCCCGGCTTGGGGCGAAGTCGTAAACGGTGGCTTTCAGGTCCGAGAACGGTGTGGTGCAGTAAGCCCAGACGTAGGCCTTGTGGGTTTTCTTCTTACCCGGAGCCAACATGCTGACCGGCGTTTCATCGGCGTGCAGAACGTTGTGTTCCAGCAAGGCGTTTCTCAACGCATCTGCCAGGGGCTGCAACTGCACACCGCAGGCACCGACCCATTCGGCGAGTGTTGAACGGGGTATTTCCAGGCCGGCACGGCCGAAGATGCGTTCCTGACGGTACAGTGGCAGGTGGTCCGCGTACTTGGCCACCAACACCTGAGCCAGCAGGCCGGCGGTGGGGATGCCCTTGTCGATCACCTGCGGTGGTACCGGTGCCTGGACCAAGGTCTCGCACTGGTTGCAGGCCCACTTGCCCCGGATGTGGCGCTCCACCGTGAACTCGCCCGGGACGTAATCCAGCTTCTCGCTGATGTCTTCGCCAATACGCTTGAGCTGGCAGCCACACTGGCACCGGGTATTGTCCGGTTCGTGGTGGATCAGGGTACGGGGCAGCTCCGGTGGCAGCGGGGTGCGCTTGGGCTTCTGCTTGG
Organism: Marinobacter vinifirmus; assembly: GCF_002258215.1. GTDB lineage: Bacteria > Pseudomonadota > Gammaproteobacteria > Pseudomonadales > Oleiphilaceae > Marinobacter > Marinobacter vinifirmus. The sequence goes on from NZ_NEFY01000031.1 coordinate 602, forward strand.
GTCGAGCGGCCTTCTGCTCCTCAGTCATCGCCTGGTCCAGCTCGGCTTCGATGGCGGCCAGGTCGCTGTCGATCAGCTCGTCCAGGAGCTTGCCCTGAACGGCATCGAGTTGCTCACTGCGGCGGGCGAACTTGTGACGTTTGAGGACGGCGACTTCGTGGGTCAGCTTCTCGATGATGGCATTGCGGCGCACCAACTCCCGCTCCTTCCGGCCCAAGGCTTGATCCTTGGCGTCCAGAGAGTCCATCAGTTCCGTCGCCAGAGCGCGGAGCTGATCGGCTGAGAGTTGGTTGATATCGGGGCGCTGAGTCATGCCGCCTAGTATGCCAAGTCCCTGTTCGGCAGGCGATTCGCGGTTCTGGCTATAGCGGCATCACAGCACTTGTGATTACAGGATGCAGATGACGCCCTCCGCGCCAATGCGCTGCCAGGGCAGGCCCTGAACCAAGGCAGACAACTGTTCCTCGGTCAGGCGCAGTTGGTCACCGCGCCAGGTTTCGCCCCAGTGGAATTTACCCCGGTTCAGCCGGCGGGCGCACAACCAGATGCCCAGGCCATCATGGATCAGCACCTTCATCCGATTGCCTCGCTTGTTGGCGAACAGGTAGGCGCAATGGGGTTTAGCCGAACCGAATACCTGAATAACCCGCGCCAGGGCCTTGTCGGGTCCGGCCCGCATATCCAGCGGTTCGGTGGCCAGCCAGATCTCATCAATGCGGATCATCCCAACAGATCCCGAAGCAAAGCCGCACACTGATGGGCTTGCTCCGCAGGCCACTCCACCACAACCGCACCACCGGCGCGGGGAATCTTGATGCGGATGGTGCTACATTGATTCGAGACTGACAGGGTGTCCGGCACAGGCGCTACGGCTGGCAGACGGACCGGAACGAATCCAGGTGCTTCCGGAGTTTTAGCCGCCCTTCGCGCTTCGCTCATCCAGCGCCGGACCATGTTGGCGTTGAGACCGTTATCCAGCGAAATCCGGGAAACAGACGCCCCGGGCTTCAGACATTCGGCGACGATACGAGCCTTCAGCTCTTTGGAGTAACGACGACGTTTTTGGTAGGGCTTGGTTACGCTTATGTTGGTCATGTTAAGTGTCCACTTAAAAATAAGTGGACACTATCCTGACGGCCGCAGCGCCTGGCTCAAGATGGGTTTACCGGACGGTTACTACCCACGATGGTATCCTTTTGAAAAGATTACTCAGTCGTGGGCAGTTACACAATTTGGTTTACAGGCTCAGATTCTGATATCAATCAGAGAGATTGGATTTGTTATACAAACCTAGCGGTCCCAAAATATTGTCATTGTGCTCACCCAAATCAGGTATACTACCAACCACCTGCTTAGTGAGACTAAACTTAGGTGCGGGTGCAGGCTGCAGCACTCCGTCGATACGAATGAAGCTTTCACGCGCCTGATTATGAGGATGATTTGCAGCCTCAGAAAGATTCAAAATCGGAGCGAAACAAGCGTCTGTTCCCTCCAAAAGCGAACAACATTCAGCCTGCGTACGGGAGCCAAAATACGCTGACATCTTCTTCTTCGCTATCTGCCAGCAACTCTTATCGTATTGGTCTACAAAGTCTGGATCATCGCTAAAACCACAAATAGAAATTAGCTTTTGGTAAAAATTAGGCTCTAATGCTTGAACGGTAATAAAGCGATCATCGGCACACCGATAAGTGCTGCACCACGGAGCCGCACCACTGAAAAAGTCATTACGGTCGCCATCACTAATGACTCCTTGTTCCCTCAAACTGGCCAGAAGCATCATGTTATAAATTACACCATCAGAAATAGCCGCATCAATCACTTGACCTTGGCCAGTTTTATTGACATGAAACAGTGCAGATAGGATACCGAGCGCCAAAGACATGCTCCCTCCCCCCACATCACCCTGCAAAGTTGGCGTCGGGAACGGAATATCCCCTGGCAAACCGCCGTAAAAAAGAGCTCCTGTGATGGCAGAAAAGTTCAGGTCATGACCGGCCGAAGGCGCTAGCGGTCCCGTCTGTCCCCATCCAGTCATCCGACCGTAGATTAGTTTTGGATTTTTTTCGAGGCATACCTCTGGTCCAATCCCCAATCTCTCCATAACGCCAGGGCGGAAACCCTCCACGAGCACATCAGCCTTTGCAACTAAACTCAAAGCAGCCTCAACATCACTACATTTGCTGAGGTTTAGTGTGATTGACTTCTTACCTCGTTTAAAAAATGCAGCCTTTCCCATCAAAGTGGGATCAACTGTTGCAGCGTTTGAATTCATCACTTTGCGTTCAATTAGCACAACTTGGGCTCCCAAGTCAGCTAACAGCATACCCACTATCGGTGCTGGACCAATCCCTGCAAACTCTACAACTTTGACTCCCTCAAGAGGCCCCATAAAAACTCCTAATATTCCGAGATGCTTTCGATCGAAATGGCATTTAATTCAGCAGTATTACTTTACTCTCGCGACCCAAAATACTAACCAAAAATAAACAACCTTCCCCCCCTCGAAAGGGCGGGACAGGGACGGAAGGTTAATTTATCAGTTTTAGACTATGCGCCCTTTTTAAGGCTTGAGTTCGGCTGGAAACGCCCAATTTACTGTATAGGTTTTTTAGGTGCCATTTGACAGTACCCTCGGATATTCCTAATAGGTTCGCAACCTCCTTATTAAATAGACCATCCCCAATTAGTTCCAGAATCTCACGCTCCCTTTCAGTAACCTCTGATGCACTCAAGAGTTCGAGATCAGAAATGTCAGATGGTAACGAGTCAGATTCAAGGTCTTTTTCAAAATTGCCTAACAATTTTGGTGCAGGTTCCATATTGTTTACTAAGCCTTCAATATAAGGCATCAACCGCATTTCGTGTGCGTCTAAACTTGAAGCAATATTTTTTAGAAGATGCTGCCCACCTTGAAGTTCATCTGCAAAGGTTCTAAACATGCCTTGCGCTTGACCTAGTGCGAGTGCTGGAATTAAGCTTTTCTTAGCCGCCTTGGTTTGGCCAATTTTCCACTCTCCAAGCGCAGCCAGCATTCTGAATTTAGCACTACGATAAAGCGCACCCTGACGGTCTAGAACAGTAATACGCTCATGCAACTCCTTTATAAAACCCTTAGATGGTTGATTAAGGAGTTCAATTCGTGCCTTCGATATTAGCCAATCATCATGTAGGAGTTCTTGAGCAATAACATCCGGATTCACGGTCTCAAGATACTGTTCAAAACGCCCTAGCTCTCTAGTTGCTGATATTCCATCACCCTCCCATATATCAGACTGAATACGCTCTGCATAGCAGTGGCCCTCCAGTCGGACCCACCCTCTTTTCATGGCAACCTTTTCGAGCTTATCCAGTAATATCCAAGATTCTGCTTTTTCTCCGCGCAGCTTACTTATTCGAGCAAGAAGCGAATAAATGGTTTGTGCTGTTATCAATAGGCAGGCGTCCAAAGAGCCCGTCATTGCAGATGCTAATAATTCCTCCGCCTCCTCTATTTCGTTACGCTCATAGCAAAGCTCGGCCAAGTTCGCGATGGCTGTCACAGAAGCCATCGAACGCCGACCGGCGATTTTTTCAGAAATCGCTAAAGACTCGCCTAGCAATGCTTTAGCTCTATCTAAGCGTCCACGCCAGAACCAGGCCAAGCCTTCAAAACTTTTTCGGTATCCCTCACCAAAGTGAAGCTTATTGGTCATTCGAGCTGCTTGCCGCTGTACCTCAACTATCTCATCAAAGCGCATTTGATGGAGATAAATATAGCCTAGGACATTGAAGACCACTTCGTACTCAAATCTATTGAGCTCGCTAGGCGCTTCCATCAATGGCTCCGCAGAGCGCCTAGCGTCTTCCAATCGGTCCTCAAGTAGTGCCAGTAGCGATGACGTTGTCTGTATTTGTTTTTGCAAATCCTCTTTTCTTTCCATCAAATCAACATCATCACTTTTCTGCAAATCAGACTCTATCTCATGAAGCAAGCCATGAATGGGAGGAAGCTCCATCATTAGCATCTGAGCCCGGACGATTGCCAAGCGTATGTCAATATTCTTGCTCAACTCATGCTCTGGTATTTGCTTTCCCCAATTGACCAGTGTGGCCGTTCGGCTTTTTTCTAGCATTTCCGATGCACAGCGTTCGATGAACGTTTTAGCAAGATCTGAATTACCAATGGCTAAAGCGTGACTCACTGCTTCAGACCACAACTCATGAGCGACGAACCAGTTGCAAGCAAGACGATGAAGGGCTAACACCTCCTTTTTACCTAACTGACCCAAACGTTCTCGAAGAAAATCAGAAAATAACCGATGAAGCCGGAACCACTCATTATTGTCATCAAGCGAAAATATAAACAAATTCAACCGAGACAATTTCTCTAAAAAGGTATTCCCATCGCTTACCCCACCAACCACCTCGCATAGCGATACGTTGAAACGCTCTAAAATTGAGCAGCGTAAAAGGGCTTCCTCACAATCTGAAGGTAATAGTTCCACTAATACCTCATGGAGGTAGTTTTTAAGATCCTTCGAGCCGCTTGCAAATTCATTAAGGAATTGTTTTGGTTCTTTGCGAAGCCTTGGTGACAAAGCCGCCATTTGCACGCCGGCAACCCATCCCTCGCTAACTTCGTAAAGCAATCTCGCGACGTTCTTAGGTAGATCCAACTCAACAACTTCGTTTAGAAAAATCTCAAGCTCACTAAAATCCATTCGAAGATCAGAGACACCCAAGATTAACAATTGGTTTTCCAACTTCAGCTTAGATAGCCGTATGGGAATTTCGGATCTGGTTGCAATGATAATATGGAGATTTTCGGGTCGATTCTGTATCAGACGCAACATTAGCGAGTGAATTTCAGGATTAGTAATGCAGTGGTAGTCGTCTAATGTAAGTAGGATTTCCTCACGAGAGGCCTCTAACTCGGCGAGCAAAATCGATTCAACAACTTCAATCGATGAAGATAGTTCAGAGTTAATCGCTAAAATAGATTCATTGCAGAAATTCGACTTCGTTATTGACAGTGAGGCAATGAGATATGATAAGAATCGCTTTTCTGAGTTGTCTTCTTCTGAGAGACTTAACCAAGCTACAAGCTTATCTTCACCTCGATACATGTCCGCCCATTGGCCAACGAGTGTAGTCTTTCCATACCCTGCAGGCGCCTGGACTAGTGTCAAAGCATGCTTCATGATTGCCGGGGCAAGACTCTCCAGCCGTTTTCGGGAAAAGAGAGGCTGAGACCTCCTTGGCGGCGAAAGTTTGGTCGGAATCAACGGCAGGCGCCAATTCGAACTCAGATGATGTCGCATGCCTCTTAGATCTTGTTTTTGCCTCATTCCAGCCCACCAAATATAGCGCCTATTAAATTTACACGCTTATTATCGATTAAGCGCAAACTTGCCCATGCCAATGATACAATCGTGTGCAGTAGTTTTATTCCACCGGAAGGGATTGGCCAGTTTTTCGTTGTGAACCTTGATACACTTCTTAATCCCTGACTTCGATTCACCAACGCTGGTTAAATTTCCTCGATAAAGTTCGCGCCGATCCAGTTGACCAAACCACTTATCAACCTCATTCAACCACGACGCGCTGGTTGGGGTGAAATGCACCTTGAACCGAGGATTCTTGGCGAGCCAGGCTTTGACCTCCGAGGTGTTGTGAGAAGAGTTGCTATCTAGGATGACATACAGCTGCAGATCCTGCGGGGCTTCCCAATCGATCTGTCTTAAAACATCTAAAAATTCCAAGGCGTGATGACGCTGGGTGACACGGCCAATCACTTCGTCCGTCAAAATGTTGAGGTCCGCGTAAAGGCTTGTCGTGCTATGTTGCTCGTAATCGTAAGTATGACGCTCAACTTGGCCTGGCTTGAGCTGTAGATTTGGGTGTGTTCGATCGAACGTCTGAAATTGGGTCTTTTCATCAACAGAGAGGACCAGCGCATTCAGATAGAGGCCGACAATGCCACAAACGTTCTCGAAAAAATACGGATTATTCGTGATTTTAACGTAATGAGCCGTTGCGGCTTCAAATTTAACGCATTCTTCAGCTGATGCACTTGCCAACACGCCCCCCCAGCATGTTCGCGTGAGGCTGATACTCCAGTGCAAGGCTTGTATCGGAACCTGGTGAACCGTGTGCTCATAAATTTTGACGTCTCCACGGTTCAGTTTTCGGTGCTGGCTCAGGCGCGGGGAATCATAAAACCCTTTAAAATCATGCACACTGTAGCGCTTGCGCCACTTGAATACCATTTGAGTGTTAACCTGAAGCAAGCTTGATATCCCTTGGACCGTCTCGCATGCATTCCCTAAGAAATGAAGACTGACACGATGAACTAGGCGTTTGATCAAAGTGCTGGCTCGGCACCCGCCATGGAGTATCAATTGATCGTATAGGGTCAGATTGAATGGAGCTATCGGCATGGGCACAATCGAATACTTCTCTTACTTACAGAAAAATTTCTATCCTAGCTCATATTAATCAGACGGCGCACTAAATCATCCTGTAGAGTAGGGGAACGACAACACAAAAGCTTCAGGCTCAAATAATCCAATTGATCCATTGAGCCAACAGGTCGACAAGATTGAGTTGCCATGGCGGGACACTTTATATGCGCCCCGACATGGCCCATGCTAAGTTTGTACTATTTAGAAAAAATATTTACTACAGCTGTAGCTTCCTCAACTCCGTAAATGCCGCCGCCATTTTCTTGAATGGCGATTTGAGCATCTTCGACTTGTCTTTTTCCAGCCTCGCCTCTCAATTGAGTCACTAGCTCATAAACTTGCCCGATTCCGGTTGCGCCAATCGGGTGCCCTTTGGATTCCAGACCGCCCGATGGATTGATGGGAATTCGGCCTCCTACAGTGAACTCGCCAGCTTCAGCAGCCCAACCAGCCCCACCGTATGGCGCTAGCTGGAGATTCTCGGCCTGTATTATTTCCCCCATCGCAGTCGCATCGTGAACCTCGGCAACGTCAACATCGGTTGGAGCAACGCCAGCCTTTTCATAAGCATCTTTAGCAGCTAAAGCAGTTAGGTGATTTTCAAAATCATCGAAACTTCTATCTGAGCTAGATCGCACAACACTGGCAAGCAGCCTAATGGCTCTTGAGCTGTCCCCCTTAAGCCTCTTTAGCCCCTCGGCGCTACACAAAACCGCAGCCGCCGCGCCATCCGAAATCGGAGCGCACATCGGCAATGTAAGTGGGTAGGTTATAGGCGGCGCAGCCAAAACCTCCTCGATAGTATACGCAACCTGATACTGCGAGAGAGGATTATGAACAGAGTGTCGATGGTTTTTTGCGGATACCGCAGCGATTTGTCTTTGGGTCGTTCCGAATGTTTTCATATGAAAACGGGAGAACGCTGCATACACATCCATAAACATGGAATATGGTCTAGGGGACTGAGAGCCCTCCGGGCATTCGACTCCCTCCCCCATCTTTAAGAGGATGTCCCGGTTATCACTCACGGTTTCAACATCCCAAGCAGAGTCAAACGCCGAAAACATTTTTGCCTTATCAGGGCTGTTCATTTTCTCTACGCCCACAGCAATTGCAATGTCACAAGACCCACTCCTAATAGCGTTCTCGGCCAAATGAAGGGCTGTGCTAGCAGATGCGCAAGCCCCCTCAAGGTTAAAGATAGGAATGCCCTCAAATCCCATCGACCGCAAAGCAACGTGACCAGGAATCATATGTTGATCATGCATTAAACCGATAACACAAGAGGCGAAAAATGCTTGCTTTACATCAGCCTTGCTAGCTCCAGCATCAGTAAGCGCCTGCTCGATAGCCTCTCTCGCCAGTTCCTTATAACTATGATCAAAATGACGACCAAATTTTGTCATACCAACGCCGGCGACAAAAATATCTTCCATTATATTTCTCCGAGATTACAAATTTTAAATCACAAATTTGACATTTATTGTCACTATGATTTATGACTTTTTTACCTTGCCATTACGAAATTTTCCGTTCACCTTTCCAGTATCTTTCACGCACTTTCCTGCGTAAGACCTTACCAACCACACTAGTAGGAAGCTGGTCGACAATCATTAGAGATTTTGGCGCTTTGTAACCACCGATCAGACCTTTAACATGCGCAACTAATTCATCTTCACCTACATCACAACCTTCGCGTAAAGTAACCTCAGCATGAACCGCCTCGCCCCATTCTTCATGCGGGATGCCAACAACTGCCGACATTAAAACTGAAGGATGGCTATTAAGTGCCGCTTCGACTTCATTAGCATAAACGTTAAACCCACCTGAAATAATCATATCTTTTTTTCGGTCAACCAAGTAAATAAACCCTTCATCATCCATATAACCAAGGTCGCCCGACTTCCAAAATCCGTCCTTAAACTCATCGGCGGTTTGCTCCGGAGCATTTAAATATCCGAGACAGATACTTCGGGAACGTAGCCAAACCTCACCGGTTTCTCCCTTGTGGACCTTCTCACCTTTTTCGTTCACGATTATGCATTCAACGCCAGGGGTCGGCTGCCCAGCTGAACTAAGCCTAACCTCATCTTCTTCTTTATTAATCAAATGCTGACTCGTCCCCATGTTCGATGCAAAACCAAAATGTTCGGTAGAGCCATAACACTGAACAAAAATATTCCCAAGTTTTTCTTGCAACTTTTTAAGCTTTCCGGGACTCATAGGCGCAGCGCCATAGATCACGAACCTCAGAGAACTCAAATCTGAATCGATCTCAAGCATACGATAAAGTATCGTGGGAACAAGAAACGTGAGCGTCGCTTTTTCTTTTTCAATGTTTTTGCAGTATAGATTCAAGTCAGGTTCATTTTGTGTAATGGTGCAACCACCAGAATACAACGTTGGCAAAAATAACATACCACTTCCGTGACTTATTGGTGCAATATGAATGCATCTGGGATTTTTGATCCATGCATCCTTATCTTGCAAGGCAAATGCCGTGTCACGGCAGCTAAGCCAGTTATCAATGCTGTACATTGCTGGTTTACCCTTACCTGTTGTACCTCCTGTAAACCGAATTATTGCGCAATGTTCTCTGTCATCAACGACTATATCTGGATTATGATCCGACGCCTTGTTGACCAAATCCCAGAAATAGAAAACACCATCAAGACTTTCTTTAGGCTCATCCATTACAATCACAGTAACGTTTCTATCCCGTAGCATCTTGTAATGAGAGTCGAGGAGCTCATTTTCAATAAATGCCACTTTGGCACCAGAAGCTTCAACTTGCCAAGCATGTTCTTCCAAGGAATCTCTAAAGTTTGTAAAAGCTCCGGTCACACAACCTTTAAAAATAGTAGGAGCATGAAGTAACGAAAGATTGTCGTTATCCAAAATATTAACAAACCTATCACCAGCACCGAGCCCTAAAGACGTCATCATGTTTACAATTCTGTTAGTCAGTGCATGAAACTCTGCGAAGCTGTATCGCCTATTACGCTCAATATTTACAATAGCTTCACATTCACCATATCGATTTGCCAAATTTTCCATGTGATTACTGAAATTAATTTTCATAAATTCCTCGCTTGTTAGGACTTATTTTTATATAAGCTATGGTCTCAGGTCATTATTTAATCGAAAACAGTAAAATAACTATTTTTCAACTAAAATTGAGCGAAACTCTATAGCGTCAGAAGACTCGTTTTTCTGAATCTTTACTTCTCCCGAATTGACCAGAAAAATTAAGTGCGCAAATGTTTCCTCAAGTGCGAGGCAGCGACCGAAGCCTTTCACCGCGCCCCAACCTACAAAAGATAACAATTCATCTGTAGTTAACCATTGATCAAGCTTTCGAATTAACGTTCTTAACAGGTTGTGATGATGCTCTAAAACCTCGTCAACCCTAGCTATTGCATTGAAAAATATCCTTTCATGCGCTGGTAAAACTAAATAATCTGGGTTAACCCATGACTTTAGATCAGTTAAGCTTTCGAGCCAATTTTTGATAGGATTGTCATTTAAGCTTATTATATCCGTACCTACATGAGGCGTTATGCCTGGAAGCACTTGGTCCCCAGAGATAAATATTCCTAGCTTGTCGTTTTTAAGACATATATGCTCAACGGAATGACCAGATCCGGACCAAATATCCCAATCATTTTCGCCTATAATTATAGAATCGCCTTTTTCAATTATTTCTACTTTCTCTGGGAGCGGACCATAAAGGTTATCCATTACTCTTGCGTATTTCTTTAACTCAGGTATTTCTGTATTCGAAACCCCCAAAGTTCTATAGAAAAAGTCATCCTTTTCATGGTCACTGGATAACCTGCTAAACTCGTCACGCCTGGCTTTGGAAATTTCATTCTCGGAGGCATAGACTGGAACTTGGAAATGTTGCTGAATCCAGCCAGAGAGGCCAATATGGTCAGGATGACAGTGTGTAACCAACAATCCAGTGAGCTTTTTTGGCTCAGGTAGTTTTTTTACTATTTCCTCCCAAATTTCCCGATTAGCATCCGAACTTGGGCCACTATCAATGGCAAACCAACCGCCTTTATCTTTAATCAGATAGATATTTATATGATCAAGCTTTGAGGGAATTGTAAGCCTTGTCCAGAGCAGACCAGCACTGATAGAAACCAGCTCTCCAAATTTAGGAGGAGCTATATTTATTATGTTTCCCTGAGCAACGCTTTTATTGGTAGTTTGCACAATTTATCCCTCAATGAACTGTTAAATTTTAATTAATTTAAAAAGAGCCCTCCATTTTTGAGGGCTAAAGGGACACATCCTTTTACCGCTATTTCGCCTGCATAACTGTTGCAGCATCAAGACGGATATAGCGACCATTCATATACCCATTTTCAACTAGAAATGCGCAGGCTGACGCAAACTCATCAACATTACCCATTCGTTTCGGTGCTTCGCACATTTCGATCAAGGCATTTTTCACCTTTGAATCCAGCGCATCTACCATCGGAGTTGCGAATAATCCTGGGGCAATTGAATTGACGCGAACACCGATTGAACCTAGTTCACGTGCTGCTGGAATATTGATTCCGTTAACCCCGGACTTAGAAGCGCCATAAGCGCACTGTCCAAGCTGTCCCTCCCAAGCAGCGCCCGATGAAACGTTAATAATGACGCCCCGTTCACCATTTTGATCCGGTTCATTCAGTGCCATCTTTTCTGCACACTTGGCCATTACTGTATATAGGCCCACTAGATTGACGTTTATTACATTTCTAAAATTATTGATCGAGCCCGCAATTCCATTTTTATCGAGAATCTTTTTTGGGGCTACAATCCCCGCCGCATTTATGTCCACATGGATTGCGCCAAATTTTTGGATCGTTGCGCTAATCGCGGCATCCACATCGTTCTCTTCGGTGACATCAGTGGCTATAAAAATCGCGTTTTCATCACCGAGCTCTTCTACAGCATTCAGTCCGGCTTCTCGGTTCATATCTAGTAAAGCGACCTTTGCCTTTTTCTTTTTCACAAGATAGCGCGCAGTTGCTAGCCCTAGACCCGATGCACCTCCGCTAATCACAACTACTTTATTTTCCAAATTCATGATCTACTCCTGTTTGAATATTTGAGACCTAAATGCGACTTAGTAACCTTTGAATTGAGGCCTTCGCTTTTCACTAAATGCATTAAGGCCTTCCATAGCGTCATATGAACGCATGTGGCGTCGGAAAAGTACCTGTTCATGCTCCAACGCAGCGTGAAGAGCCTTGCTGCCTGTTTCATTCGCTACAGTTTTCATACGTTGAAGCGCAATTGGGCTTTTCTCTGCGATTAACTCTGCAATCCTTTGTGTTTCAGCCCGCAGGGAATTAAGATCCACCACTTGATTCACAAATCCGTAAATTTTCATTTCTTCTGCAGAAAGCGTGCTACCGGTGAAAAGCAGAAATTTCGCTACGTTAAGAGGAATGATTCTTGGTAAAACTGCTGCGCCGCCAGCTCCAGGGTATACGCCGTAGTTGGCGTGCGCGTCTCCGATTCTTGCGCAATCAGCCGCAACCACGATGTCCGCACACATGGCGGTTTCAAGGCCTCCAGCCATCGTGATGCCGTTCAAGGCCGCGATTACCGGCTTAGGGAAGTCACGAAGTACATTCAAAACGCGCTCAGTCAATCGATCGATAAAATCCGCTTCTCCGGGTTGTAAACGAGCAGAATTAAGGATCTCTTTCAGATCTGCACCGGCGCAAAAGGCTCTCCCCTTTCCAGTCAAAACAATGACTTTTACGGCATCATCATTAGCGATCCTGGGCAAAATCTCTTCAAACTCATCCAGCATCTGCAGATTGATCGCATTCATTTCATTCGGGCGGTTTAGATTAATCCACCCAACGGGTCCAGATTGCTCATAAAGTAAGGCACTGTTCGTCATTTGATTACCTCGCCAAGTCATCTTGTTTTGGTGGCTTTTTAACTGAAGGCCGGTACACCAGTTAGTGATCGGGCGATTAACAGCTTTTGGATTTCAGTCGTTCCATCTGGAATAGGGCCAATTATTGCTTCCCTCGCTAGTCGCTCTACGATGAACTCTTTAGTAACTCCATTACCGCCGTGGATCTGGACCGCATCACGACAGGCTTTTACCGCGATTTCTGTGCTAAACCACTTTGCCATCGCACACTCTTTGTCACACCGCAAACCTTGATCAATCATTTCTGCTGCCCTGAGCGTAAGTAATCGAGCGGCATCAATCTGCGTAGCCATGTTGGCAATTTTCTCTGCAATCAGCTGATGACCTGCAATCAATTTCCCATGTTGAGATCGGGTTTGACTGTATTTAATTGACTCTTCCATCGCCCGCCGTGCAATCGAATAGCCCCACGCGGCCATGTGACACCGGGCACGCTCAAAGGTTACTAGCGTGTTCTTTAATCCCTGCCCGATCTCTCCGACAGTGTTCTCGACGGGTACGCGTACATCCGCGAGGAAAATTTGAGAGGTTGATTGTCCGTTCAACGCCATTTTAGGAATGCCACGCACTTCGAGGCCCGGCGTATCTGCCTCGATAAGGATGTGTGTCAATTCGCCTTCGCCGGTCTTACAGGTGCATACGAAGATATCCATATGTTCTCCATTGGAAATCCACGTTTTCTCTCCATTAATGACCCAATAATCCCCATCACGGACTGCACGCGTCTTTGCAGCCGCAACGTCCGAACCGACGTCAGGCTCAGATATCCCCATGCTTATGAAAACTTCACCAGAGAGCAGTCCGGGGACATATTTTTCCTTCACGGAATCAGAAGCATTTCTGATTAACATGTCTGCGCCGGAAACATTGATAAGGATTGGTAACGCCAGATCGATTGCGCTGACACCAACCTCCTCCCACAAGCGTAAATGTGTGACCCAGTCCATCTCTAAGCCCCCCCACTGTTCTGGGAACGGCGCTCTGATCAGACCATATTCTGTCAACGTTTTGATGAAGCCCTTCATCATCTCTTTGGGAATAAACTTTTCACCGTGGGCTCTCAATTTTGGCTCAATCTCAGCGTCGAGAACCTTCCTCAAGCCGTCCGTGGCCATTCTTTGTTCTTCTGTCATCTGCATGGTCATAAAACCGCCTTTCTAACTAAGGGAGAGCTATCGTTGGTAGCTCGGGTTTATTGGATATTTCTAACCGTATCTCAATCGTTTTGGTTTCACCCCCCTCAAAAGCGGGGGTAGGGCCAATGATCAATTTTCTAGATACTTAGCTTTCTAAGAGGCCTGTTATCAAAAACCGTCGATTAGCCAGCTCGTGGGCGTTCCCGGGGCATCCGGGGGTGCAGTAACTCCGCTACGGCAAGGCAAAATTGGCAGAAAGCGCGGGAATTCCAGCCCTTATCAGCTTTGACAATCCCAATTGCTAGATAGCGTCATTTTTTTGGTAGGCGTTTGTGGAACATATGAAACGACCGGAAGGGGCGGTCCCTGGCTTGGCCAGTTCAGGTATTCAGATGGTCACTAACCGTCAAACCATCGCGTTTATCGGCAGATCAGTGCCTTACACCTCAATTTTCATAACTTGCTTTTTGGCGGCCCTGGACTTGGCTATTATCAGGCTGGGAAGAGATCACCCGAGAAATTTTCCAGGGCCCTGTTGATCAACCTCGTTTTCGCCATAGGATTATTCGGTATTGGTCTTCTCCTACCCGTTCTTCAGCTGGTTTGTTCTGACGGTGACGGAACTCACTGCGGTAATCCCGGTACTCAGCAATGCTCTAACCCACCTGCTAGCCTTCTGTCCGACTATTATGGCACGGCCAATGTTCTTACTTGGCCAGACCGTGTCATTGCTACTTAACGCGGCAGACCAGAATACGAGAAAAAGCGAAGCCAACGGTAGTGCTACAGCCTTGAGCACAATCGGCAGTGTTGTTGGCTGCCTGCTGACGTCTTCGGTGCTGATGTACTTGCTTGGTGTGGGCTACTCCATCTTCTTTAATTGCGCAATTCTGGCCATCTGCGCTCTGTTGGTGATCAGTCCCGATCGATCTCCCATGAATTCCGCCCTGATTGGCGTTGCTGCTGAGGTGAATCACAAGAAGGTTTATCGGCTTTACCGGGAGGCAGGCCTGGCCGTCCGCAAACGCAAGCGCCGTAAAGGTGTGATGGTGGAACGACAGCCCCTCGTGTTGCCCGATGCACCGAATCATTCGTGGTCCATGGACTTCGTGATGGATTCCTTGGCCAACGGGCGCAGGATCAAATGCCTGACGATCGTGGATGACTTCACCAAGGAATGCCTCGACATTCCCGCGGCCATGGGCATCTCGGGTGAACAGGTAGCCCGTACCCTGGATGGCATTGCGGCCTTCCGAGGCCACCCGAAAGCCGGTAGAACCGACCAAGGGCCGGAATTCACTGGCAAAGCACTCGATCAATGGGCCTACCGTCATGGCGTTGAACTGAAGCTGATTCAGCCCGGAAAGCCGATGCAGAATGGTTACGTCGAGAGCTTTAACGGAAAATTCCGGGATGAGTGTCTGAATGAACACTGGTTCCGAGATCTCGCACACGCCCGGGAGAAGATCAGCAATTGGCGCTTGGACTACAATGAGCAGCGTCCGCATTCATCCCTGGGGTATCAGACACCCCTGGAATTTGCCTCCGCTCTCCGACTTGGCAAAACTGATTCAGCAGTAACGGACATTACTAGGAAGCAGTTGGATTAAAGACTGGGGGCAGGTCAGGCATTATCTATTCCCGCCCCCAACAAGATGCGTTCACCTCATCGCTGCCTATGTTTGCTGACATCACTACACACGCGAGGCAATTAAGGCAGGCTGTGCAAACGAGCGGAATTACCAATCGGGTGACGGCGCATACTTTTCGCCACGCTTTTGGTACTGAGATCCCGAAGTGATATCCGAACGGTTCAGGAGAGCCGCGGCCACAGCGATATTCGCACGACTGAAATCTACACCCACGTTATTGGCGATCGACGAGCTGGAACAGTTAGTCCATTTGACCGTTTGCTAGGTTCTTGAAGAATGACCAAGCGCTCAACTAGGCAGACAGAGCCGAGGATTACAGGCGCCATGAATGTTCGCTTTTTTTTAACAGCGGGAACAAGCGCCACCACATCCCGTAAGCAACGGGCAAAACCAACCTTTCTACAATGCCCAAGAAACTGACAGTGTTCCAAAGCTGAAGTTGTCTTTATGGCGCTCGTCTTCGCTCGTCGAGGCACGCAATGTGACCGCGGCCAGCAGGTGATCCCACTGCCAGGTAGCGCCCAGACCAAGCTGACCAATCAGCGGCCCTTCGTCGAAACGATAAGCCCCGGCATTGTCGTCGATGTAGGAATAGCCTACATACTCCACACCCAGCCCCACATACACGGACCAGCTACTGCCCGAATCCTTGAACGAGCCCGGCAAAGCGATGGTTGAGGAGGTACCAGCGTAGTCCGGCACAAAATTTATAGGAAGGTGTCTGCCAAGCTGCCAGACCAACCCGGTTTTAGCGGAGGTTCGAAAACTCGACAGTAGTCCGGATCCGATCACCGACACACGCTGTTCAATGTTGCCGCCCTGCCCGGCTTGCAACAGTTTTCGGCCATGCGCAGCCTGTATGCCACCCACCACATCGGTTCCAAGCTGATTCCCCCACCCTTGCGGCTTGTCGCTTCCCGTGGCTTTGTGCACCCATTTCTGAACCGACTCGGCACCGCTTTCGGGCCCAATAACACCAATGTGAGCACCAAAGCCGGTAATCGTATCGGCGTTCCAGCTCCATAGTGTGCCGCTGAGCGACAGGTGGCCGGCATAGGGAATGTCGTCGAACTGCGGATCTTCAACCGTAATATCTTCAGGTGTGACCATGAATTGCCGCAAACTCAGGCTTACCGCCTGCTTTGAATCAGCAGTTCCAATACCTGGCAGAAAGCGCAGCTCATCACGCAGAGTCCGGGCAAATCTTGCCGACTTTCCATCGTTCTCGTCAGCGGTGTCTGTCAGATACGAAAAGCGTACCCCGTTTGTATAGCCGCGATC
>NZ_NEFY01000032.1 GCF_002258215.1 Marinobacter vinifirmus
TAATAGAACGTGCTGCGGGACAGCCCGGCTGCACGCAGCAGTCGTGCCAGGGAATGCTTCTGCCTTAACCCTTGGACCGCTTGCGCTTTTTGCTGCGCGCTGCGGCTTTCTCTTTCTGGATCAAGGCATCCAGCTTTTTTAGATAAGCGTTCTCCGCCCGCAGGTACAACAGCTCTTCGATCAACTCATCCTGCGAGAGACTGCGCTCTGGCGCATCAGCAGGTGGGAGGTCTACAGACTTTTTGGCCATCGGGGCAGCTCGCTTGGTCTCGGAAAGTGGCTTGGTTAGCTGGCCACTATGATACTGCACCAGCCATTTGCCAATAAGCCCCGTGCTCCTGAGGTTAAATCTCGCCTCTGCCTGCCGGTCCGTCAGGCCATCTCGGGTCACGCACTTGACGACATGGAGCTTGAACGACGGGCTGTAATGGTGCTTGGTTGCGGGCTCCAGCCCCTTCAGACCATGGTGCCGGTATCTCGTCACCCACCGCCGAACCAAAGATCTATCGACATTGAATTCTCTGGAGATGCGGTTGAAGCTGGCCCCGCCTTCGAGGTAAAGCTTCACCATCTTTAATTTGAATGCTTCACTATGTGTTCTTGTCATGTGACTCCCCAAAAGTCGGTGTCCAACTTTCGGGGGTCACTTCATACTGGGGGTCTGACCCCGTTTTTTGTTTTTGTGAATATACGCTACACTCAATTACCGGAAGATAATTTGAGGATTATATTCACGTGGATCTCACCGAGTTGGCCGTTCTCATCCGAACCGAGCGCAAGCGAGCGGGGTTGTCGATGCAGTCCCTGGCGGAGCTGGCGGGGGTTGATCGTACTACGTTATCCCGGCTGGAGAATCAGCGGTTGCCGGAGCTGGGCTATGCGAAACTGGAACGTATCCTGGCGGTGCTGGGGCTGGAGTTTGCGGTAAGGCCTGCCGGTGCGTTGCCTACGCTGAATGATCTGAAGCGGGATAGAGGGCAGGGCGACGTATGAGTAGCTTGCATCGGGCTGTTGTGGAGGTTTCCGGAGAGGTTGTAGGCGATCTGGCGGCGCCGGGCCGGCCGGAGCCTGCTGTTTTTATGTATGGGGCGGAAGTGCCGGAGAGCTCGGCGGTGTCTGTGACCATGCCGGTGGCGGGGCAGGTGTATTCCTATGATGGCTTGCATCCGGTGTTTGCCCAGAATCTGCCGGAAGGTTATCTGGGCGATATCATTCGCAAGCATGTGGCCAAGCTTTATGGCTCGGGTGATCTGACCGTTCTGGCCGCCTTGGGGCGGCACCAGGTTGGGCGCGTGGTGGTTTCTGACCCTGGCGCGGAAGCGGGTAGTGAATTCGCCGATGGGGAGTCTTTGTCGTCGCTCTTGAGTGCGGATAATGCCGGGCTATTTGAGGAGCTTCTGGATAAGTACGCCCTTCGATCCGGAGTGTCCGGCGTGCAGCCCAAGGTGCTTGTGCCCGGCACGATCAGCGAGAAAACCACACTTCGAACCCGCGGTTATATTGTAAAGACCTGGGGCGACGATTATCCCCAGTTGGCGGCTAATGAATATTTCTGCATGACAGTGGCCAAAGCCTGCGGTTTACCGGTTCCGGATTTTTATTTGTCGGATAACGGGCGTTTGTTTGTTATGACCCGCTTTGACCGCGATGATTCGGGCAATTGGCTGGGTTTTGAAGATGCCTGTGTGTTGCAGGGCCTTTTGCCTGCAGACAAGTATTCTGGCAGTTATGAAAAACTGACCAAAACCATGAGGGCGTATCTTTCTCCTGAATATCGGGTTCGGGATTTGCGGTGGTTGTTTCTTTCTGTGGCGGTGTCGTGGGCGGTTCGCAATGGTGATGCTCATTTGAAGAACTTTGGCTTGCTGTATGAGAGTCCCTTTGCGAAAAGGTGGCTTGCGCCGGTGTACGACATTGTTTCAACCACACCTTATCTGAGTGGCGATGTCCCTGCGCTGACTCTTCAGGGCCGGAAGGTTTGGTGGCCGGTTGATTATCTTGTGCAGTTCGGCCGCTTGTCCTGCGGTATGTCTGCGTTGCAGGTTTACAAAGATCTTGAGTTGCTGGCCAGTAAGTTAGAGTTCGTGGCGCAGGATATCGAGCATTATTGCAAGGCCAATCCGGAGTTTTGTGAAGTGGGCGGTGTAATGGTTAATACTTATCAGGCAAGTGCGCAAGAGATCATGAAGAGTCTTTAAACAAATAACTTTGCCATACCCCTATTTGTTTATTATTATTCCGCCCGACACATGGTCTTTATGATCTTTGTTTAAAACCCCACAGATAATAGGTTTTAATTTCATGGCAAAAATTAACGATTATTACCAGAAGAAGCAGCTGATGGAAAAGCTGGCTGCAGAGCTGGAGAAGCTGGAAAAAGATCAGGCTTTGAAATCCGAGCTGGAGTTTGAAAACAAGGTTCGTGATTTGATGAAGCAGTTCGACAAGTCTCCGAAAGACGTGCTGCAGATTCTGGCTGCGATTGATCCCACCATCGCTGGCGGCAAAGTTGAAGCGCCTGCAGGCACCCGTGCCAAGCGCCCCCTGAAAACCTACAAGAACCCGCACACCGGTGAAGTGGTTAAAACCCGTGGCGGCAACCACAAGACTCTGAACGAGTGGCGTGACAAGTACGGTAAGGAAGCGGTTCAGAGCTGGCAGGAAGCCTGATTTCAGCCTGAGTGTGAACGGCATCATGGAAGGTGTAAGTTAACCTTCGGGTAATGAGTGGTTGTGATGCTGTTCACTCTTTGATTTGCTTTGTCTGAGTATAGTGAGGATTGAGGTTCGCCAGAAACAGTTTGTTACACAGAATAAAGCGAACCCTGTGCCAGCACCGGAAAAACATAATAAACGGGCGGCATAGCGAGCTGGGCGTTGAAATCGGCTCACTAAAACAATTCAGAGACACGAACTATGACAAAGTTAGCGTATGGATGCGCTGCCCTTGCCACGCTCCTGCTGGGTATTTCGCCCGTTGCCCAGGCGGAGTTTGAACCTATTTCTGATAACAGAATGGGGGAGGTTACCGGGCAGGCCTTTATGAACATCGAAAATATTCCCGGCAATGGGGTGGATTACACCCGAATGACGCTGGGTATTGATGTTGAAACCCGCGTTAATATTGACGACATTCAGGTCGGCCAGATTGATGGCGGCACTGACTTCTCCGCACAACACCTCGCGCTTGGCCATATCGCCCGCAACGACGGCGAAACCTTCAATGGCGTTACCTATAACAAAGGCGAAGCTATTCCTTTTGAAGCCCGTAAGCCCTATATCGAACTTGCCGAAGATTCTGCCGGGCTGAAGGGGTTTCGGATGGGGTTTGCGGAGGCTCGTGGGTCGGTTTCTTCTCATACTGAGAGTTTTAGTGGCAATATTACCGGGCTGAAGATTCGTGACGATGAATTTGACAACAGTGTATATGACGCGACTCTTTATGCAGGAGCCGGGCTGGCTGAGACGAGTAACCGGGCAACGCATGTGGGTGTAAAACTGCCGGGTGTCGATACTACTTGTAACGAAGGTGCTAGCTGCGCGCCCCTCACAAACCTCCGTTCAGTGACCGTCGGTGAAGACAGTGGTATTGAGGGTGTGAGTGGCTTTACCGATGGGTTCTTTATCGGTTTCCAGCGTGACGGCATGGATTGGCAGAGTCTGGATGGTGCCAATACCATCAATGCTGGAAAAGGCGTGTTCATCAACTTACCGGTTAATATGACGGTAGATATGAGCCAGCTGACTGGTGATGGCGTAGACCGCTTTCGCACACACCAGGTGGATTTGGGCAACAATCTTTTCTGACAACTCACATAAGTGGCAAGGATGCCAACATTACTTCTCCTGAATGGATTCAAATTCTTCTTCTACGCCAATGATCATCCTCCTGCCCACGTGCATGTGCTTAAAGGCGAGCGATGGGCTAAGATTGAAGTGGTTTCTTTGGCCGTCAAATACAGCACGCTGAAGAATCAGGAATTGAAAGAGTGTCTTTCGATTGTAGAGAGCTATCAGTCTGAGTTTCTGGAGAAATGGAATGCCTGGTTTCAAAGGTAAATCCGTTCACATCGATGATCGCCACCTGCACGTTGAACTTGAGGACGGGCGGGTAATTTCCACGCCTGTGCATTGGTATCCGGAGTTAGAAAAGGCGTCTATCTCAGAAATTCGCCAGTACCGGTTTATTTGCGACGGCACGGGCATTGAGTGGCAAGCGCTGGATTACCATTTGAGTATTGAGGCAATGTTGTCTGGCAATGCCCGGCAAACTGCTGCGTGATTTTGCTACACTCCTGCCTCATCTGATTCATTGATTCGCAGGAGTCTTCCTTTGATCCGCTCTTTCTACTGGCACGACTACGAAACCTTCGGCGTAGACCCGGTGCACGACCGCCCCTCCCAGTTTGCCGGTGTGCGCACGGATGCGGATCTGAATATCATCGAAGACCCGCTGGTGATTTACTGCAAGCCAGCGGACGATTACCTGCCTTCCCCCCAGGCCTGCCTGATTACCGGTATCACCCCGCAAAAGGCGCTGCAAGACGGCTATCCGGAAGCGGAGTTCATTGCCCAGATCAACGAGGCGTTCAGCCAGCCTGGCACCTGCGCGGTGGGTTACAACAGCCTGCGTTTTGATGACGAAGTGACCCGCCACACGCTGTACCGCAACCTGCGCGATCCGTATGGCCGGGAGTGGCAGAACGGCAATTCCCGCTGGGACGTCATCGATATGGTGCGGCTGACTTACGCCCTGCGCCCGGATGGCATCAACTGGCCAAAGAAAGAAGACGGCAGCCCCAGCTTCCGGCTGGAAGAGCTGACGGTGGCCAACGGCATTGCCCACGAAGCGGCTCACGATGCCATGTCTGATGTGTTGGCAACCATTGCCGTGGCCAAGCTGATCAAGGAAAAGCAGCCTAAGCTGTTCGACTTTGTGCTCAATCATAAAGACAAGCATTCCGCCCGCCAGATGCTGGATACCGCAACGCTGAAGCCGGTGTTCCACATTTCTGCCAAGTACCCGGCCACACGCGGTTGCTGCGCGCTGGTGGCGCCGGTGGCGGATCACCCCACCAACAAAAACCAGGTAATTGTCTACGACTTGCGGGAAGACCCGAGCGAGCTGATCAACGCCAGCCCGGAGCAGATCCGTGAGCGGGTGTTTACTTCACAGGCGGAGCTGGGGGAGGGCGTCAGCCGGTTCCCGCTCAAGGGTGTGCAGGTCAATAAATGCCCGGTGCTGGCGCCGGCCAATATGCTGTCTACCTTATCCAAGGAACGGCTGGCGGAGCTGGAGCTGGACGGCGACGTACTGCGCGTGAACCTGGCCAAACTCCGCAACGCCCCGGACCTTTCCGCCCGCATTGCCCAGGCCTTCGACCGCCAGTTCGACGGCAGCGACCTGACAGACCCGGACGAGCAGCTCTACGCCGGGGGCTTTATCAGCAATACCGACCGGGAGAAGCTGAACTGGCTGATCTCCGAACCGGTGGAAACGCTGGGTGAACAAGAGGTCCGCTTCGAAGACGAACGCCTGCCGGAAATGCTGTTCCGCTACCGGGCCCGCAACTACCCGGCCACCCTGGATGGCGAGGAAATGGAACGCTGGGAACAGTTTCGAAGCCAGCGGCTGATGAGCCCCAAGAAGGGTTGGCGCTCGCTGGAGGCTTATGGGTTGGAGTTGCAGAAACTGGCGGCAGATCCGGAGCTTTCCGAGCGGAATCGGCAGATTCTGGAAGATCTGCACCTTTATGGCGAGTCTATTATTCCGTATATGTGAGACGGGCCGTTTCCATGTTGTATTCAGGTGATCGGCGAGAAAGAAGGGTGGGGTAGGGCCACGTAGGGCCCGACCCCCTTGCATCCGTCTGGTGAGCAGCCCATACAATAGCCATTCCCCCGGCCATCCCGTACAATATGGCGCTTCTATTCAATACATCCATTCTGTTCAGTCTGGAGCAAAGCATGTCTGATATTAAAAAGGTGGTGCTGGCCTATTCCGGTGGCCTGGATACTTCCGTTATTGTTCGGTGGTTGCAAGACACCTACGGTTGCGAGGTGGTGACTTTCACCGCCGACATCGGCCAGGGCGAGGAAGTTGAGCCGGCGCGTGCCAAGGCGGAAGCGCTGGGCGTTAAGGAAATCTACATCGAGGACCTGCGCGAAGAGTTTGTGCGCGATTACGTGTTCCCGATGTTCCGTGCCAACACCATCTACGAGGGCGAGTACCTGCTGGGTACCTCCATTGCCCGCCCGCTGATTGCCAAGCGTCTGATCGATATTGCCAATGAAACCGGTGCCGATGCGATTTCCCACGGCGCGACCGGTAAGGGTAACGACCAGGTGCGTTTCGAGCTGGGTGCCTACGCGCTGAAGCCGGGCGTGAAGGTGATTGCTCCCTGGCGTGAGTGGGATCTGAACTCACGCGAGAAACTGCTGCAGTACTGCGAAGAGCGCAACATTCCGGTGGAAATGAAGAAGGGCAAGAGCCCGTATTCCATGGACGCCAATCTGCTGCACATTTCCTACGAGGGCATGAACCTGGAAGATCCCTGGGCGGAAGCCGAGGAAGAGATGTGGCGCTGGAGTGTGTCTCCGGAGGCCGCTCCAGAGAAGCCGACTTACGTTGAGCTGACCTACAAGAAGGGTGACATTGTTGCCGTTGATGGTCAGGAAATGAAGCCGCACGTGGTTCTGGAAACCCTGAACAAGCTGGCCGGCGAGAACGGTATTGGCCGCCTGGACATCGTTGAGAACCGCTACGTGGGCATGAAGTCCCGGGGCTGCTATGAAACACCGGGCGGCACCATCATGCTGCGTGCCCACCGCGCCATCGAGTCCATCACCCTGGACCGTGAAGTGGCCCACCTGAAAGACAGCCTGATGCCGCGCTACGCCGAGGTGATCTACAACGGCTACTGGTGGTCCCCGGAGCGTGAAGCCCTGCAGGCGCTGATCGACCAGACCCAGCACTATGTGAACGGCACCGTTCGCCTGAAGCTGTACAAAGGTAACGTGGATGTTGTTGGCCGGAAGTCTGAAGACTCCCTGTTCGATGAGAAGATCGCCACCTTTGAAGAAGACCAGGGTGCGTACGATCAGAAGGATGCGGAAGGCTTTATCAAGCTGAATGCACTGCGGTTGCGGATTGCGGCTGGGAAGGGGCGTAAGCTCTAAGTAATTGAGTTAGCCGCTTAGCATCGGGGTCAGACCCAGGCCCGAAATGACAAGTCTAGACTTGTCATTTCGGGCCTGGGTCTGACCCCTTTTTTATGCCAATAAAAAAGCCAGCTCATGGGAGCTGGCTTGAAATATTTCGGAAAGAACGAAAGTGCCTGAAAAATTCGTTAATCCTGTGGAGAGTACCCATACGGCGGCGGAGGTACTGCACGGCTCCTCCGCCATGGGTGGATACTGCTTCATTCCACGTTGCTAGATTAAGGCCTTCCGTTCTCTCTGTCTGTTTGTGATCTGTGTCGCAGTGTTACGGTGTGTAGTTCTTATACGCCTTCCCGTATTTCCGGTGTGATTTCCACGAAGCGACGGGTTTCGTAGGCATCTATCAGGCCTTGTATTGAGGCTTTTTCCATATCCTGTACAGACGGCGTGCCTTCTTCAGCGCTGGCGCGGCACAGGGCCATGCCGGCTTCTACGGAAATGTAACCGGCGGTGGTTTTCAGGGCTTTGTGGTTGATGCCGTCGAAGATGCGCCGGAAGGCGGTGGGTGTGCAGTGGTCGCTGTTGGGAAAGTAAGACACGATCACGAACTGGTTGTCACCAATGCGGCACAGGGCGTCGATGGGGCGGATCAGGCTGTTCAGGCGGCGGGCGATGCCGATGGCTAATTCGCTCATCACGCTGGGCGGGTGCTTGCGCTTCAGGTCTTGCCAGTTACGGATGCCGCACATGACGTAGGCACTGGCGCCGCCACGGGATTCGGCATGGCGCAGGATTTTCTGCAGGCGCTGGCGGGCGTACTTGGCGTTGCACAGGCCGGTTTCCATGTCGATGATGTTGCTGGATTCCAGTTCCCGGTTGTTCTCCACCAGTAAGGCGTTGGCCCGCAGCAGGGTGTTCTGGCGGTCTGCCATGCGGTCTGCAGCGAAGATGCGGGGAATCAGCTGCTTGGTCATGTCGGACTTGTAGATGAAGTCATCCACGCCCCGGTCGAAGGCTACCAACAGGGCTTCCACGCTTTCCCTGGCTGTCAGCAGGATCACGTAGGTGTAGTGGTTGGTCTGCTCGTCCAGCTGGCGCACATGGTCTGTGAGTTCCAGGCCGTCCATCTCAGGCATCAGCCAGTCTGCAATCAGGACGCTCACCGGGCGTTCTTCCATCAGTTTCAGGGCCGCCGGGGCGTTGTTGGCGATGCGTATGTCGCGGTAACCGGCATTTCGCAAGGTGCGGCCAACCACCATACTGCTGAATTTGGCGTCGTCTACTACGAGGATGGGAAGGTCCAGGTTTGGCATTGTTTATCTACTTCTTACCAGTCCATTGTCGGGTGCGGTTCGCCTTGGCTCTTGGTATGCTTTGGCGGTTCCGGCGCAGCCGCTGTTAATCATCTCGCCACAGTATACTCTGGGTGGCCTTTGGAGAATGACGACCATGCCTTCTTTTGACATAGTTTCCGAAATTGAAATGCACGAAGTAACCAATGCGGTGGACCAGGCCAGGCGTGATCTGGGCAACCGCTGGGACTTCAAGAATGTAGACGCGAATATTGAGCTGGAAGACAAGCGGATTACCGTGAGCGCCGAGCAGGAGTTCCAGCTGGAGCAGCTGATTGATTTGCTGCGGATGGCTTTCGCCAAGCGCAATATCGACGCCCGGGCCCTGGCGGAAGACGGCGAGAGCAAGGCCGGCAAGCTGGTGAAGCAGCACTTTGCCCTGAAGCAGGGTATCGAAACCGATATGGCCAAGAAGATCGTTAAGATGATCAAAGACCAGAAGATGAAGGTTCAGGCCAGCATTCAGGGTGACAAGGTGCGGGTAACCGGCAAGAAGCGGGACGACCTGCAGGAAGCCATTGCCATGCTGCGCGAGGCGGAGCTGGATATCCCGCTGCAATTCAATAACTTCCGCGACTGATCCGGAGATTTCACTATCGTACCCGGCACCCGCCTTGCCCTGCTGAAAGACGCCCTGTACACCTACACCCGCTGGCAGGTGATTGCCATGCTGTTTCTGGGGTTTTCAGCGGGGCTGCCGTTTTTGCTGGTGTTTTCCACCCTGAATGCGCGGCTGGCGGATGTAGGGGTGGAAACCGCGACCATCGGCTTTTTCAGCTGGCTGGGCATTACTTATTCCATCAAAGTGTTCTGGGCCCCGGTGGTGGACAGGCTGAAGCTGCCGGTGCTGAACCGGCTGTTCGGCAAGCGCCGGAGCTGGATTTTGCTGGCCCAGGCGGGCATTGCCACCGGCCTGTACCTGATGGCGGCGGTGGACCCCCTTTCTGCCCCGGAAACCCTCGCCCTGTGCGGGTTGCTGGTGGCGTTCTCCTCGGCCACGCAGGATGTGGCCATTGATGCCTACCGTATTGAAATCGCGGAAGAGCGGCTGCAGGCGGCGCTGGCGGCGACCTATATTTTCGGGTACCGGCTGGCGTTGCTGGTGGCTGGTGCCGGGGCTTTGTACCTGGCGGAGTTCTGGTCCTGGCAGGTGTCTTACCAGGTGATGGCGGCGCTGGTGGGTGTAGGGGTTCTGACGGTGCTGGTGGCCCGGGAGCCCGAGGTGAACCACTTTGCTGCGGCCGAAGACATTGCTGAGAAAGTTCAGGAAGAGGCTGCACGCCGTGGGCACCTTCCGCCCCGACTGGCGAAGCTGGCGGGCTGGTTCTACGCCGCCGTGGCCGGGCCCTTTGTGGACTTCTTCCGCCGCTATAAAGAGCTCGCCATTGTGATTCTGGTGCTGGTGGCCGTGTACCGCATTTCAGACATTGCCATGGGTGTGATGGCCAACCCTTTCTATCTGGATTTTATGGGGTTCAGCAAAACCCAGGTGGCCGATGTGACCAAGGTGTTCGGCTTCTTTATGACCATTCTCGGCTCGATGGTGGGCGGGGTGCTGGTGGTGCGATACGGCGTGCGCCGGATTCTGCTGGCCGGGGCCATCATGACCGCTGCCACCAACCTGCTGTTTGTGGTGCTGGCCCAGTACCCGCCGGATATCAAGTTGCTGGCGCTGGTGGTGAGTGCCGATAACCTGAGTGGTGGGATTGCTAATGTGGCGCTGATTGCCTGGCTTTCCAGTATGACCAGTGCTTCGTTTACCGCTACCCAGTATGCGTTGTTTAGTTCGCTGATGACGTTGCCCGGGAAGTTTCTTGGCGGGTTTTCAGGGATTGTGGTGGCGGATTTCGGGTATGCGCAGTTCTTCCTGGTGGCTGGGGTGATGGGGGTGCCGGCTATTTTGTTGGTGCTTTATATTATGCGGCATGGGGCTAGGTTGGATGCGTTGGCTCCGGTTAAGACGAGCAGCTGATGTTCAGGTGTTTGCCCCAGTCTGGGGGGAGGGCGGCGTAGTGTTCGTGTTCGGGTTGTTCGTCGAAGGGGTTTTCCAGCACTTTGATTAGTTCTTTCATGGGGGCGTAGTTGCCGTTCTGGGCTTCCATGATGACTTGCTGGGCCAGGTAGCTGCGCAGGATGTATTTGGGGTTTACCTGGCGCATGGCGTATTCCCGTTCGTCGTGGGCGCGGGTTTCTTTTTGCAGGCGGGCTTCGTAGCGCTCCAGCCATTCGTCTGCCACGCTTCTGTCTGCAAAAAGGTCACGCACCGGGGCGTTGCCATGGCGGTGCAGGTTGGAGATGCCGCGGAAGAAGCGGGTGTAGTCTACCCGGTGTTCGTGCAGCATGCTGAAGGTGTCCATGATCAGGGCCATGTCTGCGTCGTCGGTTTCGTCCAGCCCGAGCTTGGCCAGCATGTTGTGCTTGAAGCGCTGATTGTAGGCGGTTTCGTAGCTGCCGAGGCATTCGCGCACGGTATCTTCTTCCATAATCGGCAGCAGGGCGTTGGCCAGGTAATGGCAGTTGGTGAAGCCGATCTGGGGCTGGCGGTTGTAGGCGTAGCGGCCTTCGTGGTCGGAGTGGTTGCAGACGAAGCCGGCGTCGAAATCGTCCAGGAAGGCGTAGGGGCCGTAGTCGAAGGTGTCGCCGATGATGGACATGTTGTCGCTGTTCATCACGCCATGGCAGAAGCCGACGGCCTGCCAGTCGGCAATCAGCCGGGCGGTGCGTTCCACCACTTCGGCGAACCAGCGGGCGTGGCGCTGCGGTTCCGGCAGTTCAATCAGGTGCGGGAAGTGCAGTGAGATTACCTGCTCCAGCAGGGTTTTCACCGCCTCCGGGCCTTCGTGGTGGGCGGCGAATTCGAAGTGGCCGAAGCGGATGTGGCTTTTGGCGACGCGCATCAGGGCGGCGGCGGTTTCGATGGATTCACGCCGAACCGGGTCTTTGGCGCTGATCATAAACAGTGCCCGGGTGGTTGGAATGCCCAGCCCGTGCATGGCTTCCGAACACAGGTATTCCCGAATGGTGGAGCGCAACACCGCCCGGCCGTCGCCAAACCGCGAATAAGGCGTGGTGCCCGCGCCTTTCAGGTGCCAATCCCACCGGGTGCCGTCGGGCGCTATAGTTTCCCACAGCAATAACCCCCGGCCATCCCCCAGCTCCGGGTTATACACTCCGAACTGGTGGCCGGTGTATTTCATCGCCACCGGGTCCATCCCTTCCAGCAATTCCGCCCCGGCGCCAATCTGCGCCCAATCCCCCTCATCCTGAACATGAAACCCCAGCTGCGCCGCAAGCTTGTGGTTGAAGCACACCATCTTTGGCTGCGAAAGCGGCGTGGGCTTCACCCGGCTGTAGAAGCTGTCCGGCAGGTCCAGGTAGCGGTGTTCAACTTTGAAGGTTTCGTTGGTCATGGATTGGCCTGGTTTTTGAATCGGTCTCTGAAACGGGGTCAGACCCCCAGTACATTTGGTGCCATGAAATGTATCGGGGGTCTGACCCCCTCAGAGTGCAGAGTGGAGGTGGCGAATGCAACCACGGCTGGTGGTTTTTACCGATCTGGATGGCACTTTGCTGGACCACCACAGCTATAGCTGGCGGGCGGCATTGCCGGCGATGGAGCGGCTGGCGGCTAACGGGATTCCGCTGGTGCTGAATTCCAGCAAGACAGCGGCGGAGATGCGGGAGTTGCAGCGGGCGATGGGCCTGAGGGCGCCGTTTATTGCCGAGAACGGGGCCGCGGTGGTGATTCCGGCGGGATGTCTGAACAATCCGCACGACGAGGTGGTGCATTTTGGTGTTCCCCATAATGAGCTGATGCGCACGCTTTTGGTGCAGCGGGAGGCCGGTGCACGATTCCGGGGCTTTTCTGACCTGTCGGCGCGGGAGTTGGCGCAGCTGACGGGTCTTAAAGACGATGAGGCTGCAAGGGCAAAACAGCGCCTGGCTACCGAGCCTTTGCTGTGGGGTGGAACCTACGCCGAACTGGTGCAATTCCGCACGGCGCTTGGGCTTGCGGGTTTGCGATTGGTGCAGGGCGGGCGCTTCTGGCATGCCATGGGAACCTTCGATAAGGCGGAGGGGGCCCGTTTCTTGCTGAGTCGTTACCAGGAGTGTTTCGGCAATGAGCCGGTGATCACCATCGCCCTGGGCGATAGCCCGAACGACCAGCGCATGCTGGAAGAGGCCGATATTCCGGTGGTGATAAGCGGGGCGAACAGTGAACAGCTGCAGTTTTCGCCCACCCGACATGCCATGCGCTCCCTGAGACCCGGCCCCGAGGGCTGGAACGCCTGCGTACTCAACCTGCTTCTGGAGTACGGTTACCAGTAAAGGAGAGCCGCCATGGGCGACTTTTACCAGAACGGCATTGTCACCACCCTGCATAACCTTGTGCGCCGACCGGTGGAGGACATCGAGGCAGACCTGATGCGCTTTCGCAAAGAGCGGCCGATGTCGCTGGTGCTGCCATCCCTGTATTCGGAACTCGAAGGCCCGGCGCTGCAGAATATTGTGCAGGAGCTCACCCGGGTGCCGTACCTGGACGAGGTGGTGATCGGCCTGGACCGGGCCAATGAGGACCAGTACCGGCACGCGCTGGAGTACTTTTCGGACCTGCCGCAACCGTTCAAGGTGTTGTGGAACGACGGCCCGAGGCTGCGGGCGCTGGATTTGAAGCTGCGGGAGCAAAACCTGGCGCCGACAGAAATGGGCAAGGGCCGGAATGTGTGGTACTGCTTCGGCTATGTGCTGGCGTCCGGCGTGAGCGAGTCTGTCGCGCTGCACGATTGCGACATTCTGACCTATTCCCGGGATCTGCTCGCGCGGCTGATCTACCCAGTTGCCAACCCGGGCTTCAACTACATGTTCTGCAAGGGCTATTACGCCCGGGTGGCGGACAGCAAGATGAATGGTCGGGTCAGCCGGCTGCTGGTGACACCGCTGATCCGCGCCCTGAAAAAAGTCTGCGGGCCTAACGATTTCCTGGATTACCTGGACAGCTACCGCTACCCGCTGGCGGGTGAGTTCTCTTTCCGCACCGATGTGATCAATGACCTGCGCATCCCCAGCGACTGGGGCCTGGAAATCGGCGTGTTGTCGGAAATGAAACGCAACTACGCCACCAACCGGCTGTGCCAGGTGGATGTGGCGGATGTGTATGACCACAAGCACCAGGAATTGTCGCCGGAAGACGCCAGCCGGGGCCTGTCGAAGATGAGCATGGACATCGCCAAGGCGCTGTTCCGCAAGCTGGCGACCAACGGTGAGATTTTCTCCAACGAGAAATTCCGCACCCTCAAAGCGAGCTATTTCCGCATCGCCCTGGATTTTGTCGAGACCTACCAGAACGACGCCATGATCAATGGCCTGAGTTTTGACCGCCACAAAGAAGAAAAGGCGGTGGAACTGTTCGCCCAGAACGTGATGCGCGCCGGGGCGTACTTTCTGGATAACCCCATGGATACGCCGTTTATCCCCAGCTGGAACCGGGTGACCAGTGCCATTCCGGATATTCGCGAGCAGCTGCTGGAGGCGGTGGAGCTGGACAACGAGGAGTTTCGGCCATGAGCCAGTCACTGGAAAGCCGGCTGGTGGCGATGCTGGAGGTGGTTTATCCGGCGCTGGATTGCGAGTTTCTGGCGGACCAGTTGCTGGATGCCATGGGCCTGGACCCGGAGGCCGAGCCACCGCCGGCACACCAGAACAACTGGAGCCAGGCGGATGTGGTGCTGATCACCTACGCCGACACGGTACAGCGCCCGGATGAAAAACCGCTGGTGACCCTGAAGCGGTTTCTGGACGACTGCCTGCGGGAGTCGGTGACGGCCGTGCACATTCTGCCGTTCTTCCCCTACAGCTCAGACGATGGTTTTGCGGTGATGGATTACCTGGCGGTGAACGAATCCCACGGCAGCTGGGAAGATATCGAAGCCATCGCCCGGGATTACAAACTGATGGCGGACCTGGTGATCAACCACATGTCGGCCCGCAGCCGCTGGTTCGAGAACTTTCGCAAGCGGGTGGGGCCGGGCAAGGATTACTTTGTGGAAGGCAATCCCAAAGACGACCTGAGCCAGGTGGTTCGGCCCCGCACCTCGCCACTGCTGAATCCGGTGCAGACCGAGGACGGCGAGCGCTATGTGTGGTGTACCTTCAGCGAAGACCAGGTGGACCTGAATTTCGCCAACCCGGAGGTGCTGATCGAATTCGCCGGTATCATTCGTTATTACCTGGAGCGGGGTGTGAAGATTTTCCGGCTGGATGCGGTGGCCTTTCTCTGGAAAGAGCCGGGCACGCCCTGTATTCATCTGCAGCAGACCCACGAGCTGATTAAGATTCTGCGGCTGCTGATTGAGCATCACACCGCAGATGCCGTGGTGATCACAGAAACCAACGTGCCCAATCGGGAGAACCTGACCTACTTCGGCAACGCCAACGAAGCCCATGCCATCTATAACTTTTCATTGCCGCCCCTGCTGATCAACACCCTGGTGACCGGTAATTGCCGCCATTTGAAAACCTGGCTGATGGGCATGCCGCCGGCGCAGATGGGCACCACCTACCTGAACTTTATCGCCTCCCATGACGGCATAGGGATGCGCCCCACCGACGGGCTGTTGGACGAGGACGAGAAGCAGCGGCTGATCAATACCCTGGAATCTTTTGGGGGCAAGGTGTCATACCGGCGCACGGCCGATGGCCGGGATCAGCCCTATGAGCTGAACATTGCCCTGTGGGATGCCCTGAAAGGTACTGCCGAGGGTGGAGCAGACCACTGGCAGCTGCAGCGCTTTCTGTGTGCCCACACCATCATGCTGGCGCTGGAAGGTATTCCGGCTTTCTATATTCACAGCCTGCTGGCCACCGGCAACGACCTCGACCGTGTGGAACATACCGGCCGGCTGCGTTCCATCAACCGTAGCCAGTGGCAGCTGGAAAGGCTGGAGGCAACGCTGGCTGATCCC
Organism: Marinobacter vinifirmus; assembly: GCF_002258215.1. Classification (GTDB taxonomy): domain Bacteria; phylum Pseudomonadota; class Gammaproteobacteria; order Pseudomonadales; family Oleiphilaceae; genus Marinobacter; species Marinobacter vinifirmus. The sequence goes on from NZ_NEFY01000032.1 coordinate 15,476, forward strand.
CTCAGCCATCACAGCAAGGTGTACCGGGAACTCAAACGCCTGATTGCCATCCGCCGGGCCCAGCCCGCCTTCCACCCCAACGCCACCCAGTTCACCCTGCACCTGGGCCTGCAACTGTTCGGGTTCTGGCGCCAGAGCCTGCGCCGGGAGCAATCCATCTTCTGCATCCACAACATCAGCGCCGAAGTGCAACAAGTGGCCCTCAGCGACATCAACCTGATCAGCACAGACCAGTGGACAGACCTGCTCTCCGGCCAGCCCATCGAAGACCTCAGCGGCACGATTACCCTGAAACCCTACCAATGCCTCTGGCTGGGGGTCAGACCCCCGATATGAAGTGACCCCTAAAACTTGGACAGTTTAATCAGGCTGCAGCGGCAGCCTGCTCTCTGTACTCCACCGGAGTCAGGCCATTGAGTGTCAGCCGGATCCGGTGGTGGTTATAGTAGTCAATGTACTGCTCAATTCCGTGTCGTAATTGCTCAACGCTATCGAACCGGTTCAAGTAATAGAACTCGGATTTCAATGTGCCGAAGAAGCTCTCCATAGCCGCGTTGTCCAGGCAATTGCCCTTGCGAGACATGCTTTGAGTTAGCCCCTTCTCCTCGAGCATCCGGCAATACTCCGGATGCTGGTAATGCCAGCCTTGGTCCGAGTGTACCACTGGACTGGTTCCTTGCTTGAGTCGCCTCAAGGCCTTTTTCAGCATCTCCGTGACCATGGGAAGCACCGGCCGGTCACGGAGTTCATAGGCCAGGATTTCACCGTTGAACAGGTCCATCACCGGCGACAGGTACAGCTTGCGTCCTTGCACCTTGAACTCAGTAACGTCCGTTGCCCACTTCGTGTTGGGCTTGGTGGCCCGGAAGTCCCGGGCCAGTAGATTCGGTGCTTTCTTGCCCACGGGGCCTCGGTAGGAGCGGTATCGCTTCACCCGAACTCTGGATTTCAGCCCCAGCTGTTGCATCAGCCGCTGAACGATTTTGTG
>NZ_NEFY01000033.1 GCF_002258215.1 Marinobacter vinifirmus
ACCTGAAAGCCACCGTTTACGACTTCGCCCCAAGCCGGGCGGGTGAACACGCCCGTACCTTCCTGGGTGACTGGCAGGGCAAATTGGTCTGTGACGACTACGCCGGCTACAAGGCCGGGTTCGGTAACGGGATCACCGAAATCGGCTGTATGGCCCACGCCCGACGCAAGTTCTACGACCTGCACGAGGCCAACAAGAGCGAACTGGCGGCCAAGGCCCTGGAATACATCGGCGGACTCTACGAGATCGAACGGGAACCCAAAGACCTGCCGCCGGATAAGCGTCGGGACATCCGACAAGCCAGAGCTAAACCACTGGCTGAGGCACTGCATCAATGGATGCTGGAGCATCGCCAGAAAGTGCCGGATGGTTCCGGCACGGCCAAAGCACTGGATTACAGTCTCAAACGTTGGGAAGCGCTGACGCGCTACCTGGACGATGGCGCGGTGCCCATCGACAACAACTGGGTGGAAAACCAGATCCGGCCCTGGGCACTGGGCCGCAGCAACTGGTTGTTCGCGGGATCACTACGCAGTGGCCAACGGGCGGCTGCGGTGATGACCCTGATCCAGTCCGCCAAGCTGAACGGGCATGATCCCTATGCCTATCTGAAGGATGTGCTGACCCGCTTGCCGACGCAGAAGAACAAAGCCATCGACGAGCTGTTGCCCCACAACTGGACGCCGGCTACACCTGACAAGGTGTGATGGGCGGACGCTTACCCCGATACATTCAGGTGACAGGCACAAAAAAACCGGGCCCTTTCGGAACCCGGTTTTTTTATGGACTCGGAAGAACTTACTCTTCGTCGTCCACTTCTTCAGCTTCGATGTCCAGAGGACGACCGACCAGCTCTACGAATGCCATAGGGGCATTGTCGCCAGCACGGAAACCGCACTTCAGGATACGAAGGTAACCACCCGGACGCTCGCTGTAACGGGGGCCCAGCTCATCAAACAGCTTGGCTACCGCAGCATCGCTACGCAGGCGTGAGAACGCCAGACGACGATTTGCTACCGAATCATTCTTTGCGAGCGTGATCAACGGCTCAGCTACCCGACGCAGCTCTTTGGCTTTCGGGAGCGTCGTTTTGATCAGCTCGTGCTCAACCAGTGACGCAGTCATGTTACGGAACATGGCCTTGCGATGCGCACTGGTCCTGTTGAACTTACGACCACTCTTACGATGACGCATTGCTCTGATTCCTTACCTTAAACTAATCGGCGATCAACCGCCCAGAACCCGGTCATCACCACGAAGGCTTGCCGGCGGCCAGTTATCAAGACGCATACCCAGAGACAAACCACGGGACGCAAGAACGTCCTTGATCTCGGTAAGCGACTTTTTGCCAAGGTTAGGCGTCTTCAGCAGCTCCACTTCGGTGCGCTGGATAAGATCGCCGATATAGTAAATGTTTTCAGCCTTCAAGCAGTTAGCTGAACGCACAGTCAATTCCAGATCATCAACCGGACGCAGCAGAATCGGATCGATTTCTTCCTCTTCTTCAACGCGCTCTGGCTCTTTCTCATGATCGAAATCTACGAACACCGCCAGTTGCTGCTGGAGGATGGTAGCCGCCCGGCGAATTGCTTCTTCCGGATCGATAGTACCGTTGGTCTCCAGGTCAATAACCAGCTTGTCCAGGTCTGTACGCTGCTCAACCCGAGCGCTCTCGACGGCATAAGCCACACGACGAACCGGGCTGAACGTAGCATCAAGCTGCAAGCGTCCGATGGCACGAGTTTCGTCCTCGTCCAGACCACGCTGATCAGCCGGCTCATAGCCGCGGCCACGTGCAACACGCAAACGCATGTTCACTTCGCCGTTCTCGCTCAGGTGACAGATTACGTGCTCCGGGTTAGCGATTTCCACATCGTGGTCCAGCTTGATATCGCCGGCAGTCACTACGCCCGGGCCTTTCTTGCTGAGCGTGAGCTCAGCATCGTCACGGCCGTGCATCTTTACGGCGACGCCCTTGAGATTCAGAAGAATCTCGATGACGTCTTCCTGGACACCTTCAATGGCACTGTACTCGTGCAGGACACCGTCGATCTGTGCTTCAGTCACGGCGCAGCCCGGCATTGAAGACAGAAGAATACGACGCAGCGCGCTACCCAGGGTGTGACCGAAACCGCGTTCAAGCGGCTCCAGGGTCACCTTGGCGCGCGTGGCGCTGGATTCTTTCACGTCAATGGTACGAGGTGTCAATAACTCATGTACTGAACGCTGCATAGACGCCCCTATCTGCTATCGTTGCTAACTGGGCTTTACTTGGAGTAAAGCTCGACGATGAGGTTCTCGTTGATGTCGGCCGGCAGTTCAGTACGCTCAGGTACTGACTTGTAAACGCCGGACATCTTGTTGGCGTCAACCTCTACCCAGCTTACCGGTGCGCGGCTACCAGAGAGTTCCAGAGCGCCTTTAACACGCAGCTGGTTCTTGGACTTTTCGCGCACACTCACAACGTCACCCGGCTTAACCTGGTAAGACGGAATGTTCACCGACTTATCATTCACCAGGATCGCCTTGTGAGAGACGAGCTGACGAGCTTCCGCACGGGTAGAACCAAAGCCCATGCGATATACAACGTTATCCAGACGGCCTTCCAGAAGTTGCAGCAGGTTTTCACCGGTTGCGCCCTTCCGACGGGCAGCCTCTTTGTAGTAGCTACGGAACTGCTTCTCAAGCACACCGTAGATACGACGAACTTTTTGCTTCTCGCGAAGCTGCAAGCCGTATTCGGACAGACGACCGCGACGCGCGCCGTGCATACCCGGCGGAGTCTCGATGTTGCACTTGGAATCGAGCGCGCGTACGCCGCTCTTCAGAAAAAGATCTGTCCCTTCACGACGAGACAGCTTGCACTTCGGGCCTATATAACGAGCCATATTTCACTGTCTCCTGTGTTAGACGCGGCGCTTCTTGGGCGGACGACAGCCGTTGTGGGGAATCGGCGTCACATCAGTGATGTTGGTAATCTTGTACCCGCAGCCGTTAAGCGCGCGTACAGCGGATTCACGTCCGGGCCCAGGACCCTTAACCTCTACGTCCAGGTTTTTAAGGCCGTATTCAGCAGCCGCATTACCGGCTCTTTCAGCTGCTACCTGCGCAGCAAAAGGTGTACTCTTACGTGAGCCGCGGAAACCGGAACCACCTGAGGTGGCCCAGGACAGGACGTTGCCCTGACGGTCCGAAATGGTCACGATGGTGTTGTTGAAGGACGCGTGAATGTGCGCGACGCCATCAACAACCGTCTTTTTCACCTTTTTACGGGTACGTGTACCTGGCTTTGCCATGTTTGCCTACCTGTTACTTACGAATAGGTTTGCGAGGACCTTTACGGGTGCGGGCGTTGGTCTTGGTGCGCTGACCACGGACCGGAAGGCCGTGACGATGGCGCAGACCACGGAAGCAACCGAGATCCTTCAAACGCTTAATGTTCATCTGTACTTCACGACGCAGATCGCCTTCGACGGTAAACTTGCCCACTTCAGTACGAAGTGCTTCAAGCTGCTCGTCGCTCAGGTCTTTGACCTTGGCGTCCGGCTTAACGCCGGTTGCATCGCAAAGCTTCTGGGCTGTTGTCTTGCCAACACCAAAGATGTAGGTCAGCGAGATAACAGCATGTTTGTGATCGGGTATATTGACACCGGCTATACGTGCCATCCAAATTACTCCGCGTTCAAAGCTTTGCTGTGTGAATTTTCCGCCACAAAAAGGGCGCGAAATAATAGCGCCTGACCCGTGGTCGAGTCAAGCGCCACTATTCCGAACCCCTTCTGCAATGTCAGTGCGATTCCGGAGAATCAGCCCTGGCGCTGCTTGTGGCGAGGCTCCGAGCAGATGACTCGTACTGAGCCATTGCGTCGAATTACTTTGCAGTTACGGCAAATTTTCTTTACCGAAGCGCGTACTTTCATTGTCGACTCCAGTTTTCAAGGGGAACGGCTTAATCAGCCGTTCCGACCATAGCCCTTGAGATTGGATTTCTTCATCAGTGATTCATACTGATGGGACATCAGGTGCGACTGAACCTGCGCCATGAAATCCATCACCACGACTACAACAATCAGCAGAGACGTACCACCAAGATAGAAAGGCACGTTACCCGCAACCATCAGGAACTGAGGGAACAGGGATACTGCTGCAATATACATAGCCCCGAACAACGTCAGACGGGTAAGCACACCATCGATGTACTTGGAGGTCTGTTCTCCCGGACGAATACCCGGGATAAACGCGCCGGAACGCTTGAGGTTATCCGCAACTTCTTTGGGGTTGTACATCAGCGCTGTGTAGAAGAAGCAGAAGAAGACTACTGCTGCTGCGAACAGAATGATATACAAAGGCTGGCTCGGCGCCAATGCCTGGGACACATCGCTCAGCCATTCCATGCCTTCACCCTGACCAAACCATTGACCGAGCGAAGCCGGGAACAGCAGAATGGAAGAGGCGAAGATCGGCGGAATAACACCGGCCATGTTCACCTTCAGCGGCAGGTGGCTGGACTGCTGGGCAAATACCCGGCGCCCTTGCTGCCGCTTGGCATAGTTGATGGTAAGCCGGCGCTGGCCCCGCTCCATGAAGACCACGAAGCCGACAACCGCGATTGCCAGGACACCAATACCGAGCACTACCAACAGGCTCATTTCACCGTTACGGGCCTGCTCCAGGGTCTGACCAATAGCCCCCGGGAGACCGGCAACAATCCCTGCGAAAATCAGCAGGGAAATGCCGTTACCGATACCACGCTCGGTGATCTGCTCGCCAAGCCACATCATGAAGACGGCACCACACACGAAGGAAACAACCGCCACAAAGTGGAAGCTGAAGCTGTCGTTAAAGGTAACGCCCTGAGAGGCCAGCCCCACAGAAATACCAAAGCCCTGAACCAGGGCCAGGATAACCGTACCATACCGGGTGTACTGACTGATCTTGCGACGACCAGCTTCGCCTTCTTTCTTCAGCTGCTCAAGCTGCGGACTAACCGCAGTCATGAGCTGCATGATAATAGAGGCAGAAATGTACGGCATGATACCGAGTGCGAAGATACTCATGCGCTCAAGCGCACCACCGGAAAACATGTTGAACAGACTCAGGATAGTACCCTGGTTCTGGTCAAACAGTGCCGCCAACCGGTCCGGGTTGATGCCTGGAACCGGGATGTGGGCACCGATCCGGTACACCAACAACGCCAGGAAGACGAACCAGAGCCGCGAACGCAGCTCTGCAAATCCTTTTCCGGCGCCCGCAGGCAATGATGCTGTCTTGGCCATTTAGTCCTCGACTCGTCTTAGTCTTCGACTTTCCCACCCGCGGCAATGATTGCCTCGCGTGCGCCTTTGGTGACACGTAGCCCTTTAACGGTTACTGCGCGGTCCAGCTCGCCAGACAGCATAACCTTGGCTTCGCGAATTTCTTCACGAATGATGTCAGCCTTTTTCAGTGCAGCCAGGTCGACTACATCGCCTTCTACCTTCGCCAGTTCGTTCAGGCGAATCTCAGCAACGTAACGCTGCTGGCGGGAGGTGAAACCAAACTTCGGCAGACGACGGGCCAGAGGCTGCTGACCACCCTCGAAACCAGGGGCTACGGAGCCACCGGAACGGGATTTCAGACCTTTGTGACCGCGACCGCCGGTTTTACCCAGACCGCTACCGATACCACGACCAACGCGCTTGGCGCTAGGACGTGAACCAGGTTCCGGAGCAAGTTCGTTCAGACGCATCTTAGTTCTCCTCAACCTGAACCAGGTAGTTAACCCGGTTGATCATGCCGCGAATGGAAGGAGTATCTTCCACTTCAACGGTGTGACCGATTTTACGAAGACCCAGACCCTTTACACACAGCTTGTGCTTGGGCTGACAGCCGATCGGGCTGCGGGTCAGAGTTACTTTGATCGTTTTTGCGTTCGCCATGACTTCAACCCAGAATATCTTCGACGGATTTACCGCGCTTGGCTGCAATATCTTCAGGCGCCTTCATGGCCTGCAGACCCTTGATGGTGGAACGTACCACGTTCACCGGGTTGGTAGAGCCGTAGCACTTGGACAGAACGTTCTGAACGCCTGCCACTTCCAGTACCGCACGCATCGCACCACCGGCGATAACACCGGTACCTTCAGATGCCGGCTGCATGTACACCTTGGAACCGCCATGCTGGGCGCGAACCGGGTACTGCAGAGTGTTGCCGTCAAGCGCCACATCTACCATGTTCTTGCGAGCAGCTTCCATCGCCTTCTGGATGGCTACCGGAACTTCCCGGGCCTTACCACGACCGAAACCAACGCGTCCTTTACCATCACCCACTACAGTCAGTGCGGTGAAGGCAAAAATCCGGCCGCCTTTAACAACCTTGGCGACGCGGTTTACCTGAACCAGCCTTTCCTGGAGCTCAGGCGCCTTCTGTTCGTTAACGCTCATCTTCTCCACCTCTTAGAATTGCAAGCCAGCTTCACGGGCTGCGTCGGCCAGAGCCTGGACGCGACCGTGATAACGGTAACCTGAGCGGTCAAAAGCGACCTTCTCAATGCCTGCTGCCTTGGCACGCTCAGCAATCAGCTGACCGACCTTCTTGGCAGCGTCCACGTTACCGGTTGCACCCTGGCGCAGTTCCTTATCCAACGTGGAGGCAGTGGCCAGCACTTTGCTGCCATCTGCAGTTGTAACCTGGGCGTACATATGACGCGGAGTGCGGTGAACGCACAGACGGTCAGTACCCAGCTCACGAATCTTCATGCGCACTTTACGTGCGCGACGCAGTCTTTCGATATTCGCGCTCATAGTCCCGCCTTATTTCTTCTTGGCTTCTTTGCGTCTGACCTGCTCATCCGCATAACGAACACCCTTACCCTTATAAGGCTCGGGCGGACGGAACGCGCGAATTTCAGCAGCGACCTGGCCAACCTGTTGCTTGTCGATACCGCGAATCACAACTTCCGTATTGGACGGAGTTTCAGCGGTAACACCCTCGGGCAGCTCATACTCGACCGGATGGGAAAAACCCAGGGTCAGGTTAAGCTTCTTACCTTGCGCCTGCGCACGGTAACCTACGCCCGTCAGCTGCAGCTTGCGCTCCCAGCCTGTGGATACGCCGGCAACCATGTTGTTAACCAGCGCACGAGTAGTACCAGCAAGAGCGCGGGACTGTTTGGCACCATCGCGTGCAGCAAAGCGAAGAGTACCCTCTTCCTGCTTTACTTCTACCGCTTGGTGAATGGTGAATTGAAGCGCTCCCTTGGAGCCCTTCACGTTAATTTCCTGTCCGTTCAGCTTGACCTCAACACCGGAAGGCAGCACGACAGGATTATTGGCAACCCTGGACATGTGTATCTCCTAGAATACGGTGCAGATGACTTCGCCACCCACGCCTGCAGCTCGTGCGGCGCGGTCTGTCATAACGCCCTTGGACGTTGAGACAATCGCGACTCCCAGACCACCGGATACTTTCGGCAGTTTCCCGGCGCCTTTGTACTGGCGCAGACTCGGACGGCTAACCCGCTTGATCTCTTCAATAACCGGCTTGCCACCGAAGTATTTCAGAGTAATGGTCAGCTCGGGCTTCGCGTCAGCTGAAACAGAGAAATCCTCAACGTAACCTTCGCCCTTCAGGACCTGGGCTACGGAGACCTTCATTTTGGAAGATGGCATCGTTACGTCAGCTTTTGACGCCATCTGGGCATTACGGATACGGGTAAACATATCCGCAAGCGTGTCTTGCATACTCATTAGTATGAGGCTCCTGATCTTTTTAGTTGTGCAGCGGCGTGCCGCACCGCTTACCAACAGGCACCTGACCGAAGTCAGGTTGCCTATCTTACCAGCTTGCCTTGGTCAGGCCCGGAACGTCACCGCGCATGCCGTATTCACGGAGTTTAATCCGTGAAAGCTCGAACTTGCGCAGAACGCCGTGGGGACGACCAGTCACCTGGCAACGATTCCGAAGACGCGAAGGAGATGAATCACGCGGAAGCTGCTGGAGCTTCATTTGTGCATCCCAACGGTCATCGTCGCTGGTATTCGGGTTTTTGATAATCGCCTTGAGCTCAGCGCGCTTGGCAGCATATTTCGCTACCAGTTGCTCGCGCTTTTGCTCGCGGTTCTTCATTGAAACCTTCGCCATGTCACTCGTTCCTTATTTCTTGAACGGAAAGCCAAAGGCTTTCAACAGTTCGCGACCTTCGTCGTCGGTACCGGCAGTGGTGGTGATGGTGATATCCAGCCCGCGGATCTTGTCGACTTTGTCGTACTCGATCTCAGGGAAGATGATCTGCTCACGAACACCCATGCTGTAGTTACCGCGACCATCGAAGGATTTCGGGTTCAGACCGCGGAAGTCACGAATGCGGGGAACCGCAATGTGCACCAGACGATCAAAGAAATCCCACATGCGCTCACCGCGCAGGGTCACTTTACAGCCAATCGGCCAACCTTCACGGATTTTGAAACCCGCTACGGATTTGCGTGCCTTGGTGACAACCGCTTTCTGACCTGCCAGGCGCTCAAGATCCGCCACGGCATTCTCAATCAGCTTTTTGTCACCAACCGCTTCGCCAACACCCATGTTCAGGGTGATTTTCTCGATACGCGGCACCTGCATAACGTTCTTGTAACCGAACTCTTTCTGCAGGGCGGGTACCACTTCCTTAGTGTACTGCTCTTTCATGTTAAGCATCGTAACCACCACCGCTTACTGGTTATCGACAGCTTCGTTCGTGGACTTGAAGATCCGCACTTTGCTGCCGTCTTCCTTGATCTGGAAGCCAACACGATCGGCTTTGCCGGTCTGCGGATTAAAAATAGCCACGTTGGAAGCCTGGATAGGCGCTTCTTTCTCGACGATACCACCCGGGGTGCCGAGCATCGGGTTCGGTTTTGTGTGCTTCTTCATCATGTTGATGCCAGAAACAATCACGCGACCGTCGTCCTGAACCTTCAGGACTTTACCACGTTTGCCTTTGTCTTTCCCCGTGGTGACGATTACTTCGTCATCTCGTTTGATCTTTTTCATAACCGGCCTCTGGTCCTTTAAAGTACTTCGGGTGCCAGTGAGATAATCTTCATGAACTTCTCGTTACGCAGTTCACGGGTAACCGGTCCGAAGATACGGGTACCAATGGGAGCGTCCTGATTGTTCAGAAGTACCGCCGCGTTACCGTCAAAACGGATCAGAGAACCGTCCGGACGACGCACACCCTTACGGGTACGTACTACAACAGCCTTCAGGACCTGGCCTTTTTTCACCTTGCCGCGGGGGATGGCTTCCTTAACGGTTACCTTGATGATATCCCCAACGGTTGCATAACGCCGGTGAGATCCGCCCAGGACCTTGATGCACATAACCTGACGTGCACCACTGTTATCCGCGACTTCAAGCATTGTTTGAGTCTGAATCATGGTTGTTCTCCGGGCGAATTACACCTTGGCAGCGCGTTCGGTGACTTCCACCAGGGCCCAGGTCTTGGTCTTGGAGACCGGACGGGTTTCCTGGATGGTAACTGTGTCACCAATGTTGCACTGATTGCTTTCATCGTGTGCATGGATCTTGGTTGAACGCTTCATGTACTTACCGTACAGAGGGTGTTTCACCTGACGCTCAACCAGGACCACGATGGACTTGTCCATCTTGTTGCTCACGACCTTGCCGCTCAGAGTTCTGGCAGTTTGGGTAGCTTCGGTCATGTCACTGTCCTGCCTTTTCATTCAATACTGTTTTCACGCGAGCGATATCGCGCTTCACCTTGCCGAGAAGGTGAGACTGATTCAGCTGACCTGTCGCCTTGCGCATGCGCAGGTTGAACTGCTCCTTCAGGAGGTCGATCAGCTCTTTGTTCAGCTCCTCGACTGACTTTTCACGCAGCTCTGTTGCTTTCATCACATCACCGTCCTCTTAACAAAGGTGGTCTGTACCGGCAGTTTGGCAGCAGCCAGAGTGAAAGCTTCGCGGGCGATTTCTTCCGCTACGCCTTCCATCTCGTAAAGCATACGGCCTGGCTGAATCTCAGCCACCCAATACTCGACAGAACCTTTACCTTTACCCATACGTACTTCAAGCGGCTTACCGGTGATCGGCTTGTCCGGGAATACCCGGATCCAGATCTTACCGCCCCGCTTGATGCGGCGAGTCATGGTACGACGCGCTGCCTCAATCTGGCGCGCAGTTATACGCCCACGGCTAGTCGCCTTCAATCCGTATTCACCGAAGCTCACCTTATTGGCGCGGTGAGCAAGACCGGTGTTACGGCCTTTCATTACCTTGCGGAATTTGGTGCGTTTTGGTTGCAGCATAAGAGTGCCCCTTTACTTAGAACCTTTCTTCCCAGAGGCTTTCTTGTCAGCACGGACCTGCTCCATACCACCAAGAATCTCACCTTTGAAGATCCATACCTTTACGCCGATAATGCCGTAAGTGGTCTTCGCTTCGTAGGTTGCATAATCAATATCTGCACGCAGTGTGTGCAGAGGTACACGACCTTCGCGATACCACTCGGAACGTGCGATCTCAGCACCCCCAAGACGACCACCAACCTGAATCTTGATACCCTTGGCACCCTGGCGCATGGCGTTCTGTACCGCACGCTTCATAGCGCGACGGAACATCACACGACGCTCCAGCTGGCCGGCAACGTTTTGCGCTACCAAGCGGGCATCCAGGTCCGGTTTGCGGACTTCTTCGATGTTGATGTGCACGGGCACACCCATCATGTCGCTAACTTCACGACGCAGACGATCAACATCTTCACCCTTCTTACCGATAACAATACCGGGGCGGGCGGTATGGATCGTGATCCGGGCGTTCTGAGCAGGGCGCTCGATCACGATCTTGCTGACAGACGCCTTAACCAGACGCTTGTCGAGGAACTCGCGAACCTGAATATCATTCAGCAGATTCTTCGCGTAGTCCTTCTTGTCGGCATACCACACTGAGTTGTGCTCTTTGATCACACCCAGGCGAATGCCGGTTGGATTTACTTTATGACCCATCTGAGCATCTCCTACTTGTCGGCGACCTTGACGGTGATATGACAGGTGCGCTTGAAAATACGATCAGCGCGCCCCTTGGCTCGAGCTTTGATTCGCTTGAGCGTTGGGCCCTCATCCACCATAACGGTGGAAACCCTCAGATCATCTACGTCCAGACCTTCGTTATGCTCAGCGTTGGCAATGGCAGACTCAAGAGCCTTCTTGATTACTACCGCTGCCTTCTTCGGGCTGAAAGTCAGAATGTTCAGGGCGTCCTCAACAGCCTTGCCGCGTACCTGGTCGGCGACAAGACGTGCTTTCTGAGCTGAGAGGCGAGCGCCCTTATACTTGGCTGCTACTTCCATTTCTATTACCTCACAATCAGCGTTTAGCTTTCTTGTCGGCCGCATGGCCACGATAAGTACGCGTTGCCGCGAACTCACCCAGTTTATGACCGACCATATCTTCGGTGACATAAACCGGCACGTGCTGCTTGCCGTTGTGGACTGCAATGGTCAGGCCTACCATCTCCGGAAAAACTGTTGACCGGCGGGACCAGGTTTTAATGGGCCGCTTGTCATTTCCTTCCAGAGCTGCCTCGACCTTCTTCAACAGATGCAGGTCTATAAAAGGACCTTTCTTTAAAGAACGTGGCACAGCAATTACCTCTATGTAGTCGTTTACTTGGCTGAACGACGACGTACTATCATCTTGTCAGTACGCTTGTTCTTACGAGTCTTATGCCCTTTGGTCGGAACACCCCACGGAGTAACCGGGTGACGTCCGCCAGAGGTACGCCCTTCACCACCACCATGCGGGTGGTCAACTGGGTTCATAGCAACACCACGTACTGTTGGACGTTTACCGCGCCAACGTGATGCACCCGCTTTACCAAGCTGCTTGAGGCTGTGCTCGCTGTTGGATACTTCACCCAGCGTTGCACGGCAATCTACAAGCACCTTACGCATTTCACCTGAACGCAGGCGGATAGTGGCATATGCCCCTTCCCGAGCTACCAGCTGTACGGATGCGCCCGCGGAGCGAGCCAGCTGGGCACCTTTGCCAGGTTTCAGTTCGACGCAGTGGATCACAGAACCGACCGGAATGTTCCGGAGCGGCAAAGTTGAGCCCACCTTGATCGGCGCGTCGACGCCGGAACGCACTGGATCGCCAGCTTTCATACCCTTGGGAGCGATGATGTAGCGACGCTCGCCATCGGAGTACTTCAGCAGTGCGATGTGCGCAGAGCGGTTAGGATCATATTCCAAGCGCTCAATGATCGCCGGGATACCATCTTTGGTCCGCTTGAAATCGATAACACGGTAGTGTTGCTTATGACCACCACCAATGTGACGAGTAGTAATGCGGCCAGCATTGTTACGGCCACCAGACTTACTCTTAGTTTCTACCAACGGCTCGTAAGGACGTCCTTTGTGCAGATCCGGGTTGTAAAGTTTTACAACGTGACGGCGTCCGGCAGATGTTGGCTTGGTTTTGACGATCGGCATATTACGACCCCTTTACCTTATTCCACATCCAGAAAATCGATGTCCTGACCTTCTGCCAGCTTGACGTAAGCCTTACGAATGTCATTACGCTTGCCGAACCCGCGGATAGTGCGCTTGAGCTTACCCTTACGGTTCAGAACCTGAACACCTTCGACGGTGACGTTGAACAGCTGCTCAACGGCTTTTTTGATCTCCGGCTTGGTTGCATCAGGGGCTACACGAAACACCACCTGACCACGCTCTGCCGCCAGAGACGCTTTTTCTGATACGTGCGGCCCAAGCAGGACCTTGTAAATACGTTCCTGATTCATCCCAGCATCTCCTCGATCTTCTTCAGAGCGGGAACAGTCACCACGACTTTCTCGAAGGCAACCAGGCTGACCGGATCCAGACCCGCTACGTCGCGAACATCCACGTGGGGAATGTTGCGGGAAGCCAGGTGCAGGTTCTGCTCAACGTTCTCGGACAGGATCAGGGCATTGGAAACACCCAGGTCCTTCAGCTTGGCAGTAAAGGCCTTGGTCTTGGGGGAGTCGACATTGATGTCGTCAACCACAACCAGACGCTCCTGACGAACCAGCTCGGAGAGAATGGAACACATAGCCGCACGGTACATCTTGCGGTTAACCTTCTGCTCGAAGTCGCGAGGCTTGGCAGCGAAGGTTACACCACCGGAGCGCCAGATCGGGCTACGGATGGTGCCGGCACGTGCACGGCCGGTACCCTTCTGGCGCCACGGCTTCTTGCCGCCGCCACTAACTTCGGAACGTGTTTTCTGAGCCTTGGTACCCTGACGGCCAGCTGCCATGTAGGCAGTTACCACCTGGTGAACCAGAGCCTCATTAAAATCTTTGGCAAATGCAGCGTCGGAAACAGAGATTCCCTTGCCGCTACCAGTAATTGTTAATTCCATCGCACCGCTCCTCAGGCTTTAACTGCAGGCTTGATGACAACATCGCCGCCAGTTGCGCCAGGTACGGCACCACTTACCAGCAGCAGGTTGCGCTCGGCATCGACACGGACAATCTTCAGGTTTTGCACAGTAACCTGCGCATTACCCAGCTGACCGGCCATTTTCTTGCCCTTGAATACCTTGCCCGGAGTCTGGTTCTGACCAATGGAACCCGGAGCACGGTGGGACAGAGAGTTACCGTGAGTAGCGTCCTGCATAGAGAAGTTCCAGCGCTTTACGCCGCCCTGGAAACCCTTACCCTTGGACTGACCGATGGCATCAACCACCTGACCGTCTTCGAATACAGAGACAGTGAGCTCGCCACCCGCAGCCAGCTCTTCGCCTTCGCCGTCAGCCAGACGGAATTCCCACACGCCACGACCAGCCTCGACACCCGCTTTCGCGAAGTGACCAGCAGCCGCCTTGTTTACACGGGAGGAACGACGAGAACCTACGGTTACCTGTACTGCACGGTAGCCGTCGCTTTCGAGAGTTTTGAGTTGGGTAATGCGGTTGGGCTCAACCTCAATTACCGTGACAGGCAAGGCCTGCCCTTCGTCCGTAAAAATACGGGTCATACCGGCCTTACGACCGACAACACCAATTGCCATGTTTCACCTCTTAAGTGTACGGGGCTCGCACCCTCTATGGCCTATGACAGTTACACAGACTAATACCGGGCGGTATTAGCCGAGGCTGATCTGAACGTCTACACCTGCTGCCAGGTCCAGTTTCATCAGAGCATCCACTGTCTTTTCCGTCGGCTCAACAATGTCGAGCAGACGCTTGTGCGTACGAATTTCATACTGATCACGCGCGTCTTTGTTGACGTGCGGAGAGATCAATACCGTGTACTTTTCCTTCCGCGTCGGCAGAGGGATTGGACCACGCACCTGAGCGCCGGTCCGCTTAGCGGTATCGACGATCTCCTGCGTGGACTGGTCGATCAGGCGATAATCAAACGCCTTCAACCGGATTCGAATTTTTTGGCTTTGCATGATGCACCAAACTCCACTCGTAGCAGCTACTAGTTAGCCGACCTTCAAAAAAAGGAGCCGCATTGTATGCATAATACCCAACCGTGTCAACTGCCACTGCAATCGACACCGCCAGGTACGCTTTTGCGACTTAAACGGAAAAAGGGGCTGAATGATTCAGCCCCTTTTTCCTGATCAATCGAGCATATTACTCGATGATCTTGGATACCACGCCGGCACCAACGGTACGGCCGCCTTCACGAATCGCGAAGCGCAGACCATCTTCCATGGCGATCGGAGCGATCAGGGTAACAGTCATTTTCACGTTGTCACCCGGCATTACCATTTCTACGCCTTCCGGCAGTTCGCAAGAACCGGTCACGTCAGTGGTCCGGAAGTAGAACTGCGGACGGTAGCCCTTGAAGAACGGAGTATGACGACCACCTTCTTCTTTGGACAGTACGTACACTTCACACTCGAACACAGTGTGCGGCTTGATGGAGCCCGGTACACACAGAACCTGACCACGCTCAACGTCGTCACGCTTGGTACCACGCAGCAGAACACCTACGTTCTCACCGGCACGACCTTCGTCCAGCAGCTTGCGGAACATCTCAACACCAGTACAGGTGGTCTTGGTGGTGTCGCGGATACCCACGATTTCCACTTCGTCACCTACCTTGATGATGCCACGCTCAACACGGCCAGTTACTACGGTACCACGACCGGAGATGGAGAATACGTCCTCGATCGGCATCAGGAACGGCTGATCGATGGCACGCTCCGGCTCAGGGATGTAGTCATCCAGGGCTTCTACCAGCTTCTTAACAGCGGTAGTACCCATCTCGTTGTCGTCTTTACCTTCCAGAGCCATCAGGGCAGAACCGGTGATGATCGGAGTGTCGTCACCCGGGAAATCGTACTGGCTCAGCAGGTCACGAACTTCCATTTCTACCAGCTCAAGCAGCTCTTCATCGTCTACCATGTCCGCTTTGTTCAGGAACACAACGATGAACGGTACACCCACCTGACGGGACAGCAGGATGTGCTCACGAGTCTGCGGCATGGGGCCGTCAGCTGCGGAGCAAACCAGGATAGCGCCGTCCATCTGGGCAGCACCCGTGATCATGTTCTTAACATAATCAGCGTGGCCCGGGCAGTCTACGTGAGCGTAGTGACGGGTCGGAGAATCGTACTCAACGTGGGAGGTCGCGATGGTGATACCACGCGCACGCTCTTCCGGTGCGTTATCGATCTGATCGAAAGCACGGCTCTCGCCAGTGCCCCATACTTCGTGACATACACGAGTCAGGGCGGCTGTCAGAGTGGTCTTACCATGGTCAACGTGACCAATGGTGCCCACGTTTACGTGCGGCTTGTTACGCTCAAATTTTGCTTTAGACA
>NZ_NEFY01000034.1 GCF_002258215.1 Marinobacter vinifirmus
GGGTATACGGATTTAATGGTTGATGGGGCACCTTCACCCCATCAATCTGATACCACCCTCAGATGGTTGATAGATCGACTCCGTAGTTGAGTTCCTCTGCGAAGTCCGGCAGTCCGTAACCGATGGTTTTCTTGTAGAAAGGAGAGACCTTCGCAGTCGGTGCCTTTTTCTTGTGCTTCGTGGTGTAGAGCATTCGTGCCCGCATCACCTCGAAGGAGTAACCGCGCCCTTCACGGTTCTTGTCCTTGGCCAGTCGGTTGATGGACTCCGTGTAAGCGTTGGTGACGGGCATGTCCGTCTCGAAGTAGGTCATGGTCTCTTCGCGCCAGTTTCCCACTGCCCTGACCAGATCGCTCCAGACTTCCTTTTGGCCCTTCGGGATGGTGGCTATCCACTCGTCCAGGGCGGCTTCTGCCTGGAGCCGTGTGGTGGCGTCCCAAGAGCTTTTTGCCAATAATGAGCATTATTTAACCCTTCAACGCCAAAATGCGTCTGGCACCGTTAAGTACAATGCCCCCCGCGATGGTGCCGATAATCAGATCCGGATAATTGGAACCGGTCCACGCGACCAGGGCGCCGGCGGTGATGACCCCCAGGTTGATCACCACGTCGTTGGCCGAGAATATCCAGCTTGCCTTCATGTGCGCCCCGCCTTCCCGATGTTTGGATATGAGCAGCAGACAACTGGTATTGGCAATCAATGCGACGAATGCGATAGCCATCATCACCAGCGATTCAGGCTCACTACCGAATACAAAGCGTCTCACCACCTCTACGAGCACGCCCACAGCCAAGATCAGTTGCAGTACACCAGCAAGATGCGCGGCACGTACCTGCATTTTCACGCTATGTCCAACCGCATAAAGGGCAAGCCCGTACACCGCCGCATCGGCAAAATTGTCCAGGGATTCTCCAATCAGGCCGGTGGACTGGGCGATCAGACCGGCAGTCATTTCCACCACGAACAGAAGTGCATTGATGCCGAGCAACCAGCGCAGGGTCCCGGATTCTTGCTTAGCAGAAGCTGCCGAAAACTCGGCGGCCTTGATGGTCTCCGGATTTGCAGCGACGGTTTCCTGAAGCGAGGCGCCTAGCCCCAAGGTCTTCAGTTTCGAGGTGACGGGCTCGACCTCGCCGTCATGCACGACCTTCAGCCGGCGGTTCGACAAGTCGAAGGACAGCGCCCGAATCTCCTCAAAGCCGTTCAGGGCTAGGCGAATCATTCGTTCTTCTGATGGACAGTCCATCTTCGGCACGGCATAAACACTGACCCATCTCCCTGGCGCCTCGGAGGAGGCCTGTATATCGGTATCCGCTGCGGACGTTGCATCACCGCCACAGGCGCCACCACAGGATTTGCTCATGATACGACTCCACTTGAACAATGTTGTGGTACCATTTAAAACTATAAAGCTACTATAAGGTCAATAGAGTAAAGAATCCGTTGGGGAGGAGGCTGATGCGCATTGGTCAGTTGGCGCAGTTGGTAGGGGTCGAAACACAGACGATCCGCTTCTATGAACAGCAGGGCTTGTTGCCGCCGCCTGATCGGCAGGACAACGGTTACCGTGTCTATACCGAGAAGCATGGTGAGGGGCTGGCCTTCATCCGTCGCTGCAGAATCCTGGGCCTGTCACTGGCTGAGATTCACGAACTACAGAGCTATCAGGACGACCCTCATCAGCCTTGTACCGCCGTCAACGCCTTGCTCGATGATCACATCTCTCATGTGCGGTCGCAGATAACCGCTCTGCAAGCGCTTGAGAAACAACTCGTTTCACTGAGAGCGAGTTGCAACGATGACCGGGAAGTTGAGGCGTGTGGGGTTCTTGCTGGAATTAGCGAAGGAAACATGCACCAGCAGTAGGTGAAGCATCAACCAGATAATCCGATGAGATGCCGGTCTGTCTCACTCTCATGCAAAGGTAAGATCAACCATTTAATCCGCTTACCCAATAAATAAAGCCGTTGCCAAAAATGGAATTGCCAACCCCAGCGAATAAACGGCCAGGTACAGCATGCCGGTTTCAGCATTCGCATGGGTGGAACTGAGAGCCAGGATAGCGCCCAATATCGGGCCAATACACGGTGTCCACCCGACGGCAAAGGCCAAGCCGAGAAGGAACGCTGCCGTGGGCCGTCCACCCTCAAGGGTTTGCCCAAAGCGCCAGTCGCGCTGTAACGCGGGCATGCTCCACCAGCCCAGCATAAATAGCCCCATCAGCACAATCAGAATGCCCGCCACCAGATTGGCTTCCTGCCGGTAGGCCATCAGCCACTGACCGAGCAGACTAGCGCTGGCACCAAAAGCGATGAACACTACACTGAACCCAAGGACAAAACAGATACTGAGCCACAGAGATTGCAGTCGACTCGAACGGTCTGTGACAGTGCCGCCCGTAACGACCGATAGATACCCCGGAACCAGCGGCAGAGTGCAGGGTGAGAAAAATGACACCAGGCCGCCAAAAAAAGCAGCCAGCATTCCCCATGTCGCAAGATCTGGCATTTCCGTGAGTCCTCAATTTTCTGAGTTCAGTTGACGGTGGAGGGCATCAAGCCCATCCGTGTTTTGTTCGACACCGGTCGACTATTTCTGTGCGTCTGGGAGCGACTCCTGAACAAGACGAAGTAGCGGTTTGGGACCAAACTCCGTGAGTTGGCGGCCATTCACGAAAAAAGTCGGGGTGCCCCGAACACCGATGGTTTTGACGTCCTGCATGTCCTGATCAAGGATGGCGCTTATCCGTTCGGATTGCATATCCTCACGGGCTTGGGACAGGTCCAGACCGGCTGCCTCGGCCGCTCCCCATGCCTTGGCAACCTTCGGGTCGTCGTGCCAGGCCGGCTGCACCTCCAACACAGCTTCCAGCACCGGTTCATAGACATCTTGCAGGCGAGCTGCTTCCAGAATTCTGGAGACTTCCTCGGAACCCTGATGGAACATTGTGTACCGCAAAACAAGCCGCACCTGGCCTGGATACTCAGCAAGTATCTGTTTCACGATCGGGTAGAACGCCCGGCAGGCTTCGCAGGAGGGGTCGAAAAACTCAACGATGATCACCGGTGCGTCGGCAGGCCCGAATGTGGGCGAATGGAAGCGTACCAATGCTTGTTGGTTCGCGATCGGTTCGGCAGCGGCAACAGACTTTTCGCCGGTGGTGGCCGTTTTTTGAGGCTGCTGGGGCTGTGGCTTGAATAGGACGGCGGCTGAAAAGGCTGCGATCAGCACGAGACACACGACAACAAAGATGGCACGACGATTCATGTATGAACTCTCCGACGGATAAGCAAGAGCAGAATGATGATGGCAACAAAAATGGCCAGCGATAGAAACGGAAGCGGCAGCCCACCAAATATCGTCATTCCGTCACCCGAGCAGGACGGGCCAGTGGCCGTGCAGGGCTGAATGGGTTGTGGAATGAGCCCCACATAAAGCAGTGAGTGGGCTAGAGCGAACAGGGAGCCAATGACAGACAGCGGCATAGCGTAGCGCCAAACGTTAAAATCCGAGTAGTAGCAGGCGACTGCGAGAATCACCGCCAACGGAAACATGAAGGCGCGCTGAAACCAGCACAGAACGCACGGAGCCTGCCCGAGAACTTCCCCGATGTAGATGGCTGAAAGCGAGGACCCCGCCGCCAGTAGCCAGGCTGACAGCAGCAGCCCCCATGGAATCACCCGGTTATTGGTGGTCACCGGGATGGCTCTCTGGATTCATTGGCACAAGTGCTTTGCGAAGAAGAGCAGCAGCTGTTTCCAGCGGTATCGCCTTCATCTTTGCTCGATTTATCGGCGGTTTCAGCCCCACCGGCACGCCATTCCTCCATACCCTCACGGATGACCTGCCAAGCGGAGTGCAGGAATAGCGCAGCAATGGCGAGGCCCACAATGATGTCCGGCCAGAGGGTATTGGTGAGGGCGACCAATCCTGCCGCAATGATTACACTGCTATTGGCGAACAGATCGTTCCTGGAACACATCCAGGTGGAACGCATATTGAGATCGTCCGCACGATGACGGTAGAGCAACACAAAACAAACGCCGTTTGCAAACAGGGCAAGAGCGCCGACAGCGCCCATCCACTCGGCGGCGGGCACTTCCTGTATCACCAGCTTGCGGATGGCATCGGCGACAACAACAAGCCCGAACAACAGCATAAAGCCGCCTTTGAACAAAGCCGCTCCGGCACGCGCGCGACGGCTTCGGTCCAGCACGAACAGTGTCAGTGCATAGACAGACGCGTCGCCAAACATATCCAGCGAATCGCCCAGCAACGCGGTAGAGCTTGCAATCCAGCCGGCGCTGAATTCCACCACAAACATCACTGCGTTGATGGCAAGCGCAATGTAAAGCACCCGGCTTTGGCTCGCTCGCAATTGTGCCAGTTCACCGGCCTTGTTTTCACAGCAGCTGTCCACGACGAACCCTCCTAAAACGTGCAATACATCGATACACTGGTGGTTATAGTAACTATAAGGTCAATAGCGATGAGCGAAAAAAGGAACACGGTCGGTCGGCTAGCTGATGATACGGGCGTTAAGCCCGTGACCATCCGTTATTACGAAAAAATTGGACTGTTGCCGAAAGCGACCCGCTCGGAGTCGGGCTATCGTCTCTACTCCGAAGAGGATCATTCGCGGCTGCTGTTTATTCGACGAAGCCGCGGGCTCGGATTTAGCCTTGACGATATTCGTGAACTGCGTTCACTGGCGGATCGTCAGCAGGAGTCCTGTGCGGGTGTGGACGCCAAAGTTGAACAACAACTGGTTCAAGTGCGCTCTCGACTGAAAGATCTACATGCAATGGAACACGAGTTGGAAAGACTGAGTGCGTGTTGTGACGGCGGAGTTATTATGGACTGCCGAATTATCGAGACACTCTCCGGCTCTGCTTAACCACTTTGTATGTGCCCGCCAACCAGGACTGTCTCAATTCGAGTTGGGACAGTCTATTCAGTCAGGCATCCTCCTGAATAAGAGCAGCGAGGTCATGCCGAATTTCTTCCCCGCTCAAATCGGGCCGCATTAAAAGGCGAGGGTTACCTTCGCGATCAAATACATAAATCGCGCTGCTGTGTGACACCGCATAATTTCCATCAGCGTCAGGTTCGTCATAACCGAAGGTTGTCCTATATCGTTTTGCCAGTTCACGAAGCTGGGGTTCTTTTCCAGTGAGCCCTACAATATTGTCGCCGAAGAAATCCACGTATTTTGCGAGACGCTCAGGCGTGTCACGTTTCGGATCGACACTCACGAACAAAGTGAGTACTTCATCCTGAAGCGCGGGGTCCAGGCCACTGGTTGCCTGATTGAGTTTTTGCAGGGCGGTCGGGCAAACATCGGGGCACGAGGTGAACCCGAAAAACAGCATTCTCACGCGGCCACTGTAATCATCGCCAGATACAGACTTGCCCTGGCTATTGATCAGGTCGAATTCCAGCTCAGGCATCAAGCCACTGATGTTTTTACCGTTCCAGTCTTCCTCGTCATTGCCAAAGCAACCAGTCAGCAATAGGGCTGCTATCAGCGTTAAGGTCGCCGATATGATGTTGGTGCGCTGTCGCCAGAAGCGAGTTCTCATGACGCTGTTTCCTCAAGTTGTTTGGATTGGTTGGTATATTTTCCGTCCTGATGCATGGCTCGCCGGAGCATCAGAAGAATGCCAAGAATGCTCATCATGGCCGGAGGAATATAGGTCAGCATGCCTCCCAGTAGCTGGTCGACTTCCGGGTCCAGCGGCCAGGCCCTGCCACAGACTTCGTAAACGTCATAGACCATGTCACGTGAAAACACGATCCACGCCCCAAGAAACATCTGAAGCACACCTGCGGCGGCCAGAACCAACATGCGTCTGCCATACCCCAGCGATGAGGTGATCGCCGGCGGTCTTGGATCAAAGATCAACCACCAGAACAGCAGGCCATCCAGCAACATGCTCCAGTTCATGACCCAATACAGATCCCGGCTGAGCATGGCGTCAAAATGGATTGATGGCCACAGCCAGAAATAGATAAGCCCGACAAACAGGAAAAGGGCGATAAAAGGCTGTTGCAGAACGTTATAGACCCAGCCCAGAGGCCTCAATGTATGCCTCCAGCCCGGGCTGATTTTTGCGAACCAGAACCGCATGACCGGTAAAGGGTTGGACAGGGCGATCAGGATCGGACCGATATGATGAAGAATCAGGTGCTGACCCCGATGGACGAAGAACATGTATTGTGCGTAGTAATCGAAGCGGGTCTGCATCACCGCATAACAGATCAGTACCCCCAGGGTGAACGCAAAGATCCGCAGTGAGCCTGGCCGGTCCTGTTCCGGCATCCGAATTAGCCCGACGCCATAGAATCCCATCACGAGCATGTAGCTGAGTATGGTCAGCGGCGAGAAATCGTAGGGTAAAAGGTAGTCAAGCAGTGACATAGCGTTGCCGGTTGTTTTGTTGTTATTTCAGTGACCCTACCTTGGATGTCACCAGGTCGTACAGTTCCTGAGGCCCCAGGCGGCTCAAGGTGTCTCCGTTAACGTAGAATGTTGGGGTTCCGGAAATTCCAACCGCCTTAACGTCCGCAGCATCCTGTTGAATAATGCCGTCAATCTCGGGTGAGTTCATACCGGCCCGAGCGGCTTCGACATCAAGTCCGGCTGACTCCGCCGCATCCCATGCTGCGGCGACCTTTGGATCATCGTGCCATTTCGGTTGTGCTTCCATAACAGCGTCCAGTACCGGCTCATAGACCCCCTGTTCACGGGCGGTTTCCAGGATTCTGACGGCCTCTTCCGAGCCTTTGTGAAACAATACGTAGCGCAGTACCAGACGCACGTTGTCCGGGTAGGCAGCCTGAATCTGTTTCACATAGGGATGCATGGCGCGACAACCTTCGCAGGATGGGTCGAAGAACTCGACAATGGTTACCGGCGCGTCCTCAGGGCCAATAACGGGAGAGTAATCCCTCACCAGTGGCGTTTTTTCAACAACGGCGGGTTCATTAGTGCCCTGGGAGCGATCGTAAATAACAAAAGCACCAGCAAAGACAACCAGACAAAAAAGAAGGAGACTGATGACCAGGGTTCGGGTTTGCACGGGAGATCTTCCTATTTTAAATGAGTTTACGGGTTTCAGATTATTCAGGTGTCCGGTAGCAGCCGACTAGGCACCCACCGCAGATAAAGCATCATTCCAAACAGTTCCAACAAAGACTGGACGACAATCACCACGACGGCCACAGCCCAGGCCTCTGGCATTGACAGTGCCAAAGGTAAAACCACGAAGGAGTTGCGTGTTCCTAGGCTGAAGATGACGGTGCGACCGGTTTCTACCGGTAATCGAAAGACCCGGCGCAGAGCCTTTCCAACCAGAGCCGCAGCTAGAAGATAGGCCGGAAACAGAATCATCAAGGGCCAGATAAGTGAGCCGGTACTGTCGATCTGGCTGACCTGTGTCATTGAGATGATGAACAGTACGACTGTCAGCAGAGGGACCGGCATCAGACCCATGAAGCGAATGAACCCGATGGCTTTTCTGGAGTTTTCGGCCCATTTTTCAGTCAGAAATGCCAGGATAAGCGGGACAATAATCAGCCCGCCAAAGGCCGGCAGGAGGTGCCGCCCAAGCTCAAGATTCACGTCGAACTGATTACCCATGAAAAGCCAGAGGTAAAGTGGAAGAAGACCCAGTTGAGCAATCAGCAGAACCGGTGTTGCCGCAATGGCTCGGGTGCTGTCCCCCTTGCCTAGGTGAGTGAAGGTGACAAACCAGTCGGTACAGGGCATCAGCAATACCAGAAGCACTCCCAACTTCAGCGCGTCATTGTCCGGCAGCGCCAATATCAGCAAGGCAGTGATCGCCGGCATGACCAGAAAATTTCCGGTGAGCAAGGCACCCATGAACCGACGGTCCCGGAACATATCAGACAGGTGGGTCAACGGTGTTTGAGTAAATGTGGCGTAGAGCAGAACTCCGAGCAACCCCCAGATTAAGTAATCCGGCACACTGTCACCGAGGGACGATGTCCAATCCACAGACAGTCCGAAAACAACAGCGATGAGGTAGGCCCAGACCTGGTGGCGTTCAATTACGTCTCGCATGGCGTGCTCGTAACCGAGTGGAATGTCGGCCATTCGCAGCATATCTGCCACACGGTACCCTTTTCAGCAGCCCTGCTAGCCATGGCCATAAGTATGGGCATCTTTGTGACTGTGATCAGGATGTTCAAACTCCAATGTTGAATGAGTGATGCCGAACTCGTTTTCCAAAGTTCGTTTTATCCCACCCTTGACTTTTTCAAGTTCATTCCAGGCACTTATTTCGACCACCACATGGGCGTCGAGGGAGGCATCATGCTCACCCATCTGCCAGAAATGTACGTGGTGAAGGTCTAAAACGCCTTCTACGTTTGATAAAGCCTCGATGACAGAATCTGTGTCGATATCCAATGGACTACCCAGCATGAGTGTCCGGATGGTTCCGCCGATTTCCGTTAGACCCAGGTAGAGAATATAGCTTGCGATACCAATTGTGATCGCGGGATCAACCCAACGCATGTCGTACAGGAGAATCAGGGCGCCGCCTACAACGACTGCAATTGACGCAAACGCATCAGACAAGTTGTGTAGAAACAGCGCACGGATGTTGACGCTGTCCTTTTGCATGGAGTAAGTAAGCAGCGCGGTCAAACCATCCACTACCAATGCGATAATGCCAAGCCAAACTACCCACCACCCCTTGATTTCCGGGGGATCTATGAATCGCATGCCACCTTCGTAGATCAAATATGCCCCGATCATTATCAAAGTGGTGTAATTTATGAGTGCCGCAACAACCTCAATTCTCCCGTAGCCAAAGGTCATCTTCGAGTCGGCCGGGCGGCGTGCAATCTTCCGCGCCGCAAATGCGATAAATAGTGACGCCATATCCGAAAAGTTGTGTATAGCGTCGGCTATCAGCGCCAAGCTGCCAGCGAAGATCCCTCCAGCGATCTGAGCCAAGGTTAGGATACCGTTCGCCCAGATAGCTACTGCAACTCTCTTATCCTTAGTATCCGGTGACATGTGAGCATGCTCGTGGCCCATTGTTTTCTCCTTGGTCGTTGCTGTTCAATTAAACGTAGTCGCAACACTCGCTAAGCCTGGCTCAGAGGGCTTAGCGAGTGTTGCGACCGCGCGAAAACTAGCCATTCTGGCGATTTTCCATGTTATTCCCGGCACCTTTCTCGGCTGTGAAGCTCGTGACCAAAATCATGGCCACGCCCAGGACGATGAACACGTCGGCAAGGTTGAACGCCGGCCAGTGCCGGGATTGCCAATGAAAATCCAGGTAATCGACAACATAGCCTCGAAAAACTCGGTCGATGACATTTCCAAATGCACCGCCAAGTACCATCGAATAGGCTAGTGCTTCGGTTCGCTTATGGCTGTCCCGAATCAATTTGACCAGAACAGCCGAGACGACAATGGCTATCGCAATAAAAAAATATCGCTGCCAGCCACCGCCATCGGCAAAGAGACTGAAGGCAGCGCCTTTATTCCATACGTGCACCCAATTAAAGAAAGGGGTGATCTCAACCGATTGTCCGTAAGCCATGGATTGCTGGACGAGCCATTTAATAAGTTGGTCGGCCAGAGCTATAAGTGCCGAAAAGCCGAGAAAAGTGAGCGTAAAAAAGCGAGAACGGTCTTCAGACATCGAATTATCCTTTTAGCGCAAGGATGCGCTTGGCACCAATGAGTACAATGCCTCCCACAATACCGCCAATAACCAGATCCGGGTAGTTGGAGCCGGTCCAGGCAACAAGAAGGGCTGCAAGGATAACTCCCAGATTGATAACCACATCATTGGCCGAAAATATCCAGCTGGCTTTCATGTGAGCACCGCCGTCACGGTGTTTGGCGATCAGGAGCAGGCAACTGATGTTGGCAATAAGGGCCACAGATGCGACGGCCATCATCATTGACGACTGGGGATCACTGCCAAACAGAAAGCGCCTGCCAACTTCAACCAGTACCCCAGCGGCAAGGATAAGCTGGAGTATGCCAGCCACATGCGCCGCTCTGACCTGCATTTTGATGCCGTGCCCAACGGCGTAAAGCGCGAGACCGTAGACGGCGGCATCGGCAAGCATGTCTAGCGAGTCTGCAATCAGGCCAGCGGACTGGGCGATCAGGCCCATCGTCATCTCGACCAGAAACATCAGTGCGTTGATTGCCAGCAGTATCCATAAAGTGCCGGACTCTTCGCTTTCGTTGGCCTTAGAAGATTCAGCCGCTCTGACGGATTCAGCGCTGGCGTCTTCTGTCCTCTGCAAGGAAGCGCCCAGACCCAGGGTTTCCAGTTTGCTGGTAATAGGTCCGACTTCGCCTTGATGGATAATTTCCAGCTTTCGATTCGATAGGTCGAATGAGAGTGACTGAATGTTGTCAAAACCCGTGAGCGCCATTCGAATCATTCGCTCTTCTGAGGGGCAATCCATTTTCGGCACGCTGTAGGTGCTGAGCTGGCTGTCTGTTTCGGCGGTGACGGGGCTCTGAAGCTCATTGTTAACGACAGAATCTTCGCTGCCACACTGTCCATCGCAGGGTTTGCTCATTTTCGCGGCTCCGGTTCTCACACAAGTTCCGTTATTTAAAACCCTGTAGTCACTACAGGGTCAACGTTAAGTTGTTAGTTTTTGACGACACTGGTGAACCCACCGCGATTCGACGACTTGCGGTATGACCCTGTAGTAACTAAAGAGTTGAACTGGAGTACATTAAAAGGAGTTTGAGCAACGATGAGGCAGGGCAACAAGAGCGTACTAATCCTTGGTAGCTACGGAGCTGCAGGGGCGGCTATTGCAACACTCTTGGGCAACGGATCGACAGCGACATTGTCTTGGCAGGCCGGTCGCTGGAAAAAGGGCGTGAACGGGCGGAACAATTAGATCGCCCGGGGAATACCGGGCAGAGCTGGCATCAAATTAACAAGGTGGTGTCCGGTTTAGCGGGGGCCACCACAGGGAGCGAACAGAAGAATTTAGTGAATGACCTGGCGTCAGACGGAAAGCGCTTCCGTGCCCACGACGCGATGTACGAAGACAGCCGCTTATATTCAAGTTCAATTCAGTGTCAAAGGATATAATAAAAGGTTTTGGTTTTAGGTTGTAGAAATACAAAGAAAAAATTTAAAAATGTAACAACTCTGCAATAAGTGCAAAGCACCATCTACTCAGCATTTGAAAGACTTCAAGTGTCATTTTGAATCTATCTAATCTGAAGAGGTGTCCATGAAAAAGTGTCTATCAATGTTGGTGTTTGGTGGGGTTGCAGTAACTTCAATGAATGCACTAGCGGGGGAAGGTCCTATCCTGTACGGCAAAGCCAATGTTTCGTATGAAAACCAGGACGACGGTAATAGCGATACCTGGAAGCTCCAGAGTAATGCGTCCCGTCTGGGGGTAAAAGGGGCGCTCAATACCGACCTCGAAGGCTTGGAGGCGATCTACAAGGCAGAATTTGAAATATCGATTGATGATGGAGATAAGGATGGCCAGACTTTCTCGCAGCGTAATATTTACGGTGGCTTCAAGCAGGCGAACCTCGGTGCACTGATTGCGGGAAAATTTGACACACCTTTAAAGTCAGCGCAGGGCAAGGTTGACCAGTTCAACGACTTACAGGCGGATATAAAAAATATCATGGCTGGTGAAAATCGGACCAGCAACATTGTTCAATACAGTTCTCCACGTCTGTTTGATGCTGTGGGCGTTAGTGTTGCCGTCATCCCGGGTGAAGAGCAGTCAGCTGGGGCAGAGAACGACGGACCTGCGGATGCAGTTTCCAGCTCTTTTACGTTTGAGAATGATCGTTTTTACGGAAGTATTGCCTACGATTCTGATATCGAAGATTCACTGGAAGCCGATTCAAGTGGCGATAGTCGTCTTAATATCCTGCGAACCGTAGGGAAGGTCCGATTAAGCAACTTCGAGATCGGCGCAGTTTACCAGTTGGCAGAAGAAAGCGATGGCCCTGGAGAAGATACGTCTTATCTGGTTGGTGGTGCCGTTAATCTTGAGCGTTGGAAGATCAAGGCACAGTACGGACTGACCGAAGCCGAGACAACAAACGAGGAGCTAACCCTGCTGGCCTTGGGGCTCGATTATAAACTGGCGAGCAAGAGTAAGGTCTATGCGTATGTGTCTCAGGTGGAGGCGGACTTGGCCGACTCTGAGGACTCCACATTTGGTGTGGGCTTCGAGCATAAGTTTTCCATGTAGAGTCGAGCGTGATCGCTGAATACAGGGGGACCGACGTATCTGAAATCTTTTCCGGATTTCAAGCTCATTTAAGGTTCGTGTGAGAGTCTACTTGTGAGTTAACTAAGGTTATTTAATGGCGGGAATGCTTCATTCTCGCCTTTTTTTTGACCTTTAGTTCGTTGTTCTAGCTGGTTTTAAGATTTGCGCCACGATCCGTACGAATCGGATATCACAAACAATTAAGAAAGAAACTGGAGGGGAATACGTTGAAGCGCAACATTCTGGCCACTGCGATTGCAGGGATGACAACACTGTCGGGAAGTTGGGCCGCGACGGCAGCGGAGGTTGAATTCCACGGTGATATGGATAACCGCTTTCAGGCCTACACCAATCAAAGAGACTGGTTTGCTGGTGGTAACTCAGGTGGCGGTACGCTGAAAGATGACGAGCCGACCGAGAGCTTCGGCGAGGTCAAATATCGCTTCTGGGCGAAGGCAACTTCCGACGACAAGAAAGTTACCGGTGTATTCGCGACGGAGATTGGTGGCATCCGCTACGGTGAGGGGTCGGGTGGCGACTATTCCGGTGATGGTGTGAACATCGAAACACGGTGGGCTTATGTGGATTTCTTGGTGCCCAACACGCTAGACCAGCGCGTCTCGCTGGGCTTGCAGCCAGTGTCAGTGAACCGACATGTCTGGACTGAAACCGCCACAGCCGCTGTTTGGAAAGGCTCACTGGGCTCTGGATTTGACTATCAGTTGTTATGGGGGCGAGGTGACTCTTCCAATGAGAGCGGCGTCGACTCAGAACAGGACGAAGGCTGGGATGGCGCGGACAACTTCGCGATCAACCTGAACAAGCGTTACTCACCGAACCTGAGCGCGGGCCTATTCTATCTCTATCAGATGAATGATCAAATTGCTGAGGGAGTAGGTACGGTAAATAGCAGGGAGTATGAACTGAAGAGTATCGCTGATAACTCCAAATATTCCGTTTCCAGCTTTGGGGTGGAGATGGATTATGGTCAAGAGACGTCGCTAGGCCGCATGTTCGTGAAGGGTATGGTGATTGGCCAAAGCGGAACAATAGAAGGTGTAAATTTCGTCCCATTGAATGGTGCTACGAATCCCAATACGAACTATGACCTTTCGACCGTTCTGGGACGCGGCGAGCTCGGGCTGCAATTTGGACCAAACCAACTGACGTACACCGTGCTCTACGCATCGGGCGATGGCAATGAGCAAGACGGGGACTTCGACGCCTTCATCGCCACGGATGTCGACTTCAGCGACAGTATGATTTTTCAGGAAAACATGACGAGCGATGACTACTTCGCCGAAACGCCCTATATCCTCGACAAAGGGTATTTCATGAACAAGCTACAGCTCGATCATAAAGTAGCGGCCAATATTACGGTCAGCGGAATGATTGTCTACAACCGCTTGGCTGAGGACATTGCACTTGCCGATGGATCGTCCTCAAAAGATCTCGGACTGGAATTTGGCTCCAAGGTCTCGTACTTCCCATACCCTTCGCTTGAGCTGTCGGCAGAAGCTGCATACCTGGCATCAGGCGATGCCATGGATGCGCTGGAGGAAACTGCCTTACAGGACGGCAAAAGCGATCAGGACATTGTTCATGTTGCCGGTCGGGTAAGGTACAAGTTCTAACAAGAACGGGGTGGTGGGGAGTTATTGTCAAATCTGGTGTATGAGCATCAGGCGGCGTCTCTGCCGGATTGATCATCCACCCGTTCTCCATCCCGAAACTGAACGTTATTCACGACCAGCTTCAGTTGGTTAAACCCCTTGATCCGCTTCCAGCGTTTCTGGGCGGATTGGAGCAATTTAAATACCATCGATAACGTAGTGTCGCGGTTGCCACAGGACCGGCTTCGCTTGGTCCTCAGCCTGACTGTGGCGAAGGTGGACTCAATGGGATTCGTGGTCCTCAAGTGAATCCAGTGCGCTGCCGGGAAATCGTAAAAGGCCAGCAGTTCATCCCGGTCTTTTTCGAGGTTTTCCATGGCCTTCGGGTACTTGTCCCGGAATCGCCTTAACGTGCTGTCAAAGGCTTTGTGAGCGCCATCACGGGTCTCCGCCAGATAGATCTCATGCAGGTCTGACTTCACCTTCGGCTGTACGGACTTGGGCAGCTTGTCCAGCACGTTGGCAGTCTTGTGAACCCAGCACCTCTGGTGCCGGGTATCCGGAAACACCTTGCTCAGCGCTTTCCAGAAGCCCAAAGCCCCGTCGCCTACGGCCAGCTTGGGCGCATTGTCCAGGCCACGTTCACGCAAGCCGGTGAGCAGCTCTCGCCAGCTGGCTTCGGACTCGCGGTGGCCATCTTCCACCGCGACCAGCTCCTTGTGGCCATGCTCTGTGACCCCGATAATCACCAGCAGGCAAAGTCGATCATCCAGACGAACATTGCTGTAGACACCGTCTGCCCACCAGTAGACGTAGCGCTTCTGGCCCAGGTCACGGCGACGCCAATCCTCGTGCTCCTTCAGCCACCGTGCCTTGAGCCGTGACACCGTGTTGGCGGACAGGCCCTTGGCCTGCTCGCCGACCAAGGCACTCAGGGCCTCCTGAAAATTGCCAGAGGAGACACCGCGCAGGTAGAGCCAGGGGATGAGTTCATCCAGACTCTGGGCCCGCTTCAAATACGGTGGCAGGAGCTGACTGTTGAAGCGAATGCCGGAGCCGCTGCGGTCCCGGACCTTGGGCACCTGAACGTCAACATCTCCAACGCCTGTCTGAATGGTTCGCTTTGGTAAATGACCGTTTCGGACTACCGCCTTGCGACCATCGGGTGTCAATACATCGGCATACTGATCCAGTAGCCCCTGAAGCTCAGACTCGACAGCCCGCGCAATCAGGTCACGGGCACCCTGTCGGATCAGATCGTGCAAGGGATCGTTCGTGGTCGCCTCTGGTTGTGAAAGAGCATGCAGGTTAGACTTGGACATGGCGTATCCATCCTCTGTTGGTTGTGATCTTGGTGGTGATCAACCAACAGGATACGCCATCCTTTCAGCCTGCTTCCATACACCAGAAATCACCATAACTC
>NZ_NEFY01000035.1 GCF_002258215.1 Marinobacter vinifirmus
TGGTCACAAGGCCTGCGCCTGGCCAACCAGGATCTGTGACCACAACTATGGACACAAACAACCCCCGGCCGATCGCGCTGCGTGTGACCAAATACCTATGGGCACAATCTCACCCGGCCCGGGCCTCCGCGGTGTGACCACTCCCCCCCGCCCCTCGCCTGCGAGGGGAGCGATTCGCCATCTGTCGTCAGGGGTGCGGGACATGCGGCCTACGGCCTCCCTTCCCGCTCCCCAGCCTGGAGCGTATGGGTCATTACAGCCGCGTCAAGGGGCCGTGTCCTCGCCTCCGGCTGTGGGCCGCACCTACCCCTTGACACGCCTTCCATTCCCTCTGAAACAACCTCACAGCCCCATTCAGCCACCACCAGTACCAAACACACCACGCCCGTACCAGGACAAAACGCTTTGGCCACACCTGGTGGCCATCGAGGACGCTACTTTGTGACCACCTACCCTTGGTCACAGATCCAGCTCGCCGGCAAGCTGCTTCAGTGACCAAAAAAAAGCCGCAAAAGCGGGGTTTCTATTGTTCCAGAGCGGCCAGCTCAGTTTCTAAATTGCGCCTTATGCCAGCAATTGCCTTCACCAGTTCAACAGTGGTCAGAGTGTCCGCTACGGCTCCATGAGCGGTTCCCTGCCACGTTATCCCGGCAGAATATACAGCATTCGCCAAAGAGATTGAGCCATGCCGGTTTGTCGTGCCAAACACATCGGCGGCCAGGTACATTGCGCAATATGTTTTCAGTTCGCTAACCCACTCTACAGGTTCACCGAACGCAGCAGCGGTTTGACGGAACATGCGGGTATCAAAATCAGAATTGAAGATAACCAGTGAGCGGCCACAGAGGATTTTTCGAACCTGGGCCGACACTTCCGGCCAGGTTGGTGAGTTTGCTAGAGACTCTGCTGTTATACCGTGTACGCTCTCGGCTTCAGGATCTATCGGCACAGTTGGCCGTAGTCTTGTCTCAAATAAAATTGTACCCTCGGCGTCACTGATAGCCAGCTCCAAAATCTGCGCTTTGTCACCGAGGCCGGTTGTCTCGGTGTCCAGGAAAAGCGGGTTTTCATTAAGCCAGTGGACAGCTCTGCATGACACTTTGGCTTCGTGGCTTTTCAGCTTCGCCTTGATGGCCAAAATTGCCCCGGCACGTATTTGCTTCACGCTCGGCGGTTTGGCACTACGGGCTTTCATCGGTACGCAATCAGAAATCTTATAAACACCAAACTCGCCGCCGTAACCGTTCTTGTAGAACGCCACAGGCTCGGCGTCAGGCTTAGGCTTCATCCTAAATTCATCCCGAAGGCGGCCTTTTGAAAAGCATTGATCCTTTTGGATGGCGGCGGCACGGGCCGCTTCCAACTCGTCTTTGTAGATTTCTTCCACCCCGCCCCCTTTATTGGTCACGAAATCGCTTACCTGGTTGGCCAATAGTGTGACCACTATTCCAGCTCTGCCAATGCTTTATTCAGTGTTACCCGCGACACGTCGAAATGGTTGGCCACATCTGTTTTCGTCATTGTTGGATCGAGCAACATTGCTTTTGCTCTTCGCACATCAACCTTAGTCATCTTAGGCTTACGACCACCTTTGCGACCTCGCGCCCTAGCAGCGGCTAACCCCGCTTTAGTTCGCTCCTGGATCAATGTCCGCTCAAATTCGGCCAGTGCCGCAAAAATATGGAATACCAGCTTTCCACCGGCTGTTGTTGTATCAATAGATTCAGTCAGCGACCGGAAGCCGATGCCTTTACCTTCCAGTTCGGTGATGATTTCAACCAGGTCTTTCAAGCTGCGCCCTAGGCGATCTAGTCGCCATACTGTAAGCGTATCACCAGCCCTTAGCGTATCGAGGCATCTTGATAGCTCTGGACGTTCTCTTGATGCACCTGAAAACGACTCCTGAAATATCCGCTCACACCCTGCTTTTTCTAAGGCGTCAGTTTGAAGAGCATTATTCTGATCCGCTGTGGATACACGCGCATAGCCGATATTCAATTGATTTCCCCAAACTCTAAATCACAAGGCCCACACTTAATTGAAAGTGCAGGTTTCCCCCAAACGTTCACCCCACAGCCAGGACATGAGTATTTTACTTTATTTCGGCTGTCCTTCATTTCTTCCGGCAGAACGAACGACTCTTTATCGAAGAACTCTACTACCGCCGTGGTTAACTTCACGGCAGAGGTGCTTGGCAAATCATACGCCTGCACCAGCTCCGGTACCGGAAGGCTACAGCCTTGCGCGAACCGATCCACCCAGGGCAAATCGAAGCGGCCACCTGATACCAGTGAATCGCATTCCTTCAGGAAGCGGCCACCAGGTATCGGATAGTCACTCATCTTTTCGCCGGTTTTCTTACCGCCTGGCCTGCCTGTTGTGGACGGCATAAGCCCCACGGCTTCCATCATGTCAGCCCATTCCTTGTTGTGATAACCCCTCCGCCCCGGCTCGCCATAGCAAAACTGAAGTAAATGGCACTGCTCATGCACCAGGGTTTGAAATACCTCTATCAACGCAGACTTACCCACGTAAGTTGGATTGATAGCGATTTCATGACAGGTCTTACCATGCTTCGATACCCACCGCTCCGGCGAGAAGTACCCCATCACGCCCTTCTGTCTCTGCGCGGTGAAAATAACCTGCGGCAACTTGCTGTCAAATAAGGAGCTATTGAAATGCTCATAGGCGGCCTGTAGCGCCCCGTATAATTCGGATGTTGGCTGCATCATCTAACATTAACCACGCTTTTTAAATGCCACTATGCAGCCCACAACGATAACTAGAATCAATATTGCCAGTCCTGGCCAAAATAAATAATCATCGTGTGCTTTGGTTGCTGGCCAATCTGGCAATGTGGTTCCGCCTGCACTGGCGACTAATAAACTAACCATGTTTAAAACAGCTTTTTACTTTGGTTTGAATTTCTCTGTCTAATAACAGCACGGCGCACAGCCGCAGTTTCACCTTCCAGATTCATGACTTGTTGCTGCTCCTGGGTATAAACCCGGACATTCTTTGCTGACGGCAAAGAACCAATGAAGCTTACAAGATTCTGTGTATTCTCAGACATTTGCTTAATTCCGGCCATAGCCAATCCCCTCAACATTTTGCTTTATTCATTCCAGTTCATCCGCCACCTGACAGTGAACGCCACAATAACCACCACAGCAGCAAATGCCAGCAACGCCGGTTGTGTAATGCCAAGTGCTTCAAGTGCTGCTCTTACAAACACTGCATTTTGATAGGGCATAATTCCCCCTTTTTAATTGCATTAATGACCAACATTAAGCAGTAAGGCCAACTAATGGACAGATTACAATTAGCTTGCAGCTTGATAATGCCAAACGTTAAATGACACTACGCCAAGAGACAGCAGTACACGTTCAGCATCACCTAGCGTATCAAAACTTACAGGGAGTCCAGCATCATCGCCCAAAACAATTGAGCCGTGCTGAGGGCCGACAAAGCAAATGCTATATGCACCTTCTATCGTAGTGTTGTAGTTAACACGAGCACTACCTAATGTAGCTAAGCTTTTACGCACATTCTCTATTGTCATTCGCATACTCATGATGACTTACTCCCGTATCACTCTAGTTACTTTTCAAAACCAAATCGTTTTACTGTTTCCACGAATTGTGGGTCAGCCTCCAGATAAGCCGACAACAGTTCTCCATGACTAATGTTGCCCCTACTAAGAAAAATCTCATTCTCGATTTCCGAGTTCATGAATTTAAGCAGTATGTTGTATTTGTACTCTGTCATATTTGGAAAATTATTCATCGACGCTTTCCTTGTTGATTCATGTAAAGAAAAGGAACCTAAACTTTACATAGATAACTTTACACGAAACTTTACAGTAATCAAGTAAAAAAAACCGGAATATGCTCTCCGGCTCAAAATGTAAAACAAACGGTCGTTAACTTTACAATCCGCATTGGTCACTGAAGCATCTCGCCGGCTAGTTGGATCTGTGACCAAGGGTAGGTGGTCACAAAGTAGTGTCCTCGATGGCCAACCCATGTGACCATTTAAAAGTATTAGTCAAGTGATACAGGTCATCATCAAGCCGCCTCAGCGCCTTTTCCAGCGATACCAGCCGCCCATCCAGCTCGTCGTACTCCTTACCCCGTTCAATCGCACTTAGCACAACCTGCTGCTTTTCAGGATCAGCACCAATGTACTCGAACTGCCGCCCCCGCTCATCGGTCGCGGGTCTTACTATCCGAAGGTACCGGCCCTGTTTGTAATTCGGTGTTCCGTAATCAATACCGGCCTTTTTCAAAGCATTCTGCTTAACCTTCAGGCTTTCTATTTCCCTGACAACCGCTTCGTACTGAGCTTGTATTGATGCTAATGATTTTAAGACTTTCATGCTTCACCGCTGGTCACAAATAAAAAATAACTCAACAACAACTGTGACCATTATAGCCATTGGTCACACAAAGCGCAACCAGGTTATAAAAATTGTGACCATTTATTTTGGCTCTGTTGTACTTACGTGTTGTTAATAATAATTGGCATCTTCTGATGCCAATGTCTGCTACAGGTAAATAATTTTCGAACCGTCGATTCTGAATACTTTCTTCCGTATTAGATCTTTAAGGATATTGTCAACTTCAGTGTCAGGTATTCCTCCTTGAAACTGAAACATAGCTCGAACAAAGTTTTTCATGGAGCTCTCTTTGGACGGTCTACTTTTTAACACTCGCTCTTGAACACTCGACATGACTTGAGCTTTTGTTGGGCTTGCTGACTCTTTTACTTGGGTTTTGGGCTTTTCCTTCTCCATCGCTTGCACAGATGTCTGAATTAAATATTGTGCCAACTTCATTTTCTCAAGTTGAGTCAGGTTTTTACATGCTAATTTAACTACTTCGTAACTCATTTGCTCACCTCATAAGAAAGCATTGATAATTTAAGATTGCACAGCTTCTCTTAGCCAGCGATCTTCCTCACCATAGCTTTTATCTTGCATCCATATATACCATGCTAGATAACGGCTAAGGTAGGCAGTACCAACTCCACGAAAACGATCTAACCATTCCTTCCAAAGACTTATAAATCCGTTTACATGTTGGATGTGATACACACCATCTATAACTCGACCATCTTGGGCTATGATTCGCTTATGATCGAGGTTTACATTCAGCTCTTTTACGATACTTTTGTATGAAAGGTTGCCGTCTGTACATAGACAGCAACCATCTGTTAGTAAAGGCGATTTTGTTGATCGGCTAATCGGCCCGGTCGCTACCAAACTTTCTCTCAAGATGCCTTTGATGATCCACATCTGTCTGTTCAGTGATTTGGTACCGTGCGCATTCAAGACGCCCAACAGAAAATGCCACGCGGTTGATTGAAATGCTATTATCGCTATATGTACCAATATAATCATTCAATTCATCTAAAAGTAAAACCCCCTTCGGTCTTTTTGTCTTGAATTCTGCCGTTCCGGTGAATACAACTATCGGCCTAATAATCTCAGGTGGTAGAAAATCTAAAATATTTTCGACTGTTTTAAAGTGTAAAAAATTCTGTCTAAGTGGATTTTGAAACGAGTTCTTAACCTTGAATATTACCTGAGTCCATTTTGGTGAGTTCTCATTTGCGAATATCCAGCCTGAATAATGTTTCACTTCGATAATGAAAATTCCGCGCGTGGAAACCAGAACATGATCTATTTGCGTTGTTCCATTAGTAATAGGTAACGTCAGATTATTTAATAAATGGTATCCTTCACCCGAAAAACGTTGAAGCAACGCTCGCCTAACAAGCGCTTCACCATGATTAACTGCCGATACTCTATGCAAACGCCCTAGAACATAGCCTACAACGAAAGCAAATATACAAACGGCTACAGCAAAGAAAAAAAATATTGAAATTTCCATCACTAACCTTAAAAGGGTACAAATTTAGACAACCGGCAAATCCTCTGGCCAGGCGAGGAATTTACCAAACTTTGGGTGTGCTTTTTCTTCTCCACCCATGTTTACCCCGAACTCAGTGAGCCGGTATTCGTCGCCAATCTTTTCAACGTACATTGAATCTACCAGCTTCTGCATGAACTCATCAGTTGAGCAACCATGCTTTTTTGCCATTTTCGACGTTGATATTTTGGAAGGCTCCGGTGTGCTGTCCATTTTAGGTGGATATACTTGTTTACCCATAGTGCCCACTGGCGTGGGTTCTGGTGCTACCACTGGTGCCGGTGTTGGCTTGCCTGCAATGGCGGCGAGAACCAGGGAGCGCAGATCGTCTATCACATAGCTTCGGCTGTTCTTAACTTCCAACAATGTTACGTTTGCCGCCTGGCAAGCTGCTCTGACAAACGCATCACGTTTAGCCCTATCTGATCTCTTATGCGAAGCGTCATTCAACTCGATGCAGCAGGCAACGCTCATATCATCTTTCCGGCAAACCACAAAATCAAAGTGCTTCTGCTGGATCTTTCCTCGCATGATCAAAGCCTGCTTTTTCTCAAGGCCTTTGCGCACCTTCAGCACATCACCAATACGCACTTTAAACGTTACCACGTATCCGCTTGGGATAACTTGCTCCAGGGTCGAATAGAAAAATCGCTCAGCGGCGGTCAGCAAAGGGCCAGCAGCTTCGTAAGGGTAGCTACTGGAACGTGCTGAAGTTGCTATAAGGAATACAAGAAAAAAAATGGCCGCGATCAACAATGCGGCCAACAACATAAACATATCCATTAACAGTCATCCAACCATTAAAACCAGCTCATCGGTGCCACAGGTTCAACAGCTTTATCAGCAGCTCGTAATACGTCTGCCACCGCTTTGGAACCGGCCACTTCTGCGCAACTGTGAATAGAACGAATCCGCTCTAACGGTTCTTCCATAGACTCATCCAAAGGGCCATGACAACCCTTGCGATAACCGGCCACCTGCTCTAACCGGGCCGGGTCACTCCCTGCCCAATTAGAAAGATAAGCCTCCCGCACACTGTCAACAGCTTTGATGTATTGGGTCATCTGGCCAACGACAACAACAACCAATAACAAAACAGCAATAGCCGAAAACTTTAAGGTTGCTCGAATGGTACTACCAACTGCTAAACCGGCCTTACCGGCAAAACTATCGCCCCCGTAAAAAAACTCATGGGCAGTATCAATTATTTTATTTCTATTCATTTTTGCATTCCGTCATAACTGGCCAACCCACCTTTCTCAGCAGCCCTTGGTGTGAGTGACCAACGTAGCATCCCGGCATGGAGCCAGACTTCACGGCCAATCAGTACGCACCCGGAGACAGAAACAACAACCAGGACGAAAACTGGCATCGAGGACTGATAAATACCAACAATCAATAGCAGGAAGATACCTATCAGCAGATTAAGCAACCCATTAAAATCACGCTTCACACTTCCCCCTTGCATCCTTTTTTGCAAGCTCCACTATCTCCGCCTTCTCTTTATCAGAAAGAAATGCGATTGCTGAACTCACTTTAAAACCGGCACCGTGCAATGACGGTTTTCCTCGAAAACCTACAGCAGGCAAACCAACTGATACTTTTCCTGCTTCCCACTGACTCTTAACAAACCCATAGAACATGACCTACTCCTTCTTTCGTAATCGAGGCCGGTACTCTCCCCGGCGAGTCACACCACTAGGCAGGTGTCGCTACCGCTAGGCCTGGGCAAGCGGTAATCCATTACCACTAATCGCTCAGCGAAATCACCACACTGCGAATATCGTCCACACTTTCAAGCCAGGCTGAAACACCATAGTCACCGGCAACAGCCAGTGTATGTTCGGTACCTGAGTTGAAGCACGATCCGCTAATGACTGCGCTGGGCATACAGAAAGGTTGAGTAACTGACTTCCACCCCTCTCCAGGAACATACTCTGAATACTTGGTATGACTGGTGAACCATTGAGCATACATTTTGCCGTCACCGCCATTAACCAGGACAGGGTTTGCAGCACCTGAGTCAAACAGCGTTTGCACGTCACTTATGCCTGTGGCGCTGTATGTCACGCTTTTCAGGTCGTGATATACGGCCACGGAAGATTGTTCTTTATGGCGCCAGGCGATATGCAATTCATCATCAATGCCTGATACAGCGATATGGCCAACATCATAAGGAAGGTCTTCAATCTGAGGCACTGCCTGCCACTCGCCACCCGAGCTGGCTGCCGCCATGACCGAGTAATAGCTGTATTCATCCAGCTCCGCCCACACCAGTACATCGTTACCGTCAAATGCAGTACCAACCACACTGCCTTTCAGCCCAGCCGAATCAACCTCTTTGGTCGTGGCCATCAAACTGGTTAGATCCAGGTTTGCGACAGATAGGCGGTCATTCTCAGCGTCTACTGAGGCCAGATAACCAACGAATACAGAGCCATCACGCTCCCAAATAGCGACATTTGCGTCTGCCTTAACATCCCCTGCCACGTCAAACACAGCGCCCCAACTACCAGTGTTTGCGTAATATGCAACACCCTTTAACGCTATAGTGTCCTCACCTGCTTGCTTCCACAGCAACACCGCGTCGCCGTTTTCCAAGGCCATCAATTTAATTTCGCTGCACGGCTCATCAGTTGATTCAACAGAGAAAGCAGCAGACCATGATCCGCCCTGGGGAACATAATCAGCGACATAAACCGAGGTTGTAACGCCATCATTCTGCAACCAGGCAACGTGGCCCACACCGTCTGCCGATACAGCCAATTGAGGTGATGGTGTAAACCGCTCCACTTCACCAGTAAAGTTCCAACGGGTATTGACGAGAACCGAATCAATACCGTCATCGAGCTGACTAATCTGAAGAGCCTCCCGTTGACGTTCAGCCTCCGGCAAATCAGCTCGCAATACCGACGCAAAGACAGCCGAAGGCTTGTCGTCGGTCGCGGCTTCAGCCCAGGCGGCCAACACAGTGCCGTTACTTAAAACACTAACAGTAGGGTTGTGGGCCTGCCTGTTGGGGTTGCTTAACTGGAAACCCGGTGTCCAGGAACGAGCCTGGTACGGCGGCGGATTCTCCGTTCCTGGATTACCAGGGGGATTCCCGGCGCTAGGTGGAGCTGAAGTAGAATCAGAGCTGCCGTCTCCGCCACATCCCACTAGCGCCATTGAAATAACCAATGCCAAGGTAGTTTTTTTCATTTAAAAAATTCCATAAAGAAATAATAACCAAGCGGCAACTACTAAACCTGTAAGGCCATCAAAACCGCCATCCATACGTTTGATGTTCCAACCTTCAATCGTTGTAGTGATTTAAAGGGTGCCAGAACATATTGGGGTCATAGACAACATTGTCGTCATCTTTGACATTGGCCCGGCTAGGGGCCGTTACTTCCCGCCCCTGGTAATTAACAATCACGCGATAAAGCATGAATGCCAGGAACAGACCAAAAAATATTGCAATCTTCAGCATGATAAACCTCCATCGCTTTTATCCGGCTTAACTCAGCGGAACACATAGCGATTAGAATATGAGCAAAACGCTCCTAAACCGTACCAGGTGGCCAAACCAAACATTACCGGCAAAAGAACTAACCGGCCCTGATCAAGTACACTGAGGCTCGTCCACAGGCTTTCAAATGGCAGCAACTGCGAATAAACCATATACATATCGACAACAATCAATGCCGTAGCAACACCGTAAAGAACCATCAACACTACAGCCGTCTCGAACACCTCTCTCAACGCTACTGCAAGCTGAATTACCGCTTTAAAATCATTCATAAAAACTCACTGACTTGTTGTTTATTGTTGCCAGCTTCTTCGGTGGTCAGAGTGTGGGCTTGATGTGGTTGGCAGTGTGGTCATGGCTGTGGTCAACCAGTGGTCGGTTTACCGTCCACGGTTGTCCATCAGTCTGTCCATACGTCCGAAGGCCATCCACACTAAACCCATACACCTCAACGAGCTGTCCACCGCTATTGATCAAGATGACCGATAGTAATGGCCTCCAGCACTCCGCGACTGCTGAGAACCGGCTTACCCTCATAAATACCAGGTGTGAATTTCAGATTACGAATCACGAAAGTCACCCGGATACCAGAAAACGGGTCTTTGAATTGCTTCATTGACTCCGCCCACTTTCTCAGTGTAGAGCCAACTAGCAGATCACAGTTCGTAATGTCGCCTTCCCATTCACCCCGGTCATTTCGACGCGCCCCCTGTATCAATCCCGCCCGAACAAAAAACAGCGTGTCGCTGTCTTTTGCATGACTGCGGATCTCATTGATAAACCCGCTACAGGTTGTCACTGAGTCATTCGGAAAAACCGGATTTTGAAAACCCTTCCGGTCATCCTTTTTCTGTTGCTGTTCGCCTGCTTGAGGCTGGCTACCCACTTCCGGGAAGTCGTCATAGGCGTCAATCGGGGGCTGATTCATATCGTTCATCTTGGGTCTTACTCCTATTTAGGTTGCTTTAATTTTGCAGCCGCCTTTCGTTTTGGGCGACTGCTTTGGTTCACATATGTGTCGGGTTTCCAGTTACCCAAACCATCAATCACAACACGTTCAGCACCCAATTCCGCCAGGAAGTTAATCGCCGTATTAGGTGATCGGAAAACTCTTGGCGACTTCCTCTGTGTGTACAGCTTGAAGAGGGTTTTACCCTGCTCCACTAACACTTCAAAGCCACTCGGTGTGCCTTTCAGAACGACTGCCGGCTTCGCTTTCACATTCAGCAGCAATGCCTTGAAAAGGCGTTGCTCTATCGGTTCAAATTCGTCACACATTGCGCGGCTGAAAAACCAGGTATTCCTTCGCTTGGCGCGGCTTCTTGCTGCGATTCGCATGAGTCGGGCGCTGAATAAAGTAACGCTCCCCGTCACGCTCAATCAGCTCCCCGGATTTCACCTGGCCAAGCATTTCCAGGCATTCTGTGGCTTTTTTGCGGTACGCATCAAAATCCACATCACTGGGCACCCGCATGGAAATGATGCCCACAACGTTTTCGTTGCGCAGTGCGGCCCAGCACTTACCTAAGCTCACACTGTTGTCTGCCGGTTTATCTTCACCATAACTTGCATTCTGTTCTGACATTACTTGCTCCAATTCTTCGCAATATCATCTTTCAACGAAACGACTGTATCCGC
This sequence comes from Marinobacter vinifirmus, assembly GCF_002258215.1. Taxonomy (GTDB): domain Bacteria; phylum Pseudomonadota; class Gammaproteobacteria; order Pseudomonadales; family Oleiphilaceae; genus Marinobacter; species Marinobacter vinifirmus. The sequence continues at coordinate 11,083 of NZ_NEFY01000035.1, forward strand.
CTCAACCCTGAAGCTCAGCTTTTTATTGCCCAGCTCAACGGTCAACATGAATTCGTCGTTATCCAATTCCAGGCGCACCGCTGAGGCCTTCTTCGGTTTAGGTGGCACATCATCGCCCTGGGGCGGCTTGCCTCCCTTTTTACCCTGTGCCCCCCCTCCGCTGTCCTGGTTCTCTTTGGCCTCCTTCTTGGCCTGTTTTGCCTCGCCAGCCAGCTCTGTGCTGGCCTTACGAAGGTTTGTCTCAAGCTCCCCGCTACGCCACTGATCAATCAGTTCAGCCACTTCCTCGGGCTTGCTTTCAGCGGCTTTAGCCAAGTTATACAACACGTCAACATCCTGCGTTTCACCATGCGTAGAAAGCCCTGTAACCACTGACGGCGCATCTAACAATGCAAGGTGCTTTGATAGCCGCCCAGGGCTGACATTCAACAGCTTTGCTGCATACGCCTGATCCTTACCTTCAACTCGGCATATATCTGCCACCCGCTTCATGGCCATTGCATTTTCAATTGCTGGGATCTGCTCCCGCTGGTTGTTCTCGTCAATCTGCATTAACAGCAAATGCAGCTCGTCAACATCACCACTACGTATGATGGCATCAACAACACTGACCTTTTCCGAATCCCGGATTGCTCGCCATCGGCGCTCACCCGCAATAATCGGATAGGTGCCATCCGGCAGGCGATCACCTACCAGTATCGGCTGAAGCTGGCCATTGCTCTCAATGCTTACCCGCAACTCATCAATTCTTTCCTGGTCGAAAGTCTTGCGAGGCTGGTTCGGATCTGGCACGAACGCCTCAGCAGGCAACGACAAATAACGGCCCTCAGACTTTGCGCGGCTTACCAGCTCGTCAGTACCAGAATCGGCCAATAGGTCTGTAATATCGACCTTTGGCTTCTGGCCACCCTTGCCCTTGTTCACCTGCTGAGAAAACTTATTGGCCATTACCAACCTCGACACGCTCAATGAATTCCTTTGTGAACTCCATGTACTGACGCGCCTGGTCGGAATTCTGTTTGTATTCCGAGATAGACTTACGCATCGCGTGAGACTCTTTCACTTTTGTCGATTTGGTGATCTTCGTCTTGAAAAGATATTCACCATATTTCTCAACCAACTGGTTGTAGAAATGCTCTTCAACAAGTACCCGTTGGCTGCTGACCTCGTTCGCCAAAATACCCAACAAAGACAGCCCAGGATTCAGGCGGCGCTTGGTGTTAGTCGCCGTTTTCATCTGCTCATCAATACCAGCCACACTAAAATCCTCCAGGTGTGTCGGAATTACCAGGTAGTCGGCTGTCATATGCGCCGCAGTCTGCAAGGTGCCAAATGACGGCAAGCAGTCGATCAGGATGTAGTCGTACTGATCACGAAGCGCTTCAATCTTCTCTTTGAAATCGAAAATCACCTCAAAGGGTTTCGTAGAAACCTCCGAAAGGTGCTTACTTGCTCCAATGACATGCAGATTTTCAATAGCCGGTACCGGCCTAACTTCAGCCCCTTCAATGTACAGGTTATAGGCATTCGAGCCACCAGGCGCTGACGCCCCGGCACCATCCCACTCAACAATTTCAGGCGGCAGCTCATCCCCAAAAATAGCCATCGTCAGATTACCTTGAGGGTCGTTGTCGATCAGCAAAACCCGCTTGCCCATGTAAGCCAGGTTTTTGCCCAGGTTAACCGTTACCGTGGTTTTACCAACCCCGCCTTTCTGATTTGATACCGCTGCAATTTTTGCCATTTGTGAAAGTCCTCAATGTTGATTAGCGACCCCACACAGCAGTTGGATTACCAACAACCCCTGACCTTGCCGAGGTGCGCTGTATGATGATTGCAGTATAGGTCTTTTGATTTATCAAAGCAAGCACTTTTGATAAATCAAATATACTTTACTTGATGGCTCGAACGAATGGTACTACCACACCTTGTCTTGGTGGTACTCCACCGTCGGGTAGCTCAATGATACCTTCGATGAACCGGCTTTCCTCCACGATTGACGAAAGATCCTCAAGACGTTTAGCGCACTCAACCACTTGCGGCCACTGACGATACAGCTCTACCATGTTGCCCCAGTACGGCGGCACCGCCATATCTGGCACGGTAGCCCACTCCTGGGGTAGATTTTCAGGGCACTCAACAAGGCATGTCATCGCCTGCACCCCTACCCTGGTGTATTTCCAGGCTTCATAAACAGCATTTACATACTCTGTCCGGGAACCAACTTCAAAAATGAGGTCTTCGGGAATCCCGCTAAATCGAATGGTTATAGCCATAAACCCTCCTGCTAAACCGCCTGAATATACCCCATTTTGACAAATCACAACAGGGGTAAATGACAAAGCAAAAGAAATAAAAAAGCCACCCGAAGGTGGCTTTCTTGAAGGCTAATGTCCACTACGGGACGCTACCCTTAATACTCACTTGGTAGAAGGAACGTTGTCACGCTCCGATCTGCTTCAGTGATAACCCATAACCTTGATTCCGGCATATCCGAAAGGTTGTAGGCTGAGAAGATACGGCCTCCGTGAATAACCGCGTCTTCATTTGTTGCCTTGTCCTGGTCACTCAGATCACCCCAATCGCCATGAGCATGACGACGAAGATACTGAATGGGTTCAAGACCATGCTCCTTCATCAACTCAGAAACACCGCGAGTCATAACGACTGCACCAAGTTTGAATTTCAGAACACCTACAGGCTTCTTTACTGCGTTTTGCATAGCTTCATCCAACCCCTGAATAGGCCGAGGTGCGCCTTGCGCAATATTGCGCGATTACAGTGGGTACCAGACCGAAGCCCACCCCACTAAACGAGTAACTTCACTACAGGCACGTTACAGAATCCGCTTCGTGCTGACTTGCCGGTTAACTCGATTATTTTGGCTTGAACCAAAACGTCAAGTATCCCCTCATTTTCGCTATAGTCCTTAATTGCAGTCTCTCCCTCCTGAAAAGGGAAATCAGGCAAACAGGCTGTAGCGGTCAGAACTGGCGCACCATGATGGATACCCATTTCACGATTGCCAGGGCTATCAGCGGCGAACAACTGCAAAGCAGGTTGCTTATTGCGAGGATAAGCACGCTTGTCAATCTCGCAATCTATGCCCATGAAAGTAACTGTTTTCATATCTATCTCCAACCCCTGAAAGACCGAGGCGCGTCTTGCGCGGAAGCGCAACAGGTACCAGGCCGAAGCCCACCCTGTATAAGGAACTATCTTACTCGTCCTCAGCAATAACGCCAACAGTGACTGCTTGAATTGGGCAAAATGTAGCTTCCCAATCAGTGCAAATCACCCCTGAAGGTTTAGTCTCATTCACTCGGTTCAGGTGAACCAGGTGGTGAGCCACCTTGTGGCTTGTCAGGATGAATTCGACGGCCTCAAATAGGTCTGTACCAGCCGGTACCGGAAACCACAAATCAGCCACATCGACCACGCCCAACGCTCCGCTGGGAGAAGCATCAACAACCTTAGCCCCTCGTTGCAGAATCTGGCAAAAATGAATTTGCATCCACTTTGAGTCATCCTTCTGCACTACTATTAACCGGATTTTATCTCGATTCATCATTCAACCCCTTTAGGTAGAGGTGCACCACCGGCCATAAGCCAGGGTACACTGGCTTATGGATATTAGCGCTACGCAAGGCAGCGCTGCGGTCAATAATAGCTGACGTTCTCTTGTTGGACAATGGAAACTGGTCACAAGGCCTGCGCCTGGCCATTCAGGTTCTGTGACCACCACTATGGGCACAATCTCACCCGGCCCGGGCCTCCGCGGTGTGACCACTCCCCCCCGCCCCTCGCCTGCGAGGGGAGCGATTCGCCATCTGTCGTCAGGGGTGCGGGACATGCGGCCTACGGCCTCCCTTCCCGCTCCCCAGCCTGGAGCGTATGGGTCATTACAGCCGCGTCAAGGGGCCGTGTCCTCGCCTCCGGCTGTGGGCCGCACCTACCCCTTGACACGCCTTCCATTCCCTCTGAAACAACCTCACAGCCCCATTCAGCCACCACCAGTACCAAACACACCACGCCCGTACCAGGACAAAACGCTTTGGCCACACCTGGTGGCCATCGAGGACGCTACTTTGTGACCACCTACCCTTGGTCACAGATCCAGCTCGCCGGCAAGCTGCTTCAGTGACCAAAAAAAA
>NZ_NEFY01000036.1 GCF_002258215.1 Marinobacter vinifirmus
TTACTCGATGATCTTGGATACCACGCCGGCACCAACGGTACGGCCGCCTTCACGAATCGCGAAGCGCAGACCATCTTCCATGGCGATCGGAGCGATCAGGGTAACAGTCATTTTCACGTTGTCACCCGGCATTACCATTTCTACGCCTTCCGGCAGTTCGCAAGAACCGGTCACGTCAGTGGTCCGGAAGTAGAACTGCGGACGGTAGCCCTTGAAGAACGGAGTATGACGACCACCTTCTTCTTTGGACAGTACGTACACTTCACACTCGAACACAGTGTGCGGCTTGATGGAGCCCGGTACACACAGAACCTGACCACGCTCAACGTCGTCACGCTTGGTACCACGCAGCAGAACACCTACGTTCTCACCGGCACGACCTTCGTCCAGCAGCTTGCGGAACATCTCAACACCAGTACAGGTGGTCTTGGTGGTGTCGCGGATACCCACGATTTCCACTTCGTCACCTACCTTGATGATGCCACGCTCAACACGGCCAGTTACTACGGTACCACGACCGGAGATGGAGAATACGTCCTCGATCGGCATCAGGAACGGCTGATCGATGGCACGCTCCGGCTCAGGGATGTAGTCATCCAGGGCTTCTACCAGCTTCTTAACAGCGGTAGTACCCATCTCGTTGTCGTCTTTACCTTCCAGAGCCATCAGGGCAGAACCGGTGATGATCGGAGTGTCGTCACCCGGGAAATCGTACTGGCTCAGCAGGTCACGAACTTCCATTTCTACCAGCTCAAGCAGCTCTTCATCGTCTACCATGTCCGCTTTGTTCAGGAACACAACGATGAACGGTACACCCACCTGACGGGACAGCAGGATGTGCTCACGAGTCTGCGGCATGGGGCCGTCAGCTGCGGAGCAAACCAGGATAGCGCCGTCCATCTGGGCAGCACCCGTGATCATGTTCTTAACATAATCAGCGTGGCCCGGGCAGTCTACGTGAGCGTAGTGACGGGTCGGAGAATCGTACTCAACGTGGGAGGTCGCGATGGTGATACCACGCGCACGCTCTTCCGGTGCGTTATCGATCTGATCGAAAGCACGGCTCTCGCCAGTGCCCCATACTTCGTGACATACACGAGTCAGGGCGGCTGTCAGAGTGGTCTTACCATGGTCAACGTGACCAATGGTGCCCACGTTTACGTGCGGCTTGTTACGCTCAAATTTTGCTTTAGACATTCGACCAATCCCCCTAATCAACCAGGATCGTAACGTTGACCGGAAAAAAAGTGGAGCTCATGACCGGAATTGAACCGGTGACCTCATCCTTACCAAGGATGTGCTCTACCGACTGAGCTACATGAGCATTAAAACCAAATTGGAGCGGGCAGCGGGAATCGAACCCGCGTCATCAGCTTGGAAGGCTGAGGTAATAGCCACTATACGATGCCCGCGAGCAATTAGTGGTGGAGGGGGCTGGATTCGAACCAGCGAAGCTTTCGCGTCAGATTTACAGTCTGATCCCTTTGGCCACTCGGGAACCCCTCCCGTACAAATTCGCTGTCGCGAATCTGCTAAAACCTTAAAGTGGAGCTGGCGGACGGAATCGAACCCCCGACCTGCTGATTACAAGTCAGCTGCTCTACCAACTGAGCTACGCCAGCTCACATTCGCCTCGTCAGCGAGGGCGGTATACTACGGATTTTTTTTCGGCGTTGCAACACCTTTGCAGGTACCACTTTCAACAAACTCGAAGGTTTTGCCGATTTCCGCTTCAACCGCTTGAACCGTCTCGGTTTCCCGGTCAGATTCAACATCAAAAACGAGGGCGTATCCTATACGATTACGGGGGAACTTGGCCAGTACTACATTAAGATTATCCCGTTTTTTTTCTGCCAGTACCGTTTCAGCAGCTTCCCGGGACTCAAAAAGCCCCAGGGATATGGCATTCCGGTACTCTCCGGACGCCACCACATAGGATTCTATGCCCCGGGCCGACAAGGCCCGGAACTGATCCATAGCAGCTTGTTCCGGCTGAGGGGGTATCAAGACCCAGTTCAGTGGAGCAAGTTCCACCTCCTGTTCTTCGACGACGTAGTCCAGCCCCGCGGCCTCTCCCGCCGCCCTCGCTTCGGCGTCGCTGTCAAACCACCCCGCACGCACGCACAGGGTTTCCACGCCCGGCCCCGGCACAGGTACAACGGGCTCTGATGTTTTCAGGCTGGTCACTCGGGGCAAGGCTCCTCCGGACGAAGGATCAGCTGCCCCGATACCCTGCCACTGCGGCAACCACCACACCAACAGGTTGACGGCCAGGAGAAAGAACGCAATCCTCTTCATTCGCCCTTCCCACCCTGTGCTACGGCCTGAAGGCCCTCAAACACCAGGCCCGGACGAACCTCGGCCTGCAAGCCGAGATCAACAAATCTTTGAGCATCGCCGCCAGTAAGCAAGACGCGGCGTAAATTGTGGACCCTGGCGTCAGCATTAATACGCTCGATAACCCCGAGGGTCAGCCACGCCAACCCATGGTTGGCACACTCCCCGGTTGAGCGACCGGGCAGGGTATTGACCTGGTCGTCGTGTTCGAACCCGATACGTGCGGCATCCAGCTTCAGGCTTCGGCGCATCATTCTCAGCCCTGGCAGTATATAGCCCCCGATGTGGGCACCGCTTTCGGCCACGTAATCCACGGTAACCGCACTCCCCGCGTCAACAACTGCAAACCCGCCGGGATAACGCGACCAGGCGCCCACCATTCCGTGCCAGCGATCGGCGCCCATTTTCCGGACATCCTGATAGGAGTTCACCAGCCCCTGACGGGATGATTCAGACCAATAAAAGGTTACCGGCGCACGGGTAACGCGGGACAGGGCTTGCTCCAGCTCCCGGCAATTCTGCTCGGATGCGACAGAAGATACGGCAACCCGGGTAATGTCATGAGCGAAGTGCGCCAGGCCTGCAAAAGGCGCCTTCTCGTCCAGCATCGCGGCACCCTCAGCCTTCACCTGACCACCCTGAACCACACGCCACTTTATCCGGGTATTACCAGAATCGACCAACAACATCATGGCTGCACCCGAAGGCTGATATCGCCCGCTCGAACCGGCACCACCCCAGCGTCGGTTTTCAACAGATAGTTACCGCCGTCATCGATACCGGCGCCGGTTCCGGCAACCTCGCCACCACGGCTGACAAGCTCCTGTCCGCAGAATATGTCCCTTTCCTGCCAAGCACTCCTGAACGCTGCAAAGCCCTGTCGCTCGAACGTATCAACGGTACCCAGGATCTCCCTGATAACATTTGCCGCCAGGGCATTCCTTGCCCAGGCTATGTCCGGCCAGCGCTCAGCCAGGCTGATCCATGGCTGATCAACCTCTTCCGCCCGGGTCATATGCACATTGATACCAATACCTGCGATTACCTGGACGACGCCTTCCTGCAATTCACCCTGGATTTCCACCAGGATACCGGCAAACTTCCGGCCATCGGCAAACAGGTCGTTCGGCCACTTCAGGCCAACACCTTCGGCACCCATAGCCTCCAAAGCCCGGGCCACCGCTACGCCCAAGACCAGGCTCAAACCTTCCAGCGCGGCGAACCCACCCTGCAGGGTCAGCCCCATGCTCAGATACAGATTCTGCCCTTTCGGGCTTGCCCAGTTACGCCCCCGGCGACCGCGCCCTGCAGTCTGGCAATCGGCAATGACCACCGGTATAGCCCCTCCGGCGCCGGATAAACGCTGCGCCACCTCGGCATTGGTGGAACCCACTTCCGGTAATACCTCCAGGTTGATACCGGACAACAGCTCGCCGGGCAAACCCGCCAACACCTGCCCACGATCCAGCAGGTCTAACGGTGTAACCAGCTGATAACCCTGCCCCCGGATAGTTTTTATCTCTACGCCTTCATCCATGATTTTCCGGAGCTGCTTCCAGACAGCCGTGCGGGATACCCCCAGGGTTTTCGCCAGGGACTCTCCGGAATGAACGGCGCGATCGCTCAGCAGTGACAACAAGGTGTTGGATTTCATGAAACCGGTTCCAGGGGTCAAAGAATCAGCCCCGGATTAAACAACAGGACGGCCGAAAAAACAAAAGGACAGCGCCCGGGCTGCCCTTTTCTCATGCCGGATGGTCATCAGGGGATAGGCGTTGCGGTCAGGTTTGCCCGAATATCCACGTTCTGCAACACGGCACCGTATACCGCGGTCTGCGCGCCGCCCACCGGGTGGATCATATCGATATTGTTGATGGACAGCTCCTTGAAGCTGCTTTGTGCCTGCACGGCAAACCCGAGAGGGTGCTCAACCCGCTTTACACCGTCAACCGTTCGAATGACCCGGGTTGGATACACATCAACTGCAAGATCGGTTCGGATACCGTAGGTATTGTCGTCCTGGCCATCGCCATCGAAATCACCGCCGTCGCTTGTGTGAATATCATTCAGCAGTATCGCAGTGCCAGACCCGTTTACCGGCCGGCCCTGCCCGTCCACGCTGCGATTGGTTTCCCACAACAAGGCATTTTTCTTCTCGTCACTTGCAGCCGGTGCCAGTACCTTTGCCATCGCGATTGAAACGCCCTCGTCGCCCCGGGTCTCCCAGGTGCCACCTAAAGCCCCACAGGCCGCCGCGGAACTTCCACTGCCACCCACACAGACATCACCGGCGCCGCCGGGTCGTATCAGCGCACTGCTGTCTTTCTCATAACTTTGCATCCGGAGGCGACCGAAGCTTGCGCCATCATCGCTGGTTCCAACCCGAACATTGCCCACATCCATAGTGCCCCAGGCTTCTTCGGTGGCCATGGCGAGCCCCTCTTCGGTAACATCCACGGTCATGTTACGGACGTGGCCGTCATAGGTCATTTCGGTCAGCCACAGGCCTTTTTGGGGGACCTCGCCAGCACCCTCATCATAGGGAGCTGCAACCACCGCAGCTTTTCCGTTGCGGACATGGATATCGGAATTGATCGTCAGCCCCTCGCCAGACGCACCCCCGGCACCCAGGGTGATGTGGCCATCCATATCGAATTCATAGGCGGGATAGAAGCCCAGGGCCAGCAGCAGTTCGGTACCCCCTTGCAGAGGAGCATTTTCATCCCCCACCCTCAGGCCGTTTATACGGTACCCGGCACTCAGGTCTTCAAACCCGATCCTTAAACCATCATAGAAGCGGGTACCGTTGCGAATTTCATTGCGGGTAACATTTACCGTCAAATCGCCCTGCCCCCATGACTGCAACCCGCTCACGATCACCCGATTGCCGTTGTCGGTGTAGCTTAAGTCTGCATTCGACAGGCTCCATTCGGCAGCCAGGCGCAAACCCTGGGCGCCAGCGTCCTGGTGGCCGCCACCTTGCAGATAAACCGCGTTGGTATAGTTTCGACCATTGAAGGCCCGGTCTTCGAAGGCGAAGGCGAGGTTAACCGAGCCAAAGCTCTGGCCACTGGGTCCCACTTCAACCGAACCAACAGCCAGCTCCCCTTCCAGGCCACCCAGAGTGAGCCCCAAGGCTGGCCGGCCCTGATTGTCATTGGTGACATCAATCCGCAAGTCGTAGATCCGGTACTCGCCGGTTATGTCCCTTAATGCCAGGGCGTTGCCATCGTCCAGGTATAAGAAATTGGCGCTGTGGATGGTTGTTTCATTATCGATTCTCAGGCCCTGGCCCTCACGGCCGCCTGCCTTGATTCCCGTGCGGGACGAGATCCGGTAATCGCCCTCCAGGCCCCCATAACTGGCCAGGGGCGCCCCGCTTGCATCTGTTGCGCGACCATAGATGAGCGGATCGTCACTGAAACGGATCGCGCCGACTTTCCAGTTACCGGTTACATTCTCCGAGATCAGTTCGAGAGTGTCGCCAACCTGCTCCAGGGTGATTCCCAGGGCTTCCACATTCATGGTGATGTCGTCGAGAAACACCGAGTTGCCGTTGGTTCGATACCCCAGCCGGCCGCCGGTCATGGTGTAGGCAGAATCGAAGGTGTAGCCACTGCCGCCAACACCGCCGCCCTCCCGGATACTCAGGGTGCCTTGCAGCGAATGATCAAAGAAGATCCCGCCCATACTGACGCTGGGGGCCCCTGCCAGGCGAATATCGGAAAACTCGACCCGACGGTCTTCTACCAGGTAATCCAGGTTTAGCGAGGCATCGGCACCAATATCGATACGTGTCCGGTGAAAAGCGCCCTGTCCGGGGTTTTCGGACGAGCCTACCTTCAAGCCTTCAAGGTGCGCGCCTCTGCCGTCATCGTAGTAGGACACCCGGTCTGCCGACAGCTGCAGATCCATCTCCAGCGTAATGCCGCTCTGGCCCTGAATCCGGGACAGTTCGCCGTCATCCAGGCTTTGCATATCCGCCCAGGCAACACCGCCGGGCACCCCGGTAGCAGCCAGCATCAGGGCAGCGCAGGCCTTCGGTAAACCAATCACCTTGGTCATAATCTTCTCCCCCTATGGATTCCCTTCCGGGAACACCAGCAGATTCCCCTGCATCAGCACATCGCCCTGCATTTCCACGTCGAAGATATCCGTTTGCATGAACCCGGGATCCGTCGGTCTGGGTGTGTTACTGGCGGCAATCTTGAACTGCACATCGTTGAACCGCACAGTATCCGGCAGGCCCAGTTCAATGACGTCGCGGTTAAACAGCTCGCCGTCACCACCAAAACCGGAATCGATTGAGCGCACCCGCAACGTAAGCCCCTCGAAGGCGAACATGCCGCGAATCTCGTCCAGCACCATCCAGCCACCACCTTCTTTCAACTGGTAGGCAAGGCGTGCACCGCACTTCTTGTCCTGCTCGTTGCAGCGGCCAAAATAATCGTTCTGGATCGGGCCACCCAGTTCGTTGATGCTGATATCGCCAGACAAGTAAATGCCACCACGGCCGGAAACTTCTGCCATACCCGCATCGTCCAGAGGGGCCATCTCCGCAATGGCGAATGGGCTGCACATCAGCGCGGCCACTATTGCTGCTGCCTTGCTCAGAAGTTGGTGTCTGCTCATTGCGCCAGATCCTTTGTCTGAATTTGCAGGTGCTGGATCAGCATGCCTTCAACCCGTGCCGATCCGAAATTCTTTTCGCCGACACTGAAATCGCCGATGTGAACGTTACTGCGGAATTCCGGGTTGGAGTAATAGTCGTTATAGAAATCCCAGGTGGCGGCATCGCTGCCCGCCCGCTGACCATTGGCCGCAATCTGGCCAGTGCCCGGGGCATCGATGGTATCGATCTCAAGCAGGAAATTACCGCTACCGTCGACATCGAAGTAGATAGGTTGCAGCCTGTTACCAAGGGCCAGTTGCAGCACAAAGTCCGACATCACAATGTTGGAGCCACAATTAGTGCCGTCCTGGCTACAGGCATTGATGGTGAGTTCCGGCGAGTAAAAGTTAAGACGGAATTCACCGGCCATCTGGCGCCGTTCGTCATCACCCCAGAGCCGGAGATAACTGCCATCAATTACCGCACTGCGGGCGTGCAGGTTCAGGTTGGCAGAGCGGTCATCGCCAACGGCCACGTTCATTTGCATACCGATATCCGCCCGCTCGCCCTGCCAGTCTTGCGTAGCCGGGCGGCTGGAACAGGTACCGCTTCCAGCAGCAGCGGAACCACCAAGGCAATCGTAACCCTGCGCAGCGTCTACCATGGCAGGGGCGGCGAATTCGAGAACCGCCTTGTTAGTGATTCCGATGTCGTTACCGTCGACCACGTCAATCCGCCACGGATTCAGCAAGCGCCCCAGATTCACCGGAGTCAGGTTCGTTCCGTAGTCACTACCAGAGCCGGCGATATAAAGGTGGTTAACGGTGATATCGACCTCACGGCCGTCCGTGCTTTGGATACCCGCAATGCGGAAAATCCGGGCCTGTTCGCCGTTGACGTCCGGCGCATCCGTGCCGTGGGAGAAGATGAAGTCTTCCAATACCAGGCCAATCCCAGCACCGTCGATTTCAGAGAGTTCGCCATCGTTGAGCTTTTCGAGTTCTGCTGTGGCCGTAGCAGGCAACATCGAAAGGCCGAGCATAAGGAATGACAAGACGGCATTGGAGAAAGTGGACCTCCTGGAAAAAGGCATCAGAACAACCCTCGCCCGCGATCTATGTATTCAGTGCGATAACGGGGAATTCCCTCGAGCGCATCATGGAGACTGAACTCAACCGCGCCGTTGGGGATGTTCATAAAACCCCCAGGTGTGGTTTGAATAAAGTCTCCTACCTGCGGATCAGTTTTTGATACATCTTCCAGCCACTCGACGGCCTGGGTTTGAAAGGCTAAAAACAGGCCTTTCTGAGGCCCGGATAAAACTCTTTCCTCGCCATTTTCGGTAATGGTACCTACCGGAAGGCTTTTGAAGTTGGTCAGAGGGAAGCAGGAGTTGATACCCAGAACCTGACAATCCTGGGCCACAAAACTGACGTCACCAGAGCCACAGACGAGACCAAGAGGACCACAGTCCGCATCAACTTCTACCTGGGAACTGCCCCCCAACAACCCAGCAGCTTTAATAAGAAAAATTGTTCCGCCACCAACATCCTCTACCGTGAACCGTTCCCCGTTCGGCACACCTGCATGAGTCGCCCGAATGGGATCAGGCTCACCAATGTTCGGACCTTCACCATGCACCAGCACGGCTTTACTTTTAATAGCATTGCTACCAAGCAGGAGTGGCGCCAATCCTACCAAGACCCCATCAATCAAATCCCCGTTGGATTCGGCAATCTCCAGATCCTGGCCGGTAGCCTTGATATCAATGTTGACATCGCCAGTCAGATTGCGGATGTCGCCTGACAGAATGCCCATGGAATCGCCAAACCCGAGCCGGACGCCAACGACTTCATCCGTGGTTTCGTCGAAGGCGAATTCAAAAAACGGGTTACTGATGTGGAAAGGAACGATGTCGCCTTCGGCGTAGGCGGTGCCATCAGGCTTCACCTGTCTGGTCGCTTCAGGGTTTGCATTAAAGAATTGTTGGTTGTTGATATAACCCAGGCCAAAGTTTTCGATGAGCACATCCGACGTACCGGATTTCTCGCCATCTCGCTCGTAGCGGCCGATTTCAAGGACATCAACATTGGTCTGGATTTCGATATCCATACCAAGATTCACCCGCGTGTAGGCGGTATTTTTTGATGGATCGGGATGGTAATTCCGATCGACAGAAAGAAAGGCCTGACCGGTAACCTCAGACATTTCCGCATCGGAAATAGGATCCAGGCCTGCAATTGCGGCGGAGGGCAAAATCAGGGCGCTGGCTAGTACTGTGTGCAGCTTTTTACTCATAGTCTCACCCGGCTACCTTGATCACATGGGCAGCGAAAAGAAAAAGGGGACTGATGAGTGTCTCTGTTGCTGGCTCTTTTTGTGGTTCTGGCTGGCCAGTCTTTGATGAATATTAACTTTTTCGGGTGCGGCGGGTTGTGCGGCTGATCATATTTCGGACAGACAAATAAAAAACCCCCGGCAGCAACGCTGTCGGGGGTTTTGGTATTAAGAGCCTGACGATGACCTACTCTCACATGGGCGAACCACACTACCATCGGCGCTGGTCTGTTTCACGTCTGAGTTCGGGATGGGATCAGGTGGTTCCAGACCGCTATGGTCGTCAGGCAAAACGGATGATCACTGGGAAGGACGAGATAAAACGTGATGGTGATTTCTTTGAGCGTGGCCTTTGCCTTGCTCTTGCGTTATCCGCAATTGTCTTGGGTGTTATATAGTCAAGCCGCACGAGCAATTAGTACTGGTTAGCTCAACGCCTCGCAGCGCTTACACACCCAGCCTATCAACGTCCTGGTCTTGAACGGCTCTTCAGGAGGCTCAAGGCCTCAGGGAGATCTCATCTTGGAAGGGGCTTCCCGCTTAGATGCTTTCAGCGGTTATCCTGTCCGAACATAGCTACCGGGCAATGCCACTGGCGTGACAACCCGAACACCAGAGGTTCGTCCACTCCGGTCCTCTCGTACTAGGAGCAGCTTTCCTCAAATCTCCAACGTCCACGGCAGATAGGGACCGAACTGTCTCACGACGTTCTAAACCCAGCTCGCGTACCACTTTAAATGGCGAACAGCCATACCCTTGGGACCGGCTTCAGCCCCAGGATGTGATGAGCCGACATCGAGGTGCCAAACACCGCCGTCGATGTGAACTCTTGGGCGGTATCAGCCTGTTATCCCCGGAGTACCTTTTATCCGTTGAGCGATGGCCCTTCCATACAGAACCACCGGATCACTATGACCTACTTTCGTACCTGCTCGACGTGTCTGTCTCGCAGTCAAGCGGGCTTGTGCCATTACACTAACCGCACGATGTCCGACCGTGCTTAGCCCACCTTTGTGCTCCTCCGTTACGCTTTGGGAGGAGACCGCCCCAGTCAAACTACCCACCACACAGTGTCCTCAACCCCGATAAGGGGCCAGAGTTAGAACCTCAAACATGCCAGGCTGGTATTTCAAGGTTGGCTCCACTCGAACTGGCGTCCGAGTTTCAAAGCCTCCCAGCTATCCTACACAAGCATGCTCAAAGTTCACTGTGAAGCTATAGTAAAGGTTCACGGGGTCTTTCCGTCTAGCCGCGGATACACCGCATCTTCACGGCGATTTCAATTTCACTGAGTCTCGGGTAGAGACAGCGCCCCCATCGTTACGCCATTCGTGCAGGTCGGAACTTACCCGACAAGGAATTTCGCTACCTTAGGACCGTTATAGTTACGGCCGCCGTTTACCGGGGCTTCGATCAAGAGCTTCGCACAAGTGCTAACCCCATCAATTAACCTTCCGGCACCGGGCAGGCGTCACACCGTATACGTCCACTTTCGTGTTTGCACAGTGCTGTGTTTTTAATAAACAGTCGCAGGGGCCTGGTATCTTCGACCGGCTTCCGCTCCACCCGCGGGGGTTTCACGTACACACCGGCGTGCCTTCTCCCGAAGTTACGGCACCATTTTGCCTAGTTCCTTTACCCGAGTTCTCTCAAGCGCCTTGGTATTCTCTACCTGACCACCTGTGTCGGTTTGGGGTACGGTCTCGAATAGCCTGAAGCTTAGAAGATTTTCCTGGAAGCAGGGCATCAATGACTTCGCGCCCTTGGGCACTCGTCGTCACGTCTCAGGATTGTGGACCCGGATTTGCCTAAGTCCACTCCCTACTCGCTTAAACCGGGACAACCGTCGCCCGGCTCACCTAGCCTTCTCCGTCTCTCCATCGCAGCTATCCAAGGTACGGGAATATTAACCCGTTTCCCATCGACTACACCTTTCGGTCTCGCCTTAGGGGCCGACTCACCCTGCGCCGATTAGCGTTGCGCAGGAACCCTTGGTCTTCCGGCGTGCGGGTTTTTCACCCGCATTGTCGTTACTCATGTCAGCATTCGCACTTCTGATACCTCCAGCAAGCTTCTCAACTCACCTTCGCAGGCTTACAGAACGCTCCCCTACCCCGCATACAATGTATGCAGCCGCAGCTTCGGTGACCAGTTTGAGCCCCGTTACATCTTCCGCGCAGGCCGACTCGACTAGTGAGCTATTACGCTTTCTTTAAAGGATGGCTGCTTCTAAGCCAACCTCCTAGCTGTCTGAGCCTTCCCACATCGTTTCCCACTTAACTGGTACTTTGGGACCTTAGCTGGCGGTCTGGGTTGTTTCCCTCTTCACGACGGACGTTAGCACCCGCCGTGTGTCTCCCGGATAGTACTCACAGGTATTCGGAGTTTGCATCGGGTTGGTAAGTCGAGATGACCCCCTAGCCGAAACAGTGCTCTACCCCCTGTGGTATTCGTCCGAGGCGCTACCTAAATAGCTTTCGGGGAGAACCAGCTATCTCCGGGCTTGAT
The DNA here is from genome assembly GCF_002258215.1 of Marinobacter vinifirmus. Classification (GTDB taxonomy): domain Bacteria; phylum Pseudomonadota; class Gammaproteobacteria; order Pseudomonadales; family Oleiphilaceae; genus Marinobacter; species Marinobacter vinifirmus. The sequence goes on from NZ_NEFY01000036.1 coordinate 11,795, forward strand.
TAGCCTTTCACTCCGATCCACAAGTCATCCCCTGGCTTTTCAACGACAGTGGGTTCGGTCCTCCAGTGCCTGTTACGGCACCTTCAACCTGCTCATGGATAGATCGCCCGGTTTCGGGTCTATGTCCAGCGACTGATTCGCCCTATTCAGACTCGGTTTCCCTACGGCTCCCCTAAACGGTTAACCTCGCCACTGAACATAAGTCGCTGACCCATTATACAAAAGGTACGCCGTCACAGAACAAGTCTGCTCCGACTGCTTGTACGCATACGGTTTCAGGGTCTATTTCACTCCCCTCACAGGGGTTCTTTTCGCCTTTCCCTCACGGTACTGGTTCACTATCGGTCAGTCAGGAGTATTTAGCCTTGGAGGATGGTCCCCCCATGTTCAGTCAACGTTTCTCGTGCGCCGACCTACTCGATTTCACTGGACTCAGGTTTCGGATACGGGGCTATCACCCACTATGGCGGCTCTTTCCAGGGCCTTCTCCTACCAGTTGTCCAGCTTAAGGGCTGGTCCCCGTTCGCTCGCCGCTACTTAGGGAATCTCGGTTGATTTCTTTTCCTCGGGGTACTTAGATGTTTCAGTTCCCCCGGTTCGCCTCTTACACCTATGGATTCAGTGTAAGATACCTAACCGAAGTTAGGTGGGTTTCCCCATTCAGAGATGTCCGGATCACAGCTCGTTTGCCAGCTCCCCGAACCTTATCGCAGGCTTCCACGTCTTTCATCGCCTCTGACTGCCAAGGCATCCACCGTATGCGCTTAGTTGCTTGACTATATAACCCCAAGACAACTG
>NZ_NEFY01000037.1 GCF_002258215.1 Marinobacter vinifirmus
TGAAGCCCGGGGCGTCTGTTTCCCGGATTTCGCTGGATAACGGTCTCAACGCCAACATGGTCCGGCGCTGGATGAGCGAAGCGCGAAGGGCGGCTAAAACTCCGGAAGCACCTGGATTCGTTCCGGTCCGTCTGCCAGCCGTAGCGCCTGTGCCGGACACCCTGTCAGTCTCGAATCAATGTAGCACCATCCGCATCAAGATTCCCCGCGCCGGTGGTGCGGTTGTGGTGGAGTGGCCTGCGGAGCAAGCCCATCAGTGTGCGGCTTTGCTTCGGGATCTGTTGGGATGATCCGCATTGATGAGATCTGGCTGGCCACCGAACCGCTGGATATGCGGGCCGGACCCGACAAGGCCCTGGCGCGGGTTATTCAGGTATTCGGTTCGGCTAAACCCCATTGCGCCTACCTGTTCGCCAACAAGCGAGGCAATCGGATGAAGGTGCTGATCCATGATGGCCTGGGCATCTGGTTGTGCGCCCGCCGGCTGAACCGGGGTAAATTCCACTGGGGCGAAACCTGGCGCGGTGACCAACTGCGCCTGACCGAGGAACAGTTGTCTGCCTTGGTTCAGGGCCTGCCCTGGCAGCGCATTGGCGCGGAGGGCGTCATCTGCATCCTGTAATCACAAGTGCTGTGATGCCGCTATAGCCAGAACCGCGAATCGCCTGCCGAACAGGGACTTGGCATACTAGGCGGCATGACTCAGCGCCCCGATATCAACCAACTCTCAGCCGATCAGCTCCGCGCTCTGGCGACGGAACTGATGGACTCTCTGGACGCCAAGGATCAAGCCTTGGGCCGGAAGGAGCGGGAGTTGGTGCGCCGCAATGCCATCATCGAGAAGCTGACCCACGAAGTCGCCGTCCTCAAACGTCACAAGTTCGCCCGCCGCAGTGAGCAACTCGATGCCGTTCAGGGCAAGCTCCTGGACGAGCTGATCGACAGCGACCTGGCCGCCATCGAAGCCGAGCTGGACCAGGCGATGACTGAGGAGCAGAAGGCCGCTCGACCCAAGCAGAAGCCCAAGCGCACCCCGCTGCCACCGGAGCTGCCCCGTACCCTGATCCACCACGAACCGGACAATACCCGGTGCCAGTGTGGCTGCCAGCTCAAGCGTATTGGCGAAGACATCAGCGAGAAGCTGGATTACGTCCCGGGCGAGTTCACGGTGGAGCGCCACATCCGGGGCAAGTGGGCCTGCAACCAGTGCGAGACCTTGGTCCAGGCACCGGTACCACCGCAGGTGATCGACAAGGGCATCCCCACCGCCGGCCTGCTGGCTCAGGTGTTGGTGGCCAAGTACGCGGACCACCTGCCACTGTACCGTCAGGAACGCATCTTCGGCCGTGCCGGCCTGGAAATACCCCGTTCAACACTCGCCGAATGGGTCGGTGCCTGCGGTGTGCAGTTGCAGCCCCTGGCAGATGCGTTGAGAAACGCCTTGCTGGAACACAACGTTCTGCACGCCGATGAAACGCCGGTCAGCATGTTGGCTCCGGGTAAGAAGAAAACCCACAAGGCCTACGTCTGGGCTTACTGCACCACACCGTTCTCGGACCTGAAAGCCACCGTTTACGACTTCGCCCCAAGCCGGGCGGGTGAACACGCCCGCACCTTCCTGGGTGACTGGCAGGGCAAGCTGGTCTGTGACGATTACGCCGGCTACAAGGCCGGGTTCGGCAACGGCATCACCGAAATCGGCTGTATGGCACACGCCCGACGCAAGTTCTACGACCTGCACGAGGCCAACAAGAGCGAGCTGGCTGCGAAGGCTCTGGAATACATCGGCGGCCTCTACGAGATCGAACGGGAAACCAAAGACCTGCCGCCGGATAAGCGGCTGGAAATCCGACAAACCAAAGCCAAACCGCTTGCCGATGCACTACAGCAATGGATGCAGGCGCATCGTCAGAAAGTGCCGGATGGCTCCGGCACGGCCAAAGCCCTGGATTACAGCCTCAAACGCTGGGCAGCGCTGACGCGCTACCTCGACGATGGCGCTGTGCCCATAGACAACAACTGGGTGGAAAACCAGATCCGGCCCTGGGCGCTGGGCCGTTCCAACTGGCTGTTCGCCGGGTCACTGCGCAGTGGTCAACGTGCGGCTGCGGTGATGACCCTGATCCAGTCTGCCAAGCTGAACGGTCATGATCCCTATGCCTATCTAAAAGATGTGCTGACCCGCCTGCCGACGCAGAAGAACAACGCCATCGACGAGCTATTGCCCCACAACTGGAAGCCGACTATATCTGACAAGGTGTGATGGCCGGACGCTTACCGTGGGTACACAATTGGACCAAGAAAAACTCAAAGCCATGGCCGCCGAGCTGGCCAAGGACATCAAGTCCGAAAAAGATCTCGGAGCCCTCACGCAGCAACTAGTCAAGCTGACCGTCGAGACCGCACTCAATGCTGAACTGGATGAGCACCTCGGATACGAGAAGCACGCTCCTGAAGGTCGTGGCACTGGCAACAGTCGCAATGGCTATTCTGCCAAGCGCCTGAAGGGCCAGCACGGGGAAGTTTCCATCCAGTCTCCCCGTGATCGGGAAGGCTCATTTGAGCCTCAGTTCGTCCGTAAGGGTCAGTCTCGGCTGACCCAGATGGATGATCAAATCTTGGCATTGTATGCCAAGGGATTGAGCACACGAGACATCGTAGATGCCTTCAAAGAGATGTACGACGCGGACATCTCGGCAACACTGGTTTCCAAGGTGACGGAGCGTGTGATCGATCAGGTTCATGAGTGGCAGAATCGCCCTGTTGATCCGATCTACCCCATCGTCTATCTGGACTGCATCGTTCTGAAAATTCGTCAGGACAAGAGAGTGATCAACAAGTCCCTATATCTGGCCCTGGGCATCAACATGGAAGGCCAGAAGGAGCTGCTGGGCCTGTGGCTTGCCGAAACTGAAGGTGCGAAGTTCTGGCTGTCGGTACTGACAGAGCTCAAGAATCGGGGTCTGGAGGACATCCTGATCGCCTGCGTGGATGGCCTCAAGGGCTTCCCGGATGCTATTGCCGCTGAGTACCCGCAAACCAAAGTGCAGCTATGCATCGTGCATATGGTTCGTAACTCGCTGCGCTACGTGTCCTGGAAGGACTACAGGGCGGTTACTGCGGACCTGAAGCAGATCTATCAGTCCGCCACGGAACATGAAGCCCGGCAGGCACTGGAGGCCTTTGGAGAGCGCTGGGACAGCCAATACCCACAGATCTCTCGTTCCTGGCAAAGCCACTGGGATAACCTGATCACCATCTTCGAGTACCCGCCGGCGATCCGGAAAGTGATCTACACCACCAATGCCATTGAGTCGCTGAACAGCGTGATCCGCAAAGCGACCAAGCGCCGGAAGCTGTTCCCAAGTGATGACTCGGCCCTGAAAGTGGCCTTCCTGGCGATCCAGCAAGCATCAAAGAAATGGACCATGCCAATCAGGGATTGGAAGCCTGCGCTGAATCGCTTTATTATCGAATTCGGTGACCGCCTGGACGGCCACCTGTAATGGGATGGGCAGTTACACAGATTTATTTACAGGCTCCAGAATCTTAGACGCGAAAGGTCAGAGGGGTTCTACCCCATTTCCACGGACGGTTTTAAAACGGCTGACAACTTCCGATCCTGAACGGCAACTCTACGTCGCATCCTGGGATTATGGAACCGCTCAATGTAGTCGAATACATCAGCTCGCGCTTCGTTCTGAGTGCGGTAATGCCGGTGGTGAATTCGCTCCCGCTTGAGCATCCCGAAGAATCCCTCGCAGGCAGCATTATCGCCACAATGACCGACCGCACTCATGCTGCTTACCAAACGGTTGCTACCAAGATATCGCTGGTAGTCACCACTGGTAAATTGACTGCCTCGATCTGAATGCAATACCACCGGGACTTTCCCCTGGCGCTGCCAAACGGCCATCTCAACGGCTCTGATCACCATATGCCGATCCTGCCGGTAATGCATGGGCCAACCAACGATCAGCTTGCTGTATAGGTCGAGAACCACGCACAGAAAGAGCTTTCCTTCCTGCGTGGGCACATAATACGTATTGGGAAATGACTGCGACAACGTTGAATCGCCTGATACCTCAGGACGACTCCTTTGCGAAGAACACTGCCGCTTCGCACAAAAAATCACGCTCCTTCTTCACACGGGCCAGTTCTCGCTTGAGACGGGCGACCTCCTCGTCTCTGGGAGAAGCAGAGCCCTTGAAGGCCATGTCTGTCTCCTCATCCGCTTCTCTGCGCCCCCGAGACAGCAGGTTGGGATTAATACCAACCTCCAGGGCAATCTGGCGACAGCTCACACCGGGCTGACGGGTTAAAGCGATGGCTTCGCGTTTGAACTCTTGGCTATATTTTCTGCGTCTGGACATGAACACTCCTTTGGCACAGTGTGCCTCTTTTTAGGAATGTCCGCAGTAACGGGGTAGAACCCACCCGCCTCGGAGTGGCTGTAGCCCCCAGGCCACAGAGCCAGCTACTTTCCTTGCTGGATTAGCAGTTCCTCGACGAACGGAAAACCTGGTGTTCATCAGCCCGTCGGGTGTGGGCAGGTCAACCCAGCAGGCCCGCTACAGCCTGCTCCAGTTGATCGATAGCCTTTACGAATACCGGTCGATCATCGACAGGACGATACACCACTCACACTTCTTGTGTTGGGAGGCGAAACTATCGACTGAGGCAGAAAGCTACAAGATTGACGCTGAAGAGTGGGCAAAGTAGATGGCCATTGGAAAATCTTTACCCGGCCCCTTCTTTTGGGGGGGGTGTCATATGATTTATGAAGATACTTTGGACAAGGTTCAAAAACAAAAATAGTAGGCAAGAAATGAGTAATCCATATATATTACAAACCCGAGGCCTCGTAAAGACGTTTAGGGGATTTCAGGCCGTTGATCATGTCGATCTACAAATTCGGCAGGGCGATATTCATGCCTTAATTGGCCCTAACGGTGCCGGCAAGACCACGGTTTTCAATCTCCTGACCAAGTTCCTGATCCCGACCAGGGGGCAGATCCTTTATAAGGGAGAGGACATCACCTCTCTGAAATCCGCCGCCATCGCCCGTAGGGGTGTGGTTCGGTCCTTCCAGATTTCCGCTGTGTTCCCGCACATGACTGCCCTCGAGAATATCCGCGTCGCATTGCAGACGTTCGAGGGCAACTCTTTCAGCTTCTGGCAATCCGGAGCCCGTCTGAACAAGCTCAATGAGCGCGCTATGGAATTGCTGGATGCGGTGGGACTGACCAGTTTTGCCAATACCACCACCGTGGAGCTGGCCTACGGCCGCAAACGGGCATTGGAGCTGGCGACCACGCTGGCGATGGAGCCGGAAATCCTGCTGCTCGACGAACCCACCCAGGGTATGGGCAGCGAGGATGTGGATCGCGTGGTGGAACTGGTGCGCAGCGCGGCCAAGGGCCGTACCGTGCTGATGGTGGAGCATAACCTGAGCGTGGTCAGCAAACTGTGTGACCGCATCACCGTGCTGGCCCAGGGGGCCGTTCTGACTGAAGGCGACTACGAAACCGTGTCTGCCGATCCCCGTGTGCGCGAGGTTTACATGGGATCCGACGGTAGTGGCGAGCGAGGCGCGACCGAGACCAATCCCGCCAGTGCGGAGGCCGCCCAATGAGTCACGGACCGGACAAGGAATACGAACAGCTGCGGGTTTCCGGACTGCACGCCTTCTACGGCGAGTCCCATATCCTGCATGGCATCGACATGGTGGTGCACCGGGGTGAACTGGTAACCCTGCTGGGGCGCAATGGCGCCGGCCGCACCACGACCCTCAAAGCGATCATGAACATGGTGGGCCGCCGCACCGGCTCCATCATGATCAACGGGGAGGAGACCATGTCCTGCGCTCCCCATCATATTGCCAGGTTGGGTGTCGGGTATTGCCCCGAACATCGGGGCATTTTTTCGTCACTCAACGTCCAGGAAAACCTGACCCTGCCACCGGTGGTGCGCAGCGGCGGCATGAGCCTGGAAGAAATCTACACCATGTTCCCCAACCTCTACGAACGCCGATTCAGTCAGGGGACGAAGCTCTCTGGCGGTGAGCAGCAGATGCTGGCCATGGCGCGCATCCTGCGCACCGGTGCCAATATGCTGTTGCTCGACGAAATTACCGAGGGTCTGGCGCCTGTCATCGTGGAAACGTTGGGTGAGGTGTTGGTGGCCTTGAAGAAAAAGGGCCTGACAATCGTTCTAGCTGAGCAGAACTTTCACTTTGCAGCGTCCCTCGCAGATCGCCATTACGTTTTGGAGTACGGCCAGATTGTGGAAGAGATTAACTCACACGAGCTGAGTTCTAAAAGGACATTGCTGGATCATTATCTCTGTGTATAGCGAAAGCCAACAATAGGAAAAGAAGTTTGGAATATTGACGTGCAGTAACTCACTAGTTTTGAACCACAATACAATGAGCGACCTAGTTGGAGATATAAAAATGATAAATATGAAAAAGTCTTTCTTGGCGATGATTTTGTCCGCAGTGATCGTTAGCGATGCGCAAGCAGAAATTTCTGACGATATTGTGAAAATTGGCTATCTCGCTGATATGTCCGGTACCTACCGAGATTTGGTTGGGCCAAATGGCCTTGCTGCACTGGAGATGGCGGTGGATGATTTCGGCGGCAAGGTTGGCATGGCTGATATCCAAATCGTTAGCGCTGATGATCGTAATAGCCCCGACGTGGCTTCAAGCACAGTGCGCCGGTGGTTAGAGAATGAAGACGTGGATATGGTAGCGGGATTTGTAGCCTCTTCTGTATCTCTAGCGGCCATTGAAGTTATAAAAGAGAATAATAAGTTAGGCATCGTGTCGGGCTCAATCGCATCAAGTATCACGAATGAGCATTGCTCTCCGAACCATATTCATTATGTATACGATACATATCCGTTAGCTGTTGGAACTGCCCGTGCTGTCGTAGAGGAAGGAGGAGAGTCATGGTTCATTTTGACTGTCGACTATAGTGGAGGCCATGAACTTGAAGCGGCGGTTTCAAGTGTTGTCGAGGCGAGTGGAGGTGAAGTTATAAAGACCCTTCGCCATCCGTTTCCTACACCAGACTTTTCTTCATTCATCCTTCAAGCCCAGGCCTCAGGAGCAGATGTGGTCGCTCTAGCCAACACCGGAGCTGACGCGATTAACGCTATCAATACCGCTGGCGAATTTGGCTTGACTCAATCCGGCCAGAAACTCGCAGCATTGCTGCTCTTTCTTACAGAAGTGCACTCGCTTGGAGTTGAGACTGCTCAGGGGATCCAACTCACAACAGGTTGGTATTGGGATATGAATCCGGAAGCTCGCGCTTGGGCAGACCGATTCTTTGAAAAAACAGGTGTGCGTCCGACAATGGTCCATGCCGGTATCTACTCCAGCACAATACATTATCTTAATGCTGTCGAAGCTACGGGCTCCGACGACTCTCAGATCGTTCGCACTCAGATGATTAATACCCCCATCAACGACATGTTCGCAACTAACGGAAGGATTCGTCAGGACGGTCGTATGGTCTATGATATGTATTTGGCTCAGGTTAAGACCCCGGAGGAATCCCAAGGGGAATGGGATCTATATAAGATTGTCCGCACAATCCCTGCCGAGGAAGCGTTCCGTCCCCTTTCAAATAGTGTTTGTCCTCTAGTCACCGACAACAGGTAATTTTTCGACATGGGCTCTTGAATATTGAGTTTGAAGAGCCCTTGCCGGTCGGTTCGAATAACTTTTGACTATACATTTTTATTAGCTGATTTGGAGTCCGTTGCATGTCAATGGTGTTCGGCGTTCCTCTTGCTGTGCTGTCCGGCCAGCTCATGATCGGGATTATTAACGGTGCCTTTTACGCCCTGTTAAGCCTCGGCCTTGCGGTTATCTTCGGTCTGTTGAAAATCATCAACTTCGCCCATGGCGCCATGTATATGCTCGGTGCCCTGGTCACCGTGGTTCTGTTTGACCTGCTGAGCGTCAATTACTGGGTAGCTCTGTTTGTGGCCCCGGTCCTGGTTGGCGCTTTCGGCTTGTTGATTGAATACTTCCTGCTCCGGCGCATTGCTGGTCAGGATCACATCTACAGCCTGCTGCTCACCTTCGGGGCGGCCCTGATCATCCAGGGCGTCCTCACCAACATCTACGGAGTGTCCGGGTTGCGCTATTCCATGCCGGATATGTTCAAAGGGGGCATCAACTTGGGTTTCATGTTCCTGCCGTACTACCGGGCCTGGGTGATCGTGGTGGCCCTGCTGGTGTGTTTCGGCACCTGGTTCATCATCGAGAAAACCAAGCTGGGTTCCTACTTGAGGGCGGGCACAGAAGACTCGCAGCTGATGCAGGGCTTCGGCATTAACGCACCCTTGCTGGTGAGCCTGACCTACGGATTCGGCGTCATGCTGGCGGCATTCGCCGGTGTGCTGGCGGCACCCATTTATTCGATAACTCCGGTGATGGGGTCCAACATTCTCATCGTGGTCTTTGCGGTGGTGGTGATCGGGGGCATGGGCTCCATTGGCGGGGCCATTATCACGGGCATCCTGATGGGCGTGATCGAAGGCCTCACCAAAACCTTTTACCCGCCGGCGTCCTCGGCCGTTATCTTCCTGGTGATGGTGGTGGTGCTGATGATCCGACCCACTGGCCTGTTCGGTAAGGAGGCATAATCATGAACCAGCCTGTTAATCCTGCCGATATCCACAAAGCCATTGTCGAGCAGCAAAAGATCCAGGACCGCAAGAAATTGATGGTGAACGGCGTTCTGCTGCTGTTGCTGCTGGCCGCGCCCTTCGTGATGTACCCGGTCTTCCTGATGAAGATCCTGTGTTTTGCCTTGTTTGCGGTGGCCTTTAACCTGCTGTTCGGGTTTACCGGTTTGCTGTCCTTCGGCCATGCCGCCTTCCTGGCCACCGGAGGCTACACCACGGGCTACCTGCTCAGTAATTTCTCCGGCCTGACCACGGAGATGGGGATTATTGCCGGTACCGCCATGGCCACCCTGTTGGGGCTGGCCTTTGCGTTACTGTCGATCCGCCGGCAAGGCATATACTTTGCCATGGTGACCCTGGCGTTGGCACAGCTGGTGTTTTTCTTCTTTGTGCAGTCGGAATTCACCGGCGGCGAAGACGGCATGCACGGCATCCCCCGGGGCGAGCTGTTTGGTCTGATTAACCTCGAAGACAACCTCAACATGTACTACTTCGTGCTGGTGGTGTTTATCGCCTGTTACCTGCTGGTGCAGCGCATTGTCGGCAGTCCGTACGGGCAGATCCTGAAAGCCATCAAGCAGAACGAACCTCGGGCGGTCTCGCTGGGTTACAACGTGGATCGCTACAAGATCCTGGCCTTTGTGATCTCCGCCGCGCTGGCGGGTCTGGCCGGCTCCATGAAATCCGTGGTGTTCCAGCTGGCGTCACTGAACGATGCCCATTGGCATATGTCGGGCGAAGTTATTCTGATGACACTGGTTGGAGGTATGGGCACGCTGCTCGGACCGGTGGTGGGCGCCACCTTTGTGGTGAACATAGAGTATCTGTTGTCGCAGGGCCCGCTACGTGACTGGGTAGACCCCATCCTGGGTGGCACCTTTGTGCTAACCGTTCTGGCGTTCCGCAGCGGTATTGTGGGTGAAATCCAAAAATTCATAAAAAAGAACTTGGGGTGATTTAAACAGGATGTGGCTGGTTTTATTTTGGCGAATTGAGCTACTAGTCATTCTAAATAACGAAATTTTTAGATTCCTGCAAAAATCCATAAAGACAGTATTTCTATAAGAAAAAGCTACGTGACTAAAAGACGTTATCTCAGTTCTACTGATATTCTGAAGTTGAAATTAAATTCGTGAGTATTCGATTTATTCCGGCAGTGGGCATTAAATTTTGGTGCCCTAAAAATTAATGTACGGATCTAGATTTTCTAAATGTTAGACATATACGTTGAAAGTCGAATATATGCATCAAGCCCCCCCCCACTTTTGAGAGGGGAGCCAATCAGAGGGGTGCATTACGATTGTTTTAGCATCACAAATTAAGTTTGAGATGCAAGTAGGTTTCAATAATTTAAAAAAGGAAACAATTAATGAGCTATAAAAAAAACAATACCTATAAACTAAGCGCCCTTGCAGCAATTACTATGCTTTCTACATGTTCGGTATCTGCCTTTGAACTAGATGTGGCTGATATGAAGGCTAGCATTTATGGATATGCGAAGCTCGACATGATTTATGACGTTGACGGGTATATTGGACCTACTGTTACCCACCGTCTAATTTCCCTCGACAGTCAGGAGGGGGCGGAGGGGCATGCTAACCTTCACGCCTTTGAAAGTCGATTAGGGTTTAAGACTTCCACTCCCGTCGCCGGAAGCACGCTCAACACAACTATCGAGGGCGATTTTTACGGAGGTGGAGGCGGTCAGTTCCGACTGCGACATGCATATGGTGAATGGAATGGAGTTCTTGCAGGGCAAACATGGACGAATTTTGGAGGTTTCCTGGGTTTTACGCCGGTTGTTGATTTCACTGCTCAGTTTGGACAGGGGAACATTACACGCCAAGCACAGTTGCGATATACGAGCGGTGGACTATCAATAGCATTGGAGGACCCCGGCAACATCGGAAGCAATGTTGATATGACTAATAGCCCCAGTACTGATGATGAGTTAAAGAATGGATATCCCGATTTAACTCTTCGGTATGAAGATCGTTATGGCGCTATTAGTTATGGCGTCTCCACCGTTTTAAGAGAGATCGCATATTACAATTCTGCTAGTAATAGCGATGAAAGTATTCTGGGCTGGGGGGTGAATTTTGAGGCTGCTTCAAAGGTGACGGATAGATTTACCCTTAGGGGCGCATTTACTCATGGTGATGGATTGGGGGGCTATCTTTACGGGTCACCTAGTGGTGCCGGATTCATTGACGCTAGCGGCTCTGTAGAGGGAATTAAGGGTGTTGGCGGCACTGTTGGTATGACGATTTCGGTTGGTACCGGAAACGTGAATGTTGCCTATGGAATTGCAACGGTGGACTTGGATGATGCAGTTGGCCAGGGTGCAATGTCTTCGCTAGCGACCGACAGAGCGGAAAGCATCTACCTAAATTATATTTGGTCACCTGCTAAGCGTATCAACTATGGCGTTGAGGCCGGTTATCACAGTCGTAGAACACAAAGTGGCGAGGAGGGTGATGCAGTTCGCTTACAAGGAATGGTGCAGTATGTTTTCTGACGTGCCGTATATGAAAATGTTTGGATAGACTAAAGTCTTATCCCGAATATAAAGCGACATTTTTCCCTCGTTAGTATCTTGCCAACGGGGGATTTTACTTGGTGGAGTGTAGAGTTTAGCAAATCTATTAGAAAGTCAAAGTATTCATTTAAATATTTTAATAATATATTGTACTAGTGTTTGTGATAATAATAAATAAGTAAAAGTGTAAATTCACGATGAGAATAAA
>NZ_NEFY01000038.1 GCF_002258215.1 Marinobacter vinifirmus
CGGTCTGGGTGCAGACCATGTGGTCGTGGTGATCGTCGCCGGCCATTTCGAACACAGCATGGCCGCCTTCAAAGTTGTGGCGCAATACCAGGCCAGCTGCCTCAAACTGGGTCAGCACCCGGTAAACGGTCGCAAGGCCCACATCGTCACCCTGATCGAGCAACTTCTTGTAGACGTCTTCAGCACTCAGGTGATGCTCCTTGGCGTTCTCCAGAATATTGAAGATTTTCACCCTGGGCAGAGTAACCTTAAGACCGACTTTTCGTAATTCGGCGTTTTCAGATGGCATGCTACTATTCACTCGTTGGTGTGCCTTACGGCTTCCGGTATGATGAAGCCGCCGTTCAACGGTTAAACCCGTTTCACACCTGCCAAAGGCAGGCGATTTCAAGATAGAGGATTTCCCCTGGCGATGCAAAAGCTCACCGCTATCATTCTTATTGGCATTTTATCCTTGTCAGGCTGCGTCTTCCCCGGCGTTTACAAGATCAACGTACAGCAGGGAAACATTGTTACCGACGAAGAGCTGACTGAACTCTCCGAAGGCATGCCACGCAGCCAGGTACACGCGGTACTGGGCAGCCCGCTGATGCTGAACCCGGTCGATCCTTCCAGGGAATACTACGTGTACACCTTCCAGCGCCGGGGTGGTGACATCGAAGAACAACGCATCATCGTTTACTATAACGGCGACCAGTACAGCCACTACGAAGCCCAGCTGCTGGAAGAAACCCCGGCCTACTAAGCTTCAGGCTTTCTTTTTGGCCCGGTTCAGGCGCGCCTGTTTCGGGTCTATCTTGAGCGGCCGGTAAAGCTCTACCCGGTCGCCTTCCCGCAACTCGTGGCTGGCCGGATCTTTGATCACCTTGCCGAACACGCCCATATCAATCGTGTCCGGCTCGATTTCCGGAAAGATATCCACAATACCCGAAAGCTTTACCGCCTCCAGCGCCGTGGTTCCCTCCGGAACCTTGACCGGCACAATCTGCTGCTTGTCGGGCCGGGCGTATGCCACCTCTACCTGCATTACACCAATCCTCCGCGATAGATTTCATCTGCGCGACGGCAGAAGGCGTCCACCATGGTGTTGGCAGCCTGGTTGAAGACCGGGCCGAAGGTCATTCGGGACAACGAGCCGCCAAACTCAAACTCCAGCGTGAGGATAACCTTGCAGGCATTGTCGTCCAGCGACCGGAAATGCCAACGACCGGTCAGGTTCTTGAGCGGGCCATCCACCAGCTTCATTTCGATGCTTTCCGGCATCAGCAGCTGGTTGCGTGTAGTCAGGCGATGTCGCACACCACCCTTGGCGATTTCCAGTGACGCCATAATCTCGGCATCGGTACGCTCGTGCACTTCCGCCCCGGCGCACCAGGGCAGAAACTCGGGATAACGCGCCACGTCGTTGACCAGGTGGAACATGCGTTCGGCCGAATGCATAACCAGCGCGGTTTTATCAATCTGATGAGCCATGTAAAACGGAATTCCTGCGCTTTTTTGCTACTACTGACACCAACCGCTGTCACCGGCCGATGGGTCATTCACCATGATACTGGATATCCGGCCCGTTTGGGGCGTTTTCCACCGGTGCCGAAGCTTCGGCAACCGGCGTACCCGGCCCGCACCAGATCGCATCGTTGCCGTTATCACAAAGATTGGACAGTGAAAAAATGGTGTACTGGATACCTATCCACAACGCCACAACCGGCAGCACCAGCCGCATCACCCAATACCAGAGCTTGCGGAAAAACGCCGGGGCATCGCCCAGAATCTGCGCGCTGTAGCGGCGAGTCAGACACCAGCCGGCGAAGGTGGCAACAAGCATGGCAACCACCGGAATCAGGATGCCGCCGGTCACCAGCTCCAGCCACCGGTAAACCGTGGCTCCTGCCAGCTGATAGTCGGCCCAGACGTTGAAAGAAAACAGCGAGGCCAGGCCCGCCAGCCACACCGCCAGGCCCACACACACCACAGACCATCCCCTTGGCGCGCCGAGCCATTCCCGCAACCAGCCCACCACGGGCTCCAGCAGGGAGATAGACGTCGCCCAGACAATCAGCACCACCAGCAGGAATACCGCGGTGATCACCACCTGGCTGAACGGCACCTGGGCCAGTGCCACCGGCAGAGAGACAAACAACAGGCTGAAGCCTCGCTCGCCATCCAGGCTGGTGCCGTCAAGCGCAATGGAAAACATCATCACACCGGCAACGATTGCCACCAGGGTATCCATCAGCACCACCGCCAGAATAGATCGTTTCAGGCGGGTTTCCGCCGTGGTGTAGGCACCAAAGATCGCCCATACCCCGACCCCGAGCCCCAGGGTGAAAAATGCATGGAAGAAGGCTGCCTTGATGCTGTCGAGGCTTAACTGTTCCGGCCGAAAGGTCAGAATGTGATCAACCCCGGACTCCAGCCGCCCATGCCCGGCGGACAGGGCAAACAACACCGCCAGCAACACTAACGTGCAAGGCACCACAATACGCAGCGAACGCTCCAACCCCTTCACGACACCCCGGGCCGACACCGCCAGCACCAGTATCAGGAAGAACCCGTGCCAGGCCATAAACTCCCGGTAACGCTCCGGGCTTGAAACCAGCTCGGTCAGCACCGCCGAAGCGGAAGCTGTGGTCGCACCGCTGAACCGGCCGGAAGCACCGGCAAACACATAGGCCAGCACAATGCCGCCAAACACTGCGGTAAATGACAGTACCAGGAAGGCTGCAATCACACTCAGGGGACCGGTCAGGTGCCACAAGCGGTGGCTGCCGGCGTTGCGCACAAAGCCATCCATGGCCAGCACGATCCCGTGCCGGGAGTGCCGCCCGAACACCGCCTCTGTCACCATCAGTGGCAAAGCCACCAGCAACAGGCTCGCCAGGTACAACAGGATAAACAGGCCGCCACCGTGAATGCTGGCCAGGTAAGGAAACTGCCACAGGTTGGCAAGGCCCACGGTTGCACCAACCGAGGCCCAGAAGAAGCTGGATTTACGGGTAAACGACCCTATGGATGTCTGGTACTTGTGCGGCATTCCGGCCCCTGAAAAGCTATAGCCGCTTATTGTAGCCGATGCCGGTGGCGGCAAACGACCATTGTGGCACCCCGGCGGCGAAATCGTGACCCGTCTGGCAGACCTGAGCTACAATGCCCGCTTTGCCGGCCCTCTGTTAACCGCCGGCCAAGTCATTCTTCCGATCCCGGACAGGATTCATGAGCAAGAAGAAAGCAAGCGGACCCACCAGTAACACCATTGCCCTGAACAAGAAGGCAAAGCACGAATACCACATCGAAGAACGCTTCGAAGCGGGCCTGGCCCTGCTTGGCTGGGAAGTGAAGTCTCTGCGTGCCGGCAAGGCGCAACTGGTGGATGCCTATGTCCTGCTCAAAGACGGCGAAGCCTGGCTGCTTGGCGCCCACATTATGCCGCTCAACACTGCGTCTACCCATGTGATTGCCGACCCCACCCGCACCCGGAAACTGCTGCTGCACGCCAAGGAAATTGCAAAGATCATCGGCCAGGTCAACCAGGCCGGGCACACATGTATCCCGCTGGCGCTATACTGGAAAGGCAACAAAGTGAAGTGCGAGATCGCCCTGGTAAAAGGCAAGAAGCTGTTCGACAAGCGGGCGACAGAAAAAGAGCGGGACTGGAACCGGCAGAAGCAGCGAATTATGCGCGAAGCCAACACCTGAGGCTGAGACACAAGGAGGGGGTATGTCACCACAACGGGCAGCCATGTCGTCGGTAGACCGGTCCTGGCTGCGCATGGACACCCCGGAAAACCCCATGATGATTTCGGCGGTGTTGATGTTCGAAAAGCCGATCGACATCACTCGCCTGAAGCGCACCCTGGAGGAGCGCTTCCTGAAGTTCCGGCGTTTCCGCCAGCGCATCGTAGACAAAGGCGACAGGGTTTACTGGGAAGACGACCCGCTGTTCGATCTCGACAACCACCTGCATCGCATTGCCCTGCCCGGCAAAGCCGGCAAGGATGAACTCCAGGCGCTGGCCAGCGACTTCAACAGCAGCGCCCTGGATTTCCGGCGCCCGCTCTGGCAAATCCACTATATCGACAATTTTAACGGCGGCTGCGCGCTGCTGGTGCGCATTCACCACTGCATAGCAGACGGCATCTCCCTGGTTCGGGTACTGCTTTCCCTTACGGATAAATCTCCCGAAGCCAGGCTGAAAAAAATCTCCAGCAAACCGAAACCCGCCAAAAAACCGGAAGGCACGCCCGCCTCCCGCTTCCTGCACCGCTTGGTAGACAGCAGCCAGGCAGGGTGGCAGCAGGTGAGACTGTTCCTGGATTCCGTCCGTGAAGAACCCAACTACCCGCTCAAGCTCGCCACCACGGCCGGCGGCATTGCTGCGGACCTGGTAAAACTCGGGCTGGCTCCCTTCGAACCGAAAACCAGCCTGAAACAACAACTGGTTGGCCGCAAACAGGTCGCCTGGGCCGAACCGCTCGACCTGGATGACGTCAAAGCCTGCGCCAAAATACTTGGCGGCACCGTTAACGATGTTCTGTTGTGCGCCGCCACCGGTGCCCTGAGCCGGCATTTCACCGAACAACACCAGACCATCCCGGACTGTGGCATTCGGGTAGCAGTGCCTTTCAACCTGCGCCCGCTGGACCAGCCGATCGAGACCCTGGGCAACCAGTTCGGCCTGGTACTGGTGGGCCTGCCGGTTGAAGTTACCGACCCTCTCATGTGCTTCCGCCAGGTGCAGGAAAACATGAACCGGCTAAAGCGTTCCTACCAGGCCCAGGTCACCTACAGCCTGCTTGATCTGTTCGGTCGCGGCCCCGATATCCTGGAACGACGGGCACTGGACCTGCTCAGCAAAAAAGCCTCTGCGGTACTGACCAACGTGCCCGGCCCCCGGCACGCCGTGTACCTGGCCGGCAGCAAACTGGTTCAGCCCATGTTCTGGGTACCCCAGAGCGGCAACATCGGCATTGGCATGAGCATTTTCAGCTACGCCGGCACCGTACAGTTCGGAATTACCATCGACAAAGGCATCCCGGCAGACCCGGTTGCGGTGATGGAATACTTCCGCGACAGCTTCCGGAATCTGTACCAGGCCGCAAAGGCCAAGGGCTCGGCCGGGGATCTTCGCGCTGCGTCGTGATACGGATAGGTATAAATAACCGCGACGATAGTGAAACACCCCTTGAAGTATCGGGAGCCGCCCACATATACTCCAAGTAAGAGGGGACGACATGGCTTCGACGCTGGTGGCGAACCCTTGGGTGCATGTCGAGATGGCAGCCAATCTCGTTAATCCAAAGCTGCAACGCAATAGTCGCAAACGACGAAAACTACGCACTAGCAGCGTAAGCTGCTAGTCGTCCTGACCGGGTCGCCCGTAGCTCGGAAGCAACATCTCAGGACGTCATCGCTTACGGGATGCTCCTTTATCCAGAGCTCACTGGCTAAAGGCTAAGATTTAAAGAGCTCGCCTCTTGCACCCTGGCCTTCGGGTCGCTTGAGGTTAAAACAATAGAAGGACACTAAGCATGTAGATCTCAAGGCCTAGTGCTGGCGGACGCGGGTTCAATTCCCGCCGTCTCCACCAAATTAGGAATCTCAGAAAACCGAAAACCTCTCAAACCCGCGCCACAGCGGGTTTTTTATTGCCTGATTGTTTCGTTACTGTCCGTCTGGATACGTTGAAAGCCGGGAAAAGTGGGGGTACATTAGGGGGTACATGACCCAAGGTTAGTTTTTTGTACCCCCAGATGGACACCTGCAACGATGAGTCAGGCCGTTAACAAGCTGGCAGCAACCAGCGTAAAGAATGCCGAGTTCAAAGACCGCGCCTTTAAGCTGTTCGACGGGGCCGGGCTGTTCCTGCACGTTCAGAAATCCGGGAAGTATTGGCGGCTGAAGTACCGTTACGCGAAAAAAGAACGGCTCTTAGCTTTGGGGGTATATCCTGAAGTCAGCTTGAAAGATGCCAGGGCCGCACGTGATGAGGCCCGCGCCCTGCTGGACAAGGGTATAGACCCAAGCAACCACCGCAAACAGGTGAAGCACAGCCGGTATACGGCAGCTGTGAACACCTTTGAAGCCGTGGCCCGTGAATGGCATCAGGAGGTACACCAAAGCGCCGTTGTTGCTGAGCACGCGGGGCGCAACCTCCGCCGCCTTGAGGTGCACGCCTTCCCCCATATTGGCAGCCGCCCCATTGGCGAAATCACCCCCGGTGAACTGCTGGAAGTCCTGCGCAAGGTAGAAAGAAAGGGCCATATAGAGACCGCCCGCCGCGTTAAAACGCTGTGCGGCCAAGTCTTCCGCTACGGGATCGCCACCGGGAGAGTTGAGCGGGACATTACCCCAGACCTGCGGGATGCCCTCAAAGTACCCCCAACCAAACACCACCCCGCCATTACCAAGCCGGAAGAAATCGGGCCGCTTATGAAAGCCCTGTATGGCTATCCGGGGCACTTTGCCACCTGTGCCGCGCTCAAGATTGCCCCGCTGCTGTTTGTTCGCCCCGGTGAACTCCGCCAAGCGGAATGGGCCGATATCGACCTTGACGCGGCTGAATGGCACTACAGCGCCAGTAAAACCGGGTTCGAGCTTGTAACCCCACTCCCCCGCCAGGCTGTGGAAATCCTTCGGGAGGTTCATTCAGTCACGGGCCGGGGCCGGTATGTGTTCCCCAGCGTGCGGGACAGAAAACGCCCCATGAGTAACGCCACCATCGGGGCCGCCCTGGCACGGTTAGACCTGAAGGACAAAATGTCTGCCCACGGCTTCCGGGCCATGGCCCGCACGGTGCTGGCGGAACAGCTGGGCTTTCCCTCTGAATACATTGAACAGCAATTGGGCCACTCAGTCCGGGATGCCAACGGCAGGGCCTACAACCGAACCACCCACCTTGAAGCCCGCCGCGCCATGCTGCAAACGTGGGCCGATTACCTGGATGAATTGAGAACCGGCAAAGGGAATGTTGTCCCCCTGAACCGTGGCAAAACTGCCTGAACCTGACCACCACCCAAAAGGAAAACAAGCCATGACCATTATGGAAACACTGCAAGCGGAACAAATGGAAAAACTGAGAGAAGCCACCGGAGTAATTGCCAAGCTTCAACAGGAAATTCTAGCCGCCAGGGGATGCACGGGCCGCCCGGAATTCCTGGACAAGGATTTGTTCATTGGCGGCCTGGCTACTGCCTCCGAACTGCTGAATGACCAACTGTTTGACCTGATCGAATCCAAGTGACGGGCCGGGGCTGGCGGTTTCAATGACTGAGTATGTGGTTTTATTACGCACCACCGGCCCCGATGGGGAGCCGTGGGAGCGGGTTATATCTCCGGTTTTTCAGTCTGAAGCCGCCGCCGATGCGTGGCGGTCTGCCAATGGCCTTACCACTAGCCAAACAGTGCTAACCACCTGCCTACAAGATGTTCCAGGGGAAGAGGAGCGGCGCTACATAGTTAGGGACCTTCTGCCCCGCAAACAGATGGAATGGGAGGCGGGGGAACCGCTGGCACTGATTGAAGCCCTTAACTGGTGCGTAGTGACTAAGACGCCCTTACCGGATTGGTGCGCAAGTATTGTAAGCCAGGCCGCACACCGATTGTTTGACTTTGAAGTTAGAACACTTGACGAGGCTTTTGGTATCTCCGGCAAGATACACAAAGGCGTAAAAATGGAGGGAGCCCGCCAGCGGCTGAACTTTAGGGGCCTTGCCTGGGTCACGGTCAACCGATTCAAAGCCGAGGGAATGAAACACGATGAAGCCTTAGAACGTGCCGCCGATGAAATGAAGGCAACGGGGTTTCGAGGGGGGAGCAGTGTTGTAAAGCAGCTCTACACAGAGGCAAAGGCGGCATATAGCCAAATAAATGCGGTAGACTCCAAACCCTGACCCCAACCGCCGGGCTACCACCAGCTGCCAGAACTCACCACCAACCCGAACGCTGCTGTTCCTGGTGCTCACCTGCCACCCTGGCAGATACCCCCAGACCGTGCCCCTTCCAGCGGCCCTGCTGCCGCTGCCGGATCACACCGCCGGGGCAACCAGCCCACGGCAGCCCCTGCCGGCCTCCGGCCTTGAGCCTGACCGCCAGCCATACCACCGGGCCAAGCCCCGCTCCGGGGCTCCCGGCTGCCGCCAGCTGCCAGACCTCATCACCACCAACCGAACGCCCCGGTTCCTGGTGATGACCTGCCACCCTGGCAGATACCCCCACACGATGTACCCCCAGACCGTGACCCTGCTGGCGGCCTGCCCGCTGCCGGATCACACCGCGGGGCAACCGGCCAACGCCTGCACCCTGCCGGCCTCCGGCCTTGAACTTCACCACCAGCCACACCGCCGGGCCAAGCCCCGCGCCGGGGCTCCCGGCTTCCGCCAGCTGCCAGACCACCCCAGCACCAACCCGAACGCTGCTGTTCCTGGTGATGACCTGCCGCCCCTGCCGGATCACACCACCGGAGAACCGGCCCACGGCAGCCCCTGCCGGCCTCCGGCCTTGAGCCTGACCGCCAGCCATGCCACCGGGCCAAACCCCGCTCCGGGCTCCCGGCTGCCGCCCCGGCAGATACCCCCAGACCGTGACCCTGCTGGCGGCCATGCCGCCGCTGCTGGATCACAACGCCGGGCAACCTGCCAACGCCTGCACCCTGCTGGCCTCCGGCCCTGAACCCAACCGCCAGCCATACCACCGGGCCAAGCCCCGCGCCGGGGCTCTCGGCTGCCACCAGCTGCCAGACCTCACCACCAACCGAGCGCCCCGGTTCCTGGTGATGGCCTGCCACCCTGGCAGATACCCCCACACGATGTACCCCCAGACCGTGACCCTGCT
>NZ_NEFY01000039.1 GCF_002258215.1 Marinobacter vinifirmus
GCGTTAAATGTCTCGAGAGGAACCATGCATACTTTAAATACCTTTTTATTTGGTGATCCGGAAGATTGGAGCAGAGAAAAGGTCTTTGACTTGGTTAGAGACTATTTTTCTAAAGATGCAGACGTTGAATTCTCGGAAGAGGAAGTTCCATTTGGAAACATACCACCAAAACTTAGGGTAGGTTTCGGAGATTACTTTTTCAAAGTAAGTGTTATAGAGGACAAAACCATCAATGAAAGTATTAGCCATATAAAAGAGATCACAGGTGAAAATATAGAGTCTCAAAAAGAGTTGCTGTGCGAATTTCGTACTACATTTTCTAATGACAAAGACTCAGACTTCGATCATATCGCAATCAGTATGTATCAATTTTTAGAAAATTTACCATTTTCATTAGTTTACGATGATAGTCATAAAAAGGTTATTTTAAAAAACATTTAACAAAGCGCTGCAAGGGACAAACCTACGCTGCGCTTCGGTTTGCCCCAGAGCGCGGCGTTATATAGGGAGGTAGCAGAACATGGAGACACTATTTGAGTTTGTGTCAAAAATTCCTTCCTCAGCCTGGGTGGCCCTATCCACAGCGATACTTACTTCTGCATTGACGTTGATCGGTGTAAACCTCACGAATCGAGCCAGCAACGACCGATTGCGAATTCAACTTGATCATGAAACTGAAACGCGAAGAAATGACATAATTCGGGAAAGGCTTGAGGAATTGTACGTAGAGTCAAAGCGATACACGAATATAGCGGTATCGCATTTCCTGCCATACAGGCAAGTAATGGCAGGAGAGCTGACCTTTAATGATGCCCTAGACATCACTACAAACCGGAACTATGCACACAACCCGGATCGGTTGAATCTGATTATTGACATGTACTTCCCAGAGCTTCAACCATCGTTTTCGGCCGTTAAAGAAAAGCTCGATCATATTCAAGATGTCCTGCATGGCTATAAACAGCAGTATAAATCCGGTGATATTTCGGGCGAGAAATGGTTGCCTCACTTTCAAGAGGCCCTTGAGTTGTTGGCGGAAGAGGCCGGCTCATTTGAGCGTGAGGTATCGAGAATTGCCAAGACTATATAACAAGGCCATTAAGGTTGTTCCGGGCCGATGGCCCTCCACCGGACGCCCTTGTCAGGGCGCCGCTTATGGCTGGCGTTATGTTTTCGAGTAAAGGGAAAGACTTTGAATATTGATTTATTAAATCCTATTGGTGACGGTAGGTTTGCAGATGTATGGCTTGGCACCGATGAAATTGGCAGAAGAGTCGCAGTGAAGGTGCTAAGAGAAGAAGGTAAGGGCGTTTCGACCATTCTGGACCATGCTAGAGCTTTGGTTAGGTCTAAACATAAAAATGTGGTCGATGTCTATTCTATCGAAAGCGTATGTATCCCTAATTTGGGTGATGAAAAGTGTATTGTCATGGAGCATATTGATGGTGTTACGCTGGAAAAAAGGTTGAAAGACAATCTAACGAATCAAGAAGCCTATAGAATTGGGCATGAAATATCGGAAGGTGTTAAGCATATCCATGCTCAAGGGCTAGTACATATGGACTTACACGCTGAGAACGTGCTAGTTGAGGCTGATGGAAACATAAAGCTAATTGATATCATGTACTTAAGTTCATTGAAAGATGTGCCTGAAATGACACAGGAAACGCGATTCAATCATGATAAAAAGCAGCTTATTGATCTGCTAAGCCAAATATGTTCCAAGTCTCCTTTCGGAAATGACGCAAAAATAGAGTTTAACTCTGGAATCTCAGATAAATCCGACCTTGAAGATATAACTCAAAGTTTTGAGAATGTATTTACGCTGGTTCGTTTGAACTTGGAATACATGATTGACTTATTCAAGGTGAATGGAGTAAATGCTAAACACTATAAATTTAGGTCAGAGTGTGCGCATGATGTGAATGAACTTAGGAGAATAATGGGTTCTGAAATTTTAAGCATTCAAATCCAGCAACAATATTTTCCAGATAACAGTGTTGACTTGATTACAACATCTGAACTAGAAGATGTACGGAACTTTATGCGCCAAGTAGTTGATGGTCATGTGATGCTCCAAACGGTCCAATATTATTACGATTACACTGGAGAGAGAGATTATGACCTTCATTAGAAACATAACAAGCGCATCCACAGCGACCGCCTTCGGCGTCGCGTGATGCGGGCGTTATAAGCACTAGGGAAGTCAGCATGCTCAACAAGGCAGTTTTAGTATTTTTGTTCTTATTATCAGGATCCGCTATCGCTGAGGAAAAACCGCCTGAGCTTTGGTCATGGTTTAAAGATCTGAACAAATCCAAAGAGGCTTGCGAGATACAAAGCTCTTATGCTCTGCAAGTACTAGGGCTAGAGAATCAGGTTGAAAATGAGTACGGAATATACGGGAACGTAAAGTCAAATCGTGTTGTGGTTAAATGTATAGAAATATCACCCAATCAAAGCAAGCTCATGGTTGCGGTTGCTGGCTACAACAGGGATTCAGTTGAGCTTGTAAGAAATAAAATCATTGATTCAATTCAGTAGCATAGAGCTTATAACAAGGCCAGGCACGGCGACGCCTACTACATTGCGGCTTCGCCTCCATTTCGTGGCCGCGCATGCTGGCTGGCGTTAAGCACAAAAGGAGAACGTCATTAAGTGGGAAATTCTTGAATCGCTCGATGTGCCGTGCGCAGATATATCCTACAGTTGGTTCTCCGAGCGCAACCCAAGGCTTGTCATCACGATGCACTTCTCAAGGGTCATTGGTGGCTTTGATAAGGACATTGAGCTGACGTTTACTTCTCCTATGGCAGTCCAGTGGGAAGATGAAACATTCGGTTTGATAGATCTTCCGGAGTTGCCGGCGTGCGCAGCTACCGAATTCAAGTCATACACATACCCAACTTTGATTGTTCCTGACTCAAAGTGGGCAGATTTGTATGCTGCCCGAACTCACACGGCAGAAGAGTACAAAAGCCATAAAGTTGCTCATTATGCATTCGTGTCTATGAATGACCTCCTCCATGTCCTCTCGCAGGAAAATCCAAATGTGAGGGTCGTCGAGGCTCGGAATGCTTAACCAGTGGGTCAAGCCGACCGGTACTCCGCTGCGCTCCGTCCCGGCGGCTTACCCAAGGCGTTAAGTGTCAAAGGATTGATCGATGAACGGTGAATGTCTCTGCGGAAACGTGAAGTTCGAAATTGAAGGGGAAATTCGAAACCTCTATCAATGTCACTGTTCGTTGTGCCGCAAAGCCACTGGAGCGGCAGCTAATACTGCTACCTTTGTGCAGGCCGCTGCTTTTCGCTGGGTGTCAGGTGAAAGTGATATTAGGTCCTACAACAAGCCCAGCGGTTTCCGAAGCGATTTTTGTTCAGTGTGTGGGAGTCCGGTTCCCAATAGCCTGAGAGACAGTGGAATGGTTTGGATTCCTGCCGGCTTGCTTGATGAACAAGTCGCTTCGAGGATATCTGTTCATCTCCATACAAAGTCCGCGGCCCCTTGGGAGCAAGAGTCTGCCGAATGTGTTCGACTGGACGGTGGGCCTGAGAGCCTGGAATCACTTAACAAGTTGTTGTAGTTCGTTCCGGCCTGCGGCCTCCACCGGACGCCCCTGTCGGGGCGCCGCTAAACAAAAGCGTTAGGGCCAAAAACAAGGAGAGTCTGCTTGGCAACAAACTATGTTCTGATAGATTTTGAAAATGTGCAGCCGAGTAATCTGGAGGTTCTCAAGCAGCACCCTTTCAAAGTGTTGGTTTTCGTTGGTGCCAACCAGATAAAGATACCGTTTGATCTGGCTGCAGCGATGCAGGGCCTTGGGGATGCTGCGCAATATATAAAAATTACGGGCACCGGCAAAAACGCTCTCGATTTTCACATTGCCTATTACATTGGTGAGCTGGCGGCCAAGGACTCAGGTGCGCACTTCCACATCATTTCCCGAGACACCGGTTTTGACACGCTAATCAAGCATCTCAAATCGCGTGGCATCAAAATCCAGCGTGAGCGAGACTTGGCAGAAATTCCTGTAGTAAGAATGTCCACAGCTACCTCTACCGACGATATGGTGTCCGCAATCGTGAAAAACCTGGCAGGCCGGGGGCAGTCTCGCCCTCGCAAGGTGAAGACGCTCTCTAACACCAT
This sequence comes from Marinobacter vinifirmus, assembly GCF_002258215.1. GTDB lineage: Bacteria > Pseudomonadota > Gammaproteobacteria > Pseudomonadales > Oleiphilaceae > Marinobacter > Marinobacter vinifirmus. The sequence continues at coordinate 4,148 of NZ_NEFY01000039.1, forward strand.
CAATTCGCTATTCACAGAGAAGCTGTCGGAACAGCAGCTAAGCTCAATTGTGAAGGACCTTGAGCGGCGTAAATACATAAAGGTGAATAACGGCAATGTTTCGTACCAATTGCCGCACTAGCCCTAACAATCGCAGGCACGGCGACGTCTTTTCCATTGCGGCTTCGCCTTCATTCCAAAGCCGCGTATGCTGCGGGCGTTAAAAGGTCAAAGAAGTATGAGTGAAGCCGGGCAGTATGTTGAGTGCTGCGAGCATGGACAGCAGCAAGCCACTTACGTTTGTCAGCATGTTGTTCAAAGCCTGCGGGATGGAGTGCCGAGGGGGTTTTGGTCAGCGGAGGCTGCCCCGGGTGATAAGCGTCCAGATTCCTGGTGCTCGGCGTGTGAGGAAATGGTAAACAAGACTGGTGGTGAGTGGAACGATGAGTCTGAAGAGTTTGCGGGCGTAAAGCTGCTTTGTGGCGCCTGCTACGATCGCGCCAAAGAGTTAAATCTAGGGCGGGCAAAAAGGTGGTGGCAGGTCTGGAGATAGTGCCTTTTAACAAGTCAATTAAGTACGTTCCGGCCTTCGGCCTCCACCGGACGGCCCTGTCGGGCCGCCGCTTATTTCTGCGTTATGTGGCAAGGAGCTGCTATGGATAATCTGAAATTTCAAAAGTTCGCTTTTTCACTGATTGTTGCAATCATTGTAGGGTCAATCTTCGGCTATTTTTTCTATGACAGTTACGTGGATTTTAATGCGGCATCACCAGCAGAGTTTCATCAAGATAGATTTAATTTGACAATTTTATGGACATTGGTTGTCAGCGCCGTAACGTTTTTTGGACTTCGCTTTATTACAAGATGAGTTCGTGAAATTTATGCTGAATAGACTTAGGTACCCGATCAGGGCTGAGCAAACAGAAATTAAATCAGATACTAAAACTCGTGCTCAGTTGAAGCTGGCCAAGTTTGAGCTTATTCAGGCTCTGGCCTGTTATTGCCTTTCCGGGATTTGTATTTTGAGCGGTGTTGCTTTGCTCGCCTTAGGGATGACTGGCGAAATTTCGTTAACAGTGGAACACACTGGCTGGACGATGAGCTTGATAAATTTGAGCCCTGGCGCGTTTATTTTTGTAGTGGGTATCGCTTTCGCTTGGCTCGGTCGGTATCGATTTAAGCACACCACATAACCAATGCAGGCACGGCGACGCCCATTACATTGCGCCTTCGGCTCCATTCCATGGGCGCGCATGTTGCAAGCGTTAACTGGGAAGGAGTCCATGAATCAGAACCTTGCGGATGAGCTGGTCACGATGATGACAGAAGACCAGCGGTTGTTGCAGCAACTCTTCGATTCAGGAGAACTGCCATCCGAGTCTTATCATCCCCGGATGAAAGCCCTGCATGAGCAGAATGCTTCTCGCCTGAAAGAGATTATTGGTGCTCACGGCTGGCCCGGCGTTTCGTTAGTTGGAGAAGAGGCTGCCAAAGCTGCATGGCTGGTCGTTCAGCATTCTGTTTCAGATCCAGAGTTCATGGGGGAGTGTATCCGCCTATTAGAGGATGCCGTTGCGAAAGAGGATGTAGCGGGCTGGCAGTTGGCATTCCTCCAGGATCGGGTGCGTACGCTATCTGGCAAGTCCCAATACTACGGCACCCAGTTTGATGTTGATGAAAACGGTTGGCCAACACCGTTTCCTATTGAGGATTCTGCTACGGTTAATGAACGCCGTGCGCGTCTTGGGCTGAACTCGATCGAGGAGCGCCAGGATCAAATGACTGAGCAGGAGCGGAAGCGTCGTGCCAACATCGAACAAACCAGTTAACAAAACGCGGCACTCGGACGCCCTTGTCTCCGCTTCGCTACGTCAAGGTCGCCGGTGCGCTCTGCGTTAAAGGTCACCACGGAATCGAGAGCGTGGAAAGTTGCCAATGAAGTTCAAAAAAATAGATTTTCAGGATTACCCCGATGCGTTTTCTGTAGATGGTCATAATTGTTTTACGCTTATCTACGACTCTAAATATGCTCAAGGTTTTAGGGGCTATAAATCGATTCAAATGGATTTAGAGTTCTGCGTGCAGCTGATCGATTTTTTAAAAGAAAATCAGAACGATAATTTCAGCGCAGTCACTTGGGCATCGACCCTTTCCTTAATTGTGACCTACGCTAGGTGCTTTACTGCCTCCAAAGGATTTAGAGCAAAGCTAGAAGGTAGCGTCGTGCCGAAAGCTCACCGAGATCATCATCAAAAGATCATGCAGTTGAGGCATCAGTATGTAGCACATGCCGGAGGTGGAGGCGAAGGCAGCGTCAACTTTTTAGCCTTGTATCCCAATCATGATAGAAAAAGGGTAGTTGCGGTCGCCCCGCCACTTCCTGTTCGGCTCACAGGGTTGAATGAAGCAACTAGAGAAGGATTACGGGCTATCATTAGCGACCTGCTCACACTGGTAAAGCAGAAGCAAAATCAGTGCATGAATAAAGTTATGGAAGAAATCAAGAAGCAGGATCTAGAGAAGCTTTACTCCTATTTTGATGGTGAGGAAGGGTATACGCCAGATATTGGGCCGAGTTTTGATGGAAGAATACAGCATACAATGGATCAACATGGCCGTTTCTACGTCAAACTGGTCAGGTAACCTTTAACAAATGCAGGCAAGGGACGCTCCTTTCGTCGCGCCCCTGCTGCTTGCGTTAGCCTCTCTTCGCAGGAAAGATATTTTGGCCGATATTTTTGAGATCCAAGCATTCAATTTTAGAGAATCCATGAAACTTGCCCAGAGAGCGGTTTTCTTGGGTTTGACGGTATCGGCGTTGGTGCAGTACGTATCAATGAACCGAGACGTGGAGGAATTGCCAACCCTCCCTTTCATTGGTGTCTCATTCACAACAGTTGACTCACTGCAAATTGCATTGATGGTGCTCTACGTCGGAGCTGGGTTGGTTGCATGTTTTTCTGCCCATCGAGCTCTTGATGTACTCCGGTCGATTCCAGACGACAACGTTGCTATGGTACTTGCCCGCTTTCCCTCTGTTATCGCGACAGGGTTGGTCTATAGTTTGCCACTCGTAGGGGCTCTTATTGGTTCCGGGATTTTATTGGGAATGAACATTTTTGAGGGGCTCAGTCTTTCCGGCTTCATTGGTTACTCCCTCATTTTCGCGCCGTTCCAATTGACTTTGCAGATGGGCGGCAGAATACACAAAATCCAAAAAGGCTAACAATGTGGTCAACGGGACGCCAACTACGCTGCGCTCCGTTGTCGCCCATTACCACTGGCGTTAGCTGCGATTGCCTCATGCGAAAAGTGATACTATAGTGCCACTAACAGTCTGATTCAGGGTGAGCCCATGAAAGTCGAGCTTGTTACGAACCTCAAGCGCCAAGCCACAAAAATTCTGGCCGATCTGCACCTGTCTAAAGAACCGGTACTGATCACGGAGCATGGCCAGCCATCCGCATACCTTGTCGATGTGCAGGATTACGAGTTTATGCAGCGCCGGCTTGAGCTGCTTGAGGGGCTCTCACGGGGAGAGCGTGCTGTACTTGAGGGAAGAACGTACAGCCAAAGTGAGGCTAGGGAGAAAATGAGTAAATGGCTGAAGTAATCTGGACGGAGCCTGCCCTTCAAGAACTGGATGCCATCGCTGAGTACATTGCTCTGGATAATCCTGCTGCCGCAAGTCATCTGGTTAAAGAAGTTTTCGATAAGACCGAGCGCTTGGCAGATTTTCCCCAATCCGAACGGATTCCTCCAGAGCTCCCTAATTCGGTATACAGGGAGGTAGTGGTTCCACCGTGTCGCATTTTTTATCGTGAGGATAAGAAGCGGGTTCTCGTCCTCTATGTTATGCGAGAGGAGCGGCAGCTTCGGGCGTACATGCTTGGGAACAGCTAACCAGGCGCGTCTCACTCGGATGCCTTTGTCTCCGCTTTGCTACGTCAAAGTCACTGGTGCGCTTGGGCGTTAGCACCTCATGTCCGACGGCTGTCGTTCACGTCGTCCGCAAGCCAAGCC
>NZ_NEFY01000040.1 GCF_002258215.1 Marinobacter vinifirmus
CCGGTTTCGTAGCCCTCGACCAGCACTGGCGTCTCCGGCGGCAACTTTTGTAGTTGCGTTATCAGCTCTTCTGCTGTCATTTCGACTCCCCGGTCAAATTTGACCGCTTCAAACTTCTATCACAATCGGCGCGTTCCGCGGCTCATACCGAGCGGTGCAGGTGCTGGCATTGATCAACGTCGTTAGCCCCTTCTGATACTCCCCATAGCCTTCATGGATATGACCAAAAATGTGCGCTTTGAGTGAGAGTTGCTGGATTCGGTCAAGCAAGTCAATGCAGCCAACATTCTGGCATTTGAATCCAAGGTTTGCCTCATCGCCGATACCTTTGGGTGGGCCGTGGGTAATGAGCACATCGGTATCGCTCGGTATAAGCTGCCATTTTTTGTGCAACTGCTGGCCACGCTCCAGCATAAATGCCCAATCCATAAAGGTGGGCGTCCAGGGTGAACCCCAGAACCGAATACCCTCAATCTCCACGCCGCTGTCTTCCAGGTAAATGGCATTCGTTAGTGCCTGCCGTGCTAATTCCGGCGTTTCCTGGAAGGCCCAGTCGTGATTACCGGCAATCACAATCTTATACCGATGCGGTAGCGTTCCGAGCCATTCATTGAGCTCTTCTATGTTTTCCAGCGTGCCCAGGCCCAGGCAGTCACCGGCATGGATCAAGACATCGCCATCTGGAATATCTGGTAGGCGATGGTGCAGACTGTGAGTGTCGGAAATACAGACCAGTTTCATACTGGCACCTCCGGTGGCGTCAGCAACTCGGGTTCCAAAGACCAATCCATATACGGGAGGACTCGGGCCATATTTCGCGCATCGTCCACACCACGATGGTGATGGCCCTCAAATTCCAATCCGTGAAAGGCTAGCGCGTTGGCAAAACCATTCTTCCTCTTCTGGCCGGTGGTGCGGCGCCAGATACGTTTCAGGTTCAGATGAGGGCGGGCCAGGATAGCTGGCTGCGCCCCGTCCAGCAGGCTTTGGGCTTCCAGATGCAATCTGTCGTAGTTGCCCCAGCTGCACCAGATGAAATCGTCCGGCAGATCACCCAGCCAGGCATTCATGGCCTCAATCGTCTCGGGGAGCGTGGGCGCGGCATCCACCATCGACTGGGTGATCCCGGTCAGCTCCATGCAGAAGTCGCTCAGCACAGGATTCCGGGTTGGCCTGACCAGAAACGAGCAGGCGTTCAGCAGGTTTCCCTTCCGAGTGGCGACGGCACACCCAACTTCAATGATCTCCATGTTGTGGATACTCTGAGAATCACCATTGGGTGCCCGCTGCATCTCCCAGCAAGTTGCCTCTAGGTCCACAATCAGCAACATTGATTGTTCCAGCCCTGTTTATCCAACACCCAAACACAACATGTAGGCTTTAAACCCACCACCCAACGCATCATATAGATGAACCGCACAAGGCCATGCTACCAATGCCCGCAAAGCTGCGCCACCGGTTTTCCAGAACTCGACCTTGAAAAACAGGTTTGAGCGACAAGACCATAACAGGCAAAAGCCATGCATTCTGACTATCAACAAGCAACCCGAAATGCCTCATTTCCTGCACATCAGGCCGGTGCCCGAGTTTCAAGATCGATTCGTCATTTCGCCACGACTTGGGCGAAATTAGAGGCAACGGAGTGGCCGGTAAGGTCGCAAAGCGAACATTCAAATGGGGCAATAACGGCCGCAGGAACGCCTACGTTTGTTAGGTGGACTCAGCAATTGAGAAGCCTCATACCCCGGACATGTCTTAATAGGCTAGACTTTCCGTTTTGCATTGGTCGGAAAGGAGATAGTAAGTGGCCTGCATCAGATGGATCGTAATCAAAAATTTCAGGGGGATTAAGAAACTAAGTTGGCAACCGGAGCCAGGGATGAATTGCTTAATTGGTCCAGGCGATAGTTCAAAATCGACCGTTCTAGATGCTATTGATCTTTGCCTTGGGGCTCGCCGAAACGTGCCTTTCGCTGATACTGATTTTCATAGGATGGATACCTCCAATCCGATCCAAGTTCATATCATAGTGGGCATGCTCCCTGAGGAACTTTTGTCGATCGATGCCTATGGAATATTTCTCAAAGGCTATGACGCTGCCAAAAGCCAACTCTACGATGAGCCGCAAACAAATCTAGAACCGGTTTTGCAGGTCTCCCTGACAGTAGAAAGCGACCTTGAACCCTCCTGGACGATACATTCCGAACGTTCGAATGCTGAAGGCATTGTTCGCCAGGTCGCCTGGAGGGAGAAAGTCATGTTGGCGCCAACGCGGATTGGGACTAGCTCTGACTACAATTTAAGTTGGCAAAGAGGGTCAGTTCTAAACAAGCTGACGGAAGAGCGTGCGGATGCTTCAGCTGCACTGATCCAGGCAGGGCGTGATGCCCGTGAGGCATTTGGCACTCAAGCCAATAGCCAACTTGCCGATGCACTTGGTATCGTCACGGATACAGCAAGCGACCTTGGAGTGAATGTCGGTGGTAGCGCGCAAGCCTTACTTGACTCACATTCAGTCTCGTTTGGATCAGGAACTATTGCCCTCCACAACGCCGAGGGTATTCCACTTAAGGCTATGGGTGTAGGTTCTAGCAGGCTCTTAATTTCGGGACTACAGCGCCATACAGTCACGGGATCGACGATTGTTCTCGCAGATGAGCTGGAGTATGGATTGGAGCCACATCGTGTTGTCAGTCTATTACGGTCACTTGGCTCAAAGGACTCGGAGCCACAACGCCAGGTTTTTGCAACAACACACTCCCCTATCGCATTGAGAGAACTCAATGGTTCCCAGCTTACGGTAATTCGCCCAACAGCTGATGATCACTTTGTTGCAAATATAGGCCAGACCGACCAACTCCAAGGGACGATACGCCTGTTCCCAGAGGCCTTTCTCGCTCGGAGTGTCATCGTTTGTGAAGGCGCAACGGAGGTGGGTTTTTTAAGAGGAGTTGATGTATATAGAGCGGACCATGGTGCCCCTTCTTTCACCGCTTTAGGCGCATCCCTCGTCGACATTGGTGGCGGCCACCCAGACAAAGCTTACGAGCGAGCTTTAGCCTTTCAAAAGCTCGGCTATCGGGTCATGGTGGTGAGAGATGCTGATATCCAACCAAACCCCTTATTAGAAGCCGAATTTACTCAAAATCATGGGCAAGTACTGCATTGGCAGGCTCCCTTATTTCTTGAACAACAATTGTTTAACAGCCTACCAAGCGATGCTTGCATTGACCTTCTCTATCGTGCAATTGAGCATCACGAGGACTTGGTTGATAGCCACTTGAGGACGGTGTCAGATGGCACGATGGGATCCCAGACGATTATCGATGAGCAACTAACGACAGGCGCGCTCTCACAGGAAACCCGGGCTTGCCTTGGCAGGGCGGCCAGCCAAAAAAGAGGCTGGTTCAAAAGCATAGGAATTATGGAGGCAGTGACCAGAGACATTATTGCTCCTGCACTAAACCGATCAGCGCCAGATTTACTCACAATAATGAGTGAGCTTTCCATTTGGGTGGAGATGCGGGATGCCTGAAATCGATCTCTTGGCTATTGATCGAGGGTCCGTGATGGCTCCAGCCGGATGTGGGAAAACGGAACTTATAACTGAAGCGCTTAAGGCTCATTCCGGTTCGAAGCCAATTTTAGTCTTAACCCATACCAATGCCGGGGTAGCTGCTCTTCGAACACGACTCAATCGTGCTGGTGTTTCCAGCAATCGGTACCGGTTAGTAACAATAGATGGCTGGGCACTGAAACTCATCAAGATGTTTCCCTCCGTCTCTGGACATGACCCCAGCATCACTGACGTACTAAATCCTCGTCGGGATTATCCTGCTATACGCCAAGCCGCGAGCATCTTACTTCAGCGTCGTCACTTATGGGCATTACTTCAAGCCTCATACGACCGTGTGATTGTTGACGAGTACCAAGATTGCAACACTGTTCAGCACGCAATCGTTTGCGCTCTCGCCCAAGAACTTCGTACTTGCGTGTTAGGGGATCCAATGCAGGCGATATTCAGTTTTGGTGGGAATGTCTTGGTCGACTGGGAACAAGAAGTCAGCAGATTTTTCCCAGCTTCAGGGGAACTTAATACGCCCTGGCGTTGGAAAAATGCTGGAGCCGAAGATTTAGGGCATTGGCTTCTTTTCGCCCGTGGAGAGCTTCTTGCAGGACGTGCAATTGACCTGCGGCAGGCTCCATCCCTTGGCGTCGAGTGGCACCCACTCGGCAGCGGAAATGATGCGGAGGTTAGACGTCAGGCCGCGAAGACGACAATATCAAAACCTGGTGCGCGGGTACTTGTTATTGGCGAAGCGACCAACGTAACTGGGCATCATGACTGCGCAAAACAGACCCCAGGAGCTGTTGTGGTTGAGGCGGTCTCGCTGAACCAACTGATTGGGTTCGCAGAGGATTTTAACCCTGGAGCTGAGAATGGGCTCTCTGTACTCGCTGCATTTGCGCAAAGTACCATTACCGGTGTTTCTTCTGTCGAACTAGCTAAACGACTTGCCACGATCAATAGCGGACGCTCAAGAAAGTCGCCTTCACCGGCGGAACTAGAAGCTCTGAACTTCCAGAAGACCCCCTCTTACGACACCGCGGCCAGGTATTTGGAAGTTTGTCACACCATGAACGGCACCCGGGTTTTCCGCCCAGCCCTTCTTTTCAGTGGTATCGAATCGCTACGTTCAGCTCACCAAAAAGGAGTTACTTTAAAAGAAGCGGCTCTCCAAGTTCGGGAAAACTATCGAGCAAAAGGCAGAAAAATCCCTAACAGAGGTGTTGGCAGTACCCTACTGCTCAAAGGCCTGGAGGCTGAAGTCGTGGTCATCCTCAACGGTGACCAGCTGACAAAGCAGAACCTCTACGTTGCCATTACACGCGGAGCGATGCGGGTGATCGTTTGCAGTAGTAGTCCTATTCTAGGTATTTGAGAGATAGGGCCGCGTCAACTATTTAATGGCGCCAGACTAGAGAGTAGTTCTGTCCCGTTTCCAAGGACGTTTATAAAACTACTGCGAACTTACCGTCCCGGAGAGGCAGAAAGTTCCGCTTTCCGGTGGGAGCGTGTATCTTTGCAAAGCTCCCCAATGTTCGCTTTTGTTTCATCCTGGCTTGGACGGCAGCCATTGCGTTGTCACTCTAGTGTTGCGGCCGCGCCCTTGTCCTGACCTAAGGTCCCGCGCTTTGCCGGGCTATGTTTTTGAACAGAAAATGGTCGTTTGTTGGACACTCTCGTTCACCCCTCAAAATTACCCAATTTCGGCTTGTTTCGCGTCCAACAATCACGTACAACAATCTATGAACAGAAAAGGTGCCTTTTATGATCATAGGTTATGCACGCGTCAGCACCCAAGACCAAAACCCCGAACTCCAAGTGGATGCCCTGGAGAAAGCCGGGGCTGAACAGGTGTTTCAGGAAAAATTCACCGGAACTCTCCGGGAGCGACCTGAGCTGTCGCAGTGTCTCCGTACGCTCCGGAAGGGCGATATCCTGATCGTGTGGAAGCTGGACCGCCTCGCCCGATCATTGAAGGACCTGGTGGAGATTGTTCAGGACCTCCAGGATCGTGGGATTGGCTTTAAGTCCCTGACGGAATCCATCGACACCACCAGTTCAGGCGGCCGCCTGGTATTCCATATTTTCGGGGCCCTGGCTGAGTTTGAGCGAGACCTGATTCGGGAGCGGACAATGGCTGGATTGGAGGCTGCTCGGGCCAGGGGGCGCAAGGGCGGCCGGAAGCCGGCGTTGTCCAAGACGGACACACAGAAAGCCGCCGCGATGTTATTGGACCCGAAGATCACCAAGACTGAGGTGGCGCAGCATTTTGGAGTTAGCCGCACGACATTAAACGCTTCTCTCCGCAGGATAGAGCAAAAATTACTATGAAAAGAGTGTAAATTTTCCCCCGTAAAGCCTAAATACAGATCAACGTTCTAAAGGAAGAAATAGAATCCATGCCAACATTACGATGGCTGACCAGAGACGAAGATGAGCGCATTGCTGAGCGCACCCCGTATCGCCTGTTAGAAGAAGTTCCTGAGCTGAGCTATGGTGACCGGGGTACGATTAACATGCTAATTCAGGGTGACAATTTAGATGCGCTCAAGGCACTTTTGCCCTATTACGCTGGCCAAGTAAAATGCATCTACTAATGGGTTCGAAAGTAAGCGAACATCATTTATAATGTAGGCTCCGTTCGCCAAGCTTATCGGATATTTACACACATGCGCCACGATGACGGTCGTAAACTTGATCACAAAACATTAGAAGCCATTCGCGTTCGCGCCGTTCAACGGGTCATGGATGGCGAGAGTCCAGAAGTCGTCATCAAAGCGCTGGGGATGAGCCGAGCACGAATCTATGAATGGCTGGCTGCCTACCGCGAGGGTGGCTTTGACGCGCTCAAGGCCAAGCAGATTTCCGGTCGTCCCAAGAAACTGAGCGGTGCTCAGATCCGGGAGCTGTATATCTGGATAACGACCTTTACGCCGGACCAGTTGAAGTTTGATTTTGCCCTGTGGACTCGGGGCCGAGTGCGTGAGCTCATCCGGCAAAAGTTCAACGTCCGGTTAAGCGATGTCTCGGTCGGTCGTCTGCTTCGAAACCTGGGGCTGACGCCTCAGAAACCCCTGCATCGGGCCTACCAGCAAAAGCCAGAGGCCGTGAAACAATGGAAAGAAGAGACCTACCCGGAAATTCGCAAGGAAGCAAAAAAAGTCGGCGCCACCATCTATTTCGGCGATGAAGCCAGCATTCGGTCTGATTATCACAGTGGCACCACCTGGGCACCCAGGGGTGAAACTCCGATCATCCGTAATACGGGCAGTCGCTTCAGCATCAATCTGATCTCGGCCATCTCGCCTCGCGGCGAGCTTCGCTTTAAGACCATTCAGGGCAACATGAACACCGATGCGTTTCTTGGTTTCCTCAAGGCTCTGGTGCAAGACGTTGACAAGCCGGTTTTCCTGATCCTCGATAACCACCCGGTTCATCATGCTCGTCGGGTTCGAGACTATGTTGAGAGTCTCGACGGCAAGCTCAGGTTGTTCTTCCTGCCGCCGTACTCGCCGGAGCTGAATCCTGACGAGTCTGTTTGGGGCTATATCAAATACCATCACGTCGGTAAAAAGATCATTAACAGCAAAGAACAACTTCGGAGCACTGTTTACCGGCAGCTTCGACGTTTGCAAAAATTGCCACGACTATTGAAATCGTTTTTTGGCCATCCGGATTTGGCTT
>NZ_NEFY01000041.1 GCF_002258215.1 Marinobacter vinifirmus
TGGCACCAGTCGAGGTTGTCGAGGTACCACTGGACGGTTTTGCGGATGCCGGTTTCGAAGGTTTCTTCGGGCGCCCAGCCGAGTTCTTTCTGGATTTTGCTAGCGTCTATGGCGTAGCGCATGTCGTGGCCGGGGCGATCTTTTACGTTGGTGATTAAGTCCCGGTAGCTGCGTTCCTGCGGGCGAAGTTGCTGGAGGATGTCGCAGAGGGTGTGCACTACTTCGATGTTCTGTTTTTCGTTGTGGCCGCCGATGTTGTAGGTTTCGCCGGGCTGGCCTTCGGTGACGACTATGTAGAGGGCTCTTGCGTGGTCTTCAACATAGAGCCAGTCACGGACCTGGTCGCCTTTGCCGTAGACCGGAAGCGGCTTACCTTCCAGGGCGTTGAGGATCATCAACGGGATGAGCTTCTCCGGGAAGTGGTAGGGGCCGTAGTTGTTGCTGCAGTTGGTCACCAGTGCCGGCAGGCCGTAGGTGCGCTGCCAGGCTCTTACCAGGTGGTCTGAACTGGCTTTGCTGGCGCTATATGGACTGCTTGGGGCGTAGGCGGTTTGTTCAGTGAACAGGCGCTCTTCCGCGTTGGGTGTGTCGCTTGGGTGCGGGAGGTCGCCGTAGACTTCGTCTGTGCTGATGTGGTGGAAACGGAAGTTGGCTTTCTTTTCGGCTTCCAGCGCCTGCCAGTATTGGCGGGTGGCTTCCAGCAGGGTGTAGGTGCCTACGATGTTGGTTTCGATGAAGTCTGCCGGGCCGTCTATGGAGCGGTCTACGTGGCTTTCAGCGGCCAGGTGCATGATGGCGTCTGGTTGGTGTTCGGCCAATACGCGATCCACTTCGGCGCGGTTGCAGATGTCTACTTGTTCGAAGCTGTAGCGCTGGTTGTCGCTAACCGCCGCCAGGCTTTCGAGGTTGCCGGCGTAGGTGAGTTTGTCGAGGTTGACCACTTCATCGTTGGTGTGGGTGATGATGTGGCGGATGACGGCGGAGCCTATGAAGCCGGCACCTCCCGTTACCAACAGTTTCATTTGGTCGAAGCCTCTACAACAGCAGCCTGATCACTCTCACTCAAATAAGGATGCATAGGCAAACTCAAAACCACCTCAGCCACCGCATCCCCAACCGGCAACCCCGCCCCTGCATCCGCCACAGCCGGTTGCTTATTCAGCGGAATCGGATAATGCACAGCCGTAGGCACACCCGCAGCCTTTAACTTATCCTGTACATCCCCACGGTTTTCAACCCGCACGGTGTACTGCGCCCAGGCTGATACATTGTGTTCTTCAACGAACGGTGTTGTGTTAATGCCGGCCTCGCTCAGCAACTGCGTATACCGCTCAGCCACCTGGTTCCGCAGCTCAATCTCTTCAGCCAGAATTTCTAACTTAGGCAACAGAATGGCCGCTTGCAGGGTATCCAAGCGACTATTCACTCCCACACGAATGTGGTGGTAACGCCGATCCTGACCGTGGCGGGCTATCTGGCGCAGCACGGTGGCCAGTTCATCATCGTTGGTAAAGATGGCTCCGCCGTCCCCATAGCAACCCAGCGGCTTGCTCGGGAAGAAGCTGGTGCAGCCAATGGTACTCAGGTTGCAAGATTTCCGCCCCTTGTAGCTGGCGCCGAAGCTTTGAGCTCCGTCTTCAATCACTGGAATACCGTGTTTCTCTGCAATGGCATTGATGGTGTCGAAATCTGCGCACTGGCCATACAGAGAAACCGGGATAATCGCCTTGGTGCGCGGTGTAATCGCCGCTTGCAGTTTCGCAGGGTCCAGGTTGTAGGTTTTCGGATCAATGTCTACGTACACCGGCTTGGCACCCAGTACGGCAGGGGTCTCGGCGGTGGCGATGTAGCTGAAACCCGGTACGATTACTTCGTCGCCATGCCCTACTCCGAGAGCCATCTGGGCGATTTGCAGGGCGTCGGTTCCGTTGGCTACGGTGATACAGTGCTTCGCACCGCAGAATTCCGCCAGCTTCTGCTCCAGTTCTGCTACTTCCGGGCCCAGGATGTATTTGCCGTGGGCCAGGACTTTCTGAATGTTTGCGTCGATTTTGTCTTTGATTCTTGCCTGTTGGGCGGCTAGATCTACGAATTGCATGTTTTAAAGAGCCTTTTTGCCACTAAATCCACGAAAGGACACGAAAAAAGAAGGACTTATTGCTTGGTAACCTTTCCGCTCTCCAGCACATACTGCGCTCCGGTGTGCTGGCAGGTGGTTTCTGCTTCACCGGTTACGGGTAGATCCAGCTGTTCGCCGAATTCGCTCATCCAGCCGATTTGTTTGGCTGGCACACCCACCATCAGGGCGTAGGCGGGTACGTCTTTGTTCACCACCGCACCGGCGCCGACAAAGGCGAATTCACCTACGGTCACCCCGCACACGATTGTGCAATTGGCGCCGAGTGTTGCGCCCTTTTTAACGAGGGTGTCACGGTATTCGCTCTTGCGCTCGATGAGTGAGCGGGGGTTGTATACGTTGGTGAACACCATGCTGGGGCCGCAGAATACGCCCTCTTCCAGGTGCACGTTGTCGTACACCGACACGTTGTTCTGGATTTTGCAGTTATCGCCGATGGTGACTTTATTCCCGATGAACACGTTCTGGCCCATAGAGACGTTTTTGCCGACTCTGGCCCCGCCGCATACGTGCACGAAGTGCCATACGCGGGAGCCATCACCTATCTGCGCGCCTTCATCAACGATCGCGCTGGGGTGAATGCTTACAGACATAATGCCCCCTTACTGCTTCAGGAACGGATGGTAATCACCGGTCAATCCAGCCGGGGTGGCGTTGCGAATATGAGACACCGTCTCGATAGCCACACGGTTCTCTTCCAGACCAAAACCACGCCCCGCCAGGATTTCTTCATAGCTGCGGGTGTGCAGGTCGGTAAAGCCGCCGGAGAATTCGATTTCTTCACCATCCACAGTGATGGAACGGAACGTACGCTGGCCTTGGGCCTTGGCGCTTTCCGGTACGTATTTGTAGTCCACAGACAGGAACCAGCGCACCCGGGCTTTTTCATATTCCAGGTAGCCGGCGGCCATTGTGTCGTCGCTGTAGTGCACTACGTTGTCTTGCAGCTTGCCAAAGATGAAATGCAGCATGTCGTAGAAATGCACGCCAATGTTGGTGGCAATACCACCTGACTTCTTCGCGTCGCCCTTCCAGGACTGCAGGTACCAGTGGCCACGAGAGGTGATGTAAGTCAGGTCAACCTCGTGCTTGGTGTCGCGGTTTTCCGCCTGCACTTTGTCCCGTAGCGCAATGATAGAGGGATGCACACGCAGCTGCAGGATGGTGTTCACCTTCCGGCCTGTGTCCTTTTCGATATCGATCAAGCCATCGATGTTCCAGGGGTTCAGTACCAGAGGCTTTTCACAGATGGCATCGGCGCCAGCACGCAAGGCAAAGCGCATGTGGCTGTCGTGCAGGTAGTTGGGCGAGCAAATAGAAATGTAATCCACAGCGCTACCGTTATTGGCGCGGCGCAGCTTATCAATGTGCCGGTCGAAACGCTCAAACTCCGTAAAAAAGTCCGCTTCCGGGAAGTGGCTGTCGATAATGCCAACGGAGTCGTTCTTGTCCATGGCGGCAATCAGGTCGTTACCGGTGTCCTTGATCGCCTTCATATGGCGCGGTGCGATGTAACCGGCAGCGCCGATCAGTGCGAACTTTTTGCTCATAGAATCACTCTCACAATTTCGTCGAATCTTTTCGTAACACTTAGGGGAAATCAGTTTTGCTTCTGCTCACGCAGCGCTTTGCGAACCAGCGATGCAAACTCAGCGAAAAACACCGCGACAAAGGCAAAAATGAAACCCACAACGGTCGCCAAAACAACAATCAACTTCCGATTAGGCGCCACCCGCTCAATACTCTCACGCCCCACTACCATCAACTCTCCCGATGATAGCGACGCCAACTCCCCTTCCAGCTCAACCTGCTTCTGCATCACTTCCGCCACAGCCTGGCCGGCTTCTGGCGTTTGCTTCAATGAATCAAGCGTACGAACCACCGAGTCAAGACGGGTTTCAATATTGCTGCGTGTATCTACAATCTGCTTTTCATGCCGATTCTTAAGATGATCCAGTAGCTCTTTATGGAAAGCCCTTACATCCTCAGCGCTACCTTTCACCGCCTCAGAAGAAATCCGCACCAGGCTGGTGTCCTCCGGATTGGAAAAGCTTACATTGAAGGGAACACGCTCACCATGTTCAGCCTTATAAGCTGCCTCAAGCTCGGGCAGGCGCTGTGATTGCATCACCGCAATCGCCTTTGCGGGCTTTTCGACCGGCTCTTCCGCACTCTTTTCCGCGATCTGGTACAAGCTCACATATTCATACTGCTCGTCCTGCAGAAGCGCAAAAACCACCCCACCCACAACAAACAGCACAAACAAAACAATGAACAACCAGATCCGGCGAACAAAGATCGTCGCGAGGTCCACCAGCGAGATTTCGTCCTGATACGTATTATTTTCCTGATTCATTTCAGAGGATTACCTTTCCAATAAAGCCACAAACATTCAGGCACGCTACCGCCCCACCAACCCAAATCAGCGTAGTCAGGCAATAAGCAATCAGGCCACCGCAGGCGGAGGCCGATCCATGCACACAAAATACTGTTAATAAACGGCGCAATTCTACGCTAGTTATTAGGGAAATTCAGTTACCGGGAGTAAAGAGTTTGGCGGGGGTTTGGTGCTTGGTGGGAGATGGCCGCAAGAGAAGGGTGGGGTCTGACCCGTAGGGTCAGACCCCTTTGTATCCGTCAGGAGGGGAGCGATGCACCAAAAAACAACTACTGATGACCAACCTTCTTCCGAACCACCACCAGCAACCGCCAAACATGGCTAAGCGACCAGTCATACAGCGCGAACAATCCAACAAACGCCGTAAACATCAGCCACTCGGGCAGGTGGAAGAGCTCACCAAGCAGTCCAACGCTGGCGAACAGCATGGCCACTATGGTGATCATCAGCAGGGCTTCCCGGTCGGAGAAGCCGGCGCGCATGAAGATGTGGTGCAGATGGTCGCGGTCTGGTTTCATTACCGACTGCCCTTTGCGGGCGCGGCGTACCATGATGGCGACCATGTCCATCAGGGGAATGGCAATAATCCACAGGGCGGTTACCGGGCGCATGGCCATTTCGCCGGGCTGGGTGGCGTTTACCAGCAGCCACACCACGGCAAAGCCGATAAACATGGAGCCCGCATCGCCCATAAAGATGCGGTTGCGGAAAGGGGGAATACGCAGGTTAGCCATCAGATAAGGCACCAGCGCGCAGCTGATGCCTACCGCCAACGCCAGCTCAGCCACCAAACCGGAGGACGTGCTGAACAACAACGCCAGCGAGCCCAGTGCCACCAGCGACAGACTGCCAGCCAGGCCATCGATACCGTCCACCATGTTAAAGGCGTTGGTGGCACCAATTACCGCGGCAATGGTCACCAAAGGCCCGAGAATACCCAGTTCAATGGGCCCAAAGCCCAGCAAATTGCCGAAGGTTACCAGCGAGGTACCAGAACCAAAGGTCAGCACCGCGCCCAGCAGAACCTGCACACCCAGGCGGAATTTTGCAGGGAGGTCCCGGGCATCGTCCACCGCGCCCACAATCACCAGCAGCGCGGCACAAATCAGGAACAGCCCATGGCCACTGATCAGCGGCATGCCAATCATCCAGGCCACGCTCACGCCCACAAAAGCACTCAGGCCACCAATCAGCGGCACCGAACCCTTGTGGAGTTTCCGGTGGTCTGGGGTATCCAGCAAGTGCACCCTGCAAGCAATAGGGCGCAGGAAAAACAATGAGAGATAAGAAAAAAAGCCAGCCATAAGGCCGACGGAACTAGCCGCTTCCATGTGTAGGTCTCTCGTTAATTCAATAATGCCACTAAGCAGGGGGACCACCTTAGCTGCTAAACAAACCCTGTGCTATGAGCACAAAGTAGACAGTATAGCGGAGGTGTTAACCTTAGGTTACATGCCTGGAGGGATTTAACGTTGTTTTACCAAGGAGATGGTCAGAGATTCTGACCCGAAAGTCGGCAAAGGGGCCCGGCAAAGGGGTCTGACCCCTCTCACTCCAAACTTTGGCAGGAAGGGAGTTGGGAGATAGTCTGAAGTGACCCCCGAAAGTTGGACACCGACTTTTGGGGAGTCACATGACAAGAACACATAGTGAAGCATTCAAATTAAAGATGGTGAAGCTTTACCTCGAAGGCGGGGCCAGCTTCAACCGCATCTCCAGAGAATTCAATGTCGATAGATCTTTGGTTCGGCGGTGGGTGACGAGATACCGGCACCATGGTCTGAAGGGGCTGGAGCCCGCAACCAAGCACCATTACAGCCCGTCGTTCAAGCTCCATGTCGTCAAGTGCGTGACCCGAGATGGCCTGACGGACCGGCAGGCAGAGGCGAGATTTAACCTCAGGAGCACGGGGCTTATTGGCAAATGGCTGGTGCAGTATCATAGTGGCCAGCTAACCAAGCCACTTTCCGAGACCAAGCGAGCTGCCCCGATGGCCAAAAAGTCTGTAGACCTCCCACCTGCTGATGCGCCAGAGCGCAGTCTCTCGCAGGATGAGTTGATCGAAGAGCTGTTGTACCTGCGGGCGGAGAACGCTTATCTAAAAAAGCTGGATGCCTTGATCCAGAAAGAGAAAGCCGCAGCGCGCAGCAAAAAGCGCAAGCGGTCCAAGGGTTAAGGCAGAAGCATTCCCTGGCACGACTGCTGCGTGCAGCCGGGCTGTCCCGCAGCACGTTCTATTATCAGCTCAAGGTGCTGCGAGCGGGTGACAAATACGAGCCTCTAAAAGCTCGTATACAGGCGATCTACCGTAAGCGTCCGCCCATCACACCTTGTCAGGTGTAGCCGGCGTCCAGTTGTGGGG
>NZ_NEFY01000042.1 GCF_002258215.1 Marinobacter vinifirmus
GCGTTAAATGTCTCGAGAGGAACCATGCATACTTTAAATACCTTTTTATTTGGTGATCCGGAAGATTGGAGCAGAGAAAAGGTCTTTGACTTGGTTAGAGACTATTTTTCTAAAGATGCAGACGTTGAATTCTCGGAAGAGGAAGTTCCATTTGGAAACATACCACCAAAACTTAGGGTAGGTTTCGGAGATTACTTTTTCAAAGTAAGTGTTATAGAGGACAAAACCATCAATGAAAGTATTAGCCATATAAAAGAGATCACAGGTGAAAATATAGAGTCTCAAAAAGAGTTGCTGTGCGAATTTCGTACTACATTTTCTAATGACAAAGACTCAGACTTCGATCATATCGCAATCAGTATGTATCAATTTTTAGAAAATTTACCATTTTCATTAGTTTACGATGATAGTCATAAAAAGGTTATTTTAAAAAACATTTAACAAAGCGCTGCAAGGGACAAACCTACGCTGCGCTTCGGTTTGCCCCAGAGCGCGGCGTTATATAGGGAGGTAGCAGAACATGGAGACACTATTTGAGTTTGTGTCAAAAATTCCTTCCTCAGCCTGGGTGGCCCTATCCACAGCGATACTTACTTCTGCATTGACGTTGATCGGTGTAAACCTCACGAATCGAGCCAGCAACGACCGATTGCGAATTCAACTTGATCATGAAACTGAAACGCGAAGAAATGACATAATTCGGGAAAGGCTTGAGGAATTGTACGTAGAGTCAAAGCGATACACGAATATAGCGGTATCGCATTTCCTGCCATACAGGCAAGTAATGGCAGGAGAGCTGACCTTTAATGATGCCCTAGACATCACTACAAACCGGAACTATGCACACAACCCGGATCGGTTGAATCTGATTATTGACATGTACTTCCCAGAGCTTCAACCATCGTTTTCGGCCGTTAAAGAAAAGCTCGATCATATTCAAGATGTCCTGCATGGCTATAAACAGCAGTATAAATCCGGTGATATTTCGGGCGAGAAATGGTTGCCTCACTTTCAAGAGGCCCTTGAGTTGTTGGCGGAAGAGGCCGGCTCATTTGAGCGTGAGGTATCGAGAATTGCCAAGACTATATAACAAGGCCATTAAGGTTGTTCCGGGCCGATGGCCCTCCACCGGACGCCCTTGTCAGGGCGCCGCTTATGGCTGGCGTTAAATTTAAAAACCTTGTGCCCAAAGCGCATGGGGAGTTGGCTTTAAAACCGCAAAAAGGGAGAAAAATGAAAGGATTATTTCGGATCACGTTGTTTTCATTCGCGCTTTTGCTTTATGGGTGTGATAGCTCCGGTAGTGGTGCTGGCCAACAGGCTGTTCCAGATGAGGTGTTCTCGGAACAGTCACCGCTCGCTTTCGCGCAAGCTTACGTAAAGTACGTTCAAGATGGCGCGAGCAAAGACATTTATAGTCAGTTTTTGCATTCGGATGCGCGCGAGAAACTGGACTCCGGCTCTAAAATGATGGACTTCATGTATCAAAGCGCGCCAAGAGAAAATGCGGAAATCGCCGAGCGGCGCGTATTGAATGAGGGGGCCGAAATCTCGGAGCGGGAAGGCGGCGAGAAAGTTTTTATACGGTTTTATTTTGACGAAGAAATCGATTTCGCATCCGTATATCCGCACTCGCCCTTGGCGGACGAGGGGTACGTCATTAAGAGTGGTCAAATCAACATGCGAAGGGATGGCGATCGATGGGGGGTTATTGGCCACTCTCTTGACGGGGAGTAGTGGATTGAGACTAAGCCCCTGCTCGGAAAAGAATTTAACCAGTGCAGGCACGGCGACGCCCATTACATTGCGCCTTTGGCTCCATTTCATGGGCGCGCATGCTGCAAGCGTTATAAGGCCAAGGAAGTCCGATAGTTTTGTCTATTATCTCAGCTCTCAAAGTGTTCATCGTGACTTCCGTACTATCGCCGGGATTGTGTGCATTCTTTTTCACTCTTGCTCTGTCCATTGGCGATTTCTTGAGCGGAAGCTCAGCAGGAATCGACCTGACGCAAGTATTTGAGCTTTTTGGGAAAGCTGTTCTGGTAGCGTACCTTTCCCTGTCTATTCCGCCACTATTGTTTTTGCTCGTAATTTATGCGGGAACATACAGTTTTCTTTGTGCTTGGTTGCAAGGTTTAAAGTTGCCGATTAATCCCGCCTTTCGGTATGTGGTCAACGCAGCGGCGTCAGTGATCGTGGGCTATGCGATCTACAGTTTAGGTTTTTTCTGGTTGGGCGAAGAGCTTGGTAGTCCATCGTGGTGGCTTTTTTCCGTTACGGTACCGGTTTGCCTTTTGATGGGCTTAATTGCATCTGTTTTGGTAAGGCCTTATAACCAGTAGTTGCAGTTCGTTCCGGGCCTGCCGGCCCTCCACCGGACAGCCTTGTCGCCGCTTCGCTCTGCCAAGGCTGCCGCTGAACAACGGCGTTATGCAATCAAGGAGGACAAGTTACGTGATCACTGACCGAGAAACTGAACTGGCTGAGCGACTAATCAAGCTACATGACGGAAGGAGCTATCGGGAACTCCAAGAACTGTCGGCGCTGCCTAAAGACCCGAATGATGATGGGAAGATCACTGAAGACATGTATCTGGATATGTGTCGGGATATAGAGAACGAAATGGGTGCGTTGGAAAGCATCGAGTCTATAGATTGCCTACCGAGAAATGAGTCCAAGTTGACGTTGTGGAAGGCGAAGTACAGCAAAAGTGATATCAAAGTGTTTTGGGCGATTGGATTCGACTCGGAGACACTGAAAGTTCAAGACGTTATGGTCCAATGGTAAATGCATAACAAGGCCAGTCACGGCGACGTCTACTACATTGCGGCTTCGCCTTCATTCCGTAGCCGCGCATGCTGGCTGGCGTTATGTTTCTCGGAGGGAGACGATGTTCAAGACCATTATCTTTTTAGGAGCTCTTTCGCTCGGGTTCGCCCTCAATGTGCATGCAGATGACAGCGCAAGGATTGATCGACTGGAGACGCAGGTCCAAGAGCTGAAGAATCGGCTATCGAACTTAGAAAGCCAGATCAATGATCAAAGCGATGTTCAGGAATTCATAGCGAACGGGGATGGGTGGAGATCGATCGCAAACTGGAGAAAGCTGACAACAGCAATGGGCTACGATGATGTTGAAAGGATTCTCGGCACACCTGAGCGAGTGGACGGAGGTAACCTGGCACATTGGTATTATCCAAACCGCGCAAAAGTTATCTTCATGCGCGGGAAGGTCGAGTCATGGTCTGAACCAAGACAGTAATACATAACAAATCGCTGTAGTACGCGGCCGATGGCCGCCGGACGCCCTTTTCATTGCGGCTTCGCCTCCATTACAAGGTCGCCGCTAAGCTCAGCGTTATGGGTAAGGGAGTATCAGTGAAGGCCTATAAATTATTGTCCGCATACGGAAGTACCGTCATCAGCAAAACGCCTGGCTCTCTGGGTGGCAACTCCAAAGCGCGAATTTACGGTCGATTGGATTGCTCTGCGGCCAAAGGAGCGCTCTCTAAAGGCTATGCAGAACATCGTGTCTTCTTTGCGAATGAACAAGATGCCATTCGCGCTGGCTACAGGCCGTGCGGGCGGTGCATGGTATCGCGTTATAAAGAATGGAAATCTGGACCAGAGGGGAAGGAGGACTATCCTTGGAAACAGTTGCCCAAGTAAGAACCCATAACAAGGCCAGGCACGCGACGCCCACTACATTGCGCCTTCGGCTTCATTCCGTAGGCGCGCATGCTGCAAGCGTTAACCACACTGGCAAATTGGAGAGCTGAGCATTGTGGAAGTTTGACCCAGTCCTAAGAGATGCTGGCTATTATCGTCGGCGTTGGTCATTCATTAATGGTTTGCTCAGTTTCGTATTCTTGGTTGCCGGTACGGTGGCATTCTATTTCGACAATGTGACGCTACCTGGGCGCACGGGACTCGCCGAGTTTTCGGGTAAGTGGGCCCACGGGGTAGGGGTGGCTTCCTTCTTCATTGCTGCCTATTGGATTTATCAGTCGGTAAAGGAGTATCGAGTCTCTTTGCTCATACTCCTGGCCCCGTTTCTAGCTGCGGCAGCGGTGTCGGCAGCTCTGCTGGCCATAAAGTATGGT
This sequence comes from Marinobacter vinifirmus, assembly GCF_002258215.1. Classification (GTDB taxonomy): domain Bacteria; phylum Pseudomonadota; class Gammaproteobacteria; order Pseudomonadales; family Oleiphilaceae; genus Marinobacter; species Marinobacter vinifirmus. The sequence continues at coordinate 4,104 of NZ_NEFY01000042.1, forward strand.
TAACAAGTCGTTGTAGTACGTTCCGGGCCTTCGGCCCTACACCGGACGCCCATTTCGCTGCGCTGCATGGGCGCCGCTAAACGTTGGCGTTAGGTCATCGTATGAAGAAGCTGTTTTTTTGGTTGGTCATTCTTTTCTTCGTGTTCGCGCAGTCCTATTTTATCTATGCGCTAAACCAACCGGAGGCTGCCAAGTCATTTACGCAACTCTGGTATAGCTTTGGCGTAGAGCAAACGGCCTATTCGCAGTTCGTTTTCCGTACGATTCAGTGGTGGGTGGTATTGCCTATTTTATGTCTAGGCTTGGCCTTTTCAGCACTGTTCCGCGCAACCAAATGGTTGCCATTGGCCGCAATTTCCGTGAGCGTTGCGGGTACAGTGGCTCTTTATTGGTCTGCGTATGCACCAGCATTGCTCGTACATGTTTAGACCTAACAAGGCCATTAAGGTTGTTCGGGGCCGATGGCCCTCCACCGGACGCCCTTGTCAGGGCGCCGCTTATGGCTGGCGTTAGCTCTCCTGTGCATAGACTTCCCAGTAAGGAGTAAGGTTTGTCAAAATTATCGCAATCACAGAAAGTGGTTCAGTTTCTTCGGGATAATCCGAAAGAGCGTTTCAACGCGAGAACTATAGCTGAAGCAATAGTCAGCCTCTATTCAGATGACTATGCAGAAAAACGCAATAATCCCAGATTTGTCGATGAGAAGGCATTTATCACTCAGATTGTTGCCGAAATTGGCGCGCAGAAGGATCAAATCGCAAATCAAAGCCCTCATGTTTTTTGGCAGGATAAGCCTCGTCCGAGACTGTACTGGTATGACCCTGATAAAAAGTCGACCGATATGACAGAGGTTTCGGATTTTGACGGCCCTGATGACGATGAGGTGGTTGTAGATACTGCACCAGCCACAAATCACATAGTATCTGAACATGAGCTGTATCCATTACTGATTGAATACCTCAAAACGGAGCTAAAGCTTTACTGCCTTCGAATAGATGAAAAACGCTCAAAAAACTCAAGAGGTAGTGGCGGAAATCAGTGGCTACATCCAGATATCGTGGCCATGCAGCCTATTGATAAAGAATGGAACGAATTAATCAGAAGCTGTGTGAAGCAGGGCGCAGGTCAGAGTGTCCGTTTGTGGTCGTTCGAGGTAAAGAAAGAGCTTAACGGCTCCAATGCCAGAAAAAGCTTTTTTCAGGCAGTAAGTAATTCTAGCTGGGCAAATGAAGGTTACTTGGTGGGTACGTCAATTGCTGACGCAAATACAGAAAAAGAATTAAGGATGCTGTCTGCGTTACACGGAATAGGAGTAATTTTACTCAATCCTGAAAATCCAAGTGAAAGTGAAATGATATTACCTGCACGTTCTCGCCCAGACGTAGACTGGGAGTCCACTAACAGGATACTAACTGAGAATGAAGATTTTCGTGATTATATCGAGCTAGTCTCAACCTATTATCAGACCGGAAGGGTACGTGCCAGAGATTGGAACAAGGCATAAGCTAACAATGCGCTGCTGCCGGACAATTTTTCCGCTGCGCTCCAAAATTGCCGCAGAGCGCGGCGTTAGCACCTCATGTCCGACGGCTGTCGTTCACGTCGTCCGCAAGCCAAGCCTTGATTAGTGATTGATAGGGCATGTCCCGCTTGTTGGCTTCGATTTTGATCCGATCAAGCAAGGTTTCCGGCAACCGGAGTGAGATCGTCTTGGTTGAGGGTTTCAGCTTCGGGAACGATGCCGGCTTGGCCTGACTCCAATCCAGGTAATCTGTGGAATCGTGGGTTTCCCAGAACTCCCGCTCTTCTGCTTCAGTTTTAAATTCAGGCATCTTTTTTAGCTTGCTCATAAACAGCCCTCTCTTTACGGTGCATGTCGCGAGCGGAAATCACTCTGATCAGCGTACCGTTCTGCCTTAGTGTGAACGTAATGTGGAGTAGTCTCTCATCATCCGTTACACCAAGGGCATGAAAACGGGCCTCAGTCTGGCTATGCTTGGAGTCATCCAGCACCAGAAGCGGCTCGTTAAAGAAAATTTCTTCCGCTTCGGACTGGTTTACGCCGTGTTTCTCCGCGTTCTTGCGGGAGTTGCCTTCGTCCCAGTCAAAGCCAGTAACTTGTGCCCAGTTGATCATAAAAGTATATTATCAGCATATACATTGGCGTCAACAAGTGCTAACCAATGCAGGCACGGCGACGCCCTTTACATTGCGCCTTCGGCTC
>NZ_NEFY01000043.1 GCF_002258215.1 Marinobacter vinifirmus
AACTGTGTCTGAAGGTGTGGCTCCCGGCGGGCTTGTGAATGCCCGCGGCGCGAATGGCAATCTTGAAGTGTTTCTGTACCGTTCGATCCAACATGTGGTGACGCCGCCGTATTCCTGAGCGCGGATCAATAGAAAGATCCGGTGCCGGAAACACATACTGCCAGTCTGGCTCATGACTGGCGCTGGGGTATTTTCTGGCCAGGCCGGCGGGCATATACACCGAGCCACAGCCACGGGCGATATCTACCTGGTGCTGCAGCCGGGCTGAGTGGATCTGCTTCTGGAGAGGCTCAATTAGCCTGTCTGGTAGCAGTGTGATCCTGTCTTTACCGCCTTTACCTTCCCGGACAATTAACTGCTGCATCCCGAAATCGATGTCTTTTATCCGGAGCCGAAGCGCTTCACTGATTCGTAAACCAGCACCGTAAAGCAGCATAGCGATCAGTTTGTACTCGCCTTCCAGGCAAGTAATTACCCGCCGGGCCTCATCCGCACTGAAGACAACGGGCAGCTTTTTAGGTTTTCTGGCTGCCTCATACTGGAGTTCTTCCAAGGGTGTGCCCAGAAACTCCCGGTACAGGAAAATCAGAGCATTCAGTGCTACTCGCTGGGTAGCCACGCTGACGTTCGCCTGCAGTACCAGATGAGATAAAAACGCCTCTACCTCCCCAGTGCCCATGGTTTCCGGGTGCTTTCGGCCATGAAACCGGATAAAGCGCTTGATCCAGAAGACGTAGGTTTTCTCGGTTTTGTAGGCCAGGCCCCGTAGCCGTATGAAGTTTCTGAGCCGATCCAGAAAACGGGTAGATTGTGGCGAAATAGGGGTGCGGATATCCATATCCTGACTCCTTCTTTTGTGTGTATGGATATACAGTAATCTGGGAGGGGAATTTGTCAACCCGATGATCCGGGGCGGAGTTATACGAACGCGTTCGCAAAACCCCGGAAAATGCATGAGAAATATGTGTAACCTTCTGATAAGGTTGGAAAGAAGGAAAGGGAGGGGCGGAGTTATACGCTCCTCGGCATGAGCAGGGGTGGCTCGAAACAGGGCGTATAACTCCGGCGGTAGCTGTGGTGAATCGTGGTTATCCTTTTGCTTTTATGACGAAAAATAAGAAATTTTGAGTGCGTTCGGGTTGGAGTTATACGAACGCGGGATATACGAATTCGTTCGTAGAATTCACTGTTAAATGTTCATGGAGAGAGCGATGAGAAGAATCATAAAAATATGTGGGGCCAGTCTGTTACTTTGCTTTTCGTTGTCTGCCGCCGCTTCTAAAGGAGTGGTTGTCCTATACAAATCCGGTTGTTCCCACTACGTAGTCGAAACAACCATGGGTTATGTCCTTCTTGATTGGTTTGGCGGTAACGACCCATCCGTGGGAGATACCTTGGTGGGAGACTATGAAAGCTACGGCATGAAGGATATCTACAACATTACGGCTGATGCTGAAACCAGAGCCTGGATAGAGGATTTCTGGCTATCCAAGAGCCGGGTGCTGGAAAAGTACTACGAAAAATGCAACTAGCCGCATTTAACAAGGCGCAGCAGTTCGCGGCCGATGGCCGCCGGACGCCCTTTCCGTGGCTCCTTCGTCGCCACTCCAAGGTCGCCGCTGTGCTTCGGCGTTATCTACTTAGAGGTGGCATGAGAATTCTTGTTGTAGCACTGATTCCGTTCCTGCTTATGGGCTGTAAGAAGTCCGCAGAAAAAATAACCAGCACATCTGTGAATGTCTATTTGAATGAGAGCAACTGCTCGATCTACGAAAAAGTCATGTCGGGGTCACTGGCAAATCACCAGATCGTGCTTATGCAAGCTCCTACTCTGTTCTCACTTTTTCAAGCGCAGAAAGCCGATGCAGAATTGATCAATTTTTATTTTGAGACCTATGCTGAAAAAAGGGGGATTCTGTCTCGCGAAGAAAAAGAGACTTTGGCTAGGCTAAAGAATGATCATATAGCTTGGGCTCAGATGACCGTAGCGCAACAGAAATTCGTTACAGACCTGGTATTTAAAGGGTGCGCTGACAAATAGATAACAATCGGCTGCACAGCGACCGATTCTCCGCCGCTTCGCGGCTACAAACCGGCGCGTGAGCCGGGCGTTAGGCACTCAAACATGGATGAAGATATCGCTAAACTTTTTGAGCTGATGGAGATCTCGTTTAGGGATTTCGAAGACGCTATGCCGGAAAAGCCCAAGCTTGTCCGGAAATCGTACGGCGAAGTTTACCGCTTTCAAGAAAAAGACATCTATCAGGCCATTATTCAGAAGTTGGCGCATGCTCAAAGTACTTTACGGGCAGCTTTAGTCTTGCTTGAGCGTGGTTTTGTTCACGAGCAAGGCGCATTGCAGCGGGTTTTAGATGAGGCAAATGAGGACATTCTGTTTCTCGTTTATGCGGTCACGAATGACAGCATCACAGAGCTACACGAAAAATTCCTCGATTCGTTTTGGGAAGAGGAGTTTAACGATTCAGGTGACCCACTCACGTCGGAGCAAAAACGCCCGATGGTCTCCAGAAAGAAAATCAGGGCTTACATCGCAAGAATAGAAGGTGTGGACTTGGATCCCAGCCGGGGAGCCGAGCTCGCCCGAACAATGAATAAAGCATACTCAGGTTTCGTACACGGGGCATCCCCTCATATTATGGACAAATATGGGGGGTACCCGCCAAGGTTTCACATCAAGGGAATGCTTGGGACGCCGCGCATCGACGAGCATGCGAGTGACTTATGGAATTACATGTACAGGACATTTATATCGCACATCCTTGTTGCAAAAGCGCTAGGCGCTGGAAGACATGTGGAAATAATGACCAAGTATCTCAGGCGTTTTGAAGAGAATGCAGGCAAGGATTATGGCCCAAATGCCTAACCAGTCATTCCAGTTCGTTCCGGCCCTGGCGGGCCTCCACCGGACGGCCTTTTCTGCGCTTCGCTACGCAAAGGCCGCCGCTGAATATTGGCGTTAGCTGGTAGTGCCTTGGGGCCTTTTGAGTGGTTCGGTGCCATTGGGCCTTGGCCGCAAGCGGGTAGCAAAACCGGTACTTTCGGAGTTCCGCCAAGGCCGTTAAAACTCGCGATCTTGCTGGCAGCTCAATCGGAATATTGGGTAAGTATCAAACCCGGTGTTCACCGTGCGGGGTAATCTGCCGAAAACTGAATCGCGATCTGCTACTCTGAAGTTCAGGTTCATTCACCGCATCAAAGGCGGTGGTTTTAATCACGTTGCATTGGCAGGTGTCGGTGCAAGGGCAATGGAGCAGGCCGTCGTGTTGTTTGCCAGGGATCAGGTTCCTCAGTTACCCCCAGCTAACCAGTCGCTTAAGTACGTTCCGGCCTTCGGCCTCCACCGGACGCCCTTGTCAGGGCGCCGCTTAGCTTCGCGTTAAAAGTTTAGATGAGCGATACAGCAGATAGAGTTTTCCGCCTTTGGGCGAGGGGTCTTTGCATATTTACCGCGGTTGTTGCGATCGTGATGTTTTCCTATGCCGCCACAGGGAATAATTTGGCTGCAAGGGTTGCAGACGTCGCCGTAGTTCTGTGGTCTTTCTACCTTGGCTTGGGCGTTTACGTATTTTTGCCAGCGTTCATCTGGACTATGGCCAGGGATTGGGTTCGCCTTACCCTGTACTTTTTCGTTGTGATTCCAGTTGGGGCGTTGGTGTACTTCAAGCTGGCCTGATCGGGAAATTTTAACAAGGCGCTGTAGTACGCGGCCGATGGCCGCCGGACGCCCTTTACATTGCGGCTTCGCCTCCATTACAAGGGCGCCGCTAAGCTTCGCGTTAGAGCCTACAGGGGGAGTGGCATGGCAAAACAGATTGTCGGATGCGTTTGTTTGGCGGCTGTCCTCGTCATGGCTTCTTTGTTTGTGCCGGCAACTGTTGATAGTAGAGCTGAAATGGGCAAAGTTCCTCACGGCTTTCCTTTTCCGTTTGTGTGGCAGAGCGTGGAGAAGCTAGACCCACCTTCGTTTCCACGCTCCTACGCTGTCATGCTTCCGCAGGAATACCCGACGTGGGTATCATTTGCTTCCCTATCTTTGAATATTGCGTTGGTTGGGGCAATGGCATTTGCTGCGTTACGGGTATTCAGGCGAAGGCGGTAGGGATGCAATGGCATATGACCTCGGAAGCTCTAACCAGTGCATTAAATTCGTTCCGGCCCGAGGGGCCTCCACCGGACGGCTTTCTCTCCGCTTCGCTGCGTAAAAGCCGCCGTTTATGCAGGCGTTATATTTCTCAGGGAGTCCCAAATTGCTCAATAGGTCAGCTTTAATCCTCCGTTACAAAGAGCCGGCAGTGCGCTGGATCAACGAAGCTGATCCGAACCCTGACGGCCCGGAAATCACGCTCGAGGATGTCAACGAGGAGCGTACCGTTTACCTCATTGATGAGGAGGTGGCCGACACTCCCAAGCAACTCAGAAAATGGATCAAGGCTAACTTTCGTCCTTTGTTCGAAAGCGAGCTGGGTGGGTGGTATGTTGATCCAGATTTATGGCCTCAGAAACTGACCCTGAAATTGTTTGACGAATGGTTCACGGTCGAGTGCCACACCATGATTTTCGACACGGTTGGCGGTCCAATCGAGGACGACGAAATATAACAAGTTGTTGTAGTTCGTTCCGGCCTGCGGCCTCCACCGGACGCCCCTGTCGGGCCGCCGCTAAACCAAGGCGTTAAATGTCTCGAGAGGAACCATGCATACTTTAAATACCTTTTTATTTGGTGATCCGGAAGATTGGAGCAGAGAAAAGGTCTTTGACTTGGTTAGAGACTATTTTTCTAAAGATGCAGACGTTGAATTCTCGGAAGAGGAAGTTCCATTTGGAAACATACCACCAAAACTTAGGGTAGGTTTCGGAGATTACTTTTTCAAAGTAAGTGTTATAGAGGACAAAACCATCAATGAAAGTATTAGCCATATAAAAGAGATCACAGGTGAAAATATAGAGTCTCAAAAAGAGTTGCTGTGCGAATTTCGTACTACATTTTCTAATGACAAAGACTCAGACTTCGATCATATCGCAATCAGTATGTATCAATTTTTAGAAAATTTACCATTTTCATTAGTTTACGATGATAGTCATAAAAAGGTTATTTTAAAAAACATTTAACAAAGCGCTGCAAGGGACAAACCTACGCTGCGCTTCGGTTTGCCCCAGAGCGCGGCGTTATATAGGGAGGTAGCAGAACATGGAGACACTATTTGAGTTTGTGTCAAAAATTCCTTCCTCAGCCTGGGTGGCCCTATCCACAGCGATACTTACTTCTGCATTGACGTTGATCGGTGTAAACCTCACGAATCGAGCCAGCAACGACCGATTGCGAATTCAACTTGATCATGAAACTGAAACGCGAAGAAATGACATAATTCGGGAAAGGCTTGAGGAATTGTACGTAGAGTCAAAGCGATACACGAATATAGCGGTATCGCATTTCCTGCCATACAGGCAAGTAATGGCAGGAGAGCTGACCTTTAATGATGCCCTAGACATCACTACAAACCGGAACTATGCACACAACCCGGATCGGTTGAATCTGATTATTGACATGTACTTCCCAGAGCTTCAACCATCGTTTTCGGCCGTTAAAGAAAAGCTCGATCATATTCAAGATGTCCTGCATGGCTATAAACAGCAGTATAAATCCGGTGATATTTCGGGCGAGAAATGGTTGCCTCACTTTCAAGAGGCCCTTGAGTTGTTGGCGGAAGAGGCCGGCTCATTTGAGCGTGAGGTATCGAGAATTGCCAAGACTATATAACAAGGCCATTAAGGTTGTTCCGGGCCGATGGCCCTCCACCGGACGCCCTTGTCAGGGCGCCGCTTATGGCTGGCGT
>NZ_NEFY01000044.1 GCF_002258215.1 Marinobacter vinifirmus
GACAAAAGCCCCTTCCGTCAGTTTTGTCAGTTGCATATCCGGGGGTTCTCCAAAATACGGGGGGTTCGGCTGGCGGTGAGGTCTGGCAACTGGTGGCAGCTGGGAGCCCCGGCGCGGGGTTTGGTTCGGTGGTATGGCTGGCGGTGGGGGTCAGGGCCGGAGGGCGGCAGGGTGCAGCCGTGGGGGTATCTGCCAGGGCGGCAGGTGAGCACCAGGAACAGGGGCTTTCGGGTTGGCGTTTGCCGTTTAAGCGCAGACCCAGAACTCTTTATTTATTAATACATAGACAAAACTGACAAAAGTCATTTTTCTTTAGTTATTAAGAAGTAAGTGCCTTTCACAGCCTTCCGGCGGCGGGCAATTTGCCAGGGTCACACCGGGAGCCGGTCCGGTGGTTTGATCCGGCAGCGGCAGGGCCGGGAGCTATGGGGGTATCTAGCGGGGCGGCAGATCATCACCAGGAACCGGGGCGTTCGGCTGGTGGTGAGGTCTGGCAGCTGGCGGCAGCCGGGAGCGGCCATTAAATCTTGTTCTGAATTTTTGTTGTTCCTTGCTTTCCTGTGCCGCTTTTCTGGCTTTTATGTCCTATGGGTTCCGGTTGATTCCGTGCTGTTTCCTTGGGGAATTGGTCAAAAATGGAGAGGAAGGAAGGCTAAGATGTTGTTATATCTGCGAAAATTCTGCGATCAGCGGGGGTCGCAGCATAGGTAACCCCCAGAAGGACCCGTTCATTTTTTCTGAACGTCTGTCCGCCGGTTTGCGCCTGGGAATGCTCCGGCATTGTCTGGCGATTGGCTTCAGAGTTGTATCCGTTGGCAAGCTTGAGGGTGTGCGCCCCGGCATCGCCGGGGGATGGGGTCAGCTGGCGGAATCTCGGTTGGTCTCAGTGGCAGGCCGCCAGCCCTTTAATAGAATGTTTATCACCGTTCGACCGGAGCCGGGGGGAGGGAGGTAAGCGGAGCCGTTCGGGTTCATTGTGAGGTTGCCGGCCACCCAGTCTTGACCGCGCGGGGGCTGGGTGAAGGCGTATGTATCTAGCCAGTTTTGCCCGATCTGGCAGAACCGGGACACATGGGGCAGACATTCCCCGCAGGTCTTGAGATGGTTGGCTGTCCTTTCCCTTGCCTTGCGCCGATCTGGGGAGCAGCCCGGCTCCCTGTATTGTTCCCGCAGCTCCCATGCCTCCCCGCAGTAGCGGCCCCGGCTGGCGTAGCAGATAGGGCAGCTCGGGAGGTGAGCATAGAAACGGTCACGGGCCGCCCTCAGCGCTGGCGAGTCTAGCGGGCGCGGGCGCTCAGCCTGCCGGGGGGCTGTGGTGGCTTCCCTGTTGGTTGTTTCTGTTTCCCGGTCCAACCGGCAGAAGTGCCCATTCTCCACCAGGAACAGCGCGTAGGCTCGCAAATGTTCCCGGTTAATGGTTCCTGCCTCTATGTCTTTCAGGTCGTCATCATCAAGCGCGGCTTTCAGCTCAGAGGGCTGAATTCTCAGCCTCCGGCAAGCCTGTATCAGCTCCCGGTATATCGTTTTCGTTTTTGGAGAACCCCCGGATATGCAACTGACAAAACTGACGGAAGGGGCTTTTGTCAGTTCTGTCAGTTCGTGTTTATTATCGGGGGTAGGGGTTTTGATACGGTCAAGCCAGCGGCCTGATTTCTGAGAACCCCCGGATATGCAACTGACAAAACTGACAGAACCGGCGGTTTCCGGTTCCTGTTTGGTTGTGGTGGGGGCGTCCCCTCGGGCTTTATCCAGCCAGCGGCCCATGGTTTACCCCTCCATATTCCAGAAGTATTGCCAGGTTGGCCGCCCTCCGGTCTGGAGTGGCATTGCTTTCAGGTACCGGTGCTCAACTAGCACATCAATTGCGTCATCTACATCCTGGCTATTGGCAAGCCCTTGCCATTGCTTCCGGCGGATATTGCGGGCTGTGAATGGCACGGGAAGCTTGTCCCGCCGCTGTAGAATGAGCTTTGCCCCTTTGATTGCTGAATTGGAAACAATGGAATATAAGCGCTCGGCATGACTTTTGAGGTAATCCGTCAGCTCTAACGCCATGGCGAGGGAGTGGGCAGAAATTGACGTTTCCCCGGTTTCAATCAGCTCAAAAATCAGGCTAAGGGCAGCAACCGTTTTAGGCATTTTCACCAGGTGGGCAGCCATCACGGGATGAAGCGAACCGCTCCGGGCCTGTTCCTGCATTTCTTCCATCCACTCAACAAACAGCGGCTGGGCTTGCTCGTCAAAGTGTGCCCGCTTGCCTTCCCTCGGAAGGGCTGCCAGCCGGCGAAAGCAATCGGCATAGGCCTTATAAATATCCTTCTCCGGCTCTACATCATGCCACTTAAAGCGGGGAGAGATATCCGGCCAGACCGCCAGCTGAACCCGCTGTATTAGTCCATCGTCATCACTGCCACGGGTAGCGCCCCGGATAATGGGGGCTATCCTGGCGGGTTGTATCCCCCCGATAATGGATAGCGTTGTAGACTCAATATCAACAGTTCCCCGGCCTATCCTGTCGAACGTGTAGCGGCCATCCCCGTCATAACATTCCAGGTAAAAGGCGCGGTCCCCCTGGCCTTCTTCCCCGCTCAATTTCGACAACCAGCCCGCCAGCTCATCACGCACCAGTAACAGACCGTTGGGGTTTTCGTTCAGCAGTTCCCCCAGCTTTTCAATGGTGGCATCGTTTACTATAAGGCGCTGGCGGTTCGGCTCATCAGGCTTTGAGGTTGCCCGCAGTAACTCCATTGCCCCTTCCCGGTTGCCTTTTTCGCTTAATTTTTGTGCATCTTTCTGTGCTTTTTTTTCTTCTATGCTTGCCAGCTTCAATTCCGCTTCATAGTCTGCCTTTTCCTGCTCGTAGACCTTCCAGGCTTCCCGCTCCATAGCTTTCAAGGGTGCCAGGGCCGCGCCCATGGCCGGCGATTTACTGGAAGCCGGGCCGCCTACAACAGCCCCCCACAGGTTCGGGACAAGGGCCCAATCATCATGGCGTTTTGGGCAAACCTTTATCTTGTTGCCAACAACGGCGGAAAGGGCGCACAGCGCTGTTACTGCCACGTAATCGGGCGGGCATTGCTGGCGGGTTGAAATGTCTTCCACAAAATCAGCAAGGGGCCCCGGCAGCGCTTCAAGCGGCAGGTCCATTACTGGCGGCTGATCGTCTGGTAGCGGTCGCGGTTCGTTTAGCTCTTTGGGATTCACCAGGGGCGGCGGGGTCTTGTTTCCGGTGTCTGTCACGGCTTCACCTCGTTAAGCCAGTTTGCAAGGTCGTTAAAGTCGGAAAGGCTTTCCGGGCTGCCTTCGGGCCATTCAGGCAAGGCCAACCGTGCGGCGCTCAGTTCAGCGGCCCTTTTGGCGGCTGTTGCGCCGGGGTTGCCTTCAGTTTTCCGGTCATCATCCCCGCAGATAATGAGATCACAGCCCGGCCAACGTTGGCGGGTTGCGACTGCTACAGCTGGAAGGTTGCCGGCATCAATGGCCGCCAGCACCAACGCACCAGGCATAGAAGCGGCTAAGGTGGCCCCGGTAGCCCATCCCTCACAGATCAGGACTGTTTCAGGGTCCCCGCCATCTACACCAGTCACAGGAATAAAGCGCTCTTGCTTGGCTCCCCCGGATAACAGTTTTTTAGCCCCGTCGGGCTGTATGAATTGCAGGCTCGAAATCTGGCCTTGTATGTCCCGTATATCCAATACCAGGGCGGGGCCGATCTGGCGGGCCCGGTGTGGTGAAACCTGCTTTTTCACTAAATAGGGGTGGTCCGGGGCGGCGGGCTTTGCCTTCTGCCACATATTCCGGGCGCGTTGGGCGGCGGTGGCGTGCCGTTGTTTTAGCTGGGACTGGCGGGCGGCTTTGGCCCGCTCCATCCGCTCCCGTAGCTGGCGGCGCTCGTCTTCGGTTAGCTGTTCCTGGCCTTTGATACACCAGTTTTCTGCTATACCGGCCCGCCAGCTGCCAAAGGCCCCGGCGGGAACCCCGTCCAAGTGGAGCACGTACCAACCGTTACGGCTGCCCTTCTTGTCCCCTTCAACGCGGAAGCGGTGCAGCAGGCCATCACAAATAAAGTTTGTCTCAGGGGCGGCAGGTAGCCCGGCTTCCGCCAGCACTTGCCGGAAGCGGTCGATAATGTCCCCGGCGCTGTGGTTACTGTTCATCGGCGGGAGCCTCATCAATGGGGCCTAGAGGTATATCCGGGTACTGCTCAGCCCCGGACAATTGGCTGTGCACATAAAACAGAAGGTTGAGATCCTCCATTGAGAAGAAGTCATAAGCCCTTCCAGCCGGGAGCCCGCCTTGAATCAGACCGGCAATCAGGACCCTAACCGCAGAAACCGCCCTCCTTTTGATTCGCTCGGAAACTTGGCGCTGCATTTGGGGGAGGTCGTATTCTGAGATAGTTGCTATATCTATCAGGCCGACAACAACGGTATCGGTAGTGAAGTGGCCGGGAAGGCTGCACCCGGTCTCTGGGTCTCTGGCTTCAAGTAAACGCTTTGAAAGCTTTAGCAGCTGGTTATTTGTAGGCGGTCCGGGGCGGGATGTCTCAAGCATTGGTCTCAGCCTCCCGGCGTTCAGCCCGTTCCTTTATCCATCCCTGAACTTCCGATTCAAGCCAGCCAACAGAGCGTTCAGATAGTCGTATTGGTTTCGGGAATTGCCCCTTCCCGATCAGTTCATAAAGTTTTGTTGTGCCGAGGCCAACAATGGCGGTTACTTCAGGGCGGCGTAACACTCGATCAGTCATAAAGTTCACCTATGTATTTTTTGGAAGCGTCCCGAAAGACAACGGGATCAGGCTAATAAAGTG
>NZ_NEFY01000045.1 GCF_002258215.1 Marinobacter vinifirmus
CCGGTTGGCCTGGAACAGGTCGTTATGGGTGACCAAGTGGATATTCGGGAGGCGGTGCTGGTTTTTGGCGAAAAACTGGCTGGCCGGTTCGATGCAGTTCAGCTGATCCTGTTTGGTAGCCGGGCCCGTGGTGATTATCACGACGAAAGCGATGCCGATGTAGCCGTTGTTTTGGCCGGACAGCCTGGGGATTTTGTGGACACCAAGTTGGAGATGGCGGGCCTGGCGTTTGAAGTGCTTTTGGATACCGGCGTGTTGATTCAGGCCCTGCCGGTCTGGGAGTGTGAATGGGCCAACCCGAAGGGCTACTCCACCCCAGAACTACTCGAAAACATTGTCAGGGACGGTATTGTGCTTTGGCGTGCCGGATAACTACGCCGGAAACCTCGCACGCGGATGCTGCCCTAAAAAATTAACCATTTCGCTGTACTTGCGCCACTCTTTCCAGCACACGATGAGCCGGCATTAACGGCACCTGACCCGTTCTCGCCAGAACGTCAATCCAGACCTGGTTTCCGCGCTGAATGACCTCGGCAGTCCCGATGTGGCCTGACACCACGGCCGTGATACCCGAAATGGTTTGATTTTTTCCTTGGGCCCGGTTCCAGGGCCAGGTGCATTCAATGGCAAAGCGCTCGGAGAAGGGTGTCTCCTGTGGCATAGGCCCGATAAAACGGCAGGCGATTATGCAGAGGCATACCGGTCGGGCCGTTGGTACGGTGTGGCAAGGTGAAAAAGGGCTCCGGGTCGATCCGTGTGATTCTTAGCATGGAAGGTCTCTCGAGCTGGCTCCGTATTTCATGCCACTCAAACCAAGAAAGGTGGTCAAATTTGACCGCTGTTTCTATAGAAACAGGGCGTTTCGATTGGCTGGTCGGTCAGCGCCAGGATGGGTGTTTCTATAGAAACACTTTCGTGCGCTCCGTATTTCCTACCACTCAAACAAAAAAGGTGACCAAACTGACCGCCCAAAATCTTGGCCGACGGGGGCTGGTTACCCCGCCCGCTTTGCATCAAAGTAGCGTCGAGTTTCCATGAGGTGCTTCATGGAGCCTTGCGCCATAAAGTCTAGGGCTGACGTTCCGAAGAAGGGAGGCTCACTGGTTTCCAGTCGAACCCGACGATTGGCGCGTTCGGCCGTTGGATACATGACTCTCAGGGATTTGTAGATGCCCAGGATGTAGCTGATGCGCTCCAGGGTATCCTGCGAGAGCGTAACGTGTGGCAACGTCTCATACTTGGCCAGCGTGCTCTGGGGCACACCACCAAGCAACAGCATCATCTCTTCCTGGGTGCAGTCCCATTCGCGACAGATACCAACGAAGCCTTTGAGAGCCACATGCCCTTTGGCTTTTTCATCATCGACGGTCATTATGTTCGCCCATCCTTGGGCTGCTCTCGATCCTCCATAAAATCGTCACTGACGCCTTCAGAATCGAAATACTCGTCCCAAACCGGATCGGTTGGCCGGTCATAGCGTTTGACGGAATCCCTGAGGCGTTCCAGTGGAGTGAGTTCCTGAGGCAACGGGTCGGCCAGCTCATCGGCATGGGCCGTGTAGGCATCGAGGCCGTCCAGGAGTTCTTTTTCGGTTGGGCGTTTGGTTTTCATGGCACACTCTCCGCAATCACAAGCAGGCCAACTCCGGGGCAGTGGGCTACAGATAGTATGACTTTACCACCCGAACGAAGCGAGCTACATAGCCGCACTCGCCCAATGGGGGCAGCCATTCGTCGGGGCCTTCGGCTCCCTTGCTCAGGCTCGTCTTGACCGGCAAAAGATTAACCGGATCATTGGCGATGGACCGGCGCTTCTGGCCAAGCCATTCTCTGGCTCCGCGATCCCAAACCCAGGCCAGCGGCACAACATGTTTTGTGCCCTCAAGGAACAAGCTTTTGGTACACGGTATGGTCGCAAAGCGAACATTCAGATTTTGGAATAACGCCTTGGCTTTGCGGCGTGCCTTATGTACCGTTACCGCCCTAAGGATTCTTCAAGACCCCCGTACGCCAGCGACGCCACTGCCAGTAGAATTGTTCTCTGCTATTACCACTAAATTTCAGATGGCCGGGATTGCCGGCTTCGCCAGCAAAAAAATGGCCCCGCTAAGGGGCCAAAAGGATCGCAACACAACGCAATGGGAATCTTTAATTATGAACAATATCTGGAAGCCAGGTAGCCAAATCACCTAAAACAAAAACCGCGAAAAGAACCGACAACTGAATAATAATGAAAGGAAAAACGCCAGTATAAATATCCCTGGTTTTAATAGCGGTCGGACATACGCCTTTAATGTAAAAAAGAGCAGGTCCTACTGGAGGCGTCAAAAAAGATGTTTGAAGGCACAAAGCGAATAAAACCGCAAACCAAACAGGGTCAACACCTAAACTAAGGAGACTCTGAATAAGTCTCCTTAATCATTTCTTGAACTCCTTTATTAGTTTTATTCATTCAGCTTCTACCAAAAATATTATAGGACTTCTGAAAGCCTTATCTCGTTCGTTCATATAATGTAACTACAGCTGCGCTACCAAGCCCTAAGTTATGCTGTAATCCAAATCGGGCATTGTCGACCTGACGAGCTCCAGCGTTCCCGCGCAATTGTTGAGTCAACTCAAAACACTGAGCGAGCCCAGTTGCGCCCAAAGGATGTCCTTTTGAAAGAAGACCACCGGAAGGATTTGTAACGAACTTTCCACCGTATGTATTATCACCATCTTCAACTAAACGCTCCCCCTCTCCTGGAGAACAAAGACCAAGAGCCTCATAGGTGATAAGTTCGTTTTGAGCAAAGCAATCGTGCAACTCAATTACGTCAATATCTTCAGGTGCCACTCCAGCTTGTTCATATACTTTTTCGGCCGCCAACTCCGTTAGGCCGGCTCCAACCAACTTAATCATGTCTGGACCTTCGAAAGTATCTTGCAAATCGGAAACCATCGCCTGCGACCTGATTCGAACAGTTGCATCTAACCCATGCTTCAACGCAAATCTTTCCGAAACCACGACAGCAGCTGAAGCTCCACAGGTTGGCGGACATGCCATCATTTTCGTCATTACGCCTGGCCAAATTGATTGATCATGAAGCACTTCTTCTGTAGAAACTTTTTTTCGAAAAAGCGCCTGAGGATTGTTGAAAGCATGATCACTGGCTTTTGCGCGAATTCGAGCGAACGTTTCGAGCTTTGTTCCGTAAAGATCCATATGAGCCTTCCCTGCCCCGCCAAACAACTTTAAAGTTACCGGCAAATCACGCTTATCGAAAAAGGCTTCATCAGCAATCATTTCAAATTTTTCTAAAGGAGAGGGTCGATCACTAAAGACTTGCTCAAGTGCGCCAGGTTTCATCTGTTCAAAGCCTAAAGCTAAAACACAGTCGGCAACACCGCTTTCTACAGCCTGTCGCGCTAAAAACAGGGCGGTTGATCCACTCGCACAGTTGTTATTTACATTGATAATGGGAATTCCGGTCATTCCAACACGGTAAACGGCTCGTTGCCCTGAAGTGCTGTCGCCGTAGACATACCCAACATAAGCCTGATCTAGATGCTTGAGTGAGAGTCCGGCGTCGTTTAATGCCAGAAAAAGTGCATCGGAGCCCATTCTGTCATACATTTCAGACAAGCCCGGTTTCGCAAACGGCACAAGACTTGTACCAGCGATGAACGCCGCCATTTGAAAGCCTCCTATCAAAATAAATATCTCTAACTTATAAAAATACCGACTCTTAGTTATTAGCTAGCTGCACTTTCCGCACTCAACAATGCGAAAGCCGGTAAATTGTATTAGCTCTATCGAAGACGTCTGACCCACGAAAGGCACCGATATCAAGCCATTCTTTACGCCACAAAAGGATATTAGTTTCCTATTTCCAAATCATC
>NZ_NEFY01000046.1 GCF_002258215.1 Marinobacter vinifirmus
ACCGAGGCGCGTCTTGCGCGGAAGCGCAACAGGTACCAGGCCGAAGCCCACCCTGTATAAGGAACTATCTTACTCGTCCTCAGCAATAACGCCAACAGTGACTGCTTGAATTGGGCAAAATGTAGCTTCCCAATCAGTGCAAATCACCCCTGAAGGTTTAGTCTCATTCACTCGGTTCAGGTGAACCAGGTGGTGAGCCACCTTGTGGCTTGTCAGGATGAATTCGACGGCCTCAAATAGGTCTGTACCAGCCGGTACCGGAAACCACAAATCAGCCACATCGACCACGCCCAACGCTCCGCTGGGAGAAGCATCAACAACCTTAGCCCCTCGTTGCAGAATCTGGCAAAAATGAATTTGCATCCACTTTGAGTCATCCTTCTGCACTACTATTAACCGGATTTTATCTCGATTCATCATTCAACCCCTTTAGGTAGAGGTGCACCACCGGCCATAAGCCAGGGTACACTGGCTTATGGATATTAGCGCTACGCAAGGCAGCGCTGCGGTCAATAATAGCTGACGTTCTCTTGTTGGACAATGGAAACTGGTCACAAGGCCTGCGCCTGGCCATTCAGGTTCTGTGACCACCACTATGGGCACAATCTCACCCGGCCCGGGCCTCCGCGGTGTGACCACTCCCCCCCGCCCCTCGCCTGCGAGGGGAGCGATTCGCCATCTGTCGTCAGGGGTGCGGGACATGCGGCCTACGGCCTCCCTTCCCGCTCCCCAGCCTGGAGCGTATGGGTCATTACAGCCGCGTCAAGGGGCCGTGTCCTCGCCTCCGGCTGTGGGCCGCACCTACCCCTTGACACGCCTTCCATTCCCTCTGAAACAACCTCACAGCCCCATTCAGCCACCACCAGTACCAAACACACCACGCCCGTACCAGGACAAAACGCTTTGGCCACACCTGGTGGCCATCGAGGACGCTACTTTGTGACCACCTACCCTTGGTCACAGATCCAGCTCGCCGGCAAGCTGCTTCAGTGACCAAAAAAAAGCCGCTGTTAAGCGGCTTCTTCGTTGCTGGTAAATGGAACAATTAAGTCCACTCTACCGAGCATATCCATGTTGTAGTTAAAACGGTCAACCATGTTGAGCGCTTTAACCACAGTCTGAACCATCATTACCTGCTGGCTCAAGTAGGGAATGTCTTTCCACAGCACCGGAACATTAACATCACGTATCAATGTCACAGCCAGCGAATCGACGAACCGTTGAAGCACCTCACTATCTTCATTCCGCTCTTGTTCTTTGAAAACCTGATCAAGCTGTGCTGCTATCTCGTAGGTTTTTTTCCCATTGCAAAGTCTGCGATTGGGAATTTCATTGAACGCATACAAGCAGTGTTTCAATAGTTGAGCTTCGACAAACAGCATACCCATAATTTTCATCCAACCCCTGAGAAAGGCCGAGGTGCGCCTTGCGCGAATGCGCAGCAGGTACCGGGCCGAAGCCCACCCTGCGATTACTCAAAGCGATCCAGCGGTGCTGCCGGAACGAAAAAGCGTTGCTGTGTTCTTTTATGCACGATGACATTCCCGGCCCGAAGGCTGCTCACATCATCCTCATTGTGGAACGACAACGAAGAATAACTATCGCCAGTATAGTGCATCAGTTGTGTACTGAGCGCCACCTTAGACAGCTCTTCCAGGTGAATAACCTGGGCCGGGTCATGGGACAACCTATAGCAGTAGTACCCCAAAATCCGAACCTTCTGCTTCTTCACAAGCTCATTGTTCGCCATCCGAAAGCTATCCAGTGATATGTATTCCCGATCTACCGGGTACCACTGCTTACCTTCATCATCAGAACAATATTGGGTATGAATACCCAACACCCATTCACGCTGAATACGAAGGCCTGTAAGTTCACGCGAGTTCATTTCAGACAGGTTTCTAATCCGAGTAAACGGAACGCCCTTATCGTAAGCGAAGTCGTGTGCCTCTTGAGCAGACGTAAAATTGTAACGCATATTTCCAACCCCTTTAGGTAGAGGTGCACCCTGGTCATCAATGACCAGAAGTACACTGGTCATTGATTTCCCACTAGCGGGAACCAGAAGAACGGCGAACCGTTCAGTTAGGCGACGTTTGCAACGATTCTTTCAGACTCAACACCACCTCGCATGAGATAGCTATGAGCCTTACTTGCTGCTGCCGCCGCTTTAAAGATAAAGGTCTTGTCGCTTTTCAGAACCCTAAGCCAGCTATCGAGATAGCTGGCATGTTGCTCATGTTGCCCCTGGATACCAAGTTCAGCACAAGCAAAAGCGGCTCCTAGTTCAGCGATCAATTCCTCAAAAGCGTATGCCTCTTTAAACCCCTTGAATGCTCCGGCCTGCTGGTCGAAACGATCAAAGCGCTTCTTGTGGCCCGTGCTGTGGATCAGCTCATGTGCCAATGTTGCCGCATAACCTGCCCCATCGTGGAAGGTTGTTGGCAACTTGATAATATCAAGGGCCGGTGAATAGTAGGCTCTATCGCCACCATGCCGGATCTCAACACCAGTATTGGCACAATAAACCTCAGCAACACGGTTTATTGCGGCAACAGCTTCAGCTTCATCGTATTCAGGCTGTTCAGGTACACAGGGCAGATTATCCAACCCTTCGACCTGCTCAACATTGAATAGTGAGAAAGCCTTACGACACAGGATGATTTTTTTACCGTCTTCATCGGTGTCGCATCCAGGATTTTCGTTTTCAACCTCTACAGGCTTCACAAAAATGCACTGGACGGCTTTTTCGCCTTTTCTGACACGACCACCCAACTGCTGCGCTTGCTTGAATGTCAACCAAGCGTTGGTTGAGTAACCATTTTCCATCGCACGAACCCACAGGATCAGAATGTTGATACCGCTGTAAAACTGCTTGGTAAGCCAGTTATACGGTATCGGTTGTTCCCCGGTCTTTGTCCAAGGACACTGCCAGGGAAGCACTCCGCCTTGCTCGATCCGTTCGATGATGGTGTCAGTTACAGCCTGCTGAATATCGGTACGAGTCGCATTTTTCATCATATAACCCCTTTAGGTAGAGGTGCACCGACTGGCCAAGTGACCAGTCATGCACTGGTCACAATCCCGTTTCCGGGAGCCAATCACAGGTACCAGGCCGAAGCCCACCCTGTAATTTGTATATTATCCGATCACCGGCCTGATCGCCAGAAAGTAAAAAGCCACCCGAAGGTGGCTTTCGTTGTCGCCTGAACCTACGTTGAGGCTTTGGCGTTTATCACTGAACGTCTGCCGGTTTCATCGATCTCGATGGTATAGGCTTCAGTCTCACCGATGTAACAGTCCTCGCCTCGATTTAACATTCTGCAAAGCTCTTGTTCAGCTTCAGCAAGCGTTAAGTCCTTGACCAGGACTGCATCATCCTCAGTGACAATGCAGTATGGCTTATTGTCTGCCATTACCATATCCAACCCCTGAAAGACCGAGGCGCGTCTTGCGCGGAAGCGCAACAGGTACCAGGCCGAAGCCCACCCTGCACTACCGAGATTCAGAAGCCTTGCACTCTAAGGTCAGCTCAGCAGGCCGCACCGGGAACCACCAGGCCTCTTTATCAAGATGGATAAAGCGGCCATAGAATTCGTCGTCAGCAGCAAACCCGATAACCTTGTTGCCTGGAAATGACACACCGTATTCATTGGTGAACGTCACGATGTCACCAACCGAGAATTCACATTCTACAGGTGGCTCCATTTTCAGGCGCTTCAGAAAATCGCTGTACGCTTGTCGCGTTGTCATACCTATCTCCAACCCCTGAAAGACCGAGGCGCGTCTTGCGCGAAAGCGCAACAGGTACCAGG
>NZ_NEFY01000047.1 GCF_002258215.1 Marinobacter vinifirmus
CCCCACAACTGGACGCCGGCTACACCTGACAAGGTGTGATGGGCGGACGCTTACGCTAAGCATGCGCGGCTGCGGAATGGAGGCGAAGCCGCAATGAAGTATACGTCGCCGTGACTTGCATTGTTAGGCCGGAATGATGGAGTAAGACCGATGATCTTGGGCCATCTGAATAACTTCAAGATCATTACGGTAGAAAAGCTCCTTCTCTTCGGCGGATAGTTCGCAGCGAATGCCAGCATAGACTCGAGTTGGAAAAACAATCTTCTCGAGTTTGACAAAATGAAGCCCAGATTCGCGAATAATCTCTTCAGCTTCTAAGTCCACCAGAATTCGATATTCTTGCTCGTAAGACCATCCATCGTATTTTCGGAGAGTGGCTTTCACCAGATTATCTCGCCAGTCTTCATCTCTCTGGGCAAGGTTAATCGGTTCCTCTCCATACTCAATTCTGTTTAAAAGATGCGCTGGAATATCAAACTCCCAACAGATACCTCTGTGGTTATCTGCATAGTGCGCCCATTGAACAGGATCATGTAGGTTTTTTGAGAAACACAAAAATCCAGATTTTACAGTAAAGTGTTCTTTGAATTTTTCAATGTCGTCTCTGGAAGCCCCGTCGAAATTGAGGAAGAGTTCATATGGGTCATTCATGCTATCCAAGGTAGCAACTTTAAGCCGGAACCTCTCTAGGTTGCTTATTGCATGTTGCTTCTGCATGAAATGAAAAACTCTCACTTAACCTCCCTCATTGAATGCCTAACGCTGATGGTAACCGGCGCCGGAGCGCAGCGGAGGGAACCAAAAGCGGTACGCTTTTGGCGTCCGGTTGACCGCCTGGTTACATGGTGATTCGGTAGTATCGGCCATACTCTCCATCCTTAGTACCATTGTGCGTGGCCTGCCATCCCAATTTTTGAGCTACTCTCTGGCTAGCCAGATTGCCATCCGCGATGAAAACCTGAACGGTATCTAATCCGATCTCGGAGGATAGCCTTTCAACTGCCAACTCGCATGCCTTGGTAGCTATGCCGTTGCCCCAAAACTCTGATCTGATGAAATAGCCGAAATCCGGAACACCATCTATCTGTTTAATGCCGCAGAACCCGATGAACTCGTCAGTATCAGCGTTGGCAATAGCGAAGCGGGTCGGGTTAGTAAGCGCACTCTCAAACCACGAATTTGCCTCATCTTCAGCCAGGGCGCGACGAGGCCCAAGAAACCTCATTACCTTAGGATCTCCAAGCATGGCAATGACAGCCTCTTTATCTTGGTGACGAAGGTTCCTCAATTTCACCGAAATCATAGGTCTGGCTTCACCATGTAACGCCTGCCGTAACCGGCGCATTTGTAGTGAGCAACGCGAACGAAAAATGCGTCCGTGTTGACGGCCTTGTTAGCTGCCCACGCGACCACCATAGGTGTGCACCAGCTTTTGTAGCTCTTCAATGGAAAGAACCTGCTTATTCCGATGGAGCATCGAATGACAGTTGGGGCAAACTGGCCGCAAATCTTCTTCAGGGTTAATTTCATACTCTTCCCGAATTTCAGCCAAAGGCTTCAAGTGATGAACGTGTATGTACCCCTTGCCAAGTTGCCCATAGAACAACTCGAAGTGGAAATTACATACAGCACAATTCAGCCCCCATTTTTTGATGCAGCGGTCCCTAGCCTCTGGGCTTCGCTCATAAGCATTCACACGAATTTTCTTAGCGGCCCCCTCCCTAACTACAGTATCTTCTGGGAGTTCATCGGCATAAGGAATCCCCACGCCTCCGGTTCTTTCTAACCACAGCTCTTCAAGATTTGAAGCCGCTTCCTCCGGTATTGTTTTACCAGAGCCCTGAGAGTCCCAAACCTTTGGATCGAATGCCTCCAGTTCCGAACGATCGATTTTTATTTCTGATAAGGGATCATATAGCCGGTCAAAATTCACCATTACATATAGCGATCTTTTACCCGCTTTTCTTTTTTCCTCGTTGAAGTGTGGCTCTTCAAATGGTCCTTCCACTACATGACCAGAGCCAAATATCCCCTTATAGCCCTTACCTTGCTTGGTAAGAAAGACTCTCGAACCCAGAGGAATTTTCTTTGTGCGACCGCAACTCCAACGCTGAACGACTTCCCCAGACGCGTGCGCCTCTAAACGCTCTTGGAGCTTTTCATAACCCCATTCATCCGGTTTCCATGTGAGTAGAAATGTGCTCATGTGGTCCTTTTCAGCTAACGCCAGCCAGCATGCGCGGCTACGGAATGGAGGCGAAGCCGCAATGTAGTATGCGTCGCCGTGACTGGCCTTGTTAGCACCTAGCGCTCCCCGGCCCATTTCCCGTTAACATTGATAATCTTGCACGGATATTCAGCTTCATGTCTTTTGTTATTTTTTTGACAATCTATCAGAGAGTTCTCTATCGCGTGCTTTATTGAGGTTCTATTTGACTTCCAAGACCAGGCACCAACATCTGATTGAGCAAAAGCTTTGTGTTGGGTTGCATTGACATATTCCTCCCGGTACGACTTCAAGGCCTGATTCGTCATGATCGAGGCCTCTCCAACAGCTTCGTGCTCAAAAGTGGGCTCAACGGTTCCGCCTGCACTTGTTGCTGCAGGAACGGGTTGCTGATGGGCCGCACATCCAGCTAGTAAAGCAATAAATACAAGGAAGATTCCCAATCTCAATTTTGACTCCTTCTTCGATGCTAACGCCTGCAGCATGCGCGCCCTTGAAATAGAGCCGAAGGCGCAATGTAAAGGGCGTCGCCGTGCCTGCATTGGTTAGCACTTGTTGACGCCAATGTATATGCTGATAATATACTTTTATGATCAACTGGGCACAAGTTACTGGCTTTGACTGGGACGAAGGCAACTCCCGCAAGAACGCGGAGAAACACGGCGTAAACCAGTCCGAAGCGGAAGAAATTTTCTTTAACGAGCCGCTTCTGGTGCTGGATGACTCCAAGCATAGCCAGACTGAGGCCCGTTTTCATGCCCTTGGTGTAACGGATGATGAGAGACTACTCCACATTACGTTCACACTAAGGCAGAACGGTACGCTGATCAGAGTGATTTCCGCTCGCGACATGCACCGTAAAGAGAGGGCTGTTTATGAGCAAGCTAAAAAAGATGCCTGAATTTAAAACTGAAGCAGAAGAGCGGGAGTTCTGGGAAACCCACGATTCCACAGATTACCTGGATTGGAGTCAGGCCAAGCCGGCATCGTTCCCGAAGCTGAAACCCTCAACCAAGACGATCTCACTCCGGTTGCCGGAAACCTTGCTTGATCGGATCAAAATCGAAGCCAACAAGCGGGACATGCCCTATCAATCACTAATCAAGGCTTGGCTTGCGGACGACGTGAACGACAGCCGTCGGACATGAGGTGCTAACGCC
>NZ_NEFY01000048.1 GCF_002258215.1 Marinobacter vinifirmus
GGCTTCTGGCATCTGTGTTCGCGGTAGATGTTGCCGCTTATGCGGTGATGTCGAACCACTACCACTTGGTGGTGAAGCTCAGCCCGGATGACGTAGAGCCGTGGAGCATGGATGAGGTGCTGGCGCGCTGGTGCAGCCTCCATAAAGGGCCACCACTGGTACAGCGGTACCATCGGGGTGATGAGTTGTGTGCGGCCGAGCTTCGGCGAGTGGAGGAGTACGCAGAAACCTTCCGGCAGCGGTTGGCGGACTTGAGCTGGTTTATGAAATGCCTGAACGAGCCGATTGCGAGGCAGGCCAACCGGGAAGATGAGTGCACCGGCCATTTCTGGGAGAGTCGATTCAAATCCCAGGCGCTGGACACCGAAGAGGCCCTTCTCTCCTGCATGGCCTATGTCGACCTGAATCCCATCCGAGCC
The DNA here is from genome assembly GCF_002258215.1 of Marinobacter vinifirmus. GTDB lineage: Bacteria > Pseudomonadota > Gammaproteobacteria > Pseudomonadales > Oleiphilaceae > Marinobacter > Marinobacter vinifirmus. The sequence goes on from NZ_NEFY01000048.1 coordinate 420, forward strand.
GCCATGGCAGAGACACCGGAGACTTCCGACCACACCAGCATCAAAGAACGCATTCATCCTACCTTCAATCTGGCGGAAGCCATTGCACGACAGACGGAACAACAGGCACTGAATGATTTTTCGGTGCCGTTAAAACCGCTACTGGGTTTTGAGGGAGTCATTCGGAATGGTTTTCAGCGCGGAATACTGTTCAGCTTTGAAGATTACCTGGAACTGGTGGATTGCACCGGGCGGATCAGCCGGAGTGACAAACGGGGCGCTATTGACGAAAACGCGCTGCCGATTCTGGAACGGCTGAATCTGGACCCGGAGCGGTGGTGCCACCGGGCCACTGCCTTTGAAGATAGCTATCAGGATTACCGAAATCCTGGACGGCGACGACAAGCGGCTTAGGCTCCCTCCCCTTCTTTCTCAAATCAGACTATCGGCGCGCCCGCCGAGGACGTCGCTCGCCTGAAATCGGCAG
>NZ_NEFY01000049.1 GCF_002258215.1 Marinobacter vinifirmus
TGCCGTTGCCCCAAAACTCTGATCTGATGAAATAGCCGAAATCCGGAACACCATCCATCTGCTTAATGCCGCAGAACCCAATAAACTCGTCAGTATCAGCGTTGGCTACAGCGAAGCGGGTCGGGTTAGTAAGCGCACTCTCAAACCACGAATCTGCCTCATCTTCAGCCAGGGCGCGACGAGGCCCAAGAAACCGCATTACCCGAGGATCTCGAAGCATAGATATGACAGCCTCTTTATCTTGGTGACGAAGATTTCTCAGTTTCACCGAAATCATAGGCCTGGCTTCACCATGTAACGCGAAGCTTAGCGGCGCCCTTGTAATGGAGGCGTAGCCGCAATGAAAAGGGCGTCCGGCGGCCATCGGCCGCGTACTACAGCGCCTGGTTAAACGACTAACTTCCAAATTCCCAGCCCAATGAACCCGACACCGCTGATTACAAAAAGTAATCCCAACGCTGAGTTTTTGCGGAGGTAGCCCTCGCCCTTCAACCAGGTCGGATTTCTTGGGCTTGGGGGAACAATTCGGGTCTGGAGCGGGTGGTTAATCCATTCCCCTATTCCGACCAATACTGTTCCAAGAGCGATAAGTTGCACGATGGAGTTCTCGACCCCTTTAAGCTCAACCGTCAGGGCAGTAATCAAGACGACCGCACCTACAACCAACGCTGCCTTGTACCAATAATCAATCTTCAGATTGTGCAGCGGATTACTCATGCCAAGTCCATTTTCGTTTAACGCCTGCAGCATGCGCGCCCTTGAAATGGAGCCGAAGGCGCAATGTAAAGGGCGTCGCCGTGCCTGCATTGGTTAGCACTTGT
>NZ_NEFY01000050.1 GCF_002258215.1 Marinobacter vinifirmus
CGTACCGCTTTTGGTTCCCTCCGCTGCGCTCCGGCGCCGGTTACCATCAGCGTTAAAGGTAAGTAACGAATCATGGCACGGAAGCAATTCCTAGATGGAACAATAAGGCTTGGTGATATTTCGAAAATCACTGGTTTGCGCATAACACAAGTCGCAACTGGAACAGGCAGAGGTTTTCGAGTGATTGCATTACCAGTTGAAGAAATTGTTTACTGGTCGTTCTGGCGTGGAAAAGTAAACCGGTTCGCTATTAAACAAGCGGAGGAGCTGAAGGTTCCGGTCGATTTTGACCCAGACCTTTATGGGCAGTCCCTGAAATTTAAATATCGCTATGAGCCAAATGAGTACATTTTTGGCGGGCTTTTCTGTGTGGCGACTGCCGGCTTATTACAGGTAGATGCGGACAGTTCAAACGCAATGGTCGCGTCGTTCATTGGCTTAGGCCTCTTTCAGTTTATGCAAGCATACAGGGCAAAAGTAGCCCTCAAAAACCTTTAACAAGTCGCAGCAGTACGCGGCTGATGGCCGCCGGACGTCCTTTCCGTGGCTCCTTCGTCGCCACTCCAAGTTCGCCGCTGTGCTCAGCGTTAAATGTCTCGAGAGGAACCATGCATACTTTAAATACCTTTTTATTTGGTG
>NZ_NEFY01000051.1 GCF_002258215.1 Marinobacter vinifirmus
CAGAGGGGAATTCGCCTACACGGGCGGTGAACTGCAATCCGCTTGCCTGGGGCATAACTTCGGTCCCTGAAGTTTAAATGGTTATAACAGACTCATCCTGAGCAGCGCCGATTATAACCACCCTGCACGGCATTACAAACAACCCGGTCACAAACCGGCTTGGTCAATCAGTCACTGTGCAGCAACAAGGCATAGCGGGTACTGCGTCCGCCCCCGGCTAACTGAAAAATACAACCTTTCTCCACTAAGTCCGTCAAATCCCGCGTAGCCGTCGCCTTGCTGACCTTAGCCAGAGACTGGTACTTCCGGGCGTTGATGCCTTCCCCAAATTCCTCGCCGGCAGAATCAAGCAACCGAGGAGCGCAGAGCACCCTCACCCCACGTGAAACGCGGCCAGTCTTGTTCTTGTCAGATATACATGAGCCGAAAAAACCTGCCTATTCGGATCAGAACCTGAGCCGATTACAACCCATATTCGGCTCAGCGGCTACCTCAGCCCCAGCGGGTCAGACCCGCAGTACATTTCATGATGCCAAATGTATTGAAGTGACCCCCGAAAGTTGGACACCGACTTTTGGGGAGTCACATGACAAGAAC
>NZ_NEFY01000052.1 GCF_002258215.1 Marinobacter vinifirmus
AACTCGCCATGCAGGTCACCACAAACCCAGTCCACCCCGACCGGATTGGCCGCAAAAAACCGATGTGGAGTCAGTCGCATGCTCATCGTCGGTAGCCATTATTCTCGTCCTTTTTAGTTGGCCGAGTATAACCCTGAACGGAACCTTCTTGGCGCTCCAGCGGGTTTAGTTCTTGGGGCAGTGGTTCCGCCAGTTCATCGGCATGGGCCGTGTGGGCATTTAGGCCGTCCAAGAATTCTTTTTCGGTTGGGCGCTTTGTATTCATATCGATTCGTGCTCCGTATTTCCTACCAGTGTATACCAACTCTGAAACGCTGAACTGGCTCCGTATTTTCTAACACCCAAACCAAAAAGGTGGTCAAATTTGACCGCTAGTGTTCCGTCTGGTTAATTCCTAAGCGGAAGTGCGCTATAATTCGAGCTATT
>NZ_NEFY01000053.1 GCF_002258215.1 Marinobacter vinifirmus
AACTCCTGACCTCCTGCGTGCAAGGCAGGCGCTCTCCCAGCTGAGCTACGGCCCCGTCTGCTTGTCCAGCCTTTGTCACTCGTCGTTGCAGCCTTCGCTCGCATCAGTCATGACCCATCGAGGGTCACTCCTTCACTCGCTCATACTGCGCCTAGATTGACAAAACCTGTCCAGCGCATCCGCGATTGCCTCAACGTTCGAGGCTTACTACACCAAGTCACCGATACGATTCGGCGAACTCGGAAAATTGGGTTAGCCTAGGCATCGACGGGTGTAGCGTGCGAGTAGCACGTGAGCCCGGCGATAACGACGGATAACGCAATTTTGGTGGGTCTGGGTGGACTTGAACCACCGACCTCACCCTTATCAGGGGTGCGCTC
>NZ_NEFY01000054.1 GCF_002258215.1 Marinobacter vinifirmus
CCGCCTCCCGAATATCCACTTGGTCACCCATAACGACCTGTTCCAGGCCAACCGGTACAGCCTGCTCCCACTCTATAAGCGCCTCTGGCACGGGCGCGTCGGGGCCACACTGGGCCACCAGATCACTCAATCTGTACGATTGCTTATCCTTCATCACCTTGCCTTCGATGGCCTCTGCGCCCCCGGATCACCGCGGCTTGCCGCACTCCGGTTTCTGAATTGGAGAATCTGTCTAGCGCCTGATATTCGCCATCCCACTCCGGAGCATGCCGGTACCGGACTACCTGTTCGGGGATGAGCTCGACAATATCATCAAATCCGGTTTCGTAGCCCTCGACCAGCACTGGCGTCTCCGGCGGCAACTTTTGTAGTT
>NZ_NEFY01000055.1 GCF_002258215.1 Marinobacter vinifirmus
TTCCGCCAGCTGCCAGACCACCCCAGCACCAACCCGAACGCTGCTGTTCCTGGTGCTCACCTGCTACCCCGGCAGATACCCCCACACGACATACCCCCAGACCGTGGCCCTGCTGGCGGCCATGCCGCCGTTACCGGATCACACCGCCGGGCAACCGGCCCACGGCTGCACCTGCTGCCGGCCTCCGGCCCTGAACCTGACCGCCAGCCATACCACCGGGCCAAGCCCCGCTCCGGGGCTCCCGGCTGCC
>NZ_NEFY01000056.1 GCF_002258215.1 Marinobacter vinifirmus
CACCGACCTCACCCTTATCAGGGGTGCGCTCTAACCACCTGAGCTACAGACCCGATTATCACGCCATCTTGTTGCACCTGGCCGTGTTGCAGCTTTCGCTCAGTCGGTCACGTGCTTATGTACGCTCCCTTCTTCACTCAATCTGCGCCTTGCCATGCACAACAAACTGTCGCGCTAATTGCTCTCTTTATTAGCCAACCAAGTAATTCGTGTGGACTCTGACCGAAGCATTC
>NZ_NEFY01000057.1 GCF_002258215.1 Marinobacter vinifirmus
GTGTTCTATCTCGTCCAATTTGTTAAAGAGCAAATCTGACCCAGTGATCAGAAAGAAGACCTTCAGTCGCCACTCTCAACAGAGTCATACAACTGAAACGCTTGTTTCTGTACACTGCTAACCCTATTAAGGCTAGTCAGTAAAATTTGGTGGAGCCGAGGAGGATCGAACTCCTGACCTCCTGCGTGCAAGGCAGGCGCTCTCCCAGCTGAGCTACGGCCCC
>NZ_NEFY01000058.1 GCF_002258215.1 Marinobacter vinifirmus
GAGCGCACCCCTGATAAGGGTGAGGTCGGTGGTTCAAGTCCACCCAGACCCACCAGAATTTCACTGCTCGTCGTTGTCAAAGCACTTGCATAGCAAGCTGTGCGGCACACTTTGACGCCTAGATCGGTAAAATTCTGTTCTTGGATGTGATGGCTAGATGATTCTGGGGCCGTAGCTCAGCTGGGAGAGCGCCTGCCTTGCACGCAGGAGGTCAGGAGTT
>NZ_NEFY01000059.1 GCF_002258215.1 Marinobacter vinifirmus
TTCGGGCATTCTTTGCATTCGATCCTGCCCGTACAGGCATAATTCTCTGTGCTGGAATTGATCATGGACAGGCACTAGCCTGACCAGATCCCCAAAGGCCCGGCGGTTTCGCCCCCGGGCTTTTGTCGTTACTGGCTTTCGGTTTAATGCGCCCAATTCGGGGTTATGGCAAAACGGCGGCGGCATTCCACCGTGAATTGTGGAAATCT
>NZ_NEFY01000060.1 GCF_002258215.1 Marinobacter vinifirmus
CTTAAACGAAGCCGAATGCTTCGGTCAGAGTCCACACGAATTACTTGGTTGGCTAGTAAAGAGAGCAAAAGGGTCTGCTGGGCAGGCGCCTTTGTACTCTAGTCTGTAGTGTACAGAAACGAATGTTTCATCCTGATGAAGCCTTCCTTTCTGATCACTGGGTCAGATTTGCTCTTTAACAAATTGGACGAGATAGAACAC